>CAWEVL010000011.1:0-395000 GCA_963812525.1 uncultured Acidimicrobiaceae bacterium
CGGATTCCGTTACTCGATGCAACACATATGGCAACGATTCGGCCGGCGAACTTGGTTTCACCGCGAGTCATGTAGTCGCCGGCCCGGGGCCTGAGTGCCTATGTCCAGAACCGAGGATTGCGGCCTAGTCGACGTGGACCAGCGAGACGTGACGACTTAGAGCGATGTCCGGCTCGATGTCCGCGTAACAGTCGATCCATCGATGACAGGGCGCACAGTAGACGCTCACATTTGCCTCTGATTGAGCAACTGAGCCGTCTGCAGGCGAGATGGAGTGGGCCTCGAGGTGCGGCCGATGCGACGAGAACTCGACGGCAGGTGGACGGATTAGTATTTCGTCACGTCTCTTCTGTCGTCGCTCCATGCAGCCACCCCTTGAAGTATCTTTACCGGCCATTCCGTATCGACATCCCACTGGCCCAGCTTGAGTCATTTCCTGAGTCAATGACGCCACTTTGCGGGTAACCAGGGCAATCCTGAGCGGAGCGTTGGGAATCTGGCTTGCGTGGCGAGCGGGCGGTCAGAAGGTCCAGACGGTGCCCGGAGCGAGGCGGACGCTTCCATTGTTGCTGGGCAGACAGACAGTGGCGGCCACGTGACCGCGGATTGATGCAGCTGCCCCTGTACTGGACGTCACTCGGCCGGAGAGGCCCAAGGCGAAAGTGCCGGTCGGGCACGGCGCAGCCGGAGTGGCTCCGTTGGTGAACTTGAAGGTGGTCGTGCCGCCGTTCTTCCAATGCACAATGTCAGTGGTGAGGCGACGCCCACCCATTGCCAGCTCGAAGGTGCCCCGACCCCCGGTGGTTGACCGGGTGCATCCCAATAGCCGTCCCGGGCCCGACACCGGGCCTGCAAGGACAGTGCACGTGGTAGCGGGCGTGGCAGCGCCGGCGGCCTGGTCCAGGGGCAGGACGACCGCCATTGCCGGGATAGCCAGCAGTGCCACCGTGAAAAGCCGGATGGACAGGGTGCGCATGGTGATGTCCTCTCAGTCCACGACACTGGAAACGCCCCCCTCGCAAAGTACTACGACGGTCGGCCGACGGCGCAGGCGAACTCGAGGTGAGGTTGTGGGATCTAGAGGGGTTGAGTACACCTGCCGTCAGACTAACCAAGGCACCTCGGCTCGATTGCCCGGTGACGCTGCAATCCGCTGGACCGAGTCCAGGTCCGCCCGGTGGCCATCGCACGCCACGACCGTGTGCCACTTGCCCGCGTTGTCCTGGAAGCGCCCCCGCCATTCGATGAAGTAGGGGCAGTGCTGAGCGTGTCCGGTCCCGTCCTCGGCCAGGATCAATCGGAAGCAGCGGCCCGACAGGAGGCAGAAGCTCCCGGCGTAGTGAGCGAGCTGGACCACGGAGTCAGCGTAGAGCGGGGGAGTGACAGACGAGTGACAGACTGAGCGGCGTGAACCGCTTGTGACACTTGGGAACGTTACGTGAGGGCTTAATTGCGCTATCGATCACCTGTCGGGGATTACTCGGGTGCCGTCCACGACGTACCAAGGTGCCAGAGTCCACACTTGCTGCATTGGTACGGGCACCAGGGGCGCTCGTCCCCGCGCCTGTTCGCATTACGGTCGGCGGCGTCCTGAGCGCCTACCTCGGTCAGGTAGGTGATCTTCGGCGAGCCATTGCGATTGAAGTGCGTCAGCGGTGGCCGGCTCACATTCGGTGGCTTAGCGTGACGCTTCTTCACTTTCGGATTCGGCAGCTCATGGCCGTTGCGTTTGTGTCCGCCCATTTCGACGACCTCCCTTTCAGGTGTCGGCATGTCGGCGGCCCCTCTTGAGCCCGGACAACTCGGTCGTGAGGCCAATGGGGTGGATTTCTCCAGACGTCAGCGGCGTGTCGCCTGGTGACGGTCAGGACATCCGCTGACCTGGGGTGACGCGAAAACATGCAGTTGGCGCGTAGCGCTCACCGTCTTGGTTGCTAGTGCCTTCACACGGCTGAGGTCGGAGGTTCGAGTCGCAGTCTGGAAACGGCACTTCCAAGGTCTGGTCTGAAGGCCTCGACGCCGCCATCTCGTCCCGATCCATCGCGCGTCATCGCGCCGTTGCTGACTTTCACCAGCGTTCGCCAAGGTTCAGAAACTTCGATGACCAGCCACAACGGTTCGTAATCGTTCGCCAATAGCCGGCAATTTCACCTTGCCAAGGTGAGGGCCGCGGGTTCGAATCCCGTCGTCCGCTCCATTGATGTCGCGAGAGATCGCGGACACGTGAACCTGCGCCAAGGCTAGGTCGTCACGTCATCCAGCGAATTATCCGCTGAAATACCGTGGCTCCAAGTAAGAGCTTCTGCCAGCCGGCGAACGCGATGATCCGCGTGCGCGGCCGACAGTGTGATCCGCAATCTTGAGGTGCCAGGTGGTACGGTCGGCGGTCGTATGGGGCGACGAGCAGGCCTAAGTCCAATAGGTGCTGGGCGCTTCCATGGCGGTCGACTCATCAGTCGCAGAGGAGGGCTCGCCCTCGGACGAGCCCTCAATGGCGGGAAGCCACTCGGGCATGAGCGTGGGGTCCTCGCTCGGATCCGAGCCCATGCCTCCACCCTCGACGGCACGGGAGATAAGCCAGCCGAGACGCCCTCCCCGGCCTGGCCAGGACTCGGGAGTACGGGCGACTGTGGCGGCAGGCAAGGGTGTTGCGCCCGGTTGTAGCGGTACGTAACCCGAAGGTCGAGAGTGCCCTGCGATCACGCCCATCGCGAGCGAACTGCAACCGCGTCGTAGGGGAACTCGAAGCGATCCGAAGCATGCGTGGAATTCGGGATCAGGGGTATCCTGAAGCGAGGCGAATAAGGAGACGAGAAGGGAGCCGGTCGATGCGGCTGAGTTGATGAACCAGTTAGGTTCGGACCAGCCCCTGCGCACTGTGGTGCTTTCCCGATGACTGCGCCCTGAGGTTGGGTAGGCTGCGACGGGATCTCACCGTTCGCGGCGAAGAGTTCGCCGATCTCTGGGGGCCGCATCCGCTGAGTTGGGGCGGCCAGTTCAACCGACACTGAGATCCTCGCAAGCACCGTCGAGTGAAAGGCAGTCGCCCCATGCGATCCGACATCAGACCAGGCGGCGTGTTCCCCGACTACTCGTTGCCGGATCAGACCAACATCGTGCGCAGGCTGAGTGAGCTCCAAGGTGACGATCCGATGATCCTTACGCTGGCGCGGGGCAACTACTGCCCTAAGGAACACCAGCAGCACCTGGAGCTCGCCGCGAACTATCCGAAAATCGCCGTCGCCTATACCCAGGTCGTCACCATCGCCACCGATGACCACCACACCCTGCAGGAGTTCCGGGGTTCAGTCGGCGCCCAATGGACCTTTCTCTCGGACCCAGCTCGGACGATCCAACGGGACCTCGACATCCAGGAATACACCGACCCCGACCACGATCCGATGATCCCCCACACGCTGGTGCTCAAGCCCGGACTCCTCATTCACAGCATCTATAACGGCTACTGGTTCTGGGGCCGCCCCTCGTTTTACGACCTGTGGTCCGACTTGTGCGCTGCGTCGAGCGAGTTCCGCCCCGACTGGGACCTGAGCAAGCCGGGATTGCGCGAGGCCTGGGATGCAGGCGACTATTCGAGCTTTCACGGTTGGAACAAACGAGCCGCCAAGTCGATGCCCACATCGTATGAGTCCTAGAAGAATAGGGATTTGTCCGTGTTGGGTGGAGGACGACTGGATCGAAGGGGCAGGTGGCAGTAGTGCGAACGCCCGTCTGCGAACTGCTCGGGATTGAACAACCGATTGTCTTGGCGGCGATGGTGGCGGTGCCCGAACTGGCGGCGGCGGTCTCGAATGCCGGTGGGCTCGGCATGGTGACGCTGACATGGTCCGATCCGGTAGGTGACGTGGTTCGCCAGACAGCGGCGCTCACCGATCGTCCCTTCTGCGGCAACCTGGTTCTCACCTCCGATCAGCACCGCCGCCTCGATGGAGCCCTGGAGGCCGGTTTGCGGATTGTGTCACTGTTTCTGGGAGATCCCGCTGGCTACATCGAGCCGGTCCACGATGCGGGCGGACTCGTTCTGTGTACGGTCGGAAGCGCCGAAGAGGCGCGGCGGGCGGTCGCCAGCGGAGTTGATGTCATCGTGGCGCAGGGTTGGGAGGCTGGAGGGCACGTGGGGGGTCAGATTGCGACGCTCCCCTTGGTGCCCGCCGTCGTGGACGCGGTGGCGCCGCTGCCAGTGATCGCGGCCGGTGGGATCGGGGACGCTCGCGGGGTGGCCGCCGTCCTCGCCCTTGGCGCTCAGGCGGCGTGGGTGGGTACCAAGTTTCTGCTTGCGCAGGAGATGCCCATCCATCAGGAGTACCGCACTCGCCTGATCAACGCGGTCGAGACGGACGCGGAGTGGTACCCCGACCTCTACGACGTCGACTGGCCGGACTCGCCCCACCGCGCGCTCCGCAACTCGACGGCCGAGATGTGGGAAGCTGCGGCCCGCCCGCCTCTGGAGAGTCGGCCCGGAGTGGGCGATGTCATCGCGCACTTCGCTTCGGGCGAAGCGATCGTCCGCTACGAGCCGGCGCCGCCGATGGTTGGCACCACCGGTGACATTGAAGCGCTCTCCATGTGGGCCGGACAGAGCGTCGCGCTCGCCAGGCAGCCACGACCAGCGGCGGAGATCGTGGCTGAGCTCGTCTCTCGTTTGTGAGCCAAGCGGGACTGCCGGCGACTGCGACGATCAGAGAATTGAGAGAGAGTCGTCATCGATCATTCATTTCGGACTCTCTATCAACGCGGCGGTCTTGCCGGTTCACTGCGAACGAGGTGCAATAGGACTCCTTGCCTGACCTCACAACATCGCAAGAGTGATCCGGCGCGAAGTTCCGTTGACAAATCCGTTGAGATGTGAGAGTCAATTGGCGGTGGCTCGTAGGTACCGACAGCGTGCTGACGGGATCGCGGCAGACGTAAGGTGGACTCGGCGCGTTGACCGACTCATCGCGCTGCCCGAAGAGAAGGGGATCGTGGAGGTCAACATGCCATGGTTTCCAGATTTCGTGAGTGCCGTTGATCTCGTCCGTCGCCAGACACGGTCCGTCGGCCTTGCTGATCCCGTCCAGCAGTACTTCAACGCCCTCGAGACCGGGCGCACCCACGAACTAGAAGAACTATGGCCCGGCCAAGTGGCGATTTACGACCCCCGGGAGGGGGAGGTGCGCGGTCATCGACAACTTCGACGGTTTATCCGCAACAATCAACTGTTGTGGGCTGAGCGCCACGTCCGCATCGAAACCGTAGCCTCCACCTGCATCGGAGGGCGGGCCGTCGTCGAGCTGCTGGCGCACCTGGACGACCACGACGGTCAGCCGGTGGATTGGCCGATAGCCGTCGTTGCCGAGTCCCCCGACGAACTGTCGGTGGTGTTCCGCACCTATTGCAGCCAATGGCCGGTCGACGGGCAGCGTCACATCAGGCGCCCCCTGCTCGAGCCGGCAAATACCCAGCTGAGTGACGTTGTCGGTCGATATCTAGCCGCGTTGAGCGCCGGAGATCTCGACTCCATCGTGAGTGCGTTCGCCCCAGATGGGTACTTCCGCGACGCAATCGGTCCGCACTACCTACACCATGGCACGCGTGAGCTGCGTTCGTATTTCGCCGAGTGCTTCAAGGCAGGTGGTGGGCTCAAACTCGAGCACTGCACCGTGACCGACGACGGCGTGCGTTGCGCCCTCGAATTCAACTGTGTCCGATGGGGCAGTCATGACCTGACACCCCAAGCTGGGATTGGCGTCTATGAGCGAAGTTCGGACGGTTTGCTGGCCGCCGCTCGAATCTACGACGACATCGAAGCGCCCGTGTGAAAGTTGGGACATCGACTGGGGGATTGCAGCGACCTTACCCAACAACAATGACGACCCCAAAAGGCGGGCTCATCGCAGTCCAGTCACCATCGGCCGCGGAGAAGGGCTGCAAGGTCTGGTGCTCGTCGGCGCTGCCAGATCGGATCTTGCGCATCCACGAGCGAAGGAGTTCACGTGACCACGACCCCCATAGCTGACTATGCGCTCCTCTCGGATCGGCACAGCGCTGCGCTGGTCAGTCGGGACGGGTCGATCGACTGGCTCTGTTTCCCACGGTTCGACAGCCCCTCGACCTTCGGTCGCCTGCTCGACGAGAAAGCCGGGCACTGGTTCTTCGGGGCCACCAACGCGACCGAAGTGAGCAGGTGCTACCTGGACCGCACCATGGTGTTGGAGACCACGCTGCGAACACCGACCGGTTCGGTCACGATCACCGACGCACTCGCCATGGGTTCTGGCAACCGGGGACACGAGCTCGGCAAAGGAGCGCCTCACGTTCTCCTGCGGCGCGCAACGTGTACGGAAGGACGGGTCGACTTGTCCATGGACTACGCCCCGCGCCCCGATTACGGGTTGACACATCCGTTGCTCGACGCGGTCGGCGGCGGAATAACGGAGTCAGGGAGCGCTGACGGGCTGGTGCTGTCGACGCCCGTGGCCATGACGCTCGACCAGGACCGCGCCGCGGCCTCGGGCCGGTTCCAGCTTGCCCAAGGCGAAAGCATGGGCTTCGCCCTGCATCACGGGAACCAGACTGAGGGAAGTTCGGCCAGGGTCTGGAGCCCGTCGGAAGTACGCGCCCGGCTCGAAGACACCGTGGCGGGCTGGGAGTCGTGGTCTGAGCTCCACCAGACCTACGTGGGTCCGTGGCAAGACATGGTGCACCACAGCGGCCGGGTGCTCCAGTCACTCTCCTTTGCACCCACCGGCGCTATCTGCGCGGCGGCGACCACGTCGTTGCCCGAGGTGGTGGGCGGCTCCCGGAACTGGGACTACCGCTATGCCTGGGTCCGGGACGCTTCCTTCACCATCCAGGCCCTTTGGGTGGCGGCTTGTCCCGACGAAGCCAACCAGTTCTTCGATTACGTCTCCTCGTCCGCGGCCGGCTCGCTCGATCGGGGCGGTGCCTTGCAGATCATGTTCGGCATCGGCGGTGAACGGGACCTCACTGAGCGGGAGCTGCCCCAGCTGGAGGGCTGGCGGCACTCGGCGCCGGTCCGGGTGGGCAACGCGGCCTGGGAACAACGCCAGCTCGACGTCTACGGCGAGTTGCTCAACGCGGTGTACCGCATGTCTGACCACCTGTTCGACGACACCCACCGGGTCGGGCCACTGTCCGACTCGGGCAAGTGGGATACGCCCACCGACCTGGCACCAGCCACGCGAAAGTTCCTCGTGCAGCTGGCTGACACCGCCGCCCGCCGGTGGCAGGAGAAGGACCACGGCATCTGGGAGATCCGGGGCGAGCCGCGTGATTTCTTGTATTCCAAGCTGATGTGCTGGGTGGCCCTCGATCGAGCGGTGATCCTGGCCGACCGTCTCAACGCCTCTTCTCGAATCGGGTCATGGACGCAGACGCGGGACCAGATCCGTGAGGCGATCGTGACCAAGGGCTGGAGTGACCGGGCCAAGGCGTTCACCCAGTCCTTTGGCTCGGACGAGCTTGACGCCTCCAGCCTCATGGTGCCCCTGGTGGGATTTCTCCCGGCGGACGATCCGAGGGTGCTGGCCACGGTCGACGCGACAGAGGAGCGGCTCACCGACCAGCGGGGATTGGTCTATCGCTACCGGTCCCGCGACGGCCTCGAGGGTGAAGAGGGCGCTTTCCTTCTGTGCACCTTCTGGCTGGCCCAGGCCCTGGCCCAGGCAGGCCAGCCAGTTCGGGCCCGGGCCGTGTTCGAGCGGGCTGCCGCCTTCGTCAATGAGGTCGGCCTGCTGGCCGAGGAGGTCGATCCAGTCAGCGGGGAGCTCCTCGGCAACTTCCCGCAGGCGTTCAGCCATATCGGGCTCGTCAACGCGGCCTGGGCAATTTCTGAGAGCGAGCGACAGGCGCAACCGACTTGAATATCTGCTGGGTAGCTGTGGGATCTTTAGACCAGACCCTTACAAGTGTGGAGGCCAAATGCGCAGCGACATCCGTGAAGGTGAGACGTTTCCCGACTACGAGCTCGCTGATCAATCCGGCCGGCGGCGGTCCCTGTCGGAGCTCCAGGGGGGCAACCCGATGGTGCTCCATCTGTCCCGTGGCGGCTTCGATCCCAAAGAGCATCAGTTCGTAGGGCAATTGGTCGACACCTATCCCGAGTTCAGGAATGCTTACACGCGATTGGCACTCATCTCGACCGACAATCAGCTGAACATCAATGAGTTCCGGGACGCGTTGGGCGCCACGTGGCCGTTCCTGTCGGACCCCGATCGGGTCGTCCAGAGGGATCTGGACATCAAGGAGTTTACGGATGAGCCGCACGATCCGATGATCCCCCACACGTTCGTCCTCGAGCCCGGACTCAAGATCTTCAAGATCTACAACGGATACTGGTACTGGGGCCGGCCCACGATGGCAGAGCTCCACGTAGATCTGAGGGGCGTGTTCGAGAAAATTCGGCCCGACTTCGACTTGGCGGCTCCGGGATTGAGGGAGGCGTGGGAACGAGGAGACCGGGATCAATTCCTCGTCGACACATTGGAGGAGCCGATCCGGTACACCGAAGGCAGGAGCATCGGCATCAAACGCTGACCCTGGTGGTCGGGGCGCCCGTCCTCCGCTCGGGTTCTCGACCATAGGGACTCGAGCTGCCGGCGGGCCGGGCGGAAAGGTTGAGACGTGCACCCGTGCATCGCCCTTCGACCTCTCGTATGCTGGAAGGACGTCGGACCCGAGTGCGAGGAATGTTTCAGGTGCAAGGCGGCCGCCTGGGTGCGATAATCCTTTCGGGAGCGGACGGAGGAGAGCCGGATGAGCACCGTCGATGAACAGAGCGCATCCGGCGGATCGCCGAGGAGCGATCCGGCCGATCTCAAGCTGGAGGCGGTGGTCATTCCCGTGGCCGACGCCGATCGCTCCAAGACGTTCTACTCGGGCCTCGGCTGGAGGCTCGACGCCGACTTCTCCTTCGATAACGGCTTCCGGGTCGTGCAATTCACGCCACCGGGATCGCAGTGTTCTGTGCAGTTCGGCACCCATATCACGGGGGCGCCACCCGGATCTGCCCATGGCCTGTACCTGATCGTGTCTGACATCGAAGCCGAGCGTGACGAACTTGTCAGCCGGGGAGCCACGGTCAGCGGGGTGTTCCATTCCGGAGCACCCGGAGCCCAACTCGACCCTGAAGGGACGGGTGACCGGGTCAACGGGCCGGATCCGGATCACAAGAGCTACAACTCCTTTGCCACGTTCGAAGACCCCGACGGCAACAGCTGGCTGCTCCAGGAGGTGACCGATCGCCTCCCGGGCCGCCTCGATTCGACCGCCACCTCGTTCAACTCCGCCGGTGACCTGGCTGCGGCATTGCACCGCGCCGAGTCGGCCCACGCTGAGCACGAGAAGCGCATCGGCCAGGCTGACTCGGACTGGCCCGACTGGTACGCCGAGTACATGGTGCGCGAACAGAGCGGCCAGAAGCTTCCGGTATGAGCGATTTCGACGTGATCGTGCTGGGCGGCGGTGCACCCGGCGAGCACTGCGCCGGGGCCATCGCCGCGCGTGGGCTTCGGGTCGCCGTCGTCGAGCGGGAGCTGATCGGCGGCGAGTGCTCCTACTGGGCGTGCATCCCCTCCAAGTCCCTCTTGCGTCCGGGGGAGGCGGTCCAGGGCGCCCGCGACGTCGGCGCCAGCGCCGAGGTGAACGTGCAGGCGGCGCTGGACTGGCGGGACTACATGGTGTCCGGCTATTCGGATGCCGGACAGGAGAAATGGCTGGCGGATCGGGGCATCGCGCTGATCCGGGGCGTGGGCCGGCTCGCCGGGCCCGGCGTGGTCGACGTGGACGGGACTCGCCACACGGCGGAGCATGTCGTCGTAGCGACGGGCGCGGATCATTTCGTGCCTCCCATTCCGGGGCTCGACGGCCTGGCCGGCGTGTGGGGCACGCGCGAAGCGACGGCCATGAAGACGGTTCCCAGCCGCCTCATCGTGCTCGGCGGTGGCTCGGCCGGTGTCGAGATCGCACAGGTGGTGCGGCGGCTGGGTGGTCAGGCCGTGCTCGTCGAGGGCGCCGATCGGCTGATCCCACGAGAGCCGGCCCCCCTCGGCGTGGCTCTGACCGAGGCACTGCGGCGGGACGGGATCGAGTTGCACCTCGGAGTCCAGGCCGCGGAGGCCTCGGGCGACGGCGGCGACTACGTCCTGAGGCTCTCGGACGGGACCTCGGTACAAGGAGAGCGACTGCTCGTGGCGACCGGCCGCCGTCCCCGCGTCGAAGGGATCGGGCTCGAGACGGTCGGGATCGAGGCAAACCCACACGGCATCGTGGTGGACGAGTATCTGCGGGCCGGCGATAACATTTGGGCCATTGGGGATGTCAACGGGATCTGGCCCCTGACACACGTCGGCGAGTACGAGGGAGACGTTGTGGCGGCGAACATCGCCGGAGAGAGCCACCCGACGAACTACGAAGCTGTGCCGCGCGTCACGTACACCGATCCGCAAGCGGCGGCCGTCGGTGTCGCGGAGGCACCCTACAGCAGCACAACGCCCTTGGCCGATGTGTCCAAGACCGCGACGTACAGCCACCAGTACGCCCAGTCGAACGGATTCTTAACCCTGCTCAGCGACGGCACCCGGTTGACCGGCGCTTACGCCCTCGGAGCTGAGGCCGGCGAGTGGCTCCAGCAGGCGACGCTCGCCATACGCGCCCACGTTCCGTTGGAGGTGTTGAGTGACGTCATCCAGCCGTTCCCGAGTTTCTCGACCATCTTCGATTCGGCTTTCAAAACCCTTCGAATGGAGATCGCCAAAATGCCACCGCCTTTGCCGCCCATGCAGGCGCAGATGGCACGGCCATGACCGTGGAAGACCATCGGAGGTAGCAGATGGCTGAGGTCCCACCGCTCCGAGAGGAAATCCTGCTCACACACTTCATCGTGTCGGATGACGTCGAGCGCTCTCGGCGGTTCTACACCGAAGTCCTTGGGGGCCGGGTCGCCTTCTCCAGCCCGGGAGGACCGACCAACGTCGCACTGTCCAATAGTTGGATCGTCATCAATGCCGGCGGAGGCCCGACCGACGACAAGCCGGAGGTCACCCTGGAGACGCCCAACGACCCAAATCGGGTGAGCAGCTTCGTCAACATCCGGGTCAAGGATATCGAGACGGTGTACTCCGAATGGAGCGCGCGGGGTGCTCAGTTCCTAACGCCCCCGAAGCAGCACCAGTACGAGATCCGTTGCTACATCCGCGATCCCGATGGTCACCTGATCGAAGTGGGGCAGACCACCGACCCGCAGGGGGACTGGGTGCCCGATCACTGGCCATCGAGAATGCCCGCCGACGAGCTCCCAACGCCCCCAGAGGGAATCGTGCTGGCCCACTTCATCGTGTCGGACGATGTCGAGCGCTCTCGCCGCTTCTACACCGATGTGCTCGGGGGCCGGGATGCGTTCTCCGGACCCGGAGGGCTCACATACGTCCAACTGTCGAACAGTTGGATCATCATCAACGTCGGCGGGGGGCCGACCGACGACAAGCCGGAGGTCACCCTTGAGCCGCCCGCCCATCTCGACCGGGTCAGCAGTTTCCTCAACATACGGGTGACGGACATGCCCGCGGTGTACACCGAATGGAGCGCTCGCGGTGCGGAATTCCTGACGCCACCGAAGCAGCACCAGTACGAAATCCGTTGCTATATCCGCGATCCCGACGGTCATCTGATCGAGGTGGGACAAACCACGGACCCGGGGGGAGATTGGTTCCCCGATCAATGGCCTTCGAGCAAGTCGGAGTGAGGCTTCTGACGGGGCGGAGGTCTCCATCATGACCACGGCGATCATCGGCACCGGAGGCATCGGATCGGCCATCGCACGTCAGCTTGCTGCCGGTGGCGAGGCCCTCCAGCTCTCGAGCGCCGACAAGGAGTCGGCGCGAAAGCTGGCCGCGGCCATCGGCGGAGCGGCCGTCGTCGCGCCCGACAACCGGAGCGCTTTGCAGGGAGCCGATGCCGTCGTCCTTGCCCTGCGGTTTTCCGTGTTGAAGGACGTCATCGACGAGATCGCCGACGCGCTGGGAGGCACGTCTCTCGTTGTTCCGAGCAATCCGGTCGGACTAGACGCACAAGGCACGGTCGTGCGACTCTTGCCGGAAGGACAGTCATCGGGCCAAGTTGTTGCGGGTTGGTTGCCGAACGGAATACGCTTTGCCATTGCGTTCGGCACCATGTCGGCCGATCTCTTTGAGTCCTCCAGCCACCGGTTGCCCGAGCCCGCGGTTCTGTTCTACGTGTCCGAGGACGAGCGTGGGAGCGACCGAGTCGAGCACTTGATCCGAACGGCGGGCTTTGAGCCGATGCGGATCGGCGGGATGGAACAGTCGAGCCGACTCGAGGTGGGCGGCGATCTTCACGATCTTGTGGTCGGCTCCGCAGAGGCGCGGTCCCTCGTCGTGGGGGCCTGAATGCTTCCGACGCGGCCGGGGCCAGCACACGAGACCGAATCAGAAGCCGGTTACGGCGGTGCGACGAGATGAATTCAGCACGTCGGGAGGTCTCTGATCTCGGGAGGCACCCCATTCGCGCCTGAGTGGTGCCATCTGCAGTACGTGCACGGTTCGAGACAATGAACTCCAGCAGGACCCCGCGGAGTCGTCTTTCAACTCGCGCTGTCGAAGGCCGGCAATCGAGAACAGATCGACCAGCTGAGACCAACCGGTCCAGGACGCCTGACCGGTTGTGCCTGGTCAGCGTGCGAACTCCCCGGTGAGGACCCCTCAAGAACCACGGCGTCGATCGGTGCAAGACTGACCGAGCAGGGGGCCGCGATCCGCGACCCGGCGGCACCTGTGTCCTAACGGTGAAGGTATCTCATTGGGGAGGACGGAATGAGGCACGTCCACGTTTCTGTTCGGCGAAAGTGGGGGCGGGGGGTCGTGCTCTTGGGGTTGGCTGTTCTGATCTCAACGGCAGTGGCCGTCCCGGTGGGAGCGAAGGGTCCCCTACCGCTCGAAGCGACGAGGTACACCAGTATCAGCGCCCCAGCGGGGGTCACTGCAGGCCCAGACGGGGCGATGTGGTTCACCAATTCTGGAAACAACTCGATCGGGCGGATCACGACCTTGGGCGTGATCACCATGTACACGGACGCAGGTGTCAGTGGCCCCGAAGGGATTACCGCAGGACCAGATGGCGCCTTGTGGTTCACGAACACTGGAAACAACTCGATCGGGCGGATCACGACCTCGGGCGTCATCTCGGCGTACACCAACACCAAGTCCACGGTCAACGAGCCCGGGAGCATCACGTCCGGCCCCGACGGTGCCATGTGGTTCACGAACACTGGAAACAACTCGATCGGGCGGATCACGACCTCGGGCGTCATCACGAAGTACGGGTCCAGGCACATCGACCGCCCGAGCGACATCACATCTGGTTCCGACGGGGCCCTATGGTTCGTCAATGACGGCAGCGACTCGATCGGGCGCATCACGATCGAAGGGGCAGTCACCTTTTTCAGCGGTTCTGGCATCGATGATCCCCAAGGTATTACCTCCGGTCCGGACGGAGCCCTGTGGTTCACCAACAGCGGCGACAATACGATTGGCAGAATCGAACCATCGACTGGGGCTGTGTCGGACTTCAGCGGGGGTGGTATCGACGAGCCCGGGGGCATTGCTGAGGGCTCCGACGATGCCCTGTGGTTTACCAACTATGGCAGCGATACGTTCGGGCGGATCACAACCGGGGGGGTCATGACGAGCTATCCCGAGGACGGAGGTGGCGTCCTCACTCCACCCCAATCGATCACGGCCGGCCCGGACGGCTCGCTGTGGTTTGCGAACGAGACCACCAACGAGGTCAGTTCCATTGGGAAGATCACGGTGTCAGGCGCCGTCACGCTCTACTCCGGACCTATTGACGAACCCAACGGGATCACGGCTGGCCCGGACGGCGCCCTGTGGTTCACCAATGCCGGAAATAACTCGATCGGACGGATCAACACCTCCGGCTCCGCGACCAGTTACAGCGATCCCAGCATCCGGCAGCCACAGGCGATCACGACCGGTCCCGACGGTGCCCTGTGGTTCACCAATTCCCCACTCGATAGCGTCGACTCGATAGGCCGGATCACGACCACCGGCGTGGTCGCCAACTACACCGATCCCAGCATCGACTTACCTCAGTACATCACGACCGGTCCCGACGGTGCCCTGTGGTTCACCAATTTCGGGAAACAACTCGATCGGACGGATCAATACGGCGGGCCAGGTTACGAACTACGTCGCACCTAGTGTCGACGAACCAGACGGGATCTCCGCCGGACCCGACGGTGCCCTGTGGTTCACCAATTCCGGAAACAACTCGATCGGTCGGATCACAACCACGGGTGTCATCGCCAGTTTCAGTTCGCCGAACGTCGAGGACCCTGGCGAGATAGTAGCCGGCCCCGACGGGGCGCTTTGGTTTACCAACCAAGGTTCGATCGGTCGGATCACGACGACCGGGGCCATCACGATTTATCCCGATAGCGGAGTCAGCCCTACGACCATCACCGCCGGGCCCGATGGTGCTGTGTGGTTCGTCAACCTGGTCAAAGGGCAGATTGGCCTCGGGCGAATCTCCCCCACGGGAGGCTTCAGCCTGTATGTCGACAACCCGGTCGATCTCCCCAACGACATCGCCACGGGATCCGACGGAAACCTGTGGTACACCGCCGCGGACAGCACGATCGTCAAGGCCGTTCCGCCTCCTTATGTGTCTCTCTCGCCGACGTCGGGAGATGCAGGGCAGGCGGTCGTTGCTTCCGGAGCCGGTTTCGCTGCGTCCGAGAATGTCGATGTGAGCTATACGGTCGATACCGATTCATCCCGCGGGAAGGAAGCGGCTTCTCTGCACCACTGTCGCCACTTCGACGGGTACCTTCAGCTGTGATGGTGCGATTCCGTCGGGCTCGCAGGCCGGACTCACGGGCACGCACGACACCCTGGCCGTGGGCCAGTCATCGGGCATCAAGGCTGAGACCGGGTTCGATTTGACGGGCTGAGGGTAGGCTCGGTAGTCGACGGGCATCAAAAAGCCGTCGAAGTGTCGCCTGGTTGAGAGGTGGAAAGCCCTCGAACCAACGCCGAAGAAACGCCAGCTCCGCAGCGAATTCAATTGGGCGCATTATTCACCTTGCCAAGGTGAGGGTCGCGGTTCAAATCCCGTCGTCTGCTCCAGAAGAGCAGGTCAGGATGCGCTGCTAGGCATGCTTTACGGGTCCAGACGGGGAACTTCCGGGAACTCGGGAACTCCGTCCGTCCCAGTAGACAGGACACCGCTCGATATTGCGTCGAGGGACTCGGCCAAGCCGGATGTCGCTCGCGAGCACGACCGGGTCCGGCCGTGCCGGCCTTCAGACGACGACGATCTCGAGCACGAGCGTGAGGTTGGGTACCTCGTTCGACCTCACCACACCCAGGTAGCGTCCCGGGGGCGTCGAACTCGGGATCTGCGCCGAGACCGCGACCTCCACCGCGCCATCGCCGGGGACGGTCGCCGGTTGAGGACGGAACACCACGCGGTCGACCGGGATGACCCCCGAGGTGTTGGCCGGCGGGTTCGAGAGGAGGACTCCCACCTCGGCATCGTGCGGAGCGCTGTTGAGGAGTGAGAACGATCCGGTCGTCCGACCGCCAGCCGGAACGGGTCCGAGCAGAAGCCATTGGTCGTCGTAGACCGTCGGATCCGGGTCGATGAGCCGCTCGATGGGCCCGGCGACCACTTCGACCATTCGAGCTACCGAATAGGTGACCACCGTCACCACGTTCCAGACGAGGTCGGCGATCGCTCCGGCCCGGGGAGACTCGAATGGCGAGGAACCGCCCACCGCGCCCGATCCCGGCTGCCCCTGGGAGGAGGCGATGGGGCCCGGACCTCGGGCCCCCGGGACGGGCCCCTCGACCGGCGTCGGGTTTCTCGGGACGGCGGTCCGGATGGCACCCACGGCGGCTCTGCGGACGGCTCGTTGGAGCTCGCCCAGCTTCCGACCGGACAAGGTCACGGTGGTGAGGGCTGCCGCCGTCCCGAGATGGGCCACGGTCGGCGGGGCGTAGCGCGGCGCCGTCCGTGGTGTCCTCGACCCGCCTTCGGCCGCCCGACCGATCGGTCCACCGGCTTCCGCTCCGGAGGCGCCGTGGTCCGCTCCGTCGCCGGGCGTACCGGGAACGACGGCGCTTGCTGAGTTGTCACGCTCGTTCTGTGGCATTGGTGGGTCCTCCATGGTTCACGGACCTTCGAGCCCGATGACCCGGCCCGACTGGTCTCCGACGATCTCGGAGGCGGCGATGAGCCCCGACACGGTCGCCGCCTCGACGCAGCCAGCGTTGAGCCCGCACCTCGTCCAGTCGCCGGCCAGCACCAGGTTGTCGTAGCCGCTGTCGCCAGGGGCCAGTCGGAATCGCTCGGTGCCGGGCAGCGACAGCACATAGCGCTCGGACGGTGCAATGTTCGCTCGCAGGTGCTGGGAGACGACCGCCTGACGCCCGGCTTCGCCGGCGACACCGACGAGGAGCGGCCAGCGGAATTCGAGCGGGAAGATGTCGACCGCACCAGGCAGGAAATGGCCGACGGCGTGGCTGAGGTACCAGGTGGCGTTGGCCAGGACGATTGCGTCTGCCCGCTGCTGATAGTCAGGATCCGCCGAGCCCGGCAGGTCCGGCAGCGGGCTGCAGAAGTAGTGGATGCTCGAAGGGGGTGCCGCTTCGGGCCAGTCCTCGGCGGTCAGCAGGTGCGACATGTCGGCCCAGGTGTCGAAGGGTTCGACGTACCCGGCGACCACCGGCGACGTCGGGTCGGCGCCGAGGTCGCCGCTTGACTCCGAGAGCCAGATCTGCAGTGCCTGCGTGGGCACGGTGGCCAAGTTGTCTGCCATGTCGCGCCACGCCGGTCGCCTGGCGATCAGCTCGCGGCAGACTGTCGGGGTCGACCCCACCGACAGGCCGAAGACGATCTGGTCGAAGTCGCTGCCGGCTCGAAGCCGGATCTGTTCGCCCACCCGTACCGGCGCCGGCCAGGGGCTCTCGAAGTCCCGGTGGCGACCGAGACCCTCGTCGACCAGTTGGCGCCAGTCCGGCTCAGCAGGCCAGCAGGGCAGGCCGTGGACCGAGATGAGCGGCTCGTAGGGTTTGCCGTCTTTCACGTGGGCCTGGCGTTCGACGACGACCTCCTCGATACGGGAGCCGTCCTCGGACGGTATGAGCGACGCCACCTCGGAGAAGAACTCGAATCGCACGCCCCGCCGCTTCAGAACCTCGTAGTAGGGGGCGAAGACGACATCACCCATCCCCGCCTGCATCCGATAGGCGAACGCTCCCCGGTACTCGAACAGCATCCGCATGATGCCGCGGAAGCCGACGCCGGCCGACAGCGACGGGCGGTCCTTCCGGCCATCCCGGTAGGCGAACACGAGGTCGTAGATGGCTCGCAGGAACCCTCCCTCGACGGTGGAGGTCCGGGCACCGTGCAGGAGCATCCAGTCGCGAAGGTCGAAGGCGTCGAGCGCACCGAAGCCCCGCTCATCGGTGACCACGCCGTCCCGCATGAGGCCCAGCGCGATCGTGACGAAGGCGTCCACCACCTCGAGAACGCGCTCACTGGCCGGGGTGTCGCCGATCGTGGCGGTGATCCGGTCCTCGAAGCCGCCCATGAACTGGTCGAGGAGGGCCACGAGGGCCGTGCGCCTACCCCCTTCCCAGTCGGCGACCGACTCGAGGGAAGTGGCGAGCTCGGTGGCCCCGACGAGCAGCATGATCTCCAGCGAGGCGGCCGCCTCGGCCAACGCCGCGACCTCCTGGTTGGCGACGGCGATCACGCCGTCGAATGTGACCCCCGGTCGCCGAGCTACGGCGCGAATGGGGCCGGACTCGGTCCGTGTCGCCGGCGCCGAGGCGACGACGGCCAGCGGGGTGGTGGTGTCCCAGAGTGACCGGACCACCGTCTCGCACATCGCCAGCATCCGCACGAGGTACCCCCCGACGGTCCGAGGGTCTCGTGGCGACGGATGCATGCCCGGCACCTCGTCGTTGTCCGGAAAGGTCAAGACCCAGTCCAGCCACCGGTCGAGGCGGTCTTCGGCGACTCCGAACCGCGACGCCGGGTGAAAGGCGTCCTCCAGGGTCCGGATGGGAATCCCAGGCCCTCGGTCGAGCTCCTCGTAGCACTCTCGCATCGCCCGGAAGGCGTTGTCGTAGAATCCGAACCAGATGTGCAGACCATGCTCCTCGATGCGGTCGTGCACGCCCCTGCCCGAGGCGCCCTTGCCGCCGAGCCGCCAGCCGAGCTGGTAGACGGTCACCTCGTAGCGACCGGCCAGTTCCGGCCGCGTCAGTTCGAACGCCGCGGTGATGGCTCCCACCCCACCGCCCAGGACGGCGACGCGGATGGCCCGGCCCGCGGAACCGGAAGGGGGGTCCACCGGCGTCAATTGGAAACCCGGCCCACCGTGACGGACGGCGCCTCGGTGCTGGCCCGCCAGAGCTCCTGGGACACGGTGACCATGAAATCGAAGTCGACCCAGAAGGCGGTGACCGCCGGCACGGACCCAGCCGCGAATCCCAGCTCTCGACGTAGCGGCTCGTTGGCCAGTTCCTGGATCTGCACCGAATGGCTGCCGGGGAGCTGCCCGGCGCCGCGAAACCCGAGCACCTGGAAGTCGGCCAGCTGCACGGCCTGGAAGCAGGCGTGCATCGGTGTCCGGGCATCGCGGATCTGCTTCAGGAGAACGATCGGCATGGTTTCGAACGACAGCACCTCGAGCAACTTGGCGTCCCGCTCGGCTCGGGACCCTGACGACTGCCCCGCCGTGTCCGGGCTCATCCCCGCCCGATGGGTCAGCACGACGTCGGCCGTGGCTGCCACCAGCTCGCGCTGTGACGAGAAGTCCCGTGGGGCGGTTGCCGTGTCGACACCGCTCTCGACGATGGTGAGGAAACGGTGGCACGCGAACTCCTGGTCTGGACCCCACTCCTTCACCCCGGGCAGGTCCAGGGCGTACTTGTCCGGCTTGCCGTCGTCGGGCAGCGTGACCACCCCGAGCTGCTTGGGGAACCCGTAGACCTCGCGCCCCATGGCCATCGCCCAGGGGTGGTTGACGATCATGTAGGGGTTGAACATGGAGAACTGTTGGCGCACCGTGTCGTAGCCGAGGGTCCACAGGGCGACCTCGCGTTCCACCATGTAGCCCATTCGTACGTCCGGCGGCAGCGTCGCGCTCGAGGTGGCCGATGTTGGCGAACATCAGGATCACCAAGGAACCGACCGGTTCGTAGTGGACCGCACCCAGGCTCGGCGCGTTGAGATAACGGTCGAACATCTCGGCGAGCTTGGTCCGATCGGCTTCCAGCATGAAGCAGTAGGCCCGGGTGCCCATGGCCACTCCCGGTGGGCAGAGGGCGACTTCACCGCCGCGTTCCACGTAGTAGGGCACCGGTCGACTCCTCGCTCTACTCGCCGGCCACGCCCGGCGAGATCCCCTGACCATCGATGGCCGAGGCCACCGTCCGCGCCCCGAGAGCGTCGGCGCTCAGGTCGCCGATCAGCCTCTCCAGACGGCGACGTTCGGCGTCGACGGCGTCTCCAACCCGCTCGAGATCGTGCAGCGCCAGCAGCTCGCAGAACCGGGCACCCTGTTCCGCGGCGATCCGCACCGCCAGCCGGCGTGCTACTGACGCCTCGGCCGGCCGGCCCATCCGTTCCAGCAGCCGGCCCCGTGACCGGTGGAGCTGTGCACTCTGGACCCGTTCCTGGTGCGACTCACTGTGCTCGATCCCTTCGTGGACGGCCCGCAGGGCCGCCGCCGGGTCGCCCGCTAACTCGTGGGCCAGCCCGAGCCAGAATTTGTAGTAGCTGCCCATGAGTCCAGATCCAGCCGCTCGCCAGGCATCGATGCCGTCGCTGGTCATGGCGATCCCAGTTGCGGTGTCGCCGAGGAGCGCGGTGGCGATGCCGAGGTTGATGTAGCCGGCTCCCAGCCAGACGAGGAATCCGTGTTCGGCTCCGATGTCCATGGCCGAGGTGGCGTGGGCCGCCATGGCCGAGAAGTCCCCCAGCAGGCTGGAGAACCACGCCGAGAATACGTGGGCGTAGCCCGCCGTGAACGGACCGAGTCGACCGGAAGGGTGCCTGGCGAAGTCCTGCAGCCGCTCGTAGCGCTGTTCGGCGGTACCGAACTCACCGCTCATCCACAGCAACGGCCCGCTGACCCCGCAGAAGCCGGCGACGGGATGCTGGGGCATGTGGAACTCCATCGGCTCGTCACCGTGCTCGTCGAAGATGTGGAGGCCCCGGTCGATCAGGGCACAGGCCTCGGCAAACTCGCCCTCGAAGGCGAGCGTGGTGCTGAGGGCGGAGATCCCCTCGAGGCGGATAGCCGGATCGTCGGTCAGGCCGGCCAATTCGTAACTGTGGGCGGCCAGGGCGCGGCGGCGCTTCGGGTCACTGCGGACCTCGTAGTACTGCCACAGTCCGAGCAGGGCGGGAACCGCCTCGACCGCCTCGAGACCGGCGGCGAGCTCGTTCGCCCGCTGGTAGGCCGCCTCGGCATCGGCAGACTGGTAGCCGAACCGGGTGGCGAGTGTCTGGCCGATGCCGAGCTGCAGGTGGAATTCCAACCGCCAGGCGTCGGCGTCGGCGAGGCCGTTGACCAGGGTCAGTCCGCGCTGGAAGCTGGCGATGGACTCGTCGTAGTGGGCGGCGGCGAAGTTGGCCCGGCCGGCCGCTGTCCACCATTCGATGGCCGAGGGCAGCTGGCCGGCCTTGGTGTAGTGGTAGGCGAGCAGCGCTGGCTCCGCGGCGCCCCCTTGCTCGACCAGGGCGGCGGCCACCCTGCGGTGCAGCTCGAGCCGGGGCTTTCTTGTGAGTGAGGCGTAGGCGGTGTCCCGGATCAAGGCGTGGGAGAAGGCGTAGTCGTGCTGCCCGGTCGGCGAACTGTGCCGTGTGAACAGGCCGGCCCGCACCATGACCGTCAATTCGTCGTCGAGGGTCCCCCGGTCCGGCGCCACTTTGACGAGAAGGTCCCGGCTGAAGGTCCGGCCGATGGTCGCCGCCACCAGGGCGAGCGAGCGAGATGGGCCGAGGGCGTCGAGGCGCGACATCAGGCTGTCGGCGAGCGACAGGGGTACGTCCGCCTCCAACAGCGGGCCCCGCAGCTCGAGGCCGGCCTCGCCCCAGACCAGCAGCTCGGAGCTGGCCACGGCACGGGTCAGCTCCTGGAGGTAGAGGGGCACGGCGTCGCTGCGGTCGAGGAGCTGGGCCCGGAGCTCGTCAGGGACAGCGCCCCCGGCGACCTCGTCGATCAGCTCGCTGGCCGAAGTGTCCGACAGCGGCTGAAGGTCGATCACGTCGACCTCGTCAGCACGCTCGAACTCTTCCCCGAGTTCGACGATGACGTCGGAAGCCTCGTTCCTCGTACTCATGACGAGGAGGACGGGCGAGGCCGTCGCACTGGCCAGGAAGAGCCTGACCAGCTCGACCGTGGTCGGATCGGCCCAGTGGAGATCCTCCAGTACGACACAGCACGGATGGTCCTCCGCCTGGCGGACGAGCCACGCCACCAGGACCTCGAGCTGGCGGGCCCGTCGGCGGGCCGGCTCGACGGGGAGATCGGCCTCGTGGCGCGGATCCAGACCGAGGAGCGTGGCCATGAGATCGGGAGCGGCCGGTACATCCACCCGGCCGAATTCGGCGTGAATCCGATCCAGAACGGCCTCGGGGTCGGCGTCCGGTGTCCGGCCCACCATCGCCCGGAGACCACGGAGGATTGGGAAGAGCGCGGTGGTCTGCATCAGCTCTGAGCACCGGAAGACCAACACCGATCCCGCCGGTCGCACCTGCGCGCTCAGTTCCTCGATGAGTCGGGTCTTCCCGAATCCCGGGGGCGCCCGGACGACGGCCGCCCGGCACTGACCATCGAGGGCCCGGGACCACGACGAGACCAGGCGCCGGAGTTCCTCGTCGCGACCGACGAGCCGGTTGGGCTCTGGGCTCTCCAGATCGTCGGACGGCCGCAGCACGCCGAAGACGTCGATCACGCCGGGAATGCCCTTCAGCACATGCCCACCGAGCGGGTCGAGCTCGAACTCATGCTCGACCCGACTCGCCGTGGCGCCGCTGACCAAGAGCGTGTTGGGCTTGGCCAGGGCTTCGATCCTCGTGGCGATGGCCGGTGTGTCGCCGACGACGTCGAAGCTCTCGCCGCCCGGGGTGACGAGGGTCAACCCGGTGTGCACCCCGATGCGCACGTCGGGTGTCAGGGAGCCGGAGGATCGTTCCCGAGCGTGCGCCGCCAGGATCTCCAGTCCGGCGTGCACCGCTCGAACGCCGTCGTTGTCATGGGCCCGCGGATAGCCGAAGACGGCGATGAACCCGTCGCCCGTCCACTTCATGATCCGGCCGTCATATCGACCGATGGCGGCGGTCCACAAGGCCCCCATGCGTTGGAGGATGTCACCAAAGTCCTCCGGGTCGAGCGAACTGCTGAGCACGGTGGAGCCCACGATGTCGAGTACGACAACGGTCAGGATCCGACGCTCCCCGGTGGCCAGCGCCTCAGTCATCGGCCGCGCCCGGTGGAGTTCCGATCACCATGGTCTCAGGGTCGTCATGCCTGCCATCTTCCCGAACCCAAAGGGGTAGCAGGCCGGTCCCGCGAACCGAATCCCCTGACGTCTCCCCAGAAGTGCTGGTGACCGCTCTGGCTCCCTGTCAACGGTGACCGATCACCGGATCGTTCCGCCATGGCTAGTCCGATCGTCCTGATGAGCAAACTGCCCATATCGACCTCTAGACGACAAACTACCTGATCGGACCGTGCCTAGCCACGGCCGAGGTCGGGGACAGGTGGCGACGACCTTGCCGGTGGCCACCGTTGTGTTGCCACTCGCATCTGGACGCCATCGGAGCCCACCCCTGCTGGTCCCGGGTGCGATCAGCAGGGGTGGCGGTGCGTGCCGGACTCCCGCCAATGCCACCTCCGGTCCACCGCCTCGGTGGAGTCTCTCGGACCTGACGAACGAACCCCAACGCCCCGAGGTGAATGCCTGGCCACTCCCTACGTCGCCTGCTCGGCCCCCGGTGCGGGTTGGTCGTCCGGCGCGGCGCCCGGAGGTCCTCGGAGATCCGGCATCGCCCAGGTCCTTGGCACCGACATGGTCGCATTGCCACACCAGCGCGTCGCCGTTTTTGTGCGAGTACGACTCAACCAGCGGCCTTGAAGAGGGCGACCCCTGCTGCCCAGAACATTGCCGTGGTGAACGACCCATCGAACGACGTAGCCGTGGGCGCGGTGAGCACCTGGTATCCCGTGGCCACTGAGACATCCGTACTGGAGGTGGCCCCGATGCTCGTCTGTTGGGCCTGTGTCGTGAAGCCCGGGGTCGTCACGGTGACGGCCTGTTTGCTGGCATGACCGGCAATGAATCCGATGGCCAGGTCACCAGCCTGGGTCGATGAGGCAGCTCCCGAGCTTGCCGACGTGGTTGCCGTGACGGCGACCGCGTCCGGCGCCCCCGTAGAAGCGTCTGGAGGACCTGCGGCCACTCCGGAGAACTCCTGGGCCGAGAAGGCGATCGAGGCCGCACTCTTGGTATGAACCGTGACCGTCGAAGCCGAGCCCGGTCCGGTCGTGTACCACATGACCCCATCCGAGTTATGGCCCGGTGAGTAGTAGTTGGTGAGCGGCAACCAGGTGTTGCCTGCGGAGTCGGTCACCGAAGTGATCTGGTTGGTGGCCCCCGTCAGCACGCTGGCCGATAGCACGAGCAGGTCCCCACCAGTGGTGGGAGCCGGGAACGAGCCGGTGAGCGAGGAAGCTGCTGCCGTTTCGGTGGCCCCGGCCGTTTGGACCAGACGTGGCGTGCCGATGGGCACGGACTTCACGATCAGCGTGAACACCGCCGAGTGGGCACCGGATGATGCGGTCCCCGTCACGGTGATGGGATAGGAGCCAGCCGGTGTCGTCGCAGACGACGTCGCCGTCATGGTGGAGGGTGCCCCGCCGGATGTGACCGACTGCGGGCTGAAGGACACCAATGCCCCCGCCGGCGCGCCCGTCGCGCTCAGCGCCACCGACTCGGCCGATCCGCTGGCCACGGTGGTGGATACCGAAGCGGTCGCTGACGAGCCCGCCGTCACCGACGAGGAGTTCGGCGTGAGGTTGATACCGAAGTCGGTGGGCGGCGGAGGAGCGACGGTCTTGAACAGGGCCAACCCGTCGGACCAGTACATGGCGGCGGGGAAGCTCCCGGCAAAGGACCGGGCCGCGGTCGACGACAGCAGCTGGTAGCCGGTCTGGACCGAAGCCTTGCTGGGGCTGGTGGCGGTCTCCAAGGGCTGGAGCAGATAGCCGGGCGACGATACGGCGATGGACTGGTTGTTCGAGTGGCCGGCGATGAACCCGACGGCCAGGTCAGCCGCGGCTGTCGGTGTGGCCGACCCTGAGGACGCGCTGGTGCCGGTGGCCGCCGCCCCGGACGAGGCGTCCAACGGGTTGGTGGTGACCACACCACTGAACTCCTGGAGTCGGAGGGCCACCGTGGTGGCGCCGGTCGCCACCGTCACGCTCGAGACCGGAGCGGCGTTGGCGACGTACCACATCTCGCCGTCGGCGTTCTGACCGGACACGGTGTAGGCACCGACCCGTCGCCAGGTGTTCCCCCCCGCGTCGGTGACCGAGGTGATCTCCTTGCTGGCTCCCGTGAAAACGCTGGCCGAGAGGACCAGCAGGTCTCCCTGGGTGCTCGGTGCCGGCAGCGTGACCGTGGTGGTGCTGGACCCAGCCGTCTGGACCATCGTGGCCTGAGTGGCGGTCGGCGTGGTCACCGAGGCCACCGCGCTCTGCGGCGAGACATTGCCGGCGCCGTCACGGGCGTCGATGGTGTACTGGTACGTCGCACCCGCGCTGGCGGTGGAATCGACGAAGCTGGTGACGGTTCCTGACGTGGAGCCGATCTTGGTACCGTTCCGGTAGATGTCGTAGCCGCTCACGCCATCAGCCATCGGGTTGGGCGTCCAGCTGAGCGGGATCGATCCGACGGCCGCTCCCGACACCATCAAGCCGGTAGGCGGGCTCGGGGCGGAGGTGTCAGCTGGGAGGGGGCCGATGGTGGTGGTGTCGAAGACCGCGTCGGTGTCGGCTCGTATGGCGTTTTCCTGGATCGTCGTCGGCGAGACCGTGATCTTGGCGAACTCGAAGTAGTCGGATTCGCGGAAGGCACTCCAGGCCGGCTCGGGATAGGCCGCCGTGAACTTGTCGAATCCCGATCCGCCGCCGCCGGAGACGATATAGGTGATCCCCTTCGCGGTGTCCTGGACTCCGTTGGTCAGGGGATAGGAGCGCTCGTAGTTGTGGCTGTTGCCCGATAGCACCAGGTTGACCCGGTAGGCCTGGAACATGGGGATGAAGACCTGGGCAAGCTTCGAGCTCGAATTGTTGGTCGTCGAACTGTAGGGGGGCCGTTGGATGGCCACGATGCGCCACTTTTCGCTCTGGTGAGTGGCCAGGTCGTTCTGGGCGAAGGCGTACTGATCGCTGCCCACCCCCATGGGCTCCTCGCTGTCCAGCACCAGGATGTGGGCGTCCCCCCAGTCGTAGCTGTACCACTCGTGGTTGGTGCCGGGCATCGGGAAGTTCACCCAGAACTGGCCGTTGGAGTAGTAGTCCTTGTTGCCGTTGGCCGGGAAGAACGCCTGATTCTTCACGTCGGGGCCCAGCTCCTTGTACCAGTGGGAGTCGAAGTCGGAGTACGTGGTGCTGAAGTCGGGATCGGGCAGGCCGGCCGAGGGGTAGATGTTGTCCCCCAGGGTCTGGATGAACTGGGTGCCCGCCGTGCCGATGTTGGCGGCATTCTCCACCTCGCCGGGACCGCCGCCCCCGTAGTCGCCCATGGCGGTGAAGCTGAAGGTCTGGCCGGGCAGGGCGGCCGTGGTCATGGTGCCGGAGGCCGAGGCCGACTGGCTGGTGTCGCGATCGACGCTGGTGACCGAGTAGGGGTTGGCGGTGGCCGGCGTGAGCCCCGATACGGAGACTTCGTGGTGCCGGACCACTCCGGAGACGTCGGTCAACGTCTGGCCGGCGATGGACAGGGTCCCCGAGGTGGGGATGTTGGTCCACCAGGACACGATGCCGGCGCTGGCCGTGACATTGGACAGGACCGGACCCCGGGCGATGTTCACGACCCCTACCGCCGTGGTCGTGCCGGTCTTGGCCGCCGTGGGCGCTGAGGCCAGACCGGCCGAGCTCACCGCCACGACGGTGTAGGAATACTTGGTCGCTGGGCTGAGGCCGTTGTCCGAGTAGCGGGGAGCATTGGGGAGATCGACGGTGGCGATCTGGGTCAGGTTGCGGAACACCTCGAAGTAGGCCACGTTGGTCGACGGGGAGTTGCCCCACAGCACGTCGAGGCGGGTCGAAGAGAACGCCTTCACCGAGAGGCTGGCGTTCGAGGGCGGCGCCGGGACGGTGGTGTCGGTGCTCACCGCCGTGGTCAGCGTGGTGGTCTGCATGGGTGACTGGTTGTTGGCCGAGTCGATGGCCGTCACCCCGAACTGGTAGGTGGCGTTGCTGCGCAGGTCGGATGCCTGGAAGTAGTCCAGGGCATCGTTGGTGTAAATGATGGACATGGGCCCGCCGTTCAGCCCCCGCCAGATCCTGTACCCCTCGATGCCGACGTTGTCCTTCGAACCGCTCCAGCTCAGGTAGGCACCCGTCGATGTCACCGCCGACACCGTGATCGCCCCCGGCTCGGTGGGCGGGGACGTGTCCGGTGGGGAATCTGCGACCGCGGTGCCGAGCGAGGCCGTCACGACCACACCGACCAGCATGACGGCAACCAGAATCAACCTGCTGAGATGCTTCTTCACGGACCACCTTGCCCCTGGTTGGGAATCGGCGGACCTGCCCGCCAACTCTGTTAGTCGCCCCGGCCACACGAATTCTTCCCGACACCCCGAATTCATTCGGTGACGAGTGGTCTGCAGCCAGAAGGGGGGAGCATGCCTGAGGTCCGGCGCGGTTGCCGCGCTGTGCTGCAGAAGGTCTCCCGCAACGGGCGCTACGTACCGTACGGGTCCGATGGTGCCGTCGGATCCTGCGAACTGGATGTCCGCCGACGAGAAATCAGGGAGGGGTTGCTCGAACGCCGGGCACCGGTGGGTCGGTGAAACGACGAGGTCCCGGGCGAGCCCCGTCTCCGACACGGCACGGGCCGAGGTCAGGATGGCGTCCGGGGGGGACGGGGAGCCGGGGGATGCGCGTCCGCAGCCCTGACCGCCGCGTCCGAGAATGCGGCACGAACGGCCGCACGATCCACCGAGCCGTCGGGCTCGACCTCAACCCCCGCGCCGAGGTTCCACGCTTCAGCCAGCGCATCGAAGCCGCACCCGTGGAACAGGGAGGCGGCCTGGACGGCGGCCCCCGAAGCCACCAGCTCCGGTTCCGAGGGGACCGTCACCGGTGAACCCAGGAGGTCGGCGGCGATCTGTTGATACGCCGCGCTCCGAGCCCCGCCTCCGATGAGGAACACCCGTTCACCGGCCATTCGATGCCCTGTGGTCAGGGAGTCGGCACCGTCCAGGAGGTTGCAGACCACGCCCTCCACCGCAGCCCTGGCCAGGGCGGCCGGCGAGACATCGTTGCTGATGCCGCTGAGCGTGCCCGTGGCCTGCGGCCGGTTCGGAGTCCGCTCGCCGTCAAAATGAGGGACCAGCACCAGGCCGCCGGCGCCGGCGGGCGCCGACAGCGCCAGCGCATCGAACTCCTGGGGGGTGACCCCGAGGAGCCGGGCGACTGAGTCGGTCACCCGGGTGGCGTTGAGGGTGCAGACGAGGGGGAGGAATCGGCCGGTGGCGTCGGCAAAACCCGCCACGGTCCCGGAAGGATCGGCGCGTGGCTCCTCGCTGACCGTGCAAGCCACCCCGCTGGTACCGAGGCTGAGGGAGAGGTCTCCTGGACGCAGACCCAGCCCGAGGGCGCTCGCCATGTTGTCGCCCGTTCCCGGTCCTACGATCGATCCGTGGCCAGCCCACTCCCCGGCCGGGGCCTGCGGACCGAGCACGGTCGGGAGCATGGTGTCCCACGCGACCTGGTCGTCCACCAGGCTCAGCAGGTCGGATCGATAGCGGTTCTCGGCCGGGGACCAGTAGCCGGTTCCCGAGGCATCCCCCCGGTCGGTGGTCATCTCCCGGGTGAGGCGAAAGGTGAGCCAGTCGTGGGGGAGGAGCACCGAGCTCATCCGTCGGAACGACTCGGGCTCGCGACGCCGCAGCCACCGAAGCTTGGTGATGGTGAAGCTGGCCAGCGGGACGCTCCCACACGCCCTGGCCCACGCACCGGCGCCCCCCGGGAGCGCATCCACCAGCTCGCGCGCGTCCGGCGCCGACTCGGTGTCGTTCCACAACTTGGCGGGCCGGACGATGTCCCCACCATCATCGACGATGACGGCACCGTGCTGCTGTGCGGCAAACGAGATGGCGGCCGGACGGAGGTCCTCCACACCAGCCATGGCGCCGGCTCGGGAGAACGCCACCTCCCATGCACGGGGGTCCTGTTCACTGCGGGGTGGAGTGGTCGGGGGGTGCGGGGCATGGCCGGACGCCACGAGTACGCCGGAGTCAGCATCCCTCACCTGGACCTTGCACGACGTCGTCGAGGAGTCGACACCGACGACCAGAGGCACTACCGGACCCCGAGCAGCAGCTCCGTCACCAGCTGATCGAGGCGCTCATGTCCGTACCCCTGGGCGGCCAGGGCACCCTCGTCGTAGGAGCCTTTCCGGATGTCAGCCAGTCCGCCCCTCGCTGAGGTCGCCCGGTCGAGGTCGGCGACCTTGGCCACCCGTAGGGCGTCTTGAATCTCCACGTCCTCATGAAACCGGCGGACCTTGTCGGCCAGGATGAGATAGGTGCGGATGCAGCCCCGGGCGAACTCCCAGACACCGGCAGAGTCCTCCGTGCGGTAGGGGTGCGCGTCGAAATGCTTCATGCCGTCCCACCGGGCGTCCTCCAGCACCTTCACCAGGTAGAAGGCGTCTCGGACACCTTCGGATCCGAACCGGAAGTCCTGGTCGAATTTCCCGATCCGCTGAGCGTTGAGATCGATGTGAAAGAGCTTCCCGTGCCAGAGGGCCTGCGCCACGGCATGGGAGAAGGAGAGTCCGCTCATCGTCTCGTGGGCGAACTCGGGGTTGACCCCCACCATGTCCGGCCACTGCAGGGCGCCGATGAAGGCGAGGACATGGCCGACCGTGGGAAGGAAGATGTCGCCACGGGGTTCGTTGGGCTTGGGTTCCATGGCGATGCGCATGGTCAGGCCTTGGTCGCGGATGTACTCGCAGCAGAGATCGACGGCTTCCTTGTAGCGATCCAGGGCCGCCCCTACCTCCTTGGCCGCATCGGCCTCGACCCCCTCTCGACCTCCCCACATCACGAAGATCTCCGCGCCGAATTCGGCACCCAGGTCGATGGCCTCGCACGCCTTCCTGACGGCGAAGCGGCGCACCTCGGGATCGTTGGCCGTGAAGGCACCCTCTTTGAAGATCGGGCGCGAGAAGAGGTTGGTGGTGACCATCGGGACCTTCAGTCCCGTGTCGTCGAGTGCCCGGGCGAACCGCTCGACGATGATCGATCGCTCGGAGGCGGTGGACCCGTAGGGCACCAGGTCGTCATCGTGGAAGCTGACGCCGTAGGCCCCCAGCTCCGCCAGGTGATGGACGGTGTCGACAGGATCCAGGGGAGGCCGGACCTCGTGACCGAAGGGGTCACGACCTGGATTGCCGACCGTCCAGAGTCCGAACGTGAAGTGGTGTTCAGGCGTTGCCGTCAAGGGATCGCTCATGAACACTCCTCCCCGGCGCTGGTGCCGGACCCCGAATCGAGAAGCCGGGGTGAGTCCTGGTGGTGGTCAGATGATAACGCTGCGAGCGGGCCCCATCTCCTACGCCTGGTACCAGTGCACGACCGGGAGGCCAGGGCCGCGGATCCGATGATGTGGTCTTGACCGGATCGTCGTCGAACCGGCTCGGGGCGGGCGGTGCCGCCGTGCCCCTGGCCCCCTGGTGCCCGCTCAGTCGGTAGGCGCCGGCACGCCGTTCGCCCGTGCCACCGCGCCATACCACGAGGCGCTGGGCTTGGGATGCCGAGCAAATGTCCGGTGGTCGACACTGTGGAGCCCGAACTTCGGTGCGAACCCGTTGGACCACTCGAAGTTGTCGAGCAGGCTCCAGACGAAGTAGCCACGGATGTCCACGCCGTCATCGATGGCTCGCCGCACGCCTCGCAGGACCTGGGTGATGTAGGCGACGCGCTCGGTGTCGTCGTCGGTGGCGATCCCGCTCTCCGTGAGCAGGACCGGGAGCCCGGACACCGAGGCAGCCCGCCGGGCACAGTGCTCGACTCCCTGCGGCCAGTACTCATAGCCCATCTGGGTGATCGGCACCCCCGGTTCGTTGGGAGCTTGGCCTTCGGGACCGAAGTGCACCCGCGAGTAGCACTGGACCCCGATGAAGTCGTCACCCTCCGCTCCCCGCATGAACCGGTCCTCGAGGATCTCCTGGGCCGCTTCCAGCACCTCCTCTCCGCCCGGGTCGGCCACCATCTCGTCCATGGACAGGGTCAGGCCCACGGGAAAGTCACCGGGGCCCGCTCGAAGCGCCTCGACGGCGAGGCGATGCGCTCGCACGATGGTCTCGTTGACGGCGAGGTGTCGAGCGAAGTCGTCCTTCACCCCTGGTGGCGACGAACCCAGGGCGTAGCCCATGACGCCGATCAGGTTGAGCTCGTTGATGGTGCAGGCCCAACCGATGAGGTCGCCGAGATGGGATGTCGCCCGAGCGACGAACCGGGCGAAGACGTCGGCCGCGTCGTCGGCTTCCCAGCCCCCTCGGTCGGTAAGCCAGGTCGGGGTGGTGAAGTGGTGGAATGTCACGACGGGGGTGATGCCGCGCTCGCGGCAGGCGGCACAGAGACGACGGTAGTAGTCGAGGGCGGCGATGGAGAACTCGCCCTCGGCGGGCTCGATGCGGCTCCACTCGAGGGAGAACCGGTAGGCCCCGAGACCCATGGAGGCGACCAGCTGGACGTCCTCGGCCCAGCGGTGCAGCGAATCGCAGGCGTCACCACTCGACTCCACACACCCTGAGTCGGGGTTGTGCTCCCAGTCCCACCAGTCGTTGTTGACGTTGCCGCCTTCGATCTGATGAGCCGCGGTCGCCGTACCCCAGAGAAAGCCTTGCGGGAAGCTGATCTCAGGAGTCGGGGCGTCGGGACTGTCCACGGCCCGTCACTGTACCGGTCACGTCCGGCGATCGGAGGGTACGCACCGTGTACGAACGTGTGTTCGTACAGTCGGATAGTCTGAGGGGGTGACGACTGTTGCCGAGACCGACCCGGCCTGGGCTGTCGGGTTGAACGCCGAGCAGCGGAGGGCCGTCGATCACCAGGACGGCCCACTGCGCATCATCGCCGGGGCCGGCACCGGCAAGACCCGGACCCTGGTCAGCCGGCTGGCCCGGCTGATCGAGGAGGGCGTCCCCCCGGAGCGGATCCTGCTCGTGACCTTCAGCCGTCGGGCCGCTTCCGAACTCGTCCGGCGGACGGGCCATCTGGTCGAGCCGAAGCTGGCCAAGCGCGTCGAGGCCGGGACATTCCACTCGGTGGCCCACCGGATTCTGCGTCGGTACCGGGCATCGCTCGGCCTGCCCGAGGGCTTCACGGTGATGGATCAGGGCGATGCCCGGGATCTCTTCGCACTGCTCCGGGCGCCCGTTGCCGCGGATCGGCAACGACGATTTCCGCAGACCTCGACCGTGGCCGCCGTGTACTCGAGGGTGGTGAGCTCGCAGGTCGGTGTGGAAGAGACGGTGGCCCGTGTGTTTCCTTGGTGTTCGGCGGACGTCGACGGCCTGAAGGTGATCTTCACGGAGTACACCGATCGGAAGCGGGCCCAGCAGCTCCTCGACTTCGACGACCTTCTGCTCTACTGGCGGGCCGCGGTGGTGGATCCCGAGGTCGGCCCGGTCATGGCCTCGATGTTCGACCATGTCCTGGTCGACGAGTATCAGGACACCAGCCTGGTCCAAGCCCAAGTCCTCCGTGCCCTGCGGTCGGCCGACTCCAGGCTCACCGTGGTGGGTGACGATGCTCAGGCGATCTACTCGTTCCGAGCGGCCTCGGTCCGGAACATCCTGGACTTTCCGTCGCACTTCCCCGGGTCCACCACGATCACACTGGAGCAGAACTACCGATCCAGCGGGCCCATTCTCGAGTTGGCCAATGCGGTGATGGCCGAAGCGACCGAGGGGCATCGAAAGCGTCTGTGGACCGACCAGGGTGGGGGAGTGCGGCCCATCCTGGCCACCTGTGAGGACCAACAGTGTCAAGCGGAGGCGGTGTGTGCGAGCATTCTCGAGCACCACGAATCGGGAATGGCCCTCAGGAGGCAAGTGGTCCTGTTCCGGACCTCCCATCACAGTGACCTTGTCGAAATCGAGCTCGGCCGACGGGGTGTCCCGTTCGTCAAGTATGGCGGACTTCGGTTTCTGGAGGCTCCGCACATCCGCGACCTACTGTCTGGACTGCGGCTGGTCGAGAATCCGTGGGACGAGTTGGCCTGGCTGCGAATGCTCCAACTGGCGGACGGTGTGGGTCCCAAGTCAGCCGAGCAGATGATGCAGCGTCTCGGAGTGCGGGACGCCGGATTCGCGGTTCCCAATCCACTGGACAAGTTCTGTGCCGACCCGACCGGCAGCCGGAGCCACCGTTCGGCCGACGACCTCGAACGCCTGGCCACCGGACTCGGTCGATGCCGAGACGAGCGTCTGGCGACGGGCACCAGGGTCGAGCTTCTCCGCGGCGTCCTCGAGCCGATGATCCGGCGGGTGTACGACCATCCAGAACCACGTCTGGCCGATTTCGATGCTCTCGCCGGGATGGCCTCCGACTATGCCGGAATCGACGCCTTCCTCGCCGATCTGACCCTGGACCCACCCAGTTCCACGGGCGATCTCGCCGGGAAGCCGTCGTTGGATGACGACTGGTTGACGCTCTCCACCGTCCACTCGGCCAAGGGAGGGGAGTGGGACGTCGTGCACCTGATCCATGCCGCCGACGGCGCATTTCCCTCCGACATGGCGACCGGTAGCGACGAAGGTGTGGACGAGGAACGCCGACTCTTCTATGTGGCGCTCACGCGGGCCAAGAGCCACCTGCACATCTACGCACCGCTCCGCTATCACCACGGTGATCCCGCGGGTTGGACCGACCGGCACAGTTACGCCCAGCGAACCCGCTTCCTACCGCCGGAGCTCGACTGCCTCATGGAGATGCGTGCGGTACGGAGCCGCCTCGATCTCCCGATGCCGGTGGCGTCACTGCCGGTGACCAAGGCGGTCGACGTCGGACTCGGCGGTCTCTGGTAGGCGCCACGCCACGAATCGGCTGGGGTGAGTGCCCCGGTGGACCGAGACGCGTTGGCCATTCGGCCACGGTCTTGCGGTCGATCCCGGCCGGCCGGCGCCGGAGGTCGGATTCACGTTCCATCGTCGGATCACCGAGGGTCACGCGGAAGGGCCGGGGAGATCGGCCGGCCCGATGACCCGGAGGGGACGGCCATCCGATCTGGTAGAACCGGGTGGTGGACGACTATGAGGTGCTGTGGCTCGGGGATGCCACTCAGATTTCCCAGGCAGCCGGGGTCACCGCTCGGGCGATGCGGGACAGCCCGAACTCCATCGCCGTCTCCAGCGATCCCTTCGTTCGCCTCCAGATGCTGTACGACACGTTCGGCCAGATGCTCGGAGAGGCACGGGTGGCCGGTGCCCGGCGCGGCAATTGTGTCCTCGGTGTGGCCGGTGCGGTCCCACCGGGTCACTGCATCGACTCGCTGCTGCCACCCGAGGTCAGAACCCTGGAGGCACCGTCTCCCGACTCGACCGATGCCGATCGGTTCCTGTACAGCGGATCGGTCATGGCTGCGCACGACCTCCTCGAGACCCACTGGCACGTCGGCCCGGTCGGTGTGGAACCGGGATTCCAGGGCCTGGGCCTGGGCCGAGCAGCCATGAGGCTGCTGTGTGACGACTTCGACGAGCACCGACGGCTGGCTTGGCTGGAGACCGACAAGCCGGAGAACGTCCGGTTCTATATCGGACTGGGTTTCGAGGTGGTGGAGGAGGTGCCGATGTTGACGTCGCGCTTCTGGTTCATGAGGCGTGCCGCGCGTTGAGCCGCAACGAGGGTTGCTCCGGCCTGTCTCGTACGCCAGCCGGGCGGGACGGAGCGGCGGCTGGAGGGTGTACCCACCGGCCGTGGTGAGGAGGTCGGCGTTGGTGTGGACCAGCGCTGGCCCCGGACCCACCGTCCTTCGGCGAACGACGCCATGGTGCCCACGAGCTCCCAGCTCTCGCCTCCGAGTGGGCAGACCACTGGGTCACGGTCCGCCTCCAGGAGCTCCGGGTCACCGTGTCCGACAGCTCCCGGCAGCCCGAGGCAGGCGACCAGACCTGACCTAGTATTGCCGGATGACCGGAATCCCCCCAACGGCGGAGAGCTACGACCCAGAGGTCGTGCGGGCCAAGTACCTTGCCGAGCGGGACAAGCGGCTGATCCCCAACCGCGCCTCCATCCGCGATCTGCGGACCGACGAGCGGTTCGCCGGCTACCGGAATGACCCGTTCACACCGGTTCTCGACCGTGACCCGGTCGTCGACGAGGTCGACGTGGTCATCGTGGGTGGGGGAATCGCCGGGGTCCTGGCCGGCGCCCAGCTCCGCCAGGCCGGCCTCGGGCGGATCCGCATCATCGACCAGGCCGGAGGCATCGGGGGCACCTGGTACTGGAACCAATATCCCGGGGTGATGTGCGATGTCGAGTCGTACATCTACATGCCGATGCTGGAGGAGCTCGACTACATCCCCAGTCAGCGCTATGCGTTCGGCGATGAGATCCGGCGCCACCTCGAGGCGGTCGCCGGCCGGTTCGACCTCGTGCCCGACGCCCTGTTCCACACCGGGGTGACCGGCGCCGAATGGGACGAGGACGACGCCCGGTGGCGGATCAGCACCGACCGAGGCGACGAGGTCAGCTGCCGGTGGTACGTGCTGGCCGTGGGGATCCTCAACCTCATGAAACTGCCCACCATCCCGGGCATGGAGGAGTTCGCCGGCCGCTCGTTCCACACGGCGCGGTGGGACTACGGGTACACCGGTGGCGGACCCGACGAACCCCTCACCGGTCTGGAGGACAAGGTCGTCGCACTGATCGGGACCGGGGCCAGCGGCATCCAGTGCGTGCCCCCGCTCGCTGAGGCGGCCAAGCACCTCTACGTGTTCCAGCGCACGCCGTCGGCCATCGGCGAGCGGGGGAACCGTCCGACCGATCCTGATTTCGCCGACGGCCTCGAGTCGAGCTGGCAACGAGCCCGAATGGACAATTTCCAGGCGATCATCATGGGCCGGCCTGTCGACGCCGACCTGGTGGATGACGGGTGGACGCGCCACTATGCCGCCGTCCAGCACCCCCCCCGGGGCGAGGACATGACCATGGCCGACTACATGCGCAGCGCCGAGGAGTTCGACTTCAGGATCATGGACTCGCACCGGCGCCGGATCGACGAGCTGGTGACCGACCCGGCCACCGCCGAGATCCTGAAGCCGTACTACCGGTACCTGTGCAAGCGGCCCTGCTTCCACGACCAGTACCTGCTGGCGTTCGGCAACCCGACGGTCACGCTGATCGACTGTCCTGCCGGGATCGAACGCATCAACGAGCGGGGCCCGGTCGTCGACGGTCGGCAGTACGAGGTCGACCTGATCATCTACGGCACCGGCTTCGAAGCCGAGCTCACCCCGCTCTTCCGACGCGTCGGCCACGACATCGTCGGTCGCGGCGGCGTGACGCTGGCCGAGAAGTGGGCCGACGGTGCCGCCAGCCTGTTCGGGATGATGAGCCGTGGCTTCCCCAACATGTTCGTCATGCCGGCGCCCGGGCAGCAAGCGGTGGTCACCGTCAACTACACGCAGCTGGCCGTGCTCGGGGCCGAGTTCATCGGCGGTGCCATCGGGCAGCTCGAGCAGGGGGGCGTGGAGGTGTTCGACGTGAGTGCGGAGGCCGAGGAGGCATGGACCAAGGCGGTCGTCGACACCTTCGTCGACAGCAGTGCTGTCATGTCCGCCTGCACGCCGTCGCGCATCAACAACGAGGGACACCCCGAAGCGTTGAACCCCCGCAACAGCAACTACGGCCGTGGGTTCGGCGATTGGTTCGGCTACCGGGAGCGGCTCGAGCAGTGGCTCGAGGCCGGGACCTTGGAGGGCCTGGAACTCAGCGTCCGATCGACGGCCCCGTGAGCCACCGTCAACAGGTCGCCGTCGTGACCGGCGGGGGAGCCGGGATCGGAGCGGCGATCGCCGAGCAACTCGGCCGTGGCGGATGGTTCGTGGTCACCGTCGACCCCCTGGTCACCCTCGACGGCTCCGAGCGGCTCCCCGAGCCAGAGGAGACCACGGCCGGCCGCATCGTGGCGGCCGGTGGCTCGGCCCGCGCCTCGTCGACGTCGGTGACCGACCGCGGGTCGCTCCGCAACCTGTTCCAGCAGCTGGTCGATGAGCACGGCGGACTCGACGCCGTCGTCAACGTCGCCGGCATCACCCGGCAAACCTACTTCGGACAGGGAACCGAGGAGGACTGGCTGGCGGTGCTCGCCGTGCACCTCGACGGGTACCTGAACGTGCTCGACGCCGCCCTTCCGCTCATGGCCGAGGCCGGGTACGGCCGTATCCTCGGTGTCACCTCCGGCTCGGGGTGGCGAGCGGCCGACGCCGGCGCCTACAGCTGCGCCAAGCGGGCCGTCGCCGCCCTCACCTGGCAATTGGGGCAGCAGGCACCGCCCGGCGTGGCCCTCAACGCGATGTCGCCCATCGCGGCCACCCGAATGGTCGCCGCGGCCGTCGAGCGCGCCCGGCTGGCCGGCAAGGTCGCCGGCGGCGGCGGCCTCACCCTCGGGTCGATTCCGGGTCCGGAGGACCTGGGGCCCATCGGCGAGTACCTGGTCAGTGACGGATTCGGGTGGTGCACCGGCCGGGTGTTCTTCGTCGGCGGCCCGGAGGTGGCGGTCGTGGACGAGCCCCGGCTGCTCGAGGTGGTGCGCAGCGACGAGGTGGTCTCCCTGGCCCGGGTGCTCGAGGCCGTCATCCCCCGAGCGTTCCACACCGCCGAGGCCGGCCAGGCCAGCAGCGGCGGCTCCAACCCCCGCTTCGGGCCCGTCTTCGACGAGCCGGCCCCCGCCGAAGGCGAACCGCCGCAGGTGCGAACGTGTGCCGTCGTCACCGACCGCCCACGACTGGCCGCGTCGCTCACCGCCGCGCTCGAGGCCCGGTCCATCACCTGTCACCTCCTCGAGGTCGCCCACAGCTTCCCGGAGGCCGCCAAGGCGCTGAGCTCCGCGGTCGAAGCCGTCGGGCCGATCGATGCCATCGTCGTGGCTCCCGCCGCCAGCGGGCCCACCGCCACCTCGGCGAATGGTTGGGAGCGGGTGCTCGCCGAGCATGGCGGGATCGTCGGGCACATCCACACCGATGCCGGATGGGCCCGTGCGGCCGCCGACTATGCCGCCAGCGCCGACCGTCCCGTCCAGCTGGTGACCCTCACCGACGCCGTCACCACCGGAGGTCGCAGCCGAGCCCAGGCGGCGGCACAGCACGCCCGCGTGGCGGCTGGTGCGACGCACGGGCGGGTCACTGCCTTCGCGGCGAGCATCGAAGCTTCGGAGGAAGGGGCCGCCCGACCGGCCGGAGCGCTCGTCGCCCATCTACTCGGCCATCCCGAGGCCTCGGCCCTCGCCGGTGCCGAGCTGGTGATCGGTGCAGGCTGGATCGGCCTTCGCAGTCACCCGCGGCCGACCGGCAGTGTCACGTTCGGCGGTCCCGCCGTTCCCGGTTGGCTCGACGCCACCCTCCGGGAGATCGTCGGTGTCACCGACCACCCACCGCACGTGGAATCCCGATGACCTCACGGCCCTCCCGCGTCGTCGATGCCCATGTGCACCTCTGGGATCCGGCACGTACCGACTGGTACCCGTACCTGTCGAGCCCCCCGGCCGACGGCGGCGGTGACGCGTCGAGGATGTTCCGCCGCTTCGACGTCGACACCTACCGGGACGAGACGGCCCGCTGGAATGTCGAGAAGTTCGTCAACGTCGCCGCCGCCACCGGTCGTCACTCGATCGAGGAAACCGTCGAGCTGGATCGCAGTGCCCAGACCGGCGGTGGCCCGGACGCCATCATCGGGGGTCTCCCGCCGACGGACACGGTGAGCGAGGCCGTCGGGCTCCTGGACCGCCAGATGACCGCCTCCCGCTTCCGTGGGGTTCGCCCCATGGGTGCGCAGGTGGGGCTGGTGCCCGATGCCGGAGTGCTGCACGCCCTGCAGGAGCGGAACCTGCTGTTCGAGCTGATGGCCCATTCCGATCACCTCGGTGCGGCGGCGGCCCAGCTCGCCGGCTTCGATGATCTGATGGTGGTCGTCGAGCACACCGGCTGGCCCCGCTCGAGCTCCGACGAGGAGCGCGTCCTCTGGCAGGCGGGTATCGACGCGCTGGCCGGTCTCGGCGACAACGTCGTGTGCAAGCTCTCGGGTCTGGCCATGCCGCTCGGGTCCATGAGGCGCCGATGCCCTCGCCCCGTGGCTCGAGTACGCCATCGAGGCCTTCGGCGTCGACCGCTGCATGTTCGCCAGCAACTTTCCCGTTGACTCGATGTACGGAACCTTCGACGACCTCTATGCCGCGTTCAGCGCGGTGACGGAAGGCCTGGGCGGCGAATCCCGACAGAAGCTTTTTGCCGAGAACGCAGAGCGGGTCTATCGCTGCTGAGGGCTTGCGCGCGGCTGACAGCGCGGCCCAGGGAGGACTGGTGGGAATGACCTCGACGATGGCCCGAAGTCTCTGGACCCTCGGTGTCCGGGTGCTCACCATCGCCCCGGTCTCTTCTGGACCGGGCTCACCGAGGGGATTCCTGAGGCCGTGGCCCAGGATCTGCTCGGTCACGCCGCGTTCCCCGACGCCCGGGCCGGTCCGACGAGTACCCCAAACTGGCGTTGGCCATCATCGAGAACCCATGCTCGACGGCGCCACGAGGTTCTCGCCCAGATGAGCTCCGGACCACGGGAGCTGTCATGCAAGCGCCGGTAGTAGGAACAGGGGAATCGATCGGTACCCAGCAGGTCCCCGACCCGTCGCCGGGACCCGGTGGGATCCAGTCGTGGGTGGGGGCTGCTGGAGCTGTGGCTCCGACGTGAGAAGCCCGACCGGCGATGCCGCAGGGAAACGGTCATGGCCCATGAGCTCTGCGGCGAAGTGGTCGACCTGGGGAGGGAGAGCGCTGGCTGGCGAGAGGGAATGCAAGCCACGGTGCCCCCGGTGTACACCTGCCGGAGCAACCAGGGCTCTCGAGGAGGTCGATTCCGCCTCCCGGTCGGTGACCGAGTCCACCGCCGACGGCAGGCTCCTGGTCGAGCCGGGGCCGGCCGACCCTCGGTCGGGGAGGTCCTGAGCATGCCGGTCCCGCCCGACCCATCCGAGGATCCCCCCCTCCACGAGCTCGGGTTCTATGTTCTGGCCGGGGCCCCCGACTCGCCGGCGCCGCTCGTCGGGGAGATCGCCGACGGGGAGTCCCAAGGCCTCGGATCGGCGTTCATCTCGGAGCGCTACAACATCAAGGAGGCGGCCACCCTCTCGGGTGCCGCCGGGGCGACGTCCAAGCGCCTCGGCATCGCCACCGCGGCGACCAACCAGAACACCCGGCACCCGCTGATCACCGCCTCTATGGCCACGACCATGCACCGGCTGACCGGCGGGCGGTTCACCCTCGGGCTGGGTCGGGGGGTCGACGCCGTCTTGGGCGCCTTTGGACTGCCCCGGATCACCACGGCGCAGATGGAGGACTTCGTCGGTCTCCTCCGCCGCCTCTGGCACGGCGAAGTCGTCTTCGGTCATGACGGCCCGGCCGGGACGTTTCCGGTCCTCCACCTCGACGCCCGCTTCGACGAAGACATCCCCCTCGGACTGGTCGCCTTCGGTCCGAACTCGTTGGCGCTGGCCGGCCGGGCATTCGACATGGTCGTACTCCACACCTTCTTCACCGACGAGACCGTGAGCCGGGCGGTGTCCACCGTTCGGCAGGCCGCTGAGCGGGCCGGCCGGGATCCGTCAGCCGTCCGCATCTGGTCCTGTTACGCCACCATCCACGACGGACTGGACCCCGAGCTCGTCCTGAAGAAGACCGTGGGCCGGTTGGCCACCTATCTGCAGGGCTACGGCGACCTCATGGTCTCGACCAACGGATGGGATCCTGCGCCCTTGACCGCCTTCCGCTCCGATCCGGTGGTCTCGTCGATGTCCGGAGCCATCGACGGGGTGGCCACTCCCGGCCAGCTCGAACACATCGCCAGGCTGCTCCCGGACGAGTGGCTCGAGCCCGCGGCCACCGGGTCGCCCTCCACCTGTGCCGCCCGGGTGCTGCGCCAATTCGACCTGGGCGTGGACGGGGTGATCATGCACGGGGCCACGCCAGCCGAGCTCGCTCCCGTGGTGCGGGAGTACCGGGCCATCCGCCCGCCGGGTCGGTTCGACCGTCTTGCGGCCAACCCGGGCGTCGTGGCTGCTCCCTGACGGGTGGAGGTGATCGGCGGGGCGCCTCGAGCGCGGCTCCGTCCGGACGGACCGGTGGGGCCCGCCACCCCGGCGTCGGCCGGCGCTCCCGGACTGGCCAGGCGCCGCCATCTGGGTTCGTCGGACCGGGCGGCAACCCGGCCCGATGGCCGCCGGTGCTGGACTTCTGGCTGGGGTCGGGACGACGGCCGGGCCGGGAGCTCCTTGGACCCGACCACCTCGCCACCGACGGCCTTCGTGCCGTCGCGGCCAATTGGATAGATTTGGCCTCCCTGGCTCGTCGGTCGGGAGTGGTTGCTGGTCGGAGGCCGAAGGTCGGGGTCGCGTGCACGTGGATACCGTCGGGTCGGCTCCATCGCCACGGCTGCACGTCAGCATGAGTAGGAGGTTGGTCAGATCGAGTTCGAGACCCTGCTGTACGAGGAAGCCGATGGGGTGGCAGTCGTCTCCCTCAACCGACCCGAGGTGCACAACGCATTCAATGAGGCCATGCAGAACGAGCTTCGGGACCTGTGGCGCTGGCTGAGGACCAACGACGGGGTTCGATCGATCGTCCTCACCGGGTCCGGCGAGAAGGCGTTCTGTACGGGCCTGGACCGTGCCGATGTCCCCACCGAGGAAGGGGAGTTCTTCTTCCACGCGCTGACCTATGACGACCCTGGTCGGAGCATCGGTCCCCGGAGCCAGGGTCTGTGGAAGCCGATCATCGCCGCCGTCAACGGGATGGCCTGCGGAGGGGCGTTCTACCTCCTCGGTGAGGTCGATTTCATCGTGGCGGCCGATCACGCCACCTTCTTCGACCCGCACGTGACCTACGGCATGCCGGCCGTGTTCGAGCCGGCGCTCATGGGAGAGAAGATGCCCTTCGGAGAGGTCATGCGCATGACCTTGATGGGTAACCGGGAGCGCATCTCGGCAGAGAAGGCGGAACGAATTGGTCTGGTTACCCAGGTGGTCCCCTCGGCGGACTTGGCCGCGGTCACTCGACAGCTGGCACTGACGATCGCCTCCTACTCCCCAGCAGCCGTGCAGGCCTCGTTGCGGGCGGTGTGGGCGTCACGGGAGATGTCACCTGGACAGATGGTCGAACTCGGGAATCTCTTCCTCAACCTCGCCACCACGGCCGAAACCCTCCGAGAGAGCCAGGAGACCTACCAGCGGCGGAAGCCCGAGCCACCGACGATCCGGTGACGGCATCGAGCGGCCGGAGGTCCGGGCGGGGGATCGGCCGCCTGACCTCGATGGTCAGCCATCTCCGGTCGCATCCGGCCAGGAGAACGTTTCGTAGAGACGTTGGAGACGGCCCCGCAGGGCGTCATCGCAGAGCGCTCCGACCAGTCCACTGCGGAAGGCGTCGCGGGGAGAGCAGCCGAGTTGCGCGGCGACCTGGTACTCACGAGTCAGGTCGGTGTCGAACATGACGGGGTCGTCGGTGCCGATCGAGCACCGGACACCTGCTCGCAGCATCGCCGGAAGGGGGTGGGTCTCGAGGGAGTCGACGACCCCTGTCCGCAGGTTCGACACCGGGCAGACATCACACACGATGGCCCGGGCGGCCAGCTCCTCCAGGAGCCGGGGGTCTTCGACAGCCCGGATCCCGTGTCGGATGCGATCGGCGTGCAGGACGTCCACCGCGCCACGAATCGACGCAGGCCCAGCCGCTTCACCGGCGTGGGGCACCGAACCGACCCCTCCTTCCTTGGCCAGCAGGAACGCCCGTTCGAAGGGCTCCGGAGGGAACGTGGCCTCGGGCCCTCCAAGTCCCAGACCCACGATGCCCCGATCCCGGTACTTGACGGCGAAGCGCGCCGTGTCCATGGCCACCTCGAGTCCGAGGTGGCGGGGGATGTCGGTTGTCAATCGCACCTCGACCCCCGACCTCTCCCTGGCCTCGGCGACGCCGTCACAGAAGCCGCAGAACACCTCATCCCACGAGGCTCCACCGCTGATGCGCTCCGCCGGGGTGAAGATGCCTTCGATGTACACCGCTCCATGGGAGGCGGCCTCGGCCGCATAGTCCACCACGATCTGACGAAAGTCCCGGTACTGCTGGATGGCCGGTGTCACGGTCGCCCACAGGGCGAGGAAGTGCTCGAAATCCCTGAAGGTGTAGAGACGGTCGAGTTCGGCTTCGCTTCCGGCCGGTAGCGGGTGCCGGTTGCGGGTGGCCATCTCGAACAGGGCCGTGGGTTGGACAGTCGCCTCGAGATGGACGTGCAACTCGATCTTGGGCACAGGCGTGCGGTGCATGGTGACTCCTCGGCGCGTCGAAGGATGGATTCCTTGCGACACGAGCCGGAGTCTTCTGACCCTTCCCGTCTGGTCAGCTCATGACAACCGCCAGGCTACCGTCCTGAGCGGTGCGGGTTCCCCGCCGCGTCGGGGCTCCGGGATCCCGACCGGTCCGCGGACTCGGGAACCTCTGGGCCGGCGTGTCGCCGGCCGCCACCGTCCCTCCTGGTCAGGGCACCGGCCGTCGCCATTCCCGGCCAACGGCCCGTGGTCGGGATCAGGTCGGCTGGAGGTGACGCCCTCCCACCCAAGGGGACATCCCGGAAGGGGGCCAGCCGGTTCGACCTGGTGGGAGGGCCGGTCGAGTCGAAGCTCCGGGCCCGGCCGGGGCGGGTGGCACGACCGTGGGCCCGACGGCACCCGGTCGCCAGCGCTTGGCCCGGCCGACTGCCACCTGCGCCTCGATCGACGCTGCTACCCTCCTCACACGATGTCGGCGGTCATGACTCCACAGAAGGTTTCCGCCGAAGCCGAGCCCGGCGCTCGAGTGCCGTGGCGCTACAGCCACCACGCCGAGATCCTGCTCGTCAGCTTCGCCGCGCTGCTCATCGAGATCAGCTACACGAGGATCATCTCGTACAAGCTGTTCTACTACTACGTCTACCTGGTCATCGGCATCGCCCTGCTGGGGGTGGGGGCGGGCGCCGTCCTCGTGGCCGTGTCCAAACGCATTCGGGGGGCCCGCACCGACACCGTGCTGTTCTGGAGCTTCGTCCTCGGTGCCGCGGCGACCATCGCCTCCTACATCGTGATCGCCCACATCCAGATCAATACCCTGGCCGTGTGGCTGTACGGAACGTCCGGATCGGTCAAGAGCTTTCTCTTGCTGCTGGTCCTCTGCCTCTGCCTGTTCGCCTCGTTCGTCCCCGCCGGCATCATCTCGGCCACGCTGTTCAGTCGCCGACCCGAAGGCATCGGCGGGCTGTACTTCGCCGATCTCCTGGGGGCGGCGATCGCCTGCGGAGCCGTCATCTACATCATCAGCTCGATCGGTGCACCGGCGACGGTCATGTTGGCGGCGACGGCGATGGCGGCCGGTGCGATCTGGGTCGGGGTGCGGCTGGGGTGGGCCCTGGTGGGGTTGGCGGCGGTGGCCCTGGTCATCGGGCTGGTCCTGACCGTCGGCCCCGGCCTGCTCCCCTCCCAGCGGCTCGACACCAGCAAGACGGAGATCCCGCCCGGTACGCTCGCCTTCTCCGGCTGGGGACCCGTCCTTCGGGTCGACCTGGCCCGGGCCCCCGGTCATCCCGACATCTTGAACCTCTATCACGACGGAATCCTCGGCGCCTCGATCGACCGCTGGAACGGGAAGCAGTCGTTCCTGAACAACTACGACTTCCCCCAGGACCCGCGCTCGATCCCGTTCCGGGTACTGGGCACCCCTCCCCGCAAGGAAGCGGTCATCGGCGCCGCCGGCGGTCACGAGGTCCTCACGTCGCTCTACTACGGGGCCAAGCATGTCGATGCCGTGGAGCTCAATCCGGTCACCGTGCACCTGGTGACCACCACGTACGCCAATTTCGACGGCCACCTGGCCCAGAATCCCCGGGTCTCCTACATCAACGCCGACGGTCGGTCGTACATGGCCCGGAGCAACCAGCACTACAACCTGATCTGGTACCCGGCGCCCGACAGCTACGCCGCCTCGAGCGGTGCCCTCTCGACGGCCTACGTGTTGTCGGAGAGCTATCTCTACACGACCAACGGCGTCCAGTCGATGATCGAGCACCTGGCGCCCCACGGCATCTATGTCGCGCAATTCGGCGAGGTCGACGCCAAATACGATCTCCGGACCTCCCGGTTCGTGGCCACCGCCCGCCAGGCCCTGGCCAACCTCGGCATCTCCGACCCCGGTGCCCATATCCTGGTGGCCGCCACCCCGACCTCGTTCATCACCCACATCCCGCTCTCCACCATCCTGGTGAAGCGAAGCGCCTTCACCCCGGCCGAGGTGGCGCGTTTCCTGGGGGGCGTGAAGGCCGTCTCCCAGTCCACGGTGTTGACCGCCGGCGGGCACGCGGTCACCAGCAACCCGGTCAACACCGTGGTGCAGACCCCGAGCGCCCAACTCAAGTCGTTCTACGCCTCCTACCCCTACGACATCACCCCGACCACCGACAACGACCCGTACTTCTACCACTTCGCCCGATTCGGGAATGTCGCCTCCAACTTCCTCCACTCCCTGAACAGTGCCGACCGGGAGAACGCCGTAGGCGAGCGGGTCCTCCTCTTGCTCCTGGTGATCTCGATCCTCGGTGCCGCGGCCCTGCTGCTGCTGCCGTTCGCCGTGATCCGCGACGTCTGGGTGCGACTGCCCCGGAAGCGGCTGTCGGCCGTCTACTTCGCCGGGGTGGGTCTGGGTTTCATCTTCTTCGAGATCACCCTGATGCAGCTGCTGAACCTGTTCCTCGGATTTCCCACCTACTCGCTGACCATCACGCTGATGTCCCTGCTGGTCTTCACCGGACTCGGCGCGTTGGCCAGCCAACGGGTCACCGCCCGGACCCAGGCCATTCCGAAGCTCCTGGTCGTCCTGGTCGCGCTCAGCGTGTTCTATATCGTCGGCCTGGTCCCGTTGACGAATGCGTTGTTGGGAGCGCCGCTGGCCGTTCGGATCATGGTGGCCTTCCTGGTGATGGCCCCGCTCGGCCTGTGCCTCGGGATGTTCATGCCCATCGGTCTCGGCGAGATCTCCCAGCTCGGGGAGTACCCGCGTCAGTACGTGGCCTGGGGTTGGGCCGTGAACGGCTTCGCCTCCGTGGTGGGATCGTCCCTGGCCACGATCCTGGCCATGACCTTCGGGTTCGACTGGGTGCTGTTTCTCGGCCTTCTCTGCTATGTCCTGGCCGTCGGAGCGTGGTACCCACTGTCGAGGGTTCCTCTGCAGACGTGAGCCCGGGTCGATCCCCGTTGGCCTGGGTCAGCGGGAGACGATCACTCGGGTGGTTGGGGCGCTCCGAGGCCTCGGGAGACGAAGGCAATGGCGGCGTCGATCAGGCGGTCGTCGACCACCTCGGGTTGGTGGACCCGGAGGAGGCTGATGCCCCGGAAGAGCACATCGATGATCCGAGCCATCTGCTCCGGTGACTCCAGCGGGTCGAGGCCCTGTTTGCGCCGCTCCGCTTCGATGATGGTGGCCAAGGCGCCGATGGCCTCGTTCTCGATGCTCAACAACCGGTCTCGTGCGACGGGGTTGCGGGCTGCATAGAGCCAGAACTCTTGATAGAGGAGACCGAAGTTGCTGTTGGTCTGGTTCACCCCCTGTTGGACGAGGTCGGTGAAGTCCGAGATGCGGAACTCCGGGGGCACCTCCGACTTCTCCAGCGTGGCCCGGATCAACTCCATCTCCTCGTCGCTGTTCGCCTTGAACAGGGCCAGGAACAGGTCTTCCTTACTGTCGAAGTTCGAGTACACCGCTCCCTTGGTGAAGCCGGCCACCGCGGCCACCTGATCCAGCGAGGCGCCGTGGAAGCCGCGTTCGGCAAAGACCTGGGCCGCCGCCGCCAACAGGTGTTCGCGGGTCTGCTGCCGCCTGCGCTCGGGAGTGAGGGGTTCGATCGTCATGGTTGTGCTACCGACGAGGATAGTAGATACTTATCAGTATGCAGGAATCTGAGGAGTATCGGCCCCCCGGCAGGAGCGGCGGAGAGGCCCCCGGGTCGGAGCTGGCCATCCACGCCGTCGGGCTCGTTCGGCGCTTTGGCGAGCAGACCGCCGTCGACTGCCTCGACCTCGCCGTGGGCACAGGTGAGATCTACGGGTTCCTCGGGCCGAACGGCGCCGGGAAGTCGACGGTGGTCAGGATGCTCTGCACCCTGCTCGGGCTCTCCGGTGGCCGGGCGAGCGTCGCCGGGTATGACGTGTCCACCGCCTGTGATCAGGTGCGGCGCCGGATCGGCGTCGCCCTCCAAGAAGCTGCCCTGGACGATCGCCAGACCGGGAGGGAACTGCTGTCCCTGCAAGGCCGCCTCTATGGAATGCGCCGGCGGCCGATCGAGCGGCGCATCGACGAGGTGCTCGACCTCGTCGACATCGGATCGGCCATCGACCGTCGCATCGGCACCTACTCGGGCGGGATGAAACGACGGCTCGATCTGGCCACGGCTCTGATCCACGAGCCGGAAGTGCTCTTCCTGGACGAGCCGACCACCGGGCTGGACCCTCTGAGCCGGGCGACGGTGTGGAACGAGGTCCGCCGGCTGAATGCCGAACTCGGCATGACCATCTTCCTGACGACCCAGTACCTGGAGGAGGCCGACACCCTGGCCGATCGAGTGGGCATCCTCTCCGGCGGCCGGCTGGTGGCCGAGGGCACACCGACGGAGCTGAAGCGTTCGATCGGTCACGACCTCATCGAAGCCGAGGTGTGCGGGAACGATCTGGGCTCGCTCGAGGTGTTGCGGGAGCTGGAGGTGTCCGAGTCGGTCTCGGCCACGGACGGAGTCATCACCATCGGGACGTCGGATGGTCCCGCGGCCCTCAGTTCAGTCGCCCTGGCCCTCAGCCGGACCCCGCTCGAGGTGAAGAGCCTCCTGCTGCGGTCGCCCACCTTGGACGATGTGTTCATGGAGCTGACCGGAGCGCGCATCGGCGGGGGCGGGGGAGTGGGTGACGGTGATTGACCTGGAGGTCGGAGAGAGACCCAGCTTCGTACACGACATCCGGGTGGTGGCGGGACGGGCGCTGCGTCAGATGCCCCGCGAACCAGCGTCGGTGATTCCTGCGGTGTTCGTGCCCGCCTTCTTCTATGCGGTCAATCTCGGGGCCCTCGAGAAGTTGGCCGGCACCGCCCTCGACTACAAGGCCTTCCTCCTGCCCATGGCCATCGCCTTCGCGGTGACCGGGATGTCGAGGGCACCGACCCTGGTCACCGATATCCAGAGCGGCTACTTCGACCGGCTGTGCATGACGCCGATCCGCCGCAGCGCACTGCTCCTGGGCCTGATGGTGGCGGATGTCGCCGTGATCATGGCACTGTGCCTTCCGGTGCTGGCCATCGGGTTCGGCGTCGGAGTTCGTTTCGCCACCGGATTCGCCGGAGTCGCGGTCTTCATCGGGTTCTCCGCCCTCTGGGGTCTCGCCTTCACCGGGTTTCCCTATGCCGTCGCCCTCAAGACCGGTAGCCCGGCAGCCGTCAACGCCTGCTTCGTGGTCTTCTTCCCGTTGTTCTTCCTCACCGACGCGGTCGTGCCCAAACCGCTCCTCACCGGTTGGTTCGCCACCATCGCCACCTACAACCCGGTGACCTATCTGCTCGGCGGTCTGCGCTCGCTCATCGTCGGGGGCTGGCAGGTCAGGTCGATCATGGAGGGCCTGGCCGCCGTCGGCGGCCTGGGTCTGGTGAGCATCGCCCTCGCCCTCGCCGCCCTGAAGGCCAGAATCCGTATGGGCGAGTAGCGGAGTCCCGGCGCCCAGGGCGACCGAACCGGCGACCCCGGTCGCGCAAGAGCCCTCGCCCATGCCGGACGAGGGCTCTTGCCGGTGCGACCGTGTCCCGCCGGTTGCGTCGCCAGCCGTGCCGGGCACCGACGACCGCCATCCGGACGGGTCACGGGACTACTTGATGTCCCCCACGGACACCCGGCACGATAGAAGGTTCTGGTCTTCGGTGCACGCATGTTTCGTGTTAGCCGTACGATGCTATTGAGTTGTACAGAGTGCAAGTTGGAAAGGGCCAGAGGATGATTTCGTCTGCGTCCTGCTAGCGTCTCGGGCAAGGTCGCCATGCCTGCGGTCGGCCGAGTGAGAAGAGGAGCACCCATGCCGTCCCGCACCCTGGGCGTTGACGAGCCCGCTGGAGCCAGGGCCGGGGGCCTCCTCCGGCGATCGGCCGTGGCGCCGGGTGCGGACCGGACCGGTGGTCGGCGTCGTGCAACAGTGTCGTACCCAGGAGCTCGCGCCCGGCCGGGCTCCGGCGGTCAGCCGGTGGGGATGCAGGAGTTTATGGCGAGGAAGGAGCTGGCCAATGGATCTCAACCCTTCCGATGAGCAACAGCAACTGATCGACGCCTTCGGCGCGCTCTACGCCAAGGAGTCCCCACCCGAGCGGGTCCGGGCGGCGGAGCCGTCGGGGCACGACTCCGACCTGTGGCGGCGACTCCAGGAGGCGGGTGCGCTCGAGATGGCGGTCGACGAAGCGTCCGGCGGATCGGGGGCGTCCCTGCTGGATCTGGCCCTGGTGGCCGAGCAGCACGGTCGGTTCCTCGGCTCGGCGCCGCTGCTGGAAGCCCAGGTGGCGGCCCGGCTGCTGGCCCGGGTGGGCAGCCCCGAGGCCACGTCGATCCTGGCCACCACGCTGTCCGGGGACGGCTTGACCACCTTGGCCCTGCATCCGCCTCGGCACGGCGTGCTCACCATGGTGCCGTCGGGATCGGTGGCCGACACCGTGGTCTTCGCCGACGGGGGACGGCTGTGGTCCTCGGCCATCGGGGACGCCCGCACGACGGTCGACAACCTCGGCTCCCTCCCGGTGGCCGATGTCGAGGTCGGTCCAGGTGCGGTGCTCCTGGCCTCGGAACCGGACGGGGCGAGGGTGTTCGAGCAGGCCCGGGACGAGTGGTTGGTGTTGATGGCCAACGCCCTGACCGGGCTGGGGACCCGTTCCCTCGAGATCGGCGTGGCCTACGTGAAGGAGCGCCATGCCTTCGGTGCGCCCATCGGCTCCTTCCAGGCCGTGGCCCATGGCCTGGCCGATGCCGCCACCAGCGTGGACGGTGGGGGCCTGCTGGCCCGGGAGGCGGCGTGGGCCGCCGTCGAGGAGCCCGGCCGGGCGCCGGAACTGGCCGCGCTGGCCTGCGCCTTCAACGCGGAGGCGGCGCGCCAGGCCAGCTACCGGAGCCTGCACTACCACGGTGGGTACGGGTTCATGTTGGAGTTCGACATCCAGTTGTACTTCCGCCGCGCCAAGGCCTGGCCGGCGCTGTTCGCCGAGCCGGCCGCCCTCTATGCCCGCGCCGAGGGTCACCGGCTGTCGACCGCGCCCGGGGGGGCCTGACCATGGACTTTCGACTGGGTCAACGCGTCGATGTCTTCCGGCAGGAGGCCCGGGACTTCCTGGACGGGGCGCTCACCGACGAGGTGCGGGAGGAGATGCACCGTACCGGCGTCCACCACAGCTGGGCCTTCCACCGCGCCTTGGTCGAGCACGGATGGTTGGCCCCCGGATGGCCCGAGGAGCTCGGTGGCCAGGGCCGGGACCCCCTGGAGATGCTGGCCTTCATGGAGGAGTTCCACCGCTCGGGGGCTCCGACCTACGCGGTGGGGACGACCCTGATGGTGGCCAACATCATCCGTCACATCGGCACCGACGAGCAGAGGCAGCTGATCATCCCGCCGTCCCTGGCCGGGGAGATCATCATCGTGCTCGGGTTCACCGAGCCGGAGTCCGGATCCGATGTGGCCGCGGCCCAGACCAGGGCGGTCCGGGACGGCGAGCAGTGGGTGGTGAACGGGCAGAAGATGTTCACCACCAACGCCCAGGAGGCCGACTACGTGTTCATGCTGACGCGGACCAATCCCGATGTCGGCAAGCACCAGGGCCTGACCACGTTCCTCGTGCCCCTGCGGCAGCCCGGTGTCGAGATCCAGCCGGTGTACACGCTCTCGGGGGAGCGGACCAATCTGACGTTCTACTCCGATGTCCGGGTGGACGACGCCCTGCGGATCGGTGACGTGGACGGAGGGTGGGACGTCATGCAGGTGGGACTGACCCTGGAACGTGCCGGAGACCAGGGAGGCGAGTCGATCCGGCTGCTCACGGCCATGGAGCGGTGGGCGGGCAGCACGGTGGACGACGAGGGCCGCCTCAGGGCCGACGATCCCGACGTCCGCGCCCGACTGGGCCGTGCCGCGGCCGAGAACGAGGTCACCACCCTGCTCTGCCGACGGTGCGCCTGGATCCAGGCGTCGGGGGGCCTGCCCGGGGTCGAAGGGTCGATGAGCAAGCTGTTCGCCTCCGAGGCGCTCACCCGGCAGTCGGCCGACTTCGTCGACCTCCTCGGCCGGGACGGGATCCGGAGCCAGGGGGATCCGACGGCGCCGGCCGGGGGAGCAGCCGACTACGACTTCCGGTTCGCGTTGGGCACCACCACCTACGGGGGGACGAGTGAGATCCAGCGCAACATCATCGCCCAACGCGGGCTCGGGCTGCCCCGGGCGCGGTGAGCACCGGAGGACCGTCGACCCCGTCCCGGGTCGGGCGGTGCCTAGGCCGGCTGCCTCATCCCCAGGAGCTCGAACATGTTGCCGCCCATGATCTTCGTGACCGCGTCCGCGGGATAGAGGCTCGAGACCTCTTCGGCCCACTCGAACGGTTCAGCCAGACCTTCGGGATGCGGGTAGTCCGACCCGAAGAGGATGTGCTCCGGCGTCATCACATCGATGAGTGCCTCGAGTGAGTCCTCCCAGAACGGATTGATGTAGATGTTCCGGAGGAAGACCTCGCGGGGATGCTCCATGAACGCGTTGGGCATCTTGCCGTAGGTCTTCTCGAGCGCCTTCAGGCACGGCAGAGCCCAGCTTCCGCCGTTCTCGACGCTCATCAGCCGCACGGTGGGGAACCGGCTCAACATCCCGTGGCAGATGGCCGACGTCACCGTGTCGCTGATCGGCCGGCCGGTGTTGACCGCGTCGCTGAACGGCCGTGGGGCGAAGGGCTGCATGTCGCGCCCGTCGCCCTCCCACTCGTTGGCATGGCGCTGGTAACCGGAGTCGGAAGCGTGCATGGCCACCAGGATCCCCGACTCGGCCACCTTGGCCCAGAACGAGTCGAATTCGGGCAGGAACGGCGATTTCGTGCCTTTGGTCCCGGCGACGGGGCCGGGCCGGAGGAGCACCACCTTGGCCCCGCGCTCGAGGGCCCACTCGAGCTCGGCGATGCCGCGCTCGGGTAGGCACGGGTTCACCACCGGTGTGGCGAAGATCCGGTGGTGGTAATCGAAGGTCCACTCGTCATGGAGCCACTGGTTGTAGGCGTGGATCACCGTGCAGGTCATCTCGGGGTCGTCCAGGAGGTTGACCTCGATCAGACTGGCCAGCGTCGGAAACATCAGGGCGGCGTCGACACCGGTCTCGTCCAGCAGCGCCAGGCGCGGTTCGGCCGAGCGGAAGGCGTCGATGGCCGTCATGGGTGTCCCGGCGAGCTCCCGAAGGGTCTTGCCTTCCGTGTTCCGTCCGGAGAAGTAGGTGGCGAAGGCACCGGGGGGCGCCACCACCTCGAAGGTCGGGTTGGGGATGGACTCGCTGATGTGGTTGGCGATGGCGATCTTGGTGCGGCCCTTCACCTGTACGTACTTGATGAACCCGTCGAACTGCTTGGGCAGGTAGCGGGTGAGCGCGTCCTCGGTCTCGTAGAGGTGGTTGTCGGCGTCGAATACCGGACCTTCGTAGCGGGCCACGGGAACCTCAATTCTTCGTTGACGGAGTGTTGCATATGCCGGAGCAGAACAATCTTCTCACAGGCTCGACCCGATGCCGTCTCAGCCGGAGGAGGCCGGAGTCAGTCGAGCGATGCCGTGAAGGTGTCCTGTCCACTGCGGAGGAGCCGGCCGTTGCGGGCGCCGGCCAGGACCCCGTGGGTCACCGCGGGACCGCCGTTGACCAGGACGTGCTCGATCCCGTCGGCCTCGGCGTACAGCCGTCCGGCTCCGCCGGGCAGGTCGAAGCGCATGGCCACCGGCTGGCTCCCCACCCGGGCCGGGTCGAAGACGAGGAGGTCGGCATACCACCCGGGGGCCACCCGTCCACGGTCCCGGATGCCGTAGAGCCGAGCCTGCCGGTCGGTGAGCAGGTGCACCGCCTCCTCGAGGGAGAGGACCTGGTGGCGGCGGACCGCCTCCTCGAGCATCACCGTGGCGAAGTTGAAGGTGGCCAGCAGGTCGAGGTGGGCGCCGGCATCCGATCCGCCGATGACCGAACGACCGTCCCGCCACACCGCCAACCGGGCCTCCCAGTCCGCCTTGGTCTCCACCGGGGGCGGCGTGCCGAAGCTGGTCCGCAGGTCGTCGGCGATCACGATGTCGCACAACACGTCGAAGGGATCGCGCCCCTCTTCGACGGCGATGTCGCCCAGGTACCGGCCCCGGTACTCCGCGTTCTCGGCGGCCACGACGTCATGGACCATCTTGGTCGACCAGTCGGTGACGGCGGGGAGTGTGTTCGACGGCAGCCGGGTTGCCTGGTCGAGTCGCCGGCGACCCACGGGATCGGCCAGGACGGCCAGTTTCTCGGCCCGGGGGAGCAGCATCACCTCCTCCCATCCTGGGATGGCGTCCAGCACGAATCCGGAGTCGAAGGACAACCGGGTGGCGACACTCATGGGAATGGTCAGGGCGACGACTTTTGCTCCGAGCCGGTTGGCTTCCGAGGAGGCCTCCAGTCGCGCCATGGAGGCTTCCAGATTGGAGGCATTGACCACCAGCACGTTCCAGTTCAACGGACGCTGGGCCGCCACGGACATCTCGGCCATCAGCGTGACCGCCCACGGCTCGAACGGCCCCACCATGGGGATGAATTCGAGGGACGTGCCCTGGTGCCCGTCCAGGACGGAGCACAGGGCGACCACCTCGTGTTCGGACGCGTAGCGTGACGGCACCATGCGGCCGTCATCGCCGTTGTGGGTTCGGGCCCACGACGAGGAGAAGCCGAGGGCCCCGGCCTCCAGGCCCTCGTGCAGGAGTCGCTGCATGGCCACCAGTTCGTCGGCGGAGGCGGCCCTGCGGGTCGACGCCCGACCCATGACCGTCCGGCGAAGGGCGGAATGGCCGGTCATGAAGCCGGCGTTGATCCCGAGCCGCCCGTCGACGGCATCGAGGTACTCGGCGGTGGACGCCCATGTACCCCACGGCACCGCCGTCCGCAGCGTCTCGAGGGGCATGCCCTCGACCCGGGCCAGCATGCGCATCAGATAGTCGGAGTCGGCGGTGTCCCCCGAGAGTGGGGCGATGGTGAACCCGCAGTTCCCGGCCAATGCCGTCGTCACCCCGTGGAACGGTGACGGGGTGAGCTGCCCGTCCCAGAACACCTGGGCGTCGAAGTGGGTGTGGACATCGATGAAGCCAGGCGAGACGACCAGGTCCCGGGCGTCGATCTCCTCCTCCGCCTCGCCCACGTCGCCCACCTCCACGATCCGCTGACCCAGGATCCCGACGTCGGCCCGGTAGCGGGCCGAACCCGACCCGTCGATGACCTCGCCCCCGCGAACGGCCAGGTCAAGCATGGCTTCTTCCCGGGCGATGGGTGTCCGACCCCGCCGGCCGGTCCGGCAGCACACGCTCGGGGAGCGGGTGCCGGAACAGGGCTGCCGCATTCTCGCAGCACATCTTCCGCAGTTCGTCGGGGGGGACGTGACCCCAGACCTGGGCGATGACCGCTTGGGTGTCGGGCCACGACCCGTCCCCGTGGGGGTAGTCGACTTCGACCATGACATGATCGACCCCGATGGTCCGGCGGGTGTCGATGGTCGACGGGTCGTCGAGCGTGCAGAACCAGAAGTTGCGACGGAGCACGTCGGCCAGGCGGATGTCCCAGTCCGGGCCGTACCCCGACCGGTCGGTGATGCTGTCGAACCGATCGATCAGCATGGCCACCCACCCGATGCCCCCCTCGGTCATGGCCACCTTGAGGCCCGGATACCGGACGGGCCAGCCGGACCACACCCACTCGGCACAGGCGGACAGCGACATCTGCCCGAACAGGCTGGCGCTCAGTCCCGGAGGGGTGTTCTTGTGCCGGGGGAAGTCGGCCAGGCCCGAGGACCCGACGTGGAGACTGATCACCGTGTCGGTCTCGGCACAGGCCCGAATGATCGGCTCCCAGTAGTCGTCGAAGATGGACGGCAGGTCGAGGCGGTGGGGACGCTCGGGCAAGGTCACCGAGCGGAAGCCCCGATCGGCGTTCCGGTGGATCTCCCGGGCCCCGAACTCCGGGTCGGACAGGTAGGTGATGCTCAGGGGGACGATCCGTGTCGGATAGGGGGAGTACCACTCCTCGAAGAGCCAGTCGTTCCACGCGGTGGTCACCGCCCTGCCCAGCCGGGGGTCGGAGCACTGGCTGAACACGCGTCCGCAGAATCCGGTGATCATGGACGGGAAGTTGAGGGACGCCCACACTCCGTTGATGTCCATGTCGTGCACGCGGGCGTCGACGTCCCAGCAGCCCTTGCGCATCTGGTCGAACCGGAACGGCTCGAATCGGGTGTCGCCCAGGCGACGCCCGGCGATGGCGTTCATGCCCACCTGGGAGTAGCGCTCCCCGTCGAACTCCCACGACTGCCGACCGTCGGCCTCCTCGACCACACGCGGGGCCCGTGGCTGCAGCCCCTCGGGCAGCCGGCCCTCGAACATGGTGGGCGGCTCGACCAGATGGTCATCCACGGAGATGACCGTGTAGCGAACCTCCCGGGGCTCGGGTTCCGGAAGGAACAGGTCATCGACGGTGCCGGTCACGGTGGCCTCCCTTCTCCGTGGGCGAGCGGTTGTCGGCCACCGGATTCAGTCGATGGGGGTGAACTCGAGGTGGAGCCGGTCGTGGCCCCGGAGCATCCAGGTGGGCGTGTACTCCCAGTGGCGGGCCCCCGCGGGGCCGTGGTGCGACGTCGAGATGCGGATGTCGCCCATCCGGTCGAGGATGCGCTGGAGCGAGACGTTGGACTCGGCTCGGGCCAGGGGGGCCCCGGCACACGTGTGGATACCGTGGCCGAAGGCGATGTGCTGGCGGGCGTTCCCGCGGTCGAGGCGGAGGTCGTCGGGATCCTCGAACTCACGCGGGTCGCGGTTGGCCCCGCTGGGCAGGACCATCACCGTGCTCCCCGCCGGGATCTCGGTGCCCTGGACGTTGGTCGGGGTCCGGGACAGGCGGAAGGTGCCGTTGATGGGAGGCTCCAGCCGCAGGGTCTCCTCGATGAAGGCGGAAACGAGACCCCGGTCGTCGCGGAGCTGCTGCTGGAGCCCGGGGCGTTCGCCCAGGGTCATCAGGGCCGTGCCCAGGAGTCGGGCCGTGGTCTCCTGACCGGCGGCGAACAGGTTGGAGGCGATCTTCATGACGTCCTCCACCGGTGGCAGCGATCCGTCCGGGAAGGTGGCCGTGGCCAACCCGGTCATCACGTCATTCCGAGGCTCCCGCCGGCGGTCCTCGATGTAGCCGGTGAACTGGGCGTAGAGGTACTTCAACGGGCTGTGGCTCATCTCCAGGGCGTCATGGTGCATGAGGTGTTCGAGGAACTCCGGGTGGTCCTCCTCGGGCACTCCCAGGAGGTCGGCGATGACCAGCATGGTGTAGGGCTGGGCATACTCACCGATGAACTCGCACTCGCCCCGGGCATGGAACTGGTCGATCTGATGGTCGGCCAGCCGCAGGAGGGAGGCTTCGTTCTCCTTGAGGCGCTTCGGGGTGATCAGGCGCATCAGCAGCCCGCGCTGCGCGGTGTGCTTGGGGGGATCGAAGGTGGGGAGCTGGTCACCGAAGGGGAGATCGTCGCGGTAGGTCTCGATGATCTCGGTGACATCGTCACCCTCCAGCGGCACCGGGAACTTGGCGAAGGGCCCGATGGCCGAATTGCAGGCCGAGAAGGTCTCCTTGTCGTGGTAGACCTCGATGGCCTCGTCGTAGCCCGTCACCATGTACACGTCGTGGTGCGGCTCCTGGACGACCGGGCACTGCCCGCGCAGGTGCTCGAGGTAGGGGTAGGGATTGTCGAGGAGGTCCTTGGTCCGGAAGAAGTCGATGGAATCGAACTGGTCGTCGCTCAACGGTGCTCCAGGGTGGTCGCGGGCGGGTGCCCTCGTCGGATGGGTGGAACGGTCAGCTCGGTGCCTCGCCGGCCGGCGACCCGGGGTATGTTCAGGTGCCGCGCCGGACTCGTGGGAGTCGGCCGGGGTGGAGGGACCGGGGTCACCGCCCGGTGCCGGACGCCAGTGGAAAGGAACCGCCGGACATGGCCCAGGAACTCTCGGGGAAGGTCGCTGTCGTCACCGGAGGCGCGAGCGGCATCGGCCGTGCCACCGTCGAGCTGTTCGCCCGGGAAGGTGCCCAGGTCGTCGTGGCCGACGTGGCCGTGGAGGAGGGCGAGGCCCTGGCGGCCGGACTCGGTGATGCCGTGGCCTTCCGCCGGACCGATGTCTCCGACGCCGACGACGTCCAGGCGCTGGTCGACTTCGCGGTGGAGACGTTCGGCGGGCTGCACGTGATGGTCAACAACGCCGGCATCTCCAGCTCGTTCCGCCGGTTTCTTCGGGACGACCTCCGGGACTACGAGCGGGTGATGGCGGTCAACCTGTTCGGGGTGATCATCGGGACCCAGCGCGCCGCCCGGCACATGGCCGGCCACGGCGGCGGCTCCGTCATCAACACCTCGTCCATCGGTGGCCTGACCGGGGGCGGCCCCCCGATCTCGTACCGTACGTCGAAGGCGGCCGTCGCCCAGTTCAGCCGCCTGGTCGCCATCGACCTGGCTGAATTCGGCGTGCGGGTGAACTGCATCGCCCCCGGTCACATTCCGACCGGGATCACCAACTACGACCTGGGACCCACCATCGAGTCCGACCAACCGCTGCAGCGCCAGGGCACGGCGCAGGACGTGGCCGAGACGGTGCTCTTCCTGGCCGGCGACCGATCGGCCCAGATCACCGGCGTCCTGGTCCCGGTGGACGGGGGGACGGTGGCCGGCCGGCCGGTCCGTCAGGCCATGCCGGGTCAGGTGAGCACGAAGGACGGGGCCCACGGCTGAGGGCTGCCGGTCCCCGGGGGTGACGGGCGTCACTCCGGCCCCCGGCCGTCCCGGACGGCCTCCTCGACCAGCCCGATGACCCAGGAGATGCCCTGGACCGCCTGCTCGTGGTCGATCTGCCAGCCGACGACGAGGCGCTCGTACGAGGCCACGCTCCACAGCATGTCGAAGACGGCGGCCGCCACTGTCCGCTCCCCGTCGGGCCACCGCCCGGCCTCGGTGGCGATGGCGGAGAGGAGCGCATCGTGCTGACGGTCCTTGGCCGCCACCAGGGTCGGATCGAGCGGCGGTCGGGGTTCCCTCGGGTACTGGGCGACGTGATCGAAGATCTGGGTGGCCACCGTGGCGATGTCCTCGAGCTGCATGCCGTCGAGGTCGATGCCGGCCTCCTGCTCGTTCCGGTGCAGCACGGCGTCCCGCAGTCCCCGCTCGCTTCCGAAGTAGCGGTAGACGGTCCGTTCGTTCACCCCCGCCCGTTCGGCCACCGCCCGGACGGTCAGTCGCTTCCAGTCCCGCACGCTGGTGCGGTGGATGAGCTCGGAGCCGGCATCGAGGATCCGCTCCTTCGTCTCCGCCGCCCGCTCGCGGCGGAGGGTGCCGTCATAGGGCCGACCGGGCCGGAGGGGAGGATCCGTGGTGGGTTGCTGAGCGGTGCTCACGATGTCCCTTCCCCTACGCCAGCTTCGCCGACCAACCCCCGTCCACCGGGATGACCGCACCGGTGACGAACGAGGCCCGGTCGGAGGCCAGGAAGGCGCCGACCTCGGCGACCTCGTGGGACTCCCCGGCGCGGTTGAGGGCGGCTTTGGCGGCGATGTCGGGGATGAAGTCCTCGGCTCCCTGGGCCATGATCTCGGTGAGGATGAATCCCGGGCAGATCACGTTGACCCTGATGCCCTGGGTACCGTATTCGATGGCCGCCGATTTGGAGGCACCGATGATCCCGTGCTTGGCGGCGCCGTACACGCTGGTGTAGGCCGAGCCGTTGAGCCCACCGACCGAGGACCAGTTGACGATGGAGCCGCCACCGGTGGGCAGCATGGCCCGGATCCCGTGCTTCATGCCCAGGAACACACCCCGCAGGTCGACGTCCATCAGCCGGTCGTAGAACTCCATGGTCAGGTCGGTCAGGGGGCCACCGTCGGCCACGCCGGCCACGTTGAGTACGGCATCGACCCGTCCGTAGGCCTCGATGGCCGCCGCCATCAGCGCCTCCACCTGGTCCTCCTGGGTCACGTCGCAGTGCACGGGAAGAACGTCGCCGTCGACCTCGTCGGCCGTGGTCTGTTCGGCGCCGCTGATGTCGGCCGCCACCACCTTGGCGCCCTCGCGGACGAACACCTTGACCGACGCCTTGGCCATGCCCGAACCCGCTCCGGTGATGACCGCCACCTTGCCGTCCAACTCGCCCATCACGCGGCTCCGATGGGCGTCGGGCACCGCGTGGCCTCGGGGATCACGACGTGAACGCCGGGAGCGTCTCCCAGCCCCTCACCGTCGAGGTGGGGGCGTGCCGGGCCCGGTCCATATCGATCTCCCAGGTGGGAAAGCGCTTGAGCACCTCCTCGAGGGCCACCCGCCCTTCCAGGCGGGCCAGGGCCGCGCCCAGGCAGAGGTGGATGCCGTAGCCGAAGGTCAGGGGCTTCCCATCCCTCCGGTGGATGTCGAAGCTGTCCCCGTCCGGGAAGCGGTCGTCGTCGTGGTTGGCCGATCCCGGCAGGAGCATCATGATGCTGCCCTCGGGAACGGTCTGGCCGTGGATCTCGACGTCCCCGGAGACGTACCTGGCCGCGTGGGGAGCAGGCGTCTCGAAGCGCAGGAGCTCCTCGATGGCGCCAGGGATGAGCGAGGGGTCCTCGACCAGCTCCTGGCGCTGGTCCGGGTGGTCGGCCAGCACCTTGCCGGTCCAGCCGATGAGGCGGCCGGTGGTCTCGTTGCCGGCGCCGGTGATCACGCTGATGTAGGTCAGCAGCTCCTCGCGGGTCAGATTGCGGACGGTGCCGTCCTCGTCCTCGAACTCCGCCTGGAGGAGCTCGGTCATGATGTCGTCGGAGGGGTGGTCGACCCGCCAGTCGATGTAGTCGGCGAACATGTCGGTGGGGACGATCTTCTCGCCCACCTCCATGGGCTGGCCGGCCTCCGTGCGAAGATTGGCGTCGACTCTGTCCCGTACGGCCTCCTGGTCCTGTTCGGGGATGCCGAGCAGCATGCCGATGACCCGCATGGGCATCTGGGCCCCGAGGTCGGCGATGAAGTCGAACTCCTCGGCGCCGACCAGCGGGTCGAGGCACTGAGTGCAGAAGTCGCGGATCTGCGGCTCGAGGGCGGCCACCCGGTTCGGCGAGAACACCCGGGACATCAGTCGCCGGTGGATGGTGTGCACCGGTGGGTCCTCGAAGATGAGCACGCCCGAGGGCATCTCGATATTGGCCCTGATCAGCTCGATGATGCCGCCCCGTCCGGAGATGAACGTCTTGTTGTCGAGATAGCCGCGCTCGACGTCGGCGAAGCGGCTCAGGGCGTAGAAGTCGTGCGTCTCGTTGTAGTAGAGCGGGGCCTCCTCCCGCAACCGTCGGAAGACCGGGTACGGGTCGGCGTCGATGCCCACGTCGTACGGGTCGTAGTAGACGCCACTGGTGCTCTGGACGGTCACGCGGTACCTCCCCTTGCTTTCATGTCGTACTGTGACACTAAGCTGCTGGTCGGTCAAGGGCCGACCGATGCCGGCAGCCGGAGATTGCCCAAGGACGGGGGACGATGAAGACGCATGCAGCGGTCCTGTGGGGCCGGGAGCAGGACTGGAAGATCGAGGAGATCGACCTCGACCCCCCCCGGCGGCACGAGGTGCTGGTCCAGTGGGCGGCGGCCGGTCTGTGCCACTCCGACGAGCATCTCCAGTCGAGCGAGATGGGCTCGGAGGCGGGCACCGGCGAACCGCCGAGGGCGGGGCTGTTCCCCATGGTGGGAGGTCACGAAGGGGGAGGAGTCGTCCTCGAGGTGGGCCCGGACGTCACCGGCCTCCGGCCCGGCGACCACGTGGCCGCCAGCTTCTTCCCCATCTGCAGTCGGTGCAGGATGTGCATCACCGGCCACTCCAACCTCTGCGACCTGGGTGCCGCCACCTTCGCCCCCGGCCAGATCTCGGACGGGACCGTGCGCTACCACCTCGACGGCCAACCCCTCAACGTGATGTCCAAGCTGGGCACCTTCGCCGAGCACGGCGTGAGCCACGAGGCGTCGCTGGTGGCGGTCGATCCCGACCTGCCGCTGGGCGTCGTGGCCCTGGTGTCGTGCGGGGTGGCCACCGGCTGGGGCTCGGCGGTGTACCGGGCCGAGGTCATGCCCGGCGATACCGTGGTGGTGGTCGGCGTGGGCGGCGTCGGCATGAACGCCGTGCAGGGGGCCAAGATGGTCGGGGCCACGGAACATCGTGGCCGTGGACCCGGTCGAGTTCAAACGGAAGGCGGCGCTCGACTTCGGCGCCACCCACACGGCGGAGTCCATGGCCGAGGCCCTCCCCCTGGTCACCGACCTGACCCGGGGCCAGATGGCCGACGCGGTGATCATGGTCCCCGGTGTGATGTACGGGGACCTCATGGCCGGCGCCCTCGCCCTGACCGGCAAGGGCGGAACCTGTGTCGTCACCGGCGTCGCCCCCCAGTCCCAGGTGGATGCCAAGGTGAACCTCTTCGACCTGGCCATGATGCAAAAGGAGATCAAAGGAGTGATCTTCGGTGCCGCCAATCCCCGCTTCGACATCCCCAACCTCCTGGCCCTGTACAAGGCGGGCCAGCTCAAGATCGATGAGCTGATCACCAGGACCTACCCCCTCGACCGGATCAACCAGGGATACCGGGACATGCTCGACGGCGTGAACCTCCGAGGCGTGGTCACCTTCGAGTGAACGATCTCCCGCGCCCGGCTCGCCGACGGCACCGGATGACTCCGGGGCCGCCGACCGCCCAGGAGCTGTTCGGTCCCGCCGGCACCCCGACGGTGGTGGTCATCGGTGCCGGTATCGGTGGGATCGCCGCAGGGGTGAAGCTGCGGCAGGCGGGGATCGACTCCTTCACCATCTACGAGTCCTCGGCCGGGATCGGCGGCACCTGGTGGGACAACACCTACCCCGGCGCCGAAGTCGATGTGCACTCCAACCTCTACAGCTACTCGTTCAAGTCCTACGACTGGTCCCGGACCCACGCCCGACAGCCGGAACTCCAGGCGTACCTGGAGGAGACGGTGGACGAGTGCGGTCTCCGCCCGCATCTCCAGCTGGGCGTGGGCGTGCGGTCGGCCACCTGGGACGAGGACCGCCACGTCTGGACGGTGACGCTGGATTCCGACCGCACCGTCGAGTGCCACGTGGTGATCAGTGCGGTCGGGTTCCTCAACGTCCCCCGGTATCCGGACTGGCCCGGACTGGCGGAATTCTCCGGTCCCGCCTTCCACACATCCCGGTGGGAGCACGAGCACGACCTGTCCGGACGGTGGTGGCCGTGGTGGGGACCGGGTCGACCGCCACCCAGGTCGTCCCGGCCATCCAGCCCGCCGTGGGGAAGCTCTACCTGTTCCAGCGGGAGCCCGGCTGGGTCATGCCCAAGGGGGAGCGGGAGTTCACCGAGGCCGAGCGTCGGCGGCTGGGCCGACCGTGGCGGCGCGCCCTGGACCGGGCCGTCCAGCGGTGCTCGCTGGAGAAGGGCCTCATCGGCGCGGCCACCTTCCGACCGGGCACCAAGCTGCAGGCACGGCGGCAGCAGACCTGCCTCGACTACATCGCCAGGGAATTCGCCGACCATCCCGAGCTGCAGAAGGCCGTCACCCCGACGTACCCCTACCCGGGCAAGCGGCCGGTCATCGCCAGCACCTTCTACCCGGCTCTGAAGGCGGACAACGTGGAACTGGTCCCCAAGGCGGTGTCCCGGGTGACGCCGTCGGGCATCGTGGACGCCGACGGCGTGGAGCGGCCGGTCGACATCATCGTGATGGCCACCGGATTCCAGGCGGCCGACTACCTGGCCCGCCTCCGGGTGACCGGCCGTCGGGGCGAGACCCTCGACCAGCGCTGGGCGGGGGAGCCGAGGGCCTTTCTGGGCATCACGGTGCCGGACTTCCCCAACTTCTTCATGCTCTACGGGCCGGGCACCAACGGTGGCGAACTGGTGTCCATGCTCGAGGCGCAGGCCGAGTACGCGGTGCGGGCGGCCAAGGTCATGACCAGGCGCCGGGTCAGCGCCGTCGAGGTCAGACCGGTGTTCGAGGCCCTCTGGTTCGTGTGGCTGCAGTCCCGGATGGAAGGGACGTCGTGGACCATGACCACCAACTACTTCCGCTCGTCGACGGGGAAGATCGTCACCCAGTGGCCGTCCGGCAACGTCGTCTACCGTCTGCTCACCAAGGTCCTGGGCACCGTGTCGGAGGCCACCCGACGCCGAGAGACGCAAGCCCCGTGGACCCCGTGACCGCGCCGGCCCCCCGACCGTCGACGGAGGCCGAGAGGTGGAGTCCCACCACCGTTCCCACCACGCACGGCGCGTGGTCCGTCCGTCCCAGCCCCCAGAGGAGCGCAGTGTGACCATGAGCCTCGACATCGACCCCCTCGACCTCGTCGACCCGACGCGGTTCGCCCGGCACGGCTATCCGCACGACGTGTGGACCCGGCTGCGGGCGGAGGCACCGGTGGCTTTCATCGAGCCGCCCGGTCATCCCCCCTTCTGGGCCGTGACCAAGCACGCCGACGTGCAGTACGCGGCCAGCCGGCCCCAGCTGTTCTCGAGCGCCCAGGGCATCACGCTGGACATGGACCTCACCGGGATGGAGATGCCGGCCGAGATGATCGTCTATCTCGATCCGCCGGAGCACGGTCCCATGCGGCAGGTGGCCAACAAGAAGTTCCTGCGCAGCGAGGTGCGGGCCCGGAGTGAGGAGATCCAACGGATCGCCGCCGGACTGGTCGACCAGACCTCGACCGGGGGCGAGATCCGGGAATGCGACTTCGTCGACACCTTCGCGGCGCCCTTTCCGGTGGCGGTGATCTCCTGGGTCCTGGGCGTGCCCCAGGCCGACTGGGAGCACCACTTCCGCTGGACCAACGAGATCATCGGCAAGGACGATCCCGAGTACCGGCTCCCCGGCGAGAGTCCCGAGCAGACCTCCATGCGGGCCCGGGGCGAACTGCACCGCTACTTCAAGGCCATGGTGGCCGCCCGTCGAGCGGTCCCCCAGGACGACCTGGTCACCCAGCTGGTGCAGAGCGAGGTCAACGGGGTGCCGCTGACCCAGAAGCAGCTGGTCGTCTACTGCGAGCTGCTCGTGGAAGCCGGCAACCAGACCACCCGTGACGCCATCGCCGGCGGCATGCAGGCCTTCTGTGAGTTCCCCGAACAGTGGGAGCGGCTGCGGGCCGACCCGGAGCTCCTGCCCAACGCCGTCGAGGAGATCCTTCGCTGGGTCACGCCGATCAGCTATTTCTCGCGAACGGCCACCCAGGACTGCCAGCTGCACGGGCAGCAGATCCACGCCGGGGACAAGGTGGCGCTGTACTGGGCGTCAGCCAACCGTGACGAGGAGGTGTTCGAGGAACCGTTCGAGTTCCGCATCGATCGCCAATCCGCTCAGCCCGTCGTCTTCGGCTTCGGTCCCCACCTGTGCATGGGCGCCCATGTGGCCCGGGCCGAGCTGATGGCCATGTTCGGCCTCCTGATCACCCGTATGGAGTGGTTCGAGCAGGCGGGACCGGTGGAGCGCCTCAACTCGTCGATCAACGGCGCCATCAAACACCTGCCCATCCGGTACCGCCTGACCTAGGGCGGCCGGGGGGCCACCACCGGCCGGGTCGGAGCGGCCGACAAGAAAGGAACCATCACCATGGACAAGGCCAGCATCTACTCCTGCGACGATCACCTCGACCTACGTTCGGTCCCGCCCGAACTCTGGCAGAACCGCCTGGCCAAGGACCTGCTCGACCGGGGCCCACGGGTGGTGACCGGCGAGGGCGATCCGATGTGGGTTTGCAACGACCGCATCCTGGGCCGCAGCGGACTGCCCAAGGGGGACAAGCTCCAGGTCCTCAGCGCGGTGAGCCGCGCCGGCCTCGAGGACGACGGCTTCCGGGTCAGCGACCCGAAGCTGCGGTTGGAGGACATGGATCTCGACGGGGTGTGGGCCTCGGTCATCTACGGTCCGATCCCCCTCACCCTCTCGATCCCCGAGCCCGACCTGCAGACCGCCTGCTACGCCGCCTGGAACGACTGGGCCATCGAGGAGTTCAACGCCTTCGCCCCCGACCGGCTCTGTGCCCTCCCGTTCCTGCCCTCCCACTCGCCGGAGGCAGCGGTGGCCGAGCTCGAACGGGTCGCCACCCGGGGCCATCGGGGGGCCATCATCGACGTGTTCGACTTCGATGCCGGGGATCCGGCCTGGGACCGCCTGTGGGCCGCCGCCGAGCAGACCGGACTGCCCCTCAGCTTCCACATCAAGGAGGGAGCGTCTCCGAGGCTCAGCTACCAGGTGGGCAAGTGGCAGTCGGCGGCGTTCGCCACCCTGCTCCCCCTGCAGCTCGACGAGGCACTGGCCATCATGGTCTTCTCCGGAGCCCTCGAACGGCACCCCGGGCTCACCCTGGTGCTGGCCGAGGCCGGGGTGGGCTGGCTCCCCTACTTCCTGAGCCGGATGGACCTGGAGTGGGAGAACCTCAGGGACAAGATCGACTACGCCCCCAGCGTGGCGCCCAGCGAGTTGTTCCGGCGGCAGGTCATCGCCACGTTCGAGGAGGAGGCCCTGGCCTACCAGTACATCCCGCACCTCGGGGCCGACTCGTGCATGTGGGCCGCCGACTTCCCCCACACCGACAGCACCTTCCCCGAGTCGCAACGGTCCATCCAGGAGACCCTGGGCATGCTCCCCGACCAGGATCGTCGCAAGATCACCGCCGTCAACTGCGCCGAGCTCTACGGCTTCGAGTATGTCGCCTGAGGAGACCGGCCTGGCCCCGACGGGGGGAGTGGTGGGATTCGACCACGTCGCCCTGCCCATGCAGAACACCGAGGCCATGATCGAGTTCTATCGCGCCCTCGACCTGCCGGTGGTCGAGAACCCCCACCTGGTGCAGGTCTACCTCGGCGACCAGATGATCAACTTCCACCGGCCCGGGGTCTGGCAGGGAGACATTGCCCTCCGGGCTCCCGCGGCCCTGCCCCCGTGCGGCGATCTGTGCCTGCGGTGGCAGGGGCCGACCGATGCGTTGACCGTCCTGCTCGACCGGGCCGGGGTGGGCATCGTGGAGGGCCCCGTGGCGCGGGTGGGAGGCCGTCGGGTGGTCGCCTCGAGCGTCTACGTTCGTGACCCCGACGGCAACCTCATCGAATTCATGACCTACCCGGACGATGCGAAGGAGCATGCCCATGCCAGCTGATCTGGTGATTCGCGGTGGAACCGTCATCGACGGGAGCGGCCGGCCCGGCCGAGTGGCCGACGTGGCCGTCACCGGAGGGGTGATCGAGGAGATCGGCCCGAAGCTGGCCGGCGCGGCCGAGCTGGACGCCTCCGGATGCGTCGTCGCTCCCGGCTTCATCGACATCCACACCCACTTCGACGCCCAGGTGTTCTGGGACCCCGGGCTCAAGCCCTCGTCGTATCACGGGGTCACCACGGTGGTGGCGGGCAACTGCGGCTTCTCGATCGCCCCCTGTCGTCCCGAGCACCACGATGTGATCGTGCACACGCTCGAGAACGTCGAGGGGATGGACGCCGATTCGCTCACCGCCGGGATCGCCTGGGAGTTCGAGACCTTCCCGGACTATCTGGACCTGGTGGGCCGTCGGGGGACCACCCTCAATTTCACCGCCTACATCGGCCACACCGCCCTGCGGCTCTACGTCATGGGGGACGCGGCCTACGAGCGGGCCGCCACCCCGGCGGAGATCGAGCGCATGTGCCAGCTGGTCGACGAGGCCATGCAGGTGGGCGCGGCCGGACTGTCCACCAGCTTCTCCTTCGCCCATCGCGGCGTCGACGGCAAGCCGGTGCCCAGCCGGTTCGCCGAGATGGACGAGGTCGAGGCCCTGTTCATGGCAGTGGGGAAGGCCGGCAAGGGCGTGGTGCTCACCACCCCGGGCTGGCAGTGCGAGTATCCGGACATCTTCACGTGGCAGCCACGCGTGGGCCGGCCGTTCACCTGCCCGCTGTTCGCCCTCTCCAGCGGCAAGCACCGCGAGGTGGTCCGACTCCACCAGGAGGCCCTGGCCCGAGGCGCAGACGTGTGGCCGCAGGTCACGCCGCGCCCGTTGACCATGCAGTTCACCCTGGCCGACGCCTACAACCTCAACGTGGGCGAGGTGTTCGGCGAGCTCATCAAGGTCAGTCCCGGGGTACGGAGGGCGGCCTATCGGGACCCGGAGTGGCGGACCAGGGCCTTCGACGACCTGGAGAGCGGTGACACCGGCATGAAGCCACGGTGGGAGACCTTCGAGGTGTCGGAGTCGGAGCGGTTCCCCGAGCTGTTGGGCCGACGGGTCACGGACATCGCCCGGGAGCGGAACGCCAGTCCGCTCGACGTCATGTGCGAACTGTCGTTGGCCGAGGATCTCACCACCCGCTTCCGGGCCTACATCGCCAACGACGACCCCGAGGAGGTGGGGCGTCTGCTCACCGAGGACCACGTGGTGCTGGGCCTGACCGATGCCGGCGCCCACGTCGACCAGCTGTGTGATGCGCCACTTCCCACCGACCTACTGGGCACCTGGGTCCGTGAACGAGGGATCATGCCCCTCGAACGGGCCGTCCGGAAGCTGGCCGGCGAACCCGCCGACATGTTCGGCTTCGAGGGTCGGGGCTACCTCCGACCCGGCTACGTCGCCGACGTCTGCGTGTTCGATCCGGCGACCGTGGCGCCGGGCCCCCAGCGCCGCCTCCGGGATCTGCCGGCCGACGGCGAGCGTCTGACCAACGAGGAGCCGACGGGGATGCGGCACGTCATGGTCAACGGCACGCTCGATCCGAACCGACGAACGGCAGCTCGACCTGGAGCAGCTCCCCGGATCGCGTCCGAAGCTGGTCTGAGGGTCCGGCCGTCGGTCAGCGGGCCGTCCGGAAGTGCTCGCGTAGATCGTCGACGAACAGCTCGGGCTGCTCCATGGCGGGGAAGTGCCCGCCTCGGTCCATGACGGTCCACCGCACCACGTTGAACTGGCGCTCGACCCACGACCGGGGCCACCGGAGCACTTCCTTCGGATAGCGCGCCACCCCGGTGGGAACCTCCACGAAGGCGGGTGCCCCGGCCGACCCGCCCACGTGCTTGGTCTCCCAGTACAGGCGGGCCGAGGACGCACTCGTCTGGGTGACCCAGTAGAGCATGACGTTGGTGAGGAGCTGGTCGCGGGTGAAGCAGTGCTCCGGATGGCCGTCGCAGTCGCTCCACGTCCGGAACTTCTCCACGATCCAGGCCAGGAGGCCGGCCGGTGAGTCGTTGAGGGCGACGGCCAGCGTCTGGGGCTTGGTCCCCTGCTCGTTGGCGTAGCCCGACTCCTCGTCGGCGAACTGCTTCATGGCGGCCAGGTCGGCCTGCTCGTCCTCGGTCAGCGGGCCGGGGGTCGGGGGCGGGAGGCCCGGGGCCATGTTGAGGTGGATCGAGGCGCAGTGCTCCGGATCGAGGGCGGCGAGCCGGGTGGTCACCTGGGCCCCCCAGTCGCCACCCTGGGCCCCGTAGTGCGGGTAGCCGAGGTGGCCCATCAGTTCGACGAAGGCCTCGGCGATCCGCTGCACGTCCCACCCCGGCGAGCGGGTGGGTCCGGAGAACCCGTACCCGGGGAGCGACGGTGCGACCACATGGAAGGCGTCGGCCGCGTCACCGCCGTAGGACTCCGGATCGGTCAGACGCGGGATGACCTCGAGGAACTCGACGATGGACCCCGGCCAGCCGTGGATGAGGAGCAGGGGAAGGGCGTCCGGCCGGGCCGATCGGGCGTGGATGAAATGGATCAACTCGCCGTCGATGGGGATCCGGTAGTGATCGAAGTCGTTCAGCCGGGCCTCCTCCGACCGCCAGTCGTAGACGTCACGCCAGTACTCGACCAGATCGCGCAGGTAGTCGACGGGGACGCCGTACTCCCAGCCGGTGTCCGGGAGCTGATCGGGAAGTCGGGTCTGCACCAGGCGGTGATGGAGATCCTCGAGGATCGAATCGTCGACCCGGATCGGGAATTGCTCGATCGACTGGCTCACCGTGCCCTCTTTCTCACCGGGTCCGTGTCCACGGTGCGGGCGCCAATATTGCTCCTCACCAGGATCTTCATCCGGCCACCCTAGTGTTTGGCTCCGGCCGGCGGATGCCCCGCCCCCGGGACCTCTCGCCGCGGGGGCGAGGTCCCACGTCGGTCGGTCAGCGACCGGTCATCTCACCGGTCAGGTCCACCGTGATCAGCCGGTCGGTGAAGCGCCAGGCGCGGTCGACCTTCTCGAAGGTGTCCGTGTACTGACCGGACAGGGTGATCTCGATACCCTCGCCGGGGGCGCCCTGGAGCACCGTCCAGTAGCAGTGCGACGACGCAGCCACGGCTCCCGGTTCCAGGGCGATGCTCAGGTTGGTGAGGAGGTGCTTCGTGCGGAGCGGACGGTCCTGGGCCAGCAGGTGCTCGTAGACCGGCCTGACCTCCGCGCTGCCCCGCAAGGTCGACCCGTTGGGCAGCGATCGCCAGGTCGAGTGCTCGAACAGTGCGGCGACGGCATCCACGTCACCGTTGTCGAGTAGCCGGGCGTAGGAGTGCACCAGCGCAGTGATCTCATCCGCGTCCGACATGTGGCGCCTCCCTCGGTCGATGTCCCCCGGTCGTGGCGACGATCCTACGGAAGGGCGGAGGGGAGCGGTCAGACGCGGCCGATCACTTCCTCGCCGTACCGGGCCAGGGAGGCCTGGGGATCGGCGCCGAACCGGACCGCCGGAATGAGGATGCGGGTCGCCCCGAGGTCCTGCAGCGCCTTCACCTCGGCCCGGGCCTCCTCGCCGCCGGTGGCGTTGCCCTGGACGGTCACCTCCAGTGTCGCCGGATCCCGGCCGGCCTCCGTGGCGCTCTTCCGGACGAGGTCGATGAGGGGCGGCAGCTCGCCGGGGCTGACCCCGAAGGGGAAGAAGCCGTCACCGATCCGGCCCGCCCGCCGGGCGGCCGCCTCGCTGTGCCCGCCCACGTGCACCGGGATGGTCCCGCCGGGAGGCTGGGGTCGGAGGAAGCAGTCGGTGAAGCTCGTCGTGGTGCCGTCGAAGCTGGCCTGCTCCTGGGACCACAGGGCCCGCATGGCGGCGATCGCCTCCTCCGTGCGCTGCCCTCGGCCGGCGAAGGGGACGCCCAGCGCCCGGAACTCCTCCTCCAACCAGCCGATTCCCGCGCCGAGGATCATCCGACCACCCGACAGATAGTCGAGGGTGGCCAGCTCCTTGGCCAGTACCAGCGGGTTGCGCTGGGGCACGATGAGGATGCCGGTGCCCAACCGAAGCGTCGAGGTCCCGGCGGCCACGTAGGCCAACCAGATCAGTGGATCGGGGAAGACCGTACCTTCCCCGGACGGGAGCCGGCCCGACGGGTCGTACGGGTAGGTCGACTGGTAGCCAGCCGGTACCACCACGTGGTCCACGGTCCAGACCGACTCGAACCCGGCGGCTTCGGCCGCCTGGGCCAGGCGGATCGCTTCGCCCGGTTCGACGAAGGCCCCGACGTTGGCGAAGGCGACTCCGAACTTCATCCGCTCCACACCCGTGCGTCTCCCGTTCTCCACCGACCCGATGCATGGCCGGGCTCAGCATACGGCACGGCATCGACCCGGGCGTCCCCTGTTAGCCTTGGATGTGTGGCCGAGGAACCAGGGAAATGAGCGTGCAGAGTGCCCCGGGAAGGGTCGTCGTCGACCGGGACGCCTGCATGGGTTCGGGGAATTGCGCGTTCTGGGCACCGGGCGTGTTCGACCTCGACGACGACGGCATCGCCGTGGTGGTGGGCGAATTCGGCGGGCCGAGAAGAAGAGGTGCGACGGGCGGCCGCCAACTGCCCGACATCGGCCATCCGTGTCGACGGGGTCGACACGCCCTGACCCCTCGACCGGTCGCCCCGGTCCCCTGACCGACGCCCGCTCCGTATCGCCGCGGGGCGTGGCGGGCCGGTCGCCGGCCCTTCCCGGGGGCCGCCCGACGCCACGGCCACACCACCCGGACTCGTTACAATGACCCCGGCCGGCACGGATCAGAGGGCGGGCAGGACCGGAGGCAGCACATGGGCACCTACAACCACACGGGGCAGGTCGTCACCGATCTGGAACGGTCGAAGCGGTTCTACCAGGAGGTCTTCGGCTTCAAGTTCTGGTACGAGATCACCCCGCCCGACGGGCCGACCGCCAAGCTCAGCAGTCTCACCCCGCCACTGGGGGTCACCGCGTCGTACCTCACCCTCGATGGCTTCGTGCTGGAACTGATGCACTACGCCGCACCCGGTGCCGCCGCACCGTACCGGCCCCGGACGATGAACGAGCCCGGGCTGACCCACCTGTCGATCTCCGTCGACGACGTGCATGCCACGGCCGACAAGGCGGTCGAGTTCGGCGGGCAGATCATCGAGGAGAGCGACCTCGGTGCCGCCCTGTTCGTGCGGGACCCCGACGGCCAGCTGCTCGAGCTCCTCCCGGTTACCTACCGGGACCGTCTGCTCCCGAAACCCTGACCCTGGCGGCCCAGCCGTGCCCGGGGCGCGGGGTGGGTGAGTACGCTGTCCCACGGAAGCGGCTGTGGTCTGCTGAGCAGCGCGGGCCCGACGACGAGGAGAGTGGCAACGTGACCGTGACGAGCGAGACAGCGGTACCCCTGCGACACGCCGACCGGTTCTTCATCGATGGCCAATGGGTCGCCCCGTCGTCCGATGCCATCTTCGACGTGGTCGACTCGAGCACCGAGCAGGTGTACTTCCAGGTGCCCGAGGCGCAAGCCGCGGACATGGACCGGGCGGTGGCCGCGGCGCGGCGGGCCTTCGACGAGGGGCCCTGGCCCACCATGAGCCACGGGGACCGGGCCGAGTTCCTCAGGGGCATCGCCAGCGGCCTGCGTGAGCGGGCCGAGGACATCGGGCAGATCTGGCCCCGCGAGTCCGGAGCCCTCTACGTCATGGCCCGGCGTGGCGCCACCGGGATCGCCGGTAGTTTCGACTACTACGCCGGTCTGGCCGACACCTTCCCCTTCGAGGAGAGGGCTCGGCCGTCGATGGGGGCGTTCGGCTTGCTGGTGCGGGAGCCGGTCGGCGTGGTGGGCGCCATCATCCCGTGGAACGCTCCCATCGGACTCATCACCTACAAGCTGGCCCCGGCCCTCCTGGCCGGGTGCACGGTGGTGCTCAAGTGCTCACCGGAAGCCCCGGGCGACGCCTACGTGATCGCCGAGATCGCCGAGTCCATCGGCCTGCCTGCGGGAGTGCTGAACGTCGTCACCGCCGACCGGGAGGTGTCGGAGCTGCTGGTCCGCGACGAACGCGTGGACAAGATCACCTTCACCGGCTCGACCGCTGCCGGTCGACGCATCGCCTCGATCTGCGGCGAGCGGATCGCCCGCTGCACGCTGGAGCTGGGGGGGAAGTCGGCCGCCCTGATCCTCGACGACATGGACCTGAACGAGGCGGCCGCCACCCTGGCCAAGGCCGAGTGTTCGCTCACGGGCCAGGTGTGTTCCTCACTGACCAGGATCGTCGTCACCCGCCAGCGGCACGACGAGTTGGTGGACGCGCTGGCCGGTGCGTTCTCCCAGGTCCGCGTGGGTGACCCCTTCGACCCGACGACCCAGATGGGCCCACTCGTCTCCGATCGTCAGCGCGACCGGGTCGAGGGCTACATCGCCAAAGGGGTGGAGCAGGGCGCCACCCTGGTCACCGGCGGAGGACGACCCAAGGACCTGGACCGCGGCTACTACGTGGAGCCGACCGTGTTCGGAAACGTCGACAACGCATCGGTGATCGCGCAAGAGGAGATCTTCGGGCCGGTGCTCACCGTCATCCCGGCCGACGACGAAGATCAGATCGTGGCCGTCGCCAACGACACCATCTACGGTCTCAACGCCTCCGTGTTCACCCACGATGTGGACCGGGCCCGGCAGGTGGCCCGGCGACTGCGCTCGGGCACGGTCGGCCACAACGCCTTCCGGACCGACTTCGGCATCGCCTTCGGTGGCTTCAAGCGATCCGGCATCGGCCGGGAGGGTGGGACGGAGGGCCTCCTGCCCTTCCTCGAGACCAAGACAGTGATTCTGGAGGACGTCCCCGCCGAGTACCGCTGAGGCGGGCGGGCCCGCCCGCCGCCGGGGGCGCCAGAAGGCCGGGAACCCGCTCACCCGGTCGGGGCCCGGATCCTCGAGGCACCGACGAGGGTGCGTGAGCGAGACGGTCCCGGGTCCGTCAGTACGGAGGGGGCGTCGGCCTGCAATAGGATCGGCGAGCACGCGTGTGAGGTCGGCGTCTGCCGATTCGGTGCCGAGAGAGAGAGTTCACCGGTGAGGCCATCAGCGAGGATCGAGGCATGACGGACGCACCCATGTTCAAGCGGACCAAGCTGTCGCGGGCCGGGAGCACCGCCGTGCTGGCCCTGGCCACCGACAAGGTGAACGCGCTGGACCTCGAGGTGCTCGGCGAACTCACTCGCTTCGTCGAGTACTGCGAACAGGATCCAGGGATCGATGCCCTGGTGGTGACCGGGGAGGGCTCCGTGTTCTCGGCCGGCCTGAACGTGTCCGAAGTCCTGGCCAACGACCTCGGGTACACCTCGGCGCTGCTGGACTCCCTACACGAGACCTACGTGCGCATCTTCGCGTGTCCCCTGCCCACGGTGGCCGCCATCAACGGGCCGGCCATCGCCGGCGGCTGCCTGCTGGCCTGTGCCTTCGACGAGCGGCTCATCGCCGAGGAGGCACGCATCGGTGTCACCGAGCTCAAGGTGGGCGTGTCGTTCCCGACCGCCGCCGTCGAGCTGCTGCGGTATGTCTGCGGTCCGCACGCTGAGCGGCTGATGCTCGACGCCGGGCTCCTCTCCGCCGAAGAGGCGTGCCGCGTGGGCTTGGCCCACCAGTGCCTGCCGTCATCCGAGCTCCAGGCGTCGGCCATCGCCGCCGCAGAGAGGTTGGCATCACTCGATGCCGCCGCCTACGCCCTGGCCAAGACCTCGATGCGCAGGGCCGCCCTCTCGGCCATGGACGACGAGTCCGCCCGGGCGCTCGACCGGCAGGTCCGCGGGCACTGGCAGGACGATCGGACCAGGGCCAGCCTGGAGCGACTCCTCAAGCCGAAGGGCTGAGCACCGCGCCGTCATCCTGACGGCGCCGGGACGACCCACCTCGGTCGGGAGGCGGGGGACGACGTGCCGCTTGGGTCGGCGCCGTACCGTGGCGTGCCTGCTACCACCCACGAAGATCGACGGCCCAACGGTCGACGATGGACGATCCCTCGGCCAGCCATACGGCCTCGTGGCAGGCCATGGTGGGGTCGAGGTGGGCGGGCAGCACCCTGACCCGGTCGCCGACCGCCGGCAGCGGGGTCCCCTCGGGCGGCGCGAACACGAGGTGTTCGTCCGAGCAGTACCACACGGCCCAGCCACCGAGCATCGACGGATTGCCATGGTCCATGCCCAGGGCCTTGAGACCGCAGTCGGCGACGGCCCACCCCTTGCGGTTCACCGAGATGACCGTGGCCATGATGGTCAGGGCGATGGCGAAGGGCAGCCCGAGCTGGGCATAGGCCGCGTCCATCAGGGCGTACGAGCCGGCTTGGATCTCGGTGGCCTCCACGTTGAGGTCCCAGCTGCCGGTGCCCCCAGCCGAGCACACCGGCCCGCCCACCACCCGATGAGCGGCGGCCAGGATGCCCATGCTCCGGTTGACCGCGTCGGTCCTCGCCACCCGGTCCTCGATACCGACGGCCTGGCCCTCGTAGCCCATCACACCACGCACCACCAGACCGGCCCGGCGGGCCTGATCGGCCAGCAGTCCGGCCTGGTCGGGCTCGCATCCGCATCGGGGCAGGCCCACGTTGACGTCGATGAGCACCTCACGCACCCCGCCGGACGCCGCCGCGTCGATGGTGGCGGACGAGTCGACGGCCACGGTCACGCGGGCCCCCGCCTCGACGAGCCGGCCGAGCCGGGTGGTGTCGAGGACCTCGTTGGCCAGCAGGAGGTCCTCCCCGAATCCGGCCGTCGCCATGCCTTCGACCTCTCGGACGGTGGCACAGGTGAACCCGTGGTGTCCGAGCTCGTACTGACGGCGGGCCAACTCCGTGCACTTGTGGGCCTTGACGTGCGGGCGCAGGGCCGGGCCGGGCCGGTGCTCGCTCATGACCCGGAGATTGCCGTCGAGCCGGTCCGAGTCGATGACCGGTGCGGGGGTCTGCACCTGCTCGAGGGTTCGGTGAGTGGGCACGGGGGGCTCCGGCTCGGCGGTCCGCTGCACCGTAGCGCACCGTGACCGACGCCCTCGCCGGCGGTCGTGGAGACGGGCCGCGCCCGGCCCGCACCGGAGCGATCGACACTCCGGGTGACAACGGGTATGGTCAGCAGGGGTCACATCCAACGTGGATGGGCCGAGACGTCCCTTCTGGGCGCTCAGACACAGAAATGGCGGTGGCGGAATGGCACTCGGTATCTACTTCGTCCACGAGGGCTTCACGCCCGAGAAGTACGACAGCACGATCAAGCAGCTGGAGGCGGCCGGTGCCGGGAGTCCCAAGGGACGCACCTATCACTGTGCCCTCGAATCGAACGGTGCCATCCAGGTATTCGACGTCTGGGAGTCGCAGGAGGAGTTCGACGCCTTCGGGGAGACGCTGATGCCCATCTTGTCGGGCCTCGGGGTCGGTCTGCAGGAGCCGATGGTGGCCACGGTGCGCAACGTCATCACCGGCTGACATCGCAGCCCCAGCACCGGCGGGGCACGGGCACCACGTGGCGCCACGACTCGGAGTCAGCCGTCGAGCAGGTCGATGAGCCATCCGGGTCCCGCCACCTCGGCACCCACGGACATGGCTCGCTGCCCCAGGGCCCGGTCGGCGGTCACCAGCGTCACCTGACTGGCGGCTTCCTCGGCAACGGCGATGAGCGTGTCGTCCCCGCTGCTCGGCGCATGGAGGACCGTGACGTCACCGGACTCGTCGGGTTCGACACCTGCTCGAGCCGCGCCTTCGAGGACGACCACGACCGGACCCACGATCCGACCGGCGGCCGCCGCCGAGCGCACGCGATCGACGAACGCCCTGGCCGCTCCGGCCCGGTCCTTCCACCAGCCGTCCGGTCGGGACCCGATGACATTGGCGGCATCGATGAGAAGCACGCCTGCAGTCTGGCCGAAGGACCCGACCCCGACACCCGACTCACGGGGACGACGACCCGACGACCCCGGCGGGGAATGGCCCCGAGGCGAGCACCCACCGTCGAGCGCTCGATCAGACTCCCCGCACGTCCAATCGGCTGCGTTGCGCGTTCCTCCGGCCACGTTGCGCGGTGCGCCCTACCCAACGGCTGCCTATCCCGTCATGATGGTTCTCTGCCCCGGGGTGGGGGTCGGTGCACCGTGGGTGCCGACGGTCCGATCCGACCGGGCAGGGAGACCGATCAGGGGCAACGCTGGAGGGCAGCCAGTGAACGCATTTCGCCAGTGGGAGTCGGGCGTCACGCCGGTCCTTCACGGGGCCATGGCGGTGCTGAATGCGTGCGATCGGGTCTGCGAGGCCCAGTGGACCCCGGCCCTGGTGGCCCACGCCGACCAGATCCAGGCGGCGTCCCGGACCGTCGAAGCGTGGGTGGAGCAGTATCGCTGCCCGTACTCCGACCTCGACCTCCTGCTGGGCGGGATGGCCCGGTCCTATGCCTACCTGGCTGGAAGCCTGATGGAGATGGCCACGGCGGACAGTGCCGGGGCCTGGGGCGAACTGGCGCGTGACCTCAAGGGTGTGCACGGATCCGTGGCCCGGGTGCTCACGGCCATGTACCAGGAGTCACTCCGCCAGGTCTGACCGACACCGGATGGGAAGCCGGTCGGGGAGGATCGGGCGCGGGGTGGGCGGCACCGGTCGGTGAGGGGGCCGTGGTGTCCCGGGTGACCTCGGGGTACTGCCGGGTGTCGAACGCCGCCACGAAGCCGCGCACCGGCTTGGGAAGTTGGACCCAGAGGCGGCCGGCCGGGCGAGCGTCGGCCGGGGCGATCAGGGTGAGCATCAACGAGCAGTGTCCGACGGTCACCGAGCGAATGCTCGGATCGGTACCCACCAGGGCGGACAGGTAGAGCGCCACGGCACACGACCGGTTGTCCCTCGGGACCCCCTGGACGCCGGTGGACTGCAGCGTCGAGGCGACCTCGTCGGGGGTGGCGCCGAGCTCGGCCAACAAGCCACGCGTCGTCTTCTTGATCTGTCGAAGGTGACTCATCTGCCCTCCCGGCCGTGGACCCATGGTAACGCCCCATTGGCGAGTGGTGGCCGGACGCCGATTTGCGTGGCCGCCGGTGCTGGGCGACCCGTCCGACCGGGTCCCCGGGATCGGGGGGAATCGAATTCCCGGAGCGTCGGCGGGGAGCGCGTCGGTGAACGTGGAACTCCCTGTTGAAGACAGCCGATGGCGACGCCGGTCGTCGAACCGACGCCACCGGCGGGGCCGGCCGATGGCCGAACCGGTACGCTCCCGGGGGTGGAGGTGATCGATCGTCCCGAGTACGGACCGGACGACGTGGCCCAGGTCACCGGGGGTGACTCCGATCCCTTTGGCACCGACCACCTCGGCATCGTGTGGCGGGAGAAGTCGGACCATGTCGCACTGGTCGATGACGGCCGTCTGATCGGGTGCGCCGGATGGGTGGTCACCGAGGTATGCGTGGCCGGCGGGCCGGACGTCGAGGTGTTCGGCCTGGGGGGCGTGATCGTCCATGCCGCCCATCGCGGACGCGGGATCGGGGCCCAGCTGGTCGACGGGGCCATGCGGCGCATGCGGTCCGGTGGGGGCTCCCTGGCCATGCTGTTCTGCCGACCGGAGCGACTGGCCTTCTACGGTCGGCTCGGTTGGGTGCCGATCGAGGACGAGGTGACGGTCGAGCAGCCGGGAGGACTCATCGTCATGCCGCTCCGGACCTGTTGGACGCCCCTGGTTGCCGGAGGGGTGCTCCCGGAAGGCAGCCTACGACTCAAGGGTCTGCCCTTCTAGCTCGCCGCCACTGGTCGGATCCTGTCCACCCACGAGCTTCCCGTCAGACGCAAGTGTCGGTGGCGTCGCTACGACGTGCCGGCCGACTCGAGCACGTCGTACCCGCAGTTGTAGCCGGGGATGAAGGTGATCCCCGGTCCGCCATGGCAACCGGCTCCGCACAGGAAGAGGCCGTCGACGGGGATCGGGTTGTCCGGCCATCCGCGGTGGACCGGGACGGAACGGCCCCATGAACTCGGGCTGGAGCAGACCGTGGGTGAAGTCACCGCCGGTGCACCCGAACATCAGCTCGTAGGTGTACGCGGGATAGTTGATCTGCCGCTCGATGAGGTCGGGGAAGTTGGGCGCCCTGGCGGCAATGGTGGCCACGATGCGATCGGCCATCTCGTCCCGCAGGCGTGCCCGCTCGGCGTTGTCGGCGCCGATGGGGGCGTAGAAGGCGAAGGTGCTGGCGGCGTGCTTGCCCGGGGGAGCCAGATCGGGATCGCGCAGGGTCGAGATGGCCAGGTTGCACGACGGCCACTGGGGCACCAGGCCCCGGTCGCACCCCTCGAAGTCGACCTGCATCTGCTCGGCGGTGCCGAAGAACGTCACGTTCTGACGCAGGTCTCCCTCGTTCAGCACCTCGTAGGGACCCGCGTACTCGGGGAGGCCACCGAGGGCGAAGTGCATCTGGAAGTAGGCCGCCCGGTGATCGATGGCCTCCACCCGTCGGACGAAGGCCTCGGGCAGGGCGTCCCTGGCCAGGAGCTGGGTGAAGGTCGTGGTGGGGTCGAGGTTGGAGACGACGATCGGTGCGGTGGCGATCTCGCCGTCGCCCAGGTCGACGCCTCGGACCCGTCCGTCGGCCACCACGATCTCCGACACCTTCACGTGTCGGCGGAGCTCACCCCTGTGCTGTTCGAAGAGGCCCAGCAGGTGCTCGGACAAGGTACCGATCCCGCCACGAACCTTGGCCATGGTGGCATCGGTGGGGGAGGCGAGGGCGAAGGCCAGGCACAGCGCGCTGCCGGGCGACGACGGGCCCCGGTAGGTGGAGTTGACCGACAGGAAGGACAGCATGCTGCGGACCTGGGCGTGCTGGTGACGATCAGGGAGGAACTGGTCGATCACGTCCATGACACTGCCGAACATGGCGGTGCGGATGGCCTCCCGTTCCTTCTCGTTGGACGCGCACGCCCACATCTCGTCCAACGACTTCGGCGGCTTTCGCACATCGAATCGACCGATGGCCCGGGCCGGGGCCTCGGCCCAGCCGGCCACCTCGGCCATGCCCAGCACGGCTTCCAGCCCGAGTACCTCGTTGAGGTGGTCGACCAGCCGGTCGGCATCGCTGTAGAGCAGGAGCGGTGGCTGCTGGGCCGGTCCCACGGCCGCCGACTGGACCTCGGGTTCGAAGATGGGGCACGACGCGAAGTCGAGGTCGTCGTAGATCTCGGTAGGGAGAGGGAATTGGATGGAGCCGGCCAGTTCGAACCGGTAGCCGCGCACCAGCTCGTTGGTCGACGCCATCCCCCCGATGAAGTGGTTCTTCTCGACACACAGCACCCGCATCCCGCCCCTGGCCATGACCGCGGCGGCCGTCAGTCCGTTGTGTCCTGCTCCGATGACGATGGCGTCGTAGTCCGGCATCGCGGTCACCGTAGTGCAGCTCGGGTCGTCGGGTGGGTGGCTGCACTACCTTGTCGACCATGAGCAGCCGGGTGCAGCCGTTCCGCATCGAGACGTCGGACGAGGAGCTCACCGAGCTCCGCGACCGACTGCGTCGAACCCGATGGCCGGATCGAGAGACGGTGGACGACTGGTCCCAGGGCATTCCCCTGGCCTATGTCCAGGAGCTCTGCCGGTACTGGTCGGACAGCTACGACTGGCGTCGGACCGAGCAGCATCTCAACACCATCCCTCAGTTCACCACCGCGATCGACGGTCTCGACATCCACTTCCTGCACCTCCGGTCGCCGGAGCCCGATGCCCTCCCCCTGATCATCACCCACGGCTGGCCGGGCTCGGTCATCGAATTCCTCAAGGTCATCGGACCGCTGAGCGATCCGGCGGCCCACGGCGGCGACGCGGCCGACGCCTTCCATGTGGTCTGCCCGTCCCTGCCGGGCTACGGGTTCAGCGGGAAGCCGGCAGCCACCGGCTGGGGGGCCGAAAGGATCGCCGGGGCCTGGGCACAGTTGATGTCCCGGTTGGACTACTCCCGCTACGGGGCCCAGGGGGGGGACTGGGGCTCGGCGGTCACCACCGCGCTCGGCCGCCTCCATCCGGACCAGCTCGCCGGCATCCACCTGAACATGCCGGTGGTCCCGTTCCGATCGATCGACATGTCCGATCTGACCGAGGGCGAAGCGGCCGCGCTGGCGTCGTTGGCCGACTACCGGAAGCGGGAGTCGGGCTACTCGACGCAGCAGGCGACCAAGCCCCAGACCCTCGGGTACGGCCTGGCGGATTCGCCGGCCGCCCAGTGCGCCTGGATCGTCGAGAAGTTCCGGACCTGGACCGACTGTGATGGAGATCCCCAGAACGTGCTCACCCGGGACGAGCTGCTCGACAACGTCATGCTCTACTGGCTCAACGGCGCCGGAGCGTCGTCCGGCCGCCTCTACTGGGAGAGCTTCGGCGCCAGCTTCGGAGGGGGAGGCACCGCCCCCATCGGCGTGCCGACCGGGTGCTCGATCTTCCCCAAGGAGATCATCCGGCTGTCCCGCCGGTGGGCCGAGATCGGGTTCTCGGACATCAGGTACTGGAACGAGCTCGACCGGGGAGGCCACTTCGCCGCGTTCGAACAGCCCGAGCTGTTCGTGAACGAGCTCCGATCCTTCTTCCGGCTGGTGCGCTGAAGGCGAGACGGTGGCGAAGGTCGAGCACATGCACCTCGGTCCAGACCGGGTCGCCGCGGGCTGACCGGTCCGCCCTGACCGTGGGCCCGCCGTGCCGACGTCAGCGGTAGTCGGGATTGGCGAAGTCGAACCGGCAGCCGGCGTCCCACTCGGAACGCTGATTCCCGTGGGCCGGGATCCCGCCGGCATCCTTGAGCATCCGGGCCAGGTGCAGCAGGTTCCAGGTCATGAAGGTGGTGTTCCGGTTGGTGAAGTCGTTCTCGGGACCACCCGATCCGGGATCCAGGTAGGAGGGCCCGGGTCCCGCCTCGCCGATCCACCCGGAGTCGGCTTGCGGAGGGATCACGTAGCCAAGGTGCTGAAGGGAGTAAAGGATGTTCATGGCACAGTGCTTGACGCCGTCCTCGTTGCCGGTCACCAGGCAGCCGCCGACGCGGCCGTAGTAGGCGTACTGTCCGGCCTCGTTGAGCAGGTGGGAGCCGCCGTACAGGCGCTCGACGACCCTGGTGCAGACGGAGGACTTCTCGCCCAGCCAGATCGGGGTGCACAGCACCAACATGTCGGATGCCATCACCAGATCGAAGATGGCGGGCCACGCATCCACGGCATGCCCGTGCTCCGTCATGTCCGGCCACACACCGGTGGCGATGTCGTGATCGACGGCTCGCACCACGTCGACGGTCACGCCCTGCCGTCGCATGATGTCGATCGACCGGTCGGCCAGGCCCTGGGTGTTCGACGGCTCAGGCGATCGCTTCAGGGTGCAGTTGATGAAGAGGGCTCGCAGGTCGTCGAAGGCCGACGGGGGGTGGGCCGTCTCGGTCCGGTGATCGGTGGTGGTGGTCACGATTTGCCTCTCATCCGTGCTTTGACGCCCCTCTGGGCGACATTCTCCAGTCGTCCGGCAGCGCGAGCAAACGATTCCCGGACCCGACGGCGGGCCCGGCCAGCGGGTGGCAGGCCGGGCCGGCGCGGGTCTGTCGTGGAGCCGCTCGGCGGTCGGGGAGGCGGCCCGGTGCGTACGCCCGGGCCGACCAAACGACCGATTGGCGGGAACCGGTCTGGCTGATTGGCGGAAATCAGGGCCGGCCCGGGCGTCGCCACGGTACCAGCGCCATAGGGGTTGCGTGCAACACTTAGCGCCCCCTGGGAGGGGTCCGCACCTGATTGACGTAGCGCGAGGCCAGCTGTCGAGAGATCCCCCATGATCTGCTGATGCTGTTGATGGATGAGCCCTGACCGGCCCCTGCTGCGATGAGCGACATCCGCGAGTCGTGGCGCCGTTTCTCGAAATCCTCGAGTGCCAGGGTCAGCGCATTGCGGGTGGTGGCCGAGTCGGCCTTCCCGAGTGCCGTCTCGACCGTCGTCCCGTCATGCAGCGCCTGGAGACACTTGCGGTACTGCCGCTTGGCGTGGCGAAGCGCCGCGCCCAGTTCGTCCACCGCCTCGCACAGCTGCTCGAGATCCTTGATTGCCGCCCGTAGGTCGCTCATGGGACATGAGCGTACGTTCCCTCCGGGATGGTTCGTGCCGGCCGGCCGACGGCGGGTCCCGGGGCCCCGGCGCTGCGGGAGCTCGGCCTCTTGACATCAAGCCCACTTCAAGTTTTATCCTCGTCCCTGGGCGGGGGGTTCCACGCCGGGAGGGAGGGACATGACCGAGTCATCAGCAGCGTTGGACGAGGCCTTCGATCGTTTGGCGGCCTCGGACTTCGAGCTGCCCAACGGATTCGTCAACCACGGTCCGATGGCCTGTGAGGCCCTCGACGCCCTCGGCCTGGCCGATCAGATCGACGGATGGTCACGGCGGTTTGTCGAGATGGTCGGAGTCGGTCCCCGACCCGAGGCTCCGAGCTCGTTCTCCGGGAGCGGCTGGATCGACGCCCTGGGCGACTATCAGAGGCTCCCGGAGTGGATCGGCCTGTTCGTGCGAGCCCTCGACGACCAGGACTGGCGGAGCGTCGTGGGGGAGTGGGTACCCCGACTCGTCCCCGGCCTGCAGGCCGCCCTGTTCCACGGGGTGATCCGCACCGGCCATGCCGTCCGGGCCATCGGCGCGTCGGACACGGCAGCCCGGCGCGCCGAACTGGCCCGATCGCTGGCCTACTGGGCGGCACGGTGCACCCCGGGCCACCCCCCGCCGAGGGGCGGGCGTCCCGAAGCGGTCGACGGCGCGGTGGTGGCCGCCGCCGCCCTGGGGGCCCGTCACTTCGTCGCCCGGCCGTCCATCGTCTTCCTGCACGGTGTCACCGGGGCCATGGCCGTTGACCTGCTGGTGGGACACCTCGGTACCGAGGCGGCGCAGGCCGCCCTGGCCCAGGTCCGGGCGGAGCACGCGGCCATGTACCCGGCGGTCACCCCCCACGCGGCGATGCCGGAGGATCACGACTGGGACCCGGGGCTCGCCGACCTGGCCGCCGGGAGCGGGGATGCCCACCAGGTCAAACTGGTCGAAGCGTGCCTGCGGGGGGTTTCCTCCGGCGGTGACGGGATATTCCTCACGGCGGCCCGGCAGGTGACCGGGGGGACCCGGGACCGGACCCGGCCCGGAACCGCCGGGACCCGCTCCCGATGACAGACTGCGGGGGTGGACGTCCCCATCGCCGGGCGGTGCGACTCCCGCTTCACCGGTGTGGCCGAGGAGTTCGCCCGTAACTTCCGGGACCGGGGCGAGGTGGGAGCCGGTGTCTGCGTCATGGTCGACCACCGGGTGGTCGTGGACCTGGTCGGGGGGTACGCCGACGGGTCACGCGTCCGCCCGTGGCGACCCGACACCCTGGTCGACGTGTACTCGGTGGGGAAGCCGCTGGTGGCCCTGCTCGCCCTGCAGCTGGTGGAGGAGGGCTGCGTGGGCCTGGACGATCCGGTCAGCTCCCTGTGGCCCGAGTTCGGAGCGGCGGGCAAGGAGCGGGCCACTCTGCGGCACGCCTTGTGCCACCGCGCCGGGGTGCCCGCCATCCGCGAACCGCTGACCGACGACGACCTCTGGGACTGGAGCCGGATGGCCGGCGCCCTGGCCGCCACGGCCCCCTGGTGGGAGCCGGGGACCCGTCACGCGTACCACACCAACACCTACGGACACCTGGTGGGTGAGGTGGTGCGGCGGGCGAGCGGGCAGTCCTGTGGGGTCCGGCTGCACGCGTCGGCGGATCCACTGGACGCCGACGTCTGGTTCGGGGTTCCTCCCGCCGAGCAGCATCGCTGTGCCGAGGTGATCTGGGCCGGGACGGGCCCCACCGAGGCCGTCGACTTCGCCGCCCTCGCCGGCGACCAGCTGATGGCCATGCTCGGCTACTTCAACCCTCCGGGCTACTCCTCGATGGGCCTCGTCAACACGGCGGCGTGGCGGGCGGCGGAGATCCCGTCCACCAACGGCCACGCCACCGCCGGGGGCATCGCCCGGCTGTACGACGGGCTGCTCGTCCCGGGCCGGCTCCTGTCGGCCGAGCTGCTGGCCGAGGCCACGTCCCCCCAGTCCGAGGGGTACTGCCCGGTGCTGGGGGAGGAGGTCACCTTCGGCCTGGGCTTCAAGCCCACCACCGCCCGTCGGCCGTTCGGGCCCAACCGGGGCAGCTTCGGCCACTTCGGCACCGGCGGTGCCCTCGGGTACGCCGACCCCGAGGCGGGGGTGGCCTTCGGCTACGTCATGAACCACGTCATCCCCCGGTGGCAGAGCTCCCGTAACCGGGCCCTCATGGACGCCCTCTACGCCGCGTTGTGACCCGCCGGGGACGGGAATGCGTCGGGCCGGAGCAAACCTGCTCCGGCCCGACGGGTGATGCGGTGACGTCCTATGTGTGCAGCGGTCCGACTACCAGCCCGTCCCCGCGATGATCGGGGCGTTCAGGTGGTTGCCGTTCATGCCGCCGTCATTGGGGGCGTCGCCGAAGTTGAGCACGGTGCCATCGGCCAGAGCCACCCAGTAGCCGCCACCGGTGGCGGTGGCGAAGATGGCCGTGGCCGGGTTGAGACCCGAGGTGCTCCCGGTCGCACCACCCAGGTTGGCGGCGTCGCCGTAGTTGAGCACGGTGCCGTTGGCCAAGAGGATCCAGTAGCCGTTCCCGTCCTGGGTGCGGACGGCCGAGGTGACCGGCGAGCTGACCGATCCCGGTGCCCCGAGGAACTGTGCGTCACCGAAGGCGTAGACGTGGCCGGTGGCCGTCACCAGCCAGTAGCCGTTGCCGGTGGCGTCGGGCATGACGGCCACGGCCGGGCCCGAGCACCCTCCGATGGCCGGGCACGATCCGGCGAACACGGCGTCGCCGAAGGCGAAGACCCCACCGTCGGCGGCCACCATGAAGTACCCGCCGCCGTCGGCCGAGGGCACCATGCCCACCACCGGTGCGGCCAGCTTGCGGCCCGGCCCGGGGTACCCGGCGGGCAGGATGCCCAGCCCGGGGATGGACCCGTAGAACCCGGCGTTGAAGGCAAAGACCCCGCCGTCCGAGGCGTCCAGCCAGTAGCCCTGGCGGGACTGGACCGGGGTGATGCCCACCACCGGCCGGCTCAACTTGAGGGATCCGGTGGACCCCCAGAAACTGGCCGAGCCGAAGGTGAAGATGCCGCCGTCACCGCCCACCAGCCAGTAGCCGTGGTCGGCGGGCGGGGGGGGCGGGGGCGGCGGGCGGCACAACGAGGACAGCCGTGCTGACCTCGTTGAATGTCGCCGTGCCGAGCGCTGGAGATGTAGCGGTTGCCGTGACCGTGAAGGGCCCGGCAGTACCGGTCGGGGTGAGCACCGGGGAGGTGGCCACACCGGTGCTGCCCGTCATTACGACGACCGTCGAACTATTGCCGGTCGAGGTGGCGAAGGTGCCGGCGGAGGCGGGGACCACGGTGAAGGTCACTGGGACGTTGCCCTCCAACACCGGATTCGGCGGGACCGCGGTGTCCTTGATACTTGCCCCGAGATGGGTCGGAAAGGCAGTGCCGACCGGCGCGGTCTGCCCGTTGCCTCCGCTAGGCACTAGGTTCAGCGGACTCGCCCCCGTGATCGTGTAGTTGCCACTGGCCACGGGAGTCGTGTCCACCGACGTGTTCACGCTCGCCGTGTAGTTGGTCGGGACGCTAGGACTCGGATTGATGACCCCAGCCACCGTCACGGTCACGATTGTCCCGAGCGTCGAGGCCTTCACGGCGACCGGCGTGGTGATGGTCGCAGTGGAGCCTCCCCCGGTCACCGTGGCGGCGGTGCCGGACTTCCCGGCCGAGTCGACGGTGTAGTCGGTGTTCAGTGACGGTAGTGAGCCGCTGAAGCCGCTGATGGTGATCTGATCGGAACCGATGGTCAGCGCACCGGTTGGGCTGGTTCGGAACGAGATGGTGTAGGCCGCGGTGGCGCCGGGAGTGAACGGTGTCGCCGACACCGATACTGCGGTCACCACGGTGGCGGCCGTTGCCGCCGTCGCCGTCCCCACCAGTGCAGCGGCCACCGCCGCGGCGAGGGCCACGATCTTCATTGCTCGATAACGTCGCATGGATACTCCCTTTTCAGACCGAGCATCCATCGAGGACACCCCTGCCAATGTTGTTGATGGTTTGACGAGAAAACTGACGGCGGCGCTCGTCGTCAGCCGTCGGACCAGTCGGTCCGATCGATGAGGGAAGACGCGCCGTCAGCCACGATGCCCCGCTGACGGCGGTCCCCGGATGGATCGGCCGGGTCCACGGTCAGCCGCACGGTATGCCCGTCATGGTGCGCCGGGAACCAACGCCCGTGCCCCCGAGATACCCCACGTCGGACGGATCCGACCTCAACGCCCCTAGCCCCACGACTGCACCCCTGCCCCTTGTTGATCGCCCCCCGTTGCCGTCAATTCGAAACTATGGCACAGGCATTGGGTGCGCAATAGGTCGCCCCGCTATCTTTCTCGGAGCGGCAAATACCCCACAGATAGTGTTGCTATCACCACTCAATGCGAGCCAACCGTTTTGCGGGCCCTGGACTCCCGAGCCGGGGCGGCCGGTCAGGCCGCCGTCTCGCCCCGCTCGGCCAGGGGAGGCGGTGAGGGGTGCGCCACATCCAGCAGGCCGGCGGCCACCGCGGCGAGGGCGAGGAGCAAGGTCCCGAGGGCATCCACGGCGCGGCTGCCGGGCCGGAAGGCCACGAAGAACGCCGCTGCCGCGCACCAGGCCAACGACCGGTGGGGAGACCGTCGGGCCACCAGGTCGAGGAGGAGGAACAGGACGCTGGCCGCCAGCAGGTAGTAGGGGAAGACCACCGACTCGAAGACCAGCCGGCTGCCCGAGCAGACCAAGGCCAGGGCCACCAGTTCGACCGGACGGTCGGTGCGCCGGTCCGGGCGGCCGGCGGCCCAGAGGCAGACGCCGACGGCGAACAGGACCGGGGCGTCCCGGGCCACGGCTGAGGCCACCGTGCCGGTCACGCCCAGCAGGGTCAGCACGGTGGCGCCGGCGGCCGCGCCCCCGGCGCTGAACCCGCTGAGGTTCTCCAGGGTCGCCCGAGGGGAGACGGACAGGAAGGGGAGGATGCCGGCACCGAACACGAGGGCAGACCAGCCGCCGAGGGCGATCCGGGCCCGGCGGCCCTCGGCCACCACCAGGGCCGGCAGGAGGAGAAGTACGGCGAACTGCTTGGTGAGCACGGCGGCACCGAAGAGCGCTCCGGCCAGTGCCCACCGCCGCCGGAGGACGAGGGCCAGCCCGCCGAGGGCGAGTCCCAGGCTGACGATGTCCTGGGGATGGTAGAGCTGCACGATGGCGCTGCTGGCTGCGGGCAGGAAAGCCAGGAAGGCCAGCAGTCCGGCCTGCCGGCCCACGGAGTCGGCGTTCCCGGCCCGGAGGAGGGCCAGGCTGCCGAGGGCCAGCACCAGCCAGGACCCGAGGCCGAGTACGCCCTGTGATCGGTACCACGGTGGGAGCGGTGGTTCCGGTCGTGCCGCAACGGCCGGCGTCGCCGGCGGCGCTGGGCCCCCCGAGCGGGGCCCCGGTCCGACGCGTGGTGCACCACACCGGTGCGCCCACCCACGACGGGAAGGCGGCCACCAGCGGCGCGGTCCAGAGTGCGTACCCCGGGGGGTTGGGCAGTGAGGTCACCGAGGCCGCGGCCCGCAGGTCGCCGGCGGCCACGGCTGAGCTCACCGCGGTGAGCGGGACGGTGTCCCCGCCCGAGGGAGGACCCTGGCGCACGGCCACGATGCCGACGTAGCACGCCGCGGCGGCCACGACGAGGAGCAGACTGGTGAGACGGTGGTTCCCGGAGTGGCCGGTCCCCGTGCTCACCGCGGGTCGCTCCGCCGGTCGGCTCCCCCTGTGCCCGGAGGCTCCGCCATCGCACTCCTCCACACCTCGGTCCCGATGGGTCACCCTAGCCAGGCCCCCGACCGGGCGGGCGCCTCCGGCGGCGACCGGTCCGGCGGCCGTCCCGGCCGGCAACGGTGTGTCAAGCTGGATGCCCTGAGGAGACGTCGTGCACAGCACGACGCAGCGATCCGGAGCCGGTGACGGCCCGGGTGAGGGCGGTCTCCACGGCAAGGGCAGGTTCCACCCCATGACCATCACCGGCGAGGAGCGCACCCCGGTGCCGACAGCAGCTCCGGCACCGGACGGAACCGCCACGTCCCCGGCCGGGGCCGCCACGTTGGCCGCCGTGGTGATCGGCGTCCTGGCCGCCACCGTGTACCGGCACGGTGGGTTCTACCCGGCCGACGCCTTCGGGGTGGTGATCGTGTCCGTGCCCCTGGTCGTTGCCGGCCTGGTGTGGAACCTCGATCGCCATGGGGCGGCGGTGGCCATCGGTTTCGGTTCCTTGGCCGGCTGGTGGTTGGTCCGAGCCGTTAGCGAGCGACGGCCGGCCGCCTTCCTCCCGTTCGGCGCCTCGGTGCTGGCCTTCGCCGCGGCGTTCCTGGTGGTGCGAGCCTGGCTCGGCCGGGACCGCGCCCGGGTGGCCGCGGCCCTGGTGGCCTTGGCCGCCGGGGTCGCCGCCTCCGGCGTCGTCGGGGTGCTGGGACGGTGGCCGGCGCTGGCCCAGGCGTCCGGCGGCTCGTGGTCGGCCTCGACCACGCTGACCTATCCGGCTGCGGTGGCCGTGGTCGCCGCCGTGGGACTCCTGGTGGCCCTGGTCCTCGATCTCCGACTCGCCCCTCTGTCGAGTGGCGGTCTGCCTGTGTCTGGCCGGCGTGCTCGACCGCCCGCAGCCACTGGGACCTCCTCGCCCTGGCCGGCGGCGCGTTGCTCCTGCCCGCCGACCGGTGGTTGGACGCAGCCTGGCCGTTGGCCATGGGGGCCGTGGCCGGGACGGTGGTGGTGGCCACGTCGCACCGGACCCTCGCCGGGAGGGTGGGCCTGGGCGGTGGTCGCGGCGGCCGTCGTGGCATCGTCCGCCCCGGTGGCGCTGCCGGACGGTCGAGGTGGGCGGCGGGTGGTCGCCTCGGTCGCGGCGGTGGCGGTGGCCGGACTGGCCCTGGCCGTGATGGTGCTGCCCTCCGGTCCCAACCACCCGTCGGGCGACCCGAGCCAGACGCTGGCGTGGTCGTCCTCGGGCGACGCGTGGCGCTCCTCGGTGGTGACCGGGGTGGGGCCGCCACGGACCTCGACGGTGCGCGGCCCGGTGGCGGCCTACCCCGGCCTGGTGCCGGACGGCTACCTGACGGTGGGGGCCGACGGCGGCGCCGTCGCCGCCGTGTTCCTCCTGTTGGGTGGGGCGGCCGTGGCCACCGGTCTGCGGCGGCGCGACCTGCTGTCGTCCGGGGCGGCGGCGGCCACGGTGGCCTTCGCCGTGTCCGGCTTCGTCGACTTCGCCTGGCAGCTCCCGGCCGTGGTGCTGCTGGGCGGTTGCGTGGCCGGCCTGGCCGCCGGTCCGGCGGTGCGGGCGGGCGCGGCGGGCCCGGACGGGACGGCCCCGGCCCGCCGACGACCGGGCGGTGCGGCCGCACTCTGGCTCCTCGTGGTGCTGGCCGTGGTGGTCCTCCAGGTGGCAGTGGGATCCGGAGTCAGGGCGGGCGGGGCCTCACGGTCGCCGAACGTGGAGCCGGCCCACACCACCCACCCCGAGCGCCCGGGTCGGACCATCCTGACCGGGGACGACCCCACCGACCCCTTCATGATCAAGACCGGTGGCCGGTACCTGCTCTACACCAGCGAGGGGACCGGCTTCCTCAACGTGCCCCTGTGGATCGGGACCAGGCCGGGGCGGTGGCTGACCCTGGTCGACGTCCTGCCCACCCTCCCCGCCTGGGCACAGGGGGGCAGCACCTGGGCTCCGGACGTCCAGCGGGTCACCGGTGGCTGGGCCCTCTACTTCACCACCCTGGTCAAGGGGGTGAGTCCGGAGACCCGCTGCATCGGGGCGGCCTTCTCCCGATCCCCCCGGGGACCGTTCGTGGCCACCGCCCGTCCCTTCATCTGCCAGCTCGACCACCGGGGATCGATCGACGCTCGGGTCTTCGTGGAGTCGGGCCACCGTCTGGTGATGCTGTGGAAGTCCGAGGACAACGCCAATCCCGGCGTGCCGGGCCCGGATCAGGACGGCCCGACCGGCATCTACGCCCAGTCGCTCAGCGCCGACGGTCGGAGGCTCCTCGGCGAGCCGGTGAAGATCCTCGGCCCGTCCGAACCCTGGGAGGGGACCATCGTCGAGGCTCCGGAGATGATCGAGGCCTGGGGCACGTACTGGCTGTTCTTCTCCGGCAACTGGTTCAACCAGCCGGCCTACGGCATCGGGGTGGCGGCATGTCAGAGCCCGTTCGGACCGTGCGCCGACACCGACCCCGCACCCCTCCTCGGGTCCAACCTGCAGGGGGAGGGGCCGGGGGAGGCCTCGGTGTTCCAAGAGGGGAGTACGGTCTGGCTCCTCTACAACCCGTTCAAGGGCAACGATCCCGGTCCGGCGATCCCCCGCCCGGTGAACATGGTCAGGCTCGGGTTCACGCCCCAGGGGCCGTATCTGGCCGCCTCCTGAGCGTACCCACGTCCCCTGATCCGCACGGACGATTTGGTATAGCCTCAGGGCAGTTGTCTACGGGCAACCAGGCGAAACGGGGGCACCATGGCGAAATGGCGAAAGCAGATCCGGCTGGGGATCATCGCGGTGGCGAGCTTCGTCCTCCTGGTCACCGTCCTCCCTCAGGTGGCCTCCGGCATCGGGCTGGGCTCGCTGGCCGGCCGACTGGCCGCCTCAGGATGTGGGAGTGGCGCCGGCAGCTCGGGAGGCTCCAGCAGTTCGTGCTGCTCCGGCAGTTCCGGAAGCTCCGGCGACAGCTCGTCGACGTGTGGCACCGGGACCGGCGACGTCGTCGGCACGGTGACCGTCACCGGCGCCCCCAAGAACTTCGCGCCTCCCTATCTCGGGGCCGGGGCCTGCCCGGACACCGGTCCCACCGGGCAGTTCTGCGCCGATCCCATCTACGCCCTCTCGACCGACGGGAGCACCTACTCGCTGAACCTGACGTCGGGCACCTGGCGGCTGGACGGCTTCTACGAGATCAACGCGTACGGGGGCGCCTTCCTCGGGCCGGCGCAGGTGGTGACGGTCACGGCCGACCAGCCCCTCGACGTCGACCTCAGCGTCCCCTACGCCCGGCCGGCGGCCCTGTCCGGACGGGTCAAGGTGACCGGGGTGCCGAGCGGGATCATGGTCGAGCAGACCTCGGTGCTGCTGTGCCCGCCCAACGCCCCCGTGCAGTCCATTGCCTGCGTCAACGGCTACGGCGGATTCCCTCCCGGGCCGCGGTCGGGAGCGTACCGGATCACCGGTCTGCCGCCGGTCACCTGGATCGCCTATCCCTCCTACTGCACCGAGTTCGGCTGTGCCACCGATACACAGGGCGGCCAGTCCGTGACCCTGACGCCCGGACGCCGTACGCATCTGAACCTCACCATCCCCTTCATCACTCCCGGCAACGGGCTGGCCACCGGCACGGTCTCGATCACCGGTGCCCCGGCCGGGTTCTCGGCCCAGCTGGGCCTCACCGCGTGCCAGACCCAGTCCACCGGCAGCAGCTGCCAGGAAGCGTTCGTCTTCTCGGACGGCACGGCCAACACCTTCGCCATGCTGCTCGGGACCGGGACGTGGGAGATCACCGGGTACTACCTGGCCGCCCCGTTCGGCAACACCATTCCCGGCCCCACCCAGGCGATCACCATCCAGGGCGGTCAGACCACGACTGTCAACCTGGCCGTGCCCTACCAGGTCCTGGGCACGGCGGCCGGGTCGATCAAGGTTCTCGGGCTGCCGCCCGGGGTGCGCCCGACCAGCTACACGGTGACGGCATGCCCGGCCACCGTCACCCCCTTCACCTACTTCCCGACCCTCTCGTGCGTCACCGAGTACTCCGGCCCGGGTGGCTACCTCTACGGGGCCGCCAACGCCACCCGCCTGGGCAAGGCCGCCCCCAAGAAGCGTAAGCACCTCCACCAGGCCGGGAACCGCATCAATTCGTACAACCTGCCCACCCTGACCCCCGGTCAGTGGGTGCTGACTCCGAGCTACCAGACGGGCTTCGGGACGTTCACCGCCGCCCAGGGGACGACAGTGTCCATCGCCGCCGGTGGTACCACCACCACCCGGCTGTCCGTGCCGTACCAGACCCCGAGCGACGGTTTGGTGACCGGCACCGTGTCGGTCGTCGGCGCCCCGGCCGGCGGGTTCAGCTCGAGTGTGCGGGCCTGTGACGAGGCCCCGACCAGCCTGTGTTCCGGCGAGTTGGACGCCTCGGTCCAGTCCGACGGCACCTACCAGCTGGCGCTGCCCCCGGGCACGTGGTGGGTGTCGGGTGTCGTCGACGTGTTCGGATTCGGATCGACCGGTAGCGAGGCGGTCTCGCCACCGCGCCAGGTGACCGTGGCAGCCGGCTCGCATCTGGTCGAGCGGTTCACCGTCGAAGCCTCCTGAGCCCGGCGCCGACTCCGGCGCCGACCGACCCCCGTCCCGCCGTGGCCCGGCTGGCTAGATTGACCGGGTGGCCATCACATCGGGCGAGCGCATGGGGTGGCTCCGGGCCATGGTGGGAGCCGGTCTGATCCTGGCCCCCGCGGCGGTCCTCCGGCTGTCCGGCCGGGAGGCCCCCACGCCGGCCTCCATCCTGCTCATGCGCACCATCGGCATCCGCGACCTGGTCATCGGGGCGGGTACGGTGGCGGCGGCGAGACGCGGGAACGACGCCGACCTCCGGCGGTGGACGTCGGGCGGACTGGCCAGTGACTCTCTCGACGTGCTGGCCAGCGTGGTCGCCGCCTCCACCATCGGCCGGGTCGAGGCGGTCGGCGCCGCTGGTGCCGCGCTGCTGTTCGCCGTCGGCGACGCGGTGGCGCTGGGTGCGGGCCCGGGGAGGACCGGGCCACCGCTCGGGGAGCCGACCCGGTGACCTCGCGCCGGGCCACCGAGGCCGAGGTCGACACCTGGCGCCGCGACGGATGGGTGCTCCTCGACGGCCTGGTCGGCACCGAGGACGTCGATGCCGCCGGCAACGACCTCGCTCAGGCCTTCCCGACCTCGGCCGCCTACCACGCCGACCCCGAGCGCGTCACCCGGCAGTGGCGGGGGACGAGGGCCGATCCCGTCGAGGCGTTCCAGTGGCCGGACCACGGCCCCGGGTTCCGGCCGGAGCAGCACCGGTGGATGGCGGCGTTCCCCTTCGGTGGCCGCGGCGCACTCAACCGCCTGTGCGTGCACCCGGCCATCGTGGACTTCGCCGAGCGGGCCCTGGGGGATGACGACATCCGGCTCTACCAGGCCCATGCCAGCGCCAAGTACTCGGGACTGACCAACTACGAGCAGCCCATGCACATCGACCGGAACCACTCCTGGCTGCCCGCCGGAACGGCGGCACCGTGGTGGAACCTCGAAGGATTCCTCTACCTCTCGGATGTGGGCGACGACGACAACCCCACCCGGGTGGTCTCCGTCCGCCACTCGGCCCACCTCGGCGAGTCCACGCCGGTGGTCATGCCGGACACCGAACCGGATGTGTACCGGTCCGAGGTCCGAGCCAGTGGCGTCCGCGGCTCGTACCTGGCCTACCGGTCGGATGTCTTCCACCGGGCCGCACCGTTCGGCTCGGAGGGCACGGCCCGCTTCGTGCTGGCCCTGGCCTTCAAGCGGGCGGGGCAGGACTGGATCGCCTACGACCAGGCCCAGTCCGATTCCACCGGGGCCGAGTGGATCTCCTTCGCCGAGCACGCCACGCCCCGGGAGTTGGCCCTCTTCGGCTTTCCTCCGCCCGGGCACCCGATCTGGACCGAGGAACTGCTGAGCCAGGTGGCCGTCCGCTATCGGGGCCTGGACCTCACCCCGTGGCGGGCCGCGCTTCCCACCGGACCGGGCTGAACGACCACCGGGGCGGTCGGCACGGGGCGGGCTCAGTAGGTGCCGACGGCCAGGCCGTCGACGAAGGTGGTGCAGGTCTGGGCGCGGAGACCGCCGACCACCCACCGGCGAGACTGCTCGATGGCCACGTTGTGGCGCTCCTCGGTCCCCACCGCGAATTCGTACCGGCTGGTGGTGGAGAGCGAGAAGAACTTGAATTTGCGCAGGACCAGGCGGTCGTCCACCCAGATGCGGAGGCCCCCCAGGGTCTGGTTGAAGTGGTACCTGACCGAGTGACGCTCGGTGTCTCCGACCTCGAATTCGAACTCATTGGTCTTCCAGATGTCCATGACCTGTCTGGTTCCTTTCACCGAGCGTCGGCTGATGGCCGTGGAGACCGCCTTGGGACTATCGGCACGAACGGACACCCCCTGTAGCCCTCTGGTGGCCCACCGTGGTGGAAGGGGAGGAATTCCGAAATTTCTGGGACCTCCGTTCCCGCTGGTGAACGCGGCCATCGACGGCGAATGGTCCGGAATTCGGGCCCGGCGCGAGTCAAGGGTCCCCCACCGACCGCCGATACTTGATGGGTCGATCAAACGAGGGGACCCATGTTGAGACTCGTGACCGTCAAGCGATCCATTGCTCTTGTCGCCGCTGTGCTGGTGGTGACGACCGTGGTGGTGGCGGTACCCACGCCCGCACCACAGGCGGCCACACCCGTGGTCCGTGCCGCCTTCTACTACCCGTGGTACCCGAACGCCTGGAACCAGTCCGGCGTCGATCCGTTCACCAACTACCAGCCCTCGGCCGGCTACTACTCCTCGTCCGATCCCGCCACCATCGCCCGCCAGATCGCCGCCATGCAGTACGGCCACCTGGACGCCGGGATCTCCTCGTGGTGGGGTCAGGGATCCCAGGAGGACAGCGTGGTCCCGGCCGAGCTGGCCGCGGCGGACGGCACCGGCTTCAAGTGGTCGCTGTACTACGAGCCGGAGGGCTACGGGGATCCGAGCGTGAGCCAGATCCAGAGCGACCTGAGCTACATCAAGGCACGCTACGCCGGCAATCCCAACTACCTGAGCATCGACGGGAAGCCGGTCATCTTCGTCTACGCCGACCCGGCCGACGCCTGTGGCATGGCCCAGCGCTGGAGCCAGGCCAACGCCACGGAGGGGTTCTATACCGTGCTCAAGGTGTTCAGCGGCTACACCGCCTGCGCCTCGGACGCCAGCTCGTGGCACCAGTACGCACCGTCGAGCGCCGAGGACCACCAGGCCGGCTACGCCTTTTCCATCTCCCCCGGGTTCTACAAGAGCGGGGAGCCCGCGCCCCGCCTGGCCCGGAACCTGAGCACCTGGGCCCAGAACGTCAACGACATGGTGGCCAGCAACGAGCCGCTGCAGCTGGTTACCACGTTCAACGAGTGGGGTGAGGGTACCGCGGTCGAGTCAGCCACCGCCTGGTCCAGCGCCAGCGGGTACGGGAGCTACCTCGATGTCCTGCACGCCGACATCCCCGCACCGACGTCTCCGGCCGGCGGGGGCGCGGGAGGGACGACGACCCCCACCCCCCCCGGTACCTCCTCGGCACCCGTCACCATCTCCGGTGTGGCCACCGACGGCACCTACGTCTGGGCCGGTGCGCCGGGAGCCAACTACGACGCAGCCAACCCGCTCATCGCCTCGTTCCGGGCCTACCGGGCCCTGCTCGACTTCACGCCGGTGGTGCCGAGCGGTGCCACCATCCTGAACGCCTCCCTGACCGTGGTGCCGTTGTCCGGGCGCGGCGGGTCCTTCGTGGTGGGCACCGAGGGGTCGTTCGATCACTCCGGCGTGACGTGGGCCACCCAGCCGCCACGCACGGGCACCGTGCTGGGCACGTCCAACACCCCGGCGGCCAACGTCCCCCTGACCATCCCGCTGACCGGCCTGAGCGCCGCCTCCCCGATCAGCCTGGTCCTGTCGTTCACCACGCCGGGAGTCGTCGAGCGGTTCGCCGGTGCCGGCACCTCGAACGCCCCGGTGCTGACCCTCGAGTACACCACCCCGGGATCGGGTACTCCCGCGGTCACCACCACGCCGCCACCGACCACGACCACGACGACCACCTCGGTCCCGACCACGAATCCGCCCACCACGACCACCACCACGACGACGGGGCCCGGATCCGCCAGTGCCTACTGCGGGACGGCGTCGGGCCCGCCGACCACGTCCAAGGTGATGGTCATCTGGGAGGAGAACCACAGCTCGAGCGCTATCACCCCGTCGGCTGCGCCCCACATCAGCGCCTATGCGTCGGCCTGCGGCCTGGCCACCAACTATCAGGCCCTGACCCACCCGAGCCTCCCCAACTACCTGGCTGCCACCTCCGGCGTCAGCTATGCCAGCTCGCCATGGAACAGCGACTGCCAGGCCAGCAGCTGCACGACCGGCAACGAGAACCTCTACGACCAAGTCGGACCGTCGCGGTGGAAGAGCTACGCCGAGTCGATGACCACCCCCTGCCAGCAGTCGAACAGTGGCGAGTACGTGAGCCGTCACAATCCGGCCGTCTACTACACCGACCTCGGCGCGTCCTGCGCCACCGACGACGTGCCCCTCGGCACCACCGCCGGTGGCAGCCTCCTCGATGACCTCCAGGCCGGGACGCTGCCCACCATCAGCACGGTGACCCCGAACCTCATCGACGACATGCACGACGGCACGGTCGCCCAGGGCGATGCGTGGCTGGGCCAGTGGATCCCGCTGATCACCGCCGGGCCCGACTACCGGTCGGGCCGCCTGACCGTGGTCATCGCCTGGGACGAGGGGTCGGGCAGCGGCAATTCGCCCAGCACGGTGGACGCCGTCGTCATGTCGCCCTACGTCTCCGCCGGCTCCCGGTCGGCGGTGGCCCTGACCCACTACAGCCTGCTGAAGGCCGAGGAGGACGTGGCCGGGGTGCCCGAGCTCCAGCTGGCGGCGACGGCCACCGACATGCGCACGGCATTCGGCTTCTGACCACCCGCCTGGTGCTCAGGTTCCGGTCAGCCGGGTGACCACCGGCCCCAGGGCCTCCCAGCAGTCGGCTTCGATGGACCAGTAGGAGATCCCGTACTCCTGCCGGCGCCACTCCAGCTCCTCGGCCATCTCGTCCAGCGTGCCCAGGAGGGCCAGCGGGATGTGGAGGGCGTCGTCGGGGCTGATGCCGAAGGCGGGGGCCATGGCCTCGGCCATCCCGGCCGCCTCGTCGGTGATCATCACGAATCCGATGAGCGCGTTGAGCTCGAGGTCGTCGAAGCGCTCCCCGGCCGACTGGCGTACCCACGCCACCTTCTCGCGGGTGCGCTCCGGCGTGGCGTTGGGTGCCGTCTCCGGGCCGCCGGTTCCCTCCCGCAGGTTGACGTTGATGCTGACGATGTCGGCATGGCGGGCGGCGAAGGAGAGCACCCGTTTGCCGCCGCCCCCGAGGATGAGCGGAGGCCCGGGCCGTTGGACCGGTCGGGGTCGGAGGGTGTGCTCGGCGATGCGGTAGTGGGCGCCGTCAAAGGAGAAGGGACCATCCGTCCGGAGCAGGCCCTGGATCACCTGGACCGACTCCTCGAACCGCTCCACCCGGATCCGAGGGGTGTCGTAGGTGATCCCCGCCTCCCCGTAGTCGGTACGCATCCACCCGGCGCCCAGGCTGAGCTCGAACCGTCCCTCGCTGAGCACGTCGAGGGTGGCGGCCTCCTTGGCCAGCACCACCGGATGGCGGTAGTCGTTCCCGAACACCAGGGCGCCCATCGTGAGGGTGGACGTGGCGGCGGCCACCGCGGCCAGGGCCGGGACGGGTGCCAGCTGGTCGCCGAAGTGGTCGGGCATGAGCAGGGCCGAGTAGCCGAGGTCCTCGGCCCGCCGGGCCTGTTCGGCCCACGAACGGGCCGTCCCCTCCGGCGTGGTACTGAGCTGGGCGGCGAATCGGAACGCGTGGTCGTGGGCCATGGGCTCATCCTGCCCCATGCCTCCCGGACGGCGCCGGACGGGCACCGTCGACCGGTCCGGGTGACCGGTCGGACGGCAACGCACCGTCAGCCGGCCGGGCGTACGCTGGCGGCGATGCTCCACGAAGGCGACGGACGCCGTCCCCCCTCCGGCCGCCGTGGTCCCGGTCGAGCCCCCGTGCGGGCGTCCTGGTCTCCGTGAGCACGGGCACGGTGGAGTTCGACCCACCACCTCACGCCGACCCTCCGGCCCCGGTCGTCCGGGAGCCGGGCGGGTCGAGCGGGTCGAGCGGGCCGATCGTGGGCCGGGGGGGATCTCGGGTCCGGTCGCCGCGACCGACGCCCTCCGCCGGCTGATCGTGGCCCGGGCACCCCGACCGGAGGCCGGCTTCGAGGTGTACCCCCGGGACCAGTGGGTCGCCCTGGGCCGACGGGCGGGTGGTCCGGCCGACGCCGACCTGGCCCGGGCGGTGGGGGCCGGGGAGCCGATCGATCCCGTGGAGGTGCATGAGGTCTACCTTCCCCTGGCCCGCTGGATCGGCACTCGGCTGGCACCACCAACGGGCGGTCCCACCCAGGCACGGCCGACCGGCGCCGGCACCGAGACACCCACCACCGTCCCGGTCATCGGGATCACCGGGAGCGTGGCGGTGGGCAAGACCACCATTGCCCGGCTCCTGGCCGGACTGCTGCGGGGCGGTCCGGCCCGACCCACCGTCGACCTGCTCACGACGGACGGTTTCCTCTACCCCAACCGGGTGCTCGAGCAGCGCGGCCTCCTCGGCCGCAAGGGGTTCCCGGAGACCTACGACCGTCCGGCGCTGGCCGCCGCCCTCGACGCCGTCCGGTCGGGACGACCGGAGGTGTCCGTCCCGGTCTACTCACACAGCAGCTACGACATCGTCCCCGGGGAGGTGCGGTGGATCCGCCACCCCGACCTGTTGGTGGTGGAGGGCCTGACCCTGCTCCAGGCAGCACCCGGGGCCGGGCCGACCGTGGGCGGCGGGGCCGAGCGCCTGGTCGATCTGGCGGTCTACGTCGATGCCGACGAGGAGGACCTGGCCCACTGGCACACCGAGCGACTGCTGGCCCTCCGCTCCGACGGAGGGCCCGAGTCCAGTGACTTCCTCCGGTGGCTCACCTCGCTGTCCGACGCCGAGGCCCTCCAGGTGGCCGCGTCCTCGTGGTCGGAGATCAACCTGGTCAACCTCAGGGACCACGTGGCCCCGACCCGGCGTGGCGCCGACATCATCCTCGACAAAGGCGCCGACCACCGGGTGCGCCGGGTGCTCGTGCGGACCGGCGTCGAACCGTCCGGCGCCGGCTAGGGCCGCACCGGTTCGGTGGGGCAGCCGAGCAGGTCCACCCCGTCGCGGGTGAACTCCGAGCTCCGGTCCGGGCCCCAGACCAGTGTGCGAAGGCCCCGAGCGAACTGGGGGTCGCTCCAGTCCCACAGCTTGGACGGATGGGCGTCCACGCCGGTGGGCTCGCTGTTCCAGCACCACGCCGAGCGCAGGATGGCGCCCTGGGCGTTGACGCCGACGCTCCACACCAGGGCCACGACGGTCAGGGCGACCAGCGCCCGACGCCACCGCAGCCGGGGCCCGGCCCGGTCGGGGGTTCCGGCATCCACCTCAGCGGGCTCGGCGGGCGCCGGGCGGTCCCGGAGGAGGGCGCCACCCATCGGGCCAAGACCTCGACGGCCGGCAACGCCAGCACCACCAACACGGGCATCAGGTCGGTGAAGAAGCGCGGTCCGTAGGAGTCGCCGCCCCACCAGTGCTTGAAGGCCGAGATGACGATCCAGTGCAGGACGGGGATCACGGCCAGGGCCTTCCAGAAGGCGGTGAGTTCGCCGGCCCGCCACCGCACCACCACGCCTGCCACCGAGAGGACCACCAAGGGGCAGAAGATGAACAGGCCCCGGGCCGGGCTGACCAGGTTGCCGGCCAGAGCCACGGCCATGGTCCCGCTGACGTCGAAGGACTGTCCCCCGGTGTAGTACGGACTGAGGGCCTGGTGGTAGACGGCCAGGTTGACGGCGACCAGGATGACCAGTGGGGGGAGGGCCCCGGCCACCACGGCCAGGAGGTGCCGGCGCTGGGCCACCACCACCCAGGCGGCCATCACGATGATGACGATGGAGTCGGTGGGACGCATGGCGTAGCTGGTGGCGAAGGCCGCCCCCATGCCCATCCAGCCCCGCGCCCCGGACTGGGCGCGCAGGGCGCAGAGCAGGCCGACGGCGATGCACAGCATCGACGGTCCGTGCTGCCACATGGCCCGGCTGGCCGTGGACCAGGCCGGGGTGCCCAGGGCGAACGCCAGAGCCACGGCCACCGCCCACCGCCGACGGCGGGCCGGGGGGTGCAGCCGGAGCACCCGGAGGGCGATGAAGTACACGACGACGGTGGCGGCCGCCACCACGGTGGCCATGGACACCACCTGCAGTCCCCAGTCATGGCCCGACCGCACCATGGCCACGCTCCCCTCGGTGAGCCCGAGCCGGTGGGCCACATCGTCGGCGATCACCCAGGGCACGGCGAACAAGGAGACGGCCCAGGGGAAGAGGGGGTAGATGTGGCCGTTGACCACGGTGATGGCGTAGCCGGGATCGGGCAGCGGCCGGAAGCGGTCCAGGCTCAACGAGCGGTAGTGGACCAGGCCCACGGCGACGCTGACCGCCCGGATGGGATCGGCCGTCATCCCGCTGGGGCTGGCCATGTCGATGGCGAAGACCACCACGGCCAGCACGGCGGCGACGATCCGGTTGCCGGCGATCGGCTCGGCCAGGTGGTCGCCCGCCTCGGGGGGGGCGGTCCCCGTCACGTCGGTCGAGGTCACGCGGGGCCGGGTTCCTGCCGGGGGCCGTCGACGCTGGTCACTGGGAGAACGTAGCAGCGGGCCCCCGGCCGAGGCCTGCACCCCGCCCGACCGGGGGTGACGTCAGCGCGGTCCCGGGGACGGCCCGGCGGCCACCGTCTGCCGCAGCAGGCCCTCGTACCGCTCGAGGACCGTCTCCCATCGGTACTCCTGCTCGACGTAGTGGCGACCGGCCCGGCCGAGGGTATCGGCCAGTCCCGGCGAGGCGGTCAGCAGGTCGACCGCCGCTTCGAACTCGGCGAACCCCGAGTACCAGACACCGCCGCCGCTCCGACGCACCTGACCCACCAGGACGTCGGTGCGGCCCTGGGCCACGACCGGTCGTCCCTGGGCCCACGCCTCGGTCAGGACCATGGAGAAGCTCTCGAAGAACGACGGCTGGGCCAGCGCCAACGCCCCGGCCAGCGCGTCGTTGCGGGTCCCGTCGTCGACGAAGCCGGTATAGAGGATGTCGGGATGGTCCCGGTGGTCCCCGGCCGGTCCCACCAGCACCAGCGCCAACGGACCCGGATTCCGATCCTTGTAGGCCTCGAAGAATTGCACCAGCTCGTCGGAGCCCTTGCCGGCCTCGACCCGGCCCACGCAGACCAGGTAGGGACGGTCGCCCAGTCCGGAACGAGTCCGGAACCGCGAACCCGTCCCCGGGGACCCGAGGTCGGCACCGATGCCCACGACCGCCCCGCGACGGGGTGCGCCCCGCCGGACCAGCAGGTCTCGCTCCTCCTCGGTGAACCACACGAACCGGGTGGGCCGGGGGAAGAGGTCGTCGAACACCGGGAGCCAGAATGCCGGCTCGTCATGGGCGGTGGCGTGCAGGACGGTGGGGACCAACGGCGAGGTCACCGGCAGGCCGGCCCACGTCGGTGTGTACAGGTAGGAGAAGTGGACGGCCACGTCGAATGCGGGCGACCGCTCGGCCAACCAGGGCACCAGGCCGGGCAGCTCCGGGCCCTGCAGCCGCCGCCACTCCTGCTGCTCGGCCGCCGACGCCAGGACGCCGCTCCACAGGACGCCCACCGTCTTGGCGTCGAAGGCGTCGTTGTCCCGCGGCCCGGTGCCGTCGAACCGGTGCACGGCGACGCCGGCGAGCCGGGTCGTCCCCGGCGGGTAGACATCGGCCCAGTCGAGGGCGCTCTGGGCCCGGCTGGTGGCCACCTCCACGTGGTGGCCGCGGGTGGCCAGGCGGGTGGCGAACTGCCGGCAGCAGAGCTCGGCACCCCCGGCCACCTCCTCCCCGTACCGCTGCACGACGAACAGGATCCGGAGGGGTCGGCCCGGGCCCGGGCCGGCGTGACCCCGGTCCGTCCGGTCCCGGCGGCGGGCCACCAGCCGTCGCCATCGGGCCCGCCGGCCGGTGGTGGTGAACTGGGGTCGACCGCCACCGGGGCCGGCCCGTAGGGCCACCATGGTGCGTCCGTGGGCATCGAGCCGCTCCTCGAGACCCGGCTCGTACCGCCCGTCCCGACGACGTTCGTCCACCGTGGACCGGATCCGGTCGTGCAGCGCTCGGGCATCGGGCCCGGGCCCGGGGTCGGACGGGCCGGCGGCGCCATCGGGCCCGGGGTCAGCCACCCCCGGCCTCCATCGGTCCGGCGGGCCCGTCGTCCCAGGTCACGTCGGCCCCCGCCCAGCGGTCCCACAGCTCTGTGACGCCCACGGTCGATCCGCGGGACAGCTGGGCGCGTGTGGCCAGGGCCCAGGGGAGGTGGGTGAGCATGGCGCGTCGGATCCCGTGGTCGGGGCCCTCGGCCATCCGCCGCCACACCTGCCGCGCCAGCTCCCCGCCGGGAGCGTTGCGCACCAGGCAGAGCAGCCGGTTGCGCTCGCCGAGGATCCGGACCCGGCCCCCCAACGTCTCCACCGAGGTCACCGACCGTCGGTGGGCGACCGAGGTGGTCGGCAGATAGTTCACCGCCAGCCCGTGGCGCCGGGCCCGCCAGCTCCAGTCGGTGTCCTCGTAGTAGGCGAAGAACGGCTCGGCCAACAGCCCCACCCGGTGGAGCACGTCGGCGCGCGTGACCAAGGCCGTGCCGCTGGCCCCGAAGGTCTCGCGGGGCTGGTCCCACCGCCCGTCGTCGGGGCACTCGAGGCCGTGATCCCCCGAGTAGCCGTCGGACCGGAGGAACAGCCCGGTGTTGTTGATCAGCCGGCACACCGCCGTCACGTGCACCTCGTCGGTCCCGTTGAGTGTGACCGTGGCCTCCGGGTCGGGACCGGGGAGCGGGGCGAAGAACGGCTTGCCCGGCCGGGTCCACCGCCAACGGGTGGGCACGCCGTCGACCACGCCCGACTCCAGGCGATGGACGCCCGGGCCCACCAGCCGGTCGAGGAGCTCGTCGTCGCCGTGGCGGACCGAGGTCAGCTGTCGACCCAGGGGCCGGGCGTCGCCCGGGGCGTTCCAGACGTCGTCGGCCGCCAGGAGCTGGCCGTACCACCCGTCGAGCAGGACCTTCGGGGTGACGGCGGCGACCGACGGGTCGCCCAGGGCCGGCTCGGTGGCGTCCAGCCAGGTCGCCTCGGCCACGGCATCGTCGTTGAGCAGCGCCACCACCTCGCCGGTGGCCTGGCGGATCCCCTGGTTGGCCCCGCCGGCGAACCCCTGGTTGTCCCGGTTCCTGACCACCAGGGCGCCGAAGCGACGGCCGACCTCGGACACCTCGGACCCGGCCGACCCGTTGTCCACCACCACCAACTGGTCGGTCTGGTCCCGGACCGATGCGAGGCAGGGCTCCAGCCAGTCCCCGGCCCGCAGCGACACCACCACCACCGTCCGGCTCACGACGCGACCGTCCCCCCGGTCACCGGCGCGGCCAGGCCCAGGGCGGCCAGCAGGTCGCGGGCCCCGCGGTCGAAGCCGAGGCCGGCTACGAAGGCCAGGCCCAGGGCGGACCGGTCGGCTCGTTCCCGCGGGTCGTGGAGGAGCTCACCCACCACCCCGGCCAGTGCCGAAGGCGTGACGTCCACCGGGACCTTGGCCACGAAGCCGGGCAGGCCGTGGGCCGGCCCGGCGTCGGTCACCACCGTCGCCAAGCCGTGGGACAAGCTGTCGGCCACCGCACCCGAGGTCTCACCGTTGGTGCTGGCCCGGAGCTGCACGGCCAACGACGCTCGCGTCAGCCAACCGTCGTACTCGTCATCGTCCACCGCCCCGGAGAAGGTCACCGCCTCGGCGACCCCCAGTCGCACGGCCAGGGCGTGGTAGCGCTCCCGCAGGGACGGGTCGATCGGGCCCACGAAGGCCAGGTGGGTGTCGGGATCGCCGCGGTGGACCAGGGCGAACGACGCCACCAGCAGCTCCGGCTGCTTGATGCCGTTGACCAGACCGAAGGTGCACACCAGTCCGGCCTGCTCGCGGCCAGCCGGCCGGGGCACCGGCGAGGGATAGGCGTAGGGACACACCACCACCCGTCCCCGGTCCTCGGGCCGGGCGTCGAGGCGGGCCAGTTCGGCGGCATACTCGGAGGTGACGATGAAGGGATCGGCCAACCCGACGAGCTCCCGGGCCATGAACACCCCGTGGGACTCGGCGTCCGCCGGCTGCAGCCAGCCCTCGCGGACCCACTCCTCGGACGCACCCTCGTACAGGGCGGTGACCACCGCGGCGTTGCCCTCGGGGACCGCCCCCCGCGCCGCCCCGTGCCGGTACAGCCCGTTGAGTCGGACGTCGTGGGCCAGCACCGCGGCGGGGATCCGGCCCAGGCGCACCAACGCCAAGGCCCCCGTGTGGTGCTCGCTGTTCCCCACGCAGGCGACGACGGCGTCGTAGCCCCCCTGGACCGGGTCGACCACCGGCAGCGCCCGGGCCGGGTACGACACGAACTCCGGGCCGGCCCCGGGCCGAACGGCCGGGTCTCCGTCGAGGAACAGGTCGACCTCGACGGTGTCGGCCAGGGCCCGGGCCAGTCGGCGGGAGTAGGAGGCCACTCCGGTGGTGGCCGGGGGCCAGGGTGTGACCAGGGCCACCCGCCGGCGTCGGGGCCAGGCCGCAGGCCGGCGCGGTCCGCCGCCTCCGGGCTCGGTGCTCAGGGCCCGGTAGACGGCGGCGGCCCGTTCGGCCACCTCGGACCAGGTGGGACGGGGTCGGGCCGCCCAGGCCAGGAGGCGGCGGCGGAACGGTTCGTCGACCAGGCCCCGTTCGACGGCGCCGGCCATGGCGTCGACGTCGGTCGGATCGAAGGTGGCCTCGGTCTCCACCAGTTCCCGCAGCGAGGAGTTGCCCGAGGCCACCACCGGGGCCCCACAGGCCATGGCCTCGGCCACCGGCAGGCCGTATCCCTCGTAGAGGGAGGGGAAGACCACCAGGGTGGCGGTGCGGTACAGGTGGACGAGGGCGGGGTCCGAGACCACCCCGGTCAGGAGCAGGGCGCGGTCCGGGAGACCCAGGTTGCGCGCCAGCACCTCGTAGTGGTTGCGCTCGGAGGTCTCGAGCCGGCACACCAGCACCAGCTGGTGACGGCGGCGGATCTCGTCGGGCAGGCGGGCGAACGCCCGGATCAGCCCCTCCATGTTCTTGCGGGGCTCGACGGCACCGTTGTAGACCACCGTCCGCTCCCCGAGGCCGGGGACGAGGGCCCGGGCCCGCTCGGTGTCGTCCGCCCCGTCGTCGCCCGGTCGGAACACGTCGGAGCACGCCGCGCCGACCACGGTCAGCCGGTGGTCGGGCACGCCCAGGTGGTCGGCCACGTCGTCGGCCGCCGACTGCGAGAGGGTGACCACGTGGTCGGCGGCCCGGATCAGCTCCCGCCGGGCGCGGTAGCGGTGCCGTGTCCCGGGATCGACCAGGTAGGTGTCGGGGAACAGCTCAGGGATGAGGTCGTAGACGGTGACCACCAACCGGCGTCCGGCGCGCGACGCCTCCCGGGGCCAGATGGCCCGCACCGGGGTGGCCAGGTCGAAAGGGGAGAGGGCGTGGAACACGCCTCCGGGCCTGCTCCAGTCGGCCTGGGCGGTGACCGGGCCGAGACCCAGGGCGTCAGGCAGGTCGTCGATGGGGGCGAGGTCCGGTCGGACCAGCACCTGGTCCACCAGGTCCGGCACCGTCTGCACGAGGGCGGCGGTGAAGTCGACGGCGTAGCGGGCCACCCCGCGCTCCCGATAGGTCGGGCTCTGGGCCGCTTGGAGATCCAGGACGAGCGGGGCGCCGGGTACCGCAGGGGTCAAGGGGTCGGTTCCGGCTCACCCGGGGTCCGGCCCAGACGCTTCAGCTCGTCGTGGAGCACCTCGGTCTCCGCACTCAGGCGGGTGAGGCTTCGCCCGATGGCCTCGGCCACCTGGTCGTTGGCGTCAGCCAGGTCCCCGAGGATCCGCTGCAGGTCCCGGTGGGCCTCTTCGACGGTGGCCGCCAGCCGGACAGAGGCGTTCTCGACCTCCTGGGCCACCACTCGACGAACCGGATCCACGAAGAGTCTGTCGTGCAAGGAGCGCACGAACCCTCCCGAAGCCATGGCCAGCATCGTACCTGGCGACCATGGCCCGGGTGGGACGGTGGCGCGCCGGCGGGCCGGCCGTCTACAGCTGGAACTGCTGGAAGAACTCCCACATCTGGTCGGTGGCGTCGACCTGGAAGGTGGTCATCCCGGCTCGCGAGCTGCCGGCATTGCTGACGGCACTGCCGGGCCACTCGTGCCCACCGCCGAGGACGATGTAGAACCGGACGTCGATTCCCGAGGGACAGGTGTACCGGCGGACGATGACCTGGCTGCCCACCCGGGTGTCGATGGCCCGCGGGTCGCACCCGTCCTTGACCGCCCAGGCCTGGACGGTGGCGGGCACCCCGGGGCCGTCCAGCCGGGGCGGCTGGGTGGTGGCACCGGGAGGGGGCACCGGCTCGTCCGGTCCGAGCAGCTCGGCCAGGGCGGTGGAGTCCACCCCGCCGTTGAAGTACAAGATGGGATCGGCGGTGCCGTGGAAGGTGATGATCGGCACCGGACGGGACGGGTTGCACGACGGCTGGAGCTCGAGGCCGGACACCGCCCCGATGGCGGCGAACCGGTCGGACATGGTGCAGGCCAGCTGGGATGCCATGACGGCCCCGTCGGAGAATCCGGTGGCGTACACCCGCGACGTGTCGATGCACTGGGTGGCCTCCACCTGATCGAGGAGGGCGGCCACGAACTGCAGGTCGGGATTGGACATGCTGTGGTCGCGGGTGTCCCAGTGGAGGGGGGCACCGGTCCCGCTGGGGGTGACGACCACGAAGCCGTCCTGCTGGCCGAGGGCCCCGAACCCTGAGGTGAAGGACTGGAGCACCGCCCCTTCGTCCACGCCGTGGAAGTCGAGGACCAGCGGGCGGGGCGAGGCTCCCGCGGTCACGGGCCCACCGGCCGCCTGGCCCGAGGTGGACGGTCCCGGGGTCGTGAGCAGGTACCACCGGGGTGCGCCCGCCACCACCAGGCCCTGGAGCTGGTCGGTGACCGACGCGCCTCCGGGGAGGGCGCACCCTCTCGACGGCACCGGACCGCCCTGGCCCGCCGCCACCAGGTGGGTGGAGGACGCCGCCGACGTGGGCGCCGGGGAGGCACTGGAGGAGACGGTGTAGCTGACGCCGATGACCACCGCGGCCACGCCCAGGACCGCCGCCACAACGCCCCATCGTCTTGGTGTCGCCCCGAGCACGGAGAAAAGCGAACCACACGCCTCTCCCGTTGGGCCAGGGGTGACCCCTCTCCGTGGTTGGGCGGCTGCGGAGAGGATCGGCTCGGGGGAGTCCCGGTCGCACTGGCGGTCGCCGTCCCCGGGCGTTCACTCGACCGTGGCTCCGGCCCGTTGTTACGCTGCGGGGATGTCCAGAACCGAGTCCACCGGTGACGCCCTCCTCTCGACCATCGCGGCGGTCAGCGGAGGTGTCACCGCACTCGGGTCGGTGATCGGCTTCTTCGTGTGGCTCCTGATCCTGGTCTGGATCTACAACATCGCCAGGCGCAAGGGGCGCCACGCCGTCGGATGGCTGATCCTCGGGCTCTTCTTCTCGCTCATCACCCTCATCGTGGTAGCGCTGCTCCCGTCCAAGCGGACCACGGAGCACTACGAGGGACGCTGATCGGGCCGGGCCAGCCGCCCACGGGTAGTCGCCGCCGCCAGAGGAAGGCCACCGCCGACCTACACTGGGGGGTCAGCCTCGGTTCGGATGTGCGGTGGCCAGCGTCCATCGCCTCCTTCTCGAAGACGGGCCCTCCGACCGCCCCGACCCGTGCAGTGGTGGGTGGAGTCCTGATCGTCCCTTGCGGGCCCAGCCGATCCGGCTGGCCCGTGCCGACTGCCTCCGGGCACCAACCGAGAGACGCTCCATGGACACCAGGCTCGAGACCTCCCTCCTTGCCTCCTCGACCGGCGAGGACTTCGCCGAGCTGTCCCGTCAGGTCCGCGACAACGGCCTGTTGGCCCGCCGACCGCGGCTACTACTCCATCAAGATCGCCGCCTCGGTCGCCGCCCTCGGCGCGGTGGTGCTCGCCGCGGTGCTGGTGGGGAACTCGTGGTGGGTGCTGCTGGTGGCCGCGGTCCTGGCCTTCGTCCTCACCCAACTGGGCTTCATCGGTCACGACGCCGGCCACCGCCAGATCTGCGGCGCCGATGGGGCAACGATCGTCATCGGACTGATGGTGGCCGACCTGTTCGTCGGGCTTCAGCTTCGGCTGGTGGCTGAACAAGCACAACCGTCACCATGCCCACACCAATCGCCCCGACAAGGACCCCGACCTGGTGCCCGGGGCCTTGGTCTACACGCCGGACCAGGCCGGGGTCGAGGATGGTTCGGACGGGGGTTCGCCCGCTCGCAGATTCTCCGTTGTTGCCCCTGCTGTTCCTCGAGGCCGCTCAACCTCCACGTGGCCAGCGTCCATTCGCTGGCCCGTCGCCGGGACCGGCGGCGCTGGTCGAGGGTCGGCCTGCTGGCCCTCCACACGCTGCTGTTCTTCGTGGCTCCCTTCCTCGTTCCTCTCCCCGCTGCGGGCCCTGGGGTTCATCGTCGTCACCCAGGCCCTGTTCGGCTTCTACCTGGGGGTGAGTTTCATCACCAACCACGTCGGGATGCCCACGCTGTCCGGTACCGACGAGTTGGGATTCCTGCGCCGTCAGGTGCTCACGTCCCGCAACCTGTCGGGCCCCTCCTTCACCGGCTTCCTCTTCGGCGGGCTCGACACCCAGATCGAGCACCATCTCTTCCCGTCCATGCCCCGGGCCAACCTGCGCCGGGCCCGGGCGCTGGTGCGCCCCTTCTGCGCCGAGCACCGGATCGCCTACGCCGAGCAGAGTCCGTGGCGGGCCTATCGCGAGGTGCTGGGCCACCTCCGTCGGGCCGGCAACCGGCGCGCCCATCTCCGTCATCGACTGAGTCCGCCTCCGAGCGAGCCGGCCGTGGGCGGGCCCAGGGAGGCGTCGAGCCGGACCCACCGGGTCGACCGGGTCGTGGGCGGGTCGACCCACGCGGGCACGAGCCAGGGTCCGCTCCTCCTGGTAGGGTCCGTCTGCAGCACCAAGCAGCACCTCGGGGAAGCCGGTCGAAGTCCGGCGCTGGTCCGCAACCGTGGGTGGCGGGTGGAGACACTCGTCACGAGCCGGGATACCGATGGGCTGTTCGTTGAGTCCAATCCCGTCGAGAACATGCGGCAGGGACTCGGTCGGTCACGGACCCGTCGAGGTTCCATGAGGCTTCCGGGTCACCGTCCGGAAGTGAGGAATCACCCCAATGTCCATCAAGCGCCTACTGGCGACGGCAGGCCTCGGGGTCTGCCTCATGACGGGGATCGTTGCGGCACCGATGATCGCCGGCGCCTCCGCCCCGTCCCTCGTCTCATCGACTGTGTTCCCCCAGCCGGACTCGGCCCGTGCCGGCGCCGGGTGGCTGGCCAACCAGTTGACTCCGTCCGGTTACATCCCCGGGAACGCCCCCGGGCAGGCCAATCTGTCCTTTACGGCCAACACCGTCCTGGCGCTGTCCGCCGCGGACACCGACCTCCCCCGGGCCAACGCCGCGCTGATCTACCTCAGCACCCAGGTGTCCCAGTATGTGACGGTCTCGGGGAGTGACGGTGCCAGCCAACTGGCGTTGCTCATACTCGACGCCCATGCGCTGAGGGCCGACCCCTACTCGTTCGGTGGCACCGACCTGGTCCGCCGGCTGCTGGCCACCGAACAGCCCACGGGCCTCTTCGGCGTGCAGGATCCCACCTTCGACGGCGCCTATCGGCAGGGTCTGGCGCTGTCCGCCCTCGCCGCGGTCGGAGTGACCGGCAGCGCCCAGCTGGGGACGGCGGAGAGCTGGCTACTGGGCCAGCAGTGCTCCAACGGCGGATGGTCCAGCGACGTGGCTCTCAACCCGTGCACCGGTGACCCGAACGCCTTCGCCGGGGCGGACACCAACTCGACGGCCGTGGCCGTACAGGGCCTGGTGGCCCAGGGGGCCCTGGGGTCGACGAGCGAGAGCGCGGCGTTGAGCTACCTCACCGCCACCCAGCAGAGCGACGGGGGATGGGCCTACTATGCCAACCCGACGTCTTGCCCGGACCTACGGATCCCGACTCCACGGCACTGGTCGTCCAGGCGCTGGTGGCGATGGGCCAGTCGCCGACCGCGGCACCGTTCGTCAAAGTGTCGGGCGACCCGGTCAGCGCCCTGGTCTCCTTCCAGTTGAGCACGGGAGCCGACGCCGGGGCCTTCCAGTTCTCGCTCGGTGGTGGGGCCGACCTGACCGCCACCTTTCAGGCGGTGCCGGCGGTGGCCGGCGTGGTGGATCCGTTTCAGACGGCCGGCGGGTACTGGCTGGCCGCCTCGGACGGCGGCGTGTTCAGCTACGGCAGCGCCACCTTCGAGGGCTCCCACGGCGGCTCCCACCTCAACGCCCCCATCGTGGCGATGAGCGGCCACACCGGACGGCGGGGGCTACTGGCTGGTGGCCTCGGACGGAGGCATCTTCACCTACGGGGACGCCACCTTCGAGGGCTCCCACGGCGGCTCCCACCTCAACGCCCCCATCGTGGGCATGGCGTCGACGCCTGACGGCCAGGGCTACTGGCTGGTGGCCTCGGACGGAGGCATCTTCACCTACGGGGACGCCACCTTCGAGGGCTCCCACGGCGGCTCCCACCTCAACGCCCCCATCGTGGGGATGGCGTCGACGGGTGACGGCCGGGGCTACTGGCTGGTGGCCTCGGACGGGGGCATCTTCACCTATGGGGACGCCACCTTCGAGGGCTCCCACGGCGGCTCCCACCTCAACGCCCCCATCGTGGGCATGGCGTCGACAGGTGACGGCCAGGGCTACTGGCTGGTGGCCTCGGACGGCGGCATCTTCACCTATGGGGACGCCACCTTCCAGGGCTCCCACGGCGGCTCCCACCTCAACGCCCCCATCGTGGGCATGGCGTCGACTGGTGACGGCCAGGGCTACTGGCTGGTGGCCTCGGACGGGGGCATCTTCACCTATGGGGACGCCACCTTCGAGGGCTCCCACGGCGGCTCCCATCTCAACGCCCCGATCGTGGGAGCAACCACCAGCACGGTCCGGGTGGGCTGATGGCCAGGGGCCCGGGCGCGGCCCGGAAATTGATCTCCGGGATTCTGTTCGTCGGGGCGGCGTCGGCCGCCCTGGCGGCGGCCGGACCGGATGCGCTGATGCCGTTCAAGGATGCTGCCGGCGCTGCCACCGAGGTGAGTGTGGCCTTCGTTGTCGACTTCGGCGGTCTGGGGGCACCGGTCGTGGGATGCGTGCAGGTCCCCTCCACGGACAACGGCTACGCCGCGTTGGGGGCATTCGTCGCTCAGCACGGCGACGCCCAGCCCATCTACAACAACGCCGGCCTACTGTGTTCGATCGACAACCTCCCGGGCAATGCGCCCGACCGTCTGTGGTGCCCAGGTGGCGGGGGGGTACGACTACTGGTCCTACTGGCACGGGACCACGGGCTCTTGGGTCTACGCCAGCACCGGGGCGTTCTCTGCCGTACAGGAGGGTGATGTCGAGGGATGGCGCTTCGAGACCGACGGGCAGTCCAATCCGAACGATCCCCATCCGTTGCCGGCGCCCAGCTACGCCAGCATCTGCGGGCCGGCGGACTCGACTCCGACCACCGCGGCCCCGCCCGCGGCCGCCCCGGTCACCACGGTGGCTCCCTCGACAGGCTCGCCGGGCGGCGGCGTGACGCCCAAGGCCGTCGGGCGGCTCGTCGGTGGTGGGCAGCTCGGTTCCCGCCGCCGGCCATCCGACCACCGCCTCGTCCTCGCCGACGACCCAGGCGGCCGGGACCGGGGGTGCCAGCGGGACGACTGCTCCGACCACCCGGTCGTCGCGCCCGGGTCTGCCGGCCCAGTCGCTCAAGGCCACGCCCGCCGCCGACGATCGTGCCGGCGCGGGTGAGGGTGCCCTGCCGGCGATCTTCGGGGCTCTGCTGGTACTGGCCCTGGCCGCTGGCGCCGTCTTCGGCTGGCGACGACGTGCCCGTCCGCAATGACCCGCCGGTCCACCCCCTCCGGGCGTCGAAGCCTGCATCCGGCGGCCTGGTGGCTGTGGGCGGGCTGCCTGGCCGGGGCCGCCACCCGGACGACCAATCCGATCCTGCTGCTCCTCGATCGGCGCGGTGGCCGCCTTCGTGGTGTCGGCCCGCCGTACCGACGCGCCCTGGTCCCGTTCGATCGTCTTCTTCTTCCGGCTGGGCATGGTCGTGATCGTGTTCCGCGTCGTCCTGGCAGATCGTCTTCGGCGACCGCCTGCCCGGCCACACTCTGTTCACCTTGCCCCAGGTCCCGCTGCCGTCCTGGGCGGCCGGCGTGAGCATCGGGGGCCCGGTCACCGCGGAGGCGGTGATCGGCGCCGTCGAGGGCCTGCAGCCTGGCCGTGGTCCTGATCTGCTTCGGGGCGGCCAACTCCCTGGCCAGTCCCTACCGGCTCCTGCGCTGCCTACCGGCGGTCCTCTACGAGGCGGGGGTGGCCATGACGGTGTCGCTGGCCTTCGCCCCCGAAGTGGTCATGGCCATCGCGGGACGTGCGGGCCGCCCGGCGCCTGCGGGGCCGTCCGACCGGGGGGTGGCCGGGCTGCGGGCATGGCCATCCCGGTGCTCGAGGGCGCTCTGGACCGCTCACTGCAGCTGGCCGCGTCCATGGACGCCCGGGGCTACGGGCGGCGGGTGGCGGTGGCCGCGGGCGCCCGGCGACTGGGCAGGGCCGCGACGGCCGGCGGCTGCTCCTCGTGGTCGTCGGCGCTGTACGGCCTACTGGACGCCGGCTCGCTGCCCGGCGGCGGCGTGCCCTTCGTGGCGGCCGGGGCCGTGCTGGTGGCGTGGGCCTGGCCGCCGGCGGCCGGCGCACCAACCGCACCCGGTACCGCCCGACGCCTGGCGACGCCCGGAATGGATGGTGGTCGGCCTCGGGGGTCGTGGCCTGGCCGGCGCTCATCGTGGCCGGGCCTCGGTGTGCCGGGGCTCCAGTTCGCGCGTCACTCCGCTGAATCCCGCCGACGCTCCCCGTCCTGGTGGCCGTGCCTCGGCATCCTGGTCGGATCGTGTCCCGGCCGTGGCCGGCCCGCGGCCGCCGGTGGCGCCTCGCCGTCCCGCGACGGCCCCATCGAACCGCCGACGGTGCCCGGTCGTGACCGTCGAGCCGGTCGAGGGGAGCCGTGGCATGATCCGGTTCGACCAGGTGGCGTTCACCTATGCCGACGCCGACCCGACCCACGCTGCGACGGGGTCGACCTGACCATCGCCGAGGGCGAGCTGTGCCTGGTGGTGGGGCGGACCGGCTCGGGCAAGTCCACGCTGCTGCGGGCCGTCAACGGGCTGGTGCCCCACTTCACCGGGGGCCGCCTCTCGGGCGACGGTCACCGTCGACGGTCGCTCCACCCGGGACCATCCGCCCCGGGAGCTGGCCGACGTGGTCGGATGGTGGGCCAGGACCCGGCCGCCAGCTTCGTGACCGACACCGTCGAGGACGAGCTGGCCTACACCATGGAGAACCTGGGCTCGCGCCCGCCGTCATGCGTCGCCGGGTGGAGGACACCCTCGACCTGCTCGGGCTCCACGAGCTGCGCCACCGGCCGCTGGCCACCCTGTCGGGCGGCCAGCAGCAGCGGGTGGCCATCGGCGCGGTGCTGACCGCCGCGCCCCGGGTCCTGGTCCTGGACGAACCGACCTCGGCGCTCGATCCGGCCGCCGCCGAGGAGGTGCTGGCCGCGCTGACCCGGCTGGTCCACGACGTGGGCATGACCGTGTTGATCGCCGAGCACCGCCTGGAGCGGGTGGTGCCGTACGCCGACCGCGTCGTGCTGCTGCCCGGAGACGGGGCCGCCCTGGTGGTGGGGGCCCCGGCCGAGATCATGGCCACGCTCGCCGGTGGCCCCGCCGGTGGTGGAGCTGGGCCGGTTGGCCGGGTGGCGCCGCTGCCCCTGTCGGTCCGGGACGCCCGCCGGCTGGCCGGGCCCCTGCGCCAGCGGCTGGCCGGCGCCGAGCCGCCCGATCGGCGAGACCGGCCACCGGGCCGGTCGGCGAACCGGTCGGCCCGGGCCGAGCGGGTCCGTGTCGAGCTACGGCCCGGTGCTGGCCCTGCGACGGGGTCGACCTCGAGCTGCGGCGCCGGCGAGGTGGTGGCGGTCATGGGCCGCAACGGCTCGGGCAAGTCGACGCTGCTGGCCCACCTGGCCGGTCTGCGCACGCCGTCGGCGGGCCCGGTCGACGTGGACGGCGCCAGCCCGCCGACCTCGCCGGCCGCGGGAGCGATCCGCGGGTCGGCCTGGTGCCCCAGGACCCGGCACTGCTGCTCTACGGCGACTCGGTGGCCGCCGAGTGCGCAGCGGCCGACCACGACGCCGGCCTGGCCGCCGGGACCACCGCCGCCGCTCGACCGGATCCTGCCCGGGTCTGCCCCGGGACCGGCACCCCCGCGACCTGTCCGAGGGCCAGCGCCTGGCCCTGGCCCTGGCCATCGTGCTGGCCCCGGCGCCGCCGCTGGTGCTGCTCGACGAGCCCACCCGCGGCCTCGACTATCCGGCCAAGGACCGGCTGGTCGACGCTGCTCGCGCGAGCTGGCCGCCGACGGGCACGCGTGGTCCTGGCCACCCACGACGTGGAGCTGGTGGCCCAGGTGGCCACCCGGGTGGTGGTGCTGGCCGAGGGCGAGGTGGTGGCCGACGGACCGGCCCGCGAGGTGGTGTGCCACTCGCCGGTGTTCGCCCCCCAGGTGGCCAAGGTGCTGGCGCCGGAGCCGTGGCTGACGGTGGCCGAGGTCCGGCAGGCGCTCGGTCGGAGTCGGTCGGTGGCTGAGCGCCCGGCCGCGGCCGACCACGGTCGTCCGGCTGCGGCCGCGGGCCTCGGTCCTCCTGGCGGTCGGCGTCGCTCGTCGGGCCTGGTGGCGTTCGGCTGGCCGCTGGTCGATCCACGGGCCTCGCACGGAGCCGGACCTGGCCCACGCGGCCGACGCCCCGTGGGTGTTCGTGGCCCTCCTGCCCCTGCTCCTGGCCATCGTCCTGGGCGAGCTGGCCGAGGGCTCGCTCGACGCCAAGGGCGTGGCCCTGCTCGGGGTGCTGGCCGCCTGCGGCGCCGCCCTGCGCATACCCGAGCCCGGGGTGGCCGGCTTCGAGCCGGTGTTCTTCCTGCTGATCCCGGCCGGCCGGGTGCTCGGCCGGGGCTTCGGCTTCGTGCTCGGCGCCCTCACCCTGTTCGCCTCGGCCCTGATCACCGGCGGCGTCGGACCGTGGCTGCCCTTCCAGATGTTCGGCGCGGCCTGGATGGGGTTCGGCGCCGGATGCCTGCCCCCGGCCGGGGCGGGCCGAGCTCGTGCTGCTGGCCGGCTACGCCTTCGTGGCCGGCCTGCCCTACGGCCCTGCTCAACCTGTGGTTCTGGCCCTTCGGCGCCGGCACCCAGTTCTCGCTCCGTCGCCCGGGGCCGGCGCTGCTGGCACAACCTGCACGGTTCGTCCTCTTCGACCTGGCCACGTCCATGGGCTTCGACATCTCCCGGGCCGTGACCAACGCGGTGCTGGTCCTGCTGCTCGGTCGGCCGGTGCTGGCCGCCCTGCGGCGGGCCGCCCGCCGGGCCGCCTTCGACGCGCCCGTGGTCTATCACTGAGCGGCTGCCACCCTCAGGGAGGGGGGTTTGGGGTCGGGCTATGGTAGTCGAACATATGTTCGACTACCATAGCCGGCGATGACCCACTGGCAGCGGACGCTCTTCGATCTCGGTGATCGGGTGGGACTGGAGCCGGTGGCCACCGACCTGACCCGGACGCCCCTCGGTCCGCACGCCTGGCTGGAGTTCCGGCCGGGGTGGGTCCGGCGCCACGACCTGCTGTTCGAGGATCTGGCCGAGTCGGTGCCGTGGGTGCTCGAGCGGCGGCCGATGTACGACCGGACTGTGGACGTCCCCGCCTGGTGGCGTCGTACGGCGCGGGGGACGAGCTGCCCGCATCCGCTGCTCGGTGACATGTGGGACGTCCTCGCCGGCGCTATCCGCCGGGGCGACGGGCCGCTGTGCAGTGTCGGGCCCTGCCTCTACCGCAACGGCGTGGACAGCGTGGCCTGGCATGGGGACCGGAACGGACGGGGCACCGGGACCGACTCCGTCGTGGCCATCGTCTCCCTCGGCGCCCGCCGGCGACTTCTCCTGCGCCCGGTCGGCCGGGGCCCGGCCCTCCGGTTCGCCCTCGGAGCCGGGGACCTCCTGGTCATGGGCGGGCGCTGCCAGCAGCTCTGGGAGCACTGCGTGCCCAAGACCACCCGTCCGGTCGGTCCCCGGATCAGCATCCAGTTCCGGACCGGCGGAGCGACAGCCGGCGACCCGGGGCCTCCCCAACCCTCCTGGCCCGCGCCGCTAGACCGCTGTCCCGGGTGGCCTCACCTGGAGGACCAACTCCGCCGGCTCCGCCACCCAGAAGGCCAGTTCGCAGGAGACCACCCGTCCCGTCCCGGGAGACGGGACCGATCCCATGGCCACGGTGTCGATCTCGTCCATCCTGCACCCTCCCACAACCCGGGCCGACCCTCGCCCGAGCCGCGGCCGGTGCCCGCCGGCCACCTAGGGTCGTGCCGTGGCCCGCTCCCGTCCGACGTCTGTCCCGTCGACCGGGTTGCCGCCCCCGGCCGACCGCGGGGGTGGCGGCGGAGCACCGCCTCCCTTCGCCCCGGGGTCGGTGTCGATGCGCCTCTACCCCCACAACGAGCTCGCCGCTCCCGAGGTGGTGGCCGAGCTGTGCGCCCAGGCCGGCCTGGCCCTGGGTGGGGGGTTCGACGGGGTCATGACCAGCGAGCACCACGGGGGGTTCCCCGGGTACCTCCCCAACCCCCAGCAGGTCTCGGCCTTCATCCTCGACGACCACGCCACCGGGTGGGCGGCGGCGTCGCCGCTGCTGCTCACGATCCGGCCCACCGCCCTGGTGGCCGAGGAGACGGCCTGGCTGGCCGCCCGCCATCCCGGCCGGGTGGGGCTGGGCGTGGCCGCCGGAGCGCTCCCGCTCGATTTCGAGGCCATGGGGGTCGACGGGTCGTCGGCGTCCGTCCGCTTCGCCGCCGAGCTGCCCCGGCTGGTGGCCATGCTGACCGGCCGCGACCTCGGCCCACTGGGTGGCGACCCCTCGCTGGCCCGGTGCGCCGACCACCCGGTCCCGGTGCTCAGTGCCGCCATGTCGCCCACCGCGGCGCGGCGGGCGGCGGTGGCCGGCGCCGGGATCCTGATGGAGGGCATGTCCGATGTCGACCGACTGGCCCGACTGACCTCGGCCTACGACGACGCCGGCGGGTCGGGGGCCAAGGTCCTCATCCGCCGGGTATGGCTCGGGGACGTCGCCACCGACCTGGTGGATCGGCAGCGTGCGGTCTACGACGCCGTCGCCGGCGGCCGGGCGGCCTTCGGGGACGACCAGACGGTGGCCGACGTCGACCCGTCCGTGGTCGCCGCGCGGCTGGCCGGGGTGGTCCGCCGTGCCGGAGCCACCTCGGTGGACCTGCGGGTCCATCTGCCAGGGATGGCTCCCGGGTCGGTCCGCCATCAGATCGAACGCCTGGCGGCCGAGGTGGTGCCGCGGCTCCGGGCCGAGCTCGTCGACCCCCCGGTCGGGAAGGACTAGAGGCGGGCGTAGCTGGCGGCCTCTTCCTCGAACCGCACGGACGCCTCGCGGCTCACCGACGGCCGGGTCAGATCGATGGCGGCCAGCACGTCCTCGGCCTGGATCTCGGAGTGGCCCCCGGTCAACGCCCGGTCGAAGGCCAGCTGCGCGCTCCGCTGCGCCACCAGGGCGAAGTCGGCCGGGGTGAAGCCGGTGGTCCGGGCCGCCACCTCCTTCCCGTCTCCGGCGGGGACGAACTCGGCGGCCAGGTCGACCCGCTCCGACTCGTCCGGCGCTCCCACCGGGATGACCAGATCGAACCGACCCGGTCGCAGCAGGGCGGCGTCGATCGCGGCGATGGAGTTGGTGGCCATGACCATCAGCGAGTCGGGCCGGGCCTTGAACACCGGGATCACCTTCAACAGCTCGTTGACCAGCGGCTGGCTGTCGGGCCGCTCCGACCGGTGCGAGGCGATCTCGTCGGCCTCGTCGATGAAGCACACCAGCCGGTCCACCCGCCCCAGCTCGGCCAAGCTGTCCCGCAGGGCCCGGGCGCCGTCCACGCCCTGTCCCAGCAGCGATGGATGGAGCTCGACGAACGCCCACGACAGCCGGGAGGCGATGGCCCGGGCGAAGGAGGTCTTGCCGGTCCCCGGAGGCCCGAACAGGAGCACGGCGGCCGGGGGGACCAACCCGAGCTGGTCGGCCAGCTCGGTGTGGGCCAACGGGGCGACCACCCGCCGGTCCAGGATGCCCTTGGCCGTCGAGAACCCCTTCATCGACTCCCACAGGCCGGCGGCGGGCACCTGGCCCCCGAACCGCTCCACGATGGCCAGCTCCTCGGGCACCATCGAGGCGTCGCGGGCGAAGAGGTCCAGCCCGTCGCGACGGGTGAAGCCCTGGTTGGCGAAGGCCGACTCGCCGACCTGACCCGGCACGACCAGGGCCAGCAGCCGTCGGGCCCCACGGTGGATGATCGCTTGGTCCAGCTGGCGCAGCAGGCCCGACCCGATCCCCCGGTGGCGCCAGTCGGGGTGCAGGGCCAGCATCATGAGGTGGGCGTCGGTGCCGTCGATCCTGGCCACGACGGCGCCGACCACGGCCCCGGCGGGGGAGAGGGCGACCACCGCGGGCTGGTGCTCGTGCAGGGCCTCCACCACGTCGCTCCTGCTGTAGGCCGCACCGGTGGACGCACCGGACACGTCGATCAGCCGGACGATCTCCTCGAAGGGGATGGCCGGGTCCCGGGCGTCGAGGGCCACGGCCCGCCATTGGAGTTGCACCGCTGTGACCTCCCGTTCGCCTGGATCAGATGCTACCGCCACGGTCCCGGAGTCGGGCGGGCCGGCGGCGGTCCCGGCCGGTTGACCGGGCGCGGGACACGACCCACACTGAGGGCCGGCCCAAGAAGGGCCAGAAGGAGCCGAGTGCCATGGGACAGTGGAGCAGGGCCGAGATCGAGTCGGCATTCGCCGAGTACCAACGGAAGGCGGCCGACGCCGGCGCGTCGGGTGACTGGCAGGAGTGGGCCGACCAGTTCACCGAGGACGCCACCTACCTGGAGCACCACTACGGGGAGTTCAGAGGACGCCAGGCCATCCACCAGTGGATCAGCGCCACCATGTCCGAGTACCCCGGCCGTGACATGCCCGAGTTCCCCATCGAGTGGTACGTGATCGACGAGGAGCGGGGCTGGGTGGTGTGCCAGGTCTGGAACCGGATGAAGGACCCCGGCGACGGCACCGTCCACCAGGAGTACAACTTCACGCTGCTCAAGTACGCCGGGGACGGGAGGTGGTCCTACGAGGAGGACATCTACAACCCCCTGCGCTTCGGGACCATGGTGGCCGGATGGGAGGCGGCCCGGGCGGCCACCGGCGGCTGACGGCCGGCGTTCCCCGAGCCGCGCCGTCGGACCTTCCCCGGCCCGGCCCGGGGCACTACGGTGCACACGTGGAACAGCGGCGACTGGGTCGGACCGGCCATCGTTCGTCGGTGGCCGTCCTCGGGGGCGCAGCCTTCTGGGACGGCGACCCCGACGCGGCCGCGGCGGCCTTCTCGGCCGCGGTGGACGCGGGGGTCAACCACCTCGACATCGCCCCGCAGTACGGACGGGCCCAGGAGCTGCTGGGCCCGTGCATCCCGGCCGTCCGGGACCGGCTCTTCGTGGCCTGCAAGACCCTGCGACACAGCGCCGACGGGGTCCGAGCCCAGCTGGAGGAGTCCCTCACCCTGCTTCGCTGTGACCGGTTCGACCTCTACCAGATGCATGCGGTGACCGACCTCGGGGAGCTCGAGGCCCGGAGCGGGGCGGTGGAGGCCATCCTGGCCGCCCGGGACGACGGGCTGTGCCGGTGGGTGGGCATCACCGGACACGAGCTGACCGCGCCCGCCGCCCACCTCGAGGCCCTGCGCCGCTACGACCTCGACACCGTGATGTTCCCGGTCAATCCCCAGCTGTGGTCGGACCCCGCCTACCGCAGGGACGCCGAGGCGCTGCTGGCGTACGCCGGCGAGCACGACGTCGGGGTGATGGCCATCAAGGCGGTGGCGGCCCGGCCCTGGGGCGGACGGGACCGCACCTCGGGGACGTGGTACGAGCCCTACGTCTCCGCCGAGGAGGTGGCTCGGGGCGTCGACTTCGTCCTGTCCACCCCCGGGGTCGATGCCTTCTGCACGCCCGGGGACACCGACGTCCTCGCCACGGCACTGATCGCCGCCGAGGGCCATACCCCGATGAGCCGGGCGGAGCGGGACGAGGTGGTCCGCGCCGCATCGGCCGAGACCAGCATCTTCCCCATGCCGGCGGCGTGACGCCTCCTGGGGTCCGGTCCCGGGGCGAGGCCGAGCCGCCCCCCGGGACCCGGCTGACCGTCGACGCCCCGGTCCAGGGCACGGTGGTGCTGATCCCGGTGGCCGACGGGTGGACCGTGGGGGAGGGTTCGCCCCTGGTGGTCCTCGAATCCATGAAGATGGAGCACGTGGTCCGGTCCCCGGTCGGCGGGGTGGTCCGCTCCGTGGGCGTGGAGGTGGGCGCGCTGGTCGCCGTCGGGGACCCGCTGGCCGTGGTCGAGGCCACCGGCGTCACCGGTCCGGTGGAGGACGGGGACGGCACGGCGGACCTCGAGGCCGTACGACCCGACCTGCAGGAGGTCCTGGCCCGCCAGCGGGGGACGCAGGACGCCGGCCGTCCGGAGGTGGTGGCCCGCCGGCACAGCCAGAGCCGCCGGACGGCCCGGGAGAACATCGACGACCTGTGCGACCCGGGCAGCTTCACCGAGTACGGGTCGTTGGCCATCGCCGCCCAGCGGGGCCGCCGGCCGTTGCCGGAGCTGATCGAGCGCACCCCGGCCGACGGTCTGGTGGCCGGGGTGGGCCGGGTCAACGGGGCCACCTTCGACGAGCGGACGTCGAGCTGTGCCGTCCTGTCGTACGACTACACGGTGCTGGCCGGCACCCAGGGCGCCCAGAACCACCGGAAGAAGGACCGGCTCTTCGCACTGGTCCGGCGGCTGCGGCTGCCGGTGGTCCTCTTCGCCGAGGGAGGAGGGGGGCGTCCCGGCGACACCGACTACGCGGTGATCACCGGACTGGACACGACGGCCTTCGCCGAGTTCGGCGCCCTGAGCGGCCTCGTCCCGCTGGTCGGCTTGGCCTCGGGCTTCTGCTTCGCCGGCAACGCCGCCCTCCTCGGGTGCTGTGACGTGATCATCGCCACTCCCGGCACCTCGCTCGGCATGGGCGGGCCGGCCATGATCGAGGGAGGGGGACTGGGGACGGTACGCGCCGAGGACGTCGGCCCCCTGGAGGTCCAGGTGGCCAACGGCGTGGTGGATGTGGTGGCCGGAGACGAGGCCGAGGCCGTCCGCCTGGCCCGGCGGTACCTGTCCTACTTCCAGGGGACCACCGGCGGGTGGCGATGCGCCGACCAGCGGCTGCTCCGCTCCGCCGTCCCCGAGGACAGGCTCCGGGTCTACGACGTCCGCCGCCTGCTCGCCACGCTGGCCGACACCGAGTCGGTGCTGGAGCTCCGCCGCGGCTTCGGGCCGGGCATGGTCACCGCACTGGTGCGGGTGGAGGGCCGGCCCCTCGGCGTGGTGGCCAACAACCCGGTCCATCTCGGTGGCGCCATCGACCGGGACGGCGCCGACAAGGCCGCCCGGTTCCTCCAGCTGTGCGACGCGCACGACCTCCCCGTCCTCTTCCTCTGCGACACCCCCGGGTTCATGGTGGGGCCGGACGCCGAGCAGACCGCCCAGGTCCGCCACTTCAGCCGGCTGTTCGTCACCGGGGCCAGCCTCACGGTGCCGTTCTTCACCATCGTCCTGCGCAAGGGCTACGGCCTGGGGGCCCAGGCCATGGCCGGGGGGAGCTTCCGGTCCCCGATCTTCACCGTGTCGTGGCCCAGCGGGGAGTTCGGGGGCATGGGCCTGGAGGGGGCGGTCCGACTGGGATTCCGCCGGGAGCTCGAGGCCGTGGAGGACCCGGTGGCCCGGGATGCCCTGTTCGCCACCATGGTGGAACGGGCCTACCAGCACGGCAAGGCCGTCAACGTGGCCTCGGCCTACGAGATCGACGACGTCATCGACCCGGCCGACTCCCGCCGCCGGATCGTCGATGCCCTCCGGGCCGTGCCGCCGCCGCCCGAGCGCACCGGCAAGAAGCGGAGCTGCGTCGACACCTGGTGAGCACGCCGGCCAGAGGGTGGTGCCTCGTGGCCCGGCGCCGGCTCAGGGGGGCAGCAGCCCGTCGGTGAACCGGCGCACCGAGTCCCAGGCGGCGACCGCCTCGGGCACGCCCAGGTTCACCAGCCCCTGGACGCCGTGAATCCCGCCGGCCACCACGTCGAGGCGGGCGTCCACCCCGACCGCCTGCGCCCGGCCGGCCATGCCCTCGGCGTCGCGTCGGCAGAGGTCGGTCTCTCCGACCTGGAGCAGGAGCGGGGGCAGGCCGGCCAGCTCGCCCCGGGCCGGGGAGGCCCACGGGGCGCGGGGATCACCGGCGGGGCCCACATAGTCCCGGGCCCGGGCCCGCAGGAACCCCTCGGTGATGAAGGCGTCCCGGATGCCCCGCGGCTCCGACCCGTAGCCGGCGGTGTCGAGGTCCACCCATCCGGACAGGCTCACCACGCCGGCCGGCACGGGCAGCCCCCGGTCCCGGGCGGCGGCCACGGTGCTCACCGCCAGACCGCCGCCACAGGAGTCCCCGAGGCACACCAGTCGGGTCGGGTCCTGCCCCGAGTCCAGGAGGGCGCGGTAGACAGCCAGGCAATCGTCCAGCGCGGCGGGGCCGGGGTGCTCGGGCGCCAGCCGGTAGTCCACGGTCAGGACCGGGAGCCCGGTGCGCTCGGCGATGTACTCGGCGTAGAACAGGTAGGCCTCGAGGTCGCACGAGACGAAGGCCCCGCCGTGGGTGAAGAGGACCAAGCCGCGGCCGGGGTCACCGGTGGTCCGGGTCAGCCGTCCGACCCGCACCCCACCCACCCGTGACCGCTGGACGTCGGTGTCTCGGGCCAACGGGTGGCCGTGCAGGGGGGCCATCTGCCGGCGCGTGCGGACGTAGTCGTCGCCGGGTCCGGCGAACCCCGGCGGCATGCCGTCCACCACGGCGCGGAGGAGCTCACTGGAGTGCGGTCGGTCGATCACGGTAGGCGGGCGGGGGCCTCGTTCAGTTCGGCTCGGGCCGGTCGCGGTAGATCACCACCGGGCAGAGGGCGTGGGAGGCGCAGTGCTGGCTGACCGAGCCCAGGAGCATCCCGGCGAACGCCCCGTGGCCCCGGCTGCCCACCACCAACAGGTCGGTGTGCCGGGACGCCTCCACCAGCGCCTCGGCGGCATGCCCCTCCACGACCCGGGCCCGCAGGGGCACGGACGGGTGCGAGTCGGCCTCGGTCCGCACGATGCCCTCCAGCATGGTCCCGGCGTCGCCGGCCGGGTCGTAGTCGGTGGGGAAGGCGAGTGCGGGCCCCACGCCGACCGGCCACTGCCACGTGGTGACGGCCTCGACGGTGGCGCCGGTGGCCGCGGCCAGCCGGCAGGCCCAGGACAGGGCGGCCAACGAGGTGTCGGAGCCGTCCACCCCCACCACGATCGTCCCCACAGGCCCCCTTGCCGTCTCGGGCACGCTCGCCCTCCTTCACTCGTCCACCGGTCCGGGGTGCTCGTCGGCCATCCCCGGGCACGTTCGCCGGCCCGGCACCCGACGGTCCCGACGGAGGCACGCCCGACCACCATGCCACGGGTCGGGTGCGGGCGCGCTCCCGCCCCTGCGTCGGGCGCCACGCACGGGTGCGCCCGCAATCACGCCCGTGCGTCGAGCGCCTGCCGTCTCCGGGCGGCCACCACCTCCAGCTGGTCCATCCCGGGGCCCCCCGATGTGGACGGCTCGACCGGGACGTCCGCACCCACCAGGGTCGCCAGGGTGGCCGAGGCCGAGGCGCGCAGCGCACCGAGCTCGTACCCGCCCTCGAGGAAGAGCAGGAGGCGACCAGGGGCCGGGGCGTACCCGGCCACCAACCCGGCCAGCTCGGCGAAGTCACCGGCGGACAGCGCCAGATCGGCCAACGGGTCGGCCCGATGGGCGTCGAACCCCGCCGACACGAGCACCCAGGTCGGTCCGAACGCCTCCACCTCCGGCGTGACCATGCGGTCGAAGGCTGCCTGGACGACATCGCCGGTGGCTCCCGGCGGTAGGGGCACGTTGACGGTGGCCCCCCAGGCCCCGGGGCCACCGACGTCGGCGGCGCGGCCGGTGCCGGGGTAGCAGGGCCACTGGTGGGTCGAGACGTAGAGGACGTCGGGCTCGTCCCAGAACAGGGCCTCGGTCCCGTTGCCGTGGTGGACGTCCCAGTCCACGATCAGGACCCGCTCGCCCGCGGCCACCAGGGAGGCCGCCGCCACCGCCACATTGTTGATCAGGCAGAAACCCATCGACTGGCCGGCCAGGGCGTGGTGCCCCGGCGGCCGGGCCACCACGAAGCCCACCTCGGCCCGGCCACCGCGGAGCTCGTCGACGGCCACCAGGCCGGCCCCCGCGGCTCTCGTGGCGATGGCCCACGATTCCGGTGTGGCGTAGGTGTCGGCGTCCACCGACCCGCCGCCCTGACTGCAGAGGCGGCGGAGGTGTTCGAGGTGGAGGTCGGTGTGGACCCGTTCGAGTTCCGCGGCGTCGGCCGGCCGGGTGGGTACCACCACCAGCTCGGCCCCGAGGTGGAGGTCGGCGACCCCGTCCATCACCGCCGCCACCCGGACCGGGCGCTCGGGGTGGCCGGGCCGGGCGTGGTCCTCGCCCGGCACCGGTCCCACCACCATCAGCACGGTGGTGCCGGGACGCGGCCCGGACGGCATCGGTGGGGACGACGGGTGATCACACGCGCACTCCTTCCCGGCTCTGCCTCCCGGGCCCGTGGACCGGGGCCTGTGCAGAGTCTGCCGCACACCGACCCCGCCCGGGGACGGGCGCCCGTGGTGATCCGCCCTCCACCGTGGCTGCAGCCCGGTGCGTCGTGACCAGGCCCGTCCCGCCGGGGCCCGGGGTGGTCGGGGTCGGTCGGGGTCGGTCGGGGTCGGTAGGGGTCGGACGCGTAAAGTGAGCCAATGTCGAAGCAGCTGGTGGCGGGTGAGGGAGCGTGACCTCCTCCTCGGTGGCCACGCTGGTGCTGATCGCCCTGGTCGCCGTGCTGGCTCCGATCCTGTCGGAGCTCACCGGGCGGGCGGCTATCCCCGAGATCGTGATCCAGATCGGTCTCGGGATCGTCATCGGACCCTATGTCCTCGACATCGCCCACATCAGCAACATCGTCACCGGGCTCTCCGATCTCGGACTGACCTACCTCATCTTCCTGGCCGGCTACGAGCTCGACCTCCAGAGGATCCGGGGCCGGCCGCTCCGGCTGGCGACCGTCGGTTGGGGCGTCTCCCTGGCCATCGGGCTGGGGGCGGCGTTCGCCCTGGTCTCCACCGGACTGGCCCGCGACACCGTCGTGGTGGGGCTGGCCCTGACCACCACCGCCCTCGGCACGTTGGTCCCCATGCTGCGGGACGCCCAGGTCCTCGACACCCGGTTCGGCGCCTACATCGCCGCCATCGGGACGGTGGGCGAGTTCGGACCCATCCTGGCCGTGGCCCTCCTGCTCACCAAGAAGGAGCCGCTCCTGACGTCGCTGCTGCTGGTGGCGTTCATCGTGGTGTCGGTGGCCACCGTCCTCTTGGCCTCCCGGGCCCAGCCTCCCCGGGTGGTGGCCCTGCTCAGCCGCCACATGGAGTCGAGTGCCCAGCTCCCGGTGCGGGTGGCCCTCCTGTTCATCGTCCTGCTGGTGCTGCTGGCCCAGAGCCTGGGGCTCGACGTGCTGCTCGGGGCGTTCGCCGCCGGCATCGTGGTCCGGCTGTTCTCGGCCGGCGGGGAGATCGCCGCGGTGCGCGGCAAACTGGAGGCCATCGGGTTCGGCTTCCTCATCCCCATCTTCTTCGTGGTGAGCGGGATCGAGCTCGACCTCCGCGTCTTCATCGACGACCCGAGCGCACTGTGGCGGGTGGCCCTGTTCCTGGCATTGATGCTGGTGGCCCGCGGCGCCCCGGTGTTCCTCCTCTACCGCCGGGTCCTGACCCCACCCGAGCGCATCCCGATGGCCCTGCTCTCGGCCACCGGCCTTCCCCTCATCGTGGTGATCACCAGCATCGCCCTGGCCGAGGGCAAGATGCTGCCGGTCAACGCCGTCTCACTGGTGGCGGCGGGCATGCTCTCGGTCCTGCTCTTCCCGGCCATCGGCCTCTGGAGGATGCGGGCGTCGGGGCTGGCCGTGGCCATCACCGACGACGACAGGGGTGGGACGACCCAGGGCTCCGAGGCGTCGCCCGCCGGCTGAACGGACCCCGGGCCGCACCGGCTGCCGCCGGACGGGGCTCGGTCCCGGCACCCGTTCCCCCTTCTGGTCCCGCTCCGGGTCCTGCCCCTGCTTCCGCGCCCCGGCGTACCTCAGGGGGTGTCGTGCTGGACGGTGAACCAGTCCCGAGCCTCGAGGTAGGCGGAGAAGGCCTTGGCGATCGTGTCGATGTCCTCGGCCCGCTTGGGCCGCTGCACCTCGTAGACGTGGGGGAACTCCAGCCATCCCGTGACCAGATTCCACAGGCGAAGGGCGGCGGCACCGGTCGGGGGGTGGACCAGGACCGGCCCGAACAGGGCCTGCCCGTCTTCGAACACCAGCGTCGGCACCCCGAAGCCCCCCTTCGACACCACCGCGTCGTGCTCGGCGTGCACCTCGTCGCCCGTCGACGGATCGCCGATCGCCGCCCCGACCATCGCCGGGTCGAGGCCCATCTCGGCCAGGAGCTGCTCGGCCACGTCCGGTCGGTGCGGCTTGCGGCCCTCTTCATGCAGTGCGCGTCCGGCCACCAGGTACCAACGGTCGAGGAGCTCGGGATCCTCCCGCCTCAGGTAGGCACCGATGCGCATCATTGACCAGCCGTAGGACCACTCCCGTTCCCAGGGGTGCTTCTTGCCCTCGGCCCGGTTGATCTCCTCGAGGCTGAAGAATCGCCAGCGGACGGCGACGCCGGCCCGGTCCCGCACCTCCCGCATCCACAGGGAGGTCTGGTAGGCGTACGGGCACATGATGTCGAAATGGAAGTCGACCGCCCGGGGCGACTGGGCGGCACGCTCTTGGGTCACGGCTCTCCTCCGGATCGGGTCGGCCTGCCTCCCCGCCGACCCCCTGCACCGTACCCGTGTCCGCCGATGGCCAGATCGGGACTCGCTCTGTGCACCTCCCCCAACAACGCCGGCATCATGGCCGCCGTGGCCGCGCCGCGACGGTGTGGTGCAGGTCCTCGGGGCCACGGGGGTGGCGGAGCCGGTCGTGGCCTGATCCACCCCCGGAGGACCCGCCGCCCCGCCTGGGCCCGGCCCCTTCCCTCCCCTCTGTGTCCACCCGTCACACCCTCCTGGGACACTGTCCTCGTGGCCGTGACCGCCCCCGACACCGATACCGACACCGACACCCCGCCGGCCGTGGCCGACGCCGAGGCGGCCGGCCAGGTCCTGGCCCGCTTCGTGGCCGCCATGGAGTCCGAGCGCTACACGGGGGACGACTCGATCGCCCTGGTCCGCCTGTTCACCACCGTGGAGCGGACCGCCTCGGCCGGCAAGACCCTGGCCGCCCGGCGGGTGGAGGAGGCCAACGTCCATCGGCTGACCGGCCACCGCTCGGCCGCCGAGTTGCTGGCCGCCCGGACCGGGGACTCGGTGGGTGACACGAAGGGCCTGCTCCGGCTGGGCCAGCAGCTGGCCCGCCGGCCCGAACTGGACGAGGCGTTCCGGGCCGGCCGGCTCTCCCGCCGACGGGCCACCCAGGTGGCCGAGGCGGCCCAGGTCAATCCGACCCAGGAGCACGACCTGGTCGACGCCGCCCAGGTGGACACCGACGCCACCTTCAAGGAGCGGTGCCTCCGGGCCCAGGCCGAGGGACGGTCGAGGGAGGACGAGGCCCGGCACCACCGGCGCCTCCACGACCAGCGCTCGGCCCGCACCTGGACCGACGGGGACGGGGCGCTCTGCCTGCACGCCCGCCTGGCCCCCGGGGCCGGGGCCGAGCTGCAGGCGGCCCTGGAGGCCCAGACCGACCGCCAGTTCGGGCGGGCCCGACGAGACGGGCGCTTCGAGACCCCCGACGCCTACCGGGCCGACGCCCTGGTGGCCCTGGTCAGCGGCCGGGGGATCCTCGGCCCGGGGCGGGGGACGAACGGGACCGGCACCGGGGCCGGCCCCTCGCACCCCCCGACCGGGCGCCCCCCCGACCCCCGGGCCTCGGTCTCGGTGGTGGTCGACCTCTCGTCCCTGCGTCGGGGGCACGTGACGGGCGGGGGGCGCTGTGAGATCCCCGGGGTGGGCCCGGTCCCCGTCGACCACGCCCGGCACCTGCTGGGTGAGGCCCTGGTCGAGCTGCTGGTCGCCCAGGGCACCGACGTCACCACGGTCTACTCGGCCGGGCGCCACATCCCCCGCCGGGTGCGCTCGGCCCTGTTGCTGCGGGACCCGAGGTGCGTGGTCCCGGGCTGTGACGCCCGGCTGGGCCTGGAGAACGACCACTGGGTCACCGACTTCGCCCGCGGCGGGTTGACCGCCCTCGACAATCTGGCCCGCCTCTGCCACCGCCACCACCAGGACCGGACCCACCGTGGCTTCACCCTCCGACGGCAGGGGGACACCTGGGAGTGGGTCGCCCCCGAGCACCCCGTGGTCCCCAAGCGGCCCAAGCGGCCCAAGCAGGCCGAGCGGGCCAAACCGACCAAGCGGCCGGGACGGTCCACACGGCCCCGACCGGGGGGCAACGGTCAGCACCCGCCCCCGGCCACCGGCCCGCCCCGGTTCCCATCCATGGAGTGAGGCGCGGGCAGGAGTGGGACGCGGGGCAGCGCTCTGACGGTCAGAAGTGCCCGAGCACCGGGTGCGGTACGTAGGGCTCCTCCAGCCGCACCACCTCGTCGTCGCTCAGCGTCAGTTCCTCGGCGGCCAGGGCGTCGACCAGATGCCCCGGCTTGGTGGCTCCGATGATGGGAGCGGTGACACCGGGCTTCCCGAGGAGCCAGGCCAGCGCCACCTGAGCCGCGGACACACCTCGCTCGGACGCCACCTCGGCGACCCGCTCCACGACGTCGAAGTCGGTGGGTTGGCTGTAGAGGTAGTCGGTGAAGCCGTCGGTGTCCGATCGGGTGGTGCGGTGTTCGCCGGCCCGGCTCCGGTTGCCCGCCAGCACGCCGCGGGCCAGCGGGCTCCACGGGATGACCCCCACGCCCTGGTGGATGCACTGAGGGATCATCTCGCGCTCCTCCTCCCGGTAGATCAGGTTGTAGTGGGGCTGCATGGACACGAACCGCGTCCAGTGGTGGAGGTCGGCCACGAATTGGGCCTCGGCGAACTGCCAGGCGAACATGCTGCTGGCTCCGAGATAGCGGGCCTTGCCCGCCCGGACGACGTCGTTCAGGGCCTCCATGGTCTCCTCGATGGGGGTACGGGGGTCCCATCGGTGGATCTGGTAGAGGTCCACGTACTCCAGGCCCAACCGCGACAGCGATGCGTCGATCCCGGCCATGATGTGCTTGCGGGACAAGCCCCCACCGTTCTCGCCGGGGGTCACCGGCATGTACACCTTGGTGGCCACCACCATCTCCTCGCGGCTGAGGTACTTGGGCAACAACCGTCCGGTGGCCACCTCACTGGCCCCGGCCGAGTAGGTGTCAGCGGTGTCGAAGAACGTGATCCCTCCCTCGACTGCCGCCCGCACGATGGGCTCGGCCTGGTCCTCGTCCAGCACCCAGGGACGGTCGCTGTCGTTCCCGAAGCTCATCATCCCGAGGCACACCCTGGACACCCGTAGACCGGTCTTCCCGAGATTCACGTACCGCACGGCCACCTCCACGTCTCGCCGGCGCCACCGTCACGACACGGCGGTCGAAGGCCGACCCTATGCGCCGCGGAAGCGCGGTGCGTCCCGGGCTGCCGATCGATGCGGAGAGCGGGGCAGAGCCCCACCCGGCCGAGGCTCGTACCGCTCTGACCTGGCCCGTGACGCCGGGGTGCTCTCAGAAAGCTCACAGGTGGCTGTGGCCTGGCGTAAATGTTCGGCCGTTTGTATGAGTTCGCCGGACTGCGGCGGCGCCTTGCCGTCCCGTCGCAGGCAGGCCCCACCCGGCAACGGGCGCGGGTAACCCAGGGTCAAGGGGCAAGTGAGGTGGACGTGGGTGCACGGCCGAGGAAATGGTTGACGAGGAGGCCGGCCATCATCACCGCGGCGGTGGTCGTGGCGGTGGCGACCGGCTTGGGGATCTGGCTGGCCACGTCCAGCTCGAGTGCCTCCCCCCTGATCACCACGACGACGACGGTCCAGACCGTCTCGACCGGGACGATCACCCAGACGGTCGCCACGTCCGGCACCATCGAGCCGGCCCAACAGGCCAGCCTCAACTTCGGTCAGCCCGGCCGGGTCACCGCCGTCGACGTCACCGCCGGGCAGACGGTCACCGCCGGGCAGGCACTGGCTACCATCGACGCCGCCTCCCTCTCGGCCGCGTCTGGCCATGGCCCAGGCCCAGCTGGCCAACGACCAGGCCCAGCTGGCCTCCGACCAGGCTGACGGCGCCACCTCGGCCCAGTTGGCCTCGGACCAGGCCACCATCGACTCGGCAGAGAACCAGGTGACCACGGCCCAGAGCAACCTGGCCGAGGCCACCCTGACGTCGACCATCGCCGGCACGGTGGCCTCGGTCGACCTCACGGTGGGCGAGCAGGTGAGCGCCTCCTCGTCGTCATCGGGGCCGAGTTCCTCGACGGGATCGGGCTCTGGCTCGACCGCTTCGTCGGGCGGCGGCTCCTTCTCCGCGGCGTCGTCCGGTTCCGGCGCCTCCTCGTCCCCCTCGTCCTCCTCGTCCTCGTCCTCCTCGGGCTCCGGTAGCTCCGGTAGCTCGACGGCCCAGATCGTGGTGGTCTCGACGGGCTCGTACATCGCCAACACCACTGTCGACAGCAGCCAGGTGGCCCAGCTGAAGGTCGGCGACCAGGCCACCATCACCGTGTCGGGGTCCACCACCCCGGTCTACGGCACCGTCGGTTCGATCAGCCTGTTGGCCACCACGACCTCCGGTGTGGCCAGCTTCCCGGTGGTCATCGACGTGACCGGCAGCCCCGGTGGGCTGTACGGCGGCTCGACCGCCACCATGGCGATCGTTACCGAGGAGCTCCAGGACGTCGTCGTGGTACCCACCGCGGCCATCCACTACTCCGGAGACGGCACGACGGTCATGCTCGACTCCGCCGGCCAGGAGGTCAGCCGGTCGGTGGCCATCGGGGCGGCGTCGGGCGGGGACACCCAGGTGACCAGCGGCCTGTCGGCGGGGGACAAGGTCTACGTGACCCAGGTCACCTTCCACGGTGCGCTGGGTTCGGCCCGCGGACGCTCCGGCCTCTTCGGAGGCACCGGCGGCGGATTCGGCGGCGGCTTCGGCGGGGCAGGTGGGACCCGCGCCGGCTTCGGCGGCGGGGGCTTCGGCGGATGAGCACACCCCGGCCCGACGAGACCGGGCCGCCGCCTACCCCGCCCACCCCGGAGACCTCGAAGGCCGCCCGGACCGCCGAGCCCTTCCGCGACACGGCCCCGGTCTGGCTGGAGCAGACAGGCCGGCACCCGGCCGTCCACCCGGCCGTCCATCCGGCCGTCCACCCGGCCGTGATCGAAGTCCGGGACGTCTCCAAGACGTACTCGACCGGGTCCCTCCAGGTCGAGGCCCTCCGCGGCGTCTCGTTCGACATCGAGGCCGGTGAGTTCGTGGCCGTGATGGGTCCGTCGGGCTCGGGCAAGTCGACGCTCATGCACATTCTGGGTTGTCTCGACGTCCCCACCTCGGGGTCGTTCCGGTTGGCCGGCGAGGACGTCAGCTCCATGTCGGAAGAGGAGCTGGCACACGTCCGCAACCGCCGCATCGGCTTCGTGTTCCAGCAGTTCAACCTGCTGGCCTCGCTGTCGGCGTGGCGGAACGTGGAGCTGCCCCTGATCTATGCCGGTGCCGACCGACAGGCCCGCCGGGTGCGGGCCGTCGACGCGCTGGACCGGGTCGGGCTGGCCGACCGGATCGAGCACCGTCCCGGGGAGCTGTCCGGGGGGCAACAGCAACGCGTGGCCATAGCCCGCGCCCTGGTCACCGATCCGGCCCTCATCCTGGCCGATGAGCCCACCGGCAATCTCGACTCGGTCTCGGCCCACGAGGTGCTCGACCTGCTGGACGAGCTCCACGCCAGTGGACGGACCATCGTACTGATCACCCACGACGCCGATGTAGCCCGCTCGGCCGGGCGGACCATGCGGATCAGGGACGGCCAGGTCTTCGACGCGGTGATGGCCGGCAGCGAGGCCGGGCCCCGATGAACCTCCTCGAGACCTTCCGCACCGCGGCGGAGGCCGTGGTCACACGGCGGCTCCGGTCGGCTCTCACCGTGCTGGGCATCATGATCGGGATCGCAGCCGTGGTGCTGACGGTCGGACTCGGTGAGGGTGCACAACAGCAGGTCACCTCCGAGATCACCGCACTGGGTTCCAATCTGCTCACCGTCTCTCCGGGGAGCACGACGTCGAGCTCGGGCATCCGGGGCGGTTTCGGATCCGCCTCCACGCTGACGGTGGGGGACGCCACCGCCCTCTCGTCCAAGACCGTGGCCCCCGACATCGGCACCGTGGCCCCCACCACCTCGGAGTCAGAGAGCCTGGTGGCCGGGACCACGAACTGGACCACCACCGTGGTGGGGACCGACCCCTCATGGCTGACCGTACGGGGCCGCTCGATGACCGAGGGTCGGTTCATCGCCGGTCATGACGCGCGTACGCGGGCCGATGTGATGGTGCTGGGGTCGACGACCGCACAGGAGCTGTTCGGGGTGCGCGACGCCATCGGCCAGTCGGTGAACGTCAACGGGGTCCCGATGTCGGTCATCGGCGTGCTGAACACCGTGGGCTCGTCCGGCGGCACGTCGTCGACCACCGCCGACCAGGACGACCAGGTCATCGTGCCCATCACTACGGCGGCCACGCAGCTGTTCGGTGGGACCGACCGCGACTCGGTCGGAGCGATCCTGGTCAAGGCCACCTCCTCCTCCACGCTGTCCGCCGCGTACCAGGAGACTGACGCCGAACTCCTCAGCCTGCACGCCATCACCACCGCCGCGGACGCTGACTTCACCATCACCCCCGAGACCTCGCTGGTGAGCACGGCCACCTCGGTGGACCAGACCCTGACCGTCCTCCTCGGAGGCATCGCCGGCATCTCGCTCCTGGTGGGAGGGATCGGCGTGATGAACATCATGCTGGTGTCGGTGACCGAGCGCATCCGGGAGATCGGACTGCGCAAGGCCCTGGGCGCCACCCCGCAAGTCATCCGCCGCCAGTTCCTGGTGGAGGCCTCGGTGCTGGGGTTGGCCGGGGGCGTCCTGGGGGCTGGGCTGGGCGTGCTGGTGGCCTGGATCCTGCCCCACTTCATCACCGACCCCATCACCATCTCGCCTGTGGCCATGGTCGCCGCCATCGTCGTCGCCATCGGCATCGGGGTGGCCTTCGGGGTGTATCCGGCCGGGCGGGCGGCGAAACTCCCGCCCATCGACGCCCTGCGCAGCGAGTGAGCCTGCACTCTTCGACCACGAGCATCACCGACCACGACAAGGAAGTCCCATGACCACTGCAGCGAACCCATCCACCGATCCGCAGGCTGCCGCGCCCCGACCGACGCGGGCGGTCAGACCGTTGCGCCGGGCGCTGGCCCTCTCCACCCTCGGATTGGCGGCCGTGGCGCTGGCCGCGTGCGGATCGTCGTCGTCGGCTTCGACCACCTCGTCCACGGCGGCCCCTACCGCCGGTGCCGGCGGTGGTGGTGGCGGCGAGGGTACCGGCTCCACGGGCGGCGAGGGCCGCCAGTTCCCCGGGGCGTCGGGCACCATCGCTGCGATCAACGGCACCTCACTCGAGGTGCAGAACGCCACCACGGGTCAGACGACGGTGACCTACACGCCGAACACCACCTTCGACCAGACGGTGACGGCCACCTCGGCCGCGGTCGCCACGGGCACGTGCATCTCGGCGTTCGGGAAGCCCACGACGAGCTCATCGACCTCCACCTCGACCTCCACATCGGTGTTCGGGCGGCCGATCACCGCGTCCACAGTCAGCATCACGCAACCTGCCTCGGGCAGTTGCGCCGGCGGCTTCGGCGGTGGTGCGGGAGGCGGCCGGTCGGCCGGCGGGTTCCCCGGCGGCAACGGGAGTCGGCCGCCGGGCGGGGGCACCGCGGCCCAGCGGCGCTTCAGCGGGCAGTTCGGGGCGGCCTCGGGACCGGTGACGGCGGTCGACGGCTCGGAGGTTACGGTCAACGAGACGAACCCTTCGACCAAGAAGACGACGAGCGTGGTGGTCACCCTCACCTCCTCGACCACGTTCAGCGAACGCCAGGCGGCGGCGGCCGCCGACCTGGCGGTAGGGAGGTGCGCCGCGGCGGTCGGTGGTGCCGACTCCACCGGAGCGGTCACGGCCCGGTCGATCACCATCTCGACGCCGGGTGCCGACGGGTGCACCAGCCGGTTCGGCAGGTTCGGCGGGTTCGGCGGATTCCGCGGAGGTGCTGGAGGGCCGGGTGGCGCCGGCCCGGCCGACGGTGCCGCCCCGGGGAGTGCCACCGGTGCTTGATCCGGCTCCACCTGAGCCCGGAGCCCCCTCTCTCGGCGATGGGTCGGTCGGTGAACCAGCCGATGACCCTGAGGCCGGTGTCGGGCTCGTCGGCGAGCTCGGGGACCATGCAGGCGAGACAGGGCCCGGGACAGTCGGTCTTCCGGTGCCGCGGGAGCGCTGGCTCTTCCCGTTCCGGGTGATCGCCGTAGTGGTGGTGCTGGTGGCGGCCGTCGTGGCCTGGGGACTCACCCGGGGCGGGTCACCCACCTACCGGACGGCCGTAGCCGGCACCGGCACCGTCGTGGCCACCCTCGACTCGGTCGGCACGATCACGCCGGTCGACCAGGCCGACTTGAACTTCAACGTCTCGGGGGAGGTCGGCACGGTGGATGTGTCAGTGGGCCAGACCGTGGCCGCCGGCCAGACGCTGGCGTCGCTCGACGTGGCCGCGCTGACCAGCACGGTGGTCTCGGCCCAGGCCTCGTTGGCATCCGCCCAGGCCACGTTGGCGAACGCCGAGGCCAGTGAGACCGCCGCCGCGTCGTCGACCACCGCGACCCCGTCATCCCGTACGAGCACCACCACGGCCGCCACCACTCCTTCAGGGTCCGAGGGGTCCAGGGCCGGCTCGGGCGCCGCCTCGACGGCGCTGTCGAGCTCGGCCATTGCCGCGCTCCAGGCCACCCTGACATCCGACCAGTCCCGATTGGATTCCGACTCGTCCCAGGCCGGTGCAGCCCTCCAACAGGCCACAACCATCTGTACGACCACCGCGACCACGGCGCCCCTCCTCGACCACGCGCCCCTCCTCGACCACGACGCCCACCTCGACCACGACTCCGACGACGCCGACAACCGGCGCGAGCGGATCCGCCTCGTGCTCGGCAGCCCTCAGTCAGGCCACTGCCGCGCAGTCACAGGTGGCTGCCGACATCAAGCAGGTCTCCCAGGACGAGAGGACGGTCACCCAGACGCTCGAGGCCGCGGTCGGGTCGTCGAGCGGTTCCTCGGCCACGGTCGGGGGGGCGGGCGCCGGAGTCACCTCGACCGGAACGACCGGATCGACCGGATCGACCGGATCGACCGGAACGACCGGAACGAGATCGACCGGATCGACCGGATCGACCGGAACGACCGAGAACCGGATCGACCGGTTCGTCCGGCCTCGCCGCGAAGGAGGCCACCCCCCAACAGATCGCCCTGGACCAGGCGACGATCGACACGGCGCAGGTCAACCTGACCGATGCCCAGCAGGCGGTCGCGGGGGCGGATCTGGTCAGCACCATCGCCGGCACGGTGGCGTCGGTCTCCATCGCCGAGGGCGATTCGGTCACCGCCGGGTCCGGCTCCTCCGCCCCACAGATCGTCGTGATCGGCAAGGGCTCCACCTATGACCTGACCACCGATGTGGCGGTGGCGGACATCGGCCGGGTGGCCGTGGGCCAACAGGCTCTGGTGACCCCGGACTCGACCAACGCAGTGGTCCGGGGCCAGGTGTCGACGATCGGCGCCGTGGCCAACAGCGGGTCGACCTCCTATCCGGTGACCGTCACCCTCGACTCACCCGACCTGGGTCAACTGTCGGGGGTCGACGGTGACGTCCGGATCATCACCCAACGGGCGGTCAACGTCACGACCGTGCCCACGTCGGCGGTCAGGAGCGTCGGCACCTTCCATCTGGTGACGGCCATGAAGGACGGCACACCGACCCCGGTCCGGGTGACGCTCGGTACGGTGGGCGACATCCTGACCCAGGTGACCTCGGGCGTCACCCGGGGACAGGTGGTGTCGCTGGCGAGTCTCGACGAACCACTGCCGTCGACGTCGTCCACCACCTCACGTTTCGGCGGTGCCGGCTCCTTGGGTGGCAGACCCGACGGTGCTGGATTCGGCGGCGGATTCGGTGCTGGACTCGGAGGCGGAGGCTTCAGCGGGCGCTTCGGGGGTTGACCGATCGCCGGCGGACCCGGCCTGGGGCCTCCGGGCCGCCGTGTGACCGTGGGCCGGCCGGGCGGTGCCGTCCTGCCAGGCGGTCCCGGCGGTGCCGGCCCTGCCGGCCCTGCCGGCCCTGCCGGCCCCTGACCCCTGACCCCTGACCCCTGACCCCTGCCGACCGGACGGGTAGCGTTCCGGGGATGATCGAGGACGAGCTGGTGGCCGAGGCGGTCCACGACACCGGCGTGCGTCGCCTGCAGCACGCCTACGCCGACGTGGTCAACCGACGGGCCTGGCCGGAGATGGCCCACCTGTTCCTGCCCGAGGCCACCGTCAGGATTGACCGGCGCACCGACACCCCCCTCATCCTGACCGGCGGACCCGAGGTCGGGCGATTCATCGAGCAGGCCATCGAAGGGTTCGAGTTCTTCGAGTTCGTCATCCTCAATGCGCACATCGCCTTCCCCGACGGCCCGGGCGCCGGACGGGCCGTAAGCCGTCTGTTCATGAGCGAGGTGCGACAGGAACGGGCCAGTGGCCGGTGGACCACGGTGTACGGGCTGTACCACGACCGCTACTGCGTGGTATCCGACCGCTGGCGGATCGCCGAGCGGAAGTACCACTCGCTGGCCCGCCGGGCCCATGACCTCGACGTCTTCCCGTTTCCCGCCGACCCGGGGCTCGACGTCCCGGGTGTCGCGCCCTGAGCGGGCTCCGGGAGGCGCCGCGCTCTCCGGGCCGGGCATCATCATCACCGACCGGTGGGCATGGCACGATCATGGGCATGCCGCTCTTGGTGGTCCGCCACGCCCACGCCGGAAGACGGAGTGCCTACCGGGGCGACGACCGGCTGCGTCCCCTCTCGACGAGGGGGAAGGCCCGGGCCCAAGAGTTGGTACCGCTGCTCAGTGAGTACCGGCCTCAGCGCATCCTGTCCAGCCCGTACGTTCGCTGCTGCGCCACTGTGCAGCCGGTGGCCGAGGCGCTCGGGCTGCCAGTGGAGTCGGTGGACGAACTGGCCGAGGGACACGGGAGCGACGCGGTCCGACTGCTGGCGACCATGGGTGGCGAGTCGGCCATCCTCTGCACCCACGGGGACGTGGCCTCCGAGATGCTCGAGGTCCTGGTTCCGGACCCGAAGTCGGTCGACCGGAAGGCGCTACGCCTCCAGAAGGGCGAGGTCTGGGTGGTGCAGTCCACCGGCTCGTCACTGGCCATCGTGCAGCACCTCCGACGACTGCCCGTGCCGGCCAAGGGGCCGCCGGAGAGTGGCTGACCACTACGCTGGCGGGGTCATGCACGCCCCGAACCGGTTCGATCCGGCCTCTGTCGGGGTCTTTCGGGTGACCGACCGGGCCTTCGATCGGGACACGGGCACCGTCTCGCTCCGCTACGCCTTCGACGACCGGTACGCCTTCGTCGAGACCATCACCTTCGAGACCCCGTTCGCTTCCGGCCCGCTCCTCGACGGCCCCGGCCTGGAGGGGGCCCTGCTGCACCTCCACATCGCCGCCGGCACCAGCTACTACAAGGCCGCCGCCCCCCCGGTGGTGGCCGTCGAGCTCGACGGCCTGCTGCCCGTCGAGCAGGAGTTCCACCGCCATCTCTACGACGACGGCCTCCGCGAGTTCGCCGTGGCCAACGGGCTGCCGGTGCCGCGGCAGGTGGCGGTCAGGTCCGGTCCCGGCGCAGGCCTCCGTCCGACGCCCCCCGGCGCCACGAGGCCGGGGGGGTTGGTGGTGCCCATCGGGGGTGGGAAGGACTCCCTGGTTCTGATCGAGGCGGTCAAGCACCTTCACCCCCGCCTGTTCGCCGTCAACCCCCACCCGCTGGTCTACGACCTTGCCGCCCTGACCGGTCTCGAGCTGATCGTGGTGCGCCGCCGTCTGGATCCGGAGCTGGCCGACCTCAACGCGTCAGGAGCCTTCAACGGCCATGTCCCCATCACCGCCATCGTCTCGCTGATCGCCGTGGTCGGCAGCTTCCTCTACGGCTACGACACCATCGCCATGGCGGTGGAGCGATCGGCCAGCGAGGAGACCGCACTGGTGGATGGTGTCCCGGTCAACCACCAGTACTCCAAGAGTCTCGAGTTCGAGCGGGCGCTGGCCGACCTCATCGCCGGCTCCATCGATCCTGCCCTCTCCTACGGCTCGGCGCTCCGGTCCTACTCGGAGCTGGCCATCGCCCGGGCCTTCGCCCGGCTCACCGAGTACCACGCCACGTTCTGCAGTTGCAACTCGGCCTTCCGCCACACGGCGGGGGCGGGGGACCGGTGGTGTGGCCACTGCCCGAAGTGCCGATTCGTGGCGCTGATGCTGGCCCCGTACCTCGACCGTGAGCGCCTCACCGCCATCATCGGACGGGATCTGTTCGCCGATCCCGACCAGATCGACGGCTTCGCCGCGCTGATGAGCGATGACGACAAGCCGTTCGAGTGCGTGGGGGAGCGACGTGAATCGGCCGCCGCCCTGCGGGTCCTCGCATCCCTCGCCGAATGGCGGGACAGCCCGGTGGTGGCGGCTCTGGCCCCGCGGGCACGGGGCCTGGTTCAGGAGCAAGATGTCCGGTCACTCCTCGTCCCGGCCGAAGGTCCGGACGCCTTGGACTCCGAAGTGATGTCGAGCGTGCGGCGACTCATGGCGGAGGGGGCGTGACGCTCGACGAGCTGTGCGCCCGTCGGGTTGCCGTGTGGGGCGTGGGGAGCGAGGGGTTGGCCATGGCCCGTCTCCTCGACGACCGCGGGGTCGAGGCCTGGTACGTGGACGACCAACCCGAAGCCGCCACCGAACGGCTCCGGGGGCAGGTCGGCGGCGCTCCCCGGGTGTTCACCCCGGCCGAGGCTCCGTGGCCGTCGATCGAGGTGGTGGTCCGGGCCCCGGGCGTGAGCCGCTACCGGCCCGAGCTGGAAGCCGCTCGTGCCGCCGGGGTGACGGTGACCACCGCCATGGCCCTGTGGCTCGAGGACTTCGCCGACGCCCGGGTGGTGGCCGTCACCGGTACCAAGGGCAAGAGCACCACCGCGGCGCTGACCGCCGCCATCCTGGGCCGGGACGGGCGGGATGTGGCCCTGATCGGGAACATCGGTGTCCCGGTGGTCGAGATGTACGAGAGGCCCCCGGCCGACGCCTATGTGGTCGAGGTCTCGTCCTACCAGGCGGCCGAGGTGGCGGTCAGCCCTGGGTTGGTGGTGCTCACCAGCCTGGCTCCCGACCACCTCGACTGGCATCGTAGCGAGGAGGCCTACTACCGGGACAAGCTCCGCCTGGTCGAGGCCGGGCCGCCCGGCGAGCTCGGGGTGAACGCCGGAAGCGAGGAGGCCCTGGTCCGTACCGCGGGCCACCCACGGCGGACCCTGTTCGGACCGGCGGGCCGGGTGGCGGTGGACGCCTCGGGCATGGTCAGTGTGGACGGGACACCGTGGGTCGATGCCTCGGGGCTCCGCCTGGCGGGTGTGCACAATCTCTGGAACCTGTGCGGTGCCCTGACCGGGGCCACCCTGCTCGACGGCCGCCCGCCCCCGGTGGCGGTGGTCGAGGCGGTCGTGGCCGGATTCGACGGACTGCCGTCGCGCTGCCGGACGGTTGGTGAGCGCGGTGGCCTGATCTTCGTCGACGACGCCCTGGCGTCCAACCCGTTCGCCACCGCGGCGTCGGTGGCCGCCTTCCCCGACCGTGAGCTCACGGTGATCCTGGGTGGTGCCGACCGCGGTGTCGACCCCCGGGAGCTGGTGGACGCCCTGGTGCAACGTCGGCCCGCACCGGGGGTGGTTGTGCTGCCCCCTGATGCCGAGCGCCTGACCCGGGCCCTGGCCTCCGGCGGCTCCGGTGGTCGACCGCCACTGGCCGTCGCCTTGGCCGCCGATCTGGTCGAGGCCGTGGACGCGGCGGTGTCGATGACCGGACCGGGAGGCGTGGTGCTGTTCTCCCCGGCCGCCCCCACCCCGGACGGCGAGGGTGGGTACCGGGCCCGCAGCCGGCAGTTCGTGGCCGCCGCCGGTCTCGGGGAGTCGCCAGGGCAGTGACCCACCGCGGGCGACCGACGGGGAGTATTGACACGGCACGGTCCCGAGGCAACGGTTGGGCCCGCCGGGCATCCAGGGGGATGACCACCAAAAACGAGGGAGCACGGGCGTGACCCAGATCACCATCATCGACACCGACTCCCGGCGGGTGGACGCCACGGCCGATCCGGACCGGGGGACCTTCCTGGTCGACCCGGGGCGGCTTCCCGAGGCCCTGGGCTGGGAGCTGAAGCCGTCCGGGCTGTGCCGGGAGAGCACCTGTGTCCCGGTCACCGATGTCGGCTCGCTCATGGTGGGGGAGCAGCTGGACCTGGTCGCCGTGGCCCGGACCCTCGGACGTCCGACCGTGGTCGATGTCGACGCCGGCCTGATGGCGGTGGCCCTCCCGGCCGAGCTGCGGCGCCAGGCCTTGGAGGACCTGCGGGCCCCCGAGTTCGAGCTCCCCGACCTCGACGGCAATCTCCACGGCCTCTACGAGTGGGCCGGCCTGAAGAAGGCCCTCGTGACCTTCTCGAGCTGGTGCGGCTGCCGCTACGACCTCCCGGGGTGGCAGGCCCTCCACGATGAGTTGGGATCCGAGGACTTCACCGTGGTGGCGGTGGCCATCGACCAGTCGGCCGAGGATGTCCGACCGTGGGTCGACGGGATCACCATGCCGGTCCTCTACGACCCCAATCACGTCCTGACCGAGTCCTACGCCATCTCCAACGTTCCCACCGTGGTGTGGATCGACGAGGAGGACAACATCGCCCGTCCCAACGGCGTGGCCTTCGGGTCTGACCTCTTCGCCGACTTCACCGGCGTGCAGTCCGGACCCCACCTCGACGAGATCCGGCGGTGGGCCAGGGACGGCGAGGTGCCGGTCACGGCCGACGAGGCCAAGGGGGCGGTGGGCGACCTGAGCGGGGACGAGGTGCTGGCCCGCCTGCACTTCCGGCTCGGAGCCGAGGCGTACCGGAGGGGCGACGACGAGACCACCCGACGCCACGTGGCCGCCGCGTCGGTGCTGGCTCCTGACGACCTCACCATCTGGAGAGCGGGCATGCCCCTGGTGGGCGAAGATCCCTTCGGGGAGGCCTTCCTGGCCAGGTACGACGAGTGGAAGCAGAAGGGAATGCCGTACCACGGCCTCCCGGCGGTGGCCGGAACCGAAGCCGGGGAGTGAGGCGACGCCGGACCGACCGACCGTGGGGCACTGAGCTCCAGCTGTGGCCTACGTTGGGGGCATGATCCGCTACGACGTGGGCGAGGACGGTGTGGCTCGCCTGGTACTCGATCGCCCCGAGGCCAAGAACGCCCTGACCCCCGCGATGCGCGACGAGATCGTGGTGCGGGTCCGCCAGGCGCGCGCCGATCCCGAGGTGCGGGCCCTGCTCATCACCGGATCGGGGGACGCCTTCTGCGCCGGGATGGACCTCCGTCAGTCCACCGTGGCCGGCTCCGGAGGGGAGGGGTTCAACCCTCGCGACACCAGCGAGGCGCTGCGGAGTGGCGTCCAGGCCTTCATCCGCGAGCTCTGGGAGCTGGACAAGCCCACCGTGGCCGCCGTCAACGGCACGGCGGTGGGGCCCGGGGCCCACCTGGCCCTGGCCTGCGACTTCGTACTCCTCCACGAGCAGGCCCGCTTCGTGTGGTCCTTTGCCCGGTGGGGCCTCGTGGTCGACGCCGGCGGTGCCTACCTGCTCCCCAGGCTGGTGGGGTTGCCGCGGGCCAAGGCCATGGTGCTGCTCGGGGAAGGCGCCCAGGGTGCAGAGGCCGTCGCCCTGGGACTGGCCTATCGCTGTCTGCCCACGGCCGAGGAACTGGCGCGCCAGGCCGACGAGCTGGCGGTGCGGTTGGCCTCGGGTCCGACCCGGTCCCTGGGTCTGTCCAAGCAGCTGCTCAACGCCACGTTCGAGACCGGTCTGCCGGCCTCGCTGGATCGCGAGGCCCAGGCCCAGGCCATGGCGGCCGTGTCGGCCGAGATGGCCGAGGGGATGGCCGCCTTCGCCGAGAAGCGCGCCCCGGACTTCCGCCACGCCGGCTGACCGACGGAGTCAGGCCCCGAAGGGCCCCCGTGGGTTTGCGGTGGACCGAGGTGAGCACGATACTCTTCAGCCGGAAAGAAGAGGTTGCGGAGGCTCGGGACGGCCCGGCCCGGCCCGCATTCGGCGTGGCCCACGTGGGACGGGCTGCGTGGACGGCATCGATCCGGCGCCGGAGTTGAGGGATCCGTGCGCCGCCCAGCCCGGCCCGGCTCAGTTGACGTGATCAGTGGCGCCCGCCGGGGATTGGGCCACCGATGGGGCGAGGGACCGGGTGCCACCGGTGCCTCCGGCCGGGTACAGGACATCGACAGACAGGGAAGGGCGTTGACCGTGCAGTTCGGACTCACCGAGGACCAGCAGCTGTTCCAGGAGACCACCCGCAAGTTCCTCGAGGACACCTGTCCGCTCGACGTGGTGCGGCAGATCGCCGAGGAGCAGCCCGACGGATTCGACCGCGCCTGGTGGCGACGCGGGGCCGAGCTCGGGTGGGTCTCCATGCTGGTGGCCGAGGAGCACGGTGGTGGTTCGGTCTCCGGCGGTGGGCTCGCCGACCTGGGCCTGGTGGCCGAAGAGATCGGCCAGTTGGTGTCGCCGGGCCCGCTGGTCCCCACCAACGTGGTGGCCGCCGCCCTGTCTCGGGCCGGGGGACCCCACCACAGCAGGCATCTGGCCGGCCTGGTGGGCGGTGAGACCATCGCCGCCTGGAGCCCGCCGGAATTCTCCGCTCGTGCGGGCGGCCCGTCGGCGGGGGTCCGGGCCAGGCGGCAGGGTGACACGTTCGTCCTGGACGGGACCACGGCGCCGGTAGAGGCCGGGGGACAGGCGGACCTGTTGCTGGTCACCGCCCAGACCGACGATGGCCTGGCCCAGTTCCTGGTGATGTCGGGGACCCCGGGCCTGACCGTCCGGCCGGCGGAGAGCATCGACCTGGTGCGTCGATTCGCCACGTTCCGGTTCGACGGGGTGGCGGTGCCGGCCGAGGCAGCCGTCGGCCAGCCGGGCCGGTCCGAAGGGGACGTGGACCGGCAGCTCTGGGACGCCGTGGTATTGCAGTGCTTCGAGATGGTCGGCGCCGTCGACCGGGTCTTCGCCTTCACGGTGGAGTACGCCGAGGACCGGTACTCGTTCGGTCGGCCGCTGGTCTCGTACCAGGCGCTCAAGCACCGGTTCGCCGACATGAAGATGTGGCTCGAGGCGTCTCACGCCACGGCGGCCGGGGCGGCCCGGGCCGTGGACTCCGGTTCTCCGCTGGCCTCCGAGCTGGTCAGTGTGGCCAAGTCCTACATCGGGGACCACGGACCGTTCATCATCCAGGAGTGTGTCCAACTCCACGGGGGGATCGGGGTCACCTGGGACCATGACCTCCATCTGTATCTGCGGCGGATGGTCCAGGACCGGGCCCAGTTCGGGACGCCCCGGGACCACCGCGAGCGCATCGCCACCGGGATGGGTATCTGAGATGAGCGAAGGGAACACGATGGACGCAGGGGTCGACCCCGAGGAGTTGGAGACCTACCGGCTCCGGGCCCGGGCCTGGCTGGCCGCGACCATGCCCCGCCTGCCCGAGGGGATGGACAACTGGCACTTGACCCAAGAGGACGAGATGGCCGTGCGGGCCCGCAAGCTCCAGCGGCTCTTGTTCGACGGCGGCTATGCGGGGATCTGCTACCCGGCCGAGTACGGAGGCCAGGGCCTGCCCCGCGCCTACCAGCGGGCGTTCACCCAGGAGTCGATGGGCTATCAGATGCCCACCACCTTCAACGTCCCCACCCTGACCATCCTGGCCCCCACCATCCTCGACTTCGGAACCGAGGAGCAGAAGCTTCGCCACATCCCGGCCATCCTCCGGGGTGACGAGCTGTGGGTGCAGTTCCTCTCCGAGCCCAGTGGCGGCTCCGATCTGGCCGGCCTGGTCACCACGGCCACCCGGGACGGCGACGTCTTCGTCCTCAACGGGTCGAAGATCTGGAGTTCGGGTGCCTTCCGGGCCGACTACTCGCTCTGCCTGGCCCGGACGGACTCGAGCGTGCCCAAGCACCAGGGCCTGACCATGTTCATCCTGAAGATCCACCAGCCGGGCATCGAGGTCCAGCGGATCAAGATGATCAACGGCACGGCCGAGTTCTGTCAGGAGTACTTCGACGACGTGCTGATCCCGGTAGCCGACGCCCTGGGCGGCATCAACGACGGGTGGACGGTGGCGTCGCGGCTGCTGTTCCACGAGCGGGACGCGGTGGGCGGCGGCTCGCCCTACTCCAGCGGCCTGGGCGCGGGCAACGCCTCCAAGGGCGGCCAGCGCTCCGAGCTCGAGGACCTGGCCCGGGCCACCGGGCAGACGGCTGACCCGGTGGTGCGCCAGCTCCTGGCCGAGGCCCGGGTCAACGACCGGGTGCAGTCCCAGCTCATCGAGCGGGTGTCCCAGGGCATCCGCACCGGGGCCATGGCGGGCCCGGCCGGGGCCCTGAGTCGGCTGTACGCCGCCGTCAACTCCGAGCGCCGTCACGACATCGGCCTGGAGATCGCCGGCAACGGCGCCGGGGCCTGGAGCGAGGGCGACCTGGCCGGATCGGCGGCGATGGTCTACCTGTCCCGGCAGAGCAACAGTCTCGGCGGTGGCAGCAACGAGATGCAGCGCAACATCATCAGCGAACGGGTCCTCGGCATGCCTCGCGAGTTCGCCGCCGACCGCGGCCGACCCTTCGATGAGGTGCGGCACAACCGGGCGCCGCAGCGCCCGGGCTAGCCGAGGGCCGAGCCGGGCGCGCCGTCAGGCGGCTTGGTCCAACTTCATCAGCTGGTTGAGATTCCCGCCCATGATCTTGGCCACGTCCCCGTGGGGGAGGGAGGACAGCTCGTCCACGAAGCTGAGGGGGTCGGCGAGGCCCTCGGGATGGGGGTAGTCCGAGCCGAACAGGACCCGGTCGGCGCCGAGCAGCTCCACCAGGCCGATGGGGTCCTCCTCGTGGAACGGATGGACGTAGATGTTCCGCTTGAACGCCACGACCGGATCCTCGTCGAAGGCGTTGGGGGCCACCTCGTAGGCGTGCTCCAGGTCCCGGAGCAGGGGGCGGACCCAGCCGCTGCCGTTCTCCACCGGGGCGAAGCGGAGGGTGGGGAAGCGGGAGCACAAGCCGTGGCCGATGAGGGAGGCCACCGTGTCGGTGATGGGGCGGCTCATGTGGGACACGACAGCCTGGAAGCCCGATCCCCCCTTGAACGGCGTCATCTCGTCGGTGATCCCCTCCCACTCGTTCATGTAGCGCTGGTAGCCCGAGTCGGAGGCGTGCATGCCCACCGGGATGTCGGCTTCGGCCACGAGCTTCCAGAACGGGTCGAACTCGGGGAGGGCCGGCGAGCGGGGTCCCATGAACCCGAAGACCGGTGCCGGCCGGATGAGCAGGATCTTCGCCCCCCGCTCGAGCACCCACTCGAGCTCCTCGATGGCCTTGTCCACGATGCCCAGGTGGATCACGGGGGTCGGGAAGATACGGTTCTCGTAGTTGAAGGTCCAGTGCTCGGCCATCCACTCGTTGAGGGCGTGCACCACGACGTGGGTGGACATGGGGTCGCCCCGGAGTCGCTCCTCCAGCAGGCTGGCCAGGGTCGGCCACATGAGGGCCCGATCGAGGCCCAGCTCGTCCATCAGCTCGAGCCGGGGGCCGGGCTCCATGAAAGCCGGGAGGGACCGGATGGGCTTGCCCATGATCTCCCGGCGGCTCTTCCCCTCCGGGTTGCCGTTGCGGAAGTAGTCCTCCTGGGCACCGGGAGCCGCCACCACCGAGAAGGTCGGATTGGGGATGTACTCGCTGATCTGGCCTTTGACGGCGATCTTGGTGCGACCGTTGACCTCGACGTACTGGATCAGGCCGTCGTACCCGGACGGGAGGTACTTGGTGAAGGCGTCGGTGGTCTCGTACATGTGGTTGTCTGCGTCGAAGACCGGGAAGTCGATCGGTCGTGGCATGGTCATGCTCCTTGTCATCGAGCCGTGCGCTGAGGGACTCATTCCCCGAGGCCCCGAGGCCCGATTCCCGAGGCCCGATTCCGAGGCCCAAGCGGCTCGGACCCGTCAGCGACTGCGTGATACACGGCTTCTCATCACAAGTTAACAGCCCCCGATGTGAGGTGGAAATGGCCTTTGCGCGCTACCATCCCACCGGTCCGACGGAGGTGCAGACGGAACGTGGGGTCCGAATTGGGTGATGAGCGGGTGGGTCCGGCCCCGGCACAGGATGAGGTGCCCTACGGGACCCGGCTGGGCCAGCTGGCCGACGAGCGGGGGGACGACCGGGCGGTCATCTTCGTGGGTGTCGACGGGGCCGAGCTGGACATGAGCTGGCGCCAGTTGGACACCCGGTCGACCCAGCTGGCGCACGTCTTCGCCCACCAGGGACTCGGTGTCGGCGACCGCCTGGCCATGGGCCTGCCCAACTCGCTGGACAGCCTGCTGGCCGGATTCGCCGGCTGGAAGGTCGGGGCCACGGTGGTCCCGGTCCGTTGGGATCTTCCGGACTGGGAGCGCGCCCGCGTCCTCGAGGTGCTCGACCCCGCCCTGACCATCGGTACCGACCGGCTGGACCTGATCCGGGACAGCCTCGGCGCCCCCACGACCCGGCTCCCCGAGGTCATCGCCCCCCGGGCCTCCGGGGTGTGCAGCTCGGGCTCCACCGGCGCCCCCAAGGTCATCCTGCAGAACCAGCCGGGTGTCTTCTTGCACTCCACCAACGTGACGTCGATGGTGGTGTCCGAATTCGCCCCCATGGAGCGGCCTCAGCTGGTGCTGTGTCCGGCCCCGATCTACCACACCAACGGGTTCACGGTCTTCCGCACCCTGCTGGGCGGGGACCAGGTCGTCCTGCTGGAGCGGTTCAAGGCCCCCCTGGTGCTCGACCTCATCGAACGCCACCGGATCACCGGCTTCATCGCCGCCACCCCCATGTTGCAACGCCTGGCCCAGGTCCCCGGGATCGAGGACCGGGATCTGTCCAGCCTGACCTGGGTCCAGCAGGGAGCCTCGCCGCTGCCCATCTGGCTCGGCCGTCAATGGATCGAGCTCGTCGGACCCGAGCACTTCTTCCTGTCGTACGGTGCCTCGGAGGGCTTCGGCCTCGTGGTGTGCCGCGGGGACCAGTGGCTGGCCCACCCGGGCACCCTGGGCCGGGGGATGTCGGGTACGGAGATCGCCGTGCTCGCCGAGACCGGGGAGCCCCTTCCCGCCGGTGAGATCGGTGGGATCTACCTGCGCACGCCGACCGGGCCCACGGCTTCGTACGTCGGGACCGACGTCAGGCCCATGGACACCACGAAGGATGGCTTCACGTCGGTGGGTGACCTCGGGTGGCTGGACGATGACGGCTTCCTCTACATGGCCGACCGCCGGGTCGACATGATCGTCACCGGGGCCGCCAATGTCTTCCCGGCCGAGGTCGAGGCGGCCCTCAGCGAGCACCCGGGCATCGCCGACGTGGTGGTCGTGGGGCTGCGGGACCCGGAGTGGGGCCGGCGGGTCCACGCCATCGTGCAGCGGTCCGATCCGACCCTGGACGTCGCCGCGGTGACGAGCTTCGCCCGGGAGCGCCTGGCACCCTACAAGGCACCCAAGACGGTCGAGTTCGTGGACGTCATCCCCCGGAGCGAGGCGATGAAGTTCAACCGGGCCGCCCTCATCGAGGAGCGGGACGGGCCCGAGCCGGAGCGAGCCGGGGGTGGCCGGGGTCAGCCGGGGTAATTCGGCCGGGCGGTCGGGCCGCGTCGTGGGGTGGACCGGTTCCCGAGGAACGACCGGACCCGCCCGGGCCCTGTCCAGGCGGGCGTCCAGGCGGGCGGGAGCCGAGGTATAGCGTGGCGGCGCCGATCGATGAGTCCGCCGACGTGCAGCACGAACGATGTCCAGAACCGACGAGGAGTAGAAGCGCCATGCCCGACACCCCCCAACAAGGCAAGTACATCTCCTACGAGGAGCTCGACGACGGTGCCATCGTGCGCATCCTCCTCAACCGGCCGAAGACCCGGAACGCCCAGAATCGGGGCCTGCTGGTCGAGCTGGACGAGGCCTTCCTCCGTGCCGAGGAGGACGACAAGGTGCGGGTGGTGATCCTCGGAGGGGTGGGACCGCTCTTCTCCTCGGGCCACGACATGGGGTCCAAGGAGGCAGCAGCCGAGCAGACGCCCGGGCCCGACCAGCACCGGTCGACCACCATCAACGGCGGCACCCGGGTGGGCGCCGAGCAGCGCATGCTCCAGGAGTGGCACTACTACTTCACCAACACCATGCGGTGGAGGAACCTCCGCAAGATCACGGTGGCCCAGGTCCAGGGGACGGTGTACGCCGCCGGCCTCATGCTCATGTGGGCCTGCGATCTCATCGTGGCCGCCGACAACGTGTACTTCGCCGACGTGGTCGGCACCCGGCTGGGCATGTGCGGCGTGGAGTACTTCGGCCACCCCTGGGAGTTCGGCCCGCGGCGGACCAAGGAGCTCATGCTCACCGGTGACGCCATCGACGTCGACGAGGCCCACCGACTGGGCATGGTCAGCAAGGTGTTCCCGGTGGACGACCTCGAGGAGCGCACGCTGGCCTACGCCCGACGCATCGCCGAGCTGCCGACCATGACCGCGCTCCTCATCAAGGAGTCGGTCAACCAGACCGTCGACAACATGGGCTTCTACAACTCCCTCCAGGCCTGCTTCACCCTCCACCAGCTCAACCATTCACACTGGGCCGAGATCCACGAGTCCAAGTACCCGGTGGCCGAGGAGCAGGACGGCATTCCCAGCTGGAGGACCGCCCCGCCCGTCCGGCTGTCCGAGAAGGACGCGGTGGAAGGGTCGGTACCGGCGCGCTGACCGCGCGGTCCCGGGGATGACCACGTGAGGCTCCGCACCACCTACCGCCAACCCGGCGCGGCCCGGTACCGCCAGCCCGGGGGGGCCTGGGACGTGCCCACCCTCGACGCGCTCCTCGGCTCGCCCCGGCCGACCGCCCGCTTGGCCGTGGTGGACGGCGACGTACGGTTGGATGCCGGGACCTTCGAGCGACTGGTGTCCTCGGTGGCGGGCGGCCTGGCCCAGCTGGGCGTCCGGCCAGGGAGCGTGGTGACCTGGCAGCTGCCCAACTGGTGGGAGGCGGTGGTGCTCTTCCGGGCCTGTTGGCGGTGCGGAGCGGTGGCCGCCCCCCTCCACCACCAGGTGGGGTCGGCCGAAGTGGCCCGGGCCCTCGAGGAGCTCGGACCGACGGTGGCCCTCAGCACCCCGGGCCAGCCGCTGGCCGGGCTGGTGGACGCCATCGGGGTGCGGGGCGGCGACACCCGTTTCGACGCCCTGCTGTCGGCGCCACCCGTGACCGACGGGGCGGCCAAAGGGTCCGACATCGCCGTGGTCCTGTTCACGTCGGGCTCGACCGGCCAGCCCAAGGCCGTACTCCACACGCACCGGGGCCTGGCCTACAAGGCCCGGTCCATGGTCCGGGCCCACGGCCTGACCTCGGCCGATGTGGGCCTCCTGCCGTCCCCCCTGGCCCACGTGTCCGGCCTGCTCAACACGGTCCTGGTGCCGGGCGCGGCGGGCATGGCGGTGGTCCTGATGGAGCGTTGGAACGCCGAGCTCGGCGTCCGCCTGGCCGGCGAGTACGGTGCCTCCTTCATGATCGGGCCGCCGACCCTGTTCGTGGGGATGATGGAGGTGCCCGGCTACCACGAGCGGGTGCGGAAGCTGCGGGTGGTGTCGTGCGGGGCCATGGGGGTCACCCCCGAGTTCATCGAGACCGCCCGGGAGGCCTTCGGGGCCATGGTCAAGCGGACCTACGGGTCCACCGAGGCTCCGACCATCACCACCAGCAACTTCGACGATCCACCGGACCGGGCCCGCGACACCGACGGCCACCCGGTGGGCGAGGGCGAGGTGCGGGTGGTCGACCCCACAACCGACCGACCGGTCCCGGCGGGCCAGCGTGGCGAGGTCCTGGTGCGGGGCCCGGAGCTCTTCATCGGATACGGAGAGGAGTACCAGACTCGAGCAGCCGTCCGCCGGGGGTGGTTCGCCACCGGGGACCTGGGCGTGCTCGATCCGGATGGCTGTCTGACTATTGTCGGACGTCTGAAGGAACTGATCATTCGCGGCGGGGAGAACATCGCCTCGGCCGAGGTGGAGCGGGTGCTCGAGCAGCATCCGGGTGTGCGCCAGGCCGTGGTGGTGGGCTGTCCCGACCGACGGCTCGGCGAACGGGTGGCCGCCTTCGTGGTGGGAAGCGAGTCCATCGACGTCGACGAGTGCCGCCGGTGGTTCGCCGACCAGGGAATGGCCCGGTTCAAGACCCCCGAGTTGGTGGTCCACCTCGACGAGATCCCACTGCTCGGTGTCGGCAAGCCTGACCGCCAGGCCCTCCGGTCCCGGGCGGCCGATCTGGTCGTGGCCGATCGCTGAGGGCCGGCGCGCCCCGCCGCCGGTACCGAACCACCGGAACGCCGGAACAGACGGAACCGGAGCAACCGGAGCAACCGGAGCAACCGGAGCAGCACAGAATACCGAAGTGCAGCGCAGCACTGAAGCAGCCGTCAGATCCAGAGCAGAGAGAGGTCCGAATGGAAGCGGGAATCGTGTCGTGGGGCGTCTACCTCCCGTACTGGCGGCTCCAGCGCCAAGCCATCGGACAGGCCTTCGGGACGGGTGGGGGTCGGGGGACCCGGGCCGTGGCCTCCTATGACGAGGACACCACCTCGATGGCGGTGGAGGCCGGGCGACGTGCGCTGGCCGTTCCCGGCGTACCGGAGCCCGCCGACCTGTTGTTCTCCACTCCGGCGCCGGCCTACCTGGACAAGACCAACGCCACGACGGTCCACGCCGGACTGGGGTTGGCCGCCGGCGCCGGCGCCTACGACCTGTGCGGCTCGGTGCGCTCGAGCTGGGCCACCGTCCGGCTGGCCGCGGTGGCCGGGGCTCGGGCCCCCGCCCTCGCCGTGGTCTCCGACCTGCGCACCGGCCTGCCCGGTGGGCCCGACGAGACCCAGGGAGGCGACGGTGCGGTGGCCTTCGTCTTCGCCCCGGAAGGCGGCGTGACCGAGCGCCTGGGCCACGCCTCCGCCACCGACGAGTTCCTCGACCGGTGGCGGGTGCCGGGGGACACCGCCTCGCAGCAGTGGGAGGACCGTTTCGGTGAGGAGGCCTACCTGCCGCTGGCCCGTTCGGCGTTCGACCGGGCCCTGGCCGATGCCGGCCTCTCGCCCGGAGACGTGGACCACCTGATCGTCTCCGGGCTCCACGCCCGCGCCGTGGCCACCCTGAAGAAGTCTCTCGGGGTGGTCGCCGAACGGGTGGTGCCTGACCACACCGGCCTGATCGGCAACCTCGGGGCGGCCCAGGCCGGCCTGGAGCTGGCCGACGTGCTCGAGCGGGCCGGCGTCGGGCAGGTCGTCGTGGTGCTGGAGGTGGCCGACGGCGCCGACGCCGTGGTGCTGCGTACGACCGGGAACCTTCCGGCCGTCCAGGAGGCCCGACGGCAGGCCGGCCTGCGCCCGGTGGCCGGGCTGGTCGCCGACGGCCGGTCGGACCTGTCGTACGCCGTCTTCCTCTCGTGGCGGGGAATGGTGCACCGGGAGCCGCCACGGCGTCCCGACCCCGAACGTCCTGATGCCCCGGCCAGCCGGCGTACCGAGGGTTGGAAGTTCGGCTTCAACGCCAGTCGCTGCACGGCCTGCGGTTTCCGCCACCTGCCGCCCACCCGCATCTGCCTCTCCTGTCAGGCCGTCGACCAGATGGAGTCGGAGCGCATGGCCGACCTCCGGGGGACCGTCGCCACCTACACCATCGACCGGCTGGCCTTCAGCCTGTCGCCCCCGATGGTCGGCGCGGTCATCGATTTCGACGGCGGCGGACGGTATCGGGGCGAGATGACCGACGTCGACCCCGACGCCGTGGCCGTCGGGACCCGGGTGGCCATGACCTTCCGGCGCCTGTACAGCGCCGAAGGGGTACACAATTACTTCTGGAAGGCCCGCCCGTTGTCCGACGCTAGCCTCGAGGAAGCGGGCGGCACGGATCCGGGAGCCGACCGAGCCGGCCGAGCCGGCCGGGCAGATCGACCAGAAGGAGCGGCAACGCCATGAGCAGCACGGGAATCCGCGATCGGGTGGCCATCGTCGGGATGGGGTGTACACGCTTCGGCGAGCTCTGGGACGAGGGAACCAACGACCTCCTCACCGACGCCGCCGTGGAGTGCACCACCTCGGCCGGTGTGGCCATCGACGCCATCGACGCCTTCTGGCTGGGAACGATGAGCTCGGGTCAGTCCGGCATCACCCTGTCCAAACCCCTGAAGATCGGGTACAAGCCGGTGACCCGGGTGGAGAACTTCTGCGCCACCGGCTCGGAGGCCTTTCGCAACGCCTGCTATGCCGTGGCCTCGGGCGCCTACGAGCTGGTCATGGCCATCGGGGTGGAGAAGCTGAAGGATTCGGGTTACTCCGGCCTGACCGGGATCCACAAGGTGGGGGACGGCACCAACGCCGCCCTGAGCTCCCCGGCCGCCTTCTCGTTCCTGGTCCCGGCGTACTGCCACAAGTACGGCGTGGATCCCGAGGAGATGGGCTCGGTGCTCAACCGCATCGCCTGGAAGAACCACCAGAACGGGGCGGTCAACCCGCGGGCCCAGTACCAGAAGGCCGTCTCGTTGGAGAAGATCGCCGCCTCGCCGCGGGTGGCCGGCCAGCTCGGGGTGTTCGACTGCAGCGGGGTCAGTGACGGTGCGGCCGCGGCACTGATCTGCCGGGCCGAGGATGCCCACCGGTACACCGACGCACCGCTCTACGTGAAGGGTCTCAGCCTGGTGGCCGGTCCGGCGGCCGGTGCCATCGACCCCGACTACGACTACACCAGCTTCGAGGAGGTGGTCCGCTCCGCGGCCGACGCCTACCGCCAGGCCGGAGTGGACGACCCGCGGTCCCAACTGGCCATGGCCGAGGTGCACGACTGCTTCACGCCGACCGAGCTGGTGCTGATGGAGGATCTGGGCTTTGCCGACCGGGGCACGGCGTGGAAGGAGGTCATGGCCGGCACCTTCGACCGCGACGGGGAACTCCCGGTCAACCCCGACGGCGGTCTCAAGAGCTTCGGCCACCCCATCGGGGCCACCGGGCTGCGCATGCTGTTCGAGTGCTGGCTGCAGCTCCGGGGCCAAGCCCCGCCGGAGCGTCAGATCACCACGGTGACCGAAGGTCACCGTACCCTCGGACTCACCCACAATCTCGGCGGCTCGCCCGGCGAGTGCGTGAGCTTCGTGGGCGTGGTCGGCACCGAGCCCACGGACTGAGATGGCCGCCACCCACCCCGACGCCGGCCACGGCCCCGATGCCGAGACCGAGGACCAGGCCGCCCTCCGCCAGCTGGCACGCGACGTCGCCGCCCGAGAGGTGGCCCCGCGGGCGGCCGAGCACGACGAGACCGGAGCGGTGCCCCGGGCGGCCATCGCGGCCATGGCCGCCGCCGATCTCTTCCGGGTGACGATCGGGGAGCAGTGGGGCGGCCTCGGGTTCGGGGACGTGGAAGCGGCGATCGTGCTGGAGGAGATCGCCCGCCACGACGTGTCCACGGCCATCTGCTGCCAACTGGCCTTCAACGGACCTCCACGGGGGATCGAGCACCTGGGCTCGCCGGCCCTCCAGGACCGATGGCTGCCGCCGGTGGCCGACGGCGAGGCCATCATCAGCATCGGGATCACCGAGCCCGATGCCGGATCGGCGGTCCAGGAGATGCGCACCGCCCTCAAGCCGGACGGCCCCGGCGGCTGGCGGCTCGACGGGTACAAGAACTACTCCACGCTGGGCCACGCCGCATCGGCCGTGCTGGTGTGGTGCCGCTGGCCGGGCGGAGAGGGTGCCCGGGGGATCGGGGCGGTCATCGTCCCCATGGACCGGGACGGGGTCTCCCTGGTCGGGCGCCACCGCGGCATGGGCATCCACGCCGCCACCGAGTCCGAGATCGCCTTCGACGGCGTGGCCATCTCCGAGGAGGACGTGTTGCTGGCCGGGGACCCCGCCTCCAGTGAGCCGTTCAAATTGCTCCTCTCCCACCTCAACCACGAGCGGTGCGGCAACGCCGCCATGTGCGTGGGCGCCGCCCAGGGTGCCCTCGAACGGGCCGCCGGATACATGCGGGACCGGGTCGTCGGTGGGCGTCCCATCGCCGACCTCCAGGGGCTCCAGTGGAAGTTGGCCGACATGGCCGTGGCCCTCGAGGGGGCGCGCCTGCTGCTGGACCGGGCGGTGCGCCTGGCCGGGCCCGGGGGCACTCCGCCGGCCCTGGAGACGGCCATGGCCAAGACGGCTGCCAACCTGGCCGCCAAGTTCGTGTGCGACGAGGCCATCCAGATCCACGGCGGGTACGGCTACAGCCGTGAGTATCCCCTGGAGCGGGCGTACCGGGACGTCCGCGGGCTGTGCATCGGGGCCGGCACCATCGAGGCCCAGCGCAACTACATCGGCTCCAGCGTGGCCCGCGGCCGGACCACCACCTCGCCCGGCTGGATCCCTGCGACCGGCTAGAGGGAATCCCCACCGCACCGTCCCGAGCGGGTCAGCGGCCCGGGGCATCCGTCGTGGTGAGCAGGGCCTCGAGGAAGCGGACCGCAGGGGCCGCCCGCGCCGCAGCCGCGACGCACGGCGGCCGTCCCGCGGCCGGCCTCGGCGCCGGTCCCGCCCGCTGATCTCGACCGGCGCCGTCGGCCACCGGTGCCACGACGTTGTCCCGACCAGCACCCTGGTGTACCGTGAGGCGCCGTTGGGACCGGTCAGTCCAGGACGCGGTCGTGGTCTGCGCCGCATCCCGGACAGGCATCGTCCGGGTGGCAGTGGGACCGTCGGGAAGGGACAGCTCGGCGCAGCCCGGCGACCGGGGACGCCCGTCGCCGGCGGAGCAGCACGTGTGAGAAGTGCGATGCAGATGCGATGCAGGAGGGGGATCCCGTGACTCCAGTCGGACCGTATGCAAGACGCCGCGTCATCGTCTGTGGCGGCGGAGGGGCCGGCATGGGGGCGGCGGTGGTCCGCCAACTCGAGCCCCTCGGTGCGGAGATCCACGTGATCGACCTCAAGGAGCCTCCCGTCCCGGTGGCCAGCTTCCACGCCGTCGACCTGATGGACCCGGTGGCCACGGCCACCGCCGTCGAGAGCATCGGCGGAACCGTCCACGGGCTGTTCAACTGCGCCGGGCTTCCCGGGGGCCGGTTCTCGGACCTCGACACCATGCTGGTCAACTTCGTCGGCCAGCGTCATCTGGCCGACCTGGTCATCGAGCGCATGGAGCCCGGTGCGGCCATCGCCAGCATCTCGTCGGGCGCCGGCGCCGGTTGGCAGGGCAATGTCGAGAAGTGGATGCCGCTGGTCACGACGGAGGGGTTCGCCGGCGGCAAGCAGTGGCTGGAGGACCACCCCGACGAGATTGCCAGCGGCTACGCTCCGTCGAAGGAGGTCATCATCGTGTGGACCGTGTGGCGCTCCTTGGCCCTGGCCGAGCGGGGCATCCGGATCAACTGTACGCTGCCCGGCCCGACCGACACCCCGATGATGCCGGAGTTCGAGGAGCAGATGGGAAAGGCGTTCATGGACAACTACCCCATTCCGCTCGGTCACCGTCAGACTCCCGACGAGCAGGCGGCACCCCTCGTGTTCCTCAACTCGCCGGGGGCATCCGCCATCACCGGTGAGGCCATCCTCACCGACGGCGGCACCATGGCCGCCCTTTCGGTGGGCACGCTCGACGTGTCGGCGTTCGGCTTCTGAGCGGGACCGTGGCCGACGCACCCGGGGAAGCCGGGACTTCAGGGCCGGGTCCGGCAGCCGATCAGGTGGACGAGGCGTTCCGACTGGTCCGTACCGACGGGAACCGGTTCCGGGCCGGCAGCATCGGCGACCCGTCGCAGCGGGACGTGGTGTACGGGGGCCAACTGCTGGCCCAGATGATCCTGGCCTCGGACCAGGTGGCCGAGGACAAGGACGTGGCCTCGATCCACACCATCTTCGCCAGGAGCGCCCGTCTGTCCAGCCCGATCGAGATCGACGTGGACGTGATCCACGACGGACGGACCATGGGCAGCCACTCGGTCACGGTGCACCAGGGCGACCGCGTGTGCGCCCAGGGCCTCGTCCTCCGGCGGCTCGACGCACCCGACCTGATCCGCCACCAGCCGGCCATGCCCGACGTGGCCGGTCCCGACGATTCGCCGGACACGGGCCAGGGCGGCCTGTTGGCCCCCGGCAGCGACCTGCGGGTGGTGGATGGCGTGAACACCTGGGATCCCGACGCACCCGGTGGGCCCGGCGGAGTTGTTCGCCTGGGTCCGCCTGCCGCCCGGCGCCGGCGGGCCCGGTGGCCCTGCCCTGGCCCAGGCGCTCCTGGCGTACGGTACCGACGGATTCCTCATCGGCACGGCCATGCTGCCCCACGCCGGCATCGGGCAGAACATGGCCCATCGCAACATCGGGACCGGTGTGGTGTCCCACACCGTGACGTTCCACGAGTCGGTGCCGAGTGGGGAATGGCTGCTCCTGGCCCACCAGAGCCCCTACGCCGGCCGAGGGGCCAGCTACGGGAGTGCCCAGGTGTTCGCCCAGGACGGGCGGCTGGTGGCCTCGTTCGTGCAGGAGAACATGATCCGTGACGCGGGGCCGACCGATCACTGACGGTCCGTCGGCACCCTCCTGACGTTTCGGACCGATACCCCGCCGGGTGCGCCCTTCGGGGCAGGCCCCGGGACCTGTCGCCGACCCGATCGGAATGCGAACAGTGGCCAGGACGAAAGCAGGTGCCGTGGTCGCAGGGGTCTCCCGGGGGCGCCGGCGGCCGGGGTGGCGGTCGAACGGGCCGCCGTTCAGAGGGGTTGCAGCGCGGTGAGGTAGTGCAGGCACTCCTCATTGGTGCACTCGATCCGGGTGATACGGACACGGGTGGGTGCGTCCTCGGTGAGCAGGTGGGTGGTCTCGAGCAGGGCGTCACCGGTGCAGGAAGGACAGCGCCCGTACTCGAGGTGGATGGTCGTGCTCATTGCGGAACTCCTTTGCCGGTGCCCGCCGTATCTCCATCGGGAATTGTAGGCAACCCGTCTCCGGATGTGGAGGACCCCGACGCGGTCGTCGAAAGACGGCGGCCAGTCGACCGCGTCGGTGTCGGCGAGGAAGGCCCAGGTGAATGCCGGCGGTGACTGGGGTCCGCGGTCTGTCACACGGCGTGGGAGGCTGGTCGGATGGATCAGCGGGTATCGCTCGTCACGCTTGGCGTGTCCGACATCGTCCGGGCCCGCGTCTTCTATGAAGGGTTGGGGTGGAGCGGGGAGACACCCGACGGTGAGGTGATCTTCTTCCAGGCCGGGGGGATGATCGTCGCTCTGTGGGGCCGCGACCAACTGGCACGGGACAGTGCGGTGGTCGACCCCGGGGGCTGGGGTGGTGTCACGCTGGCCTACAACGCAGGGTCGCCGGAGGAGGTGGACGCCGTCCTGGCTTCGGCGGAGCGGGCCGGGGCGTCGATCGGCCGACCGGGGGCCACGACCGAGTGGGGCGGCTACTCCGGCATCTTCATCGATCCCGACGGTCACCCGTGGGAGGTGGCTCACAATCCCGGGTGGCGACTCGACGACGACGGGACGGTTCACCTTCGCTGACATGGGGAACGGCCGGTCGGTACACCCGGTCATGAGCCCATCACCCGGTCGTGGGCCTCATCACGCGGTCGTGGGCCTCATCACCCGGTCATGACCCTCCGGCAGCCCAGGTCGGTCCCGACGGGCCTCCGCCTTTCGCCGGCGGAGTTCGACACCGGCCGACCGGAGCGCCTCAGTGGCACTGGGCCGGCGACGGGGGCACGTCGAGGGCGGGGTTGCAGTCGAAGAATCCCACCGGGATCAGGTGGAACCCGCAGTACTCCACCGGCATCACCGGCCAGTCCTCGGGCCGCGGGGAGTGGGTGACGCCGAAGGTGTGCCAGGCCACCAACTCGGTGTCGACCAGCGACCGGTCGGCCGCCGTCCATCGGGGCAACCCGTCCCCGCCGGCGTGCTGGTTGGGATAGTCGCCGGCAGCCCGCCGCTCGTCGGGCGCGTACGGGGTCACCCACAGGTTGTGGCGGGCGAAGGTGGCCCGCCGGCCGATGCTCGACTCCGGTTGGGCGAGCAAGGTCGGCGCGGCGCCGGGGAGCAGCTTGTAGGCCACCGGTAGGCCCAGGCCGTTGGTGACGGCGGGATTGACGAACCGCCAGTGGCGGCCACTGACCGGATCCACGTCACGCTGGGCCTGGCGCTCCGACTCCAGGCGGACGGCCCGCTGCCGGAAGGCATTGCCCAGCGGGTTGTCGGCCCCGGTGGGCACGGTCTCGAAGCTGACCTCGTAGGCCTCGTTGACGGGGCCGTCCACGGCCAGGTCCAACCGGGCGCAGAACAGGTGCTGGTGGAGGGGCGCGGCCAGCCCCGGGGCCACCACCGACCCGTACTCGGGGAGCTCGTCGGGCCCCAGGGCCATGGTGGACATGATCCCGGTCAGCTTGATCTCGTGTTGGATGGTGCCGTCGAGATAGAAGTACCAGTAGAAGCCGTACTCGTAGTTGCCCACCGTGGCGATGGACGACACCACCAGGCGTCGTGACCGGCGGACCTCGGTGCGCCCGACGTTCATGTCTTGGTGCTTCCAGAGGATCCCGTAGTCCTCCTCGTGGATGCACACCGCGTTCTCGATGACGTACGGCGTGCCGTGCTCGCTGGAGAAGACGGCGTCCAGGTAGGCGATCTCGCCCAGGCAGTCGCAGCCCAGCGCCAACGAGTTGGCCATGCGTCCGAGCCCCCACTCGCCGACATCGAAGGCGTTCTTCCATCCGTGCATCGGCCCCGGATCGCCGTAGGGGACGACCATCTCGGTGATGGCGGCCCGGTGCAGGATGGTCCGGAGGCCGCCGTCGTCGTAGCCGATGTTGCGCAGGACCAGGCCTTCCAGCGGCTCCATGGACACCCGCATGGTCCAGTGCTGCCAGGTGAGCAGGTTGCCGTCGAGGGTGAAGCTGGGACCGTCCGGCTGGACGATCTCCAGCGGGAGGAGTCCCGTCCGCAGCGGCTCGTGGTCCTCGGGGAGGTAGCTGCCCCGCTCCGGGGGGAGCGGCACGACGCCGAAGTCGCTGACCTCGAGCACGACACCACGGGCGGCGTCCACCGTGGCCAGCACGCCCTCCACCGGGCGGGCGTATCCGTTGTCGGTCGGCTCCTCCCGGTAGTACGAGAGGCAGCGGGCGATCCGACGGCCGTCCTCCCCCGGGTTCCCGAAGTTGCCGGCGGGCCACGGATCGATCTGGACCTTCTCGAAGTCGGTGATGCCCCGGCGGCGCATGGCCTCCTGCCATTCCGGACTCTCGCGCAGGGCCAGGATGGCCCGGTAGGAGTCGTCGAACAGCAGCGCCGGGCGCACCCCGTCACGCGGTGTCCACTCCACGATCTGTCCGGAGGCCAGGGACACCACCACCTCCACCACCGCGGCCTCCGGTCCGGGCAGGACGAGCAGGCGGACCCGCCGGTCGACGGGGTTGCCCGGCTGGTGGGCGGCCACGAGGGCCCGACCCGGTTCGTCCAGGGTCACCATGGCGAACAGCACGCCGTCGCCGACCCGACCGCTCTCCCGCACCACGGAGACGGCGGTCCGGATCTCGTCGGCCGCCAGGGCGTCGAGCGGGTGGGCGGTGGTCGGTGCCACGTCAACCATGCCCGGTCCCCTCGCCCCGACGGCGGCCCGACGGCGCCACGGAGGCACCGTGCCCCTCCGCAGGCTCCCTCACTGCACCCATGGTCTCTCCTTCGTTCCCCGAACCGAGGCCCTCCCCCGGCGCCCTCGGGCGCCCCCGGCATCGGGGGAAGTAGTCTCAGCGACGATGACAGAACGTACCGCGGGTCCGGTGCGGGGGGTGACGGACCACGCCGCGAAGGGTCCTGATCGTCCCGCCATCATCGCCGGCGCCGTCGTCCGCACCTACGGTCAGCTGGAAGAACGGGCGTTGCGCCTGGCCTCCGTCCTGGCCGGCCGGGGCGCGGGACCGGGTCGCCCGGTGGCCTCCGTGCTGCCCAACGGCATCGAGATCTTCGAGGTGGCCACCGCGGCCTCCATGCTCGACGCCCCGTTCCTCCCGGTGAACTGGCATCTCCGCGGCCGACGAACTGGCCTACATCCTGGCCGACGCCGGGGTGGCCGTGGTGGTGGGCCATGGTTCGCTGGCCGACGACCTCGACGGGGCGGTGGGGGGCCTCGGGATCCCATCGGTCTCGGTGGGGGTCGACTACGAGGAGGCGCTGGACGCCGCCTCCCCCTGGCCGGACGGCGACAGCGGAGGGAGCCCTGAGCTGATGTTCTACACCTCGGGCACCACCGCCCGGCCCAAGGGCGTGGTCCACGGCGGCCTGGCCGACCGACCGGGTCGGGCCCGGGGCATGGACGGACAGGTGGCGCTGTGGGGGTGGACCGAGGACGACGTCTACGTGATGAGCGGCCCGGCCTACCACGCCTCCCACCTCGGCTGGTCGCTGTGCTCGCTGTTCGTCGGGGCCACCACGGTGATCACCGAGCAGTTCGAGGCCCGGGCCTGGCTGGGCGAGGTGGAGCGACATCGCGGCACCCGGACCTTCATGGTGCCGGCCCACTTCATCCGGATCCTGGAGGTCCCCGCGCCCGAGCGGGCGGCCTTCGACGTGGCCAGCCTGCGGCTGGTGGTGCACGCGGCCGCACCCTGTCCGGTGGCGGTCAAGTACCGGATGATGGAGGCCTTCCCCCGAGCCGAGATCCACGAGCTGTACGGCGCCAGCGAGGGAGGGGCCACCAAGATCGGCCCGGACGAGTGGCGGGCCAAGCCGGGCAGCGTGGGGCTGCCCTGGCCCGGGGTGGAGATCCGCATCCTGGACGAGGACGGTGCCGCGCGGCCCACCGGCGAGGCCGGGCTGGTGTACATCCGCCCGGCCGGCACGGTGCGGTTCCGGTACCGCAACGACGAGGAGTCCACCGACCGGGCCTGGCGGGACGACGCCTTCACGGTGGGGGACATCGGGTACCTCGACGCCGACGGCTACCTGTTCATCACCGACCGGGTGTCGGACATGGTCCTGTGGGGAGGCGTGAACATCGCCCCCCGGGAGATCGAGGAGGTGCTCTTCGGCCATCCGGCCGTGGTGGACTGCGCCGTCTTCGGCGTGCCCGACGAACGCGACGGGGAGCGGCTCGAGGCCATGGTGCAGCTGCGCCATCCGGTCGGGGCCGATGCGTTGGCCCGCTACCTCGGCGAGCGGCTGGCCAAGTACAAGGTCCCCCGCCACATAGCGATCGTCGACGAGCTGCCCCGCGATCCCAACGGCAAGGTCCGCAAACGGCAGCTGGGCCAGGCCCGGGCCGGGGCGGGAGGTTAGTCGTGCCCCTCCGGATTGTGATCGATCGGGAGCGGTGCGTAGGCTCCGGCAACTGCCTGTACTGGGCCCCGGCCACCTTCGACCTGGACGACGACGGGATCTCGGTGGTCGTGGACGCCGCCGGTGACGACGAGGAGCGGATTCGGGTGGCGGCGGAGGGCTGCCCCACCCGGGCCATCTCCGTCGAGGACGGCGACGGGCCGGGCCGGGTGCTGGGCCAGGTGCCCGAGGGAGAGGGAACAGAGGAGCAAGGGGGACCCGATGCCGATCGCACTCACTGACGAGCACGAGGCGCAGCGGCGCACGGCGCGACGCTGGCTCGACGCCCACTGCCCGCCCGCCGTGCCCCGTGCCCTGCTGGACGCCGAGGAGGAGACCCTCCAGCCGGTCTGGAAGGAGATGGCCGCCCAGGGCTGGCTGGGCATCCATCTGGCCGAGGAGTTCGGCGGCCAGGGGTTCGGCCTCTTCGAGCTGGCCGTCCTGCTCGAGGAGACCGGATGGTCGGTGGTGCCGGGACCGCTCCTGCCCACCGTGGTGACCTCGGCCCTGGTGGCCGAGGCGGCGGGTGACGGCGGTCGGGCCGCCCTCCTGCCCGGGCTGGCCGACGGGAGCCAGACCGCCGCCCTGTCCCTCGGGGACACCCGCCTGGACGTGGTGGACGGCGACCGGGACGGGGGGCTGACCGTCGCCGGAACCCTCCGACCGCTGCTCGGCGCGGCCACCGCCTCGTTGGTACTGGCCCCGGCCCGCCACGCCGACGGCACCGAGACCTGGTGTCTCCTCGACGTGGCCGGGTCCGCCGGCCGGGTCCGGGTCGCCGGCCTGCCCAGCCTCGACGCCACCCGGAGGGTCGGCACGGTCGAGGTGGACGCCCACCCGGTGCCCACCGATCGGCAGCTGCCGGCGCTCACCACCCGGCGACTGCGGCAGGTGGCCGTGGCCCTCATGGCCTCCGAACACGTGGGCGGCGCCCGCTGGTGCCTGGAGACGGCCACCGAGTACGCCAAGGTCCGGGTGCAGTTCGGGCGGCCCATCGGACAGTTCCAGGCGGTCAAGCACCGGCTGGCCGACATGGCCGTTCGGGTGGAGCAGATGACCGCCGTGGCCTGGGACGCCGCCGTGGCCGTCTCGATGGAGGGACCCGACGACCAGGGCGACAGCGTGGAGCTGGCCACGGCCACGGCCGGAGCCCTCACCGTCGACGGGTACGTTCGCTCGTCGCAGGAGTGCCTGCAGCTCCTGGGCGGGATCGGCTTCACCTGGGAGCACGACGTGCACCTGCACTTCAAGCGGGCCCACGCCGACCGGCAGCTGCTGGGGGAGACCGACGACTTCCGCCGGGAGGTGGCCACCGTGGCCGGCCGCGGCGTGCGGCGGGAGCTGGCCGCCGACCTGCCCGACGAGGCGGAGCAGGCCCGTCAGGCGCTGGCCCCCCTGATGGCCGAGTTGGCGGCGACGCCGGAGGGGGAGCGTCGGGCCGCACTGGTCGACGCCGGGTTGGTGGTGCCCCACTGGCCCACGCCGTGGGGCCGGGACGCCGGGGCGGTCGAGCAGGTGGTCATCGACGAGCAGCTGGCCGAGGTGGGGATCGACCGTCCCCACATCGGGATCAGCGCCTGGGCCCTGCCGGTGATCATCGCCAGCGGGACCGAGGCCCAGGGCGAGCGCTGGGTGCGGCCTTCCCTCCTCGGCCAGCTGGCCTGGTGCCAGCTGTTCTCCGAGCCGGGGGCCGGCTCCGACCTGGCCAGCCTGACCACCCGGGCCGTCCGGACCGAGGGTGGCTGGCTGCTGACCGGCCAGAAGGTGTGGACGTCCATGGCCACCACGGCCGACTGGGGCATCTGCCTGGCCCGGACGGATCCGTCGGTGCCCAAGCACGAGGGGATCACCTTCTTCATCGTCGACATGCACTCGGCGGGTCTGGACATCCGGCCGCTGCGGGAGCTCACCGGCGCCGCCATGTTCAACGAGGTCTTCCTCGACGACGTCTTCGTGCCGGACGACTGCGTGATCGGGGAGGTCAACAGCGGCTGGGCCGCCGCCCGCATGACCCTGGCCAACGAGCGGATCTCCATGTCCTCGGGCGCTACCTACGGCATCGGGGTGGAGTCCCTGCTGCGACTGGCCGACAAGCGCGGCGAGGCCGTCTCACCGGGCATGGTGGTCAGGCTGGGGGGCCTGCTGGCCGAGGCCCAGTCCATCGGGCTGATGACCCACCGGTCCACCCTGCTGGCCCTGGCCGGATCCGACCCCGGACCCGGGGCCGGACTGCGCAAGCTGTTGGGCGCCGAGCACGAGCAGCGGGTCCAGGAGCTCGGCCTGGCCATGCTGGGGGCGGAGGGCGCCACCACCGAGGGACGGTCGCAACGGTGGATCCAGGGGCTGCTGTTCACCCGCTGTCTGACCATCGCCGGCGGCACCAGCGAGGTCCAGCGCAACGTCATCGCCGAACGCATCCTCGGCCTGCCCCGCGACCCCGAGCCCGGAGCCTGAGCCCGCACCCACCCCGGCGCCGGACCAGGAGCCCCGGGTGGGTCGCCGTGCGGTGGTCCCCCGCGCCTGGTAGAGCTCGGTCGGTGCCGCCGGACGGTCCTTCCCGACGGCCATCCCCGCGCCGCCTCAGGCGGTCCGGGCGCCCGGGTCAGACGATGCCGGCCTGCTGCAGCGCCTCGAACTCGTCGGGCGAGAGTCCGACGAGTTCGCACCAGACCTCCCGGTTGTCCGCCCCGAGCCGCGGGGCCCCGGTCGGGACCGGCGTGGGGTGGCCCACGAAACGCGGGAAGGGGGCCTGCTGCCGGATCGGCCCCACCACCGGGTCCTCGACCGCCACCAGGTCGCCGCGGGCGGCCATGTGCGGATCGTCGAAGATGTCGGCGGCGCTGTAGGCGGTGCCCACCGGGACGTCGTGAGCGATGCACACGGCCTCGATCTCGGCCGCGCCCAGCCCAGCGGTCCACGCCGCCACGACGCCGTTGATCTCGTCGGCGTGCGCTGAGCGCCCGGCCAGTGTGGCGTAGCGGGGGTCGGAGAGCAGGTCGTCCCGCCCCATGGCCCGGCACAGTCGTCCGAAGTTGGCGTCCGAGCCGCCGACGATGCAGATGTAGGCGCCGTCCCCGGTGGGGTAGTTGTCCAACGGGGCCGAATTGCGGAGCCGGTTGCCCTCCCGGTGCCGTACCGTCCCCATCCGGTCGTAGCCGGCCAGGGTCCACTCCAGCACCCGCAGCACCGCGCCGTACAGCGGTGCGTCGATGACGGCGCCGGCGCCCCCGCCCTGGCCGGGAGTCCCGGTGTCACGACCGTAGAGCCCGGCCACCGCGGCCATGGCCGCGAACACCCCGGTCAGATAGTCCGAGATGGTGACCCCCGGCCGCACCGGCGGTCGGTCGGGCTCGCCGGTCAGATGGAGGAGGCCCCCGTAGGCGATGCCCAGGCGATCGAGTCCGGGTCGGGGGGAGTACGGCCCGTCCTGGCCGAAGACGCTGATCCGCACGTAGACCAGCCGGGGGTCGAGGTCGTCGGGCCCGAGGTGCCACTTCTCCATGGTGCCCGGCCGGAAGTTCTCGCACAGCACGTCGGCCTGGGCGGCCAGCCGGCGGAACAGGCGCTGACCGTCGGCCGTCCGCAGGTCACAGGTGGCGCCCCGCCGGCCCCTCCCCTCCACCGACCAGAAGAGCGAGTAGGGGTCGCCCTCGTCGGTGTCCAGGAACGGTCCGATGGTGCGCATGAAGTCCCCGCTCCCGGGCAGCTCGACCTTGATGACGTCGGCACCGAGCTCGCCCAGGAGCCCGGCACAGAACGGGGCCGAGATGCGCGTCCCCACATCGAGGACGCGGAGGCCGGACAGGGGCCCGGCCGGCTCAGGGGTCGCCTCGGTGGTCGCCTCGGGAGCCGGCGCACCGGAGGGGCCCGGGCTCACCCGTCGGACCGATCGCCCCGGTCGCGGTCGGCGAAGACCTCCTTCATCGAGCCCTTGGCCTTCCGCTGGTCGAGGGCCTGGGCCGCCGTCGCCGTGTTGTGCATCCAGTGGTGGGCCATGAAGTGGTACTTCCACGAGTCCGACTTGCCCATCAGGTCACCGGTGTGGTTGAGGGTGTCCTTGACCAGCTGGGCGGTGGCCGGCGGCACCAGGGAGACGCGCTCGGCCAACGCCCGGGCCCGCTCGGCCAGCTGGTCGCGGGGCACCACCTGGTTGACCAGTCCCAGCCGCCACGCCTCCTGGGCGTCGATGACGTCACCGGTGAGGAGGAACTCCTTGGCCTTGCGGATGCCCAGCTCCCAGGGCTCCACCAGCAGTTCCACCCCGGCCCCGGTCATGCGCAGGACCGGATTGGAGAACGAGGCGTCATCCGCCGCCACGATCAGGTCGCACATGCAGGCCAGCATGAGGCCGGCGGCCACGCAGCTCCCCTGCACGGCGGCGATGGTGGGCTTGCGGAAGTCGTGGATGCGCTTGCACCGGTCGTAGTACATGACCTTCTCGTGGTACATCTTCCCCTCGGGGGTCTCCCGGAGCAGTCGCCACTTGTCGGGCTCGGTGTCCCCGATGAGCGCCTTCAGGTCGTGCCCCGACGAGAAGTGCTTGCCGGCGCCGGCCAGGATGACCACCCGTACGGAGTCGTCGGCGTCGGCCTGGTCGAAGGCGTCGTCCATCTCGTCGATGAGGCGGGTGTTCTGGGCGTTGGCCATCTCCGGGCGGTTCATGGTGATGGTGGCCACCGTTCCCTCGACCTCGTAGAGGATCGCTTCGTACTCCATGGGTCCTTCCTTCCCGATCGCCACCGCGCCGTCCGCTCCGAGCCGTTCAGTCCCGGGGGAGCCCCAGCACCCGCTCGCCGACCAGGGTGCGCTGGACCTCGTTGGTGCCGGCGAAGATCGACGACGCCTGATAGTAGAGCCAGGAACGCTGCCACATGCCGTCCCCCGGGTTGTCGGCCGCCCCCTGCCACAACGAGGCGGCCGGGCCCAGCACGGCCATCACCGTCTCGTGCAGGCGTTTGGACATCTCGGACCAGTAGAGCTTCAGTGCGCTGCCCTCGGGTCCCGGGTGCTCCCCCCGCTCCAGCCGGGTCAGGGTCCGCCAGTTGTGCAGCTGGAACAGCTTGACCTCGACGTAGGCCTCGGCCAGGCGCTGGCGTACGTCCGGACGGTCGAAGCCCCCGGGACGGGCGGCGGCCAGCTCCAGCAGTTCGGCCAGGAGTTGGACGTGGATGCCCAGCTGCCGGGGATTGACCCCCCGTTCGTGGGACAGGGTGGAGTTGGCCACCGACCAACCGTTCCCGGCCGGCCCCACCAGCTGCTCCTCGGGCACGAACACGTCGTCCAGGAGGACCTCGTTGAACTCGGCGTCGCCGGTGATCTGCACCAGGGGCCGGACCTCGACCCCCTCGGCGTGCATGTCCACGACCACACAGGAGATGCCCTGTTGCCGCTTGGGGGCGTCGGGGTCGCTGCGGGCCAGGCACAGGCCCCAGTCGGCGAACTGGGCGTAGGAGGTCCACACCTTGTGGCCGGTGACCCGGAAGCCACCCGGCACCGGTCGCGCCCGGGTGGTCAGGGAGGCGAGGTCGCTCCCGGCCTCCGGCTCGCTGAACAGCTGGCACCACAGCTGCTCGGCCCCGAGGATGGGCGGGAGCCACCGCTGTCGCTGGTCCGGCGACCCGTGGGCGAACAGGGTCGGGCTGACCAGGTTGATCCCGATGCGGCCGACCAGCTCGGGTGCCCGCGCCCGGGCCATCTCCTCGGTGACCAGAAAGTGCTCGGTGGCTCCGAGGCCCCGACCGCCCAGCTCCTCGGGCCAGGTCACCCCGACCCAGCGCCCGGCGGCCAGCATCGACTGCCAGTGGCGGCCGAAGGCCACCACCTCGGCGAGGTCCTGCGAGCGCGCGGGCGGCTCGGTCCCGTACTCCCAGGGAAGGTTGGCGACCAGCCAGGCCCGCAGCTCGGCGCGCAACTCCTGCTGCGCCGCGGTCATCTGGAGATCCATCCCCGTCAGCTTGGCACAGGCGCCAGCCGGGGTGGACAGGGCGGGACCGGCCCACCGCCGGTCGGGTGCCGGCGGCCGTGGGCAGGCGGGTCGGTCGGTCGGACCGTATGCTTCGCCGCGGTGGAATTCGAACTCTCTTCCGACCAGCAGGATCTGGCCGACGCCGCCGGCGACCTTCTCGACGGCTTGGCTTCCCCCGAGCGCGTCCGGGAGTTCGTGGGGTCAGGGCCGGCCGACGACCTCGGCCGGCGGGCCGACGGGTTCGACCGGACCTTGTGGGCGGCCATGGCCGACCAGGGCTGGCTGGGCGTCCTGCGCCCGGAGTCGGCCGGTGGTCTGGGACTGGGGATGGTCGAGGTGGCCGTCCTCGGTGAGCAGCTCGGGCGGCGGACCGCCCCGGCCCCGTTCCTCGCCTCGACGTTGGCCATGGCGGTCCTCCAGGAGGGCGGCGCCGACGAGGCCGACCCGGGGGCCGGCGCCGAGGCCGAGGAGTGGGCGGCCCGGATCTCGGGCGGGAGCGCGGTCGGCTGCCTGGTGTGGGCGGCCGACCCCGGCACCGTCACCGTGCGAGCCGACGGGGTGCGCTGGCTGCTCACGGGTCGGCCGGAACCGACCCTCTACGCCGCCGAGGCCGACGTGGCCGTGGTCGTCACCGAGGATGCCACCTACGCCGTGACCCTCCCGGCCGGGGAGCGTCCGCCCCGGGAGCCGGCCATGGACCGGACCCGCTCCCTGGCCTGGCTGCGGCTGGACGACACCCCGGCCCATCGGATCGGCGGTGCGGCGTCGGCGGCCCGAGCCGTGGACCTGGCCGCCGCCGGGGCGTCGGCCGAGCTCCTCGGCACCGCGTCCCGCGCCCTCGAGATGAGCGTGGAGTACGCCAAGGTGCGTCGGCAGTTCGGCCACGCCATCGGCAGCTTCCAGGCCATCAAGCACAAGCTGGCCGACGCCCTGGTGGACGTGGAGGCCATGCGCTCCAGCGCCTACTACGCCGCGTGGTGCCTGGCCACCGATGACCCCGAGGGCTCGCTGGCCGCGTCGATGGCCAAGGCCTGGTGCTCGGACGCCTCGCAGCGGGTGATGGCAGCCGGGATGCAGGTCCACGGGGGCATCGGCTTCACCTGGGAGCACGACATCCATCTCTCGTTGAAGCGGGCCCGGCTCGACGCGTCGTCCCTGGGTACCGCCTGGTGGCACCGGGAGCGCATCGCGGTCCTGCTGGAGCGCCGCCTGGCGGCCGGCGTGCCGCCCATCTGACCCTCGGTCCGCCGGTGTCGGGGCATCCGACGTCCGCGGCCGCCGCGGGACCGCCGGAGGCTCAGCCCAGCTCGGTGTCCTGCTGGATCTCGATGGTGTTGCCGGACGGGTCGACGAACCAGATCTGGACCACGGTGCCCTGGGCGCCCTCGACGTAGGGGATGCTCGAGGCCTCCAGCTCGGCGATGGCCGCCGCCAGGTCCTCGACGGCGAAGCAGACATGGGGGCCGGCCGGCCTGATGGCCTGCGTCCCGGGGTCGGCGTCGACCAGGTGGAGCTGAGCGTGGCCGGCCGCGAACCAGTGCCCGTCGATGCCGGGGATCTCCGGGCGGGCTTCATCGTCCAGCTCCAGCAGACGCTGGTAGAACGCCACCGTCTCGTCCAGCTTCCCTTCGACGTTGACGCTGTGGTGCAGGGTGCGGGTCACCTTCATGGGGACCATCCCTCGGGCGGGACCGTCCCGGTGACCGTGGCGCGGTGACCGGGAGACCCGGCGACGTCCGGCACGGCGACGTCCCCGCACGCCCCGGTGCCGATCCGGGGACCGTCGGACCTGGTCGGGGAGCCGGCCATCAGCGGGGGAGGGACGTGGTGGGGGACGGAGCGTCGGGACGGGAGCCGAACTGCTGGCGCAGCTGCGGTTTGACCACCTTGCCGGTGGCGTTGCGCGGTAACGCGTCGACGACCTCCCACTGGCGGGGGACCTTGTACTTGGCCAGGTGTTCCAAGGTGTGTTCCCGCAGCTCGTCGGGGGTGGCCCGTTGACCGGGCCGGAAGGCCACCACGGCCAGCAGGTCCTCGCCCAGTACCGGGTGGGGGAGGCCCACCACCGCCACCTCGCGCACCGCGGGGTGCAGGGCGATGGCGTGCTCCACGTCGGTGGGATGGATGTTGTTCCCTCCCCGGATGATCACGTCCTTGCTCCGGCCCACGATGTACAGGTAGCCGTCGGCGTCGATCTTGCCCAGATCGCCGGTGACCAGCCACCCGTCGACCCACGTCCGGGCGCTGGCCGCTGGATCGCCGTAGTACTCGCGGGGCCGACCGGGGATGCGCATCCGGACGTTGCCGACCCGGCCGGCCGGCACCGGGTGACCGTCGTCGTCGGTGCATCGGATCTCGGCCGGTGGGACGGGCTTGCCGACCGATCCCGGCCGCTTGACCGCTTCCCCCGGCGGCATCAGGCAGTACACCGACCCGGCCTCGGTCATGCCGTAGTTGTTCGACACCAGGGCGGTGGGCATCCGCTCCTGTAGCCGTTCCAACACGTGGGGCGCCAGGGGCGCGCTGCCCACGCTGCATAGCTGGACCGAGGTCAGGTCGGCGATGTCGAAGCGCGGGTGCTCGAGGAGGAGGTTGGCCATGGCCGGGACCAGGAACACCGAGCCCGGTCGCTCGGCCTCCACCGTGTCCAGCCACGTGCCGGCGTCGAACCTGGGCATGTAGAGGGCGCGCAGGCCGAGCTTCATCGGCGTGTAGACGAAGGCGATGCCGGCGAATGTGTAGGGCGGACTGGCGTGCATCCACCCGCCGCCGCTCCAGTGGGGCTCACCGAACGGCATGAGCGAGTAGTTGTCGTGCCGGACGGCCACCGCCTTGGGCTGACCGGTGGTACCCGACGTGTAGAGCACATCGGCCAGGTCCCCGGGCGACCGGGGTACCTGCAGGTACTCGGAGTCCTCGCTCAGAACGTCGGACCAGGCCCGCGCACCGGTGGAGGACGCGTCGGCGGGCAACGGGCCGTCGACGTCCTCGGGGACGCCGACCAGCACCGTCGGGCGCTGGCCCCGGTACCCCGAGAGCAGCGACGCCCCGACCACGGCCCCGATCGCGCCGGAGTGGGTCAGCATCCGCTCGATCTCGGGTCGGGTCAGCTGGGGGTTGAACGGTACGGCCACCCCGCCGGCGCGGTGGATGGCGCTGTAGCTGACCACCCAGGGCAGCGCGTGGGCCGGCTCGAGGTGGATGGCCACCCGGTCGCCGGGTTCGATCCCGGCGGCGATGAGCCCCCGGGCCAGACGGGTGGCGGTGGTGTCCCACTGGTCGAAGGTCAGCGACGACCCGCCGACGACGGTGTAGGCCGTCTCGTCGCCGAAGGCCGAGGCCATGGAGTGCAGCTGCTCGGGCGGCAGTTGCAGGGGTGCCTTCACCGCGCCCGACCCGTCCGCCCGCGCTGCGTGGCGGAGCGCGCCGTCCCCTGGGGCTCGTTGGTCTGGTTGACCTCGTTGGTCTCGTTGATCCGGTCGGTGCCCAATGGTTCCCTGCTCCTCGTCCCCTCGCTGGTCGTCCGTCTCCTCACGCTACCCACGGCGGTGCGGTGGCACCGCCTCGGCGCAGGGCTACTTGTTGCCGAGCAGCGCGTGGGCCGGCATGCCCACCGGCTGGAGGTGCTGGCCCAGGACGTCGTGGAAGTGCTCGGCCACCTGAGCGGGGGTCCAGCCGCCCTCCTGCCACATGGTGGCCACCTGCCGCGGCGTCTGGAAGATGGTGTAGCCGTAGCCGGTGCGCCCGAACACCTGCCCGTTGACGTCGGCGGCGGCCTCCGAGGCCAGATAGGCAACCAGCGGCGCATTGAGAGCGGGATCCTGGTCGGGTGGCGGCTCGCCTTCGGCCAGGCCCTGGGTCATACGGGTGGCGCCCGCCGGAGCCATGGCGTTGACGGTGATGCCGTACTTGCCCAGCTCGACGGCCCAGACGAAGGTCATCCCCATGATGGCGGCTTTGGCCGCTCCGTAGTTGCTCTGGCCGAAGTTGCCCCGCAGGCCGGCCGAGGAGGTGATGTTCACGATGCGGCCGTAACCGGCCTCCTTCATCAGCGGGGCGGCGTGCCGGCCGGTGTTGAAGGTTCCCTTCTGGTGCACGGCCACCACGGCGTCGTAGTCGCCCTCGTCCATCTTCACCAGGGTGCGGTCCCGAACGATCCCGGCGTTGTTGACCAGGATGTCGATCTTCCCGTAGGTGTCCACCGCGGTGCCGATGATGCGGCCGGCAGCTGCGAAGTCGTCGACGCGGTCGCGGCTGGCCACCGCCGAACCACCTCGGGCCTCGATCTCGCGCACGACCTGCTCGGCCGGGTCCTCCCCGGTGCCCTCTCCGCCCAGCGACACGCCGATGTCGTTGACCACCACCCGGGCGCCCTCGTCGGCCAGGCAGAGGGCGATGGCACGACCGATGCCCCGACCGGCTCCGGTGACGACAGCGACTCTTCCTTCGAGCAGGCTCATTCGGCCACTGTACGCGAACGTCAGCCGACCCGGCACCGTCGCCGCGGCGACGGCCGCGGCGGCGCCGGTCGGACCTGAGTCGGGGCTGGCCCCGACCCCACGGCGGAGCGCTAGCATCGCCCCGTTCCGCCGGGGCGGTGCTCCGGCCCGCCGTTGGAGGTGGCCATCCATGACCTGTTCGGCTCACGCGGGACCTCCGGCCGACCGGTGGGCACCGGGTGACTCGCGGCCGGCGCCACGCACGGTCGCACCGCATCCGGGGCCGGGCAGGGGCACCCGCCGATGACCGGGATGGACCGGGCCCCGGCCGGCACCGGCGTGGTACGGGCCCGTCTGGCCGAGCTGGGCCTGACCCTGCACGGCCCGCATCCACCCCACCACCCGCTCGACGCCGTCGTGGTGCACGGCGGGACGGCACGGACCTCGGGCCAGCTCCCTCGGATCGAGGGCGAGCTGACCTGCCTCGGGACACTGGGCCTGAACGTCACGGTGGAGGAGGGTGCCGCGGCCTCGGCGGTCTGTGCGCTGAACGCCCTGGCCGTCCTGGAGGCCGAGCTGGGCACGCTCGACCGGGTGGCGCGGGTCCTGACCCTCACCGGCTACGTGGCCTCCACCCCCGACTTCCATCACCAGCCCGCGGTGGTGGACGGGGCCAGCAAGGTGCTGTTCGACGTGTTCGGGGAGGCCGGCCGCCACACCCGGTCGGCCCTGGGCGTGGCCGCCCTGCCTCGGGGAGGTGCCGTGGAGATCGAGCTCACGGTGGCCATCCGTGAGTGACCGGTCGGCCCGGCTCCCCGCCGCGTGGGCCGACGGCCCCGTGGACACCGGAGCCGCCGACCGCCACTCCGGGACCCGGGTCCTCCCGGGCACCCCCGACAAGAGAGGGACGAGATGAACAACACCGACACCGCCGCGGTACTCGCCGAGCTCGGGGCGGCCACGCTCGGGGAGTGCGGGGGACGGGGCATGCCGCCGAGGATCCGCCCGGCCTGGGTCGGGGCCGCCGCCGCCGCCCCGGCCTATCCGGTGCGGTGCACGCCGGGGGACAACCTGGCCATTCATGTGGCCGTCACCCGGGCCCCCGTCGGCTCGGTCCTGGTCGTCGATGTCGGCCACGTCCCCGATCGGGGCTACTGGGGGGAGGTCCTGACCACCGGAGCCCTGGCCCGTGGCCTGGCCGGCCTGGTCATCGACGGAGGAGTCCGTGACGTGGGCGCCCTCGAGAGGCTCAGGTTCCCGGTGTTCTCGTCGACCATCGCGCTGCCCGGGGCCACCAAGCTGGCCCGAGGGTCGGTGGGGACGACCACCACCGTGGCCGGGGTGCCCGTCACCGTCGGGGACTGGGTGGTGGCCGACGTCGACGGGGTCGTGGTGGTGCCGGGCGAGGCCCTCGAGGCCACCGTGTCCGCCGGCCACCGCCGGGTCGAGGCCGAGACCGGCTACTTCGCCGCCCTCCGAAAGGGCTCCACGACGGTCGAGCTGCTCGGGCTCGACCCCTCCCTCATCGAGGTGGGGCCGACCGCCTGATCGTGGGCCGTACCCGCCGGTGCCGGACCGGTCCCGGACCGGACCCCGGACCGGACCCCCGGACCGGACCCCCGACCGGACCCCCGGACCGGACCCCCGGACCCGGACCCCTCCGGCCGGTGTCAGTGCGTGGTGTAGTCGATGGGTCCCGCCCCCTTGACGCCGATGGCGAAACAGAAGCAGTGGATGGAGGCATGGTCGCTGACCGGCCGGAGGCTGTGGACCGCGTCGGGCGGGATGTGGACCAGGTCGCCCTGGCCGACCGCCCGGTCCTCGCCCTCGATGGTCATGATGCCCCGGCCGCGCAGTACGTAGTAGAACTCGTGCGTCGGGTGGGAGTGGGGGAAGACATGGCCACCGCCCTCGACCACGAATTCGTTGACCAGCTCCAGGAAGCCGCCGTCCGTCGCCTCCTTCATCTCCTGCGAGTTCACCATCCACCACACCGGGACGGTGCCGTTGTGCTCGACGACGGGGGCGACGTCCTCGATGTTCCGTACGTCCATGGCCATGGGGCCTCCTCGGTCTTCGTGGGGTCGGGTGCCGATGTTAGGTTGCACCGACACAGTAGATCCGCTCTGGAGCGTGCGAGATGGGTGACGAAGTCCGCCAGATCACTCCGGTCCGCCTGACGCGGGACGGGTGGGCCCCCTTCGGCTGGCTGCCGGTGCCCGACACCGATCCGAGCGACGGCGACCACCGGCTCGAGTTCGAGTGGCAGGACGTGCACGTGAACCGCATCGGGCACCGTCGGGACGAGGTCCCCTCCGTCGCCGGTGGGCTGCGTTGCGAGGTCCTCTTCCGCCACGCCACCCACACCCAGGTGGTCATGCCGCTGGACGTGCGGGCGGTGGTGGTGGTGGCCCCATCAGGCGTGGCCATGCGGTCGCCGGTGGACGTCGGCCAGGTGCGGGCGTTCGTCCTCGAGACCCTCGAGCCGATCGTCCTGCACCGCGGCACCTGGCACTGGGGTCCCTATCCGATCGGGGCCGACTCCGTGGAACTCTTCAACGTCCAGGGCCTGCGCTACGCCGAGGACAACGACCACGTGGACCTGGCCGCCTTGGGCGCCCCCGTCGACGTGCTGGTCGGCTGATCGGCTGACCGACCGACCCGGGTCCCCGGGCCCTCGGTATCCTGCCTCTCCATGACCCCTGCCGCCGCCCGCCCCCTGCATCCGCTCCCCGGACGATCGCCCGGGATGCGGGCGGCCCGGCCATGACCGACGTGGGTGTCCCGCTCAGCGACGCCGTCGAGCGCCACGTGCGGCCGGGCGACGCCGTCCACGTGATGCTCGGTCACAGCCGCTGGACGGCGGCGGCCCGGGAGCTGGCCCGCCAGCAGTGGGGTACCGATGCCGGTCTGACCCTGATCATGACCAGTCTCGGCGCCCTCTCCGCCCTCTTCTTCCGGGGCGGGATGGTGCGCCGGGTGGTCACCGCCTACTCGGGCAACAGCTTCCCGTCCTACGCTCCCAACCCGATCTTCCAGCACGGCTACCAGTCCGGGGAGGTGGAGGTGGAGCACTGGTCGATCCTGACCCTGGGCCAGCGGTTGGAGGCTGCGGCGCGCGGTCTGCCCGCCGTGGTGACCGGCTCCCTCGCCGGTTCCGACATGGCGGCCAACGACGCCTTCACCACGGTCGACTCGCCGTTCGGCGCCGTCGGCCTGGTGGCCCCCCTGGCGCCCGACGTGGCCCTCCTGCACGCCGCGGTGGCCGACCGGGAGGGCAACCTGGCGGTCTCGGAACCCCTCCTCGAAGGGGTGTGGGGCGCCTGGGCGGCCCGCCGGGGTGTGGTGGCCACGGTCGAGGCCATCGTCGACGATCTCGACGGGCTCGGCCACTTCGTCCGGATCCCCGCCCACCGGGTGTTGGCCGTGGCCGAGACCCCGTTCGGCGCCCATCCCGGTGGGTGCTACGCCCCCGGACTGCCGGTGGCCGGCTACGGCGAGGACATCCCGTTCTGGATCGACGCCGCCGCCGCGGCCCGGCAGGACTTCGACGCCTGGGCCCGGGAGCACGTCCTTACCCCTCCGGACCACGGTGCCTACCTCCGGCGGCTGGGCGACGATCGGCTCAGCGGCCTCCGGCTGCGGGCCGATCCGGAGTCGTGGCGCAGCGACGCCGACGCCCACCCGGTGCCGGTCGACGAGCCGGTCAGCGACTGGGAGGTGGCGGCCAGCCTGGGAGCCCGCGAGGTCCTGCGCACCGTGGCCGAGTATCGGGCCGATGCCGTGCTGGCCGGCGCCGGTGTGGCCAACCTGGCGGCCTGGGCGGCGGTGGCCCGGGCCCGGGCGGCCGGGGGGTCGGTGCAGCTCACCGCGGAGCTCGGCCTGTGGGGGTACACCCCGACGCCGGCCGACCCGTACATCTTCAACCACCGCGTCTTCCCCGGCACCTCCCTGCTCGCCGATGCTTCCACCGTGCTGGGCATGGTGGTGGGCGGCCCCGGGACCACCACCATCGGCTGCCTCGGCGCGGCCGAGGTGGACCAGCACGGGAACCTCAACTCCACCCGACTGGGGGACGGCCGGGTCCTCGTCGGGTCGGGCGGGGCCAACGACGTGGTCAGCCGGGCGGCGGCCTGCGTGGTGGTGACCCTGGGCCGGCCCCGCCGGCTTCCGGCCACGGCCGCCTACGTCACCGCCCCGGGCGCACGGGTGACCAGTGTGGTGACCGACCGAGGCGTGCTGCGACGGATCGACGGTCGCCTCCAGGTGGCCGCGGTGCCGGCCGGGTCCGACCCGTTCGACGAGCGGGTGCGGGCCCTGGTCGGCTCCTGCGGATGGGACGTGGAGGTGGCCTCCGGCGTGGCCGAGCTCGACCCGGTGGCCGGATCCGAAGTGCTGGAGCTGCGCGAGTTCGACCGTAAGCGGCAGTTCCTCGGATGAGAATGACATTCTTGGCCCGATTGCACAGCAACGTCACGATTTCGCCAGTACCATGCTCAGCACAGGCAGGGCAATGCGGTCGACGGTTGACATTCCTTTCGTCCGTGCTTTAAGAACTGGCTCGGCATTCGGCCGTTCCTGGGGGAGTCGTGGGAGCGACGAACCGAAGGGCAGGTCGGCAACTAGGGAGGGTGGACATGGGGAAGCACCGGGGGAAGTGGTTGGTGCCGGGGGTACTGGCCATCGGACTGGCCGTGGCGCGGGGGGACCGTCGCCGCGGGGGGTGCGGGAGCGGCCAGCTCGGCGCCGGGGGTGTCGGCCACGCAGATCAACATCGGGGCCATCTCCTCGAAGTCGGGCCCGCTGGCCGGCATCTTCGGGGGACTGTCCCCGGGCATGATCGCCTACTTCAACACCGTCAACGCCAAGGGCGGCATCAACGGGCGCAAGATCGTGCTCACCAACAACCTGGACGACGGGGGGTCGCCCAGCCAGTTCACCCAGGACGTCCACACCCTCATCGACCAGGACCACGTCTTCGCCGCGGCCACGGCCTCGGCCTGGTTCACCCCGGGCTACTTCGTGTCGACCAAGACCCCGACCTACGGCTACAACGTCACGTCCAACTGGCAGGGCGCGCCCAACCTGTTCGCCGTGGGCGGGTCCACCCAGGTCTACTCCGCCGGGTTCCCGCAGATGAGCTACTTCATGAAGAAGGTGGGGGCCAAGTCGCTGGCCGTCATCAGCTACGGGCCGGCCATCTCGTCGTCCTACAACGCCTGCAACGCCTACGCCAAGGGAATGAAGGCGGCCGGCTACAACGTGAACTTCGTCGACGTGGGTGGCCAGCTGGGTGGGAGCTACTCCTCGGACGTCCAACGGATGCAACAGGCCGGCTCCCAGCTGGTGGTCACGTGCATGGAGGACACCGACAACATCACCCTGGCCCGGGCCATCCAGCAGTACGGCCTCAAGATCAAGCAGCTGTGGCTGAACGGCTACGACCAGACCCTGCTCAACAAGTACAGCAGCCTGATGCAGGGGGTCTACCTCAACAACACAGGCACCCTGCCCTTCGAGTCCGCCAACAAGTCCAAGTACGGGACCACGTACTCGGGCATGCAGTCCTACATCGCGGCCATGAACAAGTACGAGCCGGCCTACACCTACAACGGGGTGGCCCTCCAGGGGTGGCAGTCGGCGGCCCTCATGGTCGCCGGGATCAAGGCCGCCGGGAGCAATGTGACCCAGGCCAACGTCATCAACGCCACCAACAAGATGACCGCCTTCACCGGTGCCGGCATCTCCGCCCCGGTGGACTGGACGGTCCTTCACACCGGAGTCACCTGGCCGAGTTGTAGCGCCTACATCCAGGTGTCGCAGACGAAATACGTCCCGGTGTTCGGCAAGGGCAAGCAGGTGTTCGTCTGCGTCGGCAAGAGCGTGACCAAGCCAGTGCCGGTCACACCCCCGCCGGGCACACCGGGCGCGTGATCCGGCTCGACGACCGGAACCGGTAGGGGGCGACCAGGGGAGTGGAGCACTTCCTCGGCTTCGCCATCCCCGGGATCCCCTACGGGTGCACCTACGCCATCGTGGCTGTGGGCCTGGTCCTCACCTACCAGGCCACCGGGGTGTTCAACTTCGCCTACGGGGCCCAGGCCTACATCGCAGCGTACGCCTTCACCAAGCTGGTGCAGAACGAGCACCTGCCCGTGGGCCTGGCCTTCCTCATCTCGGTGGTGGTGTTGTCGCCCCTCCTCGGACTGGCCTTCGACCGGCTGCTGTTCAGCCGGATCCCCAACTCCAACACCATGGCCAAACTGGTCACGGGGATCAGCCTGTTCGTGGGGATCCCGTCGCTTCTGTCGGTCGTATTCGGGAGCAGCAACACCTACAGCCCGCCCAGCATCCTCTTCAACCCCAACACCGTCTACTTCCGGGCCTTCGACACGCCGGTCAACGGGATCGACATCACCACCGTGGTGACCACGGCACTGATCCTCATCGCCCTGGTGGCGCTGATGCGGTTCACCAGCCTGGGCCTCAAGATGCGTGGTGCGGTGGAGAGCCGGCGCCTCATCGAGCTCGACGGCGTCAATGCCGATCGGGTGGTGGCCACGGCCTGGATGATCTCGGGCCTGATGGCCGGACTGGCCGGCGTGCTGCTGGCTCCCCTCTACGGCGAGCTGCAGTTCAGTGACTACGCCGCCCTGATGGTGGCGGCCTTCGCCGCCGCCGCGTGGGCGGTGCTGCGCTCCCTGCCCATCGCCGCCCTGGTCGGCATCTTGATGGGCGTGGTGGCCACCACCCTGCAGGGCTACCTGCCGGTGAGCAGCGTGTGGTCGTCGGCCGCCCTGACCTCGCTGCCCTTCATCGTACTGGTGGCGGCCCTGCTGGTGGTCCCCGGGCTGCGCACCTTGGACACCACCAAGGACCCGCTCTCGTCGGTCGATCCACCCACCCCTCCTTCCGCCGCCACCATCCGGGCCCCCCAGCTGGACAAGTTCAGCCGGGTGGGGTGGTACGTGCTGCTGGGGGCGTTCGTGGTGTCCATGCTGACCTGGATCCCCACCACCTGGGAGAACGTGTTCAACGCCGGGATCGTCTACTCCGTGGTGTTCCTCTCCATCACCCTGATCACCGGCATGGGTGGCCAGCTGTCGCTGGCCCAGGCCACGCTGGCCGGGGTGGGGGCGTTCACCGCCGCCCAGCTGGCCAACCACCTCGGCCTCAACCTGCTGCTGGGCGGACTGGTGGGAGCGGTGGCCGCAGCCCTGGTGGCCGTGGTGCTGGCCTTCGCCTCGGTGCGGCTCAGGGGTCTGGGCCTCGCCCTCCTGACCATCGCCGCCGCCCTCTTCTTCGACTACACGGTCTTCCCGCAGCTGGCCAGCTCCAACGGTGCCGCCATCAACATCAGTCCGAAGTGGGTCGGTCTGGGCATCACCGACCCCAACGGCCACGCCTTCTTCATCCTGGCCATGGCCGTCCTGCTGGCCTGCATCCTGGTCGTCAACCTGGTGCGTCGGGGTACCACCGGGCGGTTCCTCGGGGCCATGCGGGGGAGTGAGACGGCGGCGGCCGGCATGGGTATCAACCTCCGCTGGCAGCACATCGTGATCTTCGCCATCTCCGGGGCGGTGGCCGGGGTCGGCGGCACCTTGAGCTCCATCCAGCAACAGCAGGTCAACCCCCAGCTGTTCGTGTACGAGATCTCCCTGGTGTTCGTGGTGGTCGTCGTGACCACCGGGGCCAACACCGTGGAGGGGGCGGTCCAGGCCGGCTTCGGCTTCGTGATCCTCCAGCAGCTCCTGACCTACGTGCCGGCCCGCTTGGGGGGGAACAGCCTGGTGGTGGTGTTCTTCGCCTTCGGGGCGCTGACCTACGCCGCCCATCCCGAGGGCATCCTCGAGTACCAGAAGCGGCGCTGGACGCTGCGCATCCAGGGCATCCTGTTCAAGAACACCGGTGTGGACCCGGGCCCGCCCTCGGGAGGGTTGCTCGGAGTGGCGGTACCCAACGGGATCTCGCCCGGTGGCGTGGGGATGGAGTCGGCGGCACCGGCCGGGGCGGCCGACCATGGCTGACGCCTGGGACGCCGGTGCGGCAGCCGTGGGGACCCCCCTGCTCGAGGTCAACGGGGTCTCCAAGACCTTCGGCGGCATCGCCGCGGTCAGCGGGGTGACCCTCTCGGTGGGGAAGGGCGAGAGCGTGGGCCTGGTCGGCCCCAACGGGGCCGGCAAGACGACGTTGTTCAACTGCGTGGGCGGTCAGCTCCGGCCGGAACACGGGAGAGTGGAGCTGGAGGGGGTGGACCTGCTCGACCTGCCCACCTACAAGCGGGCCCGTCTCGGCATCGGGCGCACCTACCAGCGGATCGAGGTCTTCCCGGACATGACGGTATGGGACCACCTGATGGTGGCCGTCCGGGCCCGTTGGTGTACGGGCCGGATCTGGAAGGACCTGTCCGGTCGGAGTGCACCCACCGCCGAGGAGCGCCAGCGGGTGGACGACGTCCTCGAGCTGGTCGGGATCGCCCACCAGGCCGAGACCGCGGTGGCCTCACTGGGGTTGGGCTCGTGCCGTCTGGTGGAGCTGGCCCGTGCCCTGGTCTGCGAACCGGTGCTGCTGATGGCCGACGAACCCTCCTCCGGCCTCGACATCCGCGAGACCCACGAACTGTCCAACGTCCTGCGCATGCTCCAGCGCGAGCGGGGGATGGCCATGCTGCTGGTCGAGCACGACCTCGGCATGGTGGGGGAGGTGGTGGACCGCACGGTGGTGATGAACCTGGGGATGGTCATCGCCGATGGTCCCTTCGACGTGGTCATGGCCGACCCCGCCGTCCGCCAGGCCTATCTCGGGATGTCGGCGTGACCTCGTCGCGTGAACCGGTGGTGGCGGCGGCCGACCTGGTGGACAAGCTCGGCGGGGATGACGGCGGCATTGCCGCCGATTCCGATGGCAGTCCCGATGGCGGCCCCGGTGGCGTCGACGAGGCCGGCACCTCGGAGCGCGGCGACAGCCCCAAGGGCCCGGCGGGCAGCGGTGCCCCGGCCCTCGAGGTCGACCACGTGAGTGCCAGCTACGGCCCCTACCGGGCCCTGTTCGACGTCACCTTCACCGTGCCGGCGTCGGGCATCACCGCCCTCATCGGCTCCAACGGCGCCGGCAAGTCCACCGTGTCCCGGGTGGTCACGGGCCTGTTGGCCAGTACCGAAGGGAGCATCCGACTGAGCGGCAAGGACGTCACCGGGCTCCCGGCCTACAAGATCGCCCGGTCCGGGGCCGCCCATGTCCCCGAGGGCCGCGGCGTCTTCGCCAATCTCACGGTGGAGGAGAACCTCAAACTGGCCTTCCGGCAACGGGGCGGCCGCCAGAGCGTCCCGGCGTCCCTCGACCAGGCCTACGCCGCGTTCCCGGTGCTGGGGCAGCGCCGACGCCAGCCCGGGGGGACGCTGTCCGGGGGCGAGCAGCGCATCCTGTCCCTGGCCAAGGTGTTGGTGGCGCCGCCCCACCTCCTGGTGGCCGACGAGATCTCGTTGGGCCTGGCCCCGGTGATGGTCGATGCCGTCTACGACGGCCTGCACAAGATCAACGACGCCGGTTCGGCGTTGTTGATCGTGGAGCAGCAGGTCGATCGGGTCCTGCAGATCGCCCGAACCGCCGTGGTGCTGGAGCACGGCTCCGTGGCCTACAGCGGTCCCTCGGACGGCGCGCTGGCTGCCGTGGAGAGGGTCCTGTCCTCGCGGGGTGAACGGACCTTGTCGGTCGCCGAACCTCACCAGAACGGGTCGGCGCCCGGGTAGGGCAACGCCTGTCCACCGACTCGTCGGGGCCGTCCGATGTCGCCGACGTGGGCGTTCGAACGTTGGAAGGACGTACTGTTCGAAGGCCGTACGAGGGAACGCCGTACGAAGAAGGAGAGTCACTGTGAGCAGCACTGAACGGGACGCCGTCATTGTGGACGTGATGCGCACCACCATGGGTAAGCGGGGTGGGGCGCTGTCGAGCTGGCATCCGGTCGACCTGCTCGCCTTCGCCCTCACCACCCTGGTGGACCGCACGGGGGTCGATCCGGAGACGGTGGACGACGTGATCGGCGGGTGCGTCACCCAGTCCGGGGAGCAGGGCACCAACGTGACCCGCAACGGATGGGTGGCCGCCGGGCTGCCCCAGAGCGTGCCGGCTACCACGGTCGACCGGCAGTGTGGCTCCTCCCAGCAGGCCATGCACTTCGCCGCCGCCGGGGTGAAGGCCGGACACTACGACCTGGTGGTGGCCTGCGGCGTGGAGTCGATGACCCGGGCGCCCATGGCGTCCAACGCCCGCGGCGGCACCGGGCCCTTCCCGCCGTCGTTTCTCGACGCGATCGACGGGCGCCTGTGGGCCCAGTTCCGGGTGGCTCAGGTCCTGGCCGACCGGTGGGACGTGACCCGGGAGCAGATGGACGAGTACGCCCTGGAGAGTCACCGTCGGGCCGTCGCCTCGTGGGACTCGGGCCACTTCGCCAAGGAGGCGGTGCCGGTGCCCATCAAGGACGAGGACGGCACGATGACCGGTGCGTCCCTGGAGACGGACGAGGGGATGCGCAGGAATGCCTCACTGGAGGCACTGGCCGGACTGCCCCCGGCCCAGAACTGGGAGCCGGACACGGCACCGGACATCACCGCGGGGAATGCATCGCAGATGACCGACGGGGCCGCAGCCATGCTCATCGCCGAACGGTCGGTCGCCGAGCGGCTCGGTCTCCCCATCCGGGCCCGCTTCGCCCACGCCACCGTGGCCGCCGATGACGCTGCCGTGGTCCTCTCGGCCCCGGTTCCGGCCACCCACCGCCTCCTGGAGCGTTCGGGGATGAAGGTCGAGCAGTTCGACGCCGTCGAGTGCAACGAAGCGTTCGCCGCCATCCCCCTGATGTGGAATGCCGCCTTCCACGCCGACCCCGAGCGGCTCAACCCGCGTGGTGGGGCCATCGCCATCGGTCATCCGCTCGGGGCCAGCGGGGTACGCCTGGCCGCCACGCTGCTCAATCACCTGGAGTCGACCGGCGGTCGCTACGGCTTCCAGACGATGTGCGAAGGGGGCGGGCAGGCCAACGCCACGGTGATCGAGCGCCTGGGCTGAGGCCGCCGAGCTGCCGAGCCCCGAGCTGCCGAGCCCGGTGGGGCCCGGGTGGGGCCCGGACCCGCTACCCGGCCGAGGCGGCGTCGCGGCCGGCGACGTAGGCCGCGGTGCCGGCCAGGAACCCATCCACGTCCTGGGCCTTGTTGGCGGCGAACTCGGCGAAGTACCCCGGCACGTAGACGGACAGGGCACCGGCGGCGATCCCCTCCAGGATGGTGGCCGCCGCCTCCTCGACGGTGATGGAGGGGACATCCCCGGCGAAGGGGTCGTTGTCGGGCAGGGTGAACAGCTCGGTGTCGACCACCCCGGGGTAGACGACCGTCACCTTGATGCCCGTCGACCACAGGTCGACGGCCATGGACTCGGAGAACACGGAGAGTGCCGCCTTGGACGCCGAGTACGCCGACTCCCCCGGCGGACTGAGGGTGGCGGCCACCGAGGCCACCGAGACGACGGTCCCCGATCCCCGCTCGAGCATGTGGGGGAGGAGGGCCAGGGTGAGCCGGACCGGTGACAGATAGTTGATGGCCATCACCGCCTCCACGGTGGCCGGATCCAGGGCGGTGACGTGGCGCCGTTTGGGGATACCGGCGTTGTTGACCAGGACGTCCACCCCGCCGAGCTCGTCGACGGCCTGCTCGGCCAGCCGGTCGACCGCCGACGTCTCGGAGAGGTCCGCTACCCACATGGTGGAGGCGGGAGCTGTGGGCCCGGCAGCGCTCGAGCACCTCGGCCAGGCGGTCCCGTCGTCGGGCGACGATCCCCACCGTCGCCCCGGCCGCGGCGAAGGCCTCGGCCAGGCCGGCACCGATACCGGACGAGCCCCCGGTGATCAGCACCCGCGCCCCCTTGAACGTGTCGTCTGATCTGTCGGCCATGGATCCCCCTTGTGTCGATGGTGCTGGTGGTGATGCTGGCTGGGACTAGCGGTTCCTCCACACGGGTGGGCGCTTCTCGGCGAAGGCCTTGGGGCCCTCCACGGCGTCCTCGCTGGAGAACACCTCCGACGAGAGCGCCGACTCGATGCGGTAGGCCTCCTTCATGTCGACGGCCAGGCCGGTGAGCACCGACTCCTTGGTCTTGCGCACGGCGAAGGGGCCGTTGGCTGTGATCCGCCGGGCGTACTCGAGGGCCCGGTCCATCACCTGGTCCGGGGCGCACACTTCGTTGAGCAGCCCCATCTCGTAGGCCCGCCGGGCCGACACCTGGTCGGCGCAGAGCAGCAGCTCCATGGCGGCCGGGAAGGGGACCTGGCGGGGAAGCCGGACGGTGGTCCCGCCGCCGGCGAACAGGCCCCGCTTGGGCTCCATGACGCCGAAGGTGGCGGTGTCGGCCGCCACCCGGAGGTCGCACCCGCCCAGCATCTCCATACCCCCGGCCACGCACGTGCCGTTGACGGCGGCCACGATGGGCTTGTACAGCTTGGTGTTGCGGAGGACGGCCTTGGTCCCGTCGTCGAGCCGGTAGCCGTCGATCTCGGTGACCCCGGTCTCCTGCAAGCTGGCCGAGAGCTTGGTGATCTGGGGGATGTAGGTCTTGAGGTCGGCACCCACGCAGAAGTCGGGACCCACACCGGTGATGACCGCCACGTAGGCGTCGTTGTCCTCGCCGAACCGCTCCCAGGCCATCCGCAGCTCCTTGAAATGGTCCATGTCCAGCGAGTTCCTGGCCTCCGGGCGGTCGATGGTGATCCGGACGATGTGGTCGTCGTCGGATTGGTAGTGGATGGTCATGGCGGTGCTCCCAGTTGTGGTCGGGCCGGGACCGGCCGGCGTCGGTGTGGTGGGGCAGGGTCCGGGCCCGGGTTCACGGCTCGCCGAACGGTTCCCGGGATCCGCCTGCCTCGTCGGGCAACGGTGACGGGAGGCCCGGCGGGCTCGGGTCCGGTCGGGCCCGTTCGTTCAGAGATGGGCGGTGGTGGCCCCCTTGTCGGCCGGCGAGAGGGTGACGGTCTGGCCGACGAGGTCGACGTCGGCCGACACCGGCACGTCGAGCCGGGCATAGGTACGGGAGCCGTCGGGCAGGTCGCAGATGAGGGCGGTCCACTCCGGCCCCTGGCGGGTGTGCACGGTGGAGAAGGTCATCACCCGAGCCCGGCCCTCGGCCTCGGTGGCCACGGGGACCGTGGGAAGGTCGGCGGCGGCCTCGGGGGGGACGAAGGTTCGCGGTCGGGTCGACCACAGGCTGGCCGAGTGGCTGGTCATGTGCATCCCGATCCCCGACACCAGGCCGGCCGACCCCGGGTCGTGCCGGAGGGCCTCGGTCATGGCCGCCAGGGCGTGGGTCGAGTAGTTGCTGCCGGGGCCCCCGTGGTAGGGGAGGCCTCCGGTGACGGTGAGGCTGCGGCCGGCCGGGAGTCCCAGGGCGTCGGCGCCGAACGACAGCGAGCTGGCGAAGCAGGAGTACAGATCGAGATGGGCCACCTCGTCGGCGTCCAGCCCCCCGAGGGCCGCCCGCATGGACGCGGCCATGGCCGGTGAGCGCCAGGGCTCGGGCCGGGCCGCCATGGTGGCGGGCTCCTCGGCGTACCCGGCGCCGTGGAGGTACACCCGCTGGTCGGTCGGCACGCCCAGGGCATCGGCTCGTTCCTCGGTCGCCAGCAGGACCGCGGCGGCCATGTCCACGTCCATGATGGCCGTCATCAGCTTGGTGTACGGGGTGGCCACCATCCGGTTGTCAGGGGTGACCGTGCTGATCTCCTCGGCGGTGCGGGCGATCGGGAACCACGCCAGTCCGGGCTGGGAGGCGGCCACTTCGCTCAAGGGGGCCATCAGACGGCCGATCTCGAGGCCGCGGTCCTCCAGGGACTGCCCGAGGTGGGCCCGTCGGGCCGTGTCGAGCAGGGCGAAGGTGAGGTAGGCCTGGAAGATCCCGTTCTTCCGCTCCTGGCGGTCGATGGTGATCGGGTACGGCCTGGGCCGGTCGGGCGGGTAGGACCACGGCGGGTCGGGCAGGTGCCGTCGGGTGGCCAGCGCCTCGCCCCCCACGATGAGCGCCAGGTCCAGCTGGCCCGCAGCCATGGCCGCCCCGGCCTCGGCGGCCAGGTGGACCGGCACCGAGCCCCCCAGTCCGGAGTAGGCGGCGTGGGCCGGGTCGGCTCCCAGGCGTTCGGCCAGGCGGGCACAGGGGTCGTCGTACTCCCACGACTGGCTGAACACGACCTGGATGCTCTGCAGCCCCTTCAGGGCATCGGGGCTGCCGGCGTCGTCGGCGGCGGACCGGGCCAGCGACTCCCACATGTCGAGCGGCTCGGGGGCGGGCTCCTGGCGCCAGGTGCGGCGGGCCACCCCGATGATGCACGCGGCTCGGGGGTCGACGGGCACGTCAGCCGAGTCGCGAGTGACCGGGAAGCTTGATGGCCCGGTCGGCGATGATGTTCTTCTGCACCTCGGAGGAGCCGCCACCGATGGTGCTGTACCGCTGGAACGAGTAGTGCCGGGTCCACTTGCCCCGGTCGACGGTGTCGGGACCGCCCTTGGCCAGCACCCCGGCCGGACCGAGCAGGTCCACCGACAGTGCCGCCAGGGTCTGGGCCAGCGTGGACCACATGAGCTTGGCGAAGGGCACCTCCGGCCAGTTCTTCTCACCCTTGATGATCTTGCTCAGGGCCCGCAGCGCCAGGAGCCGGGCCAGCTCGATCTCGGTCCACGCCCGGGCCAGCCGTTCGCGGATGGCGGGGTCCTCGAGGGCGCCGGGATTCACCGAACGGGCCGCGATGACCATGGCGTTGAGGTCGGCCCCGAGCAGGGAGATCTGGCCGGCGATCCCGACGCGCTCGTGGCCGAGCGTCCCCATGGCCACCATCCACCCTTCGCCCTCGCCACCCAGGCGGCTGTCGAGGGGTATGGCGGCGTCGTTGAAGAAGACCTCGTTGAACATCTCCTCGCCGGACATGTCCCGGATGGGCCGGGCCTCGATGCCCGGCGTGTGCATGTCGAGGATGAAGGCGGTGATGCCCTCGTGCTTGGCCCCGCGCTCGATGGCGGTGGGGTCGGTGCGCAGGAGGAACAGCCCCCATCGGGCCAGGTGGGCGGTGGAGATCCAGATCTTCTGGCCGTTGACGATGTAGCGGTCCCCGTCCCGGATGGCCATGGTGCGGAGGTTGGCCAGGTCGTTGCCGGCGTCGGGTTCGGAGAAGCCCTGGCACCAGTGGTCGGTGGCGTCCAGGATCGAGGGCAGCCACCTCGCCTTCTGCTCCTCGGTGCCCCAGGCGATGATCATGGGGCCGATCTGCCAGAGCCCGTTGGGGTTGAACAGCCCCGGGGTGCGGTACTCGGCGCTGACCTCGGAGTAGATGATGCGCTGCATGGCCGTGGCGTTGCGGCCCCCGTACTCCTCGGGCCAGTGCACCGCCGCCCACCGGCCCTCGTTGAGGAGCCGCTGCCAGGCGGCCCGCCGGTGAGCCGACTTCTCCCCGGTGATCGAGGTGTCGTCCACCAACTCCTCGCTGGCCAAAAAGGGCGGCAGGTGCTCGTCGAGCCAGGTCCGCAACTCGTCACGGAACGCCTCATCCTCAGGTGCGAGTGCGAAGTCCACGATCCGGAGGTTAGCCGCGGCGACGACAGCGGTGCCTCTCCCGGGAGGGCCAGGGACCCTCTCGCCGAGAGGAGATCGAGCCTCTCCGGACCGGGCCGCCGGCACTGGAACCACCGACCCCCGCTCGAGGCCGCCGTGTCGACTGTCTCGCCCCGCAGGCGTCTGCCTACACTGTCGCCAACAGCACCGATGCCACTCCGGGGGTGGACAGTGGATTTCACGTTCGATACCGAACAACTGGCGTTGCAGGAGGTGGCGCGCCGGGCCATGGGCGAGGTCGACGGCGCCACGCTCCGGGAGCTGGCCGACGATCCGGTGGGCATCACGCCGGCGCTGTGGGAGCAGCTGGTCTCCCTCGGCTGGACCGGGATGCTGGTCCCAGGGGAGGGTGCCGGACTCCTCGAGATGGGCATCATCCTCGAGCAGATGGGCCGGGTGCCACTGCCCGGCCCCTTCTTCTCCTCCTCGGTCATGGCCACGCTGGCCGCACGGGCCCTCGGGGCCGACGACCTGCTCACCGGTCTGGCCTCCGGACTGAGCCGGGGCACCGTGGCCCTGCACGAGCAGGGCCACGGGAACCCGCTGGCCACCGTCCGGGCCCGGGCGCGGCGCAAGGGCGCCGGGTGGGTAGTGACCGGAGCCAAGCCCCTGGTGCTCGACGGCCACACCGCCGACTGGGCCATCGTGGTGGCCCTGGCCGAGGAGGGCATCCGGTCGTTCCTCCTGCCGGCCCCGAAGGCCGAGGTGGTCCCGAGCCTCGACCCCACCCGCAAGCTCGCCCGCCTGGTGCTCGACGAGGAGCCGGTGGAGCCGCTCGGCCCCCTGGGCGATCAGGCCGGGCTGTGGCGCCGGGTCCTCGACGACGTCTCGGTCGGTCTGGCCGCCGAGCTGATCGGGGTGGCGGACCGGGCCCTCGAGGAGGCCGTGGAGTACGCCAAGGTCCGGGTGGTCTTCGACCGTCCCATCGCCGAGTTCCAGTCGGTCAAGCACCGGATCGTCGACATGTACCAGGCCCTCGAGCTGGCCCGGGCCGGGGTGCACTTCGCGGCCTGGGCCTCGGACACCGACGCACCCGACCGGGCGCGCGCCGCGGCCATGGCGTCGGCCTACGCCTCGGAGGCGGCCGTGAAGGTGACCGGCGACAACATCCAGGTCCACGGCGGGGTGGGGTTCACGTGGTCCAATGACGCCCACTTCCTGTTCAAGCGGGCCAAGCAGAACGAGGTCCTGGTGGGTGGGACCGGACACCAGTGGCGTCGGCTGTCCGACACCCTGGTCGACCATGTCTGACGTGTCTGCCCCGCGTGGGTGCGGCCGGGCCGACGCCGTCGGCCGGAGCCGGACGGATCCCCGGGTCGACCGAGGGCACCCCTAGGCCCGGTGGAGTTCCACCTGTTCCTGCCCCAGATGCGCCTCACCCCGGCGGCCCTGCGGGCCCGGGCCGAGGCGGCAGAGGAAGCCGGTTTCACCGGGCTGGCCGTGATGGACCACCTCTTCCCCCCGGGGGCGGCCGACCAACCGATGTACGAGGCGCTGACCACGGTCACCTGGCTGGCCGCCGTCACCGAACGGCTTCGGCTCGGGCACCTGGTCCTCTGCGACTCCTTCCGCCACCCGGCCGTCCTGGCCCGGCAGGCGGTCACCCTCGACCACCTGTCCGGCGGGAGGTTCGACCTGGGCATCGGGTCGGGGTCGACGCCGGCCGAGCTGTCCGCGTACGGATTCGGCACGCCCAGCGGCGCCGAGCGCATGGAGCGGCTGCGCGAGACGCTGCTGTTGCTGCGGGGGTTCTGGTCCGGGGAGCCGGTCGACCACCACGGGACGCACTTCGAGGTGACCGGGGCGCGCCAGCTGCCCACGCCGCTCGACCGACTGCCCATCGTGATCGGCGGGACCGGAGCCAAGACCATGGCGCTGGTGGCGGAGTACGCCGACTGGTGGAACGTGCCCATGCACCAGATCAGTCGGCTGGACAGGGCCCGGGCGTCCGCCGGCCGCGCCCGGGTGTCGGTGCAGCTGCTGGTCACCCTCATCCTCGACGAGCGCTCGCGTGACGAGGTCGTGGCCCTGTCGCAGCGCCGCTTCGGCGGCATGAACCAAGAGGGCCACCTGACGGGGACGCCGTCGGAGCTCCTGCCCCGGCTGTCGGCGCTGGGTGAGGCCGGAGTCGAGCGGATCTACACCTGGTTCACCGACTTCGCCGCCCCCGACACCCTCTCGACCTTCGGCCGGGAGGTCCTCGCCGCCCTGGGCTGACGAATGCCCCGGGCCGGCGGCCCGGGGGCCGGCGCCGAGTGGTCAGTCGGGAGGTTCGATGGCCAGCAGTGCAGCCACCTCGTCGGACCGGGCACGGAAGACGACGGAAGGCTCGTCGTCACCGAGCACGCCGGCCACGTGCTCGAAGAACAGGCCGACCAGGAGGCTGCGGAGCATCCGGGCCAGGGCGGCCTGCTGGCTCGGCCTCCCGGCGCTCGGCTGGTGCTCGCTCAACCAGACCTCGAGGGAGGCCTGGGTGGCGGCGAAGAGGTCGTTCCCGACGGCGAAGGCCGTGTCGTCGCCCCGCATCACCTCGCCCATCATCAGGCGGATGAAGTCCTCCACCTCGAGCATCGACTGGAGGATGTCGGCCAGCAGGTCGGCGAGCCCGGCGGCCGGGTCCCGGGACAGGGACGGCTGGGAAGTGGCCGGATCGTCGACGAAACCTCGCTCCTCGAGGACGGCCACCAGCAGGTCCCGCTTGGACGGGAAGTAGTGGTAGAGCGAGGCCACGTTGAGGCCGGTGGCGGTGGCCAGATTGCGCATGCTGGTGCCGTCCACGCCCTGGGTGGCCATCAGCGACAGGGCGGTGGAGAGGATGTGCTGGCGCTGGCTGGTCCCCTCGGCCCGCCCCGGGGGAGCCGGGGGTCGGGAGGACGGGCCGGTCGGCGGGGGGGAGGGGACACGCACCCATTGTGGACCCTGGCACCCGCCGGCACCACGCCAGTGGTCTGCCGAGCTCGGCGCCGCCCGGCCCGGACGCCGGGCACGGGTCCTGGTGCCAAACGAACGTTTGGTCTAGAATCAGGGAGCACGACCGCCGGGTCGTGCCACTGGGGGGATAGACGATGTCACTGGAGACCATGCCACCGGACCGCTCGGACGTCATCGACGAGCTGGGACCGGTCCCGTTCGACCCGTTCGAGCTGGAGGACACGGTCTCGGGGAACATCCGTGACCCGTATCCCCGCATGGCCGAGCTGCGGCGCGAGTCCCCGGTCCACGTCGGGCCGGTGGACCTCGGGGACGGGGCCAACGAAGTCGATCCGACCCGACCCCAGCCGGTGACCGTCTTCGGATTCGACGAGTCGGTGCAGGTCCTGCGGGACAACGAGACGTTCTCCTCGACGGTCTACGAAGGGGTCATGGGCGCGGTCATGGGTCGGACCATCCTGCAGATGGACGAGCCCGAGCATCGACTGCACCGGGCGCTGGTGTCCCCGACCTTCCGTTCCAAGGTGTTGGAGCAGTGGGAGGGGGACCTGGTCCAGCGGGTGGTCAACGAGTTGATCGACGGGTTCGCCGCCCGCGGCACCGCCGACCTGGTCCAGGAGCTGACGTTCAACTTCCCGGTCCAGGTGATCGCCCGCATCCTCGGGCTGCCACGCTCGGACTTCCCCATGTTCCAGCGGTGGGCCATCGGCATCACCAGCGTGGCCTCCAACTGGGAACGGGGCATGGCCGCCTCCCAGGCACTGCGCGACTACTTCGCCGACGTGCTGGAGGAGCGCCGGCGCCAGCCGGCCGACGATCTGATCAGCGAACTGGTCGTGGCCGAGGTGGACGGCCGCACCCTCGACGACGAGGAGATCTACTCCTTCCTGCGGCTGCTGCTCCCGGCCGGCGTGGAGACCACCTACCGGGCGTCGGGGAACATGCTGTACGGCCTGCTCACCAATCCCGACCAGCTGGACCAGGTCCGCCGGAACCGGTCCCTGGTGCCCGATGCCTTCGAGGAGACCATCCGCTGGGAGCCCCCGGTCACCGTGATCCTGCGGTGTGCGTCCCGGGACACGGACATCGGCGGCGTGCCGGTTGAGGAGGGTGCCGATGTGGCCCTGCTGCTCGGCTCAGCCAACCGCGACGAGCGGAAGTACGAGCACCCCGACGACTTCGACGTCTTCCGGGCCTCGCGTCAGAGTGTGGGTTTCGGCTTCGGCGTGCACGTGTGCCTCGGCATGCATCTGGCCCGCATGGAGACCCGGGTGGCCGTCAACACACTGTTCGACCGCCTGCCCGACCTGCGGTTGGCCCCGGCCCCTGACCAAGACATCCACATCAAGGGCATGGCCTTCCGCTCGCCGATCGCCCTGCCGGTGGCGTTCACCCCGTCCTGACCGGAGCGGTTGGGTGGGACACCCGCACCCGCCGGCCTGGCCGCGACCCTTGTTAGGGTGACCCGATGCCAGTGTGGCTGACCGACAACGAGTACGCCGTCCTGTCAGCGGCGTGCGACTGCATGATCCCTTCGGGCGACACCGGCCCGTCCGCCTCGGAGGCGGGAGTGCCCGACTACATCGACGGGTTGCTCGGTGCGTTCTCCTTCGACCCGCCCAGGATCTGGGCCGGTGGACCCACCTCGGGCCGACACGGCGGGGCGGCGGCCTTCGCCGATTTCCACCGCCTGACCGCACTCGACGAGTTGGCCTGGCGGATGCGGATCGAAGGTTCGGGCGGACTCCCCGAGCGGGAGTTCAACGGACCGGTGGTGGGGCTCCAACAACGCTACCGCGAGGGCTTGGCCGCCCTGGGGGGCGAGTTCACCGCCCTCGGACCGTCGGAGCGGGATGCCCGCCTGCGCTCCCTCCCGGACTTCGCCGACCTCCTCTACGGTCACGTCTGCGAAGGCATGTACGGTGCGCCGGAGTACGGGGGGAACCGGAACGGGAGCGGTTGGACCGCCATCGGCTTCGACGGCGACGTGCAGCCCCGCGGGTGGACCGATGAGGAGGTCAGCAACCCGTGACGGTCGATGCCGTGATCGTCGGGTCGGGACCTGGAGGCGCCACCGCGGCCGACGTGCTGACGGCGGCGGGCTGGACGGTGACCATCGTCGAGAAGGGGCGCAACCACCTGCTCGATCCCCACGACCTGAGCCAGCCGGCGTTCGACTACTCGAACGACGAGATCAAGTTTCACAACCGGTACTTCCTCGGACCCGACCCCCTCATCGAACCCCGTACGTTCCGGACCGAAGAGGCTGACGGCGACCGTGTCCACGTGGGCGAGTTCAACTCGGTGCCCACCACGGTCGGGGGCGGGGGCGTCCATGCCGACGGCAAGGTGCCCCGTTTCCGCCCGGAGGACTTCCGGGTGCTGTCCCAATTCGGACCCCAGGCCAATGCCGAGGTGGCCGACTGGCCCCTCGACTATGACGAGCTGGAGCCGTACTACGCCCAGGTGGAGCGGGCCATCGGCGTGGCCGGCACCGAGGGGTCCAACCCCTTCGCCGCCCCCCGTTCGGGTCCGTTCCCCATGCCCTCGGGTGCCCCCATGTTCGGGGCCACCCGCTCGGCCGCCGCCGCCGAGAAACTCGGCTATCACCCCTATCCGGCCCCCACGGCGGTCAACAGCGTTCCCTACGATTCGCGTCCCGCCTGCAACAACTGCGGCTTCTGTGCCTTCTTCGGCTGCCCCATCCATGCCAAGGGTGATCCCATCGCCATGCTCCAGCGCACCATGGCCACCGGCCGGGCGGAGCTGCTGTCGGAGACCTTCGTGTCCCGGGTGCGCCTCGTGGGCCGCAGAGCCACCGGGGTGGAGGTGATCGGCCCCGACGGTGAGGAGCGGTTCCTGCCCGCCCGCCACGTGATCATCGCCGCCGGCGCCATCGAGACACCGCGGCTCCTGCTCCTGTCCGAGCTCGACCACCCGCTCATCGGCCGCTACCTGATGACCCACTTCCAGACCATCACCGCCGGCTCCATGCCCTATCGGACCTACGGCGAGCGGGGCCGGGCGGTCACCCATGTCCACGACGACATGATCGTGGGCGACGACGCATCGCGGGCGGCGGCGTCGGCCGCCGGGCTGCCCTGGATCCGGGGCGGCCTGGTCGAGCACAGCGGCGGCGGCCTGCCCATCATGGAGGCCAAGCACATCCCGTGGGGTCGGCACCACCCCGAGATCATGGCCACCTCGCCGATCCGACGCGGGCTCTGGGCGTTCATCATGCAGGGCGAGGACCTGCCCTATGCCACCAACCGGGTCGACCTCGACCCCTCAATCAAGGACGCCCGGGGCGTCCCGGTGGCTCGGGTCACCTACCAGCCCGGACGCCATGAGCTGGTGGCCTCGGCCCACTACGCCCCCCGGCTGGTCGCCATCCTGGACGAGATGGGTGCGCAGTGGACCGCGTCCACGACCTCGCCGGGGACGGGCAACGCCTCGCTCCCCGAGGCGATTCCCGAATCCAGGCACAACATGGGCACGGTACGGATGGGCGTCGATCCGGCCACCTCGGTGGCGGATCCCTCCGGGCGCCTGCACCAGGCGGACAACGTGGTCATCGCCGACTCCTCGGTCTTCGTCACCTCGGCCGGCTACGGACCGACGCTGACGCTGGCCGCCCTGGCCGCCCGGGCCGCCCACCTGATGCTCTGAGGCCCCGGCGGGCGGGAGCCAGGGCCGGCCGGGGGTCGGCCTCAGCCCGATCCGCGGGTGAGGAGGAGGGTGCCGGCGATGGGGCCGCCGCCGTTGCTCACCGCCGCCACCTCGGGCAGTCGGTCGCCGCCCCGGCGGACCTGGCGCTCACCGCCCTGGCCCCGCAGCTGGACACAGGCCTCGTGGATGAGCCCGAATCCGTGCAGCCGTCCTCCCGACAGCTGACCTCCGGCGGTGTTGAGGGGCAGGACCCCGTCCCGGGCGATGGTCGCGCCGCCCTCGACGAAGGGTCCGCTCTCGCCTCGACCGCAGAAGCCCAGGGCCTCGAGCCACACCATGGCCAGGATGGAGAAGCCGTCGTAGAGCTGGGCCACGTCGACGTCGCCCGGGCGCAGGTCGGTCCGCTCCCACATGGAGGCGGCGGCATCCCGGGCGGCCATGGTGGTGGGGTCGTCGAACTGGTCCCAGCTGGCCCGCCCCCGGAGGGCCGTGCCCACGGCATTCACGTGACAGGCCGGATGTCGGGTGTCGGGCGCGTAGTCACGGTGGGAGACGACCAGCGCCGTCGATCCGTCGCTGGGGGCGTCGCAGTCGAAGAGGCACAGTGGGGTCGAGATCATGCGGGCGGCCAGGTAGTCCTCGAGGGTCATGGGGTCTCGGTAGACGGCCTTGGGGTTGGCCCCGGCGTTGCGCCTGGCGTTCACCGCGATCTGGCCCAGCTGCTCTCGGGTCAGTCCGAACTCGTGGATCCGGCGCTCGGCCACCAGGGCCAGCCAGTTGACGGCGGAGACCGCGCCGAAGGGGAGCGTCCACTGCAGGAACCCGGAGAACCTCGGGGCGCCCCCGCCGCCGGCCCCGCTGCCGCCGATGCCCTGGCGCCCCCCGCTGCCCTGGGCGGTGGACTCCGACACCGTGCGGTAGACCAGCACGTGCCGGGCCAGGCCGGCCGCCACGGCCAGGCAGGCGGTGATGACGGCCCGCATCTGGCCCGGGCCCTCACCGCCCCCGTCGTGCCAATTGAGCCGGAGTCGAAGGGCGTCCTGGACCTCGGGGGAGCTCGGACCGGCGAAGCCGGCCGTGCCCGCGCCCATCCCCGGATAGGTGGCCAGCCCGTCGATGTCGTCACGGGTCAGTCCGGCATCGGCCACGGCGACCAGGCACGCCTCGACGGTGAGGTCGATATCGGTGCGCCCGAGGTGCCGACCCACGGCCGACTGTCCGATGCCGGAGATGACGGCCCGACGCTCGAGGGGTGGTTCGGTGAGCGGGCTCACGCCGACCCTCCGCCGTCGCCGGCGGCCACCGGACGGAAGAGCGGGAGGAAGACGTCGTCGTTCGCCTCGAACACCACCTCGACGGGCATGCCGTCTCGGATGTCCTCCGGCTCCACGTCGACCAGGTTGGTCGTCAGCCGCACGCTTGGCTGCTCGTCGATGGCCACCAGGCCGATCACGTACGGTTCACTGCCCGGTATCCAGCTGTGGACGTTGACGGTGTGGGCCACCACAGTGGCCCGACCGCTGACCACGTCGGGGACCACGGCCTCCGACAGGCACTCCGGACAGCGCGGTGCGGGGGGATGCACGTAGTAGCGGCAGTGGGCGCAGCGCAGGAACCGGAGCCTCCCGTCGGCCCCACTGGTCCAGAAGAATTCGTTGTCCTGATCCACCCGCGGCAGCAGCCGGAAGGCGGGTCCCCGGGCGGTCACGCCTGCACCCTAGGCGGCGCGGGCGGCGCCACGCCCGGACCCGGGCCGGCCGCCTGTCCCGTCGGCCACCCCCCTCACCGGCCCTCCAGCACTTCGGGGTTGACCACATGGAGCGGGCGCGCCCCGGCCAGGAGCCGGCACAGGTCCTCGGCGATGATCCGGCTGTGGTTGGACTCGGTGTCGTAGGTGGCCCCGCCGATGTGGGGGGTGAGCACCACCGAAGGGAAGGTGGTCAGCGGATGGTCGACGGCCAGGGACTCGCCCTCGAAGTGGTCGAGGCCGGCCGCCGACACCTTGCCGGACTCCAGGGCGGCCACCAGGGCGTCGGTATCGTGCAGGGCGGCCCGGGCACTGTTGAGGAACACCACGCCGTCGCGCATGGCCGCGAACTGCTCGGTCCCGATCATGCCGGTGGTCTCCGGAGTCACCGGGGCGTGGAGCGAGACGATGTCGGATCGCTCGAGGAGCTCCTCGAGGGAAACCGTCGGCTCGTCGGCGTAGGGGTCGTAGGCGATGACCTCCATGCCCAGTCCCCGCAGCCGCCACCGGGTGGCCCGGGCCACCGCACCCAGGCCCACGAGTCCGACCACCCGTCCGGCCAGCTCCCAGGCTCGGAACCGCTGGTACGGGATGGTGCCGTCCTTGTAGATCTCGCCTTTGCGCACGTCGGCGTCGGCCCCGATGACGCCGCGGGTGGCGGCGAAGAGGAGGGCGATGGTCAGCTCGGCCACCGCATCGGCGTTGCGGCCCGGCGCCCGCAGCACCGGCACCCGGGCGGCGGTGGCCGCGGCCACGTCCACGTTGTTGGGGTCGCCCCGGCAGCTGCACACGGCCAGGAGCGGCCGCTCGAAGAGGGGCCCGGCACAGCGATCGCTCTCCACCACCACGATGGAGGCGTCCTCCGCGGCCACCCGCTCGGCCAGCTGCTCGGCGTTGTAGATCCGGAGGGACGGCTGGTCCAGCCACGAATCGAGGGTCAGGTCGGCCAGTTCGCCGAGGAGGGAGAGCCCCGGCCCGCGCATCGCCGCGGTCACCAACGCCCTCGGTCGTTCAGTGGGCATGGTGTGGCTGGCTCCTTGGCTTCGTTCCGGTCGACCGGAGTGGTGCGGCCTTGCGGCCGGTTCGCGTCCATAATGGCGTCTCATGACGAGATTGTCAGGTTTGTGAGCCGTCCGCCCGGCGCAGGGTGCACCATCGGCGTCGATGTGGGCACCACCTCGGTCAAGGCCGTGGCGGTGGACGCCGGTGGCACGGTGGTGGCGCGCACCCGGGTGGCCCATACCGTGGGCACACCATCGGCCGACCTGCTGGAGCACGATGTGGCCCGTGCCTGGCGTCGCGGCCCCCGCCGGGCCTTCGCCGAAGTGTCCGACGCGCTCGACGGGCCCGCCGCCGGGGTGGTGGTGACGTCGATGGTGCCGTCCATCACGGCCGTGGACCGCCGGGGCACCCCACTGCTCCCCGGCCTGCTGTACGGGGACTCCCGGGCGGCCGCACCAGCCGAGCGCGGGACGGCCGGGGAGGCCGGGGCCACCGACCGGGCCGCCCCGGGCCAGTCGTCCGAGCGGTACCAGGGGAAGCGCATGCTGACCTGGGCCATCGGAGAGCGGCCGGACGCCCGGGCGTACTGGAACTGCCAGGCCATGGCCACCCATGCGCTCACGGGGGTCCCGGCGGTGGACCAGGCCACCGCCACCTCCTTCGGCGGTCTGTACGAGGCCGGCCGCTGGGACAAGGAGGCCCTGCACGAGTTGGGAGTGGACGAGGCCCAACTCCCCGTGGTGGGGGGCATGGGCCAGGGCCTCGGGACCGTGCCCCACGCGCCTACCGTGTTCGCCGGTGGGTCGATCGACGCCTTCTGCGAGCAGATCGTGGCCGGTGCCAACCGGCCCGGCGACGTGCTGGTCATCTTCGGCGCCACCTTGATCGTCTGGGTGGTGGCCGAGGAGTGGAGGGACGTGCCCGGCCTCACCACGCTGCCCAACATGATGGCCGGACAGGTCATGATCGGAGGGCCGAGCAACGCCGGGGCCCTCTTCGCCGACTGGGCCCGGACCCTCACCGGGGGCCCGGTGCGGCCGAAGGCCCAGCCGTACCGTCCGGACGCTCCCGAGACCCCCCGCGGCGGGGATCCCGACCGGGTCCCGGTGTGGCTGCCCTACCTCCGCGGCGAGCGCACCCCGTTCTACGATCCCCGACTGCGGTCCAGCCTGCACGGACTGGACATCGCCCAGGGCCCGGGCGCCCTGGTCCGGGCGTCCCATGAAGCCAGCGGTTTCGTCATCCGCCGCATCATCGAGCGGGCCGGCTTCGGGACACGCCGGATCGTGGCCACCGGTGGAGGGTCCCGGTCGGTGCCGTGGATGCAGGCCGTGGCCGATGCCACCGGACTGCCGGTGGACACGGTGGCCGTATCCGAGGGTGCGGCGCTCGGAGCGGCCTTCCTGGCCCGGATGGCCGCCGGCCTCGAGTCCTCGTTCGACGCCGCCGACACCTGGTCCAAGGTCGGGCGCCGGATCGATCCCGACCCGGTGTGGGCGGCGGCCGCCTCCGGGCGGTTCGAGGAGTTCGAGGCGCTGAGCCCGCCCGGCTGAGCCGCGGCTGCCGGCCATGCGGCCCCCGGGGCTCCGAGGGCCGGATCAGCGGGCGCCGGTCCCCGCACCGTTGGGAACGAAGGCGGCCTTCAGGACCCCGCTGTCCTGGGGCCGGGCCAGGGTCTTGAGCGCATCCCACCAGTCCTCGAGCGGGTAGCGGTGGGTGACCATGGTGGTGAGGTCGATCCGACCGTCCTGGACCAGGCCCAGGTAGTGCTCGATGGCGTGCCGGCGGACTCCCTCGAACTCCTCCATGGCGAAGGCGTTGGAGCCCACGACGGTCAGCTCCTTGAAGTAGACCGGTGTCCACTCCCAGCGTCCGGGTACGGCCACCCCGGTGTAGACCAGCCGTCCCCGCTCGGCCAGCACCCGCACGCCCACCTCGAAGGTCTCGGGCTTCGCCACCGAGTCGTAGACCACGTCGATGTGGCCGGGGTGGGCCATGGGCAGGCCGTCGAGTGCCGCATGGAGTACCCCGCCCGACCACGCGGACAGGCCCTCCACGAGGGCCAGCCGGGGTTCGTGGGCGAAGACGGCCGAGGCCCCGAACTCCTTGGCCTTGGCCGCCTGGGCCGGGAAGCGTGCCACCACGGCGACCTCCACCCCAGGATAGAGGGCGCGGAGGATGGCCACGCTGGCCAGTCCGAGGGCCCCGGCCCCGAAGACCACCACCTTCCCGCCGGGGGGAGGGGGATGGCGCACGATGCTGTGGAACGACACCGAGAAAGGGTCGGCCAGCACCGCCGCCTCGTCGGAGATGTCGTCGGGTACCGGGAAGAGCATGGAGGAGTGGGTGGCCAGGAGCTCGGCCCAGGCCCCGGGGGCTCCGGTCACCACCCCGATGTGCACGCCGGGGCTGATGTCCCCTTTGGTGAACGACCAGCACATGTTGAGATCGCCGGCCTGGCACGGAGGGCAGAGGGGCTCGATCCCCCGGGGAGCACAGCTCAGCCACGGGTTCAACACCACCCGCTGGCCCACCTCCACGTCCCGTGCCGCCGGACCCAGGGCCACCACCTCGGCCACCACCTCGTGGCCGGGCACGTGGGGCAGGGAGGAGAAGGCGGCCATGGGGTTGTCGATGTCGCCGTCGTGGAAGTCACCCAGGACTAGCTTGGCGTCGGAACCGCACACGCCGGACAGGATCGGTCGGGTGACCACCCAGTCGGGATGGATGGGGTGGGCATCGTCCACCTCGTGGAGGCCGAAGGGCAGCGCGGCCAGTTTGGCCTCCAGCTCGTCGGACGGCTCCGGGCGTGGCTCGGCCGGGTCGGGCCGGGCCCCGAACAGCAGGGCCTTCACACCGGGTCCTCGGCCTTCCCGGCACCGCTGCCGCCGTCGGCCTTCCCGCCACGGCCACCGCCGCCGGCCTTCCCGCCACGGCCACCGCCGCCGGCGTCGGCCATGGCCCGCATGGCCGTCATGAACCCCTCGATGTCCCTGGTCTTCATCTCCACCACTGCCTTCATGTCAGGGACGTAGTGCTCGAACCGGTCACTGCTGATGCTCTCGACGATGCCCACCGCGCCCTCCTCGGGTGGGGCCAGCGGACCGGAGTAGGGAGCAGCGTCGTTGCCGGGCTGATCCCAGATCTCGGTGTCGAACGCCCCGGGCAGGATCAACCTGACCGACACCCCGGTGCCGAACAGGTCGACGGCCACCGACTCACTCCACCCGGCCAGGGCGAACTTGGAGGCGCTGTACGCCGCCTCCGCGGCAATGCCCAGCCGCCCACCCATGCTCGACACGTTCACGATGGTGCCCGATCCCCGCGCCAGCATCCGGGGGAGGACGGCCAGCGTGATGGCCACCGGCGAGTAGAAGTTGACCGTCATGGTCCGCTCGACCTCGGCCATGGTCAGCCGTTGGGCCGGGCGCCGCATGGGAATGGCGGCGTTGTTGACCACCACGTCGAGGGGGCCCAGATCGTCCCAGATCCGCAGGGCCAGCTCGGCGGCCTGTTCGGTGTCGGCGAGATCGGCGACCCACGCCCGGGAGCGTGGGGCGGTCAGGCGGCAGTCCTCGGCCACCGCCTCCAGCCGGTCGGCCCGGCGGGCCACCAGGGCCACCGTCGTCCCCCCGGCGGCCAGCAGGCGGGCCGTCGCCGCCCCGATGCCCGAGGAGGCCCCGGTGACCAGGGCGATGGTGCCGGGACCGGTGGACGGCCCGGAGTGGGCCGCGGCATCGGTCATGGTGCGAAGGTCAGGAGGGATCGGATCGGGGTCATTCGGCCGAGGTTAGGCCCTCCCAACCGGGCGGCGGGGTGTCGAGTCGCCAGTACTGCTCGGGCGTGTTGGCGGCCAGCCGCTCGGACAGGAGGTGGTCCCGCTCGAGGGGGGCGACCTGGCTGGCGTACAGCATGACGGCGGTGCGCTTCCGGTCCATGTCGGGTTGGACGGGCACCACCGACGGCGTGGGCCAGAGCCCGCCACGGAACAGCTTGGACACCCGCCAGGCCAGCATGCCCGGCAGGTGTTTGTAGCCGGCGTCCTCGTAGCAGAACCAGGCCGGCTCCTCGCCACCCCCCTTCCCGCCGGCGTGCTGTCCGGCGGCCATGGCCTCCCGTACCAACAGGCCGGCATCGTGGGTCAGCACGTGGTCGGGGTTGGCCAGGCCCATGGGCAGGAAGACCGCACTCGGCCCCACGGCCACGATGGCCGCCTGGAGCGCCGGGGCCACGTCGGGTGGGATGGGCCGGTCCGGTGGGTCCAGGTACTGGTGGTCGGGGAAGTCCAGCCACACCGGCCGGGCCTCCAACGAGGCCATGGCCGCCCGGTCCTCGGCCTGGCGGGCCCCGACCACGTCGTCACCGGTGGCGAACCCACCGGCCGCGTCCCAGTCGGTCACCTCGTCGGGGTAGGCGGGGGGCCGGCCGGCCAGGACGGTGATGACGGTGCTGCCCGGATAGGTGGTCAGGAGATGGGAGGCGCCCAAGGCGGCATCGTCGAAGTGGGGGGACACCACCACGACGCTCCTCAGGATCGACGGATCGAGCAGTCCCCAGAGTTCCTTCTCCATGGGGCGCAGCGTAACGAAGCCGAGGGCGTCGATGCCGGCCCCGACGAGGCGGGCCACACGAGGGCCCACCCGGCCGGGTCGGGGACCGAGTGCCTACCCGAGGGCCCGCCGGTTGAAGCCGATCATCCCGACCCCCATCAAGGCGACCAGCGAGCCCACGGCCACCGTGAAGCAGATCCAGGTCTGGAGGTGGGGCACCCCGGGGGCCATCAATCCCCGGAGTCCCTCGCTCACGTAGGTCATGGGATTGAGGGCCGACAGCACCTGGAACCAACGGATGTGCCCGAGGGAGGGCCACGGGTACTGGCTGGAGCCGGTGAAGATGAGCGGGGTGATGACCAGCGTCAGGGTCACACTGATCCGGTTGGGGGGCACGTAGGTACCCAGGATGAGACCCATGGCCGCGCCGATGAGCGAGCCCAAGATGATCATGACCACTACGGCCGGCGCCGTGGAGGCCTGCCACGGGATCGACCCGAGTATCCACACCCCGACCGGGAACATGACGGCGGCGGCCACGCAGGCCCGCATGGCCGCGAACACCACCTTCTCGACGGCGACCGCACCGGTGGGGAGGGGGGCGAGGAGGCGGTCCTCGATCTCGTTGCTGTAGGAGAACTCGATCACCAGGGGGAGGGCGGTGCTCTGGAGGCCGGTCAGCACTGCGGCCAGGGCCACCAGCCCCGGAAAGAGGACCTGCTCGTACCCGGGACGGGCATAGCCCAGCTCGGTGAGGACCTTGCCGAACACGAAGAGCAGGAAGAGGGGCTGCAGGATGACCTGGGCCAGGAAGACCGGGAACTCCCGACCGGTGACGAACAGGTCCCGCCGGAGGATGGCCAGCGCCGTCATCCACGGGCCCCACCGCGGGAGCTCGGCCGCCGGTCCGAGCTCGGCCGCCGGTCCGACCGGCACCGTGGACGGGGTGGCGGTCATCGCAGCGACCTCCCGGTGAGGTGGATGAAGACGTCCTCGAGGTTCGGCTCCCCGAGCCTGGCGTCGGTGAGCTTGGCCCCGGAGGAGCTGATGGCCTGGGCCACCGGGGCCACGAAGGCCGCCGCCTCACCCTCGACGTAGATCCGGAACCGCCATCCCGCGGACGATGGATCGTCCAGCAGGTCGCACTGGCTCACGCCGGGGAGCGCTCCGAGCCGGGCGCCGATGGCGGTCGCGTCGGCGCCGGGTCCGGGTTCGATCGCACAGTCCAGGGTCCGCTCGCCGGTCATGCCTTTCACCATGGCTCCTGGCGTGTCCAGGGCCAGCAGGGTGCCGTGGTCGATGATGGCCACCCGGTCGCTGAGGGCCGCGGCCTCGTCCATGTCATGGGTGGTGATCACCACGGTGGTCCCGCCGGCCTTGAGCTCGGCCACTTGTTCCCAGAGGAACAGGCGGGCCGCGGGGTCGAGCCCGGTCGACGGCTCGTCCAGGAACAGGACGGCCGGTGAGTGCATGAGGGCCCGGGCGATCATCATCCGCTGGATCTGGCCTCCGGAGAAGTCATCCGGCCGGCCTCCCTGCCGGTCGGCGAGCCCGAACTGCTCGAGCAGCGCATCGGCCCGCCCTTCCCGCTGTGCCTTCCCGACGCCGTGGTAGCTGGCGTGGAACAGCAGGTTCTGCCGCACCGACAGCGAGCGGTCCAGGTTGTTGATCTGGGGTACCACGCCGAGCCGCCGCCGTGCCCCCACCGGATCGGCGACCACGTCGACGCCGGCCACCAGGGCCCGGCCTCCGGTGGGTCGGATCCGGGTGGTCAGGATCCCGATCGTGGTGGTCTTGCCGGCGCCGTTGGGGCCGAGGAAGCCGAAGACCTCCCCCCGCCGGACCTGGAAGGTCACTCCGGCCAGGGAGTCCACCGGTGCTTTGGGATACCGCTTCACGAGGTCGGCCACTTCGACGGCCACCGCGCTCGACTCCGGCTCCGCCGAGGGCGGCGCGGCCACCACCGGGCCGGCTTGCCCCGACCCCGGATCGCGGCGGCTGTCGCCGGTGCGATCGTGGAGTGGTGCGTTCATGTCCGGCGCTCCTCGGTCGGGGCCCTCCCCGACGCCTCGTCGACGGGCAGGAGAGCGGTCCCCCGACCCGCGGTCCCCGGGTTGACCTCGGGTCCGCCACCAAACCTAACCAACCGAGGTCGCTCTCCGACATTCCGAGCCGGTGACCCGCCGGGTCGGCGGCGGGGATACGCTCCGGGCGGAACAAGGAGCAGTGATCATGGGTGGGAGCAACCGCTGGAATCCCCTGAGGGGCGCGACCAGGTCGTGGGGTCACTTCGTCCGGCGCCCCCGCTCCACCCAGATCCGCACCCTGGTCATGGTGGCGGCGGTCCTCATCGGGACCGGGGTGTGGGTGGCCACGGCGCCGTCGAGTGCGCCCACCGCCGGTGCGTCGGCCGACCAGTCCTCGGGTGGCTCGGGCTCCGGGCCCACCTCGGTGAGCCGGGCCAGCACGTCGTCGCGGGGTGTGACCGAGCACGCCATCAATGTGGTGTTCCCGGTGGTGTCGCTCGGCTCGCTGGCCGGCAAGGAGGGATTCGCCCAGGACGCCGAGTTCGGGGAGCAGACCAAGGCCATCCTGCTGTTCGTGCGGCAGATCAACCGGTCCGGGGGAATCAACGGTCGGAGGATCAACCCCATCGTGACCAGTTTCGACCCGACCAGCGAGACCGCCATGCGGGCCCTCTGCAAGACCTGGACCGAAGGGTCGCCGGCCGCCTTTGCCGTGCTGGACGGGGTAGGGGACTGGACCGGGGACAACCAGCTGTGCATCACCCAGGAGGGCCAGACGCCGATGATCGGCCAGTGGACCACCGTCACCAATTGGACCACCAAGGGGTCGCCGTACCTGTGGTGGACCGGGCCGGACCAGGCCGTTGTGCTCCAGGCCGTGGTGAACTGGGGGCTCAGCTCGGATCTCCTGGCCGGGAAGCAGGTGGGGGTGATCGCCGGTGACCGGGCGTCGGACCAGTTGGCCCTGAAGCAGTACCTCCTGCCCGACCTGAGCCGGGCCGGCGTCACCCCGGTGGTCAAGACCATCGCCTCGGACCCCTCCGACACGGCCACGACCGACGCCCAGGCCCCGCTGGTCGTCCAGCAGCTACGGACGGCCGGGGTCACCTCGATCATCCCCCTGATCCCGTTCAATGTCTTCTTCCCGGTCCTGCAGGCGGAGACCGATCAGCAGTACTTCCCCCGACTCCTCCTCAGCGACTACGAGTCGAGCATCGAGAGCGGCCTCGGGCTGTTGCCCGTCCCGTATGCCAAGGCCCTCGACGGCCAGGAGGGCGTCACGACCGAGACCCTCAGTGGGGTCGACGACGACCGCCCGCAGAGCCAGGGCGGCTACGACACCGGGGTGCGCGCCTGTTGGACGGTCTGGCACAAGGCCTACCCGCAGATACCACCGGGCAACCAGTCCGACTTCATCGAGGAGCAGGGCCCCGTCCAGGGTTGGTGCCAGGCCATCCGGCTGTTCGCCACCGCGGCGAGGTCGGCCGGCCGCGACCTCAACCGGCGTACGTTCGTCACCGCCCTGTCCAAGGTCAAGAACTTCCCGGGCACCAACACGCCGGTCCTGAGCTACGGGCCGAACAAGCGCTACGGGCCGACCCAGTACCAGGTGGTGAGGCTGCACATCAACTCGCCGGTGTCGACCCAGTGCAAGATGCCGAAGAACAACATCCCGCAGTTCACCTGCTGGGTGAACGTCCAGCCGTTCTCGCCGCTGCCCAGCGGCTGACCGGCTCATCCGCCCGACCGGTGACCGGCCAACGGGCGGCGCGGCCATGCCCCGCGCTGGTAGACAGGGCCGATGGCCCCCTTGGTGGTCGGCGCCGAACAGCGCCGCCAGTGGCAGATCGACGGATGGTGTGTGCTGGAGGACGCCCTCCCCGCCGACGAGATTGCCGCCGCCCAGCTGGCGCTGGCCGATCTCTTCCCGGCGGCCGAGGTCGTCCACGCGGCACGGACGGCGACCGGTGGGACCGCCCCCGACGGACCGGGGTACGACGTCCGATGGGACGCGGCCAAGCCGGTGTTCCCCTTCGAGAGCATGGCCCTCAACCGCCTGTGCGTGCACGACGCGCTGATCGACCTCGCCCAGGACCTGTTGTCCACCCAAGACGTGCGGCTCTACCAGGGCCTGGCCAGCGCCAAGTACTTCGACGGCCACCCCGACTACGAGCAACTGCTCCACGTCGACTACGGCAACCACACCCTGGTGGTACCCCGCGCCGACCTCGGCTTCCAGCACCTCGAGCTCTTCATCTACCTGAGCGACGTGACCCCGGAGCGGGCGGCCACCCGCGTGGTGTCCCGTCGACTGACCGGCGACATCCCGGTCGAGCGGGTCTACCTCAGCCTCGACGAGTACGCCCCGCTCTACGCCGCCGAGGAGCCGGCCTCCGGACCGGCCGGTTCGGTGCTGGCCTACCGTCCCGACGTCTACCACCGGGGTACCTCGCTGACCGAGGAGGGATCCGCCCGCTACCTGCTCCACGTGGCCTTCAAGCCGGCGAGCACGGACTGGCTCGGCTACCAGGCGTGGCCGCAGGCGGCCGAGGGGAGGGCCTGGCACCGGTTCATGGCGTACGCCGGCCCCCGGCAGCTGACCGTCCTGGGGTTCCCCGAGCCGGGCCATCCCTACTGGAACGCGGAGACCCTGGCCGGGGTGGGCGCCCGCTATCCCCACCTGGACATGAGCCCCTGGCGCCTCGCCGCCTCGGCCTGACGTGACCGAGGACGACGTCGCCGAGCCCTCCGAGGAGGGGTGGCCGTGGTGGAGGGCCGGTGTCCTGTATCAGATCTACCCCCGCTCGTTCGCCGACTCCAACGGTGACGGCACCGGTGACCTGGGCGGCATCATCGACCACCTCGACTACCTGCAGTGGCTGGGGGTGGACGGGATCTGGCTCAGCCCGGTGACCAGTGTCGCCCAACGCCGACTGGGGCTACGACGTGAGCGACTACCGGGCCATCCAACCCGACCTGGGTACGTCCGAGGACCTGGACCGGCTCATCGCCGAGGCTCGGAGCCGGGGCATCCGGGTCTTGATGGACCTGGTCCCCAACCACACCAGCGACCGGCACCCGTGGTTCGTCGAGTCGCGGTCGGCGACGGATGCGCCCCGCCGGTCGTGGTACGTCTGGTCCGAGCCCCAGGCCGATGGTTCGGCCCCCAACAACTGGGTGTCGAGCTTCGGGGGGTCGGCGTGGACCCTCGATCCCCGAACCGGTCAGTACTACCTCCACAACCATCTCGACGAGCAGCCCGATCTCAACTGGTGGGACGACGAGGTCCGCCGGGAGTTCGACGACATCCTCACCTACTGGCTGGACCGGGGGGTGGCCGGGTTCCGCATCGACGTGTGCAACATCATCATCAAGGACGCCCTCCTGCGGGACAATCCCCCGGCCACCGACAGCGATCCCCCCGACGTGCAGCTCTTCGGCCAGCGGCCGGTCTACAACGGCAACCGTCCGGAGGTGCACGACGTCATCCGGCGGTGGCGGCAGCTGGCCGACCGGTACCCCGACGGCGTGCTGGTGGGCGAGACGCCGGTCGAGCCGGTGGAGTCCCTGGCTGCCTACTACGGCAACGGGGGGGACGAGCTGCACCTGGCCTTCAACTTCCCGTTCATCAGCGCGCCGCTGGACGAGGCGGCCATGCGGACCATCGTCGAGGCCACCGAGGCGGCGTTGCCGCCGGGGGCCTGGCCGGCGTGGACCGGCTCCAACCACGACATGTCCCGTTTCGCCACGAGGTGGGCGGGCGGCGACCCGGACCGGGCCAGGGTGGCCCTGCTCCTGCTGCTGTGCCTCCGTGGCACCCCGGTCCTGTACCAGGGTGACGAGATCGGACTGGGCGACGTCGTGGTGGCCGAAGCGGACCTGCGCGACCCCCTGGGCATCCGGTACTGGCCGCACTACGCCGGCCGGGACGGCATGCGGACCCCGATGCCCTGGCGGGACACCCCCGGTGGCGGGTTCACCGAGACCGACGTCCGACCATGGCTGCCGTTCGGGGACCTGGCTGCCACCAACGTCGAGGACCAACGAGCCGATCCGAGTTCGATGCTCCACCTGGCCCGGGACCTGATCGCCCTGCGGCGGGACACCGACGCGCTGCGGTTCGGTGCCTACCGGACACTGGCCACGGCGCCGGGCACCTGGGCGTGGAGCCGGGGCGAGGACGTCGTCGTGGCGGTCAACATGACCGACGGCACCGGTGTCGTCGACGGCGTCACCGGTCGGGTGCGGATCGGGACCGACCGCGCTCGGGACGGGGCGTCGGTGGTCGGCGCCGTCCATCTCCGGGGTTGGGAGGCCGTGGTGGTCGTCCGGTCCCCGGGCTAGCCGGGATCGACCATCCGGCGGGCGGAGACGGGTGGGCCCACGGTCGAGCCGGTCAGGCGGTGAGCCAGTCGAGTCCGCCGCGGAGGTGCCGGAGGTAGTCGGGGCTCTCCCAGGCGTGGGGAAAATGGCCGAGCGAGGTCGAGAGGACACGGCCGTCGCCCTCGGTGAAGCACCACGACAGGGGGTAGCCGAAGGCGGGCGGCGCGGCGGCAGCCCCGGCCGGGGAGTCCGCCGAGGTCAGCTCGTCGGACCGGGCCCGCAGCAGCACGGTGGCGTCGGGGCGCAGGTCCGAGAAGGTGTAGACCTCGTCGTACCACCGCCAGGTGGCGCCGAGGTGGGAGACGGCCGGATGGGTCATGTCCATCACGTCGAGCGTGCACTCCTGGGTCCACGGGTGGCCGTCGAAGCGTGCCCCGACCAGGAGCCGGTACTCGTCCCATCCGTAGCAGGCATCGGTGGCCGAGTGGACGGCCAGGATCGAGGTGCGACCGGAGCGGACGGCACCGAGGAGCGCGGCACGCTGCGCCGGGGTCCAGGGCGTCTCCCCGATGGTGAACAGGGCCACCACCCCGCCGGCGGCCACGTCGGCCGGATCGAGGCTGCGGACGTCGGCTACCCGCCGGTAGCCCAGCCCGGCCAGTTCGGCCAGTTCGGCCATGGCCGTGGCCGACTGGTCCAGAACGCCATGGGCCCCGGCCGGCCCGTCCCGGTAGGGCGCCACCTGGGTCACGTAGATCAACTCGGAGGCGACCACGGCCGCAGCCTACTGTCGGGTCCCCGCCGGCGACGACGGCCCGGAGGGGACGGTCCCGCGGGCCCGCCCGGCCGCGGCGACCCGCCCGGCCGTCCGGGCCATCACCAATTACTGTGGCCGGCATGGTTGAGGGGGCGGACGACCGCCCGTCACAGGGCTGGAGGCTGCACCGCCGACAACTGCTCGGTGGGGGACTGCTCGGTGCAGCCGGCGCGGCGTTGGCCCCTCTGGTGTCGCCGGGCGCCCGGTCGGGCGGGCCGGCCGCGGCCCAGCCGGCGTCGGACGTCCTGCCCGCCGGTTCGACGAATGGCGGGACCGACCAGCCCCGAGCCCCCGATGCGCTGCGGACGGCCGGACTGGCCGCGCCGCTCGGGCTCGGCGTGGACGACGTGTTCTTGTCCTGGCAGCTCCGGGATCCGCGGCGCGGGGCCCGCCAGCAGGCCTACCGGGTCGTGGTGTCGGGCCCGGTGGTCGGCCCCGGTCCGGCGCCGGTGGTCTGGGACAGCGGCAAGGTGGTCTCGTCCGACCAGGCCTCCGTACCCTATGCCGGGTCGCCACTGGCTCCGGATTCCGCCTACCGCTGGACCGTGCAGACCTGGGACGCCTCCGGCCGGGCCGGTCCCAACTCGGCGGTCGCCACCTTCGAGACGGGGCTGGCCGCCGAGGGGTGGACGGCCTCCTGGATCCGTCGTGTCGAGAGCGAGACCGGGGAGCCCGACCAGTACACGTACGCCCGTCGCGAGTTCCTGCTCGGGGCGGGGACCATCGACCGGGCCCGCGCCTATGTCTCGGGCGACCAGCAGTACGAGCTGTACGTCAACGGCGAGCGGGTCGGGAAGGGCCAGGCCTACAGCTACCCGGACTCCATGTACTACGAGGCGCTCGACCTCACCCGAGCTGCTCCGTCCCGGTTCGGCCAACGCCGTGGGCATCCTGTCCAACTGGCAGGGCCCGACCAAGGGCCATCCGGCCGGCGGCGCCCGGGGTCGTGGCCGAGATCGTCGTCCACCGCCGGCACGGGCGCCCCGAGCGGGTGGTCACCGACGGGTCGTGGCGGGTGGCCAAGGGGGCCTGGCTCCCGGGTACCCAGCGGGACCTCGAGGGCGACCTGGTCGACTTCACGGAGAACATCGACGGTCCGGCCCAACCGGTCGGCTGGGACCGGCCGGGCTTCGACGACAGCGGCTGGGCCCCGGCCGTGGTGCTGGGCCGTGCGCCCACCGCGCCCTGGACCCACCTGGTCCCGGTGCGGACCCGCATCGTCGAGGAGCCGGTGCCGGCGGTCTCCCTCACCACCCTGTCGTCGGGGGCCCTGGTGGCCGACTTCGGGAAGGTCTACGCCGCCGTGCCCACGGTCCGGTTCCACCGCGGCGTGGCCGGCCGCCTGGTGACCATGCGGGCCGGATTCCTGCTGGACCAGCCGGTGGCGGGGCAACCGTTCGACGGTGTTCCGGGTCAGGTCTCGACGATGCACGGCACCCAGCACACCGACATGAGCTACACCTACGTCCAGCGAGGTGGGGAGGAGCAGTTCCATCCCTTCGACTACCTGGGCTTCCGCTACTTCCAGATCGACGACCCGGGGGAGGACCTGCAGCCCGGGGACGTGGTGGCACTGGCCCGCCACACGGCCATGCCCGACGCAGGCCCCGGCCTCCTTCTCGTCGTCCGAGGCCATCATCGACGCCGAGTTCCAACTGGGCGCCCACTCGGCCCTCTACACCGCCCAGGAGCAGTACATCGACACCCCCACCCGGGAGAAGGGATCCTGGCTGTTCGACGGCTTCAACGAGTCCCGGACGGCGATGGCGGCGTTCGGGGAGCAGAACCTCACCCGCAAGTCCCTGATGGAGTTCGGCCAGTCCCAGAAGCGGTACTGGCCCAACGGGGCGGTCAACAAGATCTACCCGACCGGTCTGGGCGCCCTCGACATCAACGAGTCGACGGAGGCCTACGTCGAGTGGGTATGGCAGTACTGGATGCACAGCGGTGACCGGGCCCTGGTCGAGTCGGTCTACGGGGTGGTGCAGAACATCGCCCACTACGTGCAGCGGGCCGTCGCCGCCGACACCGGACTGGTGACGTCGTTGCCCTCCACCAACGTGTACTACGACACCCCGGTCGTCACCCGACTGAACGTGCTGGGGGTGAACGTGTTCCGGCGGGCCGCGGCGCTGGGTCACGTCCTCGGTCGTCCGGCCGGGGAGATCGCCGTCCAGCGGCGGCGGCAGGCGGCCCTGACCGCGGCGGTGAACCGCCGGCTGACCCGTCCCGACGGCACCTACGTCGACGGTCTCCAGGCTGACGGCACGCCCACGGCGACCGCCTCCCAGACCGCCAACGCCTGTGCCGCGGCGTACGGTGTGGTACCGGCTTCGGCCCTTGGCGGCCGTGGGCCGCCTGGTGAGCAGCCTCGGCATGCAGGCCACACCCCAGAACGCCGGCGAGGTCCTGCGGACCCTGGCCCTGGCCGGCCGCTACCCCGACCTGGTGGCCCTCCTGGTGGATGCCACCGGTCCCGGCTGGGCGAACATCCTGGCCCGGGGGGCCACGTTCACCTGGGAGGTGTGGAACCCATCCGACGTCATCGGGGACAGCATGTCGCATGGATGGGGAGCCACCATGGTCCCCGAGATCCAGCGGTCGCTCTTGGGGGTGCGGCCCACCGGGCCGGGGTTCTCCACCTTCGAGGTGGCCCCCCCGGCCCACGGGCTGGACTGGGCCCTGGGCTCGGTCCCCACGCCCCGAGGGCCCGTCTCGGTGGCCTGGCGGCGTCCGACCCCGGCCGATCCGCGGTTCTCGGTGGATGTCCTGGTGCCCCCGAACAGCCACGCCGCCCTCACCGTGCCGACCACGGCTGGCGGGCACGCGGCGGGCATCACCGAGGGCGGGCGGCCCATCGGGGGGGTGGCGGGAGTCCATCTGGTCGGGGCGGGCGGCGGTACCGCCCGTCTCGAGCTGGAGGCCGGCTCCTACCGGATCCTGAGCGCCGCCCCGCCGTGAGCTCGGTCGGCGGTGCCGGGGCCAGCGGCACGGGGCGGCACCGGACCGGGCGGTGCACGAGGCCCGGCCCGGCCCTGGCCGCCGTCGCCCTGCTGGCCGTGGCGCTCGTCGGCCTCGTCCCGCCGTCGGTACCAGCCGGTGCGTCACCGGCCGGTCCGATCACCGCCCGGCAGCTGTCGGCCGGGGCCGATCACGCGTGCATCGTCAACGGGTCGTCCCGTCCCGCGGTGGCGTGGTCCGCACTCCGCAACCCGATCCTCTCCGAACCGGCCGGCGGGGTGAAGGACCAGGCGCTGGTGTGGTCGGACGGCCGCTGGCACCTGCTGTTCAGCTACGTGACCGACGACCCCTCCCGGGCCGGCGGCGTTCGGTGGGATGTCGCCGGCGCATCCAGCGCGGATCTGGACCACTGGTCGGCCGTCTCACCGTGGCCGGCCCAGCGGGGCGTCCTCGGGGTGGCCTCTCCGGATCTGGTCCGCGCCCGGTCGGGGCGGTTCGTGGTGACCTACCAGTCCGACCCCGGGGCGTCCCCGCCGTCGGACCGCCAGTCCCGACTGTTCTACCGGACCTCCTCCGACCTCCGTCACTGGTCACCGCCCGCACCGCTGGCCCAGAACCTGGCCCCCGCACCAGGCGACCGGATGATCGACGGTGCCCTGGTCTTCACCGGGAGCCAGCTCCTGGTGGGGTTCAAGTTCTCCTCGCCCACCCAGCCGGACGTGTTCGAGATGGCCCGTTCGGTCTCGGGCCAACTGCGGGGCCCGTGGGTGCTGGTCGGACGTCCGGCCATCACCGTCAACGGCGGCACCGTCGAGAACTACGAGTTCGTCCGGGTGTCGGGCCGGTGGCGACTTCTGGCCACGTCCGACAACCTCGACCAACCCTGGCTGTTCACCCTGGCCGGCCGACCCGACCGCGCCGAGGGGTGGCTGCACTGGAGTGACGGCTACCCATTGGACATCCCCGGGCAGGCCTTCGACACCGGGCCCGGGCTGTCGAGCCTCGGGTTCGAGCATGCCAACTCGGCCTATCTGTGCGTGACCGGCGCGTCGGGCGGTCACGAGGTCTACCTGCTGTACGCCGGGAGCACCGAGCTCACCCAGTTCGGCGGCTGGGGGCACGCGGCGATCGGGATCGCCCGCAGCCGCGACCTGGTGCACTGGCAGGTGCCACCGGGGTGAGCCGGCCCGGCCGGTGAGGTCGGCGGCTTCCGTCGGCCGCCGACCGACGCCGAGGGACCCACCGCGGGGCACGCGGGTGGAGACGACCCTGCCCGGCCGAGCGCCGGGCGGCTCTCGTCGCACCGCAGGTGGCCTGGGTAGAGTGTCCGGCGTGGGCCGTCGCCACCTCAGGGCCGGCCAGGGGGACCGATCGACATGCAGATCACCATCGTCGGTGGCGGCAGCTACCAGTGGACGCCCGAGCTGCTGGCCGACCTGCTGGGCACCGAGTCGCTCCACGGCGCCCACTACGTCCTGGAGGACATCGACCCCGCCCCCCTGGAGAAGATGAAGGCGCTGGCCGGTCAGCTCGACCAGGCCATCGGAGCGGGAGCCAGCTTCTCGGTGAGCACCGACCAGCGAGCGGCGCTGGAGGGCGCCGATTTCGTGATCGTCACCATCTCCACCGGTGGGTTCGACTCCATGGCCTTCGACCTCGACGTGCCGGCGAGGTACGGCGTCCGTCAGTCGGTGGGGGACACGGTGGGGCCGGGCGGTATCAGCCGGGCCCTGCGGAACATCCCGGTGCTGGTGGGGGTGGCCGAGGACATGGGCAAGGTGTGCCCGGACGCCTGGCTGCTCAACATCACCAACCCCATGACCTGCCTGACCCGGGCGGTGTGCCGGCAGACGGCGGTGCGCACGGTCGGCCTGTGCCACGAGGTCGGGAACTGGTCGATGGACCTGGCCATCGCCCTCGGCCGACCCATGGAGTCGGTGCGTCCCACCGTGGCCGGGGTGAACCACTTTCCGGTGGTGACGGCACTCGACGTCGACGGCCGGGACGGCTTCGCCATCCTGGCCGACATGGTGGAGGAGGCCGGGGGGCTGGCGGCGCTGGCCCCGCATCCGGGCCGGCCGGAAGCCGACTCCTTCTCCCGGCTCGACTTCGTCCAGCGGCACGCCCTCAAGCTCACCCTGCTGGACAAGTGGGGAGCCTTCCCGGCCGCAGGCGACCGCCACATCGCCGAGTTCCTGCCGTGGGTCCTGACCGAGTCGTCCCACTGGGGGGCCGACTTCAATCTCGAGCTCACGTCGATCGCCACCCGCCAGGAGCATCAGGCGGGCTACATCGCCGACGTCGACGCCTGGCTGGACGGATCCAAGACCCTCCAGACCTGGGCCTCCGGTGAGCTGCCGGCCCTGGTCATCGACTCGCTGGTGACCGGCGAGCGGCGCGAGCTCCCGGCCAACATCCCCAATGCCGGCCAGGTGCCGGACGTGGCCGACGACGTGGTGGTGGAGTCGATCTGCGTGATCGACGACACCGGAATCCGAGGGCGCGACGTGGCCCCGCTCCCTCCGCCGTACGACGAGCTGGTGCGCCGGCACGTGTCCGTGGCCGAGCTCACGGTGCGAGCCGCCCTCGAGGGCGACCGTGGGTTGGCCGAGGCGGCCTTCTTCCTCGACCCCCTCGCCGGCCGGGGCGACCTCCATCAGACCGAGGCCATGGTGGCCGAGCTCCTGTCGGCCACGGCGGCGTGGCTCCCGAACTTCGCCCGATAGGGCCACCATGAGGAGGACAGCCATGCAGCTCGGCTTCGTCGGACTCGGGGCCATGGGCCTGCCCATGACCCGGCACCTGGTGGAGGCCGGCCACCGGGTGACGGTGTCGTCACGGAGCCCAGGGCCGGTGGACCGGGCCGTGGCCCTCGGGGCCATCGACGGAGTCGATCCGGCCCGGGTGGCCGCGGCCAGCGACGTGGTCATCCTCTGCGTCCCCAGCTCGCCGCAGGTGGCCGAGGTGGTGGAGGCCATGCTGCCCGTCCTCGGACCCGGGAAGGTCGTGGTCGACTGCTCCACCATCGATCCTGAGGTCTCCCGGGTCCAGCACCAGCGGGTGGCCGCCACCGGCGCGGGCTTCCTCGACGCCCCCCTGTCCGGGGGGACCGCCGGGGCCGAGGGGGGGACGCTGACCTTGATGGTCGGCGGGGCGGCGTCGACGCTCGAGGCGGTGCGACCGGCGCTCGACCCCTTCGCCGGGCTGATCGTGCATGTCGGGGGCCCGGGCATGGGCCAGGTGGTCAAGTTGTGCAACAACCTGATCTACGCCGCCCAGATGGTGGCCACGGCCGAGGCCTCGGCCCTGGCCATGACGTCTGGGGTCGACATGGCCAAGCTCCACGAGGTGCTGGTGCACAGCACCGGGGACTGTGTAGCCGTCCGGACCCGGCTCCCGGTGGCCGGCGTGGTGCCGGACAGCCCCGCCACCAACGGGTGGAAGCCCGGCTTCATGACCGATCTCATGGCCAAGGACCTCGACCTGGCCCTGCACTATGCCGAGGCCGCCGGCGTCCCCCTGGCCACCACCGAGGTCACTCGGGAGGCGCTGGGCGCGGCTCAGGAGGCCGGCTACGGCCGCGAGGACTTCTCGGCCGTGGCCAAGGTGGTCTTTGCCCGGTCGGGGCTGGTGTGAGCGGGGTGGGCTCGTCCCTCCCGACGCCGGCCCTGGTGCTGGCGGCCGACCATCGCGCCCGGGGTGTGATGACCATCGAGCGGTACTCGGACTACCTGGCCGCCGCCAGTGCGGCCCTGCCGCACTGCGACGGGATCCTGGCCACGGCGCAGCCGATGGAAGACCTGTCCCGCTCCGGCGCGCTCCGACCCGGGCAGCGCACCTACCTCTCCATCAACCGGACCGGACTGGCCGGTGCCGCCTTCGAGCTGGACGACCGGCTGGTGGCCACGGTGGCCCGGGCGGCCGCCGACGGGTGGACCGGGGTCAAGCTCATGACGCGCATCGACTACGCCGACCCGGACGGCGCCGCCGGGCTGGCCCTGCTCGGCCAGGTGCTCGAGGAGGCGCGGGCGTGCCGTCTCGAGGCCTTGATCGAGCCCGTGGTCTGGCGGCACGGGGCCATGTCCCGGGAGACGGACGACGTGGTCCGGGCCACGGTCATCGCCCACGACCTGGGTGCGCCGCTCCTCAAGGTCCCGGTCCCGGAGGTGACGCCGGGGGAGCCCCGGGTCGAGGCCGTGGGCCGCGTGGTGGCCAGCGTGGGGGTGCCGGTGCTGTTCCTCGGGGGGCCCCACCGCGGGGATGCCGAATCGATCCTGGAGGAGGCCGGCGACGTCATGGCCGGGGGAGGGGCGGGCCTGGCCCTGGGCCGGGCCATCCTCGAGGAGCCGTCACCGTCGGAGGCCGCCCGCCGGCTGGCGGCCGTCGTGCACGGCGGGTGATCCTCACCCTCGATCTCGGCTCGAGCGGCACCAAGGTGGCCCTCTGGGATCCGGACGCCCCGGCCGGACAGGCCGGCCTCACGGCCTGGGCCGGGTACCCGGTCGCCACCGACCATCCCGGGCCGGGACGGTCCGAGCAGGACCCCGACGCCTGGTGGACGTCCCTCGTGGCGGCCTGCCAAGCGGTCCGGACCCGGGCTCCCGAGGCGTTCGCCGCCGTGGACGTGGTGGGGTGCACCGGCGCCCGCCAGACCATGGCCTTGGTCGACGGGGCCGGGCGGTCGCTGGGCCCGGCCATCGTGTGGTCGGACCGCCGGGCCGGCGCCGAGGCCCGGCGGATGGCGGAGCGGCCCGGTGTGGCGGGACCGGCCCCGGCCGCCCACGGGATCCCCCTCGACGCCGCCTCGACGGCGGCCAAACTGGCGTGGCTGCGGGCCCACCAGCCCGAGCGCCTGGCGGCCAGCGCCTGGGTCCTGGCTCCCCGGGACCTGGTGGTGTGGTGGCTGACCGGCGTGGTGGCCACGGACCCCACCATGGCGTCCCGCAGCGGCCTCTACGACCTCGACGGCGGCGTGGACGACGAGCTGGTCGGATCGTCGGCCCACCTGCTGGCACCCGTGGTCCCGGCCGACCGTCCGACCGGTCCCCTCCTGGCCCCGGCGGCCGACCCCCTGGGCCTGAGGGCCGGCACGCCGGTGGTCATCGGGGCCGGTGACCGGGCCTGCGAGGTCGTGGGCTCGGGGGCCACCGAGGCCTGTCCCATGGTCAGTTGGGGCACCACGGCCAACGTGTCGGTCCCCCTCGAGGTGGCGCCGCCCCAGGCCCCGGCCGGGGTCGTCCTGTCCCGGGGAGCCACCGGGGGATGGCTCCTCGAGGGAGGGCTGTCGGCGGCCGGTTCCCTGCTGGCCTGGATCGGACGTCTGACCGGGGAGCCGGTGGGGACCCTGGCCGGGTGGGCCGCGGCGTGCCCGCCCGGTGCCCGCGGGGTGGTGGCGACGCCGTGGCTGGAGGGGGCCCGTGCCCCCTGGTGGCGGGAGGATGCCACCGTCGGCTTCGTGGGCCTGCACTCGTCACACGGCCCGGGCGACCTGGCCCGGGCGGCCTACGAGGCCGTGGCCTGGGAGGTGCAGCGCTGCCTGGAGGCCATCGGCCGCCGGGTGCCCGGGGGGGTGCCGCCGTCGGGACTGGCGCTCGGCGGGGCCGGGGCCGGCGTCGCCGTGTGGGCCGAGGTGGTGACCGGGGTGCTCGGGCTGCCCGCCCGGACCCGCGCGTTCCGGTCAGGCGGCGTCGACCGGGGCCGCCCTGCTGGCCGCCCGGGCCGTCGGGATGGTGTGCGATCTCGATCGACTCGACCCGGTCGACCGTCGGATCGAACCGCCACCCGGGACGGTGCAGACCTACCGGGACCTGCGGGAGCGGTCCGACCGGGTGGTCGCTGCCTCCCTCGGACCCGACTGGCCGGGGCCCGGGCCGGGGGACGCGTCGTGCGGGTGACCCTGGCCTACGGCATCGGCGGGCTGTCCGTCGAACTGCCCGGCGACGCCGTGGTGGTGGATCCGAAGGGGTCGACCCCGCTGGACGATGAGGACGGGGCCGTGCGCCTCGCCCTCCGGGCCCCGCTGGCCGGTCCGCCCCTCGGAGCGCTGATCGGCGCCGACCACCGGGTGGTCGTGGTCTTCCCCGACCTCACCCGACCGATGCCCAACACCACGGTGCTGCCGCCCCTCCTCGACGAGCTGGCCCGGGCCGGGGCCGGTCCCGACCGGGTGGAGTTGCTGTGCGCCACCGGCACCCACCGCCGGGCCACGGACGACGAGTTGGCCGAGCTGGTGGGGCCGGCGGTCGTCGAGCGGTACCGGATCCACCAGCACCGGTCCGATGACGACGACCACGTCGAGGTGGGCGCGGTGGACGGGGTCCCGGTCCTCCTCGATCGTCGGTACGTGGCCGCCGATCGCAGGATCGTGACGGGCTTCGTCGAACCCCACTTCTTCGCCGGCTGGAGCGGTGGCCCCAAGGGAACCTGTCCGGGCCTGGCCGCCACCTCCACCATCTTGGAGGCCCACAGCCCCGCCCGCATCGCCGACCCCGGGTCGACCTGGCTGGCCACCGACGGGAACCCGGTGCACGAGTTCGTCCGAGCCGCCACCGGTCTGTGCCCGCCGGACCTGTCGGTGGACGTGACCATCGACGACCGCCGCCGACTGACCGGGGTGTTCGCCGGGAGCCTGCCCGACGGGCACCGGGCGGCGATCGAGGCCGCCGCCCGGTCGGTCACCTGCACCGTGCCCGGACGCTTCGACGTCGTCCTGACCACCAATGGCGGCCATCCGCTCGACCGCAACCTCTACCAGTCGGTCAAAGGGCTGGCCGCCGCGGAGCGGGTGGTGGCCGACGGCGGGATCATCGTCATGGCGTCGGCGTGCGTCGACGGGGTGCCCGACGACGGAGCCTTCGCCCGGATCCTGGGCTCGGCCTCCGGGATCGAGGAGCTGGCCCGGCCGGGCGGGCCCGCGCAGGTGGACGGATGGCAGTCGCAGGTGCTGGGCAGGGTGCTCGGGTCGGGCCGAGGTGTGGCTGTACTCCGACGGCCTCAGCGACGGCTCGGTGCGTACCTCCAGGATGGTGCCGGTGCCCGACCCGGCCACGGCCGTGGCCGATGCGCTGGCCGCCCGGTCCCGGGCCCTCGGTCGACCGGCCCGGTTGTGCGTGCTGCCCCAGGGACCACTCACCGTGGCCACGCCGGCCCGACCCTGATCGGGGTCGGCGGCCAGCGGGCCTGGGCCGTGGCCAGACCCGCGGCGCCCGTGTCCGGCCAACCGCCCAGGGATAGGGTGACTCCTCAATGGCCGACCAGGTGGTGTTCGACTTCGCGGTACCCGACGAACTCCTCAAAGAGGTCGTCGCCAAGAGCAGCAATCCCGAGGCGGTCGCCGACCTGGCCACCATGCCCGGCACGGGGGAGGGCAAGCCGCCGCCCCTCATCGGGCATCCTCAACCGGTACGGCTACGCCCCCCTGGTGCTGCTGACCCTGGCCGCACTGGTGCCCGGCACCGTCGGGAACGGCATCGCGCTCATCGGCACCAACCTCGAGCACTCCTTCCACATCCACGACGCCGCCCTCGGAGCGGTGACCTTCGTCGGATCGGTGGCCCAGCTGTTGTGGGCGGTGCCCCTGGCCCTGTGGGCCGACCGGGGGAGCCGCAAGGTGGTGGCCGGGGTGGCGCTCATCATCTTCTCCGTGTTCACCCCGCTGATGGCCCTGTCCCCCAACGTCTGGGTCTTCACCTTCCTCTACCTCATCGCCTCGATCGGGTCCGGGGTCAACAACACCGTCCACAACTCCTATCTCTCCGACGCCTATCCCACCGAGGGCCGGGGGCGGGTGTTCAGTTGGCACAACCTCTCCGATCCGCTCTCTCAGACCGTGGGCATCCTCATCTTCGGACTGGTGGTGACGATCGGGCACAACTGGCGGTGGGGGATGCTGATCGCCCTGGTGGGGATCCCCATCGGGCTGTCGCTGTTCACCCTGCACGAGCCGGACAAGGGTCAGAACGAGTCCAGCCACATCCTGAAGGCCTCGGGCATGGACCTGCACTCCCAGCAGAGCGACGCCCCCCGGGTCCTGCTGGGCTCGGCCATCACCCGGCTGCTCAGGATCCGCTCCATCTACTACGAGCTGGTGGCCGTGGCCATCCTGGGTTTCGCCGGGACGGCGGCCCCCCTGTTCGGGAACCTGTACTTCGTGCGGGTGTGGGGACTGGACACCGCCCAGCGGAGCGAGGTCTACTCGATCATCGGACTGGCCGCCTTCCTCGGCCTCCCCTTGGCCTATGTCCTCGGCGACCGGTACTTCCGTCGGGCCCCCCAGCGTCCCCTGGTCATCGCCGGGATCTGCATCGCCGCCTACGGGGGCCTGTACGTGGCCTCGCTGTACATGCCCGAGCTGTGGATGGTGGTGACCCTGCAGTTCCTGGCCAACGCCGCCGTCTCGCCGCTGGCCATCTGCATCTTCCTGACGCTGGCGGCCACGGCCCCGGCGGAGATGCGCACCATCTGCTTCGCCATGTTCGGGGTGTACTCCCTGGTCTTCGGGGGGTTCGCCGGCGGCGTCCTCCTCGGGGCGGTGAGCGACGCCGTCGGTTACCGGAACGGACCGACGGCGGCCCTCACCCTGATCGGTCCGGTCTGTGCCATCGGGGGGATCATGTTGCTCGTCGGCTCCCGTTACGTCCGGCGCGACATCACCCTGGTCATCGAGGACGTGCTGGAGCGCCACGCCGAGGGCGCCCGCCGGCAGGCCGGGGGCGAGGTCCCCGCCCTCCAGATCCACAACCTCGACTTCTACTACGGCACCAACCAGGTCCTGTTCGATGTCAACCTCGAGGTGCCCCAAGGGCGAGATCGTGGCCCTGCTGGGCACCAACGGTGCCGGCAAGTCCACCCTGCTGCGGGCGGTGGCCGGCCTCGACCATCCCCACCGCGGGGTCATCCGTATCTTCGGGACCAACTGCACCTACCTCGAGCCCGAGCAGATCATCCAACGGGACGTGGCCCTCCTGGTGGGGGGCAAGATGACCTTCACCGGGCTGACCGTGCGCGACAACCTGGCCGTCGGTGCCCACTCGCTCCGGGGCCAGGGGCGACGGGCCCGCAGCGCCATCGACGAAGCGGTGGACCGCTTCCCCGAGCTGGCCCCCCGCATGCACCAGCCAGCCGGCACCCTGTCCGGCGGGGAGCAGCAGATGCTGGCCCTGGCCCGGGTCATGATGACCGCACCGAAGCTGCTGATGATCGACGAGCTGGCCCTGGGCCTGGCCCCCCTGGCCGTGGACCGGCTGATGGCCATCGTCCGTGAGGTCAACCGCCAAGGGACGACCGTGGTGCTGGTGGAGCAGAGCGTCAACCGGGCCATGAGCTTGGCCGAGCGGGCCTTCTTCTTCGAGCGCGGGGAGGTCCGGTTCGACGGGCCGACCGTCGACCTGCTGGAGCGCACCGACCTGCTGCGACCGGTCTTCCTGGGAGCGGCCGTGGACGGACTGGGCTAGCGGTCCCGGTGTCGATCCCCAGCTTCGTCCTGGTCCAGGGAGTCATCACCGGCCTCGGGTACGGACTGCTGGCCATGGGCCTCGTCCTCATCTACCGGACCAACCGGGTACTCAACTTCGCCCAGGGCCAGCTGGGCGTGGTGGCGGCGGTGTTCCTGGTCAAGTGCTTCTACGACTTCGGCTTCAACTACTGGTTCGCCCTGGTGCTCGCCCTGGTCCTGGCCGCGGTGGTGGGGGCCCTCTGCGAGCTGCTGCTGCGGCGGCTGTTCAACCGACCGCGGGTCCTGGTGATGGTGGCCACCATCGGCCTCTCCCAGGTGCTGTTCGTCTTCACCGCCCTGCCCTTCATCCGGCCGAAGAACCTCTTCAAGCCGTTCCCGGTCCCCGTCGACATCTCCTTCCACATCGGGACCTACCTGTTCACCCCGGGCCAGGTGGCCACCCTGGTCGTGGCCCCCATCGTGGCCATGGCCCTGGCCGGCTTCGTCAAGTGGTCGCCCTGGGGACTGGCCATGCGGGCCATGGCCGAGAACGCCGATTCGGCCCGTCTGTCCGGGGTGTGGGTGCGACGGACCTCCACGGTGACCTGGACCCTGGCCGGCGTGCTGTCGGCCTTCGCCGCCATCCTGGCCGCGCCGGGCCAGACGTCGTCGCTCACCGAGGTGCTCAGCCCCGAGCTGCTGCTGCTGGCGCTCACCGCGGCCATGGTCGGGGCCATGGTCAACCTGACGGTGGCGTTCATCGCCGCCATCGGGGTGGGGGTGATCCAGGAGGTCCTGGTGTGGAACCTGTCCAGCACGGCCCAGGTGGACCTGGTGCTGTTCGCCATGGTGCTGGTCGTGCTGCTGGTCCGCATCGCCGCCCTGCCCACCGGCTCCCGCCGCGAGGACCGCTCGACCTGGTTGGAGAGCTCCCGGAACCAGCGGGCCCAGGACGGCCCGCTGCGGCGATGGGTCGGTACCACCGGCGTGGCGGCCACCGTGGTCGTGGTGGCCCTGGCACCGTTCGTGATCAGCACCGGGCGGTCCTTCCTGCTCTCGCAGATCTGCATCTACGCGGTGATCGCCCTCTCGCTGACGGTGCTGACCGGGTGGGCCGGCCAGGTCTCGCTGGGCCAGTTCGGCCTGGTGGCCTGCGGGGCGCTGATGGCCGCCCACCTGGGCTCCAGTGTCCCGCTCATCCTCCTCATGCCGTTCGCCGGCGCCGTGACCGCGCTGATCGCCGTGCTGGTGGGCCTGCCCGCCCTCCGGGTCCGGGGCCTCTACCTGGCGGTGAGCACCCTGGCCTTCAGCCTGTGGTTCATGGGCTCGGTGCTGTCCACCCCCTGTTGGAACCTCCCCCTGGTGGGCAAGTCGATGTGCACCGGCCTGCCCAACCCCCAGTCCACGCTCATCGCCGCCCCGAGCTTCCTCGGGATCCAACTGGGGTCGGCGCGTTCGTTCGCCTGGTTCTCGCTGGCGGTGCTGGTGCTGTCGGTCGTCATGGTCCGGGTGTGGCGGGATCGGGGGGTGGCCCGCCGGCTGATGGCCGTTCGGGACAACGAGACCGGGGCAGGGGCCATGGGCATCCCGCTGGCCCGGTCCAAGCTGCTGGCCTTCGCCCTCTCGGGCTTCATCGCCGGCTACGCCGGCGTGTGCCTGGCCTTCGCCACCGAACGGTTCTCCACCGCCACCTTCGACCCGGCCTTCTCCATCCTGGTGGTGTCGATGGTGGTCATCGGGGGGCTGGGCTCCATCGACGGGGCGGTGCTCGGGGCCGTCTACCTGGTGGGTATCCCGGCCCTGTTCGGCACCACGCCGACCATCCAGTTCCTGACCAGCGGCATCGGCCTGCTGGCGTTCATCCTCTATCTCCCCGGGGGCCTGGCCGACCTGCTCCACCGCCTCGGCGACCTGGTCACCCAAGGCCTCGAGCGGCTGCTGTCCCGACCTGCCACCCGGTCCGGACCGGGGGACGGCAGCGGCGGACCCGACGGACCCGGCGGACCCGACGGCGTCGAACCGGTCGTCGGCACGGTGGCCCGATGACGGCGCTCGGCGCAGCGGCCGGCACGGTGGCGCCGGCCGGACCGGCCCGGCTGGACGTGGGCGGGGTGGTGGTCGACTTCGGCGGCGTGCGGGCCGTGGACGGCGCCGATCTCTCGGCCGAGCCCGGGGCCATCATCGGCCTCATCGGGCCCAACGGCTCGGGCAAGACCACCCTGCTCGACGTCATCTCGGGGTTGGTCACCCCGGCCGCCGGCTCGGTGTGCCTCGACGGGGAGAGCCTGGTGGAGTACCTGCCCGAGGAGCGGTCGTCCCTCGGCGTGGTGCGCTCGTTCCAGGACTGCCGGCTCTTCCCGGAACTGTCGGTGGAGGACGTGCTCATGCTGACCCTCGACGCCCGCCGCCCGGTCGGCATCGTCTCTTCGACCCTGCAGCTCCCGTGGGCCCGGCGGGCCGAGCGGGCCAAGCGTACCGAGGTGGACGGGGTGATCGCCTCGTTCGGCATCGACCGGTTCCGCCGGCACCGCATCGCCCAGCTCTCCACCGGTACCCGGCGGGTGGTCGACCTGGCCTCGATCGTCCTGGCCCGCCCCCGCCTGCTCCTGTTGGACGAGCCGACCGCCGGGATCGCCCAGCGGGAGGCCGAGGCCTTCGTCCCCCTGCTCCGGCGGCTGCACCAGCTGGCCGACACCACCATCGTCCTGGTCGAGCACGACGTGCCCCTGGTCTTCGCCCTGTGCACCAAGGTGGTGATGATGGAGACCGGCCGGGTGGTGTCATCGGGCACGCCGGACCAGGTGCAGCGCGATCCCCGCGCCCTGGCTGCCTACCTCGGGGCCAGCGAGGAGGCGCTGGCCGTGTCCGGTGCCGTCCCCCCGCGCCCGACCGATGGTTCGGCGGAGCGGGGTCCTCCCGGTCCGGTCCGAGATGACCACGACCCACCCAGGCGGGCGGGGGAGTAGGCCGGGCCGGTCCGCTCAGGGCCGGGGCATGGCCGGTCCGAAGGGCACGTCGCCCCGAAGGGTGACGCGGTGGGCGATGCGCACGGCGTCCCCGTAGTCGTCCAGGGCGTAGTGGAGGGTGGCCCGGTTGTCCCAGAAGGCCACGGAACCCGGGCGCCACCGGAACCGGCAGGTCAGCTCGGGCTGGGTGCAGTGCCGGTAGAGCAGATCGAGGATCCCGTCACTCTCGTGCTTGGACAGCCCCAGGATCGACTGGGTGAACTGGGGGTTGACGAAGAGCCCGTTGCGCCCGTTTTCGGGGTGGGTGCGCACCACCGGATGGAGGGCGGGGAGCAGTGTCGCGTAGCGTTCGCCCTCCCACTCGTACCCGCCCCGGGCCTGGACATCGGCGGCGAACCAGGGATCGAAATGGATGGCGATCAGGGAGTCGCACATCGTGCGGACGGGGTCGGACAGCCGGTCGTAGGCGTCCTGGAGGCTGGCCCAGGTGGTGTCGCCGCCGACCTCGGGGCAGTCCACCATGGAGAGGATGGACCCGAACGCCGGGGCCTGCAGGAAGGTCACGTCGGTGTGCCACCAGCTGGCCCGGTCCTCCCGCCCGTCGATGGCCAACACCTCGGGGTTCCCTTCCAGGGCGGGCAGCACCGGGTGGCCCTCGGTGACCTCGCCGAACTGCCGGGCGAAGTCGGCCTGCTGGGCGGGGGAGAGCTGCTGGTCCCGGAAGAACACGACGTGATGGGTGTTCAGCGCCTGCCTGACCTCGGCCACCTGCTCCGAGCTCAGGGGCCGGGCCAGGTCGACGCCGTGGATCTCGGCCCCGATGATCGGGGAGAGGGGCCGGATGTCCAACTGGGTGCCGACGGCCATGGGGCCAGTGTGCCCCAGGACGCCGCGCCACTCAACCGGTGTGGCCCTTCAGCCACTGTGGCAACGTGGGGATCGGCCCGGCCGGTCGTCCGGGACGGCCGGTTGCCGGGGCCGTCGGTCGCCGAGCCACCGAGCCCCGAACCGCCGATCCCCGAACCGCCGAAGCCCCGAACCGCCGATCCCGAACCGCCGATCCCGAACCGCCGACCCGAGAGGAAGCCCGCCCCATGACCGTGCTGCCGACCCCGCGACGCAACTTCTCTCCCTGGTACCAGGTGGTCAGCCGGCTGATGGCCGCGGAGGAGCCCGACGGGCTCCCGGTCGATCTGTCGGGGTATGAGGCCTGGGCCGAGCGCTTCACCGTCCGCCTGGTGGACATGCTGGCCCCGTGGCCGACGCCGGTCCCCCTCGAGGTCGAGGTCACCGAGGAGGTGGCCGGTGACGGCTACCTCCGGTCGCGGATCGTGTTCGACACCGAGGCGGACATGGCGGTCCCGGCCTACCTGCTGGTACCCGACGGGCGCGGGGCGCCGGGCTCGGCGGTGCTGGCCGTCCACGGGCACGGACCGGGCAAGTCCCGGATCTGTGGCATCGATGACCCCGAGGCCGCTCCCGGCAGCGACTACGCCGCGGAGTTGGCCCGCCGGGGCCATGTCGTCCTGGCCCCGGACCTCCGGTGCTTCGGCGAGCGGGCCGATTGGAACCCCGACGACCACTACGCGTGCGACACCAACCTGGTCCACCAGGTCATGGCCGGGTGGAACCCGCTCACCCAGAACCTCTGGGACCTGGGACGTGCCCTGGACGTGCTCGAGGCCCATCCGCTGGTCGACCCGGCCCGTATCGGAGTGGCCGGCTTCTCCTACGGCGGGACCATGTCGCTGTTCCTGGCCGCCACCGATCGTCGGGTGGCCGCCGCCGTGGTCAGCGGCTACTTCTCCTCGTGGTCGGAGTCGCACAAGGTCCCGTGGAACATGTGCGGCTCCCAGGTGCTCTTCGGGATGCAGGGCCGCATGGAGCACGTCGACCTGGGGGCCCTGGTGGCCCCCCGCCCCCTGCTGGTCGAGAACGGCCGCGACGACCTCCTGTTCCCGCTGGCCGCCTCGGAGGCCGCCCTGGCCCGGTTGCGGCCGCTCTACGAACGCAACGGGGCCGGCGACCGGCTGGTCCACGACGCCTTCGACGGGGAGCACCAGTGGCACGGCACCCTGGCATACCCCTTCCTCGACCGCTGGCTGGTCAGCGGCTGAGCAGCGCCGCCGACTCCGGGTCGAGGAACACCCTGGCCTACCCCTTCCTCGACCGCTGGCTGGTCAGCGGCTGAGCAGCGCCGCCGACTCCGGGTCGAGGAACACCCTGGCATGGGGTGTGCGTTGGAGGATGGACGCCGGGCACGCGGTGGTCACCGGGCCCTCCAGGGCGGTGCGCACCGGCTCGGCTTTGCGGGCTTCGGGCACCACGGCCAGGACCCGGTCGGCCCGCAGCAGGGCGGGGACGGTGACGGTCATGGCCCGGGCCGGCACGTCGGCGTCGGAGGCGAAGTGCCCTTCGTCGACCTGCTGGCGCCGGCAGCCGTCGTCGAGGGTGACCACCTTGACGTCGAGGGGGTCCTCGAAGTCGGCCACCGGAGGATCGTTGAAGGCCAGGTGGCCGTTCTCGCCGATGCCCAGGCAGCACAGGTCGAGCGGGTACCGGCGCAGCAGCGCGGCGTAGCGGGCGCACTCGTCCGCCGGGGGGGCGAGGCCGTCGAGGTAGTGGGTGGCCCGGGGATGGGCCGGTGCCTCGATGCGCTCCCGGATCCAGCGGCGGAAGCCGGCCGGATGGTCCGGCCCCACCCCCACGTACTCGTCCATGTGGAACACCACCATGGCCGACCAGGGCACGGCTCGCTCGGGGGCGCGCAGGGCCGCCACGAAGGCCAGTTGGGAGTTGCCGGTGGCGAACATGGCGTGGGCCGCGCCCCGGCGCGCCACCACCTCCCGCAGGATCTCCGCCGCCGTGTCGGCCGCCGCCGCCGCCATGGCCTCGGTCGTGGGGAGGACCGCCACGTCCGCTGCTGCGCTCATGGACGCACTGTAGGGGAGCGGGGGACGGGGCCCACGGGGCCCCTGGTGGCGGACTGGCGCGCTACGGTGCCCAACGGGCACCCTGGGTCCACCCGTCGGAGCCCACCGGCCCCCGACGGCGGGACCGCTCGACGACTGGGGAGGACAGACAGGTGGCAGACGACATCCTGAGCACGATCATCGGGAGGCCGACCGGCACCACGGTGGTGACCGTCGAGCGCGGCCAACTGGCCCAGTTCGCCGACGCCGTGAAGGACGAGAGCCCGATCTACCGGGACACGCGTGCGGCCACCGAGGCCGGACTGGCGGGCATCCCCGCCCCTCCCACCTACCCGTTCGTGATGGGCAACTTCGGGGTCTTCCCGGAGCTGCAGACGGAGGCGGACCCGGTGGGAAACCCCATGGCCGAGGTGCTGGGCCCGCTGATGGCCAAAGGTGGGCTGATCCTCCACGGGGAGCAGGAGTTCACCTACCACCGCCCGGTCGTGGCCGGTGACGTGCTGGTCGGAGCGGGCAGCGTGGTCGATGCATACCAGAAGGAGTCCAAGGGCAAGACCATGACCTTCATCGTGGTCGAGACGGCCTGGAGCGAGCAGTCCACCGGCGAGCCGGTCTGCACGTCGGTGATGAACCTCATCCACCGCGTCTGATGGGGGACGAGGGCATGGCGTCGGGTTCCCCGGGGGCGGCCCCGACCCCGCCGGCGTCGGTCTCCGGCGAGGAGGCCGTGCTCCGGAGGGTCGAGGACGGCGTCGCCTGGATCACCCTGAACCGGCCCGAGGCGGGGAACGCCATCACCCTCGGCATGCGGGAGCAGATCATCGACTGGCTCGAGCAGGCCTCGGCCGATCTGGCCGTGCGGGTGGTGGTGCTGACCGGAGCCGGCGAAAAGGGGTTCTGCACCGGGGCCGACCTCCGGTCGTCCGGACCCGGGCCGGAGCGGCCCGAGGGGGCGCCCGCGCGGGCCGTGGGTGAGGCGGCGCGACTCATCCGCACCGGATGGCAGCGCCTGGTCTCGGCCGTGCTGGACTGCGAGAAGCCGGTCATCGCCGCCGTGAACGCCACCGCCGCCGGAGGGGGGATGCACCTGGCCCTGGCCTGCGACCTGGTACTGGCCGCCGAGGAGGCCAGGTTCATCGAGGTCTTCGTCCGTCGGGGCATCGCCCCCGACGCCGGTGGCGCCTATCTGCTGCCCCGGCTCATCGGTCCCCAACGGGCCAAGGAGCTGTTCTTCTTCGGGGACGACGTGCCCGCCGCCGAGGCCGAGCGCCTGGGCCTGGTCAACCGGGTGGTGCCCCGGGACGAGCTGCTCGGTCTGGCCGGCGAGTGGGCCGCCCGACTGGCCGCCGGTCCGACCCGGGCCATCAGTGTGGCCAAGCAGCTGACCAACCGGTCCCTCGAGTCCGACCGGGCCACCGCCCTGTGGGACGAAGCCGTGGCCCAGGAGCTGGTGACCGGCACCGACGACTGCCGTGAGGGCCTGGCCGCATTCGCCGAGCGTCGACCCCCGGTGTTCCGGGGCTGGTAGAAGCTGGGGGCCGGGTAGAACGGGTTCTGGTTCCGGCGGGTGAGATGGTAGACACTCTGCCGTGCCCACCAGCCTGACCACCGCCCCGGGCCACTCGGCCCTCCGTCCACCATGGCCGGTGGGTGGCCGTCGGACCGGGAGCTGACCGTGTCCATCGGCCTACGCGAGGAGCACGAGGAGCTCCGCACGTCGCTGCAGCGCTGGGTGGAGTCGCGCTGCCCGCCCGATGTCGTGCGGGCCGCCCTCGACGCCGAGACCGACACCCTTCCGCCCTTCTGGGACGACCTGGGGGCCCAGGCCACGCTCGGGATCCACATCGGCGAGGAGCTCGGTGGGCAGGGGGCCGGTCTGGTGGAGCTGGCCGTGGTCGCCGAGGTGTTGGGCCGGGCCGCCGCCCCCGGACCGTGGGGGAGCACGGCGCTGGTCGCCGCCGTGGTGGCCGAGAGCGGTCCGGCCGAACTGGCGAAGGAGCTGCTGCCCGGACTGATCGACGGGAGCCTGCCCGCCACCCTGGCCCTGCCCACGGCGAGGCCCGACGGCTCCGCGGTGCCCCTGCCCGGCCTGACCGGGCGGGTCGCTCCCGAGGGTGGGCTGCTGGTGTCGGGCTCGCTCGGGCCCCTGCTCAACGGGGCCACCGCGGCCCTGGTACTGGCCCCGGTGGAGGCCGATGACGGTGTCCACTGGATGCTGGTCGAGGCCGGACCGGCGGTGCGGATCGAACCACTGCCCAGCTTCGACCCCTCCCGCCGGTCGGCGCGCTGGTCCTTCCAGCAGGCGGCGGTACCGGCCGACCGGGTGCTGGCCCGGACATCCACCCGGCGCATCCGCGACCTGGCCCTGGTGGTGGTGGCCGCCGAGGCGTGCGGAGGCGCCCGTTGGTGTCTCGACACCGCGGCCGAGCACGCCCGGACCCGGCACCAGTTCGGTCGTCCCATCGGCCAGTTCCAGGGGGTCAAGCACCGGCTGGCCGACCTCCTGGTGGCCGTGGAGCAGGCGGTGGCGGCAACCTGGGACGCCGCCTCCCTCGGCGACCACGAACGGTCCGGGGAGGCGGACGGTGCCCAGGCCCGGCTGGCCATCCAGCTGGCCGCCACCCTGGCCGTGGACGGCTATGTGGAGGCGGCCAAGGGGGCGATCCAGGTCCTCGGAGGCATGGGGTTCACCTGGGAGCACGACGCCCACATCCACCTCCGTCGCGCCACGACCCTCCGCCAGCTCATCGGCGGCACCGCCCCGCTCCGGGCCGAGGCGGCCCGCCTGGCCCTCGAGGGCCGGCGGCGCCGGCTGACCGTGGACCTGCCCCCCGAGGCCGAGCGGTTGCGGGAGCAGCTGGCACCGATCGTGGCCTCGATCGCCGCCCTTCCCGACCCGGCCGGGCAGCGCCGGGCCCTGGCCGACGAGGGCCTGCTGGCGCCGCACTGGCCGGCTCCGTTCGGCCGGGACGCCGGGGCGGTGGAGCAACTGGTCATCGACCAGCTCTGCGCCGACGCCGGGTTGCGGCGGCCCAATCTGGCCGTCGCCGCCTGGGCCCTCCCGACCATCATGGCCCATGGGACCCCGGAGCAGACCGAGCGGTTCGTGGGGCCCACCCTCCGGGGGGAGATCGTCTGGTGTCAGCTGTTCAGTGAGCCGGGGGCCGGCTCCGACCTGGCCGCCCTGTCCACCCGGGCCACCCGGGTGGCCGGGGGATGGTCACTCGAGGGGCAGAAGGTGTGGACTTCGGTGGCCGCCCGGGCCCACATGGGAATCTGCCTGGCCCGGACCGACCCCGATGGGCCCAAGCACCAGGGCATCACCTACTTCCTGGTCGACATGGCCTCGCCGGGGATCGAGGTCCGACCGTTGCGCGAGATCACCGGTGCGGCGCTGTTCAACGAGGTCTTCTTCGACGGGTGTTTCGTGCCCGACGACTGCGTCGTCGGTGAGGTCGACGGCGGCTGGAGGTTGGCCCGCACCACCCTGGCCAACGAGCGGGTCTCGCTGTCGACAGACACCGCGTTCGGAGGCGCCCTCGAGGGGGTGTTGGCCCGGGTGACCGACGACCCGACCCTCCAGGATCCGGTCACCCTGGACCGCCTGGGCCAACTCCTGGCCGAGGCCCAGTCCCTGGCCCAGCTCGGGATGCGGGCCACCCTCCGTTCGGTGGGGGGCCTGCAGCCCGGCTCCGAATCGAGCGTGCGGAAGCTCCTGGGGGCCGAGTTCGAGCAGCGGGTCCACGAGTTCGGCCTGGATCTGGCCGGACCGTACGGGGCGGTCGCCTCGGGCGACGCCGCCGTGTCGGCCCACGGTGTGCTCCACAGCAAGTGCCTCACCATCGCCGGCGGGACCAGCGAGGTCCAGCGCAACGTGATCGGCGAGCGGCTGCTCGGCCTGCCCCGGGATCCCGAGCCGGGTCGATGACGGGGCGCCACGGGGACGGCGGAGGGTGCGACCGGTCGGCGTGCGGCGACGGCCCGGGTACGGGAGAATGAACCAGAGGCTGCGCCGGGCGTGGCCGCCGGAGAACGGAGGACGGAACCGTGGGTGACCAGGTGCTCTATTTCGAGGACGTCAAGGAGGGGGACCAGGCACCGGAGCGGTCGCGCGTGCTCACCCGGACGGATCTGGTGATGTACGCCGGAGCCTCGGGTGACTACAACCCCATGCACCACGACGAGGTCAAGGCCCAGCAGGCCGGCCAGCCCAGCGTGTTCGGCCACGGTATGTTCTCGATGGGCTTCCTGGGCACGGCGATCACCGACTATGTCGGCGTCGGCAACGTCCGGCGCTACCGGGCGCGGTTCGCCAAGCAGACCTGGCCCGACGAGGAGCTCCGCACCAGGATCGTGGTCACCGGCAAGCGGACCGAAGGTGGCGACCACCTCATCGACCTCGACGTGCGGCTGTGCAACCCCGACGGCGAGGAGAAGGTGGTGGGCGAGGCCACCGCCGTGGTTCCGTCCCGGGCCTGAGCGGGGCCCGGGCCCGGCCGAGGCGGTCGCCGCGCCCGGGGGCCGACGTCCCTACATGAAGCTGAACTTCGGGATCCCCGAAGAGATGCCCTTGAACAGCTCCCCCTTGACCCCGGCCAGCTCCTCCGCCGTCCACATGGAGTCGCGGTGCACCTCGCCGATCGGATGGAACCCGCCCATGGCCCAGATGTTGCCCCCGAAGACCACGAAGTTCTGACCGGTGACGTCGGACGCCTCGTCCGAAGCCAGGAACGTCACCAGCTGGGCGACGTTCTTCGGATCCCACTCGTCGAAGCCCTCGCCGGCCTTGGCCATCTCTCCGAAGAGGTTCTCGGTCATGCGGGTGCGGGCCCGGGGCGAGATGGAGTTGACCGTCACCCCGTAGCGCTCGAGCTCGCGGGCCAGGACCCAGGTCAACGAGGCGATGCCGGCCTTGGCCGACGAGTAGTTGGCCTGACCGGCGTTGCCGTAGAGGCCGGCCTCGGAGGACGTGTTGATGATGTGGGCACTGACCGTCTCGCCCGCCTTGGCCCGGTTCCTCCAGTACACGGCGGCGTGGTGGGACGGCGCGAAGTGACCCTTCAGATGCACCCGGATCACATCGTCCCAGTCGGACTCCTCCATGTTGAAGCTCATCTTGTCCCGCAGGATGCCGGCGTTGTTGACCAGGATGTCCAGCTGGCCGAAGGTGGCGACGGCCTGGTCGACCAGTTCCTTGGCCCCCTGCCACGAGCTGACATCCGACGAGTTGACGGCGCCGTCACTGCCGCCGGCCTTGATCAGCTCGACCACCTCCTCGGCGGGGTGCTTGTCACCCCCCTGTCCCTGCAGGGACGCCCCGACGTCGTTCACGATGACCTTGGCACCCTCCGAGGCCAGCAGGAGCGCCTCCTCACGACCGATCCCCCGTCCTGCGCCGGTGACGATCGCCACCTTGCCGTCGAGCATTCCCATGATGTCCTCCTGTGTCTGATCTCCGCGGAGACCGTTGTCGTTTGGTCCCTGTGCCGTCGCTCCCTGCGTCGAGGCCGGACCGTGGCCGGTGGCTCGTGCCCACGAAGCCTCGTCCACGGGCCCACCCGGGTCCGTGCCCCCCGAACCGCCTCGCCCGGCGAGGGGGTCGGCGGCGGAGGTGCTGGAGCGGAACCGGGGAAGCATGGCCGAAACCGGCCGTCGTCGGCAAGACCGTGACCCGGGCGACCGGGGCGGCCGGGCCGGGGTGGGGCGCCGGACGGGAGCCGGCCGGAGGTGGCGGCCTGGTTCGGGGCGCAGAGGACCCGGAGGGCGCGATGGTAGATTCGGACCGGTCGACCACGGGTGAACGGAGACGATGTGAGCGGTCAGGGCCCAGTAGCGGACCAGGCGGACGAGGGAACGGTGGGCCGGGCGCTCCGCGGGGTGACCCCCCAACTCCACCGGGTCGAACGGAAGGTCCGCCGGGAGGCCACCCGCCTGGCCGCCCTCTCCTACCAGCAGCTCCCACCCCGGGAGGCGGTCCGGATGGCCTACAACGTGCTCCTGCGACGGGAGCCCGACGAGCCGCCCTGGACCGAGCAGGCCGAGGCCATGGCCGGTGGCTCGCTCTCCCACGCCGACCTGGTCGACCGGGTGCGTTGCTCCAGCGAGTACCGGACCAAGGTCCCGGTCCTGCCCGGCGGGCTGCACCCCTCCCTGCACGCCAGCCGGAGCGAGTTCATCATCGGCCTCCCTCCGGCCCGGCGCATCGTGGACCTGGGTGGCGGCTCCACCTGGGACGCCCGCGGCGCGCTGGTGGCGCTCGGCTATCCCTACGATTTCGAGGAGCTGGTGGTGGTCGACCTGCCTCCCGACGACCGGCATCCGCTCTACCAGACGGAGCGATTCGGGACCAACCAGACCGATCGCGGGCTGGTGCGCTACGAGTACCGCTCCATGGCCGACCTCTCGTTCGCCGACGACGACTCGGTGGGCCTGGTCTACAGCGGTCAGTCCATCGAGCACGTGACCGAGGAGGACGGGGATGTCGTCCTGAAGGAGTCGTTCCGGATCCTGGAGCCCGGTGGGTTCATGGCCATCGACACGCCCAACGCCCTGGTCTGCCGCCTGCAGCAGCCCACCTTCATCGACCCCGACCACAAGATCGAGTACACCCTGGCCGAGCTCCGGGACAAGGTCACCGCCGCCGGCTTCACGGTCCTGACCGAGCGGGGCCTCAATTGGGGAGGGCCGGCGGTGGCCCGGGGTCAATTCGACCAGGGGGCCCTGGCCGGCAACCGCGGCATCTACTACGACGCCACCGGCTGCTACCTGTTGGCCCTGCTGATCCAGAAGCCCGCCTGACCGACCGCCGCCCGAGGCGACCGGCCCCGGGTGGTCAGGCCGGCGCCGGCTCGAGGAGGAAGACCGGGATCGGTCGTTGCGTCCGGGCCTGATAGTCGGCGTAGTCCGGGTAGGCGGCGACGGCCCGGTCCCACCAGACCGCCTTCTCCTCCCCGGTGATCTGCCGGGCGGTCCGGTCGGACTTCTCGGGGCCGTCCTGGAGCTCGACGTGGGGATCGGCCTTCAGGTTGAAGTACCAGAGAGGATGGGTGGGGGCGCCACCCTGGGAAGCGACCACGGCGTAGGTGCCACCGTGCTCCACCCGCATGAGTGGGGTCTTGCGGAGCTTGCCGGACACGGCCCCGCGGCTGGTCAGGATGATCACCGGCAGATCTCGGAGGGTGGTCCCCTCGAGACCCCCCGAGCGCTCGTACCGATCGACCTGGTCCCGTACCCACTGCGCCGTGCTCGGCTCGTACGTTCCGTCCAAAGGCATCGGTTCAGCTAACACCGCCGGTCGCCTGTCCGCCAACCGGTCCGGCTCCCGACCACGCCGCGCCCGGGTCACCTCGCCCGAGACCCGAGACCCGAGACAGCACCAGAGTGCGGGCGAGAGGATTCGAACCTCCATCCCCGAAGGGACCGGGACCTAAACCCGGCGCGTCTGCCAATTCCGCCACGCCCGCAGCCCGGCCAGCCTACCGAGCGGGCCCACCGGCCCCGGGGGACGGACCGTCCCCGAGGGGCCCGGTCACGGGGAGCCACCGACCCGCTGGCTATAGTCCCCTTGTGCCACCAGCGCAGCCTTCGACGCCCTCGGTGGTCCCCGATCGGCCGGCGACGACCTCCGACGTCGAACCGACGGACCCGGCCGACCGCGCCGAGTACCTGGCCGGAGTGGTGGCCGAGATCGACGCCGAGGTGAGGCGTCGGCGGGCGTCGGGCGACCTCCCGGTGGGCCTCGAGCAGGAGCTCGACGAGCTGTTCCTCGAATTCTCCCCGGTTGGCCTGCACGGCAGGGCCCGGTTGCGGGAGACGCTGTCGCTCGTGGACCGGTCGGCCTATGTGGACGTCGCCGTACCCGTGGCGTCACAGAAGATGGTCGGGACCTATGTGAAGCGGCTCATCCGCAAGGGGATGGGCTGGTACATCGGGTTCATCGTCCACCAGATCGTGAAGTTCGCCTGGTCGGTGTCGCGGATGCTCCACGTGGTGGTGGACCATGTCGAAGACCTCGAGGCCGCGGTGGAGGTGCAGCGTATGCCGCCGTTGCCCGCCGCCGCCGTACCTTCCGCCGACCCCGGCACCTCCTGGTGGGCCGAGGGGGCCGTGGCCGCGCTGTCGGGCATCGAGGGTCGGGTCCTGCACGCCGACTGTGCCACCGGCACCCTGCTCGATGCCCTGCTGGCCGCGGGTGTGGACGCCTACGGCGTGGATCCTTCCGAGGCGACGGTCGAGGCGCCCGTCGCCCGCGGCCTCGACGTCCGGGCCGAGTCCCTCCTCGGCCATCTCGATGTCGTGGCCGACGACGCCCTGGCCGGGATGGTCGTCACCGGTTCGGTCGAGTGGCTGCACCCCAACGAACGGGACCGGCTGGTGCGGTTGGTGGGCTCCTGCCTGGCCCTCGACGGCATCCTGGTGCTCCACTCGGCCACACCGGAGTCGTGGATGGGCAGCACCTCGCCGGTCCTCAGCGACCTGGCCCCCGGGCGCCCCCTCCACGCCGAGACCTGGGTCCGGCTGCTCGGCGACCAGGGGTTCCGGGTGGACCGGGTGACCTACGGGGGGACTGACCGACGGATCGGACGGGTGGCGGCATCGAACCCCGACGCCGCGGCGCTCAACGCGGCCATCGACGCCGTCAACCAGTCGCTGCTCGGACCCGGCGAGTACCTGCTGGTCGCGGTACGGGAGCGATGATGGCCGTCGGTTGGGCCGTGGACGGCGCCTCCTCGGGCGACGCCGCGGACCGGCCGGCAGGGCCGACAGCCGGGTGAAGCTGGCCTTCGTCACGCCTCGCTACGGCCCGGAGGTCATCGGCGGGGCCGAGACCGCGGCCCGCATGCTGGCCGAACGGTTGTGCCGGCGGCCCGGTTGGCAGGTCGAGGTGCTGACCAGCTGTGCCATGGACCATCTCACCTGGGAGAACACCGAGCCGCCGGGAACCTCCACCCTGAACGGTGTCACCGTGCGCCGCTTTCCCACCGCCAGCCGGCGTCAGCTCGACTACTTCGACCTCGACGCCAAGATCCGACTGGCACCCACGGTGGTGGGCCTGGCCGAGGCCCGCCGCTGGGTGGCCCTCAACGGCCCGATGTGCCCCGGCCTGGTCGACGCGGTGTCGGTCACCGACGCCGATGTGGTGGCGTGCTACCCCTACCTGTTCGCCACCACGGTCGACGCCATCGCCGTGTCGCCGGTACCGACCGTCCTCCATCCAGCGGCCCACGACGAGCCGGCCCTCTACCTGTCGGCGTTCCGGCACGCCTTCCGCCACGTGGACGGCTTCGTCTACCACACCGAGGCCGAGCGGGACCTGATGGAGTACGCCTTCGGGAACGGCGCCAAGCCCCAGATCGTGCTGGGACTCGGGGTCAACGATCCGGCCGGGGAGGGGCGCCGGGGCGGAGATCTCCTCGGGCTGGGTGAGCGCCCCTACCTCTGCTACCTGGGACGGGTGGACGAGCACAAGGGGTGCGGCATGCTGGCCGAGTACTTCGCCAGGTACAAGGAGCGTCACCCGGGAGACCTGGCCCTGGCCATGGTGGGCCCGATCTCGGACACAGCCCCCGAGCACCCCGACATCGTGGCCACCGGGACGGTGTCGGAGGCGGACAAGTGGGACATCCTGGGTGGGGCCTCGGTCATGGTGACACCCTCGGCCTACGAGTCCTTCTCGCTGGTCCTGTTGGAAGCCTGGTCCCTCGACGTGCCGGTACTGGTCAATGCGTCCTGCGCCGCCACCATGGAGCACTGCCGTCGCTCGGGTGGCGGGTTGTGGTTCGAGTCGTTCCGGACCTTCGAGGTGACCGTGGAGCGGCTGGCGGACGACGATCGGCTGCGGCGGACGCTGGGGGAGGCCGGTCACCGTTACACCGAGCGCCACTACCGCTGGCCCTCCATCATCGACCGGTACACCGGTTTCCTGGGCGACGTCGCAGCCCGTGGGCCCCGTCGCCCGACCGGGATGAAACGCCTGGTCGAGCCAGTCGGGGGACGGGAGTACGTGCGGCCGGCCTGACCCAGGACCCCGCCGGCCGCGGCCGGTCCCATCCGGAGACCCCGGGCCGGGAGGACGGTCAGGGGTGGTCCCGGCCCGCACCCGCCCTGCATCCGTCGGAAGGTCCGAGCCACTAGGCTTTGCCCCCATGGACGACACCCGTCAACTGCTCGCGCCTGCCCGAACTCCTGACCCGGTCGGGCGAGCGGAAGAGATGAAGTCGGGCGCTGACGTCGGCCCCGGCTCGGATATTTTTCAACGACTCCTGAAGGAGCGGATCGTCTTCATCGGCTCCGCCATCGATCAGAACACCGCCAACCTGGTCTGCTCCCAGTTGATCCTGCTCGAGGCCGAACACCAGGACCGTGACATCTCGGTCTACATCAACTCGCCGGGCGGCTCGGTGACCGACGGCCTGGCAATCTACGACACCATGCAGTACGTACGGTGCGACGTCCGCACCATCTGTGTCGGCCTGGCCGCCTCGATGGGCCAGTTCCTGCTGTGCGCCGGCACGCCGGGGAAGCGGTTCGCCCTGCCGCACAGCCGCATCCTCATGCACCAGCCCTCGGGTGGCATGCAGGGGCAGGCGTCCGACATTGCCATCCAGGCCGAGCAGATCATGTACCTCAAGCGCATGATGGCGGAACGGATCGCCTTCCACACCGGCCAGCCGGTGGAGCGCATCGAGGCGGATTCGGATCGCGACCGCTGGTTCACTGCCGACGAAGCCCGCGAGTACGGGTTCATCGACGAGGTGATCCAGAAGGACGCCATGGAGGTCCCGACTGCCGGCGCGGGGGCCGCCAAGTAGTGAGTCTCGGCGTGGAGAAGCCCGCCTCCGCGGAGCCAGAGCGTGTTGCCAGCATCGGTGGGAGCACCCGGTTCGTGCCCGGCCAGAGTCACGACCAGATCACCGTGGTCAACGGCAAGGTCCAGTTGGGCCAGAGGCTCAAGGACCTCTGGCGCAATCGGGAGCTCCTGATCCTGCTGATCCGCTCGGAGCTCAAGGTCAAGTACAAGGACTCGGTGCTCGGCTACGTCTGGTCGATGCTCAACCCGGCCCTGGTGCTGACCATCTACTACGTGGTGTTCAAGATCATCGCCCGGAACCACCAGCCCAACTTCGCCATTTGGCTGTTCGCCGGACTGCTGGCGTGGAACCTGTTCAACGTGGCCGCCATGTCCGCCACCTCGGTGGTGGTGGGTAAGGCCGGCATCGTCAAGAAGGTGGCCTTCCCCCGGGAGCTACTGGCCCTATCGGTGGTAGGGGTCTCCATGGTGCTCTTCGCCATTCAGGCCGTCGTCCTGGTGGCTGCGCTGCTGTTGTTCGGTATCGCCCCTGACTTCACCTTCGTGGCCATCCTGCCCCTGGCCATCGTGAGCCTGGTGGTGTTCACCAGTGCCGTCGCCATCTTCTTGTCTGCGGTCAACGTCTACCTCCGGGACACCCAGCACCTGACCGAAGTCCTCCTGATGGCATGGTTCTGGGCCACCTCGATCGTCTACACCTACGGGCAGATCTTCCTGTCCGGGGAGCAGAAGAACCATCCTTCACTCAACTGGCTGCAGTACGTCTTCCTGTGCAATCCGATCACCCCAATCGTGATGACCTTCCAACGGGCCATCTACGGAGTGACCCAGTACACCTACCAGGGCAAGGTGTACCACGTGCTCCCCACCTGGGGGTTGGGCACCTACGCGGCCCTGGTCGGCGCGGTGTTGGCCGTCAGCATCGGGCTGTTCCTGCTGGCCCTCATCGTCTTCGGACGGCTCGAAGGCAACTTCGCCGAGGAACTCTGATCGGTGAGCGTTGCCATCGAGGTACGGGACATCTCCAAACAGTTCCGTCTGTACAACGAGAAGCACACCTCGCTGAAGGAGCGGGTCATCCACGGCGGCAAGATGCCGTTCACCCCGTTTTGGGCCCTTCGCGATGTGAACGTCGAAATACTGCAGGGGGAGACGTTCGGCATCCTCGGCCGGAACGGGTGTGGCAAGTCGACGCTGCTCAAATGCATCGCCGGGATCCTGAAGCCCACCTCGGGGGAGATCCGGGTCCGGGGCAGCCTGGCGGCCATGCTGGAGCTGGGCGCCGGCTTCCAGCCCGATCTCTCGGGCCGGGACAACATCTTCCTGAACGGTTCGCTGCTGGGCCTGTCGCACGCCGACATCGAGAAGCGTTTCGATGACATCGTGGCCTTCGCCGAGCTCGAGGATTTCATCGACAACCAGGTCAAGTTCTACTCGTCCGGCATGTACGTGCGCCTGGGGTTCGCCGTGGCGGTCAATGTCGAACCCGACGTGCTCCTGGTGGACGAGGTGCTGGCGGTGGGTGACGCAAACTTCCAACGGAAGTGCCTGGACCACGTGAAGAAATTCCAGCGCGAGGGTCGGACCATCGTGGTGGTGAGCCATGGGACCGACACCATCCGACAGAACTGCGCGAGGGTCATGGTGATGAATCACGGCAAGGTCATCACCGTGGACGAGTCGGGGGAGGGCATCCGCGTCTATCTGGCCGACTTGCTGGGCGTCGGGACCCTCGAAGGTTCGGAGTCCGGTGGCATCGCCGGCAATGTCTTCGCCATCGGCACGGTCCAGGCGGAGCACGGTGGCAGTGGGTCGCGGACCCATCTCTTCCCCGGTGAGTCGCTCACCATCACCGCCGACATCGACAGCCTGGCCGCCGTGCCCAACGCCATGGGCACCATCGCCATCCATGACGACAAGAACGAGCTGGTCTTTGCGTCTGACCCCGACGACCCTGCGTGCGCCATGGAGATTCCGACGGGCGGCGGAATCGTCCGTTTCCTGTTCCCCGAGGTCCCGCTGCTCGACGGCACCTACTCGGTGAGCGTCGGCATCCGGAGCGCCACCGACACCGCCATCTACGACTGGAAGGACCAGGTGACCCAGTTCGAGGTGGCCAACAACGGTCGGGCCACCGGGCGGGTTCGGCTGCCCCTGGATGTGAGCTTCCGGCTCCGGTCCACCGGTCTCACCGGCGAGGTCCCGGCGGTGGGCGCCGCTCCGTTCTCACCCCTGGCTGGGTGGGAAGAGTCGGCCTCGTGATCGACAGGTGACGGTCGATCAGGTCGGGCGCATCGACCAGGTCATCCCCACCCTGGCCAGCCGGGACGCCATCGGAGGCCACACGGTGCAGCTGCGTGACCTGCTGCGCGCCCGTGGGTACCAGTCGGACATCTACTACGGCAACGCCTCGCCCGATCGGCTCGACTTCGGGTATCCGGTCGGCCGGCTGGGCGACAACCCGGCCAGAGGGAGAGTGCTCCTCTACCAGCTCTCCATCGGCAGTGGCGTGGCCGACCTCTTCCGCGAGCGGAGCGAGCGCAAGTTCGTGAACTACCACAACATCACGCCGGCCGACCTGCTCGAAGCCTGGATGCCGGAGGTGGGGGAAGAGGTCCGCTGGGGGCGGGCTCAACTCCGCGATCTGGCCCCGGTGACCGAGTTCGCCGTGGCCGACTCCGAGTTCAACGAGGGGGAGCTCCGGGCTGCGGGCTACCGATCGACCGCCACCATCCCGCTACTGATCGATCTGGAGAGCTTCTCCGGAACCGCGGATCCCGCCGTGGCGGCCCGCCTGGCCGACCGGAAGTCCGGTGGCGGTGCCGACCTGCTCTTCGTGGGCAAGGTGTCACCCCACAAGGGCCAGGACGATCTCATCAAGGCGCTGGCCACGTACCGCCAGCTCTACGACCCCCAGGCCCGGTTGCACGTGGTGGGGGGGTCCATCAGTGAGGAGTACTCGGTGGCCCTCGAGCGGTTCGTGGAGGAGCTCGACCTCGTCGACGCAGTGGAGTTCGCCGGGGTGGTCACCCACGAGGAGCTGATCGCCTACTACGCCGCCGCCGACGTGTTCTGCTGCCTCTCCAACCACGAAGGGTTCTGCGTCCCCCTGTTGGAGTCGATGTACCACCGGTTGCCGATCGTGGCCTATGCCAACACAGCCGTCCCCGAGACCGTCCGGGGGGCCGGACTGGTGCTGCCCGACAAGGAGCCGGTCCGGGTGGCGGCGGCCATCGCCCGGGTACTCGGCGACCGGCAGTTGCGGGCCGTGCTGGCCGGGGCAGCCGCCGAGCGGGTGGAGGCCTTCGCCCTTTCCCGGGTTCGGGACGGGTTCGCCACCGCGCTGGACGCCGCCTGCGCGGCGTAGCCCGGAGCCCCTCGACGGTGCCTCGTCCCGGCGTGGCGGGATCGCGGGCCCAGGTCCGGGGGGTCGTCCACGGACCGGGTGGGCCGTCACCTCCGTGAGGCCGACCGAGGGGGGCAACATCGGGTTCAGTTCGCCGGCCGACGCGCCGATACCTGACTGACCTCTACCACCCGCACGCCCCGAGCCCTGGCCTGACCACCACCGTGGGTGGTGCCGAGTGGGTCTCGACCGGTGAGTGGGGGCAGCGCCGGAGACGCAGGGATCGAGCGATTGGGGAGTGATCGGATGCAGGCAGGCCGGGACATCGGGGGCGGGCACCGGGACCATGATCAGGAGCAGCCTCGGACGGGCGTTCGGCCCGTCCCTCGCCGCCGGGCGCCCCGGGGTGTCTCGCTCGTCGTGGGGGCGGTCGTCGCCCTCTTGGTGCTCGGGGTTCCCCTCACCGCCGGTTCGGCGCCCGCCTCGGCCGCCGTGGCCCACGCCGCCCTGCCCGTCTCGCTCGTCTGGCAGCAGACCCTTCCGGACGGCCCGAACCCCATCGCCCAGAGCTCTCCCTCGGAAGCCACCCTGGACGGTGGCGGCCCTTCCGTCGTCGTGGGTGACCGGGCCGGCAACGTGTGGGCCTTCCACCTGTCCAACGGATCGGCCCCCGGGGGCTGGCCGGCCCACGCCTCCGGCCCCATCGACTCGACGCCGTCGGCCACGCCCAACGGTTTCGGGACCGAGACCGTCTTCGTCGACACGGGCAATGCGGCTCAGCCGGCATCGGGTGGGTACAACGCCTTCAGCAGCAACGGACAGCCCCTGTGGCAGCGCGGGGCACCTGACCTGAACGGCCCGCACGGGGTCCAGGCCTCACCGTCGGTGGGCGTGCTCGGCGGCGTCAATGGCGTGGTCGCCCCCTCCCTGGGCCAGAACGAGTACGCGCTCGATGCCTCGAACGGGAACAATCTGTCCGGTTGGCCGTTCTTCACCGCCGACAGCGGTTTCAGCACGCCGTCCCTGGCCGACCTGTACGGCAACGGACAGACCGAGATCGTGGAGGGCGGCGACTCGTCGCCCGGTCTGGCCTACGGCGTCCACTACACCGCCGGCGGTCATCTGCGGGTGCTCGGCCCCGGCGGCAATCTGATCTGTGATCACGACACCAACCAGACCGTCGACTCCTCGACGGCGGTGGGCAACTTCCTGGCCGGCGGGCAGGTGGGCATCGCCTTCGGCACCGGGTCCTACTATCCCGGGGCTTCTGACTCCAACACCCTGTTCGCCTCGGACTCCCTCTGCAACATCGTGTGGCGGACCAACCTCGGGGGCAACACCGTCTCGAGCCCGGCCCTCGGCGACCTCGAGGGTGACGGCAACGTCCAGGTCATCGAGGGGGCCGACACCGGGTCGGGCGGACTGGTGTGGGCGTTGAACGGCGCCAACGGCGCGGCCATGCCCGGGTGGCCCCAGGCCACGTCGGGTCGGATCATCGGCGGGGTCACCACGGCCGATCTCACCGGGGGCGGCTACAACGACGTGCTGGTACCGACCACCAACGGCTTAGTCATCTTCGACGGACGGAGTGCCCAGGTGGTGGCCACGCTGGGCTCCGGGGCGGTGGCCCTGCAGAACTCCCCGATGGTGAGCATCGACCCCAACGGGACGATCGGTATCACCATCGCCGGCTACAACGGTCAGAACGCGGGCGTCATCCAGCACTACGAGGTCAACGGATCCGCCGGTCGCTCGATCGGTCGTCGGTCATGGCCCATGTTCCACCAGAACGCCCAGCTGACGGGCACCCTGAACCAGCCCGCACCCCAGCACCTCAACCAGCCGGTCGTGGGCCTGGCGTCCACGCCGGATGGCGGCGGGTACTGGGAGGTGGCCAGTGACGGTGGCATCTTCTCCTTCGGAGACGCGGCCTTCTACGGCTCGATGGGTGGGTCGCACCTCAACCGTCCGATCGTGGGGATCGCCGCCACCAGTGACGGCAAGGGCTATTGGGAGGTCGCTTCCGACGGGGGCATCTTCGCCTTCGGAGATGCCCAGTTCCGAGGGTCAACCGGGAACATCCACCTCAACCAGCCGATCGTGGGGATGGCGGCCACGCCGGATGGTGGCGGCTACTGGTTGGTGGCCACCGACGGCGGAGTGTTCTCGTTCGGTGACGCCGCCTTCCACGGGTCCACCGGCAACATCCACCTGAACCGACCGGTGGTGGGGATGGCCTCGTCACCCAGCGGCAACGGCTACTGGTTGGTGGCCACCGACGGTGGCATCTTCTCGTTCGGTGACGCCGCCTTCCAAGGGTCCACCGGGAACATCCACCTCAACCAGCCGATCGTGGGCATGGCCTCCGACCGCACCGGCGGCTATTGGATGGTGGCGTCCGACGGTGGCATCTTCTCCTTCGGGGGCGCCGCCTTCTATGGCTCGACCGGGAACATCCGCCTGGCCCAACCGGTCGTGGGGATGACCGCGGTGCCGAGAGGGACCGGTTACTGGATGTCGGCCTCCGATGGCGGGATCTTCGCCTTCGGCACGGCCTCGTTCTACGGCTCGGTCCCCGCCCTCTTCGCGGCGGCGCTCGGGACCGATTAAGGCCCACGAGATTCGCTCGGCCCCGGCCACGAAGGCACCCAATCGGTCAACCGCGGCCTCCGGGTCGTCGAGGCCCGTGTGGCCAGCCACCAGGACGGTCAGCGCCGGGGGCACCGCCGGCAACGACCGTCCGCGGCCGCCCACCAGGGTGACGGTACTGTGCCTGACGAGGTGCAGTTGAAACCACAACGAGCAGTCGGGAGCCACCGGCGTGGCCGCCGGCGGGGCTGGGTGGTGGCCTGGGCCACCGGGCTGTTGGCGGCGTCCTGCGCCGGGCTGACCGCCTCCGCCACCCCGGCGGTGGCGTATCCGTCCCCGTCGGTCACCCTCCAGGGTCACGGCTACGGGCACGGGCACGGCCTGGGTCAGTGGGGTGCGCTGGGGTACGCGCTGGCGCAGACGCCCTACCAGACCATCCTCGGGACGTACTACGGGGGGACCAGCCTGGCCAGCGTGGCATCCGCCACGGTGCGGGTGGATATGACCGAGAACGACGGGAATCAGGTCATCGTGGCCTCCGGCACGCCGTTCACGGTGGCCGGGAGCGCGCCGTCGGCCCCGCAGACCGCGTTCCCGGCCAATCAGGTGGCCCTCATGGTCCCCACCTTCGGTGGATGGAACCTCTGGTCCGGCCCGCCGGGCTGTGCGGGACCCTGGCAACTGCAGCAGCAGAACGTGCCCGGTTCCCTGATCGCCACGCCCAGCCCCAACGACGGCTCCCAGACCCTGACCCTCTGCCTCGGGGGCACCCGCAACGTCACCATGCACGGCACCATCACCGCGATGTACAACTCCAACGGGGCCGCCCGCACCGTCAACACGGTGCCGCTGGAGCAGTACGTCCAGGGCGTGGTGCCGAACGAGTCCCCGGCCGGTTGGGGCGGGCTGGGCGGCGCCGGACCCCAGGGCCAGGCCTGGGGCTTCCAGGAGCTCGAGGCCCAGGCGGTGGCCGTCCGCTCCTATGTGATGGCCAGCCCAGGCTCGTACGGCGGGTACGCCGACACCTGCGACCTCACCTGCCAGACCTACCGGGGCACCCTCAACGAGAGTCTCGTCACCGATGCCGCGGCCATCGCCACGACCGGACAGGTCATGGAGTTCCCCGGCGGGGTCATCGCCGCCACCCAGTACTCGGCGTCCACCGGGGGCTACACCAATCCGGGGGCGTTCCCCGGGGTGCCCGATGCGGGCGACGCGGTGTGCGTACCCGGAGCGTGCAATCCCAATCACGACTGGACCACCTCCGTCCCGGTGCCAACCATCGACGCCCTGTGGCCCCAGCTCGGTGTGCTCCAATCCGTCAGCATCACCGGACGGAACGGGCTGGGCGACTGGGGCGGGAGGGTGACGGCCATGACGCTCGTGGGGTCCGACGGGAACGTCTCGCTGACTGGTGATGCCTTCGCCGCCGCACTGGGGCTGAAGTCCGACTGGTTCATCACGGCCACCACCCTGGACGCGCCGGCCGTGGCCATGGCCCGCACCCAGGACGGCCAGGGCTACTGGCTGGCCGGGAGCAACGGGGGCATCGACGCCTTCGGTGACGCCACCTTCCTGGGTTCGGCCGAGGGCCTGTCGTTGACGCGGCCGGTCGAGGGGATGGCCGCCACCCCCGACGGCGGCGGCTACTGGATGTCGGCCTCCGACGGCGGGATCTTCAGCTACGGGGACGCCGCCTTCCTCGGGTCGATGGGGGGCCAGCACCTCAACCAGCCCATTGTGGGCATGGCGGCCACCCCCGACGGCCACGGGTACTGGCAGGTGGCCTCCGACGGCGGGATCTTCACCTTCGGGGACGCCGGCTTCTACGGCTCCACCGGAAATATCAGGCTCAACCAGCCGATGGTGGGGATGGCTCCCACCCAGGACGGACGCGGCTACTGGCTGGTGGCCTCGGACGGCGGTGTGTTCTCGTTCGGGGACGCCAACTTCCACGGCTCCACCGGCAACATCCACCTGAACCGTCCGGTGGTGGGGATGGCGGCCACCCCCAGCGGCGGGGGCTACTGGCTGGTGGCCTCCGACGGCGGGATCTTCACGTTCGGGGACGCCGGCTTCTACGGGTCGGCCGGGAACCTGGCGCTGGTCAAGCCGGTGGTCGGGATGGCCGCCACCCCCGACGGACACGGGTACTGGCTGGTGGCCTCCGACGGCGGGATCTTCACCTTCGGGGACGCGCCGTTCCACGGCTCGGGTGCGGCGTAGGACGGGACGATGAACCAACCGGCCCGGGTCACACCGTAAGGTTCTGGCTGCGATGGAACGCGGGCATGAGGACGGGGTGGGGCGGGCCCCCGGCCCCGAACCGGTGCCGGAGGTGGCCGTCGGCCGATCCCCGACCCCTTGGACGGAGCGGGGCCGCCGGTGGAGGGCCATCGTCCTCGCCCCGGTCGGTGACGGTCAGACCCGACGGCGCGGCTCCGATGCGGTCAAGCTCGGCCTGGCCGCGGTGGCGCTCCTGGTGTGCTGGTTGGGCACCAAGACCGACTCCAACCTCGAACACACCATCGCCACCACGCTGGGCTCCCCGCCCGATGGTGTCCGGTGGCTGATCTCGTTGATCTGGTGGATCACCTCGCTCGGGATCATCGCCGTGATCGCCGTCATGACCCTGATGTCACGTCGACTCTCGGCCATCCGTGACATCGCCGTGTCCGGCGCGACAGCCTGGCTCCTGTGCGCCCTGTCGGCCCTGGTGTTGGGGACCGACGGGGGGCGGCCGCCCGGTGGCGGGTACGCCCACGTCGACCTGGCCTTCCCGGTGGCCCGGGTGGCCGCCACCGTCGCGGTGGTCACCGCCGCCCTGCCGTACTTCAGCCGCTGGCTGCAGCTGTGCCTGGAGACCGCCATCGGGCTGCTGGCCGTCACCGCGGTGGTCAACGGCTCCGGCGTGCCCCTCGCGGTGCTGGCCAGCCTGGCCGTGGGCTGGGGGGTGACCGCCGCGGTCCACCTGGTCTTCGGCTCGCCCCTGGGGCTCCCTTCGACCGACGAGGTGCGGTTGCTCCTGGGCGACCTCGAACTCAGCGCCGTCGACGTGGGGCCGACGCCGGACCAGGAGTGGGGCGTCGGCCGGTTCGGTGCCACGGTGGACGGCGCCCCGGTCGACGTGTCGGTGTATGGGCGGGACTCATCGGACGCCCAGCTGCTGGCCAAGACGGTCCGCTTCCTGTTCTACCGGGACTCCGGACCCACCCTGGCCATGACCCGGCGGCAGCAGGTCGAGCACGAGGCCTACCTGACCCTGATGGCCGATCGTGCCGGGGCCCGAGTGCCGGCCGTGCTGGCCGCCGGACCAGCCGGTCCGGCCCGGGACGCGCTGTTCGTCACCCGCCCACCGTCGGGTCGCCCCCTGTCGTCCTTCGCCGCCTACGTCGTGCCGCCGAGCGCGGCAGGACAAGGCGGAGGCAGATGACCAACCGCCGACCGACGACGGAGCCGGCACCCCATCGCCCGGCGGTGTCGACCCCGACACCGCCTCCGAGAAGGCCACCGCCAACGCCGGCATCCCACCGCCACCGCCACCGCCACCGCCACCGCTGGCACCACTGTCCCCGTCGCCACCATCATTCCCGCCGCCGCCACCACCGTCGACGCCGCCGCCGTCACCGTGGCGGGCGGGCCCTCCTCCGGCCCGACGGTCACCGACGCCGCCCTGGACAGCATCTTCGGCCAGCACGTCATCCTGCGGTCGGCTCGCATCGCCCATGGCGCCCTCTCCACCCGGACCATCGTGGTCGACGACGACCAGCGCGCCGGCATCGTGGACTTCCGCACGGCCTCCACGGTGGCCTCCGCCGACCAGCTCAACCGGGACGCGGCAGCGCTCCTGGCCGCGGCGGCCGTGGTGGCCGGACCGGAACGGGCCGTCCAGGCGGCCCTGCGGACGGTGGCCCCCGAGGTCATCGTCGGCGCCCTGCCGTACCTCCAGCGGGCGGCACTGGACCCGGTGGCGTCGCGCACCCTCCGGGGGAAGAAGGCGCTCCTGACCGGCCTGCGCGACCAGGGAGCGGCCGCGGTCGGCGTCGAGGTGCCCAAGCTGGCCGAGCCCCGACGCATCAGCTGGGTCACGCTGGTCCTGGTCTTCGGGACGCTGATCGGCGGTTGGGCCCTGATCGGCGTGCTCATCAACGTGGGGAAGTCGTGGAGCACGATCACCGGAGCCGATTGGGGCTGGGTGGTGGTCACCTTCGTCCTGGCCCAGGCGGCCTACCCGGCGATCGCCCTGACCACGGTGGGCTCGGTGACCAATCCGCTTCCGTACGGCCGCACGTTGGCCCTCGAGCTGTCCGATACCTTCGTGGCCCTGGCCGGGGGGTCCATGGCCGTGCTGGCCACCCGGGTGCGGTTCTTCCAGCAGGAGGGGTACACCCCGACGGTGGCCGTGAGCTCCGGAGTCCTGGCCAGCACGGCGAGCTGGATCGTGAAGGGCGCACTCTTCCTCATCGCCCTGCCCCTGGCCATCGGGAACCTCCACTTCGACTCCACGCCGTCCAGCGACGGCAGCTCGTCCAGCTCCAACCTGGTCTGGCTCATCGTGGTGGCCGTGGTCGTGGTGGGGGTGGCCCTGGGCCTGCTGTTCGCCGTGCCCCGGTGGCGTCGCCTGGCCGCGGCCAAGCTCCGGCCCAAGGCCTCCGAGGTCTGGGACCACCTGAAGCTGCTGGCCGGCCACCCCCGCAACCTGGTGGAGATCTTCGGTGGCAGCGCCGCCGCCCAGATCTTCGTGGCCCTCGCCCTCGGTGCCTCCCTCCACGCCTTCGGGGCCCGGCTGAACCTGGCCATGCTGATCGTCGTCCTCACCCTGGGATCGATGCTGGGGGGCATCTCGCCGGTCCCCGGCGGCATGGGGGTGGTGGAGGCCGGCATGATCATCGGCCTGACCGCGGCCGGCATCAACGAGACCGTCGCCGTGGCCGCCGTGTTCGTCCAGCGGCTGTTCACCGCCTACCTGCCGCCCATCTGGGGATGGTTCGTCCTGGTGTGGATGAGGAAGAAGGAGTACCTGTGAGGGTCAGCCGGGGGGCAGCCCCTCGAGGCCGCGGTAGGCACGGAGCCGGCCGAGCCGGCCCAGCCGGCCTACGTTGACCCCGACGTCGGCGGCGCCCAGCAGGTGCAGGTCGCCGCGACTGTTGCCGTAGGCCCAGAGCCGGTCGGGGTCGGCACCGCTGTCGCGCATCCACGCCCGCAGGCGACGGAGCTTCTCCTCACCCCGGCAGTTGGCCCCGTCGTACCGGCCGGTCAGGGCGCCTCCCCCGTCGAGGCCCAGGCGGGTGGCGACGACCCCGTCGGCACCGAGGAGTTCACCGGCCACCCGGACGTAGACCTCGGGCGAGGCCGACACGATGACCACCCGGTCGCCCCGGTGGCGGTGCCAGTCGAACCGCTCCCGCACCTCGGCCCGCAGGTGCCGGGACAAGTGGTGCCGGGCGAAGCGCTCCGAGAGGGCCTCGACCCGCGCCACCTCCTCCCCGGCCAGGATCCGCTCGAACAGCTGCTCTTTGGTCTCGTCGGCCACCGTCCCGCCGGCCAGCGCCCCGTGGGCCAGGCGGGGGGCCAGCGCCGCGGTGGCGATCACCACGGCGCGACGGCCGCGGACCTCCATGAGGAAGTCCATGACACTGCCACCCTCGGTCAGGGTCCCGTCGAAGTCGAAGGCAGCCACGTCGGCCACGAATGCGCCCGCCCCTCAGCCGTCGGTACCGACCGCCGCCCCGCCCCGCCCCGCCCCCGACGAGAAGCGGGTGGCGCCGGCGGCGACGTCGGGCGACGTCAGGCTGTCCAGGCCGTACCGGAATTCGGAGCGGAGGGCGTCCTCGGTGGACAGGCCCCACTGGGCCAGCGCCGACAGCCGGTCGTTCCGCAGGCAGGTCTGGGGAAGGGCGGCCAGCTCCCGCCCCCAGGCCACGGCCCGGTCGCGGGCGGTGCCGGCCGGGACCACCCGGTCGACGAGCCCCATGGCCAGGGCCTCCTCGGCACCGACCTCCCGCCCGGTGAGGATGAGGTCGAGGGCGCGGCCCTGCCCGACCAGGCGGGGGAGCCGCACGGTGCCCCCGTCGATCAGGGGTACCCCGAACCGCCGGCAGAACACCCCGAAGGCGGCGTCCTCGGCCGCCACCCGCAGGTCGCACCAGACGGCCAGCTCCAGCCCGCCGGCCACGGCGTACCCCTCGACAGCGGCGATCACCGGCTTCCCCAGGGCCAGCCGGGTGGGCCCCATGGGCCCGGGGCCGTCCTCACGCACGCGGTGACGGTCGCCCTCGGCCAGGGACTTGAGGTCGGCCCCGGCGCAGAACGTCCCCCCGCCGCCGGTCAGCACGGCTACCGCCGACAAGTCGTCCCGGTCGAAGGCGGTGAACGCCTCCAGGAGGGCGGTGGCCGTGGCCGGGTCGACGGCGTTACGGCGCGCGGGCCGGTCGATGGTGACGACGGTCACCGGTCCGTCCTGGTCCACCTGTACGGTCTGGCTCATCCTCCCAGCATGGTGGAACCGGCGAGCGAGGGCCAGCGAGCGGGGCGCCGGGCGCGTCGCTGGGAAACACGACTAACTCGGTCGACAATTGGACCGGGTTCGTCTATCCTGGCGCGGCGACGTGATCGCGGCGTCCGCCCGATCCGGTGCGCAGGAGATTCGAAGCACCACGCAGACTCACGGCACAACGAAGGAGCATTCCATGGCAATCCGTCTGGGCGACGAAGCCCCTGACTTCACAGCGGAGACGACTGAGGGCACCATCAACTTCCACGAGTACCTCGGGGACAGTTGGGGCGTGCTGTTCTCGCATCCCAAGGACTTCACTCCGATCTGCACCACTGAGCTGGGCGCCTTCTCCGCGGCCAAGGCCGAGTTCGACAAGCGGGACACCAAGCTCATCGGCCTCTCGGTGGACGACGTGACATCGCACGGCAAGTGGGCCGGTGACATCGAAGAGACCCAGGGCACGGCGCTGAACTTCCCCCTCATCGGCGATGAGGACCGCAAGGTGGCCGAGCTCTACGACATGATCCACCCCAACGCCAACGACACCCTCACGGTTCGCTCGGTGTTCGTCATCGGCCCGGACAAGAAGGTCAAGCTCACCCTGACCTATCCGGCCTCGACCGGCCGCAACGTGCAGGAGATCCTCCGGGTGCTCGACTCGCTCCAGCTCACCGCCGACTACAAGGTGGCCACTCCGGTCAACTGGAAGGACGGCGAGGACGTCGTCATCGTGCCCGCCGTGTCCGACGAGGAGGCAAAGGAGCGGTTCCCCAAGGGGTTCAACGCCGTCAAGCCCTACCTGCGGATCACCCCCCAGCCCAACAAGTAGTCCCGGTCGGGCCGGCGGGCCGCTGAGTCCCCGATGGGTCCGATCGCCCCCCCACCCCGATGGTGCGACCGGCCCCGCCGTCATGGCGGGCCGGTCGCTCGTCGCGTGGGCCACCCGGCCGGAGACGCCGCCCCGCCTCGTCCTTCCACCCGCCCCACGCTGGGATGTTCGTCGGGGGGTCCCAGGAGAGGCGGTGTTCCTGCTACGCTAGTGCCGCTGGTGTGTTCCGTCCGCCGGCCCTTTCCGAAGACATCAGAGGTCGATTTCCCACATGCCAGACAAGCAGGCCACCATCTCCGAGTACCGTCTCCACGAGACCGATACCGGATCCCCCGAGGTGCAGATCGCCATCCTGAGCGAGCGCATCGTCCACCTGACTGAGCATCTCAAGGTCCACAAAGGCGACCACCACACCCGTCGTGGTCTCCTGAAACTGATCGGACGACGTCGGCGACTGCTCGACTACGTCCGCAACAACGACGTCGAGCGCTACCGAGACATCATCGGCCGCCTCGGACTCCGCCGCTAGGCGGTCATCAGTCGCTCCGCCCGGCTTCGGCCGGGCGGTCGCAATTTCTCCCCGGGCAGCATGCCGGGAGATCGCAGGTCGGCAAGGTGCCGGCGTGCAGCAACAGCGGCCAGCCACAGAGTTGGCGGGTCGCCCACAACACACCAATTGGGCTTTCATCGAGGTCAGTCACCAGTTGCCGATCACCCCCTCCACCGGACGCACGGACCGGGTGGTGTGGTCGACAACTGGGAACTGGCTCGGGAGCCCCCGAACAGACCAAGGAGCGTCATGTCAGACGCCATTTCCGTGTCGGCACCCATCAGTGGCACCGACCGCACACTTTCATTCGAGACGGGCAAGCTGGCCCAGTTGGCCGACGGCGCCGTCGTGGCCCGGATCGGCGACACCGTCCTGCTGGCCACGGCCACGGCATCCCGGTCGGTACGGGAGGGAGCCGACTTCTTCCCGCTGACCGTGGACATCGAGGAGCGGACCTACGCCGCCGGCAAGATCCCCGGCTCGTTCTTCCGTCGGGAGGGCAAGTCCTCGGACCAGGCCATCCTGACCTGCCGGCTCATCGACCGCCCCCTGCGCCCCTCCTTCCCCAAGGGGTTCCGCAACGAGGTGCACGTCGTGGGGACCATCTTCGGGGCCGACCAGATCAACCCCCACGACGTCCTGGCCATCAACGCCGCCTCGGCGGCCCTGATGATCTCGGGGATCCCCTTCGAAGGCCCCATCGGGGCGGTCCGGGTGGCCTACTCGACCGACGGTCAGTGGATCCCACACCCCACCTTCGAAGAGGGCGACGACTCCACCTTCGAGCTGGTGGTGGCCGGCCGGGCCCTGTCGGAGGCCGCCGACGCCGAGATCGCCATCATGATGGTGGAGGCCGGTGGATCCGAGCGGTCATTCCAGTACTACGACGAGGGCGCACCCCAGGTCACCGAGGAGGTCCTGGCCGACGGTCTCGAGGCGGCCAAGACGTGGATCCGTGAGTCCATCGTTCTCCAACGCCAGATGGCGGACGCCTACGTGGCCGCCCGCGGCCCGGTCGAGATCATCGGCTACTCGACGTTCTCCGACTACGAGGACGACGTCTTCGAGCGGGTCGAGACCGTCGGGTCGGACGCCATCGCCGAGGCCAACAAGATCGTGGCCAAGGCCGAGCGCAACGCGGCCCTCGACGCCGCGACGACCTTCATCAACGAGACCCTGGCCGGTGAGTTCCCCGAGCGGGGCGGCGAGGTGAAGGCCGCCGTGCGAGGTCTGACCAAGAAGCTGGTGCGTAGGCGCATCGTGGAGGAGGGCCTCCGCATCGACGGTCGCACGACCACCGAGATCCGTCCCCTCTCGGCCGAGGTGGACCTGTTCCCCACGGCCCACGGTTCGGCCCTGTTCCAGCGGGGCGAGACCCAGGTGCTCAATGTGACCACCCTGGGCATGCCGCGTATGAACCAGCTGCTCGACACCATCACCCCCGACGACCACAAGCGGTACATGCACCACTACAACTTCCCTCCCTTCTCCACGGGGGAGACCGGGTTCATGCGGGGACCCAAGCGCCGGGAGATCGGCCACGGCCTGCTGGCCGAGCGGGCCCTCCTGCCCGTCGTCCCCTACGAGGAGGACTTCCCCTACACCCTGCGCCTGGTGTCCGACGTCCTGGCCTCCAACGGTTCCACATCGATGGCCTCGGTGTGCGGGTCGAGCCTGTCCTTGATGGCTGCCGGTGTGCCGCTGAAGGCCCCCGTGGCCGGCATCGCCATGGGCCTGGTCTACGACGGTGGCACCTACGTCACCCTCACCGACATCCTCGGGCGCGGAGGATGCCTTCGGGGACATGGACTTCAAGGTGGCCGGGACCAAGGACGTTGTCACCGCCCTGCAACTCGACACCAAGATCGACGGCCTGCCGCTCGACGTGCTGACCAAGGCACTGCTCCAGGCCAAGGAGGCCCGGCTCTCCATCCTCGAGGTGATGGCCGGCGCCATCTCCGAGCCTCGTGGCGAGGTGGCCGAGTCGGCACCGAAGATCATCTCCTTCGAGATCCCGATGGACAAGATCGGTGAGGTGATCGGGCCCAAGGGCAAGGTCATCAACGCCCTCCAGCAGGAGACCGGGGCCGACATCGCCGTCGACGACGACGGCATGGTCGGCACCGTGACCATCGGGGCCAAGGACGGCACCGCAGTGGAGGAGGCCCGCCGCCGGATCTCCACCATCCTCGACCCGCCGCTGGCCGAGGTCGGAGCCACCTACCAGGGCAAGGTGGTCAACATCACCAAGTTCGGAGCCTTCGTGAACATCCTTCCCGGCCGGGACGGGCTGCTCCACATCTCCAAGATCGGCCAAGGCAAGCGGGTCGAGCGCGTCGAGGACGTGTTCGAGCTGGGCCAGCCGGTCGAGGTCAGGGTGGACGACATCGACCCCCAGGGGAAGGTCTCCCTCTCCCTGGCCGGCGAGGCGCCCGCCGCGGCGTCGTCGGGTGGCGAGAGCCGCAACGGCCGCGGTGAGGGCCGGGGTGACGGTGGCGGTCGGAGCCGCCCTCGGGGCGACCACGCCGATCCAGGTGACCGGCCCGACCGGGGCCGCCGTCCGGCCGAAACGGCCGCTGCCCCCGCCGGCGCCGCCTCCTTCGAGGCCGCCTTCGAGGAGGAGCTGGTCCAGGAGTTCGGCGATCTGGGGCCAGCCGTGGCCGAGACCGCCGACCGCCCGAGTGGTGGTGGCGGAGGCGGCCGGGGCGGTCGCCGTCGCCGTTGAGCACGCGTGAACACCGGGTGACGAACCGTTCGGTCGTCACCCGGTGATCCGTACCGAGACCCTCCCGTCCGGGCTGGCCCTGGCCACCGAGCGGATGGAGGACGCCCGCTCGGTGTGTATCGGCTTCTGGGTCGGGACCGGGTCCCGAGACGAGGAGGAGAGTCGGGCCGGCTCGTCGCATTTCCTCGAGCACCTGCTGTTCAAGGGCACCGCCGACCGATCGGCCACGGCCATCGCCGAGGCGGTGGACGAAGTCGGGGGCGACTTCAACGCCTTCACCACCAAGGAGTACACCTCCTTCTACATCCGGCTTTTGGCCGAGCACCTCTCGTTGGGCCTCGACATCCTCTCGGACATCATGTGGCAGCCGGCCCTCCGGCCCTCCGACCTCGAGGCCGAACGGCAGGTGATCCTGGACGAGATCCTGATGCACGCCGACGAGCCCTCGGACGAGGCCGCCGAACAGAGCTCGGCCCTGCTCTTCCCCGACCACCCGCTGGGTCGGGAGGTGCTGGGCAGTCACGACTCGGTGGCCGAGATGACGGCCGAACGGATCGCCGAGTTCTTCGCCCATCACTACCGCCCGGGCAACATGGTGGTGGCCGTGGCCGGCGACCTCGACCACCGGGAGGTGGCCGAGGGCCTCGAGGCTCGGTTCGCCGGGTCCGGGGGTGGTGTCACCCCCGAGCGCCAGGCCCCCGACGACAAGGTCGAGCCCCTGGCCGTGTCCCGGCGGGCCACCGAACAGACCCACGTGGTGCTCGGGGTCCGCTCCGTCGACCGGCTGGACCCCCAGCGCTACTCCCTGGCCGTGGTGAACCACGTGCTGGGCGGCGGTCTCTCCAGCCGGCTGTTCCAGGAGATCCGCGAGCGACGTGGGCTGGCCTACTCGGTGTGGTCCGAACGAGTGGCCTATCAGGACGCGGGGTCGGTGAGCGTGGGCATGGGGACGGCCCCCGAGCACGTGGCCGAAGTGCTCGACATCGTCTCCACCGAGTTGGACCGGCTGGGGGAGGAGGGCATCACCGAGCGGGAGCTGGCCATCGCCAAGGGGAACCTCCGGGCCGAGACCCTGCTGGCCTGTGAGGACTCGGGGGCCAGGATGAGCCGCATCGGGGCCGGCCTGCTGCTCCACGGCGAGATTCTCACCGTGGACGAGGTGCTGGAGCGAGTGGCGGCCCTGACCCTCGACGAGGTCCATGCCGCCGCGGCCGACCTGGTGGCCGCACCCCGGACCCTCTCGGTGGTCGGGCCGTTCGACGAGTCGGACTTCGACCCCCGCTCGCTCCGCCTCGGCTGAGCCGACCGGACCGCACCCGACGACGGTGTTCCGGGGCCACCGCACCCGACGACGGTGTGTCCGGGGCCACCGCACCCGACGACGGTGTGTCCGGGGCCACCGCACCCGACGACGGTAGGGTGGCCGGCATGCGAGTCGGGGTGGTCGGCGCCGGGGGAAAGATGGGCCAGGAGGTCTGCCGGACCGTGCTCGCCCATCCGGACCTGGATCTGGTGGCGGCGGTCGATCCCGTTCACGGTGGGACCGACCTCGGTGCCCTCATCGGGACGGACCCCGGGTCACTCACCATCACGGACGACCTCGAGTCCCTGCGCGCCGGTGCGACCGAGGTGGTGGTGGACTTCACCCGGCTGGACGCGGCCCGGCTGACGCTGGCCTTCTGTGCCGATGCGGGGATCCACGCCGTGGTGGGTACCACCGGGTTCACCCCTTCCGACTTGGACGACCTCGAGCGCCGGTTCGCCGGGCCGGCCTCGGGCGCTCCCAACTGTGTGGTGGCCGCCAACTTTGCCATCGGTGCGGTGCTCATGATGCGGTTCGCCGAGATGGCCGCCCCGTACTTCAGCGGCGCTGAGATCGTCGAGCTGCACCATGACGGGAAGCTCGACGCCCCCTCGGGCACCGCCATCAGGACCGCTGAACGTATGGCCACGGCGCGGCAGGTGGCCGGATCGGGCGAGTTCCGGCCCGACGGTACCGTCACCCTCGTGCAGGAGGGGGCCCGGGGTGGGGCGGGCCCGGCCGAGATCCGGATCCACTCGGTCCGGTTGGCCGGGCTGGTGGCCCACCAGGAGGTCATCCTGGGGGGGATCGGGCAGAGCCTGACCATCCGGCACGACTCCTACGACCGCTCATCGTTCATGGACGGGGTGGTGCTCGCCGTCGAGTCGGTGCCGGAGCGCCCCGGGCTGACCGTCGGTCTCGAGCCGCTGCTCGGGCTCTGAGTCATCGACGGTCCGATGGACGACACCCGCCAACGGATCATCGAGGCCACCTACGCCTGCGTGGCCCGGTCGGGTCTGGCCAAGACCACGGTCGAGGATGCCGCCCGAGAGGCCTCGGTGTCCCGAGCCACCGTCTACCGGGCCTTCCCCGGGGGCCGTGAGGAGCTGCTCAACGCCGTGGTGTCGTGGGCCACGCTGGAGTTCTTCCGCCGCCTCTACGAGCACGTCCAGGATGCCGAGAGCCTCGAGCAGGTGATGGAGCGGGGCATCATGTTCGCCCACCGCTCGATCGTCGAGCATGACGTCCTCCAGCGGGTGATGCAGACCGAGCCGGAGAAGCTGCTGCCGGCCCTGACCGTGGAGAGCATCCGCATCCGGCAGGGGATCGCCGCCTTCCTGGTGCCCTATCTGGCCCAACGGGGCGTGGCCAAGGGGGTGGATCTGGACCAGGCGGCGGACTTCCTGGCCAGGATGGTCCTGTCCTACATGTCGGCTCCGGGCCGGTGGGACCTCGACGATCCCGATCAGGTGGCCCGACTGGTGGAGTCGGAGCTGCTGGCCGGCGTGGTGGCGGGACCCGGTCCTGGTCGCGGCCCGAACGGGCCGGGCGACGTCGGGAGCCCACGGGGCAGGTGAGGGTGCTCCACGGTCCGGTGACGGGATCGTCGTTGACAATGAGACAAAAAACGACCTAGCGTTTCAATTGTGCAGGCACAGGGGACCGCGCTCCACGTCGTGGGTGGTGAAGAACCGACTCGGGTCGGGATCCGTCGCGAGTCGGTGGACCACGCGTCGCCCCACCGGGTGCGGATCATCGACGGGACACTGGCCTGCCTGGCCCGACACGGTACGGCCAAGACCACCGTGGACGACATCGCCCGCCAGGCCGGGGTGTCCCGGGCCACCGTCTACCGGGTCTTCCCCGGCGGTCGCGACGAGATCCTCGCCGCAGTGGTCGATACCGAGATGGCCCGGCTGTTCTCCGCCCTCGGCGTCCGCATGGGGGCCGCCCTCGATCTGACAGAAGCCCTGGTGGGGGGCATCGTCGAGGCCTCTGCTCGCATCCGGAACCATGCCCCGCTGGCCTACCTGGTGGCCAACGAGCCGGAGATGGTTCTCGGGCACCTGGCCTTCGACGAATCCAACCGGCTGCTGACCACGGCCTCCCGGTTCACCGCTCCCTTCCTGGCCCGCTGGATGACCCCGGCCGAGGCCGAACGCGTGGCCGAGTGGGCCACGCGCATCGTGCTGTCCTACGCCATCGCCCCGTCACCCCACGGCGATCTGGCCGACCCGGTCGACGCTCGGCGTCTCGTCTCGACGTTCATGATTCCTGGGATCGCCGCCCTGCACGACGCTGGTGCCGCCGACTCGATCCTCATCACCCCGTTCGGGCAGGGGACGCCGGCCGCCACACGGGGGACCGCAACTCGCGACACCGCAACATCACCGACTACCTCCATTCATTCGACGATTACCGAGCGCGCCAAGGGAGACAAGCCATGACCACCGAGATGAGCAGTACCGAGGACATCATCGGCCGGGAGGAGATCGACGACTTCGAGGCCATCCTCTCGGTGGTGGGCACCGAGGAGGCCGACGGGCGCCACGTGGTCCACTCCGACTACGACTCCATCTTCACCTGGGACTACGAAAAAGGGGCCCGACCCAAGCTCAACAAGCTGTACGAGAAGGCCAAGGGTGCCCAGTGGAACGGGGAGACCGACCTGCCGTGGGAGACCGAGGTGGATCAGCGGCGCATGGTCATCGAGCAGGCCGAGGCCACCGGCGGGTTCGGCGCCGGATTCGACCTGTCCGGCACGCCGGTGGAGAAGTGGAGCGAGAAGGAGTGGGTGGACTTCGGAGTGGAGAGCCAGAACTGGACGCTGTCCCAGTTCCTCCACGGGGAGCAGGGCGCCCTGATCTGCACAGCCAAGATCGTGGAGTCGGTGCCGTGGATCGACGCCAAGTACTACGCCTCCACCCAGGTGATGGACGAGGCCCGCCACGTGGAGGTGTTCGGCAAGTACCTCGACGAGAAGCTGTCGGGCCACTACCCCATCAACGCCCACCTGCGCATGCTGCTCGACGACATCATCTCCGACTCCCGGTGGGACATGACCTACCTCGGGATGCAGATCATGGTGGAGGGACTGGCCCTGGCCGCCTTCGGGCTGATGCACGCCATGACCGCCGACCCGCTGCTCAAGCAGCTGCTGCGCTACGTGATGGCCGATGAGGCCCGCCACGTGGCCTTCGGGGTCCTCAGCTTGCAGGAGTACTACGAGGGCCTCACCGCAGCCGAGCTCCGGGAGCGGCAGGAGTTCGCCTTCGAGGCCGCCGTCCGGATGCGGGACCGCTTCCTCCAACAGGAGGTGTGGGACCGGATGGGCGTCGATCCCAAGGCCATCGTGCCGGTCGTCCAGCAGGCTCCCGAGCGAGGTGAGTTCCAGGCCCTCCTGTTCTCCAAGATCGTCCCCAACTGCAAGAAGCTGGGCCTCCTCGACGCCGCCGACGGGTGGTTGCGGACCAAGTTCACCGAACTGGGCGTCATCGAGTACGAGTCGTGGGTGGACACCGCCGAGGAGTACGACGCCCTGGCCTCGGTCCCCCCGAAGGACCGGCTCGCCTCCTGAGGCTCCGCCCCTGAGGCTCGGCCCCGTCGGCCGGAGCGGTGGGTGCTGGTAGCCTGCGGATCCGTGAGGTCCGCTCTGTTTCCTGCGCCGTATCCTGCGTCGCCCCCGAGGGGCTGAGGGCGGATGCCCCGCTTCGGCTCGGTGGTCACAGCCATGGTCACCCCCTTCGGTCCCGACGGCGCCCTCGATCTCGCCGGCGCTGACGCCGTGGCCCGACACCTGGCGGCCACCGGGAGCGAGGGTCTGGTGGTGGCCGGGACCACCGGCGAAGGACCGGTGCTGACCGACGCCGAGCGGATCGACCTGTTCCGGGCCGTGGTCGGGGCGGTGGACATCCCGGTGATCGCCTCGACCGGCACCAACGACACGGCCCACTCGGTCCAGATGACCAAGGAGGCCAAGGCGGTCGGGGTCGACGGCATCCTGGCCGTGACCCCGTACTACAACCGACCGTCGCCGGCCGGGCTCTCGGCCCACTTCCGGGCGATCGCCGAGGCCTCCGACCTGCCGGTGCTCCTCTACGACATCCCCATCCGGTCGGGCAGGAGGATCGGCACCCGCCTCACCCTGGAGCTGGCTCGTGACGTCCGCACCATCGTGGGGGTCAAGGACGCCACCGGCGACCTGGCCGCGGCGGCCACGGTGGTGGCGGAGAGCCCCGGACGGTTTCGACGTGTACTGCGGCGACGACTCGCTCACCCTCCCGTTCGAATCGGTCGGTGGGGCCGGCGTGATCAGCGTCGCCGCCCACTGGGCCGGCCGCCTCTTCGCCGAGATGATCGCCAGTCACCGGGCCGGCGATGTGCAGCGGGCCGTGCAGGTCAACCAGCACCTGGCCGAGTCCTACCGTTTCCAGTCCTCCGACGAGTACCCCAACCCGGTACCGGCCAAGGCCGCCTGTCGGGCCCTGGGCCTGCCGGTGGGCCAGTGCCGACTGCCCAACGCCCCGGCTCCGGCCGTGCTGGACGAACGGGCCGAGGCCGTGATCGCGACATTGAACCAGTGGTACCCGACGCCTCAGTCGGTTGCGTGACCGGTGCGGGACCGCGGTGACCGGACCTCCTGGCACCGCGGGCCCACCCCATAGCCAGGACCCCTGAAACAGCCGGGGTGACCGAAGCAGCAGAGAGAAGCGATCAGTGAACAATCAGGGAGCACGCCGCGGCACGGAAGGCGCCGGCGCTCAGGACGCCAACGCCCAGAAGGGCGGTGGGGCCAGGAAGACGTCCGGTTCCCGGAAGAAGCAGCCGGCGACCAAGGCCGACGCCCCACCCCAGAAGCGGTCCCGAACCTCGGCAGACTCCACTCCCGGAGCGGTGCGGACGCCGCGGAAGCCGTCGGCCCGGTCGGCCGGCGGTGGCGGAGGCACGGGCGGGGCCGGGGGCTCCTCGGTGCGGATCGTCTTCCTCGGGGGTCTCGGCGAGATCGGCCGGAACTGCGCCTGCATCGAGGTCGACGGGCGCATCCTGGTGCTCGACGTGGGCATCATGTTTCCCGACCCGGACATGCCGGGGGTCGACCTGGTCCTTCCCGACCTCACCTACCTGCGAGAGAACGCCGACCGCGTGGACGGGGTCATCCTGACCCATGGGCACGAGGACCACACCGGCGGTCTGGCCTACCTGCTCCGGGACTTCCCGGTGGCGGTCTACGGGTCCGAGCTGACCTTGGCCCTGGCCCGCAACCGGGTCGACGAGGCCGGCATGAACGAGCGGGCCCAGTTCGTCCCGGTCCGGGACGGCGAGCGCCGTCGCATCGGACCCTGTGACGTGGAGTTCATCCCGGTGACCCACTCGGTACCGCACGCCTTCGCCACCGCCTTCCACACGCCGCAGGGGATCATCCTCCACTCCGGCGACTTCAAGATCGACCTCCACCCGGTGGACGGTCGCCGGACCGACCTGGCCCGCATGGGGGCCCTGGCTTCCGACCCGGGGATCCGGATGCTGCTCATCGACTCCACCAATGCCGAGGAGCCCGGGTTCACGCCCTCGGAGTCGACGGTGGGCCAGACGTTGCGGAGGGTCTTCCTGGCCCGGCCGGACCGACGGTTCATCGTGACCTGCTTCGCCAGCCACATCCACCGGGTCCAGCAGGTGGCCGATGCCGCCATCGCCGGGGGCCGGAAGGTCGCCACCCTGGGCCGCTCGATGCAGAAGAACGTGGCTCTGGCCCGGAAACTCGGGCTCCTGGACATCCCGGACCGCTCGATGGTGGACATCGAGGACGTCGATCAGCTCCAGCCGGGCCAGGTGTGCGTGATCTCCACCGGCTCCCAGGGAGAACCCATGTCCGCCCTGTCCAAGCTGGCCACCGGCGAGAACCGGTTCTTCAAGCTGCGGGAGAACGACGTGGTGGTGATCAGCGCCCACCCGATTCCCGGGAACGAGTGGTCGGTGGGTCGGGTCATCGACAGCCTCCACCGTCGCAACGTGGAGGTCATCCACTCGGGCGTGGACTCGGTCCACGTGAGTGGCCATGCCCGCCAAGGGGAGTTGGCCACCCTCATGTCGGTGACCGACCCCGAGTTCCTGATCCCCGTCCACGGCGAGTACCGGCACATGGCCAATCAGGTACGGGTGGCCGAATCGATGGGCATTACCGGTGACCGGGTGCTCCTGTGCGAGGACGGCGATGCCGTGCGCCTCGACGGCAAGGGGCTCCACCGCGACGGCACCGTGCCCGGCGGCTATCTCTTCGTGGACGGCAGCTCGGTGGGTGACATCGGCCACGGGGTGCTCCGGGACCGGATGGTCCTGGCCGAGGAGGGGGTGGTCATGGCGGTGGCCACCGTCGACCTGAAGCGGGGCGAGGTGGTCGGGGTGCCTCAGATCGTGACCCGGGGCTGGGCCTATGACCACGACACCGAACTGCTCCTGGACGAGGCCCGGGTGCAGGTCACCAAGGCCCTCGAGCAGGCTCTCTCCTCGGGGAGCAGCGATCACGAGAACCTCAACCGGGTGGCCCGCAAGGCGCTGGGCCGGCTGGTGGGCGACCGGACCCGCCAGCGCCCGATGATCGTCCCGGTCATCGTGACCGTCTGACCCTTCCCTGCCTGGGTGTCCCCGAGATGGTGACCCTGCGGGAGTACCCTGTTACCCACTGTGACGACCGCCACCAAGCGTCCGGCGGGCCGATCCGGGGCTTCGCGGTCCAGGCGCCGGTCCGCGTCTTCGGCACGATCGCGCTCGAGGTCCTCGACGTCGGGGCGGCGGAGCTCTGCCTACCGGGGTGGTCGGGGAGCGGGTTCGAACGGCCGGCGGGGCCGGCAGGAGCCGTCCGGCGCCCTGGCCGCCATGGGGGCGGTCGTGGCCAGTCACGCCACCGACCTCTGGGGCGTGGTGCTGGTCACCGTGGGCATCCTCGCCGCGGTCGCCTTCTACGGCGGCTCCCACTCTCTGGGCCCGGCGGGCCACGGGGCCCGGGTGGCCGTGGGCGACCTGCTCGGTTGGGGTCGCTTCCTGGTCCCGCTGGTGGCGGTGGCCATGGGCCTCTTGCTGCTGGTCGGCTACCGCGTCGGTGACGACGAGACCCGGACCACGCCCGAGCCGGCTCGGGCGGTCATCGGAGCGGTGCTCGGTCTGTTGGCCGTGGCCGGCCTGGCCGCCCTGGCCGGTGGCTCCCCCCGGCTGAGGTCGTCGACCGCCCTGCTCTCGTCGGCCGGGGGGTGGCTCGGGGCGTTGGTCGGCAATCCGCTCCACTCGGCCCTCGGAGGGTTCGGAGCCACCGTCGTGCTGGTGGCCCTGGCCGTGGTGGCCATGGTCCTGTTCACCGGGGTGTCGATCCGGGCGGCCACCGGCGGCATCGTCGGCGCGGTCCGGTGGTCGGCGGCGATGGCCCGGGACCGGACGGCACTCGACGACGAGGAGCTCGACGAGGAGATCGACGAAGAGGACGAACCGACCGACCCCTTCGGCCGGCGGGTGGTGGCCCCGGCCGTGGCCCCGCTGGTCCTCGAGGACGAGGACGAAGACGAGGTCGACGACGAGGACGAGGACGAGGACGAAGACGACGAGTGGGAGGACGAGGATCCTGAGGAGTCCGAGCCGGAGCCGGATCTGTTGCCGGTGGCCGCCACCCGGCCCGGCCCGGGCTCGCAGCTCGAGATGAGGTTGGGCCCGACCGTCGGTGACTGGCACCTGCCGCCGGCCAACATTCTCAAGCGGGCCAAGCCCCAGGCCGTCGACGAGCGGGCCGTGGAGGCCGCCGGCGAGGCCCTCGTGGCGGCCCTGGCCGCCCACGGTGTGGACACCCGGCTGGTGGGGAGGACGGTGGGTCCGTCGGTCACCCGCTACGAGCTGGAGCTGGGTGCCGGGGTGAAGGTGGCCCGGGTCACCTCGCTGTCCAAGGACATCGCCTACGCCATGGCCTCGCCCGACGTGCGCATCCTGGCACCCATCCCGGGCAAGTCGGCCATCGGCGTTGAGGTGCCCAACCGGAACCGCCAGCTGGTGGCCCTCGGGGACATCCTGGCCTCGCCGGAGGCCGACGGGGCCGTCCATCCCCTGGAGGTGGCCCTCGGACGGGATATCGCCGGTCGGGCGGTGATGGTCAACCTGGCCGAGATGCCCCACGTCCTGGTGTCCGGAGCCACGGGCTCGGGCAAGTCCTCGTGCATCAACTCCGTGCTCACCTCCATCCTGACCCGGGCCACCCCCGACCAGGTGCGTCTGATCCTGGTCGACCCCAAGCGGGTCGAGCTGGGCCAGTACAACGACCTCCCGCACCTGCTGACCCAGGTGGTGGTGGACCCCAAGAAGGCCGCCAACGCCCTCAGCTGGGCGGTGACCGAGATGGAGCGCCGCTACGACCTGCTCGCCGAGGTCGGGATGCGCGACATCACCGGATACAACACCGCTTTCGACGAGGGAGAACTGGCCGAGTTCGAAGAGGCCTACCGGCTGCGGATGGTCGGGACCGACCCCGACGACGAGGACACCGGGGACGAGGAGCCCGAGCCCAAGTTCGCCCGTCTGCCCTTTATCCTGATCGTGGTGGACGAGCTCAACGACCTGATGATGGTGGCCGCCCGCGACGTCGAAGAGTCGGTGTGCCGGATCGCCCAGATGGCCCGGGCCGTGGGGATCCACCTGGTCCTGGCCACCCAGCGGCCATCGGTGGACGTCATCACCGGGGTCATCAAAGCCAACATCCCGTCGCGAATGGCGTTCTCGGTGTCGTCCCTGGCCGACAGCCGGGTGATCCTGGACCAGCCCGGTGCCGAGCGTTTGATCGGCAAGGGCGACATGCTGCTCCTGTCGGCATCGTCCTCGAACCCGCAGCGGCTGCAGGGCCCGTGGGTCAGCGAGGACGAGGTTCGGGCGGTGACGGCCCACTGGAAGCGCCAGCGACCGATGGAAGTGGTGGCCGACATCGAGGAGGTGGTCGGGAGTGAAGGGCCCCGGACCGGGGGTGAGGACGGGGACGACGAACTGCTGGATCAGGCCATGGAGCTGGTGGTCCGCTCCCAGTTGGGATCCACGTCCATGCTGCAGCGGAAGCTCCGGGTCGGCTTCGCCCGGGCCGGCCGGCTGATGGACCTGATGGAGCGCCGTGGAGTCGTGGGCCCGTCCGAGGGCTCCAAGGCCCGGGCCGTGCTCATGACTCCCGAAGAATTGGACGCCCGCTGACCGACGGAGCCCCCCCAGAGTCGGTGACCGAGCCGTCGGCAGTTCCTGACCTCACCCCGACCGGTGCCACCGGTGGACGGGCTGCCTCGGACGGGGCAGCCGGTGGGAGCACCCCCCTCCCCGAGCCGGTGGTGGTGGACATCACCGCCCCCATCCAGCCGGAGACCGTGGTCCTCACCCCTTGGGCCACCGCCCCTACGGGCGAGCAGCGGTTCGCGGGGCCCGCGGCCGGAATGGCGCCGACCGTGGTGCCGGAGCGCCCTCCGGTCCCCGAGGCCAGCCCGGCTCCCGGGGGCGACGCGGGTCCGACGGGGGAGCGACCGCGGACCGAACGTCGGGACCGTCGCCGGCAGGGCCACCGGAAGGTCCTGGCGGCCATCGTCATCGTGGCGGCCCTCCTCCTGGCCACGGCGGGGTGGGCCGGCGCCCAGCGCATCAACCATCCCCTGGCCCGTCCGGCCGTGCAGTCCGGGATGCCGGCCACCCTCCCGGTCCCCGGGGCCGGCCCGTCGCTGCCCTGGCCGGCCAAGGGACAAGGGGCGATCGCCATCCCGGCCCTGAGCTACACCCAGCAGTCGGGCCCCGAGTCGCCGGTCCCCATCGCCTCCCTGACCAAGATGACCAACGCCCTGGTGGTGCTCCGGGACCATCCGGTGCCGGCCGGAGCCAGCGGCCCGTCCATCACCATCACGCCCGACGACGTGGCCGAGTACGACACCGAGCTCCACAACGACCAGTCGACGGTGCCGATCCACACCGGCGAGGTCCTCACCGAGCTCCAGATGCTCGAGGCCCTCCTGACCCAGTCGGCCAACGACGCGGCGTACAGCCTGGCCATGTGGGATACCGGCAGCATCCCGGCCTTCGTGGCCAAGATGAACGCCCTGGCCGCCTCGCTCGGGACCACCGGCCACCCACTATGTCGACGTCAGCGGCTACGACCCCGGTTCGGTGTCGACGGCTGCGGACGTGCTGCGGGTGGCCGCCGCGGGCATGGCCGACCCCACCTTTGCCTCCGTGGTGGGCATGTCGTCCATCGACTTCCCCGGGGTGGGCACGGTCCCCAACGTCGTGAGTGAGATCGGCCACAACGGCGTCATCGGGGTGAAGTCCGGGTACACGTCCAAGGCCGGGGGCTGTCTGGTGCTGGCGGCCAACCGGGTGGAGGGGGGTCACACGGTGCTGGTGCTGGCGGCGGTGCTGGGACAGCCCACGCCGCCGCCCATCGTGCCCAAGACGACGACCACCACCGCCCCCAAGCCGGCTCCCACGACCACCACCACGGCGACGACCACCCCGGCCCCCGGCGTGGTCCCCCCGCCGACCACGGCGCCGCCCCACCACCACCGCCCCCCCTCCTCCCCCCCGCACCACCACCACGACCTCCATCCCGGTCGACGACCTCCAGGTGCCCGATCCGCTCAAGTACACCCGCCCGGTCACCGAGGCCCTGCTGCAGGCGGCCCAGGCCGGGGTGGTGCCGGTGGCGGTGGCCACCAAGGGCGCCGTCGTCGGCACGGCCACCGCCGCTTGGGGCGGGCAGCCGCACCGGGTCGCGGTGGTGGCCGACCAGTCGGCCTCGGTGCTGGGGTGGCCCGGCCAGCAGGTGGCGGCCACCGCCTCGCTGGACCCGGTCCGTGCCGGCGGGTCGCGGGGGACCAGGGTGGGGACGGCCCGGTTCATCCTCGGTTCGCAGTCCGAGGTGGTCCCGCTGACGCTGGCCTCGACCGTACCCGAGCCGACCTGGTGGTGGCGGCTCCTCCACAACTGACCTCAAACGGTCCACGGTCCCGGCCGGTCGCGGTCCGGCCCGGCCAAACCCATGGCGAGTACCGTGTCGGTGTGCGTGCACGAGTTCCTGCCTCGTCGGCCAATCTCGGCCCCGGCTTCGACACGTTGGCCGTCGCCCTGGATCGGTATGTCGAAGTGGAGGTGGAGCCGGCCTCCAAGCTGATCGTCCGGTCGGAGGGCGAGGGCGCCGGACTGTCCGACGACCCCTCCCACCTGGCCGCCCGGGTGGCCATCGACGTGGCCGGCACCGATCATCTGTCCATCACCGTCCGATCCCAGATCCCCATCGCCCGGGGGCTCGGGTCATCAGCCGCCTTGGCCGTGGCCGCCGCGGCCGCCGCCGGGGCCGACGACCCGCTGGCCGTGGCGGCCAAGGTGGAAGGCCACCCGGACAACGCCGCCGCCTCCATGGTGGGGGGGCTGGTGGCGGCCGCCCGGGTCCGGGGCGGTGTGCAGGCCGTGCGCCTCCCGATCGACGTGAACCTGGCCTTCGTGGTCATCGTCCCTGACGTGACCCTGTCCACGGCCAGGGCCCGTCATGCGCTGCCCCCCCGGGTCAGCCGGGAGGACGCGGCGTTCAACCTGTCGAGGATGGCACTGCTGATCGCCGGTTTGGCCGACAGCCGGGTGCTCATCCCCGAGGCCACCGAGGACCGTCTGCACCAGGACTACCGGAGCCCGCTGTTCCCCGCCGGGCCCAAGCTGCTGGCCGGGATGACAGACGGTGGAGCCCTGGCCGTGTGTTGGTCGGGCGCCGGGCCCTCGCTGCTCGGGATCACCCAGGGCCCCCAGGCACCGGCGGTCCAGGCTGCGGCGGAGGCCGCGTTGGCCGAGGCCGATGTGCCCGGCCAGGTGCTGATCCTCCACGCGGACATGCACGGGCTGATCCTCGACCGCAAAGGTGGCTCGGCGGAGCTGTTCGACTTCAACCTCGACGAGTAGCGGCGGGCGGCCGGCACCCGCCGGTCACCCCGCCACCCCGGGGGGCCGTATCCTGGGGCGGTGACCACCGAGGAGCAGCCAGCCGGGCCCCGCACCTTCCACATCCGTACCTTCGGCTGCCAGATGAACGACCACGATTCGGAACGCCTGGCCGGGGCGCTCCTGGCCGACGGGCTGGTGGCCACGCCGGACATCGAGGCCGCCGACGTGGTGGTGTTCAACACCTGCTGCATCCGGGAGAACGCCGACAACAAGTTCTACGGCCACCTGGGCAACCTGAAGACCCTGCGGGAGCGCCGTCCCGGCATGCAGATCGCCGTGGGCGGTTGCCTGGCCCAGATGGACGGGGAGCGGGTACGCCAACGGGCTGCCCACGTCGACGTGGTGTTCGGTACCCACAATCTGACCCGGGCCCCGGAGCTGCTGCGCCGGGCCGCCCGCTCGGGACCGGTGGTGGAGATCCTGGACGGGCCGCCACCGGGCGCCGAGCCCGCCGCCGAGCAGGTCGCCGCCCTCAACGCCGTCCGAGACCTGCCCTATGCCGCGTGGGTCACCATCCAGATGGGGTGCGACAATTCGTGCGCCTTCTGCATCGTCCCCTCGGTGCGGGGCGGCGAGGTGTCCAGGCCGTTCGAGGAGCTGGTCGACGAGGTCCGCACGCTGGCCGGCCGGGGGGTCACCGAGGTCAGTCTCCTCGGGCAGAACGTCAACTCCTACGGCCGGGACCTCACCCGCCGCCGACCCCTGTTCGGTGACCTGCTCCGGGCCGTCGGCGCGGTGGACGGCATCCGCCGGGTCCGGTACACCAGCCCCCACCCGAAGGACCTCCGACCCGAGACCATCGCCGCCATGGCCGAGACCGAGGAGGTGTGCAACCACCTCCACCTCCCTCTGCAGTCGGGCAGCGACGCCGTGCTCACCGCCATGCGCCGGGGCTACACGGCCGAGCGGTATCTGGCCCGCCTGGCCGCGGCCCGGGCCGCCATCCCCGACCTGGCCGTCACCACCGACATCATCGTGGGATTCCCCGGCGAGACCGAGGACGACTTCGATCGGACCCTGGAGGTGGCCGCCGAGGCCTCCTACGACAGTGCCTACACCTTCATCTTCTCGCCCCGTCCCGGGACCCGGGCGGCGGCCATGACCGACCGGTTCGTGCCCGCCGACGTGGTGGCCGAACGGTTCGAGCGGCTCCGCACGGTGGTCGAGCGGTCGGCACTGGTCCGCCACCGTGGACGCATCGGCCGGGTGGAGGAGGTGCTGGTCGAGGGTCCCTCCAAGCGGAACGCGACGGTGCTCACCGGTCGCACGGGCCAGAACAAGCTGGTGCACTTCGAAGGCGCCGACGGGCGGCCGGTGCCGTCCGGGTCGTACGCCACCGTGGCCGTGGTCGACGCCGCACGCCACCACCTCTCCGGGGTGTTGCGCACGGTGGTGGCCGGCCCGTCCCACCGCACGCGCCTCCCGGTTGCCGCCGGCTGAGCGGCGGACGCCGACGGTGACGCCGGACGTGTCCGCGCCGCCGGGTGCCGCCGGCCCGACGGCGGTGGCCCTGGTCGGGCCGACTGCCTCGGGGAAGTCCGGCATCGCCCTCCAGGTGGCTGACCGCCTGCCCTTCGGGTCGCTCGTCGATCCCGCCGATGGCGCTGGTCGGGTCGGCCCCGTGGAGCTGGTCTCGGTGGACTCGATGGCCGTGTACCGGGGCATGGACATCGGGACGGCCAAGCCGACCCCCGAGGTCCGGGCCCGGGTGCCGTACCACCTGGTGGACCTGGTCGATCCCGACCAGGAGTTCACCGCCCAGCAGTTCCAAGGGGCGGCCCGCCGGGCCCTGGCCGGGATCGCCGGGCGGGGGCACACCGCCCTGTTGGTCGGGGGGACGGGCCTGTACCTGCGCTCGGTGGTGGATGACCTCTCGTTCCCCGGCCGGTTCCCCGAGGTGGGAGCGGCGCTGTCCGAGCGGATCGACCGGGCCGGCCCCGTCGGGAGTCCCGGTCAGCTGGCCGTCCTCCGCCAGCTCCACCACCGCCTGGGGGCGCTCGACCCGGTGGCCGCCGGCCGGATCGACCCGGCCAACCGCCGGCGACTGGTGCGCGCCCTCGAGGTGACGCTGGGCTCGGGCCGTCCCTTCTCCGAGTTCGGGCCGGGCCTGGAGCGGTACCCGCCGAGCCGGGTGGCCATGGTCGGCGTCGACCGCGAGACCGACGAGCTCGACCGACGCATCGGCGAGCGGTTCGAGCGCCTCATGGACCAGGGGCTGCTGGAGGAGGTCCGCGGGCTGGCCGGGCGTCCGGGGGGGATCTCGCGCACCGCCCGACAGGCCCTCGGGTACCGCGAGCTCCTCGCCCACCTCGAGGAGGGGGTGCCGCTGGGGGAGGCGGTGGACCAGGCCATCCGGCGCACACGGACCTTCGCCCGGCGGCAGCGGGCCTGGTTCCGGCGGGATCCCCGTATCGTGTGGTTGGACCCGACCGGCGATCCGGCCGGTGCCATCGTGGCCCTCGCCGGGAGCGACCCCGTGGCCGCCGTGGGGGTGGGAGAATGGACCAGCACGAGATGACTCCGACCGCCGAACCCCACCCACCCCTGCGTCTGACCAAGCACCACGGTGCCGGCAACGACTTCCTGGTCCTGGTGGACCTGGACGACCGGACGGCACTGGTCCCCGACGTGGTGCGGGCCCTGTGCGACCGACGGTTCGGCGTGGGCGCCGACGGGGTGATCAGGATCCTGGCCGGCTCCGAGGGGGCGGCGCTGACCATGGACCTGGCCAACGCCGACGGGAGCACCGCCGAGATGTCCGGGAACGGCATGCGCTGCCTGGCCCAGGCGGCGGTGCGGTCCGGGCTGGTGACGCCGCCGGACTTCACCGTGGCCACCTTGGCGGGGGTGCGGACTGTGCGGTACGAACGGGCCGCGGGGGGCGGTCGGGCCGTCGGGCCCGACTGGGCCTGGGTGGCGATGGGGCCGGCCCGGCTGGGTCCCGAACGGGCGCCGGCCTTTGCCGAGCAGCGGGCCTGCCTGGTCGACCTGGGCAACCCCCACCTGGTCCTCCTGGGCAGTGAGCCGGCCGGCATCGAGGTGACCGAGCTCGGGACCAAGCTCCAAGGTGAGTTCCCCGGCGGGGTCAACGTGGAGTTCGTCGCCCTCGGCCCGGGTCCCGACGCCCTCACCCTGCGGGTCTTCGAGCGGGGGGTGGGTGAGACCCTGGCCTGCGGCACGGGCAGCGCCGCCGCCGCCGCCGCCGCCCACCGGTGGGGCCTGGTCGGGGCCGCGGTGGAGGTGCACAACCCGGGCGGCACACTCCGGGTCGAGCTGGGTGACGACGGAGTGTCACTCGGCGGTCCGGTGGCCTTCGTGGCCGACCTCGAGGTCGATCCGGTGGTGCTGGTGGCCGGGCGCCGCCCGTGACCCCCGACGACTCGGCGTTCACCGACACCCTCATCTCCCGGACGGTCCGGGAGCGCATCGTCCTGGTCGGCGTCACCTTCCCCTACGCCACCCTGGCCGCCACCGAGGCCGGCCTGGACGAGCTGGCGCGGCTGGTGGGCACGGCCGGTGCCGACGTGATGGACCGGATCGTCCAGCGGCGGGCCACCCCCGACCCGGCCACCTACCTGGGCCGGGGCAAGGCCGAGGAGCTCCTCTCGGTGTGCCTGGCCGTCGACGCCGACACCGTGGTCTTCGACGACGACCTCTCGCCGGCCCAGCAGCGCAACCTGGAGAGGATCCTGGGCCGGACGGCCATCGACCGCACGGCGGTGATCCTCGACATCTTCGCCCAGAACGCCCGGAGCCCCGAGGGCCGGGCCCAGGTCGAACTGGCCCTCCTGCGGTACCGCCTGCCCCGGCTCCGGGGGCGGGGCCGGTCGTTCAGCCAGCAGGCCGGTGGGATCGGTACCCGGGGCCCCGGAGAGACGGCCCTGGAGGTCGACCGCCGGCGGCTCGTCCGCCGCATGAGCAGGCTGGAGGCGGACCTGCGCCGCCTGGACCAGACCCGGAGGACCCAGCGCAAGGGCCGGGCCCGTTCCCGCCAGCGGACGGTGTCCCTGGTCGGGTACACCAACGCCGGGAAGTCGACCCTGCTCAACCGGTTGTGCGGCTCCGACGTGCTGGTCCAGGACCGGTTGTTCTCCACCCTCGACCCCCGTACCCGCCAGCTGGACCTGCCCGGGGGCGAGACGGTCCTGGTCACCGACACCGTGGGCTTCGTCCGGAAGCTTCCCCACCAGGTGGTCGAGGCCTTCCGGTCGACCCTCGAGGTGGTGGGGGAGTCCGACCTGGTCCTCCACGTGGTGGACGGATCCGCCCCCGACTTCGAGGGGCAGGTCGACGCCGTGCGGACGGTCCTGGCCGAGATCGGCGCCGACGGCCTCCCCGAGCTGCTGGTGGTGAACAAGGCCGACGCCATCCTGGCCCAGGACCGGGCGGCCGCCGACCGTCCCGACGGGGGCGGCGCCGGCGAGGAGGCCCGTCGCCTCATGGCGGCCCACCAGGGGTCGGTCATGGTCTCGGCCCGCACCGGGCTGGGCCTCGCCGACCTGTTGGTGGCCGTCGGGGACCGGCTCCGGGTGGGCGACCGGGTGGTGGAGCTGGACATCCCGTGGGGCCGCGGCGACGTCCTGGCCGCCGTCCACCGGGAGGGTGAGATCGTCGGCGAGGTGGCCGGCGAGGGATCCACCCGGATCCGGGTGGTCCTGGACGCCGTGGGCAAGTCGCGGTTCGCCGAGTTCCTGGCCTCGTGAGGGCGCCCCTCGATCGGTCGGCGGTCGGCTTCGAGCCGCCCCCGTACCCCTACGACCGACTCAACGCGCTCAAGGCACGGGCCGACCAGCGGTTCGCCGTCAGCGGGGGAGTGGTGGACTGCTCCATCGGGACACCGTGCGACCCGCCGCCGCCGGCCGTGGTGGAGGCCATGGCCGCCTCGGGCACCGAGCGGGGCTACCCCGCCTCGCAGGGGTCCCCGGCGTACCGGCGGGCCGCCGCCGGGTGGCTGTCCCGGCGGTTCGGGGTGTCGGTCGACCCCGACACCGAGCTGGCGGCGTGCGTGGGCACCAAGGAGTTCGTGGCCTCGACCGCCCAGTACCTGCGCCTGCGCACGCCCGGCCGCGACACCGTCCTCTACCCGGCCGTGTCATACCCCACCTACGCCATGGGGTCCCTCCTCGGCGGGTGCCGGCCCGTGCCGGTGGGCGAGCTCCCCGGTGGCGGGCCCGACCTCTCGTCGGTGGCTCCGGAGGACGTCGACCGGGCCCTGCTGGTCTGGGTCAACACCCCCTCCAACCCTACGGGGGCCCTGACCGACCTGGACCGGGTGGCCCGGTGGGGGCGCCGCCACGCCATCCCGGTGGTCTCCGACGAGTGCTACGCCGAGTTCACCTGGGACGGGCCGCCAGCCTCCGTGCTGTCGTCCGGGGTGGAGGGCGTGGTTGCCGTCCACTCGCTGTCCAAGCGGTCCAACCTGGCCGGGGTGCGGGCCGGCTTCTACGCCGGCGACCCCGACCTGGTCGGGTTCCTACTCGACGTGCGCAAGCATGCCGGCCTCATGGTCCCCGGTCCCGTGCAGGCCGCCGCCACCGTCGCCTTCGACGACGACCAGCACGTGATCGAGCAGCGGCGCCGGTACGCGGAGCGGCTGGCCTTCCTGGCCGGTGTGCTGGCCGGCTCGGGCGTCCCCGCGCCGCAGCCGGCCGGGGGGTTCTACCTGTGGGTGCCCGTGCCCGACCGGTTCGCCGGCGACGGCTCGACGGGCGCCTGGGCCCTGACCGAGTCCCTCGCCATGGTCGGCGGCCTATTGGCCAGCCCCGGCGACCTGTACGGCCCGGACGGGTCGGGTCACGTCCGGGTCGCGGTGGTCCAGCCCCTGGACCGCCTGGAGGTGGCGGCCGAGCGGCTGGCCGGCCGGACCCTGGTGCCGGCACCGACCGGGTGACCGACCCGGAGCCCGGCACCGAAGGCGGCGCCGCCGGTGCCGGCGGGAGCGGCCCCGCCCCGGGCCGGGCCGCCATGCCCCGGCGCTAACGTCGGCCCATGGCAGATCTCCGGTCCCAGATCGATGAGCTGTGGTCCCGTGCATCGGAGTTGGGTCCGGACGACACCGACGCGCTGGCCGTGGTCACCGAGGCGGTCGACCTGCTCGACTCCGGTGAGGCCCGGGTGGCCGAGGTCGACCCGGCCAGTGACGAGGTGATCGTCCACCAGTGGCTCAAGCAGGCCATCCTCCTGCTGTTCCGTCTGAAGGCCATGGAGACGGTGGAGGTGGGGCCGTTCGAGTACGCCGACAAGCTCCCCCTGAAGACCGGGTACGCCGCCTCCGGCGTCCGGGTGGTGCCCGGGGCGTCGGCCCGCTGGGGTTCGTTCCTGGGCAACGGGGTCATCTGCATGCCCAGCTACGTCAACATCGGGGCCCGGGTGGGGGCGGGCTCCATGGTCGACACCTGGGCCACCGTCGGCTCGTGCGCCCAGATCGGTGAGCGGGTCCACCTGTCCGGCGGCGTGGGCATCGGGGGCGTGCTCGAGCCGGCCCAGGCCTCCCCGGTGATCATCGAGGACGAGGTCATGATCGGGAGCCGGTGCATGATCACCCAGGGGGCCCGGGTCAGCCGGGGCTCGGTGGTGGGGGAGGGGACGATCCTCAACCCGTCGATCCCGGTGATCGACGCGGAGTCCGGGGAGGAGATCAGCCGGGGACATGTCCCGGCGTGGACGGTGGCCGTCCAGGCCTCGCGCCGGCGGCAGTTCCCCGGCGGCGAGTTCTTCCTCCCCTGCGTGCTGGTCATCAAGCGGCTCACCGAGGGCGAGCGCCACGACAAGGCCAGGCTCAACGACATCCTCCGCCAGCACGGCGTCTCCACATGACCCGTGAGGCCCCGGGGGTCGGGGAGGAGGAGCCTGCGGCGGCGACCATGCCCCACGGCCTGTTCGGGCTGACCACGGCGCTGGTGGCCATCCCCTCGGTGAGCCACTTCGAGGGACCGATGGCCGACGCGGTGGAGACGGCCCTCCGGCTGTGCCCTTGGCTGGAGGTCGAACGGGTCGGGGACAACGTCGTGGCCCGGACCGACCTGGGCCGCCGACACCGGGTGCTCCTGGCCGGCCATCTCGACACCGTCCCGCCGGTCGACGGGAACGAGGAGCCGCGGATCGTGGACGACGTCCTCTACGGGGTGGGCTCGGCCGACATGAAGGGGGGCCTGGCTGTCTTCCTCCACCTGGCCGGGACCATCCCCGAGCCGGCGGTGGACGTGACCTGGTGCTTCTACGCCTGCGAGGAGGTGGACCAGGAGTTCAGCGGGCTGCGCCACCTGTGGGAGCACCGGCCCGACCTGCTGGAGGCCGACGCCGCCATCCTGGGCGAGCCCACCGGGGGTGTGGTGGAGGCCGGTTGCCAGGGCACCCTCCGGGTCCGCATCTCGCTGGCCGGCCGCCGGGCCCACACCGCCCGCCCCCACACCGGACGCAACGCCATCCACCGGCTGGCCCCCCTGCTGGCCGCCGTGGCCGGCTACCAGAGCCGGCGGCCGGTCCTGGACGGCTGCGAGTACGTCGAGCAGCTGCAGGCGGTGGAGGTCTCCGGTGGGGTCTCCGGCAACGTACTGCCCGATGAGGTCTCGCTGGTGGTCAACCACCGCTTTGCCCCCGACCGGACACCGGCTGACGCCGAGGGGCGGCTGCGGGAGCTGCTCGGGACCCATCTCGAGCCGGAGGACCGGTGGGAGCTCACCGGCGCGGCTGCCGGCGCACCGCCCTCCCTGGACCATCCGCTACTGGCCGGACTCGTGGCGGCGACGGGGACCGGCCCTGTGGCCAAGCAGGGATGGACCGACGCGTCGTCCCTGTGGGCCCACGGCATCCCGGCGGCCAACTTCGGGCCGGGGGACCCGCTCCTGGCCCACACCCCCGACGAGCATGTCTCGGCGGGCGACCTCGAGCGGACCGCCGCCGTGCTCGAGACGCTGCTGCGCCGCGGGAGGTAGGCGCCGGCCGACGGCGTCGGGCGGCCGGGCCTGGCCCAGCCGGGCGGTAGGGTCGGCCCATGGCCATGTCGACACGCCTCCTGGGTACCTCAGGGCTCGAAGTCTCGGCCGAGGGCCTCGGCTGCATGGGGATGAGTGAGTTCTACGGGACGGCCGACGACGACGAGTCGATCGCCACCATCCACCGGGCCCTCGACCTCGGGGTCACCTTCCTCGACACGTCGGACATGTACGGCCCCTATCTCAACGAGCGGCTGGTCGGGCGGGCCATCGCCGGCCGTCGTGACGAGGTGGTGCTGGCCACCAAATTCGGGATCTCCCGGGGGCCCGACCCTTCCGACCGCACCGTCCGGGGCGACCCGGACTACGTGCGCCTGGCCTGCGACGCCTCGCTGGGCCGGCTGGGCGTGGATCACCTCGACCTCTACTACCAGCATCGCACCGACGGGAACGTCCCCATCGAGGAGACCGTGGGCGCCATGTCCGAGCTCGTGGTGGCGGGCAAGGTCAGGTTCCTGGGACTGTCCGAGGCCCTCCCCGACACCATGCGCCGGGCCTGCGCCGTCCATCCCATCGCCGCCCTTCAGAGCGAGTGGTCGCTGTGGAGCCGGGAGCTCGAAGGGCCGGTCATCGACACGGCCCGGCAGCTCGGGATCGGTATCGTGGCCTACAGCCCGCTCGGTCGGGGATTCCTGACCGGTCGGATCACCTCGCCCGACGACCTCCCCGAAGGCGACTTCCGGTCCCGACTGCCCCGGTTCACCGCGGAGAACTTCGCCCACAACATCGAGTTGGTGCACCGGGTCCGAACCCTGGCCGACCAGAAGGGCTGCACGCCGGGCCAGCTGGCCCTGGCCTGGGTCCTGGCCCGGGGCGACGACGTGGTCCCGATCCCCGGCACCAAGCGGCGCGCCTATCTGGAGGAGAACGTGGCCGCCGTCGACGTGATCCTGAGCGAGGCCGACTCGGCCGCCCTCGAGGCCGCCTTCCCGGTGGGAGCCGGGGCGGGTGACCGGTATCCGGACATGAGTTCCGTGAGCGTGACGACCCCGACGGGGTGACCGGCCGGATCAGGCCACCCACGCCCGATCGTGCCGCCCGCACCGACCCGGCCCAGCCCGTCCCCACCGGAGTCCCGACCATGGCGGCCGGAGCGGAGGACTCAGAGCCGGCGCAGCACGGTCACGACCTTGCCGTAGACGGTCACCTCGGAGGGATCGAATTCCATGGGGGTGAGGCGCTCGTTGGCCGGCATCAGCACGACCTTCCCGTCGCGGGTCGAGAAGCGCTTCACGGTGGCTTCACCGTCGGGAATGGCGGCCACCACGATGTCGCCCTGTTCGGCCTGGGGCTGCTGGCGAACCACGACGAAGTCGCCGTCCATGATGCCGGCGTCGATCATCGAGTCACCGCGTACCGTGACCATGAAGAGCGTTCCCGTACCGGTGAAGTCCTCGGGGAGCGGGTACAGCTCCTCCACGTTCTCCTGGGCCAGCACGCCGGTGCCGGCGGCCACGTCACCCACCAGTGGTACGTGCCGGATCGGACGCGAGTCCATGATCACCTTGGACGACGGGTCGTAGCAGACCTCGATGGCCCTCGGCTTGGTCGGATCCCTCCGGAGGTAGCCCTCCCGCTGGAGCACGGCGAGGTGGGCGTGGACGGTGGACGAGGAGGTGAGCCCGACCGACTCGCCGATCTCCCGGACCGAGGGCGGATAGCCCCGCTCCCGGACCGCTTCGGAGATGCAGTCCAGAATCTGCTTCCGCTTGGTGCTCAGTACCTGGGCCATGGCTCTCCTCGTCGCAGTTGAGCTCCACCTTGCCGGCGGCGGCCGCCGGGGTGGCGAACGTCTGTTTGGAGAAAGGTAGTGCGCCGCGGAGGCAAAAGCAAACACCCGTTCGAAAAACGGCTTGACAGCGAACAGACGTTCGTGGTGACATGAGGGGCATGGCGAACACAGGTTCGATGGTGACGGGGTCCGGACGCACGCCGGTCGATCGTCGGACCGGAGGTCGGGGTCCCGGTTCCGGGGGCGGTGCCGACGGGGGCCATGAGGTCGTCTCCCGGCCCGTTGTCACACCCTCGGGGTACACCATCGCCATGGAGAACGACCTGATGGCTGCCTACGGGGCGGTCGGACAATCGGTCACGCCCCGGATCGGGGCGGAGCAGAACAGGAGGTCATGTCGATGACGGCACTCTGGCTGGACCCCGATGTCGAGCCCCACGGTCCGGTTCGCCCCGGGGACGCACCGAATCTACGGCTCGTCGGACCAGGCCCGGCCCACCGGCCGGAGGAAGTCGAACGGCCCGGGAGCGATGGCTATCGGGACCTGCGCCTGGTCGAGCGGCCGGAGCGTGCCGCCCGTGACCGAGGCCGCCGGACCTCGGCCGCGGTCCGGCGTCGCCGCACCTTCGTCGCCGCCACGGCCATCTTCGTGGTGGCGCTTGCTCTTCCGCTGAGCGGAACCGGTGGTCACTCCCACGCCACTGGTTCCGCTCTGGCGGAGACCGGCACCGGCATGACCTACACGGTGCAGCCCGGGGACACCCTCTGGACGATCGCCGAACGGGTGGATCCGACCGCCGATCCGCGTCCACTGGTGGCCAGGTTGGCCGCTCAGACCGGCTCGGACTCCGTCGTGCCCGGGGAACACATCGTCCTTCCCTGAGCATTCGCCGACCCGGGCCACGGCGAGGGCGGGACCGGCGGCGGCGACAGCGTGGGCCCGGAGGAGGGGCACTAGCCTCATGTCGTGCGATGCCCGTGGTGCTTGGCCGACGATGATCGGGTGGTCGACTCCAGGTTGGCGGAGGAGGGGGCAGCCATCAGGAGGCGCCGAGAGTGCGCCAGCTGCGGCCACCGCTACACCACCTTCGAGCGGATCGATGAGATCCCGTTGATGGTCATCAAGCGCTCCGGCATCCGTCAGGCGTTCGACCGCGGCAAGCTGATCGACGGTCTCCGTTCGGCCACGAAGAACCGGCCCGTCACCGAGGAGCAGCTCGACATCATGGCCCGGGAGGTGGAGGACGAGTTACGTGAGGACAGCTCCGAACCGACGTCCGAGCAGGTGGGTCTGGCCGTGCTCGAGCGCCTGCGGTTGGTCGATGAGGTCGCTTACCTGCGATTCGCCAGTGTGTACAAGGGATTCGAAGGAGTGGACGACTTCCGACGCGAGGTCGGGCTACTGACCAAGACCACCGCGCCGAAGCGATCGGAGGTCTAGGGCATGGCCGAGCTGCTGACCGATCCGCCGGCGCGGGCCCTGGCCATCTATGCCCATCCCGACGACCCGGACGTCTCGTGCGGTGGGACGTTGGCGGCCTGGGCCAAGGCCGGCTCCGAGGTGCGCATCCTCCTGTGCACTGACGGCGGGAAGGGGTCGTCGGATCCCGCGGTCGACCCGGTCGACCTGGCCGCCCGCCGGGCCGCCGAGTCGGCCGAGGCCGCCGGGCGCCTGGGTGTCGCCGGGTACGATTCGCTCAACCACGCCGACGGCGAGCTGACCGACGATGCCAGACTCAGGGAGGCGCTGGTGGCTGCCGTCCGGCGGTTCCGACCCGACGTGGTGCTGTGCCCCGATCCGACGGCGGTCTTCTTCGGGCAGGACTACTTCAACCACCGGGACCACCGGATCACCGGCATGGCGGCACTGGACGCCGTCTCCCCGGCCGCCGGCCTCCCGCTCTACTTTCCCGGTGCCGGCCCCGCCCACCAGGTGACCACGGTGCTCCTGTCGGGCACCCTGGAACCCGATGTGTGGGTGGACATCACGTCGACCATCGACGTGAAGGCTGAGGCGGTGGCCTGCCACCGGAGCCAGTTCCCCGACGGCGTGGAGTGGGCTTCCACCGCGGTTCGACTCGGCGCCGAGGATGCCGGCCGGAGGGCCGGGGTGGCCTTCGCCGAGGGGTTCCGGAGGCTGCGCCTCGGTGGGTGACCGGCCACCCTCGGAGCCGGAGCCGGGGGTGGCCCCGGCCCGCGGACGGGTCCGCCAGGGCGGCCCGGCCGCCCACGGGGGTGAGCGGGTCATCCTCCACGTGGACATGGACGCCTTCTTCGCCTCGGTGGAGGTGCTGGACGACCCCTCCCTTGCCGGACTGCCGGTCATCGTGGGGGGCTCGGGGCCGCGCGGCGTGGTGGCGGCCTGTACCTACGAGGCCCGGAGGTTCGGCGTGCACTCGGCCATGCCCTCCTCGGTGGCCCGACGGCTCTGCCCGACGGCGGTGTTCGTGGACGGACGCTTCCACCGCTATGTCGAGGAGAGCCTCAAGCTGCACGCCATCCTCCAGTCGGTCACCCCGTTGGTGGAGGGGATCTCCCTGGACGAGGCCTTCCTGGACGTGACCGGGTCCATCCAGCTGCTGGGCGATGGTCCGACCATCGCCGCCACCGTCCGGCGACGGGTGGCCGACCAGCTCCACCTGGCGTGCTCGGTCGGCGTCGGACGGAGCAAGCTGATGGCCAAGCTGGCCTCGAAGGCCGCCAAGCCCTCGGCCAGCCGGACCGGCATCGTGGCCGGCCCCGGGGTGGTGGTGGTTCCCCCCGAACGGGAGCTGGCGTTTCTGCATCCGCTGCCCGTCCGTGCCCTGTGGGGGGTGGGTCCGGTGACCGGCCGGAAGCTGGAGTCCCTGGGCATCCTGACCGTCGGCGACCTGGCCTCGCTCCCGTCCGGCTCCCTCCAGCGGTACTTGGGGACGGCCCAGGGGGCGCACCTGGCCGAGCTGGCCCGCGGCCATGATCCACGGCCGGTCGTCCCCGAGCAGGAGGCGAAGTCGATAGGGCACGAGGAGACCTTCCCGTCCGACCTCTGGGACCGCGACCTGCTTCGCGGCCATCTCCTCCGGATGGTGGACGCATCGGCCACCGCCCTCCGCAGTTCGGAGCTCACCGCCCGGACCGTCACCGTCAAGGTCCGGTACTCGGACTTCTCCCTGATCACTCGGAGCCACTCCCTGCCCTCGCCGATCGACGCGTCGCCGGCCATCGGTTCGGTGGCCGCCGCGCTCCTGGACTCGGTCGAGCTGGACCAGGGGGTTCGACTGCTCGGCGTCAGCCTGTCCGGATTCGGCGAAGCGCAGCGCGGCCTCCAGCTGAGCCTGGATCTCGATCTGCAGCCGTCCGACTCGGGGCGCTCCGGGCGGGAGGGTGGTGAGGGTGCGGGCCGACAGGAGCTCGGCCCCGCGGACCGCCTGGCCCGGGCCCAGGACGAGGCAGAGCGGATCCAGGCCTCCTGGGCCACGGTGACCGCGGCGGTCGACGCCATCCGCGCCAGGTACGGGGGTGGGTCGGTCGGCCCTGCCTCACTGGTAGGGGCGGACGGACTGCGGGTGAGGCGTCGGGGGGAGGCCCAGTGGGGCCCAACGGCCCAGACAGGGCCCCCAATTGATGAAGATCGGCCCTCCGCCTTGTAATATGGTTGTGGTGTCTGGTCAACGCTGCGGTATCCGGCGAGTACGGGCTCGAGCGGGTGCGGCGTGTTTTCGAGTGGGGGATGCGCGAGGATGAAGTCAGCGATCACCGCTGGACATGGAGTTGGGTGGAGGGGACGAGTTCTTGCCGCTCTCTGAGCACGAACAACGAATTCTGCACGAGTTGGAGCAGTCCCTCTATCAGGAGGATCCTGGTTTCGCGGAGCGGGTGCGTTCCGAGACGGTGTACCGGCACGCCGGTCGCTACTGCATCTGGTCGGCCCTGGTCTTCGTGGCTGCCCTGGTCTTCATGTTCCTCACCTTTTCGAAGTCGGTGGTCCTGGGGTTCGTCGGCGTGGTGGTGATGTTCCTGTCCGGCGTGGTGTTCGCCAACAACGCCCGAAGGATGGGGAAGGCCGGCATCGACGACATCTCCCGCTCACTACACAGTCGCAACCTCAGCAACACGGTGCATGACCCCCGGGACTGGATCCGGGGTCGCTTTCACCGCGACGAGTGACCGGTCCGCCCGACCGGGACGACTGACTCCCCGTTGACCCCAGCCCAATCCGAGGGCCGCGTCGGTCCGGGGGATCCCGTCCCGGCCACCTGGGCCGGTCCTGTGGTGCTGGCGGTCGACATCGGTGGGACCAAGATGGCGGCGGCCGTGGTGGACCCCTGCGGGGTGATCCTGGCCGAGGCCCGGGCTCCCACCCCCGCCTCCTCCGATCCCGAAGTGGTGTTCGCGGCCCTGGTGTCGGTGGTGGACCGGGCTCGGGCGGACACCACCGCCGACCCGGTGGTGTGCGGAGTGGGCTGTGGAGGCCCGATGTCCGCAGGCGGCGAGACCGTCAGCCCCCTCAATATTCGAGGTTGGGTCCGGTTCCCCCTGCGTGACCGCCTGCACCGCCAGGTCGGTCTGCCGGTCGTGGTGGACAACGACGCCAAGGCGCTGGCCCTGGGGGAGGGGTGGCTGGGGGCGGCCCAGGGTTCGGCCAACTACCTGGCCATGGTGGTCTCCACCGGGGTGGGGGGAGGCATCGTGCTCGACGGGCGGCTGCTCGACGGCCAGGGGGGCAACGCCGGCCACATCGGCCACCTGGTGGTCGAGCCGGAAGGGCGACCCTGCGTCTGCGGGGGACGGGGCTGCCTCGAGGCCGAGGCGTCGGGGCGGTCGATCGAGTCGATGACCGGGCATCCCGCGGCCCAGGCCCCGGACTCCGTACGCCGACGCACCGGGACGCTGGTCGGCCGGGCGGTGGCCTCGGTGGCCAACCTCCTCGATGTCGAACTGGCCGTGGTGGCCGGTTCGGTGGCTCTGGGCTACGGCGGGATGTTCTTCGAGGCGGCCCAGGAGGAGATCGCCCGCCGGTCGCAACTCGACTTCTCGAGGTCCACCCGGATCGTGCCGGGTGGGCTGGGGGCCACTGGGCCCTTGGTGGGGGCGGCCGCGGTGGGCCACCGTGCCCTGCGGCCTACCGACCGGACCGGTGACAGGCGCTGATGTCGGGCGGAGTCGTCGAACGGTCCCCCGACGGGAACCTGGGTCCACCGTGGCCGTCCGTCCTGGCCATGGCGCGTGGCGTGGCCACCCGTCCTGATCTGTGGTGGACGGCAGCCGGGGCGCTCCGGCGCCTGGCTGCGCCGGGCTGGTGGGCGTCCCCGCCCTACCTCCCGCTGCCCGACCGGCGTCTCTGGGAGTTCCGGATGGTCACGGCCTACGGCCGGGGGGACCGGGTCCCGGAGCGGGCCGACGTGCTCTCGTACCTCGAATGGTGCCGATCGACCACCCGCCGCGGCAGACGACGGGGTGGCCCGGGGCCAGTGCCTGCCGTCGGGGATCGCCGGGACCGGCCCGGATCGGGCTAATTTCCGGACTGATGGATCGACGGTCGAAGCACGCGGCGAAGAAGGTGGGTCCCGGGGGGGTGGCTCCCGGCACCGAGGTCGCCGTCCGGTCGCCGATGTCGCCGTCCCGACGGGCCCTGGTCCTCAACGCCACCTTCGAGCCGCTGGGCATCGTGTCGTCGCGACGGGCCGTGCTCCTCGTGCTCGACACCAAGGCCGAGCTGGTGCACACCACGGATCGGGTCTTCCGGGCGGCGCGGCTGACCGTCCCCGAGCCCTCGGTCGTCCGCCTCGTCCGGTACGTCCAGATTCCACGCCACTACCGGGTGGCGGTCAACCGGAGGACCGTCTTCGCCCGGGACGGCGCTCGCTGCCAGTACTGCGGGTCGGCGGCCGAAAATCTCGATCACGTGATCCCCCGGAGCAAGGGCGGCCCGCATACCTGGGAGAACGTGGTGGCCGCCTGCCGGCGGTGCAACACCCGCAAGGAGGATCGCCTGCCCCACGAAGTGGGGATGGTGCTCCGGTCCACACCGGTGGCACCCCGGCACCGGGTCCAGCTCCTGGCCCTCTGCGGGGGGGCCAGCGAGGACTGGAGCTCCTATCTCGGTGCTCCCTCCGTTCCTCGTCAGCAGCTGACGGCCTGACGCTCCAGCGTCCGCAACCACGAGGGGCGAAGTCGTGACCGATCCGGGAGCGTGGAGGGTGGAGCACCGGGTCGGTGACGGCGCCTCGCTGCACGGCACCTGGCCGTCCGTCACCGCCGACCCGGACCGGCGGACCGTGGCGGTCTGCCGGGTGACCGAGCGCACCCTGGTCCTCGGCTCGACGCAGTCCGAGGCCGTGGTGGACCGGGCCCGGGCCGAGGCCGCCGGGATCTCGGTGGTCCGCCGGTCGTCGGGCGGGGGAGCGGTCCTGGTGACCCCGGACGACCCCGTCTGGGTGGACGTCTGGGTTCCGGTGGGGGACCCGCTGTGGGACCGGGCCGTCGACCGTGCCTTCGACTGGCTGGGCCAGGCCTGGGTGGACGCCCTCGGAGGTGTCGGGCTCCCGGGCACGGCCGCTCACCGCCAGGGCTTCGTGGCCTGTACCCGCTGGTCCTCGTTGGTCTGCTTCGGCGGTGTCGGTACCGGCGAGGTGGTCACCGCCGACGGGCGGAAGGTGGTCGGACTGGCCCAGCGCCGGAATCGGGCCGGGGCGCGGTTCCACGGGGCCTGCGTGCTCCGGTGGGACCCGGCGGCGCTGGTGGAGGTCCTGGCCCTCGAGCCGGCGGAACGCCGGTCGGCCGCCGCCGGCCTCGCCGAGGCGGTCGTGGGGGCGGCCGACCTGGCCGAGGAGCGGGGGCTCCCGGTGCCCGACGGCCCGGGCCTGGCCTCGTCCCTCGTGGCCTCCCTGCCGTAAAGCGGCGGCGGGCCGGCCCCACCCCCTCGCTCCGCCCCAACCCGTCGCTGCCCCACCCCCTCGCCCCATCCACCCCTTCCACCCCCTCACTCCCTCCACTCCGCGCCACCCCGTCCTCCACGCCACGCCACGCCGCCCCCCTTCGTGGGGCCGTCTACCGCCGTCGGGCCGTTCACCTGGATGTTCTCGCCGGGACGCTTCCACGGGCGCCCACTCCGTCCCGCCGGTGGCGCGCCCGGCGGTCCGGACGGGAGCTGGAACCCCGCGGAAATCCAGGCACATTTCGTGCCCAAGTGGTTGACCGGTGGAGGGGTGGGGCGTAAAGTGGCGCAAAGTGGTGTGAAAGGGAGGAACCTGAACGACTCAGGTTCTGGGCACTGCGGGGAGCATTGTGGGAGCAAACACCAGTGGCACGGTTCTTCGGCAGGTACGAGCACTCGCTCGACGACAAGGGAAGAGTGATTCTCCCGTCGAAGTTCCGCGGCCACTTCGAGCACGGGGGCTATCTGACGGAGTTCACGGACGGCTGCTTGTCGCTGTGGACACCCGACCAGTTCGAGCAGCAGATGGAGTCGATGCTGGAACGAGCGGCCGCATCCAAGAGCGAACGGAACCTGGCCCGCCTGTGGGCCTCGACGTCGCACGAGATGGAGATCGACCGCCAGGGACGAATGGCCATCCCGTTGCGGCTCAGGGAGTACGCGGGACTGGTGGGCGACGTCCTGGTGCTCGGGGCGATCGATCGGGTGGAACTGTGGAACCGCGAGGCCTGGGACCTGAAGGTCCTGCCCGAGGAGGAGCGGCTCACCCAAGGCGACGACGACTGAGTGCCGCCGTGCGCCTCCACGTCGTCCGCCACCAGACCGACCAGCCGTCCGACGGCCCGGAGCCGTCGGAGGAGGCCGGCCCACCGGGTGCCAGAGGAGCTCCCGCCCGGGTCAGCCCGGACCACCCGAGCGTCGACCCCGCAGCCGACCGACCCGGTGCCAGTCCCCTCGGAACCGGGGATGCCGCCTCGATCCGTACGCTCGGATCAGGCCTCCCCACTGGCCGAACGGAAAGGAGAGTCATCACCTCGACGGCGTCCGACCAGACGTCGCCGTTCCGGGGCTCGGACGGCTGGAGCCGACCGACGCCCTACGAGTCGGGCCTGGCCGCCGTGGCCAGGCACGAGGTGCACATCGAACGTGTCTGGCCCATGCGCAGTCCCTCGACCGGATCCCTGGAAGCATCCTCCTCCGCCTACTTCCAGAGAGATCGCCGCGGCACTCCACCCGCAAGCATCGTGCCGGTCGGGGGACTGCGGATGAGCCAGGCCTTCCCGCACGAACCGGTGATGGCCGAGGAGGTGGTGGGGCTGTTCGCCCCGGTCCCTCCCGGCCTGATCCTCGACACCACCCTGGGCGGCGGTGGGCATGCGGCCGCCATCCTGGAGGCCCATGCCGAGGTCAGCGTGCTCGGGATCGACCGCGATCCCGCCGCGGTGGCGGCGGCGTCCGAAGTCCTCGCCGCCTTCGGGAGCCGGGCGGTCGTCCGCCAGTCGAGGTTCGACGCCCTGGCCCAGGTGGCGGCCGACGTCCAGGACCAGCTGGGGACCCCGTTGGTACAGCGAGGGCTGAGCGGCGCCCTCTTCGACCTCGGGGTGAGCTCCCCTCAGCTCGACGTGGCCGAGCGGGGGTTCTCCTACCGCCGGGATGCCGCGCTCGACATGCGGATGGATCCGACCTCCGGTCGCACGGCGGCCGACGTGGTCAACGAGTACGACGAGGACGAGCTGGTCGAGCTGTTCACCGACAACGGCGAGGGCCGGTTCGCCCGACGCATCGCCCGGGCCATCGTGGCCGCCCGCCCCCTGGCCACCACCGGGCAGTTGGCCGACGTGGTCCGCGCCGCCATCCCCGCGGCCACCCGGCGCACCGGTGGGCACCCGGCCCGCCGCGTCTTCCAGGCCATTCGCATCGCCGTCAACGAGGAGCTGGACCAGCTCGAGCGGGCACTGGACGACGCCCTGGCCCTGCTCCGCCCGGGTGGACGGTGCGTGGTCATCGCCTACCATTCGGGAGAGGACCGGCTGGTCAAGACCACCTTCACCCGGGCCGCCACCGACGACTGCCACTGCCCCCCGGGCCTGCCCTGTGTCTGCGGCGCCGATCCGCAGTTCCGCCTGGTCACCCGCGGGGCACGCCGACCCACCGAGGACGAGGTGGCCCGGAACCGCCGGGCCGAGGCGGCCCGGCTGCGGGTCATCGAGCGCATCCCGGCCGCGTCGGACCACTCCAACGGCGAAGTGGCCTGATGGCGCCGCCGGCCAGCGCCACCGCGCGGCGCGCCCCGGTCCGCCCCGCTCCGCGCCCGGCGCCGTCGGCCCCGCGCCGGCCGCCGCTGCGGCTGTTCGAGCCGGCACCCCGCCGTCGGCCCGGACCCCGTGCCGTCCAGCGCTCGACGATGTGGATCTCGGGCCTCCTGATCCTGGGGAGCCTGTTGGCCGTGGTCGTGGGTGACGCCTTCATCACCCAGGGCCAGGTCAGGCTGTCGGCGACCGAGCGGGCCCTGGCCAGTGCCGAGGCCGACCAGAAGACGTTGCAGCTCGCCGTGGCCGGGAAGGCGGCGCCACCAGTGGTGGTGAGCCAGGCCAAGCGCCAGGGCCTGGTGGCCGCCTCCCAGGTGGTGTCCCTGCCGCAGGTGCCCCTCGGCGTCCCGCTGCCCCCACCCCACATCGTTCGGGCGACCGGCGGCGCCACCTCGTCGACGCCGCCGAGGGCCAATGCCACGCCGTCCAAACCGGTGGTCCCGACCCCGTCGTCGACCGCCACGACACCGACCACCGCACCGGCGACCGCCTCCTCACCCACCCCCGCGACCACGGCGACGACCGCCGCGGCGCCCCGGTGAGCCCCTCGGTCCTGCTCGGTCGGCGCTCGCGCGCCATGAGGCTGGTCCTGGTGGTGATCTTCCTGGCCATGATCGTCCAACTGATCAACGTGCAGGAGTTCTCCCACCGGCACTACGCCTCCCTGTCCGCTTCGGAGCTGAGCCAGTCGGTGAGCGTGCCCGCAGTCCGTGGGGGGGTCTACGACCGGAACGGAGAGGTGCTGGCGGAGTCGGTGACCAAGCAGACGGTGGTGGCCGACCCGCTGCTCATCACCCATCCGACCGCCACGGCCGATGCCCTGGCCCCGGTCCTGGGACTTCGCAACGACAAGCTCCGGGCCCAGCTGACCGAGCACTCGGGCTTCGTCTACCTGGCCCACCGGGTGGCCGACCGCGTGGCGGCCGAGGTGACCGCCCTCAACCTGACCGGCATCAACCTGATCCCGGAGCCCCAGCGGGTCCAGCCCGACGGCCAGCTGGCCCTCCCGGTGGTGGGGACGGTCAACTGGAACGGTGACGGTGCCTCGGGGCTGGAGTACCAGTACCAGTCGTTGCTGGCCGGCAAGGCCGGGACCCGGAGCCTCATGCAGGCCCCGGACGGGGTGGCCATCCCCGGATCCGGGCAGGCCTCGGTGGCCGCCCAGGCCGGCACCGGGGTGGAGCTGACCATCGACGAGTCCGTGCAGTACGTGGCCGAGCAGGCGCTGGCCGCCGAGATCGCGGCCTCCCACGCCTACAGCGGGACGGCGGTGGTCATGGACGTCAAGACCGGCGATGTCCTGGCCATGGCCGACCTGCAGGCCACGTCGGGCTCGGCCACCAACGGTGGGGCGGCCACGGCGCCGGCCGGGGCGGTGACGGTGGCCGACTCCAACAGCGCCGCCGGCCAGTCGACGTCGGGGCCGACCCTGGTGTCCCAGGCCGACACCCTGCCCAGCGGGGTGGAGGAAGCACCTTCCAACACGGCGGTGACCCAGGTCTACGAGCCGGGCTCGGTGTTCAAGCTGGTCACCTTCTCGGCCGCCCTGGCCGCCGGCGTCACCAATCCCAACCAGCCCATCTCGGTCCCCGCCGCGCTGCCCATGGGCACCTACACCTTCCACGACGCCGAGTCCCACGGTACCGAGCACCTCACGGCCAGCGGCATCCTGGCCCAGTCGTCCAACATCGGTACCATCGAGATCGCCCAGGCCCTGGGCAAGAACCGGCTCCTGGCCCAGATCGGCAACCTGGGCTTCGGCAAGCCGACCGGGCTGCACTTCCCCGGTGAGTCGGAGGGCCTGGTGCCGGGGCCCTCGGCGTGGACCGACACGTCCATCGGTTCCACCCCCATCGGCCAGGACGACGCGGTGACCGCCCAGCAGATCCTCGACGCCTACAACGCCGTGGCCAACGGCGGGGTGCTCGTCGCCCCCCGGTTGGTCCGGGGCACCGTCACCCCCACGGGCGGGGTGGTGGCCGCCAAGGCGTCGGCGACCCGCCGGGTCATCGACCCGGCCACCAACGCCCAGCTGGTCCAGATGCTGGAGGGGGTGGTGTCGACGGGAACCGGGACCAGCGCCGCCATCGACGGGTACACGGTGGCCGGCAAGACCGGGACGGCCCAGATCCCCGATCCCAACCATCTCGGGTACATTCCCGGTGCCTACGTGGGGTCGTTCGCCGGATTCGCGCCGGCCGAGAACCCCGTTCTCTCGGCCGTGGTGGTCCTCGACCACCCCACGCCCATCTACGGTGGTGCGGTGGCCGCCCCGGTGTTCTCGACGATCATGGCCTACGCCCTCCACCACTACGGCATCCCGACCACCGCCGCTGCCACCCCGTCGGCCTCGAACTCGGCGGTCGGTGGCACCGGTACGATCTCGGTGCCGACCGGAGCGACCACGGAAGGGCCCTAGGTGGGCCCCCGCAGGTCACGCCGGCACCCTCCCGCCCATCGGAGTCCGTGGACCGCGTCGACGTGCAGATGACCATGTTGCTCCCGGCTGTCGGCGCCGTCGAGTGGCGCGGCGACGTGGCATCGACCGATATCCGCTCCGTCGAGTTCGACAGCCGTCGGGTCCGGGCCGGTTCGCTGTTCTGCTGCGTGCCCGGCGCCCGGACCGACGGACACCTCCACGCCGCCGAGGCGGTGGAGCGGGGGGCGTCGGCGCTGCTGTGCGAGCGCATCCTCGATCTCGACGTGACCCAGGCCCGGGTGGCCGCCGGCAGGCTGCGGCCGGCCATGGCCGAGGTGGCGTCGGCCTTCTACGGGCATCCCTGGCGCGACCTGCGCATGGTGGGAGTCACCGGCACCAACGGGAAGACCACGGTGACCCACCTGGTCCAGGCCGTCCTCGACCACGCCGGAGTGGCCACCGGGTTGATCGGCACCCTGGCCGGGGAGCGCACCACCCCCGAGTCACCCGACCTCCAACGACGCCTGGCCGAGTTCCGTGATGCCGGACGGGCGGCGGTGGCCATGGAGGTGTCGTCCCATGCCATGACCCAGCACCGGGTGGACGCCATCGTGTTCGACGTGGTGGCCTTCACCAATCTGAGCCGGGACCACCTCGACCACCATGGCTCGATGGAGGAGTACTACACGGCCAAGGCGCGGCTGTTCGAGCCGTCCCGGGCCCGGTCGGCGGTGGTCAACGTGGACGATCCGTGGGGCCGTCGGTTGGCCTCGGCCGTGGAGGCCCTGACCGGGCCGGCCCTGGTCCCGGTCCGCGGGGCCGAGGCCACCGACATCGTGACCGCCGTCGGGAGCACCTCGTTCCGGTGGCGGGGTCGAGGCGTCGTGGTGCCGCTGAGCGGTCGGTTCAACGTGGACAACGCGCTGCTCGCCGCCTCGGTGGCCACCACGCTCGGCGTGGACGAGGACCTGGTGGTCGAGGGCCTGGCCGCCGCCGGTCCGGTGCCCGGTCGGATGGAGGTGGTGGCCACCGGCGACCCGGTCTCGGTCATCGTCGACTACGCCCACACCCCGGCCGGCCTCGAGGCGGCGCTGACGGCTGCCCGCGACTTGGCCGGAGGCGGCCGTCTGATCTGCGCCTTCGGGTGCGGGGGCGACCGTGACCGGGGGAAGCGGCCGGAGATGGGAGCGGTGTCGTCGCGGCTGGCCGACCTCGTCGTCCTCACGTCCGACAATCCGAGGTCCGAGGATCCCATGGCCATCATCGGGGAGATCCGGGCCGGACTGGGTGGTGGTTCCGAGGTGGTGGTCGAGCCCGACCGGGCCGAGGCCATCCGGCTGGCCGTCGGACGGGCGGAGCCCGGCGATCTGGTCCTGCTGGCCGGCAAGGGCCACGAGACGTCCCAGACCGCCGGCGGCCGGTCCCTGCCCTTCGACGACCGCGCCGAGGCGCGCCGGGCCCTCGAGGGCCGTTTCGGGGGTCCCCCGGCGTGATCTCGCTCATGACGTCGGGAGGCGTCGCCCTGTGGGTGGCCGTCCTGTCCACGCCGGTGCTGATCCGCTGGCTCATCAAGAACAACATCGGCCAGCAGATACGGGAGGACGGGCCCCAGGTGCACATCGCCAAGGCCGGGACCCCGACCATGGGCGGCATCGGGATCGTGGCCGCCGTGGCCATCGGCTACCTCACGGCCCACGCCATACCGGGGGTCCACTTCTCCCCGTCGGGCACGCTCATCATGCTGGCCACCGTGGGGGCGGCCTCCATCGGCTTCGCCGACGACTGGATCAAGGTGCGTCACCGGCGCAGCCTGGGCCTCAACAAGCGGGCCAAGCTCGGCGCCCAGATCGGCCTCGGGGTCCTCTTCTCGCTGCTGGCCGTGTACTGGGCTCACGCCTCCACCACCCTCTCGTTCACCCGCTACGACTCCATCGGGCTGCACATGGGCACGGGGCTGTGGGTGGTGTGGGCCACCGTGATCATCGCCGCCGCGGCCAACGCGGTGAACCTGACCGACGGCCTCGACGGCCTGGCCGCCGGGTCCTCGACCTTCTGCTTCGCCTGCCTGGCCATCATCGGGTACTGGCAGTACCGCCACTTCGCCATCTACCACGTGCCCGATGCGTTGGACCTGGCCCTGGCCTCGGTGGCCCTGGCCGGGGCCTGCCTCGGCTTCCTGTGGTGGAACGCCGCCCCGGCCAAGATCTTCATGGGGGACACCGGGTCCCTGTCCATCGGCTCCGGCCTCGCCGCACTGTGCCTCCTGATGAACTTGGACCTGCTGTTGGTGGTCATCGGAGGGCTGTTCGTGATCATCACCCTCTCGGTGGTCATCCAGGTGATCAGCTTCCGGGTCTTCCACCGGCGGGTGTTCCGGATGGCCCCCCTGCACCACCACTTCGAGCTGATGGGCTGGCCGGAGACCACGGTCATCGTGCGGTTCTGGATCCTGGCCGGGCTGTTCGCCGCACTGGGCCTCGGCATCTTCTACGGGGACTTCCTCTCGGTGGGCAAAGTCTGATGTCCGGTCCGGGCCCGCGCCGATCCGGGGGGTTCCACCACCTCAACGCCCAGGTGGTGGAGGCTAGAGGGATGTGTCGGACCTGCCCCGGAGTACCCGCCCCCGTCGTTGCCGCCCCACCGACCCGAGGAGGGCACCGTGGCTGATCGGACCGTCACCCGGGACTCGACCCGCCTCCGCCATCCCTCGAGTCCCGGTCGCACCGTGACCACGCGGGCCGCCCGCCGGCCCGGTGACCGGTCCAGGCGACGGTCGGGTCGGCCGGGCCGGTCGGCCCGCCGGTCACCCACCCTCGCCCCGACCCCGGCCGCCGCCTCATCGTCGGCCCGTCCCGCCGACGCCCGCCACCGGGCGGGCTGGGTCTCGAAGCTGGGGACGGGGCCGGCCATCGCCCTCCTCGTCGTGGTCCTCTGCGCCTTCGGGCTGATCATGGTGGGATCCGCATCACCGGTCATCTCCCTCGGGCTGTACGGGTCGCCCTGGGCCATCTTCGTCCGCCAGGTGCTGTGGATGGGCGTGGGGACCGCTGCCCTGTTGGTGCTGTCCCGGGTGGACTACCGCAAGTGGCGGACCATCCGGGGTCCGCTGGTCGTGGTGACCATGGGCTTGCTGGTTCTGGTCCTGGTGCCCCACTTCGGGGTCACCGCCGGGGGCTCGTCCCGGTGGATCGGGTTCGGGATGTTCCAGCTGCAGCCGTCCGAGCTGATGAAACTGGCCCTGGCCGTCTTCGCCGCCGACCTGCTGACCCGCCGGGCCGACCGGTCGTCGGAGCCCAAGCTGGTCATCGTCCCCGTGCTGGCGGTCCTGGGCATCTCGGGCGTGCTCATCTTGAAGCAGCCGGACATGGGCACAGCCCTGGTGCTGAGCTGCATCGCCTTCGGCATCCTGTTCATGGGCGGGGTCCCGATGGGCCCCATCATGAAGATCACCGGCACCTTCATCGGCCTGGCCGTGATCGTGGGTCTGGCCGACCCCTACCGGAGGGACCGAATCCTCTCGTTCCTCAACCCCGGGGCGAACAAGTCCGGTTCGGGGTACCAGGTGTGGCAGTCCCTCATCGGCCTGGGCTCGGGGCACGTCTTCGGCCTGGGACTGGGGGGCGGGCGGCAGAAGTGGGGTCTCCTGCCCAACGCCCACACCGACTTCATCTTCTCGGTGGTGGGGGAGGAGCTGGGCCTGGTCGGGGCGGTCGTGCTCCTCGGCCTGTTCTTCGCCCTGGCCTGGTTCGGCCTGCGGGCGGCCACCCGGGCCCCCGACCGGTTCGGCAGCCTGTTGGCCGTCGGCATCACCACCTGGATCACCAGCCAGGCGGTGATCAACGTCGGAGCCGTCATCGGCGTGCTCCCGGTGACGGGCATCCCCCTGCCGTTCATCTCCTTCGGCGGGTCGTCGCTGATCATCACCATGGCCGCCGTGGGCATACTCCTCAACATCGCCTCCCACGAACGGGCGGTGCCCACCGCCCTGAGCCAGCGGCGACGACCGTCGACGGTGTGAGCGGGCGCCGGTATGCGCTGGTGGCAGGAGGTGGCACGGCCGGACATCTCCAGCCCGCCCTGGCCATCGCCGAGGCGCTGGTGGCCGCGGGGCACGATCGTGGCACCATCGAGTTCGTGGGCTCGTCACGCGGGCAGGACCGCCTCACCCTCCAGGGCCGGGGATTCCCCTTCACGCTGCTCCCCGGTCGGGGCATCGTGCGCAGCATGCGTCCGGCCGACGCGGTGGCCAACCTCGGCGCCCTGGCCGGCCTGGCCGTGGCCGCGGTGCGAGGCATCGGCGTGGTGAGCCGGGCCCGGCCCCAGGTCGTGGTGTCGGTGGGCGGGTACGCCAGCCTGGCCGCGTCGATGGCCGCGGTGGTCCGACGGGTACCGCTGGTGCTGGTCAACGTGGATGCCGTGCCCGGTGCGGCCAACCGGCTGCTCGGGCGGTTCGCCCGGGCCAGCGCCGTCGGGTGGGAGGGCAGCGGGCTGCCCCGGGCCGTGGTGACCGGGACGCCGGTACGACCCGAGCTGGCCCGGACCGGGCGATCCGGCGGTGACCGGAGCCAGGCCCGGGCGGCCCTCGGGCTCCCGGCCGACCGGCCCACGGTGGCCGTCTTCGGCGGCTCCCTCGGGGCCCGCCGGATCAACCGGGCGGCCCTCGACCTGGCCGATCGGTGGGCGGACCGTGACGACCGCTCGATCTACCACGTGGTCGGGCGGCGCGACTGGGAGGATCGCCTCCGGGCCGGGGGCGGGGGGACCACGGGCGAGGGGTCGACGTCGAGGGGCCTGGCGCTGGTGCGGGTGGACTACCAGGATCGTATGGAGCTGGTCTACGCGGCGGCCGACGTCGTGGTGTGCCGGGCCGGGGCCATGACCATCGCCGAGCTGGCCGTGACCGGCGTGCCGTCGATCCTGGTGCCGCTGCCCGGGGCCCCCGGCGACCACCAGACGGCCAACGCCCGGGTGCTGGAGCGGGCCGGGGCGGCCGTCCTGCTGCCCGACGACCGGTGCGATGCCGACGCCCTGGCCAGCGCCCTCGACGGCCTGCTCGGTCAGCCGACCCTGCTCGGCGCCATGGGGGACGCCGCCTCGGCGCTGGGTCGCCCCGACGCCGCCGCCGCCGGGGCCCGGGTGGTCGAGGCCACCGCCGGTCCCCCCGGAGACCTCGCCGGTCGGGCGGCGTCGTGAGCCCCACCGGCGGCGGTTCGCTGCTCGGCGACGGCGACGCGCCGGCCTCCGTGCACGTCGTCGGGATCGGTGGCGCCGGCATGAGTGCCATCGCCACGGTGCTCCACGCCATGGGCCACGTGGTGACGGGCAGCGACCTGAAGTCGTCCGGGGTGACCGACCGCCTCGGTCAGGCCGGCATCGGGGTGACGATCGGGCACGCCGCGGCCAACGTGGGACCGGCCGAGCTGGTCACCGTGTCGTCGGCCATCCCCGACACCAACCCCGAGGTGGTGGAAGCCCGCCGGCGCGGCATCACCGTGCTGTCCCGGGCGGAGTCGCTGGCCGCCATCGCCTCCCTGCGACGGTGCGTCGCCGTGGCCGGCACCCATGGCAAGACCACGACGGCGTCCATGCTGGCCCTGCTGCTGGTGGAGGCCGGGCTCCGGCCGTCGTTCCTCATCGGTGGCGACGTCAACGAGATCGGCACCAACGCGGTGTGGGACGAGGGCGAGTGGCTGGTGGTGGAGGCCGACGAGAGCGACGGCAGCTTCCTCTCGCTGGTGCCCGACATCGCGGTGGTCACCAATGTCGAAGCCGACCACCTGGACCACTACGGCTCGTTCGACGCCGTCCGATCGGCCTTCGAGGCCTTCCTGACCAGCGCCCGGGGTCACCGGGTGGTGGGTGGCGACGACCGGGTGGCGGCCGAGATCGGCCGGTCCACCGGTGCCGACACCGTGGGGACGGCCCCGGACAGCACCGTCCGGATGGTCGATATCGAGCTGGCCCGGAGCTCCCTGGCCTTCACCCTCGTCGACCACTCCGGTCGTCCGCTGGGCCGGCTGTCCGTGCCGGTCCCCGGACTCCACAACGCCAAGAACGCCGCCGTGGCCGCGGTCGCCGCCCTGGCCGCCGGTGTCCCGTTCGAGTCCCTGGCCCGAGCCCTGGCCCGCTTCGCCGGGGTGGCCCGGCGGTTCGAGTTCCGCGGCTCGACCAACGGGGTGACCTTCGTCGACGACTACGCCCACCTGCCCAGTGAGATCCGGGCCGCCCTGGCGGCGGCGCGCAACGGCGGCTGGCCGCGGGTGGTGGCGGTGTTCCAACCCCACCGCTACAGCCGGACGGCCGAGCTGTGGCCCGAATTCGGGCGGGCGTTCGCCGACGCCGACGAGGTGGTCGTCACCGACGTGTACGGGGCCGGTGAGGCGCCGGTGCCCGGAGTGTCGGGCCGCCTGGTGGCCGACGCCGCCCGCCGGGAGTTTCCGGCCATGCCGGTGCACTACGTGGCCGGCCGGTCCGATCTGCGCGCCGCGGTCGGGGCCCTGCTCCAACCGGGTGACCTCTGTCTCACCCTGGGAGCCGGCGATCTGACCTCCCTCCCCGACGAGCTGCTGTCCGATGCCGACCGGTGAGGCCGTGGTGACCGGGCCCGGGACCGCGCTCGACGACCTGGGCCGGGCCCTCGGGCCCGGGGTCGAACACGACCATCCGCTGGGGGCACTGACCACCTACCGGGTGGGGGGCACGGCGGCCCTGTTCCTGGAGGTGCCCGACGAGACCCGCCTCGTCGAGGTGGCCCGGTGCACCTCGGCGAGCGACGTGCCGGTCCTGGTCCTCGGACGGGGGTCGAACCTGCTGGTGGCCGACCGCGGCTTCGACGGCCTGGTCCTGGCTCTCGGCCCGGGCTTCGACACCCTCGAGGTGGACGGCCCCCGGGTCCGCGCCGGAGCGGCCCTCAGCCTCCCGGTCCTGGCCCGCCGGACCGCCGCCGCCGGGCTCACCGGCCTGGAGTGGGCGGTGGGGGTTCCCGGATCGGTCGGCGGCGCCATCCGCATGAACGCCGGCGGCCACGGTTCGGACACTGCCGCCACGCTGGTCGGATTCCGGTGGATCGACCTGGCCACGGGATCGGCGGGTGACTCGCCGGCCGACCGGCTCGAGCCCGGCTACCGGCAGACCGCCCTGTCGGCGACCGAGGTGGTGGTGTCCGGGACGTTCCTGCTCGGACCGGGCGATCCGAACCAAGGAGCGGCCACCATCGCCGAGATCGTGCGCTGGCGGAGGGCCAACCAGCCCGGGGGCTCGAACGCCGGGTCGGTCTTCGTCAATCCGTCGGGCGACTCGGCGGGCCGGCTGGTGGACGCCTGCGGCCTGAAGGGCTTCCGGATCGGCTCCGCCGAGGTCTCCACCAAGCACGCCAACTTCGTCCAGGCCGACCCGGGCGGTGCCGCGGCGGACGTCCTGTCCGTCATCGAGCACGTGCGGGCCGTCGTGGCCCGGGCCACCGGGACCGACCTGCGCACCGAGGTCCGGCTGGTCGGGTTCCCCGCACCGGGGGAGCGGCCGTGACCAGCGGTCCGCCCGAGGGGCCGGATCCGCCCGACCAGCGGACACTGATCGACCAGGACGAGCCGGTCGGCCCGTTCGAGCGGTCCGAGCAGGACGAACCGGTGGGTCCGTTCGAGGAGGACGACACGGTCCGCCCGTTCGAGCGGTCCGACCAGGACGAACCGGCCGGCCGGCCCGACACGGCCGATCCGGCCCGGGATGGACCGCCCGGGGACGACCTCGACGGCCGCCCGACCATCGACCCCCGGATCCGTGAGCGGCGGGTGGCCATCCTGCGCAGCCAGGGCCGCCGCCGTCTGTTGTGGCTCGGCGGGGCGACGGGGGTGCTGGTCCTGGCCGTGCTGGTCCTGTCGCTGGCCCACACCCCATGGTTCGGCGCCCAGGCCATCAGCGTGACCGGCACCCACCCCCACACACCGGACTCGGCCATCCTGGACGCCGCCGGGTTGCAGCACCACCCGCCCCTGATCAGCGTGAACCCCGGGATGGTGGCCCGCCGGGTCGAGGCCCTGCCCTTCATCGCCTCGGCCCGGGTCCGGCGACACTGGCCCGACGGGGTCCAGATCGCCGTGACCGAACGGGTCCCGGTGGTCGAGATGGCCGGCCCGGGCACCTCGTGGTCCCTGCTGGACGGATACGGGCGCACGCTCCAGGTGGTGCCGGGCCGCCAGCCCGGCCTGGTGGCCTTCGCCGTCCACACCGCCACCGCCGGGATCCCGCCCGCCGGGGTGGGGAGGTCGCTGCCCCCGTCGGCCGGCCCCGGCCTGGCCATCAGCCGGACCCTGCCGCCGGCCTTTTCCGGACAGGTGGTCTCGGTCACCGTGGCCGCCGACGGCACCATCAGCCTGGCCCTCAACTCGGGGGTCACGGTCCTGGTCGGCTCGGACGCCGATCGCACCGCCAAGTACAAGGACATCGCTGCGATCCTGGCCAACGGGACCCTCCACACCACCTCGACCATCGATGTGACGGTTCCGGAGTCTCCGACGGTGAGCGGCTGACGGCCACCCACTGGTGACGAGCCGACGGAAACCGGGGTCGTCGCCGGGTCGGACGCGTTTGGACTGTGCTTGACCAGGTACTCCGCTGATCGTAACGTAGGCCCCAACTCGCCGGTTGGAACGGTTTCAACCTTTGGTCGAGGGTAAGGGATTACATGACCGTTCCGGCGCAGAACAACTATTTCGCCGTCATCAAAGTAGTTGGGGTAGGTGGCGGCGGGGTGAATGCTGTCAACCGCATGATCGACGCCGGGCTGCGGGGTGTGGAGTTCATCGCCACCAACACCGACGCGCAGGCCCTCTTGATGAGTGACGCCGATCTCAAGTTGGACATCGGGCGGCAGCTCACCCGTGGCCTCGGCGCCGGCAGCGATCCCGAAGTGGGCCGGCTGGCCGCCGAGGAGCACCGGTCGGAGATCGAGGAGGCCCTGAAGGGCGCCGACATGGTCTTCATCACCGCCGGCAAGGGCGGTGGCACCGGGACCGGGGCGGCACCCGTGGTGGCGGAGATCGCCAAGTCCCTGGGTGCCCTGACCATCGGCGTGGTCACCCGTCCGTTCACGTTCGAGGGCCGGCGTCGCTCGGTCCAGGCCGAGGCCGGGATCCAGAACCTCAAGGAGAAGGTCGACACCCTCATCATCATCCCGAACGACCGGCTCCTGACCGTCTCCAACGAGAAGACCTCGATGGTCAACGCCTTCAAGATGGCCGATGAGGTCCTGATGCAGGGGGTGCAGGGAATCACCAGCCTGATCACCGTGCCCGGCCTGATCAACACCGACTTCGCCGACGTGAAGATGATCATGAGCAACGCCGGCACGGCCATCATGGGGATCGGATCGGCCACGGGCGAGGGCCGGTCGGTCAACGCCGCCCGGGCCGCCATCACCAGCCCGCTGCTGGAGGCGTCCATCGAGGGGGCTCGGGGCATCCTCCTCAACATCGCCGGGGGCCCCGACCTGGGCCTGTTCGAGGTCAACGAGGCCGCCGAGATCATCCACGGCGTGGCCCATCCCGACGCCAACATCATCTTCGGGAGCGTGATCGACGAGGCCATGGGCGAAGAGGTCCGGGTCACCGTGATCGCCGCCGGATTCGAGCGTTGGGAGGCCCAGGCCCGGGGGAGCGCCACCCCCACCGAGTCGACGGGCCCCCAGGAGACCCGGAGCAAGGTGCTGGGAGTGGAGACGGCGCACGAGGACATCTTCGCCACCCCGACCGACGACGAACTCGACCTGGGCGACGACGACTTCGACGTGCCCTCGTTCCTTCGCTGAGCCCTTCGCCCGATCCGGTCCGGATCGTCGGCACGGTCCACGCCGCCTGGAGCGACGCCTCGTCCGGCGACCTGCGACCCGGCGGGGACGGGAGGGGGCAGGCCCGACGGCTCGAGGAGTGGGTGGCGGCGGTGGCGGTCGACCCCTCCGCCCCCGGGCCCGCCTCCCCACCGGTCCGGGCGGTCCACTGGATGCGTCAGATGCACGGCAGCACGGTGCTGGTGGTCCCGCCCCCCGGGTCGCCGGAGTCGGATGCCCCGGGGAGGGCCGCAGTGCGAGCAGTGCCGGCCGGGACGGGCGATGCGCTGGTCACCGGCGGCCCGCTCGACCGGTCTGGTCGTCCTCACCGCCGACTGCGCCTCGATCGCGCTCGGGCAGCCCCGAGGGGGTCATCGGCGCCGTGCACGCCGGCTGGCGGGGCCTGGTGGCCGGGGTGGTCGCACGATCCGTCGAGACCATGGTGGCCCTCGGGGCCACCGAGGTGGTCGGCGCCCTCGGCCCGTGCATCCATCCCGGCTGCTACCGCTTCTCCGAGTCTGACCTCGACCGGGTGAGTGACCGCCTCGGCGACCGGGTCCGCAGCCGGACGTCGGACGGCCATCCGGCGCTGGACCTTCCGGCGGCCGTAGCCGCGGCCCTGGTGGCCGCGGGCGCCCGTCCGCAGGCCGGCGTCGACGTCTGCACGGGGTGCGGCGGCGGGTACTTCTCGCACCGGGCCAGGGCCGATACCGGACGACAGGCCATGGTGGTGTGGTCGGCCCCCGGGGCCCGGAGCGGGTGACCGGGTGAGCGGGCCACCGGCCGGGGCGGGGATGGAGGGCTTCGGAGCGCGGCTGGCCGAGACGCGACGCCGGATCGAGGCGTCGGGCCGGGCGCCCGAATCGATCCGTGTGGTGGCCGTGACCAAGGGGTTCGGGCCCGAGGCGGCCCGGGCGGCCGTGGACGCGGGGCTGATCGAGCTCGGGGAGAACTACGCCGACGAGCTGGTGGCCAAGGCCGCCCGACTGGGTGACCCTCGGGCGGCGCCCACCCAGCCGGTGTGGCACTTCCTCGGGGCCATCCAGCGCAACAAGGTGGCTCGTCTGGCTCCGCTGGTCGCCTGCTGGCAGGGGGTGCGCCGGCTGGAGGAGGGCCGGGCCATCGCCCGTCGGCGCCCCGGCTCCACGGTCCTCGTCCAGCTGGACGTGGCCGGGCTGCCCGGACGCGGAGGGTGCCCGCCGGAGCGGGTCTCCGAGCTGGTGGCGGTCCTCCGCGACGAGGGTCTCGACGTGGCCGGCCTGATGGCGGTGGGCCCACCGGGACCGCCCGAGGGGGCGCGACCCGGGTTCACCCTGCTCTCGAACCTGGCCGACGCCCTTGACCTGCCCGTCCGTTCGATGGGCATGTCCGACGACCTCGAGGTGGCCCTGTCGGAGGGCTCGACCATGGTGCGCCTGGGCCGGGCCCTGTTCGGCGACCGGGCCCCGGGGCCGGACTGAGCCGGGACGGGTGCGCGGGGACGGGAGCGCCGGGACGGTCGGACGCCCCGGTGGCGCAGGTTCGGCGCCCGGATCAGGCACCCCTCGCCATCCACCCGGCCTGCAGGCCACGCACTACGCTGTGACGAGGAGGAAACGATGGCAGCTTCGTTCATGAAAAAGACCATGGCCTACCTGGGTCTTGTCGACGACGACTACGACGACTACGACGAGTACGAGTCGAGGTCACCCTCGCCGGTCGGACGCGCGACACAACGTTCGGCCGGTTCGCTCGACGACGTCGACGAGCCTGCTGCGCCCAAACCGCGCATCCGCACCCTGACCCGAGACGAGGCGGCCGGGTCGGCGGTGGCTGCCCCGGCGCCCACGGTGAGCGCCCGCCCGTCGGTCGGGTCGTCCTCGGTGCGGCCCATCACGCCCGAGTCGGCCGGGGCCAGGGTCCACATCGTGGCCCCGGCACGCTTCGCCGACGCCCAGGAGATCGCCAATCGGCTCATGAACAACCAGCCGGTCATCGTCAACATGCAGAGCGCCGACCGCGACCTGCAGCGTCGGATGATCGACTTCTGCAGCGGCGTGACCTACGCCCTGGCCGGCGGGATGGAACGGGTGGCCGACGAGGTGTTCCTCCTCACCCCGTCGAACGTCAAGGTGTCCGACGAGGAGCGCCAGCGCCTGGCCGACCGCGGACTGGTGAATCCCTGAGCCAGAATGGTGGCCAGGGGGCCGAAGGTCGGCGCCGAATCGGAAGGGAGTGAGGTCGGCATGGTCGCGCGATCATCGTCATGTCCTCAGCTGTTCATCTTCGTCCTGATCGTCTACTCCATCCTGAGCTGGTATCTCGCCTACGCCCGGGTGTCCTACGACTCTCCGGCCTACAAGGTCGAATCGGGTGCTCTCGTCCATCTGCGATCCGGTGCTCAGATCCATCCGCCGGATCATCCCGCCGGCGCGGATCGGGGGGGTCGGGCCTGGACCTCTCGGTCCTGATCCTGTTCCTCATCGAATGGTGATCCAGGTCGTCTCGGTCATCCCCGGTCGTGTCCGGCCTGGCGCGGCGAGGCCACGGGGACGGAGAGCCCGGTGGGCCGAGGGGCGAATTTCCGGAATTCCGTGGAGCGGCTCGGTTGCGCCGCTAGCATGACCGCTATGGACGCTTCGCAATCTGCCCTCGATTCGCTCCGTACCGTCGAGTTCCGTGAGACCCTCAAGGGGTACCACCGGGACGACGTCGACGAATACCTCGAGAAGGCCGCGGTGGAGGCGGAGGGGTTGCAGGAGCAGCTCCGTCAGAGCGGCGAGCGGCTGCGCCAGGCCGCCGAGCGCATCTCCCAGCTGGAGACCCAGCTCGAGCAGCAGCCGGACCCGGCTGCCCCGGGCGGACGCCTCCGTGCCCGACGACACCCTCCAACGCACCCTCCTCCTGGCCCAGAAGTTCGTGGACGAGACCAAGGCCGACTCCGAGGCCCAGGCGTCCCGCATCGTCGCCGACGCCGAGGCCAAGGCGCGCCTGGTCACCGAGCAGGCCCAGACCCAGGCCAGCCAGATGGCCGCCGAGTCGGAGCAGCGGCTTCGTGAGGAGATCGCCCGGTTGGAGGAGTCCCGGGGTCGTCTCTCCCACGAGGTCGAGACCATGAACCGTCATCTCGAGGGCGAGCGCAGTCGGCTGCGAACGGCGCTGAGCGAGATCCTCCGGTGGGTGGACGAGAACGTCCAGCCCGGCACGTCGTCCGCACCGGCCCGCCCCGCCCCGGAGGCCGCCGGCCCGCCGAACGGGCCCGCTCCCGGCTGGTCGGGGTGCAGGCCGGCAACCGGCCGGCCGTCGCGCCCCATGGTGCGCCGGCCCCGGGCGGCAGCGGCACCGGTTCCTCCGGAGACGTGACCCCCATGCGCCCGGCCGGCGTGACCAGCGCCCCGGCCGGCACCAACGCACCCCTGGCCCACTGACGACGCCGGGTCACCGACCCGCCGCCCGCCGACCGGGCCTGCGGCGCTGACCTCCGGGGCAGCCCCCGCGGGCCGGCTGCTGTCGGTCCGGCACCACCTGATCGGCGCCTACCCGCCCACCGCCGGTTTTCGCCGGACCGGACGATCGTCCTGGTCACCGAGCCGGCGATCGAACGAGTCGGCTGCACCGCTATGGTCCGGGGGCCGGATCGCTCTCGGGATTGCCGCAGTGGGTCCGGCACGGTATCGTCACCCGCCCGTCGGATGTCGGGAATGCTCCTGGACCACCGCGTGCTGAGGATCGTGGCCCGGAGGCGGCGCAAACACTTGAAGGAGATCATCGTGACGGCAGCGAAGAAGGCGGCAACGTCAGCGCCGAAGAAGCCCTCGGCGGCCAAGAGCGCCACCGCGTCCGTCCAAGAAGAGCACGCCGAAGCGGGCCACCACCGGCCTCGCCCAAGAAGGCCACGGACCGGCCAAGAAGTCCGCGACCGACGGCGAAGCGGCCGGCTCCGCGCCGCCAAGAAGGCGGCCCCGGCCAAGAAGGCGCACGGCGGCCAAGAAGGCCGCACCGACGGCGAAGAAGGCGGCTCCCGCCCCCAAGAAGGCGGCCCCGGCCAAGAAGGCGCCACCGGCGGCCAAGAAGGCCCCGGCGGCGCCCAAGCGACCCACGGTGGGCCCCTACGCCAAGGAGGCCAAGTTCCTCGAGGAGCAGCGCGAGCTCCTGCTCGAGGAGCGGTCCATCTACGCCGGGCAGGCCGTGGACCTACGGGCCGAGGCCGACTCGCTGGCCCTGGAGCGCGAGCCCGGGGACGTCCAGTTCGACGAGGAGTCGGGCGAGGGCGGCACGGTCACGGTCGACCGGGAGCGGAACCTGGCCCTCTCGGCCCAGGCCTCGGCGGCGGTCGAGGAGATCGACGACGCGTTGCGGAAGATCGAGCGCAAGACCTACGGGGGCTGCGAGCGGTGCTACCAGCCCATCCCGAAGGCCCGGCTCCGCGCCCTGCCCTTCGCCCGGCTGTGCGTGGCGTGCAAGAGCGGCGGGCTGTCACGGCGCTGACCGGTGAGCCGGCGGTGAGCCGAGCGCCGCCGAGGGCCGGCCCCGGCCACCCGCCGGCTGCTGGTCGCCGTGGCCGTGGTGGTGGCGGTGGTGGTGGCCGATCAGCTCACCAAGTGGTGGGCGGTGACCCGGTTGACCGGCGGCTCGATCCACGTGATCGGCACCCTCGACTTCGAGCTGTCCCGCAACACCGGCGCCGTCCTTCAGCCTGTTCCAGGGGAAGGCGTTCGTGCTGGTGCCGGTGGCCGTGGTCCTGGTGGGGGTGCTGCTGGTCATGGCCTGGCGGGCCCCGTCGGCCGGGCGGGCGGCCATCCTCGGCCTCATCCTGGGCGGGGCCCTGGGCAATCTGGCCGACCGTTTCTTCCGCGACGACCACGGGGCGGTGGTGGACTTCGTGGCCCTCCACTTCTGGCCCACCTTCAACGTGGCCGACGCCTCCATCGTGGTGGGCTGCGTCCTGCTGCTGATCTCCCTGGTCCGGGGGCCCCGGCCGTCGTGACGGTCCTGACGGTGACGGTTCCGGCATCGCTCGACGGGGTCCGGGTGGACAAGGCCGTGTCCCTGGTGGCCGACCTGTCCCGTTCGACGGTCAACTCCCTCGTCGAGCAGGGGAGGGTCCGGATCGACGGGGCCGTCGTCCGGAGCCGGAGCACGGCCCTCCGCCTGGGCCAGGAGCTCCGGGTCGACCGGGACGCGGAGGCCCTCCCGGCCGCGCCCGAGGGGGATCCGGAGGTGTCGGTCGACGTGGTCTACGAGGACCCCCACCTCATCGTGGTGGACAAGCCCGCCGGCCTGGTCGTCCACCCGGGGGCGGGCCACCGCTCGGGAACGCTGGTCCACGGTCTGCTGGCCCGGTACCCGGAGCTGGGCGCACTGGCCGAGGCCGCGGGAACGGATCCCGACCGTCCCGGGATCGTCCACCGCCTGGACCGGGGCACCTCGGGACTGATGGCGGTGGCCCGCACGCCGGACTCCTACCGCTCCCTGGTGGACCAGCTCTCGCCGGCGGGAGGTGGCCCGCACACTACCGGGTGCTGGTCCTCGGCACGGTGGAGGGCGACCTCCGGCGTCGTCGACGCCCCCATCGGCCGGTCGGTCAGCTCACCGACCCGGATGGCCGTGTCACGCAGGGGCAAGGACGCCCGCACCCGCTACCACGTGGACCAGCGGTTCACCGAGCCGGTGCCCACCACGCTGCTGACGGCCACGCTCGAGACCGGCCGCACCCATCAGATCCGGGTCCACCTCACGGCCATCGGCCACCCGGTGGTGGGCGACGAGGTCTACGCCGCGGGCCGCTCCCTGCCCGACGCCGTGGTCGCCCGGCCGTTCCTGCACGCCTGCCGGCTCGCGTCTGGACCACCCGGCCACCGGTGAGCCGATGGCCTGGACCTCCGAGCTGCCCGACGACCTACGCCGGCAGCTGGACCGGCTGGGCTCCTGATCCGCCGGCCCGGGGGCCGGCCCGTGGGCTCAGACCGGCCCAGGGGGACTCAGGCGGCCTCGTGGGCGGCTTCGAGCATCTCGCTGTCGCCCAGCAGCTCCAGCGCCTCAGCCTCGGCCTGGCGCACCTTGCGCACGCCGATCCCGAGCCGCTCGGCCGTCGTCTGCAGCGATGCCGGGTCGCTGCCGTCGAAGCCGAAGCGGTGCCGGATGACCTGGCGCTGCAGGTCGGTGAGCCGGTCCACGGCCTGTCGGACCAGGTCCAGGGTCAGCTCGGCGGCCACCTCGTCCTCGAAGTCGCTCAGATCGGTGGACACCAGGTCCCCGAGGGTGGCCGTGGAGTCGGACGTGGCCGGCTGGTCGAGGCTGGCCACCACCCGGGCCACCTGGGACAGGTCGGAGCGGACCTGGGCCGTGGTGTTGGTGGCGTTGTCCATCTCCTCGTCGGTGGGCGGCCGCTGGAACTGGTGGGTGAGCTCCCACAGGGCCGCGTCCACCTGCTGGTTGCGCTCGGCCACCTCCATGGGCAGCCGGATGGTGCGCCCGTGCTGCTGCACGGCCCGCTGGAGGGCCTGGCGGATCCACCACGTCGCGTAGGTGGAGAACCGGAAGCCCCGTTCCCAGTCGAACTTGTCGACCGCCCGCATCAGACCGAAGGTGCCCTCCTGGATGAGGTCGGGGAGGTCCACGCCACGGTCCTGGTAGCGACGGGCCCAGTGGACGACCAGCCGGAGGTTGGCCGCCACCATCTCCCGGCGGGCGGCCTCGTCCCCGGCCGCCACCCGCTTGGCCAACTCGGTCTGGGCCTCGTGGTCGGGCAGGGGGTGGTGATCGAGGTCACGGAGGAAGAGCCCGAGGCTGTCGGCGTCGGAGCCTCGGCTCCGTCCGCCGGGCGCGACGACCCGGGCGGCCCGACCCGGCACCGCCTGCTCGCGCCCTGCGGGGCCCGCTCCCGGTGTCCGGGAGGGCTCCGATCGAGCCCCTCGTTCCTGATCCCTGCTCACCGTGCGAGTCGTCATCCCTCTCCTCATTCATCGTCATAGGGTCGACAGAACCTTTAACGCCGGATCGGGCCGGGACATTCCATCGTTGTGATTCGGCGGCCCACGACCCCTCTGACCAGGTCGGGCCGTCTTCACTGCTTGCGTCGATGGTGTTCGGAGTGGTGCGCTGTCTGGATGAACGCCCCCGCCCAACGCTGTGTCCTGGTGCGCCACGGAGAGACCGAATGGAGCCTGGAGGGCCGCCACACCGGCCGGACCGACCTGGCGCTGCTCCCCGAGGGGGAGGCGCAGGCCCGGGCCCTCCGGCCGAGCCTGTCGGCCTTCGCCTTCGCCACGGTCCTGGCCAGCCCCCTGCGCCGGGCCCAGGAGACGGCGGCCCTGGCCGGCCTGGGCGGCGAGGTGGTGACCGAGCCGGACCTGGCCGAGTGGGACTACGGCGCCTACGAGGGCGTGACCACGGCTCAGATCCGGGAGGAGCGCCCCGGCTGGGACCTGTTCGACGACGGGGTGCCGGACGGGGAGTCGGCCCACGACGTGGCCGTGCGGGTGGACCGGGTGATCGCCCGGATCCGGGCGGTGCCCGGGGACGTCGCCTGCGTGGCCCACTCCCACGTGCTCCGCGTCCTGGCCGTTCGCTGGATCGGTCTGGATCCCACCGTGGGGCGGAGCCTGGTCCTGGCCCCGGCGGCCCTCAGCGAGCTGGGCTGGGAGCGGAAGCACCCGGTGGTGCACTCGTGGAACCGGCACTGAGCGATCCGGGCCCGCCGGCCGGCCCGGATCGCTCAGGCCCCCCGGGCGTCCCCGGCCGCGGTGGTGGGCTGGCGGTCGACCGGTCGGACCGGCTCGAGGTACTCGGACCCGAACAGCGTCCGGGGCCCGGTCCACCGGGCCGGGGGAGCGTCGAGGGCCGTGGCCAGCGAGTACGCCACCGCCTCGTAGTTCACCCGCCAGCCGCGGAAGTGGGGCCAGGCCTCGGCCGCCGACCGGGACATCGGGAGGTCGGCCTCCTCGAGGCGGCGGTAGGCCTCGTCGAACTCCTCCCGGGGCAGCCGGATGGGGTCGTCGGGGCTGGGATCGGGGTCGAAGGGGATGCGGTTGGCCTCGGCGATGTCCCGGAGGCAGGTGAACCCCATCCGGATGAGCATGCGGGACTCGATGGACGCCCCCTCGGGGTCCACGGCCAGGACCAGGGCGGCGGCGTCCATCACCGCGATGAGGCTCACCACCCAGGAGTTCTGGGCCCGGGGCGACCGCAGGTACAGCAACGAGGGATAGCTGCAGTGGCTCTCGGCCACGTCGGCGGCCCATCGCTCCCACTCCGCGAACAGGCCGGCCATGTTGTCGATCACGCCGACCAGCTGGTGGCGGATGAGGAGCTCGGGCCCCCAGGCCGGTGAGCCGGCCCGGCTCTGGAGCAGGGTGACCAGCGTTTCGCGACGGTTGTAGGCGCCGTACAGGGTGGGCAGGTAGGCGATCTGCAGGGCCACCAGCACGAGCCCGGTGCCGGCGGCGATGAAGTCGACCACCCGCGAGCCGCCGGCATGGCCGAGGGTGAATCCCAGAGTGAAGACCGACGACCCGGCCTCGGAGAAGGCGTGGGAGACACCGGCGCCGTCCACGCCGTAGTTGACCAGCGTGAATCCGGCGATGGTCACCACCAGCCAGGTGGCCAGCAGGGACACCAGGGCCACGGGCTCGCTGACGGCCAGGATCCGGTCGCTGGCCGGGTAGCTCCTGGCCAGGCGGGCCATCCATCGGAAGGCGCCCCGGACGCCCCGCATGGGGTAGGTGACCAGGGACGACCCCGAGCGGGGGACGATCAGCACCATGATCACGCTCATGGCGTTGAGGGCGAGGATGACCACCCCGGCCACCAGGGCCACGATGCGGACGGCGTTCACCGGGTGCGCCTCAGGGAGGGGACGGGGGTCGGCCGGACAGGCTCAGCCGGCACTCTGGCGGAGCGCCGGCACCCGACCCTGGGCCCGGGCCACCATGTCGGCCAGGTTGAAGGAGTCGAGGTGGATCCGCATGTGCTCGCCGACGTCGGCCCAGACGGTGAGGAGCACGCACTGGCCCTCGTGGTCGCAGGCCCCGTTCTCGTGGGGGAGGCCGAAGTCGCCGGCCACGATGGGCCCGTCGACGGCCGAGACGATCTGGGACAGGGTGATCTCCTCGGGCGGGCGGGCCAGCACGTAGCCGCCGCCCACGCCGCGCTTGGACCGCACCAACCCGGCCCCCTTGAGGGCCAGCAGGATCTGCTCGAGGTAGGGCTGGGGCAGCCCGGTCCGCTCGGCGATGTCCCGGACCGCGGTGGGTCCCTCCCCGTCCGTGTGGAGGGCCAGGGACAGCAGGGCCCGGCTGGCGTAGTCACCTCGGGTCGAAACCTTCACGGACCCATGCTATTGCCTGGGCGGCCGCGGCGAAGGTTGCGGTGGGGCGCCGACCGGGCGGGCGGGGCCGGGCGGTCGGCGGAACGCGGTCAGCGACCGCCCAGTTTGCCGCCGGCCAGGTCCTCGGCCATGGCCCACCCGAAGGCCACCAGACGGCCTCCGGCCTGGATGTCGACCCCCGAGAAGAAGACGCAGACCTCCTCGTCGGCCGCACCCTTGGGGCTGATGAAGTCGAAGCCGCCGGACTCGCAGCCGTCGCCCACCACCACGAAGGTGCGGTCGTCGATGCGCCCGTCGGCCCCGAACCGCTTGGCCAGGCGCCGGCCCCAGGCCCGCTCCTCTCCCGTCGCCTTGTGGCCCGGCCCGGGGACGACGTCGGTCAGCCCGGCAAAGGCCCGGAAGCCTTCGGCGCCGAGCAGCCGGGTCCCCACCAGGACGTCCTCGTCCGGGAAGGCCAGCAGGGCCCGGCGGTACTTGTCGCCCATCATGGACCGGAGCACGGTGTCGGCCCGGGAGGTCCGGTCCACGGTGGCCAGCCCGATCAGCAGGGACGGGGTACCACCGATCCGCTCGAGCGTGGAAAAGGAGTAGCCCCGAAGCTTCGATCCCTCGCGGGCCCGGGTGACCAGCACCCACTCCTCCCGCTGTTTGGACAGGAATCCGATGTCGAATCGGGGTTCCCGCTCAGCGCACAGATCGGCCATTTCGGCCAGCTCGGCGTCACTGATCGATGTGCAGTCCTTGGTCTCCACCTGGATGGACATATGCCGTTCCGTACTCCTCGGTCTCCCTGCGGTGTACACCGCCGGCCCCGATCTGCCGCAGAGCCCCCCGAACCGCCTGCCCACGCGGGCTGGACGGTTGTGTGGGCCTCCACGCCAGGAGCCGTATGGAGATTTTACGGGATTTGGAGCCGCCTGTCGTATCCGGCCCCTCCGGGGCGACCCGACGGAGGGGCACCGACGTGGTGAACGGCCACGTCAGAGCGGGTTCGGACGACGGCCACGCCATCGCGAAAGTTGTGGACGCCACCCCGCTCGGGACCCGGTCATCTCTGGATGGCGTTGGGTCCGAGGAGCACGCGGAGCTCGCCGACCAGCCCCCGCCGGCTGTCCACGTTGAACTCGGACGGGAGGCGCAGCACCTTCTGACCCACGTGGAGGAAGACGGGCGAGTGGCCGGGATGTTCCCGCAGCAGGCGCTTCAGGCCGTCGACCTTGGTGTCGGTGAGGCTGTTGAGCGGCAGCGAGATCCGCAGGTCGGTGCAGCCGTCAACGGCCAGCTCGGGCCGCTGGACCTCCATGCACACCAGCTTCAGGCGATCGTCCCGCAGGTCGACCCGGCCCTTCAGGACCACGATGGCGTCGTCGTCCAGGAGGGCGCCGTAGTCGGCCATGGACTTGGGGAACACGAAGACCTCGATGGAGGCGTTGAGGTCCTCCAGGACGAAGGTGGCCATCAGGTCGCCCTTCTTGGTGTAGCGGCGCTTCAGCTCGGTCACCACCCCGCCCACCAGCCGGACCTGGCCCTCGCCCCCGAACCCTCCGGCACCGCCCCCGGTGGGGTCCGGGTCGGCGTCCCGCAGCTCGGCCAGGGTGCAGTCGGTCAGGCGGGACAGGGACCCCTCCATGCCCATCAGCGGGTGGTCGCTGATGTAGAGGCCGAGCATCTCCTTCTCGAAGGCCAGGCGCTGGCTCTTGTCGAACTCGGTGTCAGGGATGGGGATGCGGGTGTCGCCGAAGCCGGTGGTCTGGCCCTCGGTCTCGGTCTCCAGCGAGGCGAACAGGGACACCACGCCGGCGTCGTGCTCGCGCCGGCGCTCCATGGTCCGGTCCACGATCTCTTCGAACACCAGGCACAGGCCCTGCCGCGGGTGGCCGAGGGAGTCGAAGCCGCCCGCCTTGATCAGCGAGTCGAGCGTGCGCTTGTTGAGGACCTGGGGGTCGACGCGCTGGCAGAAGTCGTAGAAGTCGGCGAACGGTCCACCGGCCTCCCGCTCGGCCACCACCAGGGCCACCAGGCCCTCGCCGACGTTGCGCACGGCGGCCAGGCCGAAGGTGATGGCCCCGGGCTGGTCGCCCTGGGCCCCGACGGTGCCCTGCCCGTCGGAGAAGTCGGCCGAGAACTCGGCCAGGGACCGGTTCACGTCGGGTACCAGCACCTCGATCCCGAGCGACCGGCACTCGGCCAGGTACACCGCCGTCTTGTCCTTGTTGTCCTTGACCGAGGTGAGCAGGCTGGCCAGGTACTCCACCGGGAAGTGGGCCTTGAGCCACGCCGTCTGGTAGGCGATGAACCCGTAGCCGTAGGCGTGGGACTTGTTGAAGGCGTAGTCGGCGAAGGGCTCGATGATGTCGAACAGGTCGGTGCCGAGGGACTGTTCGTAGCCGGTGGCCACGCAGCCCTCCACGAACTTCTCGCGCTCGGCCTGGATGAGGGCCCGGATCTTCTTGCCGCACGCCTTGCGCAGGTTGTCCGCCTCGGCCAGGTCGTAGCCGGCGATCTTCTGGGCCACCCGCATGACCGACTCCTGGTAGATCATCAGCCCGTACGTGTCGCCGAGGACCTCCTCCAGGTCGGGATGGAGGTAGGCGACGGGCTGGCGGCCGTTCTTCCGGTCGGCGTAGTCGCGGTGCATGTTGGCCGCCATCGGACCCGGCCGGTAGAGGGCCACCAGGGCGGCCACGTCGTCGAAACTGGTGGGGGCCAGGGAGCGCATCAGGGACCGCATCGGGCCCCCCTCGAGCTGGAACACCCCCATCGAGTCCCCCCGGCACAGCATGGCGAAGGTCTCGGGGTCGTCGAGCGGGATGTTGTCGATGTCCGGCCGGTTGCCGGTGGACACGGCGATGAGGTCGAGGGCCCGTTCGATGACCGAGAGGTTGCGCAGCCCGAGGAAGTCCATCTTGAGCAGGCCCAGGTCCTCGACCCCGTGCATCTCGTACTGGGTCACCACCGGGGCGTCGTCGGGGTTGTTGCCGTCCGGCTTGCGCTGGACCGGGACGTACTCGGTCAGGGGCTCGTCCGTGATGACCACGGCGGCGGCGTGGATGCCGTCCTGGCGGCGGAGGCCCTCGAGCCCCTTGGCCACGTCGATGACCCGCTTGGCCTCGTCGTCGGTCTCGTACATGACGCGGAGCTCGCCGGCGGCGGCGAAGCCGTCCTCGTGGCCCTCGGTGCGGTCCAGGCAGGCGGCCAACGGGGTGTCCCGGCCCATGAGCAGGGGCGGCATGGCCTTGGCGATCTTGTCGCCCACGATGTAGGGGTAGCCCAGGACCCGGGCGGCATCGCGCACCGCGGCCCGGGCCTTGATGGTGGAGAACGTGACGATCTGGGCCACGTGGTCCGATCCGTAGCGCTCGGCGGCGTACTTGATCATGTCGCCCCGGTAGCGTTCGTCGAAGTCCATGTCGATGTCGGGCATCTGGACCCGGCCCGGGTTGAGGAACCGCTCGAAGAGCAGGTCGTAGCGGATGGGGTCGAGGTCGACGATCTGCAGGCAGTAGGCCACGCAGCAGCCGGCGGCGGAGCCCCGGCCCGGTCCCACCCGGATCCCCCGGGAACGGGCGAAGTGGATGAGGTCCCACACCACGAGGAAGTAGGCCGAGAACCCCATGTCGCCGATGACGCCGAGCTCGTAGTCGAGGCGCTGCATGACCCCGGCCGGCACCGGGTGGCCGTAGCGGCGCTTGGCCCCTTCGACGCTCAGGTGCCGGAGGTAGGCGGCGGCCCGCTCCTCGTAGGTCTCACCCACGAACTCGTCGGGGACGGGGAACTTGGGCAGGCTGGGCCGGCCGAAGTCGATCTCGACGTTGGCCCGCTCGGCGATCAACAGCGTGTTGTCGCACGCCTCGGGCAGTTCGGCGAAGAGGTGGCGCATCTCCGCCGCCGACTTCAGGTAGTGCTCCTCACCCTCGAACTTGAACCGCTTGGGGTCGTCGATGAGGGCCCCGGTCTGGACGCAGAGCAGGGCGTCGTGGGCCACATGGTCCTCGCGGTGGGTGTAGTGGCTGTCGTTGGTGGCCAGCAGGGGGGCGCCGATCCGACGGGCGATCTCCACCAGGGCCGGGTTGGTCTTGTGCTGCTCGGGCAGCCCGTGGTCCTGCAGCTCCACGAAGAGGTTGTCCCGGCCGAAGATGTCCTGGAGGCGTGCGGCCAGCGTCTCGGCCTTGATCCGGTCGTCGGCCAGCAGGGCCTGGAGCACCACCCCGCCCAGGCAGCCGGTGGTGGCGATGAGGCCGGTGCTGTGCCGCTCGAGGAGCTCCCAGTCCAGCCTGGGCTTGTAGTAGTACCCCTCCAGGTAGGCGGCCGACGACAGCTTGAGCAGGTTCCGGTAGCCCTCGGTGGTCTCGGCCAGCAGGGTGAGGTGGTAGTAGAGCTTCTCCCCGCCGGCGACGTCGCCGCCGGTGTCGTCGACCTTGCCCTTCCGGACCGGGCGCTCGTGCCGCGACTCGGCGGCCATGTAGGCCTCGGTGCCGATGACCGGGTTGACGCCGGCGGCACGGCAGGCGGCGTAGAAGTCGAGGACGCCGTACATGTTGCCGTGATCGGTGATCCCGAGGGCCGGCTGCCCGTCGTCCACCGCCGCCTGGACCAGGTCCTTGACCCGGGCGGCACCGTCGAGCATCGAGAACTCGGTGTGGGTGTGCAGGTGGGTGAACGACCGTGTCGCCAACGGGCGGGTGCCTTCCTCGGGTTGTGGGGTCTCGTCCCGGGTTCTCCACAGGGTGTGGACGAGTTACAGCGTTGTCATTCCGACGATAGCGCGCCCGGGTGACGCCCGAGGACCTTGCCGGTCGGCGCAGGTCGGCGGGGTCCGGTTCAGAGATACGTGCCCGGGCGGCCGGTGTCGGGTGGTCCCTGGGGCAGCGACCGCTGGCGCATCTCGTCCAACTGGGCCCGGGCCGCCACCTGCTGGGCCACCAGCGTGGCCTGGATCCCGTGGAACAGGCCCTCCAGCCAGCCCACCAGCTGGGCGTGGGCGATCCGGAGCTCGGCGTCGGACGGGGTCTCCGAGTCGAAGGGGATGGAGATCCTGTCCAGCTCGGCGGCCAGGTCCGGGGAGAGTCCCTCAGCCAGCTCCCGGATGGACTGCTCGTAGATCTCGCGGAGCCGGCCCCGGCTGGCCTCGTCCAGCGGAGCCTGGCGCACCTCCTCCAGCAGCTGCTTGACCATGGAGCCGATGCGGAGCAGCTTGGCCGGCCGTTCGATGGACTCGTCCGGTCCGTCGTCCTCGTCGCCGCCCCTGTCCGGGCCGCTCAGGACCTCGACGGCACTCTCCGACCCCTGGGCGTCGTGCGGGTCGACGACCTCGGGCCGGAGCGGGTGGGACCCGTCGCCGGACGGGGTCGGGGTCTCGGTCGGTCGATCGGGGGTCTCGGCGTCCATGGTCAGATGCTCCCATCCCGGCTGAGGGCCACCAAGGGGACCAGCAGCTCGTCGGCGGTCAATGAACCGTGTCGGCTCAGCAACCGGCTCTCCCCGGTGTCGGCCGGGTCCACGAAGGCCAGGGGGGCGTGGGGGAGGAGGGCCACGTCCCCCAGTCGGGCGACCAGCTCGGCCCGGAGCGGCCCGCCGAACACCCCCTCGTCCACCACCTGGTCCCGGCTCATGACCCAGGTGGTGGCCCCGTACCGCTCGGCCAGGGACCGTTCGAGGTCGGGGGCGGCACCGGGGCGGGCGTGCACCCAGCGGAAGCGGCCCTCGCCGGAGAGGAAGGCCACCGAGGACATTACGTCACGCCCGAGCAGCTCGACCCGGGGGCCCACGTCGATCTCGCCGTGGTCGGCCGTCACCACCAGCGCCGCCCCCGGGGGCAGCCGATCCGCCAGGTCGGCCACCAGCCGGTCCACGGCCACCAGCTCGGCGTCGTACAGCTCGCCCAGCCCGCTGGCGTGGGCCACCTTGTCCAGTCCGTCGTAGTACGCGTAGACGAGCGGCTCCCCCTCGGCCAGCAGGCGCCCCACCTCGGGCGGCAGTGACGACAGCACCCGGTAGCCGTGCAGCGGGGAGTTCCCGAGGTGGGCGGCGGTGAACCCGGTGCCGCCGAACTCGTGCTTGGACACCACCGGCACGGCGCGGGAGGCGCCGGGAAAGGACGGGTAGGGCTGGAGCCGGCGGGCCGGGACCTCCCGCCGGACGTCGCGGGCCGCGCCGCTCCCGAGGGTCCAACGGAGGACGTTCAGGATCTGGTCGTCGAGCGCCAGCCGGTAGCCCAGGAGCCCGTGGTCGCTCGGCGGCCGCCCGGTGGTGATGGAGGTGAGGGCGCAGGCCGTGGTGGTGGGGGCCACCGAGGTGATGGGGCGCTCGATGCCTTCGGCACCGGACAGGGTGGGGGCCAGCGCCGACCGGGCCCGGAGCTGCTGCCAGCCCAGGCCGTCGAGGACCAGGAGGACCACCTGCGCGGCGCGACGGGCCAGGTCGGGAAGCCAGCCGGCGTCGGCGTCGGGCGGGTCCTGGCCGGAGATGAGGGTGGGGACGACGTTGGCGATGCAGGCGCCCCGGTAGTCGGGGAGGAGCGGGGCCGGCGGGTCGGGGGTGCCTCGGGGGGACGGTGGCGAATCGGACACAGCTGCCGACACTAGGCGACGTCCACCCGGTGGTCAGCTCCGGGGCAGCAGGGCCCGGATCGTCTTGTAGCAGTGGCCGTCCCGGGGGGTGGAGATCGACGCCACCAGGTAGTGGGGCTTGAAGCCGAGGGCGGCGGCCAGGTCCTTGCCGGCCAGCCGGTCCCGACGGGCCACGTCCAGGGCCCGTTCGGCACGCGGGTCCTCCACCGGGAGCCAGTTGTCGCTCCTGCCCCATCCGAAGCGGACCCACGTGGACCGGTCCTCGATCCGGCGGAACAGGACCGGTCCCTTGGTCGGGACGACGAGGGCCAGCGATGGCCGGAAGCCTCGGAACTCCCAGTACGGGGCCGACGCCCCCGGGAACCCGAGTACGTGCTCCTCGACCGGCGCCGTGAGCGGATGGAGGAGCTGACGGACCCGACGCCCGTGGAGGGTGCCGAGATGGCGGGGCAGTCCCGTGGCCGTCACCGCCTCGGGCTGGGCCAGGTCGTCGCGCTCGGGCTCGTCGGCCAGCTGGGCCTCGACCACGTCGAAGGGAACCAGGTCGGGGCCGTGGTCCTCGGGCCAGGTCACACGGACTCGCACCAGGGTCCCCGAGGCCAGGTCCACGCCGGTGGTGTCCTCGGCATGACAGGCCAGCACCAGGACGACCAGCGCCGTCCCGCCCGACACCTCGATCTCGGCCCGGGGCCGGATGCTGCGGACCACGTCCCGAGCGGTGCCGCTCCGGGGGGTGCGGGTCGACGGCTTGGTCACCGGAGCTCCGCCGGCCCGGCCGAGGACCGCAGCTGCGCCAGCAGGGTGTCGACGTCGTCGGCCGGCAGCTGGCAGGCGTAGTTCCGGCACACGTAGACCCGGTGCTCGTCCCGGTCGGCCCACAGCGGCGACGGGGTCGGCTCGCCCCAGGCCAGGACCAGCCCGGGCCACCAGCCGGAGCGGACCGCGTCGACCAGGTCGGGGCGGTCCCCGGTGACCACCACCTCGGTGAACCCGTCCACCAGGAGAGAGGCGGTGACCAGGGTGTGGGCGAAGGCCGTCGGATGTCGGGTCAGGAGGTCGCCGAACATCTCCACGACCTGGCGGGCCGCGTCGGTGTACCGGGTGGTGCCGGTCAGTGCGCCCAGCCGGCCGAGGGACAGTGCGGCCACCGCGTTGGCCGATGGGGTGGCCCCGTCGAAGATGTCCTTGGTCCGGACGATGAGGGCCTCGGCGTCGTGCCCGGTGGTGAAGAACCCCTCGTCGTCGTCGTGGAACAGGTCCAGCAGTCCGTCGGCCGTGGTCACGGCCCGTTCGGTCCAGACGGCCTCGCCGGTGAGCTCGCCCAGTCGGGTGAAGCAGTCCACCAGCCAGGCGTAGTCTCCGGCGTAGGCCAGGTGGCGGGCGCCCGTTTCGGCCTGCCAGCTGCGCAGCCAACGCCCGTCGGCCCCCCGCAGGTGGCCGAGGAGGAACTCCCCGATGGCCACCGCGGCGTCCCGCCATTCGGGGTTGCGGGTGCCGCCTGCCGCCTCGGCCAGCGACGAGGCGTACATGGCGTTCCACTCGGTGAGGACCTTGTCGTCCAGCCCGGGTCGCACCCGGCCGGCGCGGGCCTCGGCCAGGATGGCCCGTCCGGCCTCGACGTCCTCATTGCCGGTGAGCGGCCGGCCCACCGGCCGGCGCAGGATGGTGCTGCCCTCGAAGTTCCCCTGCTCGGTGAACCCGAAGAAGTCGAGCACGGCGTCGGTCACGGTGGTGGCGGCGGATCCGTCCCGGGGGTCCACGCCGGCGACGACCGCCGCGGCCACCTGCCCGGGGGTCCAGACGTAGAACCGGCCCTCGACGCCCTCGGAGTCGGCGTCCTCGGCCGAGTACACCCCGCCACCGGGCCCGGTCAGCTCCCGGCTCACATAGGCCACGATCCCTTCCATGGTCCGCAGGTAGTTCTCCCGGCCCGTGGCCTGCCAGCCGTGCAGATAGGCCCGCAGCAGCCCGGCCTGGTCGTACAGCATCTTCTCGAAGTGGGGGACCAGCCACTGGGCGTCGGTCGAGTACCGGGCGAACCCCCCGCCGAGGTGGTCGTGCATGCCGCCGGCGGCCATGGCGTCGAGGGTCAGCGTGGCCATCTCCTCCGAGTTCCGGCCCTCGGGGGTCCCGGCATGGGCCCGGGCGTGGCCCAGGGCCAGGTCCACGAGGGTGGGCTGCGGGAACTTGGGTGCACCGCCGAACCCGCCCCACTCGGGGTCGAACCGGCCGGCCAGCTCGCCGGCCGCCTCCTCGACCAGCCCGGGGCGCGCCGTCCCGTCCCGGGCCGCCGGGTCGAACAGCGACGGCCGCCCGGTCCGGCGGGGGATGGCCGAGCGCGAGCGGATGGCCTCGGCCAACTCGTCGGCCTGGGTCTCCACTTCGTCGCGCCGCTGCCCCCACACGTCGGTGAGGGCGGCCAGCACGGTGCGGAAGGACGGCGTCCCGGCCCGGTCGGCCGGGGGGAAGTACGTCCCGCCGAAGAACGGCCGGCGGTCCGGGGTGAGGAAGACGCTCATCGGCCATCCGCCCGAGCCGGTGACCGACTGGACGGCCTCCATGTACACGGCGTCGACGTCGGGTCGCTCCTCGCGGTCCACCTTGATGGAGACGAAGGAGGAGTTGAGGACCCGCGGCGGTGGTCGGATCCTCGAACGACTCGTGGGCCATTACGTGGCACCAGTGGCACGCCGAGTACCCGACGGACAGGAAGATGGGCTTGTCCTCGACCCGGGCCCGCTCGAAGGCCTCGCTGCCCCACGGATACCAGTCGACGGGATTGTCGGCGTGCTGGCGGAGGTAGGGGGAGCTCTCCTCGGCCAGGCGGTTCGGGCTCACGTCGCCAGCGTAGTGACTGGGCGGCCGGCGCCCGGGAGTGCCCCGCCGCCCGCCGGCGGGGTGGCCGCTCAAGACCGACGGCCGGTGTGTCGATGGAATTCCGCCGGGCCCGTCGAGTACCAGGCAGGACTCCGGGCCCGGCCCTTTCTACTCGCCCCCGGGGCGCCGGTGGGGGACCGGCCTGGTCCCATGGTGGCGGGTTCGGCGTGGCCGGCCACCCCGCTCAAGCCTTCCCGAGCGCGTTCCGATACCTAATTGCCGGGCCCGGAGCAGGACCTCGGGTGGAGCCCCGGGCCCGGTGCCCGCGGGCACGCCGGTCCACCGGGAGCGGGCCACCGGCTCAGAGGAGTGGTGGGACCATCGCCTCGACCACGCTCGGACCGGGGGTGGCCAGCGCCCGGGCCAGCTCGTCGGCGAACCCCTCGGCGTTGTCGGCGCGGGCGGCCGGGAGTCCGAGGCCCCGGGCCAGGTGGACGAAGTCGATGGACGGCCGGCCGAGATCGAGCATGTCCCGGGCCCGCGGCCCCGGTGCGTCGGCGCCCACCCGGTCCAGCTCCATGTTGAGCACGGCGTAGGAGCGGTTGTTGAGCAGCACGGTCGTCACGTCGAGGCCCTCGCGGGCCATGGTCCACCACGCCTGCAGGGTGTAGAGGGCGCTCCCGTCGGACTCGAGCGCCACCACCCGACGGTCGGGCGCGGCCACCGCCGCGCCCACGGCCACCGGGAGGCCCTGCCCGATGGCCCCGCCGGTCAGGCAGAGCCAGTCGTGCGGGGGCGAGCCGGCCGTGGCCCCGGGGGCGAACAGCCCCGAGGTGTTCCCCTCGTCGGAGACGATGGCTCCCTCGGGGAGGAGGGCGCCGAGGGCCTGGCACACCGACTGGGCGGTGAGCGGGCCGGTCGGGAGGCCGGGGGTCTCGGCGGCGGACCGGGGGGCGGCCCCCGACGGCGCACCCACCAGCGGCGGCCAGTGCGGCCAGCGCGGCGTCGGACGTCGTCGGCCGGACCGGCCACCGCGTGGACGGTGCAGCCGGCGGGCACCAGGTCGCTGGCCTTGCCCGGGTAGGCGAAGAACGAGACGGGTGAGGCGGCGTCGAGCAGGACCAGGTGCCGGACGCCCTCGAGCTGCATGGCGGTGAACTCGGCCAGGTAGGCCAGCCGCTCCACCGGGGGCCGGCCGGCGCCCCGCTCCAGCCGGGCCGGGAACGTCTCGGCCAGGAGCCGGGCCCCGGTGGCGGCGGCCATGTCGGCCGCCCGGTCGAGCGCCGTCCCGCGGCACGCCCGCCCGCCGATGAGGACGACGGCCGGCTCACCCGAGCGCAGGGCGGCGGCCGCCGCGTGGAGGGTCGATTCGTCGGGAGCGGCGCCCGCGCCGCCGGCCGAAGGTCCGGTCGGTCCCGTCGGGGTCGGCCACCATCCCACCGTCGGACCAGGACACGTCGGCCGGGAGGATGAGGGTGGCCACCGAGCCCGGCGGGCCGAAGGCGGCAGCCAGCGCGGCGGTGGCGTCGACGACCGAGGTCCGGGGTCGACTCGGCGGTGCGGACGAAGGTCGACACGTTGCGGGCCACCGTCTCGATGTCCGACTGGAGCTGGGCGTCGTAGACGCCGGTGGCCGATGGCGTGGTCGCCCACGATGTTGACCACCGGGCTGTGGGCCCGCCGGGCGTTGTGCAGGTTGGCCAGGCCGTTGCCGAGCCCCGGTCCCAGGTGGAGCAGGGTGGCCGCCGGCCGGCCGGCCATGCGGGCGTACCCGTCGGCCGCACCGGTGGCCACCCCCTCGAACAGGGCCAGCACGCCGTGCATGCCGGTGACCTCGTCGAGGGCGGCCACGAAGTGCATCTCCGAGGTGCCGGGGTTCATGAAGCAGGTGTCCACGCCGTGGCCGACCAGCGTGCGGATGAGGGACTGGGCCCCGTTCACCGGCCGGCTCCGCTCGGGGCCGGCACGGCGACATCGAAGACGGTGCCCGGATTGAGGATGCCGTGGGGGTCGAAGGCCGACTTGATCCGCCGCATCAGGTCGAGCTTGACCGGGTCCTCCAGCTCGGCTCAGGAAGCGACGCTTGAGGGTGCCGATCCCGTGCTCGCCCGAGATGGCGCCGCCGAGGTCGACTCCGGTGGTGATGAGGTCGTGCAGGAGGCGGCGGCGCACGTCGGGGTCGGCCTGCCACACCGACAGGTGGACGTTGCCGTCGCCGGCGTGGCCGCACCCCACGATCAGCGAGTTGGTGGTGCCGGCCAGTTCGGCCACGGTCTCGAGGTAGGTCGGGATCGAGGCCCGGGGCACCACCACGTCCACCAGGTCGTCGGCCCCGTTGGCCTTGGACGCCCAGAAGGCCCGCTCCCTGGCCGTGACCAGGTCGGCCCCGGCCTGGTCGGGCAGGACGTAGACGTCGAGGGCGCCGAGGTCGGCGACCTGCTCGGCCAGGGCCACGGTGTCCTCCTCGAGCCGGTCCGGGTGGTGGTCTTCGAGGACGATGACCAGATAGGCCAGGGCCCGCGCCCGGACGTCGTCGGGGATCCCGAGGTCGATGCCGGCGGCGGCGGTGATCCCGGCCATCGGTCACCAGGTCGATGTACTCGACCAGCAGCGGGCCCACCCCGCTGGCCACGATGGGGGGCACGGCGGCGGCGATCCCGGCGACGGTCGGCGAACGGGGCCAGCAGCGTGGCGTGATGCTCGGGGCGGGGGTGCAGCCGGAGGGTGGCCTCGGGTGACCAGGGCCAGGGTGCCTTCGGACCCGACGACCAGCTGGGTCAGGTCGTACCCGCTGGTCGACTTCACGAACTTGCCCCCGGCGGTGATCACCTCGCCGGTGCCCAGCACCGCCTCGATGCCCAGCACGTGGTGGCGGGTGACCCCGTACTTGACCGCCCGCATGCCACCGGCGTTGGTGGCCACGTTGCCCCCCAGGCTGGCCGACTGCTCACCGGGGAACACCGGGTAGATCAGCCCGTGGGGGGCGAGGGCGGCGTCGAGTTCGGCCAGGGTCAGGCCCGGTTGCACCACGGCCACGTGGTTGTCGGTGTCGATCTCGAGGAGGTCGGCCCATCCGCTCGAAGGACACCACGACGCCCCCGGCGACGGGGATGCACCCGCCCGACAGCCCGGTACCCGACCCCCGGGGGGTGAGGGGGACGCCCTCCTCCCCGGCGGCCTCGACGATGGCGGCCACCTCGGCGGTGGAGCCCGGACGCACCACGGCACGTGGTCGGACAGGCTCCGCGCCCAGGGCCTCGTCGTGACCGGCGTCGTCACTGACCCGGGGGCCGAGGTCGAGATGAGCGGGGCCGACGATGGCGGCGAGGCGCTCGTCGATCATGGGCGCCGGTCAGCCTCCGGCCAGTCCGAGGGCCCGGCCCACGGCGGCGATGCCGGTCTGGTCGGCGAAGGCGAAGCTGAAGATGATCTCGTCCGCCCCGGCCCCGATGTGGGCGGCCACCAGATCGGGGACCTCCCCGGGCTGGCCCACGAGGAAGCCGCCCCGCTCCTCGGGCGGCATGCCGTCGGCCAGCATGTCCCGCACTTCGACGGTGTTCTGCTCGGAGGTGGTCAGAATGAGCGGGGCCATCCAGGTCACGTCGATCTCGGCCGGATCGCGACCGACCTCGGCGCAGTGGCGGTGGAGGACCTCGATCTTGTGGGCCAGCATGCCGGCGTCACCGGTCACGTTGCACTGGTCGGCGTACCGGGCGACCAGTCGGAGCGTCCGCCGCTCACCTCCACCCCCGATCATGATCCGGGGCCCGCCGGGCCGGACCGGCCGAGGAAGGTTGCGGGCATGGTCCAGGCGGAAGTGGGTGCCCTCGAAGCTCACGTCGTCGCCGGTGAACATGGCGCGGCACACCTGGACCGCCTCCTCGAGCATGTCCAGACGGACCCCGTCGCCGGGGTAGTCGATGCCGAGGCCCCGGTGCTCCACGTCGTACCAGGCCCCGCCGATGCCGAGGATGGCCCGGCCCTTGGAGATGACGTCGAGGGTGGTGACGATCTTGGCCAGGATGCCGGCGTTGCGGTAGGTGACCCCGGTGACCAGGGTCCCGAGCTGCACCCGCTCGGTCCGTGCGGCCAGCGCACCGAGCAGCGTGTAGGCCTCCAGCATGGGCTGGTCCGGTCCACCCAGGGGGGGAAGCTGGAAGTAGTGGTCCATCACCCACACCGAGTGGAACCCCGACGACTCCGCCGCGGTGGCCAGTCCGGCCACGTGGTCGAACAGGTCGATCGAGTCGAAGCCGGAGAAGTTGGGCAGCTGGATGCCGAATCTCGTCATGAGGGCACGGTACCCCCAACCGGGCCGTCCCACCACGGGTGCTCCGGTGCCCGCGGGCGGGCGACCAGGTCGGCCGGCTGCGTCAGCCGGGCCCCGGAGCGCGCACGGTCAGGGCGCGTCCGTTGTCGGCCATGACGGTGCGGATCTCGTCCTCGGTGAAGTGGTGGCGGCGCAGGTCCCAGGCGAAGGCGGTGGGTTCGGCCAGGCCTTCGGCATGGGGCCAGTCGGAGCCGAACAGCAGGCGGTCGAGGCCCAGCACCTCCTTCAGCACCTCCAAGTCGTCCTCGTAGAACGGCGCCACCCACACGTGTCGGCGGAAGGTCTCGACCGGATCGGAGGCGAACGCCGAGGGCATCTGGCCGTAGGCCTTGGCCAACTTCTTGACGAGGGCCGGGACCCACTCGGCGCCGGCCTCGATGCTGGCCACCCGCACGTTGGGGAACCGGTCGAACAACCCCTGACACACCAGGGCGGCCATGGTCTCGAACGGGGGACGGTCGGAGCTGATGACCGATCGGAGGGGGGAGTGACGGAAGGCCTCGAGGCTCCCGTAGGGCTCCCAGTGGTTGAGGTAGCGCCCGTAGCCGGCATCCCCGGAGTGGATCCCGATGGCCACCCCCGACTCGTTGACCAGCCCCCAGAACGGGTCGAACCGCCGGTCGGCCGGGGAGGTCAGCCCGGTGGGCGCATGGGCCGGCCCGCCCTTGATGCACACCAGACGGGCATCGAGCTCGAGTACCCGGGTCAACTCGGCCACGGCGGCCTCCACGTCGACGAGGGTGATCATGGGGGCGGCGAAGATGCGGTCCCGGTGGGCGTAGCCCCAGTCGTCCTCGAGCCAGCGGTTGAAGGCTCCGAACGCCGCCACCAGGGCCCCGGGGTCGTGGGCCAGGGCCTCCTCCATCCCCACGCCCAGCGTCGGGAACAGGAAGCAGCCGTCCAGGCCCTGGGTGTCCATGACGGCCAGCCGGGCGTCGCGGTCACGGTACTCCGGCCGGATGGGCTCGAGCTCGCCGAACAGGGCCCGCATGTCCTGGGCCTCCGGATTGCGGCCGCGGAAGTACTCGCCCAGGCTCCCCGGGAGGGCGACGGGGTCGAAGGTCGGATTGGGGATGAACCGGTTGACCTTCCCCCCCACCAGCAGGCGTCGGCGGCCGTCGATCTCGGCCCACTGGATGGCCCGCTTGGCCATGGCCGGGTCGATGTGACGGGTATAGGCGTCGGTGGCCTCGTAGTAGTGGTTGTCGGCGTCGAAGGTGGGGTAGTCGACGCCGGGACCGACGGGGGCCGCCGCCCCGCTGGTCATCGCCGAACCGCCAGTCTCCACGGTGGCCACCTCAGTCCAGCCCCAGGACCCGCAGGGCGTTGGTGCGCAGGAACTTGGGCCATACCTCGTCCTTGAACCCGACGTCCTGCAACTCGGTCATGACCCGGGCGATGGACAGGCCCATCGGGAAGTAGCCGGCGAAGATGATCTTGTCGGCCCCCCGGGTGTTGGCGTAGCGCACGATGTCCTTGGGGTAGTACTTGGGGGCGAAGGCACTGGTCGAGTAGTGCAGGCCGGGCCACTTGAGCATGAGCTTCACGGCCAGCTCGGTCCACGGCTCGCAGCCGTGCCGGGTCACGAAGGTCAGGTCGGGGAAGTCGAACATCACCTCGTCGATGAGCTCCACGTGCTGGCAGGCCGCCCTCAGGCGGGGCCCGGGGATGCCGGCGCAGCAGAAGATGGGGATACCCAGCTCCACACACTTGGCGTAGAGGGGGTACATCTTCTTGTCGTTGATGGGGACCTGGGGGAAGGTGCCGGCCGGAAAGACGCCGACGGCCCGAACCCCGTAGGTCTCGTACTCCCGGACCAGGCGCTCGATGCCCCGCATCCCGTCGTTGGGGTCGGCCGAGGAGGAGGGGATGAACCGGTCGGGGTGGCGCTGGAGGGCCTGGTCGCCGAGGCCGGCCGGATCGCCCACGCCGATCAGGCCCCGCTCGATCCCCCACAGGTCCATCTCCCGGAGGGTCACCCCGACCGGGTCCTCGGACCCCTCCACCGACTTGCCGGTGCCGTCCTTGAACATGTACTCCACCGGGAAGTCGAACTGCTCCTTGGACTCGGTGTCCTTGGTCTGCCGGGTGATGAACCGGTAGACCTCCTTCATGTCGGGGTGGGGGAACCCGACCATGGTGTCGACCACCCCCACGTCCTTCGGCATACCCATGGTCGGTGGCTCCTCTTCCGGGTCGGTCCGAGCTGGCTCGGCATCGACACCCTGCCGACGACCCTGTCCGCGGTGATAGTAGAGCGCCTCCCGGCCGGTCGCCCCCGCGCCCCCGTCCGGCACCCCACCGCCCTGTCTAGGGTGGTCGGCCATGGAGCTCCGACTGGACGGCAGGACCGCCCTGATCACCGGCGCCTCGCGCGGCATCGGCCAGGCCATCGCCGACTCGTTCGCCACCGCCGGGGCCTCGGTGATGCTCTCCTCCCGTAGGGCGGACGGTCTGGCCCGGGCCAAGGCGGCGATCGACGGGGGGGCCGGGGAGCGGTCCGGCGAGGTGGCCTGGCACGTAGCCAACGCCGGTGACCCCGACCAGGCCGAGGCCTGCGTCGCCGCCACGGTCGAGCGGTTCGGTGCGGTGGACATCCTGGTCAACAACGCCGCCACCAACCCGTACTACGGACCCATCATCGAACTGGACACCGCCCGGGCCGACAAGACGGTCCGGGTCAACCAGACGGGCTATCTCGAGTGGACCCGTGCCGTGTGGCGGGCCGGCATGTCCGAGCGGGGCGGCGCCGTCCTCAACCTGGCCTCGATCGGGGGCCTCTCGGTGGAGGGTGGCATCGGCTGGTACAACGTGACCAAGGCCGCGGTCATCCACCTGACCAGCCAGCTGGCCGGTGAGCTCGGCCCCATGGTCCGGGTCAACGCCCTGGCTCCGGGTCTGGTCAAAACCGAGTTCGCCCGGGCCCTGTGGGAGGAGGCCGAGCCCGCCATCTCGGAACGGATGCCGCTGCGCAGGTTGGGCGAGGCCGAGGACATCGCCAACGCCGCCCTGTTCCTCTGTTCGGATGCCGCCTCGTGGATCACCGGGCACACCCTGGTCATCGACGGCGGTGCCCTGTGCATCGCCAGCGGCGGATTGGCCTGACCGACCCTCCAGGCGGTCAGGTCAGGGCGTCCCGGGTCACCTTGCCGCTGGCCGTCCGGGGCAGCCGATCGGTCACCACCAGCTCCCGGGGTGCGGCCCAACGCGGCAGCTCGCCGGCCACGAGGTCCCGGAGCTCGTCGAGCCGCGGCGGGTGGGCCCGGTCCTCGGGGACCACCCAGGCCACCACCCGCTCGCCCCAGTCGGGGTCGGACCGCTTCCACACCGCCACCTGGTCGACCCCGGGATGGCGACCCAGGAGCAGCTCGACCGGGGAGGGCCAGACCTTCTCCCCGCCGGTGACGATGACCTCGGCCATCCGCCCCAGCACCGAGAGCCTGCCGTCGGGTCCGATCCGGCCGGAGTCGCCGGTGGGGAGCCACCCGCCACCGACCCTCGGATCGGTCCCGTCCCGGTAGCAGCGGAGCAGCATGGGCCCGCGCACCAGGACCTCCCCGTCCTCCGCCCAGGTCCCGTCGCCGAGGCGGAGCTCCACCCCGTCGAGGGCCCGTCCGTCGTAGACGATGCCCGAGCCCGTCTCGGTCATGCCGTAGGTGGTGACGACGTTGCCGGGCAGGGAGTCCGGGGGGGCGGCCCCGCCCAGGAGGACGGCCCGGAACCCGGAGGCGTCGGTCCGGCGGAGCGCCGTGGCCACCAGGGAGATCAGGGTGGCCCCCTCCTCGGCCTGGCGCTCCACGGCAGTGGCGTCGAACGCAGGGAGGACGGTGCACGGTGTGCCGGTGACCAGGGCCCGGGTGACCACGGCCAGCCCGCCCACGTGGGCCAGGGGGAGGCAGGCCACCCACCGGTCCGAACCGGGGTCGACGCCCAGGCGGGTCGAGGTGGCCCAGGCCGAGGCCTCCACCGCGGCGTGGTCGAGGACGACGCCCCTGGGCCGGCCGGTGGTGCCGCTGGTGGCCACCACCAGGGCATCTCCCGGTTCGGTGGGCCGGCCCCCGGGCTGTCGGTGCCGGCCCGAACCGTCGACCAGGGCCGAGGGCCGCAACGCCGCCAGTAGCCGGGAGAGGGCCGGGGCGGGGAGCCGGTGATCGAGCGGGAGCGCCGCGTCCCCCCCGTCCCAGACGGCACGGAGGGCGTCGACGAAGCCCGGGCCGGCCGGGAGGTCGAGCGCTACCAACTCCGGCATGGGGCTAGCCTAGGCGACCGTACGAGTGGCGACTCTAGGAGTGAATGGTCGAATGGTTGCGTCCCAGACCGACGAGCACGGCGAGGCCAGGGAGAACGCCCCCCTCGGGACGGCCATCACCGGCCCGCCCCTCGACCCGGTGGAGCGGTTCCGTGGCCTCCCCCTGCCGGCCTGGGAGCGCCGCGGGGACTACCAGGACATCCACTGCGACGTGGCCGAGGGGGTGGCCAAGCTGACCATCAACCGCCCCCACGTCCGCAACGCCTTCCGGCCCCAGACCCTCTTCGAGCTGGCTGACGCCTTCAACCTGGCCCGGGACGACCCGTCGGTGGGCGTGGTCATCCTCACCGGCCAGGGGCCGGATGCATTCTGCTCCGGTGGCGACCAGAAGATCCGGGGGGACGACGGCTACCTCGGGGACGACGCCGTCGCCCGACAGGGCATCGGGCGCCTCAACGTGCTCGACCTCCAGATCCAGATCCGGCGCCTGCCCAAGCCGGTGGTGGCCATGGTGGCCGGCTACGCCATCGGCGGCGGTCACATCCTCCACCTGGTGTGCGACCTGACCATCGCCGCCGACAACGCCCGCTTCGGCCAGACCGGACCGAAGGTGGGGAGCTTCGACGGCGGGTACGGCGCCAGCCTGCTGGCCCGCACCATCGGGTTGAAGCGGGCCAAGGAGGTGTGGTTCCTGTGCCGCCAGTACGACGCCGCCACCGCTCTGGACTGGGGACTGGTGAACGCGGTGGTCCCGCTCGCGCAGCTGGAGCGGGAGACCGTGGCCTGGTGCCGGCAGATGCTCTCGCTCTCGCCCCTGGCCCTCCGGATGCTGAAGGGCGGGCTCCACGCGGCGGACGACGGTCTCGCCGGCCTCCAGCAGTTCGCCGGCGACGCCACCATGCTCTTCTACATGAGCGAGGAGGGCCAAGAGGGTCGCAACGCCTTCCAGGAGCACCGCCCACCGGACTTCGGTCGCTTCCCCCGCCGCCCGTGACCTCCGGCCGGGTCGACCGGTGGGGCCGGTGACCGTCGACGGCGCCACGCCGACGGCGCCGGGGCCGATCGAACGCTGGCTGCTCGGCGCCCGGCCCCGGACCCTTCCGGCGGCCATCGTGCCGGTGCTGGTGGGCACGGCCGCGGCCCATCCGTGGAGCCACCGGGCCGGCGGCCTGAGCCCGCCCGACGGCCTGCGGGTCAGCTCGTGGTGGTGCGCGCTGGGTGCGCTGGTGGTGGCGCTGGCCATCCAGATCGGCACCAACCTCGCCAACGACTACTCGGACGGTATCCGCGGCACCGACGACGCCCGGGTGGGCCCGGTCCGGCTGGTGGCCACGGGCCTGGCTTCACCCGGTGCGGTCAAGCGGGCGGCGTTCCTCGCCTTCGCCGTGGCCGCCGTGGCCGGTCTGGGTCTGGCCTGGGCCACGTCGGCGTGGTGGATCCTGCTGGTCGGCGCGGCCTGCCTGCTGGCCGGCTGGTTCTACACCGGCGGTCCCCGGCCCTACGGCTACGTCGGGCTGGGCGAGGCGTTCGTGTTCGTCTTCTTCGGGCTGGTGGCCACGGTGGGGTCGTACTTCGTCCAGACCCTGGACCTGCACGCGCCGGTGGTGTGGTTCGCCGCCGTGGCCGTCGGCCTGTTGGCCACCGCCCTCCTGCTGGCCAACAACCTGCGCGACATCGGGTCCGACGCCGGGAGCGGCAAACGCACGGTGGCCGTCCGGGTGGGCCGGGAGCGGGCCGGCTGGCTGTACGTGGCCACGGTGCTGCTGCCGTTCCTCGGCGTGGTGATCTGGGCCCTGCTGTCGGTGAGCGGCGCGGTCCGGGCGGCCCGTCCCGCCGTCGCCCTCCTGCCCCTGGCGGCCCTGCCCCTGGTCAGGGGGCCGGTCCTCCTGGTGCGGAGTGACGCCGAGGGGCGCACCCTGCTGCCGGTGCTGGCGGCCACGGGTCGCCTGCAGCTGGCCTTCGGCCTCCTGCTGGCGATCGCCCTGTGGCTGTGGATCCCGCTCCCGATCCCGTCGGCCCTGGGATGAGCGGCGGCTCATCGGCCTCGGCCCGAGGGGGTCCCCGTCCCCGTCCCCGTGCGGTGGGTACGGATCAGATCGGCCACGGTGTCGGGTCGTTGCAGATGCGGGGAGTGGCCGACCGCCGGCACCACGGCCACCGTGGCGTTGGCACCGATGGCGTCGGCCATCCGGCGCCCCAGTGCCGTGAACTTCTCGTCCCGACCCCCGGTCACGATGAGCACCGGCATGGCCAGGCGGTCCAGCTTGGCCCACAGGGGCAGCTGGGTGCCGGTGCCGGCCAGTCGCAGGCTGGATGCCAGTCCGGCGCCGGTGTTGCGTTCCCGCTCCTCCAAGCCCGCGGCTTCCCGGTCCACCCCGCCGAACAGCGGGCTGTCCAGCCACCGACGCACGAACACCCCGACCGGCACCGCGGCGTCGCCGGTCCTGCCCGGATCGAGCTGGTCGGCCAGGGCGGCGTCGGCGGCCCGGCGGGACCGGCGCTCCTCGGGGTCGTCGATGCCGGCGGTGCCGGAGATGAGCACCAGCGAGTCGACCAGCTGGGGACAGGCCAGGGCCAGATGGAGGCAGAACCGCGCCCCCATCGAGTACCCGAGGTAGGTGGCCCGACCGCCCAGCCGGGCCAGCTGGAGCGCGCCGTCGACCAGGGTCGCCCTCACCCCCGACGACGCCCCGTGGCCGGGCATGTCCACCACCACCACCCGGTGGTCACGGGCCAGGTCGTCGTCCAGCGAGCCCCACACCCGGCCGGTCTGCGTGAAGCCGTGGGCCATCACCAGCCGGGGCCCGTGGCCGCGGACCTCGTAGTGGAGCGACGGGGGCGGGGGCGGCGTGGTCGTCATAGGGGGCCCCGGTGAGCGTACCGAGCGTCGCCCCCGTCCCCGGTCATGCCGACGTGCAGGCGGCCTTCGCCGCCACCCTGGTCGACGAGTGGGTACGGGGAGGGGTGTCCCACGCCGTGGTGTGTCCGGGATCGAGGTCCGCACCGCTGGCCGTGGCTCTGGCCGGCCATCCGGGCCTGGCCGTCCACGTCCGCCTGGACGAGCGTTCGGCCGGGTTCACCGCCCTCGGGATGGGCCTGGCCACGGGGCGACCCGCCGTCGTCCTCACCACCAGCGGCACGGCGGCCGCCGAGCTCCACGCCGCGGTGGTGGAGGCGGACCTGGCCCGGGTGCCGTTGCTCGTCTGCAGCGCCGACCGGCCACCCGAGCGGCGCGACGTGGGGGCGGCCCAGACCATCGACCAGCTCCACCTGTTCGGGCGCTCGCCCCGTTGGTTCGCCGATCCCGGGGTCCCGGACACCGCCGGTCGCGGGGCGTGGCGGTCGTTGGCCGCCCGGATGGTGGCCGAGTCCCGCTCGGGACCCTCCGGCCCGGGTCCCGTCCACGTCAACCTGCCCTTCCGGGAGCCGTTGCTCGGCGACCCGGCGGCCGGGGCCGGGGTGCCGGCCGGTCGGGGGGGCGGCACCCCCTGGCACGCCGTCGTGGGGGGCGACCCGGCCCCCGACGACGCGTGGGTCCGGTCGCGGGTGGCCGGTGGGGTCCTGCGACCCGGCGGGCGGGGGCTGGTCCTGGCCGGAGCAGGATGTGGCGAGCCCGACGCCGTCTCGGACATGGCCGCCGCCCTCGGCTGGCCGATCCTGGCCGACCCCCGCTCGGGCCTGCGACGCACCGGCCCCGGCATCGTCGGGGCGGCCGACGGCATCTTGAGGTCGGACCGGTTCGCCGATGCGCACCTCCCCGACACCATCGTCCGCCTGGGCGAGCCGTGGGTGTCCAAGGTGGTCAACGGGTTCGTGTCCCGGGCGGTCGGGGGCGGTGCCCACTGTGTGGTGGTCGACCCCCACGGGCGGTGGCCCGACCCCGACCGGGAGGTGGCCGAGTTCGTCCGGGCCGACCCTGGTCGGTTCGCCCAGGCGGTCACCGGCCGGCTGGGCGCGGCCGGATCCTCCCGGGCGGCTGGGCCCACCCGGTGGTCGGCCGCCTGGCAGGGCGCCGAGGAGCGGGCCCGGGCCGTGATCGCCGGCCTGCTGGGCCCGGCGGGGCCGGATGCCCCGATCACCGAACCGGGGCTGGCCCACCGCCTGTTCCGAGCCCTGCCCGAGGAGTCCACCCTGGTGGTGTCCTCCTCGATGCCCGTCCGGGACATCGAGGCCTACGGCGTCACCCGGCCGCGGCCGCCCCGGGTCGTGGCCAACCGGGGGGCCAACGGCATCGACGGCGTGGTGTCGACGGCGGTCGGCGTGGCCCTGGCCGGACGTCCCACCGTGGCCCTGGTCGGCGACCTGGCCTTCCTCCACGACGCCACGGCGATGGTGGCGGTGGGGGGGGACGAGGTGGACCTCACCGTGGTGGTGGCGGACAACCGCGGGGGCGGGATCTTCTCGTTCCTCCCGGCGGCCGAGCTCCTCGATCCCGGGACGTTCGAGACGCTGTTCGCCACCCCGCCGGGTCCCGACCCCGGCGCGGTGGCCTCGGGCTTCGGGTGGCCGGTGGACGACCTGGGCCCGGACGCCGGGCCCGGCGGGTTGGAGTCAGCCCTGGCCCGAAGGGTGGGCGTCGGCTCCCGGTCGGTGATCCGGGTGCGTGTCCCCGGGCGCACGACCAACGTCCACCATCACCGGCTCGTCCAGGACGCCATCGTGGACGCCGTCGACTCGGACGCCGGCTGACCGCCGGAGCCCGGCCCAGGCGTCAGCAGGGTCGGGGATCGAAGGAGGGGATGGTGGATGTTGGCGGGGCGGTCGCCGCCGCCTTCTTGGACGCCGGTGCGGTGGTCACCGGCACCGCCGGGGCCGTTGTCGGGGTGGCCACCGGAAGGGTCTGGGGATCGCCGTTGGCGTCGAGCGGTGGGGTGGAGATCGGACCGAACGGGCCTCCGAGGAACTGGGTGATCATCTGGGAGGCCTCATCGGGCTGGACCACCTCGACGGACGAGCTGCCCGCGGTGGCCCCCTCGGTGGGCAGGGTGAAGGACTGCAGCTGGGACCCCGAGAAGGCGTGGTACCGCTCGGCCAGGGCGAACAGGTCGCTCGGCGACAGCCCGTTGTCCTTGCTGAAGTCATGGACCACCGAGGTGAGCAACGAGTTGAGCCGCAGTGGGTTGTAGGTTCCCTTGGCCTTGTTGAGCGCCGCCGAGATGATCAGGTTCTGGCGCTCGATCCTCCCGATGTCGGAGCTCCCGTCCTGGTTCCAGTAGCCGTTCTTGTAGTACTCGAAGTAACGGGACCGCGACAGGGCCAGGGCCTGGGACCCGTTCAGGACCTGGCAGCCGGAGCGGGCCACGTTGAGGCCGGACTCGTTCACGCCCGTGTCCCGGTTGTCGTCCCGGACCGGGTAGGGGAAGTCCATGGAGATGCCCCCGAGGGCGTTCACCGCGTCCTGCAGGCCGAAGAAGCTGATCTCGATGTAGTGGCTGATGGGGATGCCGAAGGTGTTCTGGATGGTCTGGATGAGGCCGTCAGGGCCTCCGGCGAACGCGGCGTTGATCTTGTTCTGGCTGGACAGCTGGGTATCGGAGGGGAGGCCCGAGAGCGTCACGAAGGTGTCCCGGGGGATGGACAGGGTCGAGGCCGTACCCGAGGTCGGATCGACGTGGACGATCTTGATGGTGTCACTGCGCTGCCCCCCGGCGTTGCTGGCGTTGCCGAACTGCTGGGCCTCGGCCGCGGTCTCGCCGGCCCGGCTGTCCGATCCGATGAGCAGGACGTTGTAGGGGGCGCCGTTGGCCGCGGCGACGCAGGTGGCGCAGGCCGCCGAGGAGACCTTGCTCCACTGGTAACGGAAGTAGCCGTACCCCGCCGCCACCAGCACCAGCACCACCACGACCAGGCCGATGAGTCCTCGGAGGATCCGTTGGGCGGGCCGCCGGCGCTTCTTCACCGCCCGCCGCCGTTCCCGCTTCGACGGGATGGCCACCTGGCCGCTCAGGATGGGGCCGGGAAACTCGGGCCTCGGTCTGGCGGCCCGGGTGGGCGGGGGACTCGAGGCGCGCGGATGGCCGGTCGGTCGACCTGACGATCGTCCGGTGGGCCGGGAGCCGCTCGATCTGGGTGGGTCGGTGGTGGGCAAGGTGGGGGGTTGTCGCCGTGACGGCCGCGGTGTCGAGGGTCGGCAGAGTGAGCCGACCCGTGCAGAGGTGACGGGTCAGTTTCCCACGGGGGGACCCTGCACTGGTGTCACCCTCGGGGGGGACGCCGAATTGCCGGCCGGGCTACGAGTCGACGGGCAGCCAGGATCCGTGGAATCCGAACGGGACCCGAGCGGGCAGGTGGACGGTGGCCACCGGGGGGCCGGCGAAGGACGTGGCGTCGAGTATCACCAGGTCGCTGGTGTCCGTGCTGGCGTCGTAGACCACGGACAGGACCCATCCCTCACCCTCGTCCCGTCCGTCGGCGGCCCGCACGAAGACCGGCTCGCCCGGGAACCGGTACTGGCCGGGGTCGAATCTGGTCGACTGGTCGCGGACCAGGTCGTACTGGACGAGTCCCAACTGGCTGGGTTCGTCGGCGCGGTCGCCCAGGCGGACGCAGTAGCCGTACCGGTGGGGCAGTCCGGCCACGGCGTCGTCGATCCTCGGGAACTCGACCGGAACGTCGTCGAGGCGTCGCTCGGCGACGCGTCCCCCGGCCAGGTCGATGGTCCAGCGGGCCAGGGCGGGCAGGGCCGATGCGACGGGTCGGCCGGGATCGGTGTCGAAGGCCCGGTCGTACCGGATCACGTCCATGATCACGGTGTCGCCCTCGTCATAGGCGTTGAGCACGTGGAAGACGTAGACCGGGTCGATCCCGATCCACCGGATGTCCTCGTTGCCCCCGTGCCGGGGCATCACCCCCACTCGGGACCCCGCCTCCGGCACCCAGCGATAGGGCAGCGAGCGACCCATGGTGGCCAGGTCCAGGTCGAAGAGGATGGGGAGGTCGAGGAAGACCACCCGTGACGCCGTCACCCCGAAGTCGTGGATCATGGTGGCCCGGGGGATGTCGACGGACTCGGTGCGGACCAGCCCACCGTCCCGGTCCGCCACGTGGTAGCGGAGGAAGGGCGGCCCGAACACGTCGCACCCGAAGAAGAGCAGTTCGCCGGTGGCCGGGTCGACCTTGGGGTGCGCGGTCATCGGCGAGGCCAGGCTCCCGTCGAAGTCGTGGATGCGGGCCCGACCCAGGTCGGGGGAGACGGCGTGGGGGAATCCCGACTCCACCAGGGCCAGGGTGGTCCCGGCGTGGCGGATCACATGGGTGTTGGCCGGACCGTCGATGGGCTCGGCGGGACCGGCCGGGGGTGGGGTCTCGACCTTGGCGGCCAGGGCCCGGGTGCGGACCCAGCGATTCCGGTAGCCCTCGGCCCGGCCCTCGGACAGGGTGATGGCGTGGATCATGCCGTCGCCGGAGAACCAGTGGTAATCGGCCTCGTCGGCCGGGACGGCGGCTGGGTTCGGCCCGTTGCGCAGCAGCTGGCCGCAGAGGTCGGGGGGGATGACCCCGGTCACGGGCAGGGCATGGTCGTCGCTCCGCTCCACCAGGACCGGTGCGTAGTTGCCATGAAGATAGGGGTTGAGCAACGGGGGCTCCTGGCTGGGTGGCGGCCCGGGGTCGGTCCCGCGGAGACCGGCGGGAGGCCGATCGTAGTGTCGCCCGGACGGGCGGTCGTCGATTGGCCGGCTGCCGGGGGGACGACCGCGACCCGGTGACGTGGCAGGCTGAGTCGATGGCCCACCTCGCCGAGGATCTCCGCTTTCGCGGGCTCGTCCACCAGATGACCGATCCCGGCCTCGAGCAGCGACTCGACGCCGACCGCCTCACCGCCTACAGCGGCTTCGACCCCAGCGCCGACAGCCTGCACGTGGGCCACCTCCTGCAGGTCTGCAATCTGCGCCGGCTCCAGCAGGCCGGCCACCGTCCCATCGCCGTGGCCGGAGGGGGCACCGGCTTCATCGGGGATCCGGGGGGGAAGTCCGAGGAGCGGTCGCTGCTGACCCGTGACGAGCTGCGCTCCAACCTGGACGGTATCCGCGGGCAGCTGGAGCGGTTCCTGGATTTCACCGCGACCCGGGCCGAGGCTCGGGCCCTGCTGGTCAACAACGCCGACTGGCTCGAGCCCATGCCCCTGTTCGACTTCCTCCGCGACGTCGGGAAGCACTTCACCGTGAACCAGATGGTGGCCAAGGAGTCGGTCAAGTCCCGTCTGTCGCGCGCCGACCAGGGCATCTCGTACACCGAGTTCAGCTACATGCTGTTGCAGGCCTACGACTTCCTCCACCTGTTCGACGCCTTCGGCTGCCGGCTGCAGCTCGGGGGAAGCGACCAGTGGGGGAACATCACCATGGGCATCGACCTGGTCCGCAAGGTGCGCCAGGAGGAGGTCTGGGGGCTGACCACGCCACTCGTCGTGAAGGCCGACGGGACCAAGTTTGGCAAGACCGAGTCCGGGACGGTCTGGCTGGACGCCGAACGGACCAGTCCCTACCAGCTCTACCAGTTCTTCCTCCGCAGCGAGGATGCGGTGGTGGGCACCTACCTCCGCTACTTCACCTTCCTGGACCACGAGGCCATTCTGGCCCTCGACCAGGCGACGACCGGGCGGCCGGAGCGCCGCCAGGCCCACCGCGAGCTGGCCCGCCAGGTGTGCACGCTGGTGCACGGCAGTCACGAGACGGAGCGGGCGGAGCAGGCCGCCGCGGCCCTGTTCACCGAAGAGGTGAGCCGGCTGGACGAGCGGTCCATCCTCGACGTCTTCGCCGACGCCCCGTCCTCCACCCTTCCCCGGGCCCGGCTCGACGGTGGCGGGGTGTCCCTGGTCGACCTGCTGGTCGAGACGGGGCTGGCTCCCTCGCGGGGTCGGGCCCGGACCACCATCGAGCAGGGGGGCGCCTACCTCAACAACCGACGGGCGGAGGAGGTGGGTTGCTCAGTGGGGGCCGACGACCTGGTGGCCGGTCGGTACGTGATCCTCCGCAGCGGGAAGCGCAACTACCACCTGGTGTCATTCGCCTGATCCGGTCCGACCGGCCGAACAGGAGGCCGGACCCCACGGTCCTACACTGACGGCCATGAGCAGCCCGCCAGTCCCGCCGCCCGACCTCTCCCCCGTCCGGCTGACCTCGGGGCTCCCTGAGACCGTGCTCCCCGAGGAGACCGAAGCCGTGCGCACCGGACTGGCGGCGGCCCTCGGCCAGCCGGCCGACCGGCGACGGCACGCGGTGGCCGACGTCGTGCGTGCCGACCCCGACCTCCCTGTCGGCGTGGGCGGCACTGGGCTCGTTGGCCCGGGACGATGTGGAGGCCTACGCCTGCTTCCGGGTGGGCTACCACCGGGGCCTCGACGCACTGCGGAGGGCGGGCTGGAAGGGCTCGGGGCTCGTCCGGTGGGCCCACGAGCCGAACCGGGGGTTCCTCCGATGCCTGGACGGGCTCCGCTCCTCGGCCGGCTCCATCGGTGAGCACGCCGAAGAGGAGCGGTGCGGGCAGTTCCTGCACCAGCTGGACCCGGCCTGGCGCCCCGACTGGACGGGCATCCCGGCCTAGTGGGCCGCGCCGCTGCCGACGGGGGAGGGGTCCGTCCCCGGCGTCCCCCTCCGGGCGGTGGCCGCACGGTCCGGCGCACCGTGCTGGCGGCGACGCTGGTGGTGGCGGGTGCATGGAGCCTGGCCGGATGCGCCGGCCAGGAGCAGTCGGGCACCTCGTCGGCCCGGGTCTCCACCTGGGTGTCGGGAGCGGCCGGCGGTGCCGCCATCGGCACCCTCAAGGTCGACAGCGCCAACATCGACCAGGCCCTGGCCCACCACGACCCGCCCGCCGCCATCAAGACGGTGTGCGCCCTGTTGACCAACGACGCAGAGACGGCCATCGGCAACCTGCCGACACCGGACAGCCAGCTGACCACCGACCTCAACAACGCCTACGAGAAGGGGGCGGCCGCGGGGGACGACTGCTACCGGGGTGCCGCCGGGGAAACGTCGTTGCTCCGCAAGTCGGCCGCCGAACGGGCCGCGCTCCTACCCCTGCTGACCACGGCACTGGATCGCATCGAAGCGGTCACCGGCCGGACGCCATCGACCTCCACCACACAGCCCGACGGATCCTGCAGCGACCCGTTCGGCGGCTGCAACTAGGGCCGTGGCCGACCTTCCGGGATCGTCGAGCCGGCCGGAAGGCGGCGGCGTGTGCCGGTGAGCGACGGCATCGTCGGGCCCATTCCCGAAGGCCGCGACCCTGACGCCTACGACCGGCTCCGCCGCCGGGTGCTGTGGTCGATGCCCACCGGGCTGTTCGTGCTCGGCAGCCGCGTCGGGGAGCGCCGGAACCTCATGACGGCCAACTGGGTGATGCAGGTGGCCACCACCCCCAAACTGGTGGCGGCGTCCGTGGAGCGGGAGTCGGTCACCGGTGCGCTGATCGCCGAGGGTGGTGGGTTCTCCGTCAGCCTCCTGTCCCGGGCCGACCGCGCCGTGGTCCGACGGTTCGTCAAACCGGTGGAGGACGTGGTCGTGGGCCCGTCGGGCGTGGCCCTCGCCATGCAGGGGGAGCCGGTGCACGAGGTCGCGGGCGGCCTGCCCTGTCTGGCTGCGGCGGTGGCCTGGCTGTCCTGCCGGGTGCGGCACACCCTGGACGCCGGGGCTGCGGACGGTGCCGCACCGGCCAGCCATGTGCTGTTCGTCGGCGAGGTGGTCGACGCGGGCGAACTGGCCGCCGAACCCACCGCCGACCACCCGGGGCTGCTCCGGATGGAGGACACCCGCATGAACTACGGCGGTTGAGCCCCTCGCCGCCTCGCAGTTTCGGAGGGGCCCTCCTCAGTCCGGGCCGCCGGCCGGGGCCGGCCGAAGGTCGACGCGCAGGGTGAGCACCCCGTCCTCGATGGCGGCGTCGGCGTCGCCCAGCATGGCAAAGTCCATGAAGTCGGCCTGGGCCTGCTGCTTGAAGCGCTCCCGATCCGGCCCCTCGATCGGCGGAAGTCCCCGGGACCGGACGGCATCGGCCCTGGCCCGGAAGCGTTCCACCATGGCCTGAGGGTCGAATTGGTCGGGCATGTCCCGATGGTACCGGCCGTTCCGGTGCGCCACGACTGGGGGCACCTCGCACTACACTGGCTGCATTGGTGATCGGTGATCACCCCGGGTTCGCTGTGTCGGGGGAATGCCACCGCTGGTGGGGCAAGGAGTTGTTTCCGTGAAGAAGGGACGCCATCGCCGCTTCGAAGAGGCGCGCAGCTTGAAGCGTTCGGTAGCGACCGCCAACCGTCGCTGCCCCGAGTGCGGAGCGGAACCCGACGACAAGCACGCGTCGTGGTGCCTGGCCACCGAGGACGACTACGACGAGATCCTGGGCACCGCGCCGAAGGACCCGTCCTTCGCCGACGACGACCCTCTGGCCGAATAGCCCGACCCGCCGGGTTGCGCGACGGTCAGCGTCGCACGGTGGGATGCGCGACGGTCAGCGTCGCACGGTGGGATGGGCGCGACGGTCAGCGTCGCACGGTGGGATGGGGCAGCAGCGTGACCGGGGCGCGTGGTGCGGTCCGCTCGTCGAGATACGCGGCCAGCCGTTTGTACACCTTCTTGCCGGCCATGGTCTCGAGCTCGGTGCGCATGCTGACGTACACCGGTTCGCGGCCGACGAACGCCGCCGGGTCCTCGGTGCACCACCAGTGGAACTCCTCGCCCCCCTCGCCCCAGTGGCGGCGGTCCCACTGGCGGACCACCGAGGTCACCCGACCGTCCACCGACGTCTCGTCCTCACGGCGTAGCGGGAGCTGCCAGCACACCTCCGGTTTGAGCTCCACGTGGCTCCGCCCTTGGGCCTCGGCGGCCTTGTGGAGCGCACACCCCGGTCCGGCGGCGAACCCCGGCCGGTTGAGAAAGATGCAGGCACCGTCGACCAGCCGGGTCCCCAGGTCCCCGTCGGCCAACTGCTTCACGACGCCCTTCTGCCCCTGTTTGTGGAACTGCCACAGGTCCGGGGTGAGCTCGGCGGCGGCCCGCTCGACCTTCCTGGCGTCCTTCTTGCCGGTGAAGTGGGCCCCGTAGGAGCAGCAGCCTTGGACCAGTTCGGGAGTCGGCCCGGTCAGCACCCCCTGGCACCCCTGGCCGAAGATGCACATCCAGGCGCTGGCCAGGAAGGTCACGTCGAACAGCCAGGTGCGCTCCTCGTCCGGGTCGTCGAAGCTGACCCACTCGTGCGACTCGGCCGGTATCTGCTTGTGGGAAGGCGACACTCCCTTATGATGGCAGGCATGAGCGAAGCCCGTGAGGACATCCACCCGGTGTTGACGATCAGCCCCGAGGCCCGGGCCACCGTGCTCGAGGTACTGGCCAGCGAGGCCGAGGCCGAGGCCCTCGCCCTGTGGCTCGAGATCAACGGCGAGAGCAACGGTGCCTACGCCTACGACATGTACTTCCAGGCGCTGGCCGACGCCGGTGCCGGCGATGTCGTGCAGCACGACGACGACCTCCCGGTGGTGGTTCCGGAGGCCAGTGTGAACCGGCTGCAGGGGGCCACGCTGGACTACGTCACCGACGAGTCGGGTGAGGGTGGATTGGTCATCGTCAACCCGAACACACCTCCGGTGGCGACGTCGCCGGGACTGGCCTCCGGGCCCGAGGTGGACCTGTCCGACCCGCTGGCCCAGCGGGTCGTGTTGGTCCTCGAGGAGCAGGTCAACCCCAGCATCGCCGCCCATGGTGGCCGTGCCGATCTGGTGGCCGTTGAGGAGGCCTCGGTCTACCTCCGCCTGAGCGGGGGGTGCCAGGGGTGCGGCATGGCCAAGGCCACGCTGTCCCAGGGCATCGAAGTGATCCTCCGGGAGGCCATTCCCGAGCTGGTGAACATCGTGGACGTCACCGACCACGCCGACGGTACCAACCCCTACTACGAGCCGGCCCACAGCTGACCTCGTGGCCGGGTGAGCGGCCCGGCCCGCTCGTCACAGGGGACCGCCGGGCCGCCGGGAGGTACCGGGCCATCCCGGTCGGTCAACACGGAGCCCGCCCCGGCATGATGCTCATTCCGAGCATGCCGGTCCAGTACCTTTCCTGACGTGGACACACTCCTGGTCGCCGGCACCACAGTCGCCGGGCTCGTGTTCGGCGCGGTGCTCGACCCCCTGGGCCAGCGGGAGGCCGAGCGCAGCCGCATGGAGGACGAGCGCCGCCGGGCCGAGCGCCTCGAAGGGGCCGCACCTGAACACGGCGGTGGCGCGACGGCGGAACCGCACTCGGCCATCGAGCACTTCGAGGACTCGGTCGAGCACGCCCTCTCGGCGGCCGATGCCGACGACTCCGACGATCCCACTCCCGAGGACCGCACCGTGGCCAACCTGGTGCCGGCGGGGGCGGTGCCGGTCCGGACGGCGCTGGCCACCGCCATCACCGGGGTCCTGTTCGGGGCGGCCGCCGACCACTTCGGACGGGACCTCGCCCTCGCCCCCTTCTGCGTCTTCCTGGCCCTGCTGGTGGTGGTCTCGATGACCGACCTGACCCACCGACTGGTGCCGAGGCGACTCATCTACGGGGCGCTGGCCCTCATCGTGCCGTTGCTGGTGGCCGCATCGGCGGTGGACCACACCTGGCACAGCCTGACCGGCTCCCTCATCGGAGGAGCGGTGGCCTTCGGGCTGTTCTTCGCCGTCTGGTGGTTCATCCCCCGGGGGATGGGATTCGGGGACGTGCGCCTGGCCGGGGCCATCGGGTTCACCACCGGCTGGCTCAGCCTGCTCCACGCCTATGTGGCCTTCCTGGCCGGATTCCTGGTCGGGATGGTGTTCGGTCTGATCCTGATGGTGATCTCCTCGGCGGGACGGAAGACCCGCATCCCGTTCGCCCCGTCGCTGGCGGTGGGCGCGGCGATCGCCGTCTTCTGGGGAGCCCCGATCGCCCAGGGTCTGTTCCACCCGGGATCCTGAGCCGGTGCGGCCGTTCCGGACGTTCCCGTCGGCCGGGCACGGTCGGACCCCCGAGTAGGTTTGCCTGAATGCTCCGCTACCTGACCGCCGGCGAATCGCACGGACGCGCCCTCGTGGTCATCGTGGAGGGCATGCCGGCCGGCCTGCTGGTCACGGTGGAGGACGTTCAGCGCGGTCTGGCCCGGCGCCGCCTGGGGTTCGGACGCGGTCCCCGGATGCGGTTCGAGGCCGACGAGGTGAGCCTGGTGGGTGGGATCCGTCACGGCCGGACGCTCGGCTCGCCGGTCGCCATCGAGATCGCCAACACCGAGTGGCCCAAGTGGGAGACGGAGATGTCGCCCGGCCCCGGGCTGCCCGGCAAGGTCCTGACTCAGCCCCGGCCCGGTCACGCCGACCTGTCGGGCATGCTCAAGTACGGGCTGGACGATGCCCGGGACGTGCTGGAACGGGCCTCGGCCCGTGAGACGGCGGCCCGAGTGGCGGCGGGGACACTGGCCAAACTGCTCCTGCAGCAGATCGGGATCGACGTCCTCAGCCACGTGGTCCAGCTGGGACCGGAACGGTCCGAGCCGCGGGGTCTCCCCACCGTCCAGGAGCTGCTGGCCGTCGACAGCTCCCAGGTCCGCTGCGCGGACCCCGAAGCCGAAGCCCGCATGGTGGCTGCGGTGAAGGCGGCGGCCAAGGCCGGCGACTCGCTCGGGGGGGTGGCCGAGGTGATCGCCTACGGGGTGCCGGTGGGCCTGGGCAGCCACGTGCACTGGGACCGGAAGCTCGACGCCCTGTTGGCCCAGGCCCTCATGAGCATCCAGGCGGTGAAGGCGGTGGAGCTCGGGGACGGCTTCGGCCTCGCCGGACAACGCGGCTCGGTGGCCCACGATGCCATCCGGATGGCCGGACCGGGTGACGGGGGCCGCGAGGGTGAGGGTGACCTGGCCGGCGGCTACGCCCGCGACACCCACCACGCGGGGGGTGTGGAAGGAGGCATCTCCACCGGCTCGCCCATCGTGGCCCGGGCCTCGATGAAGCCGTTGGCCACGCTCAACCGGCCCACCCTGGGGACGGTGGACGTCGTCACCAAGGAGTCGACGGTGTCGTTCAAGGAGCGGACCGATGTCACGGCCGTGCCGGCCATGGGGGTGGTGGCCGAGACGATGGTGGCGTTGGTGCTGGCCTCCGAGGCCCTGCGCAAGTTCGGGGGCGATTCGGTCCAGGAGTTCCGGCGCAACCGCCTGGGCTACCTGGCCGCGCTGGGGGAGACGCCCTCCGCCGCCGCGCCGCCACCGAACGATGGTTGACCGCATCATCCTGGTGGGCATGATGGGGGTGGGGAAGACCACCGTGGGGCAGCGGCTGGCCGGTCGTCTCGGCTGGGGGTATCTCGACTCCGACGCCCAGGTCATGGCCGATACCGGGCACAGCGTGCCCGAGCTCTTCGCCCAGCAGGGTGAGGCGGCCTTCCGGGCCGAGGAGGAGCGGGTGCTGGCCGAGGCCCTGTCCGGTGGCCGACCCGTCGTGGTGTCGGCCGCCGGTGGCGTGGTGCTGTCGCCGGCCAACCGGGCCCTGCTGGCCCGCTCGGGTCGGGTGGTGTGGCTCCGGGCCGACCCTACGGTGCTGGCCGGTCGGGTCGGGGACGGAGAGGGTCGTCCGCTACTCGGTGACGACCCGGCCGCCGCCCTGGTCGACCTGGACCGGGTACGGCGTCCCCTGTACGAATCGGTGGCCGACGTGGTGGTCGACGTCGACCACCTGACCCCCGACCAGGTGGTGGTCCAGGTGCTGGCCGGGACCGGGCTCGGGCCGGGTGGTCGGCCGTGAGCACCGTCCCGGTCGAGTTGGGGGACCGGCGGTACGACGTGACGGTGGGCGGCGGCGCCCGCCACCACCTGGCCGGGGTGGTGGCGCGGCAGGTCCCCGGTGCGGCCCGGGCCGCCATCGTGACCCAGGCCGGGATCGGGGTGGAGGTCGACCCGGGCATCCCGTTCGAGCGGTTCCTGGTACCCGACGGCGAGACAGCCAAGTCACTGGCCGTCGTCGAGGACCTGTGCCGGTCCTTCGCCCGAGCCGGGATCGGCCGGTCCGACGTCATCGTGGCCGTGGGCGGGGGCGTGGTCACCGACCTGGCCGGCTTCGCGGCGGCCTCCTTCCACCGTGGGACGGCCTACGTCAACGTGGCCACCACCCTGCTGGGCCAGGTGGATGCCGCCGTGGGGGGCAAGACCGGGGTCAACCTGCCCGAGGGGAAGAACCTGGTCGGGGCGTTCTGGCAGCCCCGGGCCGTGCTGTGCGACACCGAGGTGCTGGCCACCCTCCCGCCCCGGGAGTGGGCGTCCGGCCGCGGGGAGATGGCCAAGTACGCCTTCCTGGGAGGCGTGATCGAACCCGGGGCCGACCCCGACGCCTCGTTGCTCGACCGGCCGCTGGACGAGCAGGTGGCGAGGTGCGTGGCCATCAAGGCCGAGGTGGTGGCCTCCGACGAGCGGGAGGGCGACCGACGCATGCTCCTCAACTACGGCCACACCCTGGCCCACGCCCTCGAGGCCGCGGCTTTCGATCCCGACGCCGGCTGGGACCTGCGGCACGGGGAGGCGGTGGCCGTGGGCCTGGTGTTCGCCGGACAGCTGGCCCGCCGCCTGGGTCGGATCGATGACCGTCGAGAGGAGCTGCACCGGTTGGTCGTCGGGGGGTTCGACCTCTCGCCCCTGCTGCCCCACAACGCCGACCCCGAGCACCTGGTCTCCTTCATGTCCCGCGACAAGAAGGCCCGTCACGACCTGACCTTCGTGCTCGACGGGCCCGGCGGCGTCGAGGTGGTGCATGGCGTGGACCGGGCCGAGGTGGTCGCTACCCTGGCAGCCATGGATCGAACCGGGCCGGACGGCCGAGCATGAACGGTGACCGTGTGATCGTCCTGCTGTCGGGACCCAACCTCGACCTGCTGGGCGAGCGGGAGCCCGAGGTCTACGGCACGGCCACCCTGGACGACCACGTGGCCATGTCGACCGCCGTGGCCGCCGGGCTGGGTTACGTCGTCGAGCACCACCAGACCAACCACGAGGGCGAACTGGTCGAGGCGGTGCACGCCGCCCGAGGTCGGGCCGACGCCATCATCATCAACGCCGGTGCCCTCTCCCACACCTCGTGGTCCCTGCACGACGCGCTGGCCGCCTTCGGCGGGGTGGTCGTCGAGCTGCACCTGTCCAACCCGGCAGCCCGGGAGCCGTTCCGACACACTTCGGTCATCGCCCCGGTGGCCGACGGCTGCATCGCCGGCTTCGGGGGGATCGGGTACGGACTGGCCGTCGACGCGGTGCACCGGCTCCTCACCGCGGCCTCGTCCGGATGAGCGTCGTCTCCGAACCGGGTCTGGCCCGGCTGGAGGTGGTCGGCCGACTGGACCGGCTGCGGTCCCTCATGGCCGAACCGGGGGACGACGGCGAGGCGGTCGGCGGGCTGCTGGTCACCACCCCGGCCAACATCCGATGGTTGACCGGGTTCACCGGGTCGGCCGGGCTGCTCCTGGTGACGGCGGACGGCGCCCTGCTCACCACCGACGGTCGCTACCGGACCCAGTCGGTCGAGCAGCTGGCCGAGGCCGGGGTGGACGGCGCAGGTGGAGGTGGCCGTCGGCGGCGTCCAGGCCCAGCGGGAGGCGGTCCACCGGGGGGCCGAGGGGTTGGCCGACCTCGGCCTCGAGGCCGACCACGTGACCTGGTCGGGGCAGCGGGCCTGGGTCGAGGCGCTGGCGCCGTCGTCGCTCGTCCCCACCCGGGGCCTCGTCGAGCGCCTGCGGATGGTCAAGGATCCCGGAGAGGTGGACCGGATGTCCCGGGCCGCCGCCATCGCCGACGAGGCCCTGGCCGCCGTGGTCCCGCTCCTGGCCGCGGTGGGATCCGCGTCGAGCGGTGGACCGACGAGCGCTGACCGAATCGGGCTTCGCCGCCGCCCTCGACCACGCCATGCGGGAGCGGGGAGCCGAGGACCGTGCCTTCGAGACCATCGTGGCGTCGGGGGAGAACTCGGCCAAGCCCCATGCCCGGCCGGGCGGGCGGGCCATCCGCCCCGGGGACCCGGTGGTGGTGGACTTCGGTGCCGTCTTCGAGGGGTACCGGTCGGACATGACCCGCACCTTCTGTGTCGGTGGCCGGCCCACCGGTGAGCTGGCCAAGGTGTTCGCGGTGGTGGCCGAGTCCCAGCGTCTGGGGGTGGCCCGGGTGGAGCCGGGCGCCACCGCCGGATCGATCGACCTGGCCTGTCGGGACGCCATCGCCGCCTCGGGGTGGGCCGAGCGCTTCGAGCACGGCACCGGGCACGGCGTGGGACTGGACATCCATGAGGGGCCATCGGTCGGTCCGGGGTCTACTGCTATTCTCGTGCCCGGCACCGTGGTCACCGTGGAACCCGGCGTGTACCTGCCCGGGACCGGCGGGGTCCGCATCGAGGACACCCTGGTGGTGACCGAACACGGCAGCCGATCGCTCACCCAGTTTCCGAAGGAAGTTGCTGTCTGATGGCTGTCTCCACCAATGATCTGCGCAACGGCATGACCCTCAACCTGCCCGAAGGGCTGTTCGCCGTGGTCGAGTTCCAGCACGTCAAGCCGGGCAAGGGCGGCGCCTTCGTCCGGACCAAGCTGAAGAACTCGCGGACCGGCGCCGTCATCGAGCGGACCTACCGGGCCGACGAGAAGCTCGAGCAGGCCATCATCGACAAGCGCGAGATGCAGTTCCTCTACCGCGACGGCTCCGACTACGTGTTCATGGACACCACCTCCTACGAGCAGCTGCAGGTCAACACCGGCCTCCTCGGCGACGCCCCGAACTACCTGAAGGAGGGGGACGACGCCGTCCTCCAGTTCTTCGGCAGCGAGATCGTCGGGGTCGACCTCCCGGCCTCGGTCGAGCTCGCCGTGGCCGACACCGAGCCCGGCCTCCAGGGTGACCGGGTGTCGGGGGCCCGCAAGCCGGCCACGCTGGAGACGGGCCTCGTCCTGCAGGTGCCCCTGTTCGTCAACCCGGGCGAGAAGATCAAGGTCGATACCCGAACCGGGGAGTACCTGACCCGGGCCTGACCGCCGCGGTACCGGCCCCGCCGGTCGTCGCCGTCCCAGACCATGGAATCCGCACCTCGCCACCAGGCCCGAGAACGGGCCCTGACCCTCCTCTACGAGGCGGAGCTGAAGGACAGTCCTCCCTCGGTGGTGCTCGACCAGCTGCTCATGGCCCCCGACGGCTACACCGTCTCGTTGATCGAGACGGTGGAGTCGCGCCGCCCCGAGATCGACGGGATGATCGACGACGCCGCCATCGGCTGGGACCTCGACCGGATGGCGGTGGTGGACCGCAACGTGCTGCGCATGGCCGTCGCCGAGCTGCTGGCCAGCCCCGACGTCCCCACCGCGGTGATCCTCAACGAGGCGGTGGAGCTGGCGTCGGCCTACTCCACCGACGACTCGGGACGGTTCGTCAACGGGGTGCTGGCCACGCTGGCCCGGCAGGTTCGCAGCTAGCCGCCGGACAGCGACGGCACCCGCGGCCCAGCGGGTATAGTCGGAGCCTGACCGTGAAGCGGGTCCCGTGAGGCCCGTACGGACAGGAGGAAGCGTGGCCGAACGTGAACGCAGTCACACCCGTCCGCGGGGTGCTGTGTTCGTTCCCCGGGCCCAGGTCATGTCGGCCAGCGACGTGCACCGGGCCATCACCCGCATGGCCCACGAGATCGCCGAGCGGAACCGCGGTCTGGAGAAGGTCGTGCTGGTCGGACTGCAGACCGGCGGCGTGTCGATCGCCGAGCAGCTGGCCTCCACCCTGGCCGAGGTGGAGGGAGCGACCATCCCGGTGGGCACCCTGGATGTGGCCTTCTACCGGGACGACATCGGGCTGCGCCCGGTCCTGCCCGAGGCGGCCACCGACATCAGCTTCGACCTCACCGGGGCCACCGTGGTCCTGGTCGACGACGTGCTGTTCACCGGGCGGACCATCCGGGCCGCCCTCAACGCCCTGGGGGAGTACGGACGGGCCCAGGTGGTGGAGCTCGCCGTCATGGTCGACCGGGGTCACCGCGAGCTCCCGATCCGGCCGGACTACGTGGGCAAGAACCTCCCGACCCGGCGGGACGAGATGGTCGACGTGTCCGCCGACGGCGTCTCCCTCGGGGAGCTGGTGAGCCGGTGAGCCCGTTCCCGGCCAACCTCCTGAGCATGGACGACCTGTCCACCGAGGACATCGGCCAGGTGCTGGAGGTGGCCGACTCGTTCGTCGAGGTGGGTCGCCGGGCCAATCCCAAGGTGCCCGCCCTCCGCGGGAGGACGGTGGCCACGCTGTTCTTCGAGGACTCCACCCGGACCCGCATGTCCTTCGAGACGGCGGCCAAACGGATGTCGGCCGACGTGCTGTCCTTCGCCGCCGGCTCCTCGTCGCTGAAGAAGGGCGAGTCCCTGCGCGACACCGTCGAGACCATCGAGGCCATCGGCATCGATGCCGTGATCATCCGCCACGCCTCGTCCGGTGTGCCGGCCCGCGTGGCCGGGTGGGTCGACCACTGTTCGGTGGTCAACGCCGGAGACGGCTGGCACCAGCACCCCACCCAGGCGCTGCTGGACCTGTACACCGTCCGCCAGGCCCTCGGCGGCGGCGACGCCGGCCTGGCCGGGTTCGAAGGGATCCAGGTCGTCATCGTGGGGGACATCCGCCACAGCCGGGTGGCCCGATCCCAGGTCACCGGCTATGCCGCCCTGGGGGCCGAGGTGACACTGGTGGCCCCGGCCACGCTGCTGCCGCCGTCGTTGGAGGGGTGGCCGGTCGCCGCGGTGAGCCATCGGCTGGACGAGGCGCTCGAGAAGGCCGACGTGGTGTCGCTGCTCCGGGTGCAGTCGGAGCGGGGGAGCGGCGCCTTCGTGCCCACCCTCCGGGAGTACACGGCCGGGTTCGGCCTCACCGCCCGACGGGCGGCCATGCTCCAGCCCGGGGCCCTCATCCTCCATCCGGGTCCGATCGTCCGCGGCGTGGAGATCGCCTCCGACGTCGCCGAGCTGCCGGCCTCGCTGATCACCGAACAGGTGAGCAACGGGGTGGCCGTCCGCATGGCGGTGCTGTTCCTCCTGCTCGGTCAGGGCCCGGTGGACGGGACCCACCATGGTTGAGCGCACCACCCGGACCACCCGGACCGGCGGGGCCGGCCGCCCGCCGGCCGTCGTGCTGGAAGGCGGCACGGTCATCGACCAGACCGGCGAACGGGTGGCCGACGTCCTGGTCGTGGGTGACCGGGTCACCGAGGTGGGGCCGATCGGCTCGCCGCCGAAGGGGGCGCGGGTGCTCGACGCCGGCGGGTGCGTGGTCACCCCGGGCCTGGTCGACCTGCACACCCACCTGCGCCAGCCCGGCCGCGAGGAGGCGGAGACGGTGGCGAGCGGGACCCGGGCCGCCGCGCTGGGGGGTTTCACCGCGGTGGTGGCCATGCCCAACACCGAGCCCACCCTGGACTCGGCCGAGGCAGTGCGCACCGTCCAGGCGCTGGCCGAGCCGGCCATGGCCACGGTGGCCGTGGCCGGGGCCATCACCGTGGGCCGGGCCGGCGAGCGCCTGGCTCCGATGGCCGAGTTGGCCGAGCTGGGCGTACGCATCTTCACCGACGACGGGAGCGGCGTGCAGTCGGCCGGGCTGATGCGGCGGGCCCTCGAGTACGCCAACGGGCTCGGGGTGACCCTGGCCCAGCACTGCGAGGAGGCCTCCCTGGCCGGTGACGGGGCCATGCACGAGGGGGCCTGGTCCAGCCGGCTCGGGATCCCGGGCATGCCGGCGTTGGCCGAGGAGGTCATGGTGGCCCGGGACCTGGCCCTGGTACGGGAGGTCGGCGGCCGCATCCACTTCCTCCACCTGTCCACGGCCAACTCGGTCGAGCTGGTGCGCCGGGCCAAGGCCGAGGGCCTGGCCGTGACGGCGGAGGCCGCTCCCCACCACTTCACCCTGACCGATGCCTGTGCCGCCGACTACGACCCGGTGTTCAAGGTCAACCCGCCCCTCCGGCCGGCCTCCGACGTGGACGCGGTGAAGGCCGGACTGGCCGACGGCACCATCGACGCCATCGCCACCGACCACGCGCCCCACCCGCCCGAGGCCAAGGACCTGCCCTTCGACCAGGCGCCTCCGGGCATGCTGGGTCTGCAGACGGCCCTGTCCCTGGCCATCACTGAGCTCGACCTGCCCCTGGGCCGGATCCTGGCCCTGATGAGCTGGCAGCCGGCGGCCATCTGCGGCCTCGACCACGCCCACGGCGGGGACCAGGGCGGCCCGGTGGCCCCGGGATCGGTGGCCAATCTCTGCGTGATCGATCCCTCGGCCACCTGGACCGTCGACCCGGCCGGACTGGCCAGCCGCAGCCGCAACTCCCCGTATTTCGGCCGGAAGCTGACCGGCCAGGTCCGCCACACGGTGTTCCGGGGTGAACCCGTGGTCGTCGATGCCGAGGCCCAGCGATGAGCGGGCGTAGCGGGCCGCTCCACCGCCACGAGGCGTGGCTGGTGCTGGCCGACGGCACCCGCTTCGAGGGAGAGGCCATCGGGGCGGTCCCCGGGGGAGGGGTCACCACCGGCGAGGCCGTCTTCAACACCGTGCTCTCCGGCTACCAGGAGGTCGTGACCGACCCCTCGTACGCCGGTCAGGTCATCGCCTTCACCTATCCCCACATCGGCAACTACGGGGTCAACCCAACCGACGACGAGGCCGTCCGACCCCACTGCCGGGGGGTGGTGGTGCGTGACCTGACCGACCGCCCCAGCAGCTGGAGGTCGAGGGAGTCGCTGGAGGCGTTCCTGATCCGGTTCGGGGTGCCCGGGATCTCCGGCGTCGACACCCGGCGCCTCACCCGCCACCTGAGGGACCACGGGGCCATGCCGTGTGCCTTCGGCACCGCCGGTCCCGCCGAGCTGGTGGCCGCCGCCGAGGCGGCACCGTCCACCGAGGGCCGGGACCTGGTGTCCACGGTGACCACGCCCACCGTCGTCACCCGGGGCACCGGGCCTTACCGGGTGGTGGCCTACGACTTCGGGATCAAGGAGTCCATGCTGCGCCAGTTGGGTGACCTGGCCACCGTCGTCGTGGTGCCCGCCTCGACCCCCGCCGACCAGGTCCTCGGACTTGAGCCCGACGGCATCTTCCTATCCAACGGACCGGGCGACCCGGCCGCCCTGCCGGCCATCGTGGCCGAGATCCGCACCCTGGCCGACGCGGGCACGGTCCCGGTGTTCGGGATCTGCCTCGGGCACCAGCTCCTGGCCACCGCCCTCGGGGCCGCCACGTACAAACTCCCCTTCGGCCACCACGGGGGGAACCACCCGGTCCGGCGCATCGCCACCGGGCGGGTCGAGATCACCTCGCAGAACCACAACTACGCGGTGGCCGAGGATTCGCTCGCCTCCTCCGAGATCACCCATGTCAACCTCAACGACGGGGTCATCGAGGGGATCCGGAGCCGGGACACCCCGGTGTTCAGCGTGCAGTACCACCCCGAGGCCGGCCCCGGCCCCCACGACGCCCGCTACCTGTTCGACGAGTTCCGATCCCTCATGGACGCCACCGGGGCCCGGGCCGCCGGAGCGCGGGGGGTGGGCTGATGCCGCGACGCCACGACATCGAGTCCATCCTGGTCATCGGGTCCGGCCCCATCGTGATCGGCCAGGCCTGCGAGTTCGACTACTCGGGTACCCAGGCCTGCCGGGTCCTGGCCGAAGAGAAGTTCCGGGTGGTGCTGGCCAACTCCAACCCGGCCACCATCATGACCGACCCGGCCATGGCCGACCGGACCTACGTCGAACCACTCGATCCCGACGTGCTCACCGCCATCATCGACCGGGAGCGACCCGACGCCCTGCTCCCCACCCTGGGGGGCCAGACCGCCCTCAACCTGACCATGGCGCTGTCCGAACGGGGTGTCCTCGACACCTACGGGGTGGAGGTCATCGGGGCCAACGCCGAGGCCATCGCCACCGCCGAGGACCGCGAGCGGTTCAAGGCGGCCATGCAGGAGATCGGTCTGGCCGTGCCGGCGTCGGGCTTCGCCCACTCCCTGGACGAGGCCCTGGCCATCGGCGAGGCCGTCGGCTTCCCCATCATGGTCCGGCCCAGCTACATCCTGGGCGGTGCGGGGACGGGAATCGCCGTCGACCGCGACCACCTGGTCCGCCTGGCCGCCGAGGGTCTCGAGGCCTCGCCGGTCACCGAGGTGCTCATCGAGCAGTCCATCGCCGGCCAGAAGGAGTTCGAGCTGGAGGTGATGCGGGACGCCGCCGACAACTGCGTGGTCATCTGCTCCATCGAGAACTTCGATCCGATGGGGGTCCACACCGGTGACTCCATCACCGTGGCCCCGGCCCAGACCCTCACCGACGTGGAGTACCAGGAGATGCGCGACGCCGCCTTCGCCTGCATCCGACGGGTGGGGGTGGAGACCGGCGGCTCCAACGTGCAGTTCGCCGTGGACCCGGCCGACGGTCGCCAGGTGGTCATCGAGATGAACCCCCGGGTGTCGCGCTCCTCGGCCCTGGCCTCCAAGGCCACCGGGTTCCCCATCGCCAAGATCGCCGCCCGGCTGGCCGTCGGGTACCGCCTGGACGAGATCACCAACGACATCACCGGGGCCACCCCGGCCTCGTTCGAGCCCACCATCGACTACGTGGTGACCAAGATCCCCCGCTGGGCGTTCGAGAAGCTGCCCGGGGCCACCGACGAGCTCGGGACCCGCATGCAGTCGGTGGGCGAGGTCATGGGGATCGGACGGACCTTTCCCGAGTCCCTGCAGAAGGCCGTCCGCTCCCTGGAGCAGGGTCGTCACGGCCTCAACGCCGACCCGGCCGAGGCCGCCCTCGACCCGTGCTCCACCGACGAGCTGCTGGCCGCGGCGACCGTGGCCACCCCGGAGCGGATCTTCCAGGTCGAGGCGCTCCTGCGCCGCGGCATCTCCGTCGACCGGCTGGCCGAGGTGACCGGCATCGACCCCTGGTTCCTGTCGGCCATGGCCCAGGTCACCGACGCCCGCATGGCCCTCGACCTGCAGGTGACCCTGGGGGTCACCGTCGCCGACGTGGATCGCCGGCGCTGGCGCCGCCTCAAGCAGCTGGGCTACTCCGACGAGCAGCTGGCGTACCTGTTCGGCGGGGGCGTGACCCCCGCCGACATCCGGAAGGCCCGCACCGCCCTCGGCGTGGGGGTGACCTACAAGACGGTCGACACCTGCGGCGCCGAGTTCGAAGCGGACACCCCCTACCACTACTCGACCACCGAGGACGAGGACGAGGTCCGGCCGTCCAACCGTCCGCGGGTGGTCATCCTGGGCTCGGGTCCCAACCGGATCGGCCAGGGCATCGAGTTCGACTACTGCTGCGTGCACGCCTCCTTCGCCCTCCGGGCCGCCGGGTACGAGACGGTGATGGTCAACTGCAACCCCGAGACGGTCTCGACGGACTACGACACCTCGGACCGCCTCTACTTCGAGCCACTGACCCCCGAGGACGTGGCCAACGTGTTGGAGCGGGAGCAGGCCGTCTCGGTGGGGAGCGGCCGGCTGGTGGGCGTCATCGTCTCCCTCGGGGGGCAGACCCCGCTGAAGCTGGCCGCCGGCATCCCGGCCGACCTGGTGCTCGGGACGCCGCCGGCCTCCATCGACCTGGCCGAGGACCGTGAGCAGTGGAACGACCTCTGCTCGAGCCTCGGTATCCCCCAACCTCCGGGGGGGACGGCCACCAGTGCCGCCGAGGCGGTGGCCGTCGCCTCCTCGATCGGGTACCCGGTGCTGGTGCGGCCGTCCTACGTGCTGGGCGGCCGGGCCATGGAGATCGTCTACGACGACGACCGACTGGTGGCGGCGGTCGAGGCCATGTCCGGGCTGGGCGGGTCGCTCGGGCGCGAGGGCGGGGTCACCGCGGACCGGCCGGTGCTGGTCGACCGGTTCCTCGAGGACGCCGTCGAGGTCGACGTGGATGCGGTTCGGGACGCCACCGGCGAAGTGGTGATCTGCGGGGTCATGGAGCACGTGGAGGAGGCCGGCGTCCACTCCGGGGACTCGGCGTGCGCCCTGCCGCCCCAGACGCTGTCGGCCCTGGTCATCGACGAGCTGGAGCGGACGGTGCGGACCATCGCCGGGTCGCTTCGGGTGCAGGGCCTGATCAACGTGCAGTTCGCCGTGAAGGGCGACCAGGTCTACGTACTGGAGGCCAACCCCCGGGCGAGCCGAACCGTCCCCTTCGTGGCCAAGGCCACCGGGGTGCCCGTGGCCATGGTGGCGGCCCGGGTGATGGTGGGGGCCACCCTGGACGAGCTGCGCCAGGAAGGGCTGCTGACCGAGCCGGTCACCGGGCACGTCTCGGTGAAGGAGGCGGTGCTGCCCTTCAACCGGTTCCCCGGCGTGGACACCCTGTTGGGGCCGGAGATGCGCTCGACCGGCGAGGTCATGGGGATCGGTTCCACCTTCGGCCTGGCTTTCGCCAAGAGCCAGATCGCCGCCGGCAACCGGTTGCCGGTCGGCGGGACGGTCTTCCTCTCGTTGGCCAACCGGGACAAGGCTGCCGGCTTGGAGGCGGCCCGGCAGTTCGCCGCCCTGGGCTTCGACCTGGCCGCCACCTCGGGTACCGCCACCATGCTGGAGTCCGAGGGCATCGCCGTGGCGACGGTGGTGGCCAAGGTGGGGGAGTCCCACCCCGGGGTGGTCGACGCCGTGGACCTCATCGCCGGGGGCCAGGTCCAGCTGGTGGTCAACACGCCGCGGGGCCGCGGACCGCGGGCCGACGGCCTGCACATCCGGGCCACGGCGTTGGCCCACATGGTGCCGTGCCTGACCACGGTGGCCGCGGCCCGGGCCGCCGCCGCCGGCATCGCCGACTGGATCAGCCATCCCCTGTCGGTCCGATCGCTGCAGGAGTACCACCAGCGGTGAGCCCGAGCGCCTCCCCGCGCCGGTCGGACCGCACCGACCGGGTGCGCCGGGCCTGGCGGGCCGTCCGGGCCGGGGACGTGGACCTGTCGGTGCCGGTCGGGTCCCTGGAGCTGGTCAACCCGGTGATGACGGCGTCGGGCACCGCCGGGCACGCCGACGAGTTGGCCGCCTACTTCCCCCTCACCGAGCTGGGAGCCATGGTGGTCAAGTCGCTGTCGGTCGGGCCCTGGCCCGGCAATCCGCCGCCCCGGGTCCATCAGACGCCGTCCGGCATGCTCAACAGCGTCGGCCTGCAGGGGCCCGGCCTCGAGGCGTGGCTCGAGCACGACCTGCCGCGGATGATCGGGCACGGAGCTCGTACCGTGGTCAGCATCTGGGGCCAGCGCGTGGACGATTTCGCCAAGGCCGCCGGCATGCTGTCCGGGGTCACCGGGCTCAGCGCGGTGGAGATCAACGTCAGCTGCCCCAACGTGGAGGACCGGCGGCGGATGTTCGCCCACTCGCCGGGGGCCACCGCCGAGGTGGTGGCGGCCGTCGCCGAGCACTGCCCCGGTCTGCCCCGGTGGGCCAAGTTGAGCCCCACGGTGGCCGATCTGGCCGAGGTGGCCGGTGCGGCACTCGGCGCCGGGGCCGAGGCCGTCACCCTGGTCAACACGGTCCTGGCCATGGCCATCGATGTCGAGGGCCGCCGACCGATGCTGGGGTCGGGTCCCGGGGGCGGGGGGCTGTCGGGTCCGGCCATCCACCCGGTCGCCGTCCGGGCGGTGTTCGACGTCCGGGCCGCCCATCCCGGCGCCACCATCATCGGGGTGGGCGGGGTGATGTCCGGCCGGGATGCCGTGGAGCTCCTGATGGCCGGGGCCGACGCGGTCCAGGTGGGTACGGCCACGTTCCGTGACCCGAGGGCGGCCGTCCGGATCGTGGGTGAGCTCGAGCAGTGGTGCTCCCGACGGGGAGTCCGTCGGGTGAGCGAGTTGAGAGGAGCGGCCCATGGCTGACGGGGATGGCGCAACGAGTACCGACGGTGGGTTCGGGGCCAGGGTGGCGGCGGCCGTGGCCCGCACCGGGCCGCTGTGCGCGGGCATCGACCCGTCCACCGATCTCCTCCGGGCCTGGGGTCTGAGTGACGACGGGCCCGGGCTTCGCCAGTTCGGGCTGCGCTGCGTGGAGGCCTTCGCCGGTGTGGTCCCGGTGATCAAGCCCCAGGTGGCCTTCTTCGAGCGTTGCGGCTCGGCCGGCCTGGCCGCGCTCGAGTCGCTGCTGGAGGAGGCCCGGTCGGCCGGGCTCCTCGTCGTGGCCGATGCCAAGCGGGGTGACATCGGGAGCACCATGGAGGCGTACGCCCGGGCGTGGCTCGATCCGCAGAGCCCGCTCCGGGCCGACGCCGTCACCGCCACCCCCTACCTCGGACTCGGGGCCCTCCAGCCCATGATCGACCTGGCCGGCTCCACCGGCCGCGGGGTACTGGTGGTGTCCCGGAGCTCCAATCCCGAGGGTCGCCCGCTCCAGCAGGCCCGCACCGTTGGGGGCAAGGGACCGGCCGTCGAGGACATGGTGTTGTCGGGCATCGCCGAGCTCAACCGGGGCGGCCGGGTCCCGGCAGGCACCGTGGGCGCCGTGGTCGGCGCCACGCTGGGTCCGTCCGAGTTCCGGCTGGCCGAGCTGGGCGGGATCATCCTGGCTCCTGGCGTGGGGGCCCAGGGTGGGACCGCAGCCGGGGTGGGAGCCCTGTTCGGGGAGTGCCCCCCCGGCTCCGTGCTGGCCAGCTCGTCCCGGTCCCTGCTGGCCTGCGGCCCCGAGGTGTCGGCGCTGGGCGAGGCGGCCAGGAAGGCCCGCGACGAGATGGCCGGGGTGCTCGGCTGACCCGTACCCGGCGCCCGGAGATCCAGGGGGTCAGCGGTCGGCGGTGGGCAGGTCCTGGGCGAACTCCAGGAACGGCGAGGGTGGGAGGTACTCGGCGGGGATCTCGTCGGGGTGCTGGTAGTAGTCGACGTCGAAGATGTTGGACACCCCCGGTTCCTCCACCGTTCCGCTGAGGCCGGCCTCGGTGGCGGCCAGGAAGGCTCGCCTCCCGTCGATGGACCCGGCGGCCAGGGACTCGTAGGTGTCCTTGGCCACCCGGGCGACCAGGCTGTAGACGCAGCCGTCGAGCGTGGCCCCGACCCGGCGGCCGATCATGCAGTGGCGGGTGCCGTCGTCCATGACGTAGACGGCGGCGTCGCCCTCGCCCACACAGGCCCGGATCCGGTGCGGGTGGCCGAACAGGTGCAGGAGCTGCTCGTGCCGCCGTTCCTTCATGGCCCACAGGGGGCTCGGGGGGATGACCCCCTCGGGCTCGTCCTCCTCCAACGGGGTGGCGTTCTCGGGCGCGCTCACCGGGAAGACGGTGCCGGCCGTCTGCGGGGTGAAGTGGAGCTGGCCGTCCTGTCGCGACTGGAACTGGTCGCCCTCGTCCTCTCCGGGTCGTTGTCCGTCGGCCACAGCTACGTCCTCTCGTTGGGTTCCGACCCGCCGCGGGGTGCTCGACGGGTCGCTCAGGCATGGTGTTCGACGTCCCACTCTGGCAGATCCGCACCTCCCGGGTGCGACGGCTGGACGGCCGGACGGCCGGGTCAGGTGCCCGCCGCCGTAGGGAACCATCCCGACACCCGCTCGTCGAGGGTCCGCTCCCACCGCTGCCGGGCGCGCCGGGCGGCCACCGGGTCGATGGCGGTGAGCGAGACGGTGTCCCCGGGCCCGAGCTGACCGAGCACCGCGAGATCGGCGTCGATCACGCAGCACGCCACCGGGTAGCCCCCCACGGTGGCGTGGTCGGGCATGAGGATGATCGGTCGGCCGTCCGGAGGGACCTGGACCGCACCGGTGACCATCCCGGTGGAGGGGATCCCCGGACCGGCCCCCGGACCGGCCCCGGGACACGGGCCCTCGTCGTCCGGTGAGGGGTCCCCGGGGCCCGGGAGCAGTCGGATGCCCACCCGGTTGGAGTCCTCCCCGACCGTCCATACCCGGGACAGGAGCTGCCGGTACCGGATCGGAGCCAGTCGGTGGGGCCCGGGCAGGACCCGGACCTCCCGGTGCCCCCCGGCCCCGGGAGGTGCGCCGGGGTAGGCGAGCAGTCCGTGGGGACGCGTCGGCGGACCGAGGTCCAGACGGTCGCCCGTGCGGAGGGGTCCGGGGCCCAGCCCGCAGAGCACGTCTGAGGAGCGCGAGCCCAGCTCCAGGGGGAGGTCGAAGCCACCGGAGACGGCCAGATAGGCCCGCAGGCCGGCCCGGATCCGTCCCACCGCCACCTCCTGCCCCGCGGCGACGGGCAGCACCACCCCCGAGGCGACGGGACGGCCGTCCAACCGGAGCTCCACGGCATCCCGGTCGACCCCCACCACGGCCAGGTGCGTGGTGGCGGTGAAGCGGAGCGTCGGGCCGAGCACGGTGGCCTCGACGGCGGCCGCCCCGTCGGGATTGCCCACGAGGCGGTTGGCCAGCTGCATGGCCCCGGGATCCGCCGGCCCCGCCCGGGGCACGCCGAGGGCGGCGACGGACCGTCGCCCGCCGTCCTCGACCAGACTCAGCAGGCCGGGCTCGACCACCTCGGCGAAGGCCGGGCCCCGGTTGGCCAGCAGAGGACGGGAAACGTCCCTCTCCTCCCGCTCCCACCCGGGCGCGGCGCGGTCCTCGCGCTCCTCGACGAAGCACACGGCGTCTCCGGCCCGGAGGAGGGTGTAGGGCGGCCGCTCCCGGTCGAACAGGGGGAGGGAGGTCCGACCGAGGATCGGCCAGCCGCCCGGGGTGGCCTGGGGGTAGACCGAGGCGAATCCGCCGGCCAGCGCCACCGAGCCGGCAGGCACCGAGGGCCGGGGGGTGGGATGGCGGGGGACCGACGCCAGGTCGGGGGGGAGGCCGACCAGGTACGGGAAGCCCGGGGCGAAGCCCAAGAAGGCCACCCGCAGGTCCACGCCGCAGAGCGCGTCCACGACGGCCCGGGGTCCGATGCCGAGACCGGTGGCCACCGGCCCGAGGTCGGGGCCGTCGAAGGTCACCGGGATCACGACCCGCTTCCCGCCGGGGTTGTCCCGGCCCCGGTCGGGCGCCGGACCGGGGATCCTCGAGGCCAGTCCCGAGAGCCAGGCCTCGACCCCGTCGAGGGAACCCGACCCCGGGTCGAGATGGACGACGAGGTTCCCGAACCCCACCACCCACTCCTCCACGGCGGCCGGCGCGGCTCCACCGGCCCGTTCAGACTCGACGAGGGCCGCCAGCCGGTGGGCGGCGGAGACATCGTCGACCTCGACCAGCAGCGCCCGGTCCCCGAAGGGGGTCACCGTGGCGGTCACGGCGGTCGACCACCCGGCGCCGGAGCCGGAGCCGGCGCCGGAGCCGAGAAGGACCGAACCCGGATGCCGTCGGCCTCCAGCGCCCTCCGCACCGCCCGGGCCGACTCGGCGGCCCGGGCGCCGTCCCCATGGATGCACAGGGTCTCGACCTCGACGGCCGTCCACGTGCCGTCGAGGGCCTCGGTGCCCCCGCGCCGGGCCAGGGACACCGCCCGGCGCCCCGCCTCGAGGGGATCCTCCACCAGGGCCCCGGGCTCGGTCCGAGGGGCCAGCCGCCCGTCGGGCAGGTAGGCCCGGTCGGGGAAGCCCTCGGGTACGACCCGCAGCCCGGCCCGCGCCGCCAGGGTCGCCACCACGGTCCCGCCCTGGGCCACCAGCGCCGCCGCGCCGACCCGGCCCAGGGCGTCGACCACCGCGGTGGCCACTGCCGGGTCCACGCCCATCTGGTGGTAGAGGGCACCGTGGGGCTTGACGAACGAGACAACGCCCCCCGCCGACCCGACCTGCTCGGTGAGCGCGGTCCATTGGTCCACGATGTCCCGGGTGAGTGCGGCCGGCGGGGTCGTGAGCGCCCGTCGGCCGAACCCCTGGCGGTCGCGGAAGGAGACGTGGGCCCCGATGGTGACCCCCCGGACCACGCAGGCGGCGGCCGTGGCCCGCATGACGTCCGGCCCGCCGGCGTGGTAGCCACAGGCAAGGCTGGCGCTGGTGACCGCGTCGAGCACGCCGAGGTCGCCGTCGGTGAGGCGGTCTCCCTCGGCCAGATCGGCGTTCAGATCCACGACCAGCATGGATCCAGTATTGAGCATCACGACGCCTGCAGGTGCCTCCCGGTCGCCGGGCCCCGACGGAGAGGCATGACCTGGGCCCGCGGAGGCGCTATCGTCTCGACCATGCCGCAACCGCCCGCACTCACGCCCGAACAGCGCCAGGCCGCACTGGCCAAGGCCGCCAAGGTCCGCCGGGAGCGGGCCGAGGTCAAAGAGAAGCTCAAACTCGGATCGATCTCGTTGTCCGAGCTGCTGACCATGGCCGACTCCAACGAGACGGTCGGGAAGATGAAGGTCCTCTCGGTCCTCGAGTCCTTGCCCGGACTCGGCAAGGTCAAGGCCCGGCGGCTCATGGACACCGTCGGCATCAGCGAGAGCCGCCGTCTGCAGGGCCTGGGCAGTAACCAACGCGAGTCGCTGCTCCGCGAGACCGCTCGCTAGTACCTGACGTCGTCCGACTCCGGACGGCGGTCCGGTCCGCCCCCCGTGATCTTCGTGTTGTTCGGCCCCGGGGGGGCCGGCAAGGGCACCGTGGCCGAGGCCCTGGTCGTGGCCGATCCGGCGTTGTGGCTGAGCCGTTCCTGGACCACCCGGACCCGCCGGCCGGGCGAGCCTGACGGGGCCTATGTGTTCGTGGACCGGGCCACCTTCGAGGAGCAGATCCGGGCCGGCGGCTTCTTCGAGTGGGCCGAGTTCCTGGGCAACCTGTACGGGACCCCGGTCCCCGACCCCCCGCCCGGCCGAGACGTCCTGCTCGAGATCGACATCCAGGGGGCCCGGCAGGCCCGTCGTGTCCGCCCCGACGCCGTCTTGATCCTGCTCCTCCCACCCTCCCCGCAGGCCCAGGAGGAGCGGCTCCGGGCCCGGGGGGACGATGAATCCCACATCGCCCGACGGCTGCTCGCCGGGGAGGCCGAGGCCCAGGAGGGACGGGCCATCGCCGATGCCGTGGTGGTGAATCACGACGTGACGCAGGCCACGGCCGATGTGGCCGGTATAGTGGGTCGTTACCGGTCGGCCACCTGAGTGGGTGGTCGTGCCCCGGAGGAGGCAGGGGACCGTCGGGTCCCGGCCCTCCACCAGTGGTCTCGACGATGACCGCCCCCCCACCAACCCAGACGACCGACCCGAAGGACCGTGATGGCTCAGCCTCAGACCACGCTCATGGACCCAGCAATCGAGCAGCTCCTCGACAAGGTGGACTCGAAGTTCACCCTGGTGGCGCTGGCCTCCCGCCGGGCCCGGCAGGTGAACAGCTACTACAACTCGCTGGGTGAGGGCCTCGGCGTGGTCGTGCCACCGCAGGTGGCCTCGGCCTCGGGCAAGCCGTTGTCGATCGCCTTCGAAGAGGTGGCGGCGGGCAAGGCTACGTACACCCGCCCGGATCCGGAGGAGGTGGCGGCGGCCGAGGCTGCCGCACTGGCCCTGCTCGAGAGCGAGGGCGAGGCGACGGACGACGCTCCCGCACCGGACGAGACCGCCGAGTAGCCGACGAGGACATGCCCGGGGTCGGGGGGCGGTCGACGAGGCACGGGACAGGCGGGGCTCCGGTGACGGACGGCGATGTCCCCTTCGTGGTGCTCGGGGTGTCGGCCGGGATCGCCGCCTACAAGGCGGTCGAGGTCTGCCGCAGGCTGGTGGATGCCGGCGTACACGTGGCGCCGGTGCTCACCGAGCGGGCCCTCCACTTCGTGGGTACGGCCACCTTCGACGCCCTCGGCTCGGAGCCGGCTCAGGTGACGCTGTGGGACGAGGCCTCACCCATTCCCCATACCCGTCTGGGCCAGCGCGCCGACCTGATCGTGGTGGCGCCGGCCACCGCCGACCTGCTGGCCCGCTACGCCGGCGGCTTCGCCGACGACCTGTTGACCGCCACCCTGGTGGCCACGGCGGCGCCCGTGGTGGTGTGCCCGGCCATGCACACCGAGATGTGGGAGCACCCGGCGGTCCGACACAACCTGGACGTGCTCCGCTCCCGCGGGGTGACGGTGGTCCCCCCCGAGGAGGGGCGCCTGGCCGGGGGCGACTCGGGGTCGGGCCGGTTGGCCGAGCCGTCGGTCATCGCCGACACCGTGCTGGCCATGCTCGGGTCGACCGGGTCCGGTTCGTCCGGTCGTCCCGCCGATCTGGCCGGGGTCCGGGTGGTGGTCTCGGCCGGGGGGACGAGGGAGCCCATCGACCCGGTGCGGTTCATCACCAACCGCTCCTCGGGGAAGCAGGGCCACGCCCTGGCCGCGGCGGCCCGGGCCCGGGGGGCGGAGGTGGTGCTGGTGACCTCCAGCCCGCAGCCCGTCCCCGAAGGGGTGGCGGTGGACCGGGTCGAGACGGCGGCGGACATGGAGGCGGCCATGCTGGCCCGGGCAGCCCACGCCGACGTAGTGGTGATGGCGGCGGCGGTCGCCGACTTCCGCCCCAAGGCGGCCACCGGCACGAAACTGCACAAGGCCGATGGTGTCCCCGACCTGGTACTCGAGGCGACGCCGGACATCCTGGCCGAGCTGGGCGGCCGGCGCACGAGCGGCCAGGTCCTGGTGGGATTCGCGGCCGAGACCGATGCCGTGGCCGAGCGGGCCATGGCCAAATTGCAGGCCAAGGGGGTCGACCTGATGGTGGCCAACGACGTCAGCGCTCCCGGCACCGGATTCGACCACGACACCAACGCCGTGACCATCTTCGGGGCCGACGGCACCACCACCACGGTGGCCCTCCGGTCCAAGGCGGCGGTGGCGGACGCCATATTGGATAGGGTGTGCGCGCTGTTGCCGCCACGGTGAGCCGGGCGTCGCCGCCGGGGGACTCGTTCGCTCGGTGGCGTGGCGCCCGCTTCGCCCCCCGGCGGCCATGAGTCGCCACCGCCCACCGGACCTCCGTCCCCGATCAGAATGGAACACCCCGTGAGTACCCGATACACCTTCACCTCCGAGTCGGTCACCGAGGGACATCCCGACAAGATGGCCGACCAGATCTCCGACTCGGTCCTCGACGCCCTGCTGGCCGACGATCCCGAGAGCCGGGTGGCGTGCGAGACCCTCCTGACCACCGGCCTGGTGCTGGTGGCCGGGGAGATCACCACCACCACCTACGTCGACATCCCCAAGCTGGTCCGCAAGACGGTGTTGGACATCGGGTACGACGACGACGCCTACGGGATCGACGGCAACACCTGCGGTGTGATCGTCTCCCTCGACGAGCAGTCGCCCAACATCGGACAGGGCGTGGACAATGCCTTCGAGGTGCGCGCCGGGACCGGTGGTGAGGACCTGCTCAACGCCCAGGGTGCCGGCGACCAGGGGATGATGTTCGGCTACGCCTGCGACGAGACCCCGGACCTGATGCCCCTGCCCATCTGGCTGGCCCACCGGCTGGCCCAGCGGCTGGCCCAGGTGCGCAGGGTCGGCGTGCTCCCGTACCTCCGACCCGACGGCAAGACCCAGGTCAGCGTGACCTACGAGGACGGCAGGCCCGTTGCCCTGGAGACGGTGCTCATCTCGACCCAGCACGATCCCGGGGTGGACCTCGAGACCCTCCTGCTCCCCGATCTCCGCGACAACGTCATCACACCGCTGCTCCCGCCCGAGCTGGACTCGTCCAACCTGCGCATCCTGGCCAACCCCACCGGGGTGTTCGAGCTGGGTGGGCCCCACGCCGACACCGGGCTGACCGGTCGCAAGATCATCGTGGACACGTACGGCGGGATGGCCCGCCACGGTGGCGGGGCCTTCTCCGGGAAGGACCCGTCCAAGGTCGACCGCTCGGCGGCCTACGCCGCCCGCTGGGTGGCCAAGAACCTGGTCGCCGCGGGCGCCGCCACCCGGTGTGAGGTGCAGGTGGCCTACGCCATCGGCGTGGCCCGCCCGGTGTCGGTGCTGGTGGAGACGTTCGGCACCGAGCGGGTGGACCCCGAGCGGATCGCCCGGGTGGTGGACGACGTCTTCGACCTGCGTCCCGCGGCCATCGTCCGCGACCTCGACCTCAAGCGGCCCATCTACCGGAAGACGGCGGCCTACGGCCACTTCGGCCGGTCGGACAAGGAGTTCACCTGGGAGGACACCTCCCGGGCCGACGACCTGAAGCAGGCGCTCGGACTCTGAGCGCACCCGCCCGGCCGGACGCGGGAGGCGACAGGGCCGGGGGTCCCGACGACCGGGTGGTCCGCGTGGTGCCGGACGTGCCCGCCATCCACCGGCGGTTCGACTACGCCGTGCCCGAAGCCCTCGGACGCGACCTCCGGGTGGGCAGTCGGGTCCGGATCCAGCTGCACGGCCGCCGGGTCGGCGCCTGGGTGGTCGAGGACCACGTGGCCGACACCCCCGGGGTCCCGCTCCGGCCGCTGGCCGCCTCCAGTGGCGACGGCCCGCCCCCCGGGTTGGTGGCCCTGGCCGGGTGGGCGGCGTGGCGGTGGGCCGGGCCGGTGGCGTCGTTCCTGGGCACGGCGTCGCCGCCCCGGGTGGTCCGGGGCGCGTGGAGCCGCCACCCGACACCCCCAGCCACCTCCGTCCCGCCGTCGCCCGGCGGGGGTTCGGTGGCGCTGGTGGACGGCGTGCTGGGGGCGGCGGACGGCCTCGCCTCGGTGGTCCGGCTGGCCCCGGCGCTGGACGCCGCCCTCGTCGTACTGGAGCTGGTCCACCGGGTGGGCCCGGAGGGTGTCCTGGTGCTGGTCCCGTCCTCGGCCCGGGCCGGCCAACTGGCCGGACGGCTGCGGCGGTCGGGACTGGAGGTGGCCCTGATGCCCGGGGATTGGGAGGGGGCCGCCTCCGGTCACCGGGTGGTGGTCGGCACCCGGGCCGCCGCCTGGGCACCCCTCCCGAGGCTACGGGCCGCGGTCATCCTGGACGCCCACGACGAGGCGTACCGCGAGGAGCGCTCACCCACCTGGTCGGCGGTGGACGTGGTGGCCGAGCGCGGACGTCGGGACGGGGTCCCGGTGGCGCTGGTCACCCCCTGCCCCCCGGTGGCCCTGGCCGAGGGCCGCCCGGTGGTCACCACCGGTCGGCCGGTGGAGCGGCGGGGCTGGCCCGTGGTGGAGGTGGTCGACCGCACCACGGACGATCCTCGCACCGGGCTGTTCTCCGAGCGCCTGGCCCGGCTGCTGCACTCGGTCCTCGACCGGCCCGACGGACGGGTGGTGTGCATCCTCAACCGGACCGGACGGGCCCGGTTGCTGGCCTGCGCCCACTGCGGAGCGCTGGCCCGGTGCACCCGGTGCGGTGGGGCCATGGCCCAGGGCGACTCCGGTGACGGGCTGCGCTGCCGGCGGTGCGATGAGCCACGGCCGACGGTGTGCGCCGAGTGCGACGCCACCCGCCTCAAGACCCTCCGGATCGGGGTCACCCGGGCCACCGAGGAGCTCTCGGCCCTCACCGGGGTGGAGGCCAGGGAGATCACGGGAACGTCCGACCCGTCGGACGGTGCCGGCCGGTCGGAAGCCCCGTTGGTGGTGGGGACCGAGGCGGCACTCCATCGGGTGCCGCGTGCCGACGTGGTGGTCTTCCTCGACATCGACCAGCATCTGCTGGCGGCGCGCTTCGGCGCGGCCGAGGAGACGCTGGCGCTCCTGGCCCGGGCGGCCCGGCTGGTCGGCACCCGCGACGCCGGCGGCCGGTTGCTGGTCCAGACCCGCGTCCCCGACCACGAGGTGCTCCGGGCCGCGGTGCACGGCGATCCGACCCTCCTGTCCGAGCCCGAGCGCGACGTGCGCCGGATGTTGGGCCTCCCGCCCTTCGGGGCATTGGCCGTGCTCCGCGGGCCGGGCGGCCCGGCCTATGCGCACGGCCTGGCCTCGGTGGCCGGGCTGACCGTCTCGTCCGACGCCGACCGCTGGGTGGTCCGGGCACCCGACCACCGCACGTTGTGCGACGGCCTGGCCTCGGTGGCCCGGCCCGCCGAGCGCCTGCGGGTGGCGGTCGACCCCGACGACGCCTGAGGTCGGCGCGTCGTCTGTGCGTCCGGTCCGGAGGGTCCCGTACACTGGAGCCATGTCCGCGTACTCGGTCCGGGTCTACGGCGACCCGGTGTTGAAGCAGGTGGCCCGGGAGGTCGACGAGGTCGACGGCTCGTTGGTCCGCCTGGTGGAGGACATGGTCGAGACCATGTACGGCTCGGAGGGGGCCGGTCTGGCCGCGCCCCAGGTGGGTGTCCAGAAGCGGCTCTTCGTCTTCGACGTGGGCGAGGGACCCGAGGCCATCGTCAACCCCACCATCGTGGAGACCGACGGCGAGTGGTACCACGACGAGGGCTGCCTCTCCATCCCCGGCCTGCGCCTGGGGATCGTACGACCGGACCGGGTCCTCCTCCGGGGGTTCGATCTCGACGGCAACGAGGTCTCGCTCGAGGCCGGAGAGTTCCTGGGCCGGGTGTTCCAGCACGAGGTCGACCACCTCGACGGGGTGCTCATGGTCGAACGGCTGGACGAGGAGATGCGCAAGCAGGCCCTCCGGGTCCTCCGGGACCGGGCCCTCGGCTTCGACACCACGGCCATGGAGGCCAAGTTGGTGTCGGCCGGCAGCCAACAGGAAGTCTGACCTGATCGAGCCCCGGCCGGTGCCGGCCCGATAGCGTCGCCCCCCATGGCCCGCCTGGTGTATCTGGGGACCCCCGAGACGGCGGTGGAGCCCCTGCGCACGCTGGTCCTCGCCGGCCACGACGTGGCCCTGGCCGTCACCCGTCCCGACAAGCGCCGCGGCCGGGGGAGCGACCTCGTACCCAGTCCGGTCAAGGCCGCCGCCGTCGAGCTCGGACTGGAGGTCACCGACTCCCTCGAGGACGCGCTGCAGGTCGGCGCCGAGCTCGGCGTGGTGGTGGCCTACGGTCGGATCGTCCCGGCGGCGGTGCTCGACCGCCTGCCCATGGTCAACCTGCACTTCTCGCTCCTCCCGCGGTGGCGCGGGGCGGCGCCGGTGGAGCGGGCCATCCTGGAGGACGATGCCGAGACCGGGGTGTGCCTGATGGCGGTGGAGGCCGGGTTGGACACCGGGGGGATCTATGCCGAGACAGCCACATCCATCGGGGAGGAGGAGACCGCCGAGGAGTTGCGGTCACGGTTGGTGGGGTTGGGCTGCCGGCTCCTCGAGGAACACCTGGGACGGGGACGGGCCGGCCTTCCCGTACCGCGGGACCAGGCCGGTACCCCCTCCTACGCCGAGAAGATCCTGCCCGGCGAGCGCGAACTCCACTGGGACGAATCGGCCGACCGGCTCCGCCGGGTGATCCGGGTGGGTCGGGCCTGGACCACGTTCCGCCGACGACGGCTCGGGGTCCTGGCGGCCACCGGGGTCCCGGCGGAGGGCGGTCCGGCGGGACCGGGTGGGGAGCCCGGGGCGCTGGACGGCACCGACGTGGCGGCCGCCGGCGGCTCCCGGCTCCGCCTGGTCACCGTGCAGCCGGAGGGGAGGCGGCCCATGACCGCCGCCGAGTGGATCCGCGGCGTCCGCCCCCGTTCCGACGAGCTCCTGGGCCGGTGATCCGGAGTGACCCACCGGTAGGCTCACGGGCGATGCCGACCCCCCCCGCACGACCGAAGCTGCGAGTGGCCCCGTCGATCCTGTCGGCCGACTTCGGCAGCCTGTCCGAGGCGGTCGACTCGGTGGCACCCGGGACCGCCTGGCTCCATGTCGATGTCATGGACGGGCACTTCGTCCCCAACCTGACCATCGGGCCGCCGGTGGTGGCCTCCCTGCGGGAGCACACCGACCTGTTCTTCGACACCCACCTGATGATCACCGACCCGGGCAACTTCCTGGAGGCGTTCCGCGATGCCGGCTCGGACGGGTGCACCGTCCACGTCGAGGTGGGGAACACCGCCGAGCACATCGCCCAGATGCGGGAGCTGGGCCTGCGGGTCGGGCTGGCCGCCAATCCCGACACGCCGTTCGAGGCCCTCGAGCCCTACCTCGACCAGGTCGACCTGGTCCTGTGCATGACCGTCTTCCCCGGCTTCGGGGGTCAGTCCTTCATCGCCGACGTCATGCCCAAGGTCGCGCAGGTCCGCTCGGCGGCCGTCCAGCGGGGCCTCCCCCTCGACGTGGAGGTCGACGGGGGAATCGACCAGGACACCGTGGTCGAGGCGGCCCGGTCGGGGGCCAATGTGTTCGTGGCCGGTTCGGCGGTGTTCGGTCGGGCCCACCCCCTGGCCGCCACGGAGGACATCCTGCGCGCCGCGGCCGGCTCCCTGGCGGGCGATCCGTCCTGATCCGTCGGAGCCACCCGGCGGATGCCGCCGGGCGGAGCGACGCCGAGTGGATGGCCCGCGCCGCGGCCGTGGCCGGGTCGGTCCGCGGACGCACCTCACCCAATCCCTGGGTGGGTGCCGTCGTGGTCGGGGCGCCGACCCCGGCCGGGTCGTCGGCCTTCGAGGGGGCCACCGCACCCCCGGGCGGTCCCCACGCCGAGATCGCCGCCCTGCGGGCCGCCGGTGCCGCCGCCGAGGGAGCCACCCTCTACGTCACCCTCGAGCCGTGTTCGCACCACGGCCGGACCCCGCCCTGCACCGAGGCCATCGTGGCCGCCGGCATCCGGCGGGTGGTGGTGGCGCTCGCCGATCCCGACGCCCGGGTCGACGGGGCCGGTATCGCCGCCCTGCGCTCGGCCGGCCTGGAGGTCGAGGTGGGGGTGGGGGAGGACGACGTCCGGGCACAGCTGGCGCCGTACCTGAAGCACCGCCGCACCGGCCGACCGTGGGTGGTGCTCAAGCTGGCCGCCTCCCTGGACGGTGGCACGGCCGCCCCCGACGGCACCAGCCGGTGGATCACGGGTGAGGAGGCCCGGGCCGACGCCCACCGCCTCCGGGCCCAGTGCGACGCCATCCTGGTGGGATCGGGGACGGTCCGGGCCGACGACCCCGCCTTGACCGTCCGTCTGCCCCCCGGTGACCCCTGGTTCCGGGGTCCCGACGACCAGCCGCTCCGGGTGGTGCTGGGGTCGGTCCCGCCGGGTGCCGCCGCCGCGCCGGCCCTGGAGCTCGGCGGACCGCCGGGCGAGGTCCTCGACGACCTGGGCCGCCGGGGAGTGCTGCAGGTGTTGGTGGAGGGGGGCGCCACGGTGGCCCACGCCTTCCATCAGGCCGGACTGGTGGACCGCTACGTTCTGTACCTGGCCCCGGCCCTGTTCGGGGGCGGGGACGCCCGGCCCCTGTTCGACGGCCCGGGCGTGTCCTCGATCGACGGTCTGTGGCGGGGCCGACTGCAGTCGGTGACTAGCCTGGGGGACGATCTCCGGGTCGAATTGTCTGCCCTCGGCGCCTGAGGACCGGGTGCCCGACCCGGAAAATGCCTAAGGCCGGCCCGTAGCCGGCCGACACTAGAAGAGGACCGGTGTCACGGATCCGTGCCGCCACCGCTAGCCATCGGACACCAACACTGCGCCGGACACCGGACCGGGTCCGGCGCACCGAACAGAGGGAGACCAAGGGTCGATGCCCTTTTCTGCAGTCGAGGATGCCATTGCGGCGGTGGGCCGCGGGGAGATCGTCGTGGTGGTCGACGACGAGGACCGCGAGAACGAGGGCGACCTGATCATGGCGGCTGACGCCGTCACTCCCGAGAAGATCGCCTTCTTCCTGGCCCACACCTCCGGCCTGATCTGCGTGCCCCTTACGCCCGAGCGGGTGGAGCACCTCGACCTCCCGCTGATGGTCACCTCCAACACCGAGGTCCAGCGAACCGCCTTCACCGTCAGCGTCGACTACCGGCACGGGACCTCGACCGGCATCTCGGCCGCCGACCGGGCGGCCACCATCAAGGCCCTGGCCGACCCCCACATCCGCCCCACCGACCTCAACCGGCCCGGCCACATCTTCCCCCTCCGGTACCGTCCCGGTGGCGTGCTCAAGCGGGCGGGCCACACCGAGGCCGCCGTGGACCTGGCCCGGGCGGCCGGCATGTCCCCGGTGGGCGTGCTGTGCGAGGTGGTCAGCGAGGACAAGACGGGAATGGCCCGACTGCCCGAGCTCACCCGGTTCGCCGAGAAGTACGGCCTCCACCTGATCTCCATCGCCGACCTCATCCGCTACCGGCGCCACAAGGACAAGCTGGTCCGTCGGATCGCCGATGCCCGGGTGCCGACCGACTTCGGGGAGTTCACGGTCTACGCCTACGAGTCGGTGCTGGACGGCGAGCACCACGTGGCGCTGGTCAAAGGGGACGTGGCCGGGCGCGAGAACGTCCTGGTCCGGGTGCACAGCGAGTGCCTCACCGGTGACGTGTTCGGGTCGGTCCGGTGCGACTGCGGTCCACAGCTGCACGGGGCGATGTCGGCCATCAACGACAACGGCAGCGGCGTCATCGTCTACCTCCGCGGCCACGAGGGGCGAGGCATCGGACTGGCCCACAAGCTGCGGGCCTACAACCTGCAGGAGGAGGGCTACGACACGGTCGACGCCAACCTGGAGCTGGGCCTGCCCGCCGACTCCCGTGAGTACGGGATCGGGGCCCAGATCCTGGTCGACCTCGGGATCACCACCATGCGCCTCATGACCAACAACCCCACCAAGTACGGAGGTCTCGAGGGCTTCGGACTCGACATCGTGGAACGGGTCAACATCCAGCCCACCCCGACCCCGGAGAACATCGAGTACCTGCGGACCAAGCGGGAACGGATGGGCCACCTCCTCGAGGGCCTCGATGACGTCCTCTGACCTCACCCTCCTCCCCGACGATGCCAAGGGCCGGGCCGCCGCCCGGGTGGGCACGTCGATCGACGGGACGGCCCTGGCCCGACAGGACCTGCCGCGTCGGGAGGTGCGGGTGGGCCTGGCCTGTGCCGAGTTCAACGGCGGGATCACCGACCGGCTCCTGACCGGGGCCCTCGACGCCCTGGACGAGGCCGGCTGCGACCTGGGCCGGACCGTGGTGGTCTGGGCCCCCGGTGCCTTCGAGCTGCCGGTGGTGGCCCAGAAGCTGGCCGCCTCGGAGTCGGTGGACGCGGTGATCTGTCTCGGCGCGGTCATCCGGGGCGACACCGGCCACTACGACTTCGTGGCCGGACAGTGCGCCTCCGGCCTGCAGCGGGTCCAGCTCGACACCGGCATCCCGGTGGTCTTCGGGGTCCTCACCACCGACACGGTGGACCAGGCGCTGGCCCGCTCCGAGCCCGACCGGACCAACAAGGGCCGCGAGGCGGCCGAGACCGGACTGGCCACGGTGGCGGCGCTGGCCGCGGTGTCCGGGCTGTCGGCGGGGACCCGGGTGGGATTCTCCGTCGGGAGGCGCTGATGTTGCGGCTGGTCCTCCCCAAGGGCTCGCTCGAGCGGGCCACCCTCGAACTGTTCGCGGCGGCCGATCTGGGCGTGACCCGGTCCTCGGAGGTCGACTACCGGGCCACCATCGACGATCCCCGGGTGGCCGAGGTGCGCATCCTGCGCCCGCAGGAGATCCCCCTGTACGTGGCCGACGGCCTGTTCGACGTGGGCATCACCGGCCGCGACTGGATCGAAGAGCGGGGGAGCGCGGTGACCTCGCTCGGCGTCCTCCCGTACTCCAAGACCACGGCCAACCCCATCCGTGTGGTCCTGGCCGTGCCCACCGGCTCGGAGGTCTCGTGCGTGTCCGATCTGGCCCGGGCCGGCACCGGCCCCGGCGGCGCGGTGCGGGTCTCCACCGAGTACCCCGAGCTCACCGGTCGGTACCTCCAGCGCCACGGGGTGAAGGCCGAGGTCAGCCTGTCCTACGGCGCCACCGAGGCCAAGGTGCCCGACATCGCCGACTGCGTGGTGGAGATCACCGAAACCGGCCGGGCCCTCCGGGCCGCCGGGCTCAAGATCGTGGAGACCCTGCTGGTGTCCCACACCGAGCTGATCGCCAATCCGATCGCCGCGGCAGACACCGGCAAGCGCCACGCCATGGAGCAGCTGCTGACCCTGCTGCAGGGGGCGCTCGAGGCGCGGGGCAAGGTGCTGGTCAAGCTCAACGTCCCGGCCGAGCAGCTGCCCGGGGTCATCGAGGTCCTGCCCTCGCTGCGGTCGCCCACCGTCTCCGAGCTCTTCGGTGGGGGGGGCTTCGCGGTGGAGACCGTGGTGCCCAAGTCGGAGATCAACGTGCTGATCCCCGCGCTCAAGGACCGGGGGGCCACCGACATCATCGAACTGGCCCTGTCCAAGATCGTCCACTGAGCCATGGTGTCCGAGTCCACCCTCTGGCAAGGTCCGTCCGGACTGGTGCCGGCCGGGCAGGCCCCCCTGGTCGGCGATGTCGCCGAGTTCGACGAGCCGAGGGGCCTGGGTGTCATCCACTACGGCGTCGGCCAGCGGATCGACTTCCACTGCACGGCCATCACCGACGGGTCCCGCCGCATCGACGTGGGGACGGTGGTGGCCTTCGAGGTGGTGGCCGGTCGCCTGGGTCGTCTCGAGGCCCGATCGGTCCGCCCGCTGCCCGGGGTACCCCACCCCGGGGCCACCCTGGTCGCTGAGGAGGGCGCCGGGGGGCCGGTCGACGACGGACCGCCTCCGGGCCCGGCCGCCCCGCCGACACCGCCGACACCGGCGGCCCACGACGAGCCGGGCCACGACGGCCCTTTCGAGCTGCCCGGCCGGGAGGCCCTCCGTCGGGAGCTCGAGCGCCATGCCCAGACCAGAGCGCCCGCCCCGGCGAAGCGTGCGCCGGTGGAGGGTGGCCCGGCGTCGGGTGGCCCGACGGTGGGCGGCCCGGCGTCAGCGTCGGCGGGCTTCACGACCGAGGACACCGTGTCACCGAGCAGTTGGCCGCTCGGTGGAGACGACGACCGCCGAGTCGTCGGCCACGGCGTTCCGGACGCCGGGACCGGGTGGGCGGGCACTCAGGACGCCGGGCCCTCCGGGTCGGGGGTCGTGCCCGACTCGTCCGCGGCGCGCGTTTCGAGCCCCGTGTCCTCGTGGGAGCCCGAGCCGGCGCCCGAGCCCGTGTCGGTCGACGCGTCGGCGTCGTCCCAGGGACCGGACGGGAGCGAGGGGACCGGTGCCGGAGCCGAGGACGCTGCGGTCGAGGGCGCGGACGTCACCCCGCCGCTGGGCACCCCGCCGACCGTCTCGTCCCTGGCGGTGTCGCCCCCACCGGCCGTGTCCGACCCACGGTGTCGCACCGGCCGTGTCCGACCCACCGCCACGGCCGTGTCCGACCCACCACCGGCCGTGTCCGACCCATCGCCGCCGTCATCACCCCCGGAACCGCCGTCGGCTGCCGAGACCTCGGCGGCGTCCACGCCGGTGGGCGCACCCCATCCCGACTTCTGGTCGCCCATGCCCAGGCCCGCGTCCGGACCGCCGCCCACCTGGCGCACACCGGTGACGCCGAGGACACCACCTCCGTCCGAGGGCGACTGAGCCTCTTCCTCCCCGCCCTCGGCGCCCGATGGGGGGGTCCGTTCCGTGTCGTCCTCGGCGTAGGGGTTGCCGAGGATGTTTCGCGCCATGTCGATCACCACCGCGCTGTCGGCGTCCTCCTTGGTGACCACGCCGAGCAGGGGCGCGGCCAGCAGACCGGTGACGATGCCCGTCTCGGCCATGGACTCGGCCTGCACCACGCTCCACTCCCACAGGCGGCCCACCATGTCTCCGCCCGAAGCGGCTTTGGTCGGGAACTTCAGCCAGCAGTTGACGATGGCGTGGGCCAGGCCGGTGGCCGCCGGGAAGACCCAGATGAGCCGGTAGTTGCCGGTGGCGTCGATGACCACGGCGGCGATGTAGGCCAGGATCACGCTGCACAGGTTGAACGGCGCCAGCAGCACCCCGAGCCGCTCACCCAGCCCCCCGGCCCTCGGCAGCAGCTGGAGCAGGAGGGGGGCCAGCACGATGATGTACGCCCCGATGAACGGCGCCCCGATATAGCTCAGCACCACGGCCTGCCACAGGTGGGTGTCGAAGTACTGCACGCCGGCCAGGAGGGCACCGATCAGTGGGGCCCCGACGGCGAGCTGCATCGGGGAGAGGCGTCGACTCAGCGGGACGCCGAGGCCGATGCCGATGAAGAAGACGGGCAGCCCGGTCACGAAACCGGCGATGGTCTGGGCGCTGGCGCCGGCGTGGAGGACCCGCTGGAAGAACAGGATGGCCACGTACGCCGTGGAGCCCACCCCGGCCCAGAAGAGGAGCGAGCCGGCCACCAGCACTTTGGCGTTGGGGCCGGCCAGGATGTCCCGGAGCTCGTCTCGCGTCGGTCGGGCCCGCTGTTGGCGGTCGGTCTCGGCCCCGAAGCTGGCCGCCGGAGCCTCCCGGACCAGGACCAGGACGGTGATCCCCACTCCCACCATGATCAGCGCGGCAATCTGGAACGGGAGGTTCCAGGTGGCCGGGTCGTTCTGCTTCCAGGTGGCGATCACGGTGCCCTTGATGAGCAGGCTGGCCAGCGTGCCGAGCACAGTGGTCAGGAGCAGCGCCTTGATCCACCGGCTCCGTCCGAACACCTCGGGGACCACGGCCACGTTGGTCAGCGTGAACACCGCCGCCGCCTGCCTGGCGATGACGATGAACAGCACCAACAGCCAGTAACCCTGGACCACGGTGAACATCCAGGTGGCCGCGCCCATCAGGATGAGGCTGCCCGCCATATAGGGGGTCCTCCGGCCCACCCTGCTCTTCGTGCGGTCGCTCAGGCGCCCGGCCACCGGGTAGGTCAACCAGCTGAGGAGTCGGTTGGCGGTGAGGGCGAAGGTCACCGCCAGGGCCCCGGAGGCCCGCTGCTGGACGAAGAGGGTGATCACGACCCCCGAGACGGCCAGATTGGCCCGGGGACCGACCAGGCCGATGGACAGCCCGATGAAGCTCCGCACCCGGGAGGCGTCGATGGGTCCGGTGGGGGCCCGGCCGGCGGGCGGTCCGGCACCCGGGTCCCCGGACTCGGCGGGCAGGGCCGGCGGCGGCCCGGGGCGAGGAGGCTCCTCGATGCCCCCGCTCACCCGTCGCCGTCAGTCGGAGTGTCGCCGGCCGGCCGTGGGTCCGCGGTGGGTGCCCCGGCCGGTCGACTCCCCGCCCGTCGACTCCCCGTTGACACCCACCGCCGAGGCCGCCTCGGCCCCGGCCCGCTGGGCGCCGTCGATCTGCACGTAGGCCAGCCGGAGCTGGCTCAGGCCGTCCTTCAGGGGCTCCTCGGCCTCACCCAGCCGTCCCTCGAGCCCGGTGACCAGGCTGGCCAGCGCATCGATGGCCAGCCGGGCCTGGCTGAGCAGCGGAGGCTGCTGGGACAGGTACACCGCCGCCAGCTCGAACAGCCCATAGCAGTGGTTGGCCACCACCACCTCCACCGGCGAATTGGCCAGTTCGGCCCGCATGGCCGCCACCTGTTCGGCCAGCTCCTCCTCGCTCAACTCGGTGGGCCCGCCACCGCCTCCACCGGGTCCCGCCGGCGGGGTCCCGGGCCGGTCGGATGACCCGCCGGCACCCCCGTCAGTGGGTCTGCCGACCGGTCGTTCGCCATCAGGTGTCCACAGTGAGCTCACGACTGGTAGCCTAAAGCACTGATAGACGAGGAAGCGGGGTCTCGAAGTTCGAAACCCCCACCCGGCCACGATGCAGTCTCCACGATGCAACGCACGCCTGTGCGCCGGGTCCATGGGACCGGTCGGCGACTGCGGTCGCCACTGGTCGGTGGTGGCTCCGCTCCTTTTTCATCGGCCACGGGAAGTCCGTGACCCGAAGACAGGGAGTGAAGTCGAATAGCCGCCACCATCACCACCAATGAGCCTCGCATCAACGACCGCATCCGGGCCCGAGAGGTACGCCTCGTCGACCCCGATGGAGAGCAGCTCGGGATCAAGCTGTTGCCGGAGGCCCTGGCCATCGCCCGGGACCTCGACCTCGACCTCGTCGAGGTGGCACCGGGAGCCAACCCACCGGTCTGCCGGATCATGGACTATGGGAAGTTCAAGTTCGACGCGGCCCAGCGGGCCAAGGAGTCGCGACGCAAGGCGGTCCACGTAGGGATCAAGGAGATGAAGTACCGGCCGAAGATCGGCGACGGCGACTTCGATACCAAGACCCGGCAGGTGGCCAAGTTCCTCGAGGAGGGGCACAAGGTCAAGATCACGATCATGTTCCGGGGCCGGGAGGTCTTCCACCCCGAACTGGGCAAGAAGATCCTGGACCGCATCGCCGACCAGATGGAGGGGATGGGCAAGTCGGAGTCCGTGCCCCGCCTGGATGGGAGGAACATGGTCATGGTGCTGGCACCGGACAAGCGGGCCAAGCAGTCGGCGGCGTCGAAGGACCCGGGCCACAGCAACGGGTCCGAGGCGAGGTCCGGTGCACCGGCGGCGCCGACAGCAGCAGCGGCGAGACCGGTGGCGACCAGCGGCGGCTGCCGGCCCCGTCGGCACCAGAGGGCGGTGACCCGACGGTCGCTGCACCACCAGAGGAGGCCGGGGACGCATCCCCGGCCCACGAGTCGAGTGAAGGAGAGGGTTGACGCCATGCCGAAGATGAAGACCGACACGGGGGCGCGCAAGCGCATCAAGGTGACCGGCTCCGGTCGCCTGCGCCGTCGGAAGGCGTTCCGTTCCCACCTCCTCGAGAAGAAGTCGAGTGTGCGGAAGCGCCGCCTCGGACGCGAGACCGACCTGTCACCGGGTGACGCCCGTCAGGTCAAGCGGATGCTCGGGATGTAGCTGCCGCGGCCGCTGCCCACCGGCTCCAGGCCGCGCCGGCACGACCCACACCCACTGACGCGCACATCCTGTACTTCCGGTGCGACAGCCCGGAGTGGTCGTCACGGCCCCGGGTGCCGCCCGCCGTTCCCCACCCACCAGGCGACTCGTCGCCGACCACCCACCCCCGATCCCCGTTCGATCAGGCCCCTAGGAAAAGGAGTTCCCCATGGCCCGAGTCAAAGGCGCCGTCCACGCCAAGAAGCATCACCGTGCCGTGCTCGAGCAGGCGCAGGGCTACTACGGCAACAAGAGCCGTTCCTTCCGCGCCGCCAACGAGCAGGTCATGCATTCGATGCAGTACGCCTACCGGGACCGTCGGGCCCGCAAGGGTGACTTCCGGCAGCTGTGGATCCAGCGGATCAACGCCGCCGCCCGACTGCACGGGACCAGCTACAGCCGATTTATCGCCGGCCTCCACCGGGCGGACGTGGAGGTCGACCGCAAGGTGCTCGCCGATCTCGCGGTCACCGAGCCGGAGGCCTTCGCCTCCCTGGTCCAGGTGGCCAACGAGGCGCTGGCCACGGCGCCGGCGGGTGCCGAAACCGGGTCCTGAGTCAGATCGGACTGGCCTACTCCCACCAGCGGGTCCGCCGGCTCCGACAGCTCCTCCGCAAGCGGAGCCTTCGGAGCGCGGAGGCCGCCCTGGTCGTCGAGGGACCTGAACTGCTCTCGGTGGCCCTGGACGCCGGAGCGGTGGTCGAGTCGGTCTACGTGGCCCCCGAAGGCCGGGCCAATCAGGGCGTGGCTGCCGTGGTCGACCGGTCCTTCGCCTCGGGGATCCGGGTCTTCGATCTGTTGCCCGGGGTCGTCGAACGGGTGGCCGACACGGTCCATCCCCAGCCGGTCCTGGCCGTGGTGGGCTTCGCGCCGGCGCCCGCCGAGGTGGTCCGGGACCTGTCGATGGTGATGGTCCTGGTCGATGTGCGGGACCCGGGTAACGCCGGGACCATGATCCGCACCGCTGACGCCGCCGGAGTCGGTGCGGTGATCCACTGTGACGGGTCGGTCGACCCCACCAACCCCAAGACGGTGCGGGCCTCGGCGGGATCGATCTTCCATGTACCGGTGGTCTCGGGGGGCCCGGCCGGGGATGTCGTCGAGTTGTTGAAGGGATGGGAGTTCATGACGGTGGGAACCGCGGTGCGAGGAGGGGTCGACTACGCCGACTTCGATTGGCGGCAGCGCGTGGCCCTCGTGTTCGGCAACGAGGCCTCCGGACTGGACGACGCCCTGATGGACGGACTGGACCAGCGGGTCTCCATCCCCATGGTCGGGCACGCCGAATCGCTCAACGTCGGCGTCTCGGCCTCCGTGCTGTGCTTCGAGGCCTTGCGTCAGCGACGCACCGGTGACGGGGCCGGCGAGCCAACCACGGATCGACCGTCCCCCCGCTCTACGATCTCCGGGATGGACGTACCGCCCGGGGTCCCCGGGGAACAGACCGGAAGCGGAGCCGGTCCGGCCATACCCTCCGGGTCGGACGGCCCGGGGAGCGGGCATGGTTGAGCCCGCCGAGATCGACGCGCTGGTGCAGCGGGCCCGTGCGGCGATCGCCGCCGCCGGCTCCACCGAGGAGATCCGGGAGGTGGCGGCCTCGGTGGCCGGCAAGAAGTCGGCACTGGCCCGGGCCGGGCGGCAGCTGGGCTCGCTGGAGCCCGAGTCCCGCAAGGAGCTGGGCCGAGCGCTGCACGAGGCCCGCGCCACCGTCGACGCACTGCTCGAGTCCCGTCGGGCGGAGATCGCCGCCACCGAACTGGCCCACGAGATGGCCGAGGGCCGGATCGACCTCACCGAGTTCCTGCCCGGCTCGGTGGCTCCACCCGTGGCCCGCGGTCATGTGAACCTGGTGACCCGGACGCAGACCGCCCTGGAGGACGTCTTCGTGGGGATGGGCTTCGAGGTGGCCGAAGGCCCGGAGATCGAGACCGACTGGTACAACTTCGGGGCCCTGAACATCCCACCGGCCCATCCGGCCCGCGGCATGTGGGACACCTTCTACCTCGACCTGGGCGCCCCCGAGTCGACCCTGCTGCGCACGCACACGTCGCCGGTGCAGATCCACCTGATGGAGCGGGCCGTCGCCGGGGACCTCCTGCCCATCCATGCCGTCATGCCCGGTCGTTGCTACCGGCGCGACACGCCCGACGCCCGCCACCTACCCGTCTTCCACCAGATCGAGGGCCTGGTGGTCGACGAGGGCATCACCTTCGCCGACCTGGCCGGGACCATCGAGGTGTTCACCACCGCGTACTTCGGCCCGGATATCCACTCCCGCCTCCGGCCGGCCTACTTCCCGTTCACCGAGCCTTCGGCGGAGTTCGAGGTGACCTGCTCCATCTGCCTCGGCTCGGGCTGCCAGACGTGCTCGCAGACCGGCTGGATCGAGCTCGGCGGGTGCGGCATGGTCGACCCCGCGGTCTTCGACGCCGTGAGCATCGATCCCGACCGCTGGTCTGGGTTCGCCTTCGGCTTCGGCATCGACCGGTGCGCCCAGATGCGGCACCAGATCGCCGACATGCGGGTCCTGACCGACAACGACCTCCGCTTCCTCCGTCAGTTCTGATGTGGGTGTGACGCAGGTCTGATGCGAGCAGCCTGAGAGGACCGTCGTGCGCGTACCGCTTTCTTGGCTTTGTGACTTCGCCCCCTTCGAGGGGGACCCCGCCGATCTGGCCGCCGTCCTGGACGACCTGGGCCTGGTGGTCGAGGGCATCGAGCAGATCGGCGAGGGCCTGGCCGACGTCGTGGTGGCCCGCGTCGACGAGCTCGCCCCCATCGAGGGGGCCGACCGGATCCGTCGGGTGGTGGTCCACGACGGCACCGCTCCGGTCGAGGTGGTCTGCGGGGCCTGGAACTTCGAGATCGGCGATCTGGTGCCCCTGGCCCCGGTCGGGGCGGTGCTTCCCGGTGGCTTTGCCATCGCCAAGCGCAAGATGAAGGGCGTCGTCTCCAACGGGATGCTGTGCTCCGGTCGGGAGCTCCGTCTCTCCGAGGACCACGAAGGGATCCTCCGGCTCAACGATGTGGAGGGGGCCGCCCCGGGAGTGGGGTTGGCCGGGGCCCTCGGGCTCGAACCCGACGTGGTGTTCGACGTGGCCGTCGAGGCCAACCGGCCCGACGCCTGGAGCATCGCCGGCGTCGCCCGGGACCTGGCCGCCCGGCTGGGCCTGCCCTTCGCCGTTCCGGAGCCGTCCCAGGTGGGTGGGGGCCCGGCCGGACCCGGCGGGGCCGTCACCGACCTGGCCACCGTCACGGTGGACGACCTCGAGCTCTGCCCCCGCTTCACCGCCCGGGTCCTGACCGGCGTCGAGGTGGGGCTGTCTCCGGAGTGGTTGGCCCGACGGCTGGTGCTGGCCGGCATGCGGCCCATCAACAACGTGGTCGACGCCTCCAACTACGTCATGCTCGAGTTGGGCCAGCCCACCCACCCCTACGACCTCGACCGCCTGCCCGGCCACGGCCTGTTGGTCCGCCGGGCCCGACCCGGGGAGACCGTGACCACCCTCGACGGCATCGAGCGCACCTTGGGTCGGCCGGGCCCCGGCCTCGGTGACACCGGCCAGGACTGCCTCATCTGCGACGCTCAGGGGGCGCCGGTCGGCATCGGCGGGGTCATGGGCGGCGCCTCCTCGGAGATCGATGACGGCACGACCCGGGTCCTGCTCGAGACGGCCTACTTCGTCCCGATGGCCATCGCCCGCACCTCCAAGCGTCTGGCCCTTCGCACGGAGGCCTCCGCCCGTTTCGAGCGCGGCTGCGACCCGGCCGGTATCGATCGCGCCGCCGACCGCTTCTGCGAGCTGCTGGCCCTGACGGCCGGCCCGTCCCTGGCGGTGGCCGACGGGGTGATCGACGTCGTCGGGGAGCTCCCGGAGCCGGTGGTGCTGGCCGTCCGCCCGGCCCGGATCAACGCCCTGCTGGGCACGTCGTTCACCGCCCCGGAGGTGGCCGGCCTGCTGGGCCCGCTGGGCATCGTGGCGACGGCGTCCGGTTCGGGCGACGGCCCGGCACCGGACGGCGTCACTGCCGACGGCGACGCCCCGGGTGACGCCGACGGCCACGACGCCCTGCAGGTCACCGTGCCCACCTTCCGCCCGGACATCCGCCCCGCCCCGATGGGGGAGGCCGACATCGCCGAGGAGGTGGCCCGCACCTACGGCTATGTCCGCATCGCCCGTCGCATGCCCTCGTGGCCCCAGCCCGGCCGGCTCACCGACCGCCAGAGGGAGCGCCGGCTGCTGAAGGAGGTCCTCTGCGGCCTGGGGGCCAGCGAGGCCTGGACGGCCACGTTCGTCTCGGAGGGCGACCAAGAGGCCGCAGGCGACGAGGGGCCGTACGTCGAGGTCACCAATCCACTGGTCGAAGTGGAGCGGTACCTCCGGTCATCGATGGTCGCAGGGCTGGTGCGTTCGGTGCGCTACAACGTCGACCGACGCCAGCGCGGCGTGCGTCTCTTCGAGGTGGGATCGGTCTTCCGGCGCCGCGGCCCGGCGACGGACAGTGGGTCGGCCGAGTCGTCCGAGCGCCTGAGCGCCGTCCTGGCTGCCGAAGGGGACGACGCCTGGACGGCGGTGGCCGCCTGGCGGACCATCGCCGAGGCCCTCGGGCTGGCATCGTGGTCGTTGGCCGACCTCGGTGTCGCCGGGCCGGTGGCGCCGGCCGCCCACCGGTACCGGTCGTCCGCCGTGCTCGGCGGGGTCCATTCGGATCCGGACGGATCGGACCGGGCCGGCCCGGTGGTGGTAGGGGTGGTCGGCGAGCTCGACCCGACCGTGGTCGGCCGATTCGACCTGCTCGGCACCGACGGACGACCCCGGCGGGTCGGATGGCTCGACCTCGACCTCGGGGTCCTGCTCGACCGGCAGCGGATCGCCCGTCTGTCCGAGCGCTCACGTCCCCTCAGCCGGTTCCCGTCGTCCGACGTCGACCTGGCCTTCGTCGTGCGGGACGAGGTTCCCGCCGGGTCGGTGGAGCGCACACTGCGCGATGCCGGGGGCGATCTCCTGGAGTCGGTCGAGCTGTTCGACGTGTACCGGGGCGCCTCGCTCGCCGAGGGTGCGCGGAGCCTCGCCTTCCACCTGCGCTTCTGCGCCCTCGACCGAACCCTGACCGATGAGGAGGTCGGGGTGCTCCGGGCGGGATGCATCGAGGCCGTGGCCGGGGAGCACCAGGCCTCGCTGCGCTGATCCGGTTCCTGCGGTGCCCTCCGCAGGCGTAGGTGGTCCCGGTCCTGTCACACCCCCGGTGTTGACTGTCCTCGTGGCTCCCGACCCGGTGCTCGACGATCTGGAGGCGGCGGTCGACCGGCTGTTCGCCGCCGGTCCGGAGGCCGGAGGCGATCCGGAGACCCTGGCCGGCCTCCTCGGCCAGCAGGCCCGGCTGGGTGCCTTCGTGGCCCGGGCCGTGGCCGCCTTCGACGCCGGGGGCGGCTGGTCGCTGTCGGGGGCGAGGTCGGCCACCGCCTGGCTGCAGGCCGAGGCCCGGCTGTCCGAGCGGGCGGCCCGGGCCCAGGTCCGCCGGGGCCGGGCCCTCGCCCGCCTGCCCGAGGCGGCCCGGGCCTGGGAGCGGGGCGAGCTCACCGGGGACCACGTGGACGTGCTGGCCCCCCTCCGGACGGGGCCCACCGGCCCGCACCTCGAACAGGACGAGCACTACCTGGTGGGCGAGGGGTGCCGGCGGACCCACGAGGAGTTCGTCCGCCTGGTCGGGTACTGGAAGCAGCTGGCCGACCCCGACGGCACCGACCAGGCCGCCGAGGACCGCCGGACCCGGAGGGACGCCTACCTGGTCCGGAGCGTGCACGGCCGGTGGCTGGGGCAGCTGACCCTCGACCCGGTCTCGGGGGCCACGGTGGGCAACGAGCTCCACCGCCTGGACACGATGCTCTTCGCCGACGACTGGGCCGAAGCCCGGGCCCGGCTCGGACGGGAGCCGACCGTCGCCGACCTGGACCGCACCCCGGCCCAGCGCCGGGCCGACGCCTTCGTCGAGATGGCCGCCCGCTCGAGGACCGCCCCCCGGACGGCCGGCGGCCCGCCCCCCTGTTCACCGTGCTGGTGGGCTACGAGACCCTGCACGGGAGGATCTGCCAGCTGGAGGACGGGACCGTGGTCCCCCCCGGCTCGCTCCTGCCCTGGCTGCCCGGGGCCGACCTCGAGCGGGCCGAGTACCGGTCGGACGGCACGGTCGGGATCGGGGCCACCGCCCGGTGCCGGACGGTGGCCGCCGCCGAGTTCGCCGAGGCCGTCTTCGCCCCGGTCACCCGGGTGGAGTGCCCGCCGACCCACCGGTGCTTCACCGGGGCCACCCGGCGGGCCATCGAGGTCCGGGACCGGGAGTGCTGCCACCCCCGCTGCGCCGTCCCCGCCTCCCGGTGCCAGGTGGACCACCTCCAGCCCTTCGCCGAGGGCGGACCCACCACCCAGGAGAACGGGCGCCTGCTGTGCGGCACCCACAACCGGATGCGCAACCACGGCAGCCAGCGACCGCCGCCCCGGGAGTGAGGCGGGGCCGGGGGCCTCCTGGGCCGGCCCCGGTGAAACGACGAGATCGGCCGGCCAACGGCCACGATTCACGGTTGTCCATGGGGTCCGACGCGTCCCGACGCGGCCCGAGGGTGGAAGGCGCGCCGCGCCCCCATCAGGAGTCGAAGCCCATACCCAGCCGGTCCAACGCCCGGAGCCAGAGATTGCGCCGACCCTCGCGCCCGTCAGCTCGGGCCATCGACCAACGGGTCAGCCCGATGCCGGCCGAGCGAAGGGGCTCGGGCGGGAAGGGGAGCGGCTTCTTTCGGACGAACTGGAGGCGCGTCAGCTCGGTCTGCTCCCCGGAGAGCAGATCCAGCATCACCTGGGCGCCGAAGCGGGACGCCCCGACCCCCAACCCGGTGTAGCCGGTCGCCGACACCACCCGTCCGTCGTGGGAGCGGTCGAAGAACGCGCAGAAGCGGGAGCAGGTGTCGATGGCGCCCGCCCAGGAGTGGGTGAACCGGACGTCCTCGAGCTGTGGGAACGTAGCCACGAAGAGCTGGGCCAGGGTGAGGAACGTGGACCCGCGTTGCTCGAGGGAGGGCCCCATCCTGTTCCCGAAGTGGTAGACGGCGTCGTACCCCCCGAAGAGGATCCGATCGTCGGCAGTCAGCCGGTAGTACAGGAACTGGTTCCCACTTCCACCGATGCCCTGACGGCGTGACCAGCCGACGGCGGCGCGCTGGCCGGGGCTCAGGGGCTCGCTCATCAGGACGTAGTCGTAGACGGGGACGACATAGCGGCGCAGCCGGCGCACCAAGGGCGGGTAGGCGTTGGTGCCCAGGGCGACCGTGGACGAGCGCACCGTCCCGTGGCTTGTGCGGAGGACTACCGCGCTCCTTCCCGGTTGGTCCTCCAGCTCCAGCCGGTCCACCGGGCTGTGTTCGAATACCTGCACCCCGGCGGACTCGCATGCCCTGCGCAGACCCCAGGCCAGTCGGGCCGGGTTGACCAACGCGCACCCGTCCCGGTCCCACAGGCCGGCCAGGTAGGTGGGGGAGTGCACCTCGGCCTGCATCTGGTCGCGGTCCAGAAGGGTGAGTTGATGGCCGTGCCGGACCGCCTGGTCGGCGGACTCGACGAGTGCCTCCGCCTGATGCGGCTCGGTGGCCACGGACAGCTCGCCGGTCCGTTCGAACCCGCACTCGATCGACCAGCGCTCAAGCGCGGCTTCGATCCCGTCGAGGTTCTCGCGGCCGAGCCGCTCCAAGGTGTCGATCTCGTCCGGGAAGCGTTCGACGCCGTTGCCCAGCCCGTGGGTCAGGCTGGCGGCACAGAAGCCGCCGTTCCTTCCCGATGCCGCCCAACCGCATCGGTCGGCTTCGAGGAGGACCACGTCGAGCCCGGGACGGGCGGCCTTGGCCGACAACGCCGTCCACAGTCCCGTGTACCCACCTCCCACGACCGTCAGGTCGGCGGTGGTCCGGCCCACCAGGGTCGGGCCGGAGGAGGGGGCGGAGGGGTCGTCCAGCCAGTAGGACATCGGTGCGGCATCGGCCAGGGCGGCGTCGCGGTTCACCGGATGCACCCTAATCTTCGGCCCCCTGGCCATCCGGGGCCGGGCCGGCCACGCTCGAGCCTCGGACGGGACGACGACCTGCCCGTCCCGGGGTTGCATAACAATGCAAATCTATGCATATACTTGCAATCGGGGAGCCGGCCGAGTCCCGACACGACGGAGCGAAGTGTGAGCGAGAATCCATGAAGGTGGGCGTCGTCGGAGCCTCCGGGTACGCCGGGGTCGAACTGCTTCGTCTCTGCGCCGGTCACCCCGAGCTGGAGGTGGTGGTGGCCACGGCCGGAGGGCACCGCGGCCAGGCCGTGGCCGACCACACCCCCTCCCTGGCTGCCGCCTATCCCACCCTCGTGTACGCACCGACCGAGGTGGGGGAGTTGGACGGTCTGGATCTGGTGTTCCTGGCCCTGCCCCACGGCCAGTCCCAGCAGCTGGTGCCCGAGCTCATCCCCAACGTGGGGGCCGTGGTGGATCTGGCCGCCGACTTCCGCCTGTCCGATCCGTCCCTCTATCCCACCTGGTACGGCGAGACCCACTCGGCTCCCGAGCTCCTGGACCGTTTCGCCTACGGGCTCCCCGAGCTGTACCGCGACGACCTCCGAGGGGGCCGGCTCATCGCCGCACCGGGGTGCTATCCCACCGCGGCCCTGCTGGCTCTGGCCCCCCTGGTCCGGGCCGGCGCCCTGGCGGTGCCGACCCCACCCGGCGCCGCGGTCGGACCCGACGGTGCCACCGCGCCGCCGGGACCGCCCGCCGACCCCACCCCGGCCCTCATCGTGGACGCCGCCAGCGGCGTCTCGGGGGCCGGCCGGGCCTCCAGGGACCACCTCCACTTCGGGGCGGTGGACGGCGACTTCGTGGCCTACGGGCTCCTGGACCACCGGCACACCGCCGAGATGGAGCAGGGCCTCGGGGCCCCGGTCCTGTTCACCCCCCACCTGGCCCCGATGGTGCGGGGCATCCTGGCCACCTGCTACGGACGGCCCGCCGCCCCCCTGACCACCGACGATGCCCTCGACGTGCTGCACCAGGCGTATGACGGCGAGCCCTTCGTGACGGTCACCGAGGCGCCCCCGTCGACCAAGGCCACCAGTGGCTCGAACTGCGCGCACGTCACGGCCCGGGTGGACCCGCGCACCGGCTGGGTGGTGGCCCTCGCCGCCCTCGACAACCTGGTCAAGGGGGCCTCGGGCCAGGCCGTGCAGTGCGCCAACCTCGCCCTCGGGCTCCCCGAGGTCACCGGTCTCCCCCTGGCCGGGCTGTACCCGTGAGCATCACGTCGCCCAAGGGGTTCGTGGCTTCGGGCCTGGCCGCCGGGATCAAGGCCACCGGGGCCTTGGACCTGGCCCTGTTGGCCACCGACGACGGGAAGGGGGTCCCGACGGCGGCCACCTTCACCTCCAACCGGGCCGCCGCCGCTCCGGTGCAGGTCAGCCGCGACCACCTGGCGGCCAGCGGGGGCCGGACCTCGGGCCTGGTCGTGAGCAGTGGGAACGCCAACGCCGCCACCGGTGCCCGCGGACGGGCCGACGCCGAGCGGATGTGCTCCCTCGTGGCCTCGGGCCTCGGGGTGGCCGACGACCGGATCCTGGTCTGTTCCACCGGCCTCATCGGAGTCCCGCTGCCCATGGCGCCGATCGAGTCGGGCATCCCGACCCTGGTGGCCGCCAGGTCGGACTCCGCCGACGCCGCCGCCGACGCGGCCCAGGGCATCCTCACCACCGACTCGGGCCGCAAGGAGGTCCTGGTCGAGCACACCACCTTCGCCGTGGCCGGCATGGCCAAGGGTGCCGGCATGCTGGCGCCGGACATGGCCACCATGCTGGCCTTCCTGACCACCGATGCCGCCGTCGAGCCCGGCCCGCTCGCCGACCTGCTGCGCATCGCCGTCCGGGACTCGTTCAACTCGATGTCGGTGGACGGCTGTACGTCGACCAACGACACCGTGGTCCTGATGGCCTCGGGCCGCGCCGGGTCGGCCGATCCCAACGTGGTGGTCGACGCCGTGTCCGAGGCCTGCGCCTCGCTGTGCAGCCAGATGATGGCCGACGCCGAAGGGGCGTCCCGGATCTTCCAGGTCCGGGTCACCGGCGCCCGGTCCGACGGGGAGGCCCACCGGGCCGCCCGCCAGGTGGCCGACTCGTTGCTGGTCAAGTGCTCGGTCAACGGCGAGGACGCCTACTGGGGCCGGGTGGCCAGTGACCTGGGCTCGGCCGGCGTCGACTTCGAGATGGACCGGCTGGCCATCGCCTACGGCGGGGTGACGGTGTGCCGGGACGGCATCGCCGCCGACCACGACCGGGCCCTCGTGGCCCGGCACATGGCGAGTCCGCTGGTGGACATCCACTGCCAGCTGGGACTGGCCGACGGCAACGGCGTCGTGATGGGGGTCGATCTCGGCCACGGGTACATCGACGAGAACCGGACCACCTCATGAGTGCCCTCGGGACCGGGCCGGGCGCCCCCTCGGGCCAGGGTGACCCGGGCGGCAAGGCCTCGGTACTGGTCGAGTCGCTGCCCTACATCCGCCGGTTCTGGGGCAAGGTGGTGGTGGTCAAGTACGGGGGCAACGTGCTCAGTCCCAAACCCGGCGAGCCGGCCGTCGACGAGGGCGAGGCGCTGGCGTCCTTCGCCGAGGACATCGTCCTGATGCGCTCGGTGGGCATGCTGCCGGTGGTGGTCCACGGCGGCGGCCCCCAGATCGGGGCCCTGATGCAGCGGGTGGGCAAGGTGGCCGAGTTCCAGGACGGCTTCCGGGTCACCGACGCCGACACCATCGACCTGGTCCGCATGGTGCTGGTGGGCAAAGTCAACCGGGACATCGTGAGCTCGATCAACGTCCACGGGGCACTGGCCGTGGGCCTGTCCGGTGAGGACGCCAACCTGATCACGGCCGAGGCCCGCTCCGAGGCCCTCGGCTACGTGGGCGATGTGGTCCACGTGGACCCGGTGATCGTCCACCAGTTGCTGGCCCAGGGGCTGATCCCGGTGGTGGCCACCATCGGCACCGACCAGTCGGGCCAGGCCTTCAACATCAACGCCGACTCGGCGGCCGGGGCCCTGGCCGCCGCCCTCGAGGCGGAGAAGCTGGTCTACCTCACCGACGTGTCCGGGCTCCGTACCGTGCCCGACGACCCCTCCACCCTCATCCACCAGGCCAGCGCCGACGACCTCGACCGCCTGGTGGCCACGGGCGCGGCCAACGGGGGCATGATCCCCAAGGTGGAGTCGTGTGCCCGCGCCGTCCGGTCCGGGGTGGCCCGGGCCCACATCCTCGACGGCCGTACCCCCCACGCCCTGCTGCTCGAGCTGTTCACCGACGAAGGCGTAGGGACGATGGTGGTGGCACCGGAATGAGCAACGAGCCCGCCGCGGGCGTGGACCGCTCGGCGCTGATGCACAACTACGCCGAACCGCCGGTCACCTTCGTCCGGGGGGAGGGGAGCCGGCTGGTCGACACCGAGGGCCGCACGTACCTGGACTTCCTGTCCGGCCTGGCCGTGACCTCCCTGGGCCACGGCCATCCGGTGGTGGCCGAGGCCATCGCCGAGCAGGCCCGCACCCTGTCCCACGTGTCCAACCTGTTCGGGAACACCGTGGGACCCGAGGTGGCCGTGACCCTGGACCGGCTCATCGGGGGCGGCACCGAACGGGCCGGAGGACAGGTGTTCTTCGGCAACTCGGGGGCCGAGGCCAACGAGTGCGCGCTCAAGCTGGCCCGCCGGTGGGCCGGCCCCGGCCGGTACGGTGTGGTCAGCACGTGGGACGCCTTCCACGGCCGGACCCTGGCCACCCTGACCGCCACCGGCCAGCCGGAGAAGCAGCTGCCCTTCTTGCCCCTCCCGGAGGGATTCGACCACGTCCCCTACGACGACCTCGACGCCATGGACACCGCCTGCGACCCGGCCACCGTGGCCGCCGTGCTGGTCGAGCCCATCATGGGTGAGGCGGGGGTGGTGGTGCCGTCCTCGGACTATTTGGTCGGCCTCCGCCAGCTGTGCACGGACCGGAACCTCCTGCTGATGGTGGACGAGGTCCAGACCGGCCTGGGCCGCACCGGACGCTGGTTCGGGTTCCAGCACCTGGGCATCGAGCCCGACGTGGTCACCATGGCCAAGGCCCTGGGCAACGGGATGCCGGTCGGGGCGTGCTGGGCCCGGGCCGAGGTGGCGGCGGCCTTCGTGCCCGGCGACCACGGGAGCACCTTCGGGGGGCAGCCGTTGGCCATGTCGGCCGTTCGGGCCACGCTGTCGGTGATGGAGGCGGAGGACGTCCCGGCCCGGGCCCGGACCTCGGGGGCGCGCCTCAAGGCCGGGCTGTCGAAGCTCCCCGGCGTGGCCTCGGTCCGGGGGGAGGGGCTGCTGGTGGCCGCCGTGCTCACCGACGAGGTGGCGGCGGCCGCCTGCCGCCAGGCCCTGGCCGACGGGCTGGTCATCAACGCCCCACGTTCGGACGTCCTCCGGTTCGCGCCCTCGCTGCTGGTGTCCGAGGCCGACCTCGACGAGGCGGTGGCCACCGTGGAGCGGGTCCTCGAACCGCTGGTGGCCGGACCCGGACCCGTGCCGCACGGCGCCCGGGACGAGGGGAGGGCACGGTCGTGACCGCCCGCCCGACCGACGGTGGGCCGCCTCCGGCCTGGACCCGCCACGTGCTGGACATCGACGACCTCGGCCCCGACGGCCTGGCCACGGTGCTGGCGCTGGCCGAGCGGGATCCCGCCGGGCTCCCTCCCGTCCTGGCCGGACGGGGTGTGGCCATGGTGTTCGAAAAGCCGTCCAACCGCACCCGGAACAGCACCGAGATGGCGGCGGTGGCCCTGGGCGGCCACCCCGTGTACATCCAGGGTCACGAGGTGGGTATCGGCACGCGGGAGTCGGCGGCCGACGTGGCCCGCACGCTGGCCTGCTATCACGCCGTCGTGTGCGCACGGGTCGTGGACCACGGCTCCCTGGCCCGGATGGCCGACGCCCTTGACGCCGCCGCCGTGCCCGTGCCCGTGGTCAACCTGCTCTCCGACCGGGCCCACCCGTGCCAGGCCCTCGCCGACCTGCTCACCCTCCGCCAGGTGTTCGGGCCGGACGGGGTGGCCGACCGGACGTTGGCCTACGTGGGCGACGCCAACAACGTGTGGCGCTCATTGGCTCTGGCCGCGGCGATGGTCGGCATGGCCACCCGGGTGGCCTCCCCGGTGGGGTTCGGCCCCACCGAGGAGGACATGGCCCTGGTGCGCTCGTTCGGAGGTGACCTGAGCGTGACCAGTGACCCGCTCGAGGCGGTGGCCGATGTGGACGCGGTGTACACCGACGTGTGGACGTCCATGGGCCAGGAGGAGGAGGCCGAGTCCCGGTCGGCCGCCTTCGCCGGGTTCCAGGTGGACGAGGCGCTCATGGCCGCGGCCGCTCCGCAGGCCGTGGCCCTCCACTGCCTCCCCGCCCACCGGGGCGAGGAGATCAGTGCCGCCGTGGTGGACGGGCCCCACAGCGTGGTCTGGCGGCAGGCCGCCAACCGGATGCACGCCATGCGCGGGTTGCTGGCCTGGGTGAGCGGGACCGCCCTGGCGACCGGCGCGGGCGGGCACGGAGGGGGACCCTCGTGAGCGTCACCAAACACCAGCGCCAGCACCGCATCACCAAGCTGTTGGAGACCAAGGCGGTGGGGAGCCAGGGCCATCTCGTCGATCTTCTGGCCGGCGAGGGTATCGAGGCCACCCAGACGACGGTCTCTCGCGATCTCGAGGAACTCGGCGCTGTGAAGGTGCGCCTCCCCGGGGGGGAGACGGCCTACGCCCTGCCCGAGCTGCCCTCGCAGCAGGTCGCCCCCGAAGACCACCTCCGCCGGGTCCTCGGGGAGTGGGTCGTGGAGGCCGACTACTCCGGCAACCTGATCGTGCTCCGCACCCCACCGGGCTCGGCCCACGTGGTGGGCTCGGCGCTGGACCGCAGCGGCTTCCCCGGGGTGATCGGTACGGTGGCCGGGGACGACACCGTGCTGGTGGTGGCGTCGGAAGCCTCGGGCGGGTCGGCGGTGGCCGAACGGCTGGCCGCGGTGGCCGGCATCGAGCCCGGGTGGTCCGCCTCCCCGTCGCCACCGGCGGCGGGGCGCTCCCGCACCAACGCGTCGAGGACGGCTCCGGCGCCTCCCAGCAACCAACGTTCCCGAGCAAGGGGTTGAGCATGTCGCAACGAGTGATCCTGGCCTACAGCGGTGGATTGGACACCTCGGTGGCCGTCCGCTGGCTGATGGAGAACAAGGGTGCCGAAGTGGTGGCGGTGGCCGTCGACGTCGGCCAGGCCTCCGACTCCGGTGGGGAGGACTGGGACGCCATTCGCCACCGGGCCCTGGCCGCCGGCGCCGTCGAGGCCGTCGTGGTCGACGCCCGGGCCGAGATGGCCGAGGAGTTCTGCGTGCCCGCCCTCTTGGCCAACGCCAAGTACGAAGGCAAGTACCCCCTGGTCTCGGCGCTCTCCCGTCCGGTCATCGTGAAGCACCTGGTGGCGGCGGCCCGGGAGCACGGTGCCACTGCGGTGGCCCACGGCTGTACCGGGAAGGGAAACGACCAGGTCCGCTTCGAGGTGGGCACCCGCGCCCTGGCTCCCGACCTCGAGGTCATCGCCCCGGCCCGGGTCTGGGGCCTCACCCGCGAGGACTGCATCGAGTACGCCGCCAAGTGGGACATTCCCCTGTCGGTGACCAAGGAGAAGCTCTACTCCATCGACGAGAACCTCTGGGGCAAGGCCATCGAGTGCGGGGTCATCGAGGATCCTTGGAACCAGCCGCCCGAGGACGTGTACACGATGACCCGGCCGACGGCCACGGAGCCGACCGAGCTGGTGGTGGGATTCGAGGCCGGGGTTCCGGTGTCGGTGGACGGAGGCCGGCTGGCGCCCGAGCCCCTCATCGCAGCGATGAACCGCGTCGTCGGCTCCTACGGGTACGGACGCCTGGACATGGTGGAGAACCGCCGCGTGGGCATCAAGAGCCGGGAGACCTACGAGTGCCCCGGGGCGTTGGCCCTCCTGCTGGCCCACGCCGACCTGGAGGACCTGACGCTCGAACGTGATCTCCATCACGAGAAGCTCCGCCTGGAGCCCAGGTGGTCGGAGCTGGTCTATGACGGGCTTTGGTTCTCCCCGCTCAAACAGGCGCTCGACGCGTTCTTCCTCGAGTCCCAGCGCCACGTGACCGGCGAGGTCCGGCTGCGCCTGGAGCCCGGCCGTTGCTGGGTGGTGGGTCGCCGCAGCCCGGTCAGCCTCTACGACTACGGACTGGCCACCTACGACGCGGCCGACACGTTCCGGCATCAGGACGCCGAGGGCTTCGTCCGCCTGTGGGGCCTGGGCGTGGCCACCTGGTCGGCCGTCCAGGAGGGCCGGTGACGCTGTGGCACGGCCGCCTCAGCGGCGGGACGGCCGACGTGGTCATGGACTATTCGGTCAGCCTCCACTACGACCGGCGGCTCGCCCTGGACGACCTGGCCGGCTCGAGGGCCCACGTCCGGGGACTCGGGCGGGGCTCGCTCCTCAGTCCCGACGAGGTCACCGCCCTCGTGGCCGCCCTCGACCAGGTGGAGGAGGAGCTGGCCGCCGGGGTGTTCGAGTTCGCTCCCGACGACGAGGACATCCATACCTGGGTGGAGCGCCGGGTGACCGAGATCGCCGGCGACGTGGGGGCGAAGCTGCACACCGGCCGGAGCCGCAACGACCAGATCGCCACCGATCTCCGCCTCTACGCCCGGCGGGAGCTGACCGCCCTGGCCCGGGAGGTCATCGGCCTGCAGTCCGTGCTCCTGGCCCGGGCCGACGAGGCCGGCGGGGCCTACCTGCCGGGCTACACCCACCTGCAGCGGGCCCAGCCGGTGCTGCTGGCCCACCACCTGCTGGCCCACGGCTGGGCCCTGGCCCGCGACGTCGACCGGCTCGTGGCCACCGTGGCCCGGCTCGATGTGTCGCCTCTGGGCGCCGGGGCCCTGGCCGGCTCCTCCCTGCCCCTCGATCCCGACGGCGTGGCCGAGGACCTCGGGTTCGCCGGCCGCTTCGAGAACTCGCTGGACGCCGTGTCGGACCGCGACTTCGTGGCCGAAGCCCTCTTCGACCTCGCCCTGCTGGGCGTCCACCTGTCCCGGATCGGTGAGGAGCTGGTGCTGTGGTCCACCGAGGAGTTCGGATTCGCGGTCTTCGACGACGCCTTCGCCACCGGGAGCTCCATGCTCCCCCAGAAGAAGAACCCCGACGTGGCCGAGCTGGCCCGGGGCAAGTCGGGTCGGCTGATCGGCAACCTCACCGGACTCCTGGTGACCCTCAAGGGCCTGCCACTGGCCTACAACCGGGACCTGCAGGAGGACAAGGAGCCCCTGTTCGACTCGGTGGACCAGTCGCACCTGGCCCTGGCGGCACTGTCCGGGGTGCTGTCCACCCTCCGGTTCGTCACCGACCGGATGGAGGCGGCCGCCGACGGGGCCGCGGTCGCCGCGGTGGACCTCGCCGAGTGGCTGGTCACCCAGGGCATGCCGTTCCGCCAGGCCCACGCCGTGATCGGCCGACTGGTCAGCGAGTCCCTCGAGCGCCAGGTGCCCCTGGCCGAGCTGGTCGGGGCCCATCCCGATCTCGGCACCGAGGCGCTCTCCCTGCTCGAACCGGGCGTGGCGGTCACCCGACGGACCACGCCGGGAGGGGCCGGACCCGGTGCGGTGTCCGTCCAGCGGCAACGGTTCGAGGGCCGCATCGAGGCCGATCGGAGCCGGTTGGCCGCAGAGTGGTGAACCGGGCGGGCGAGGGCGGTCGACGGCGCGGCGACGGCCCGGGCGTCCCGTCGCCGTAACGCACCGGCGCCGGTTCCGGACTGCCCTCGTGTGACTCCCTCCGTACACGCACGCCCCGCCCCTCCCGCCGTGACCGCGGGAGCGACCGACGGTGGGGCAATCCGGCACCGTGGGAAGCTGGCGTGGTGATCACCCTCGTCCTCATCGGGTTCCTGGGAGGCCTGGTCACCGGCATCTCGCCGTGCATCCTGCCCGTGCTCCCGGTCATCTTCGCCACCGGGGCGGCCAGTGGCCTGGAGGAGTCCGTGCCCGTCACCGTCCCTGTCCCCGACACCGTTCCGGTCCCCGACGCGGCGGCGGCCGGCGAGCCCCTGCCGCCCGTCGGCACGGCCGCGGGAACCGTCGGGCGGGTGGCGGTGGCCACGCCGGTCACCGGCCCAGCCCGGCGACGCCGGTCACGCGAGGCGGCGAGCGCCGGGCCGAGCTCCAACGCCGACGTCGCCCCCTGGCCGTGGTGGCCGGCCTGGTGCTGAGCTTCGCCGTGTTCACCCTGGTCGGTTCCTGGCTGCTCAGCGCCCTCGGCCTACCCCAGGACCTCCTGCGATGGATCGGCCTGGTCGTCCTGGGCGTGGTCGGTCTGGGTCTGATCGTGCCGACGGTCGGGGAGTGGCTGGAGCGCCCCTTCGCCCGGCTGGCCGGCGGACGCCAGCGGTCCGAAGCGGGCGGGTTCGTCCTCGGCCTCAGCCTGGGCCTGATCTTCGTCCCCTGCGCCGGCCCCGTCCTCGCCGCCATCGCCGTGGTCAGCGCCAACCACCGCTACGGCCTCTCGTCGGTGCTGCTGACGGCGTCCTTCGCCCTCGGGATCGCCGTGCCCCTCGGCGTCTTCGCCGTGCTGGGCCAACGCCTGGCCGAACGGATGCCGTCGATCCGGGCCCGGGCGGCCATCGCCCGGCGGGTCATCGGTGCCGTGCTGGTGGCGACGGCGCTGGTCGTCGGGCTCAACCTCACCGACGGGCTGCAGCGGGCCGTACCGGGCTACACCGATGCCCTGCAGAATCGCATCGAAGGCAATGCATCGGCGACGGAGGCCCTCGGGCGGGTCAGCGGCAACGTGGCCTCCGGGGACCTGGCCATGTGCACCCCGTCGAGCCCGGTGCTGCAACAGTGTGGGCCGGCCCCGGCGCTCGCCGGGATCAGCCACTGGCTCAACACGCCCGGGGACCGTCCCCTGACGCTGGCCGGCCTGAAGGGGCGGGTGGTCCTGGTGGATTTCTGGACCTACTCGTGCATCAACTGCCAGCGCACCCTTCCCCATCTCGAGGCCTGGAACCGGGCCTATGCGGCCGACGGCCTGACCATCGTCGGTGTCCACACCCCCGAGTTCGCCTTCGAGCACGTGACCGCCAATGTGGCCCAGGCGTCACGCCAGCTCGGGGTGGTCTACCCCGTGGCCCAGGACAACGACTACACCACCTGGAACGCCTACGAGAACAACTACTGGCCGGCCGAGTACCTCGTCGACGCCACCGGGACGGTACGCCACGTCGACTTCGGCGAGGGCGGGTACGGCCAGACGGAGTCGTTCATCCGCCAACTGCTGGTGGCGGCCCATCCGGCGGTGCGCCTGCCCGGCCGCACCGATGTGGCCAACCTCACACCGGACCAGGCCACGACACCCGAGAGCTATCTGGGCTACCAGCACGGGACCCCCAACCTGGCCGGGCAGACCGTGGTGGAGGACCGGATGACCCCCTACCAGGTGCCGTCGACGGTCCCGGCCGACGAGTACGCGATACGGTGGCAACTGGTCCGTGGGCCAGGAGGCGTCCACGGCCGGGACCGGGGCCACCCTGTCCCTCCAATTCGAGGCCAGCGACGTCTACTTGGTGCTCGGTGGCACCGGCACCGTCCATGTCTCGCTGGGCGGGCGACCGACCCAGACGGTGACGGTGGGCGGCGAGCCCAAGCTCTACCAGCTGGTCGGCTCGCCCCGGAGCCTGCAGGCGCTGCTCACCCTGGCCGTGTCCCCGGGGGTGCAGGCCTACGACTTCACCTTCGGCTAGCGCGGCGCCGTTCCGACCGGTGGGCCGGCGCCCGCCAGCACGGAGGGTGAGCGGGCCCCGCACCCGGGAACCCTCCACCAGACCCCGCTCGGGAGCGGGGGGTGCGATTGACACGCTCGGCGCGAACGGTTACTGTGACTAGTCCCGGTGAACGACCCGCAAGGGCGTCGCCAGGCACCTACAGATCGGGGCCCTTGGTCCTGCCTGTGGAGAATCCGGCACCAACGCCTCGCGGCGTGTGCCCGGTCGCTCCTTGAAAACGGAATAGTGATAGCCAAAAGTCAGTGCGGGCGATCGCGGGGAAACCCGAGATCGCCAGTCAATTCAAAGCATTGAACGGACAATGTCTGTTCTTTGCCAGTATTCAGTTGACCGAGAGGATCAGTGTCCTCGACGTCAGCTCTTCGATTTTGGTCAGGCCTCCGGGTCTGGCTGAGGTCTCAATGGAGAGTTTGATCCTGGCTCAGGACGAACGCTGGCGGCGTGCCTAACACATGCAAGTCGAACGAGGTCCAATCGGTAGCAATACCGGTGAAGACCAAGTGGCGAACGGGTGAGTAGCACGTGAGCAACCTGCCCCGAAGACCGGGACAACACCGGGAAACCGGTGCTAATACCGGATATCCCCACC
>CAWEVL010000011.1:397500-1350525 GCA_963812525.1 uncultured Acidimicrobiaceae bacterium
GGGCAGGCTGAAGCGGGGGTAAGACCCCGTGGAGGGCCGAACCCACCCTGGTTGAAAACAGGGGGGATGACCTGTGGTTAGGGGTGAAAGGCCAATCAAACTCGGTGATAGCTGGTTCTCCCCGAAATGCATTTAGGTGCAGCGTCGGGCGTTCAGCATCGGAGGTAGAGCACTGAATGGGCAAGGGGGCCTACAAGCTTACTGACCCCAATCAAACTCCGAATGCCGATGCTTTAGAGCCTGGCAGTGAGACTACGAGGGATGAGCTTCGTTAGTCGAGAGGGAAACAGCCCAGACCGCCAGCTAAGGCCCCTAATTATTGACTAAGTGGAAAACGATGTGGGAACGCGAAGACAGCCAGGAGGTTGGCTCAGAAGCAGCCATCCTTAAAAGAGTGCGTAATAGCTCACTGGTCGAGTGGTCCTGCGCGGACAATGTAACGGGGCTCAAGTCAATAGCCGAAGCTGCGGATTTCCATACCGCCCGAGTGTCGATGTCGCAAGACGTCGAGTTTGCTCGGGAGTCACGGGATGGGAGTGGTAGGGGAGCGTCGATCCTGCTGAGAAGCGGCGGTGGAAACCGTCGTGGAGCGTGGTCGAGTGAGAATGTTGGTATGAGTAGCGAGAGAGGGGTGAGAAACCCCTCCGCCGTAAGCCCAAGGGTTCCTGGGGAAGGCTAATCCTCCCAGGGTAAGTCGGGAGCTAAGGCGAGGCCGAGAGGCGTAGTCGATGCACAACTGGTTGATATTCCAGTACTTCCGTGTCCGCGCCCAATCCAATACCGGTGTCCTAAGGGGCTGTCCTTCGGGGCGAACCGACCGACCCGGTGGCGGATAGCGAAGGAGGGACGCAGGAGGGTAGGTGAGCCCAGGCGTTGGTTGTCCTGGGGTAAGCGTGTAGGGAGAGGTCTAGGCAAATCCGGACCTCGTCAATCCTGAGACGCGATGCCGAGCCACACCAGGCGAAGTCACTGATCCCATGCTGCCGAGAAAAGCTTCTAGCGAGCTGGCACGGAACCCGTACCCCAAACCGACACAGGTGGGCGGGTAGAGAATACCAAGGCGATCGGGAGAACTGTGGTTAAGGAACTCGGCAAAATACCTCCGTAACTTCGGGAGAAGGAGGGCCTCACTAGGATGACGAACTTCGCGTTCTGAGTCTGAAGAGGCCGCAGAGAATAGGGGAAAGCGACTGTTTACTAAAAACACAGGAGCGTGCGAAGTCGTAAGACGATGTATACGCTCTGACGCCTGCCCGGTGCCGGAAGGTTACGGGGAAGGGTTAGCCCTCGGGCGAAGCTCTGAACCTAAGCCCCGGTAAACGGCGGCCGTAACTATAACGGTCCTAAGGTAGACACCCCCGGAATCGTGCCGGGGTCTGCCCCTAGCGAGAGTGATCTCGCATAGTGCAGCTGGCTATATGCTGGAAACTCCGAGTATCCGACGGTACTCGTTCAATGTCACAGCCCCTTTCTAGGTTGGTGACATGAAGAGTGAAAATCCGTTCGGTGCGGACAATCAGCAGGAAAGGCCAGATACCGCGGAGTGGGTTGTCGGCTTTGTCGACGGCGAGGGTTGTTTCAGTGTTCCGATCTTCAGGAACCGCACGTGTCGGCTCGGTTGGCAGGTCCAACCAGCTTTCACTGTGGTTCAGGCTGAAAGGAGCGTGGGTGCGATGCACCTACTGGAGCAGTTCTTTGGATGCGGTCATGTCGGTCGAAACGACCGTCGAGACAATCATCGGGAAGCTCTTTACTATTTCACAGTAAGGAGATTGACCGATTTGTCAGATCGGGTTATTCCGTTTTTCGAAGCAAATCCATTGATAACGGCGAAGCAATCCGACTTTGAAAAGTTTGGAAAAGTCGTGTGCATGATGAGAATGAACATCCACCTTACGAGGGATGGACTTACTCGGATTGCCTTGATTGCCCAGACAATGAATCGTCGGCAGCCGTCGCGGTTTCTGGAATCCTCAGAGGCCATACGCCAGCCCTCTCAGTACGACATCTGAGAAGAAGATATGGTCCTAGCCTCATGGCGACATGGGGAGTATCTAGAGCGAAATTCCTTGTCGGGTAAGTTCCGACCTGCACGAATGGCGTAACGACTTTCCTACTGTCTCAACCACAGACCCGGCGAAATTGAAGTACGAGTAAAGATGCTCGTTAGCTGCATCAGGACGGAAAGACCCCGTGGACCTTTACTACAGCTTGCTGTTGAGTTTTAGTACATATTGTGTAGGATAGGTGGGAGACTTTGAAGCATTGGCGCCAGCCAGTGTGGAGTCAACCTTGAAATACCACCCTTTATGTGCCGGAACCCTAACCTCGGTCCGTTATCCGGATCAGGGACAGCGTCAGGTGGGTAGTTTGACTGGGGCGGTCGCCTCCTAAAATGTAACGGAGGCGCCCAAAGGTTCCCTCAGGCTGGTTGGCAATCAGCCGTCGAGTGCAATGGCACAAGGGAGCTTGACTGCGAGACCTACAAGTCGAGCAGGTGCGAAAGCAGGGCATAGTGATCCAGCGGTTGCTTGTGGAAGCGCCGTTGCTCAACGGATAAAAGGTACCCCGGGGATAACAGGCTCATCTTCCCCAAGAGTCCATATCGACGGGAAGGTTTGGCACCTCGATGTCGGCTCGTCGCATCCTGGGGCTGAAGCCGGTCCCAAGGGTTGGGCTGTTCGCCCATTAAAGCGGTACGCGAGCTGGGTTTAGAACGTCGTGAGACAGTTCGGTCCCTATCCGATGCAGCCGTAGGAGATTTGAGGAAGGCTATCCCTAGTACGAGAGGACCGGGATGGACGAAGCTCTCGTGTGTCAGTTGTCCTGCCAAGGGCACTGCTGATTTGCGACCTTCGGGTGGGATAAGCGCTGAAAGCATCTAAGCGCGAAGCTCGTTCCAAGATGAAATCTCCCACAGGGTCAACCTGGTAAGGCCCGTGGTTAGACGACCACGTTGATAGGCCGGAAGTGTACGTGCGGTAACGCATTCAGCTGACCGGTACTAATCGGCCGAGGGCTTGGGAACTTGCTCGTGCTCGCTATGGAACGCTCAGGGGTGACCGATCTCGGTCACGCCGGGCTCGGACATCGTCCTCCTCGGAGGACGGATGCTCCTCGAGCCCCGACGGAGCGCACAGTTTCCGGTGGCCATGGCGGCGGAGAGACACCCGTTCCCATTCCGAACACGGCAGTTAAGCCCGCCAGCGCCGATGGTACTTGGGGGGTAGCCCCCTGGGAGAGTAGGACGCCGCCGGGATTTCTCCAGACAGTGCCCCCCGCTTCCGGCGGGGGGCACTGTCGCGTTCGACGGGGGGACGGACGGGTCGGAAGGCCGCCGGGCCGGCCGGTACACTGGGCCGATGGCAGAGCGCACCCCCTCTGGTTCCCCGCGCCCGCGAGGTGCCGGCGCCGGCGGCCGACCTGGTCAGGGACGACCGGTCGGGAAAGGCGCCCCACCCGGCCGGTCCGGAGCACCCGGCCGGTCCGGAGCACCCGGAAGGGGAGCGTCCACCGGGGGCGGCAGTCGGAGTACCGGTGGTGGCCGCGAACGGGGCCGGCCCGAGCGGAGCCCGGGCCGTGAGGGAGCCGGCCGGAGTGGCCCTCCCGGGTCCGGGGGCACGGGAGGGGGTGGCTCCGGTCGAGGCGACGCCGGCCCGGGCTACCAGGGGAGCCGGGACCGACCCCCGAGCCGATCGGGGCGGCCCGGGGGCGGTGCAGCCGGCTCGCGGGGTGACCGCCGCACCGGTGGACCGGCCCCTCGGCCCGACCGGTCGGCAGCCGCCCGCCGCGATGGCCAACCGGAGGGGTACCGGACCTCGCGTTCCCCGGTGGTCCGCAAGGGCTGGGGGAGTGTGGCCCGACGCGGGGCCAGTACCGTCCGGGACGGTACCGAGGGCCACGGTCCCGATACCGACACCCCGGAGGGACGCCGCCGGGCGAGGACCCGGGCCGACGAGTTCGTGCCGGAACGCTGGGTGCGTACCGATGAGCGGGGAGGGCCGACGGGAGCCAGGGGTCGGCCCGACGCCCTCCGGCCACCGGCCCACCGGGCGGTCCAGCCGCCGGCCGAGCTGCCCCCGGACATCGCCAACGAGCTGGCCTCCTCGGCCGGCCCGGACTGGAACCACCTCCGGGAGCGGATCAGCGAGCGGATGGCCGCGGGCATCGGTGCCTACGAACGGGAGCGATACCGGGACGCCTCCCGCATCCTGAAGACGGTGGTGGACGCCGTCCCCGGCGCCCCCTCGGCCCGCGAACTGCTCGGCCTCAGCCAGTACCACCAGAGCTACTGGAAGGCGGCCCTGCCCAATCTGGAGGCGTTTGCCGCCCTCACCGGATCGGTCGACCAGCACCCGGTCCGGATGGACTGCCATCGGGCCCTGGGCCGCCCGAAGAAGGTGGAGGCCCTGTTCATCGAGCTCCGACAGGGGTCCCCGGACCCCGAGGTGCTGTCCGAGGGTCGACTGGTCCTGGCCGGTACCCGGGCCGACGCCGGTGACCTCACCGGCGCGGTGACGCTGCTGGTGGAGGCCGGGGCGGGCCGCCTGGTCCGCAATCCGGCCGAACGACACCTCCGGCAGTGGTACGTGCTCGGGGACCTGATGGAGCGATCGGGGGACCTCCCCAAGGCCCGGGAGCTGTTCCTGCGGATCAGCGCCGTCGACCCCGACGCCTACGACGTGACGGGGCGGCTGGAGTCACTCGGCCCCCCGACCAGGGTCCGGCGGACGCCGAAGCGCCCGCCGGGACGGTCAGCCGGCCGCCCGCAGGGCCGGGCGCCGAAGGGGTCGCGCGGCGCCCGTTAGGCTCTGGGCCCATGACTCTCGAACAACTTCTCGGTGACGAGGCCGATTCGCTGCTCACCCATGTGGCCAAGGCCTTCCCGGCCGAGCATCTGACCCTCCCCGGTCCCAACCACATCGACGACATCTTCGTCGACTCGGACCGTTCCCCGACCGTCCTGCGCAACCTGGGCACGCTGTACAGCACCGGCCGGCTGGCCGGGACCGGGTACCTGTCGATCCTGCCCGTCGACCAGGGTATCGAGCACTCGGCCGCAGCCAGCTTCGCCAAGTTCCCGGACTACTTCGACCCGGCCAAGCTCTGCGACCTGGCCATCGCCGCCGACTGCAACGCCATTGCCACCACGCTCGGCGGGCTGGGGATCGTCTCCCGGCGCTATGCCCACAAGATCCCCTTCATCGTCAAGCTCAACCACAACGACTTCCTCAACTATCCGAACACCTATGACCAGGTGATGTTCGCGGGAGTGGGACAGGCCGCGGGCCTGGGGGCGGTGGGCGTGGGGGCCACCATCTACTTCGGCTCCGAGGGGGCGGACCGCCAGATCGTGGAGGTCTCCCGGGCCTTCGCCGAGGCCCACCGCCTGGGCATGTTCACCGTGCTGTGGTGCTACCTGCGGAATTCGGCCTTCAAGCAGGGCGAGACCGACTACCACCTCTCGGCCGACCTCACCGGCCAGGCCAACCACCTGGGTGTGACCATCGAGGCCGACATCATCAAGCAGAAGCAGCCGGAGAACAACGGCGGCTACAACGCCCTGTCGTTCGGGAAGACCGACCCCCTGGTCTACGACCAGCTGACCAGTGACCATCCCATCGACCTGACCCGTTGGCAGGTCGTCAACTGCTATGCCGGGCGAATCCCCCTGATCAACTCGGGGGGCGAGTCCAAGGGGGCCGACGACCTGGCCCAGGCGGTGCGCACCGCCGTGGTCAACAAGCGGGCCGGCGGAGCGGGGCTCATCGTGGGCCGGAAGGCCTTCCAGCGACCGACCGACGAGGGGGCCGCCCTGATCCACGCCATACAGGACGTCTACCTGGACCCGTCGGTGACTGTCGCCTGACGTGACTCCAACGGCCGAGGGGAGGTTGGTCTGATGAGGGCGCCGAAGGTGGGGCTGTGGGCGACCAGCAAGATCGACGAGTTCATCGTCCCACCCCTCCGTTCGTTCCGTTCGTCTCCCGGCATTGAACTTCCGGACGGGACGTTCATGCAGCTGTTCGAGGCCCACCAGGGACGAAATCTGACCAAGTGGGCCCATTACTTCGGCATCTATGACCGGTTGCTGGCGCCGTTCCGGCAGGGATTCCCCCTGCCGGACGGGTCGACCCGTCCGCTGCACCTCCTCGAGATCGGGGTGAGGCACGGTGGGTCCCTCGAACTCTGGCGCCAGTTCTTCGGCCCTTCGGCCACCATTTTCGGCATCGACCTGGATCCGCGGTGCACCGGTGCCGGGCGTGATGATCTCCCCATCCGGATCGGTTCACAGGACGATCCGGAGTTCCTCCGATCGGTGGTGGCCGAGATGGGCGGCCTGGACATCGTCATCGACGACGGGAGTCACGTCGCCCGCCACCAACGGCGGAGCTTCGACACCTTGTTCCCGCTCCTCGAGGACGGGGGGCTCTACGTCGTCGAGGACACCCACACCGCCTACTGGCTCCGGTACGGCGGCGGCTATCGGAGACCCGGGTCGTTCATCTCCCTGGCCAAGGGAATGGTGGACGGCATGCACGGGTGGTACTTCAAGTCCCCACGGGGCGACCGCTTCACCATGGCCCAGCACCAGATCGGCTCCATCGAGTTCTTTGATTCGATCGTCGCCATCCGGAAGCAGCTGCACGGCCGGCCGAGCACGGTGGCGCGGGGATCCCGGTCCTTCTGACGGCCACGGCCCCCCGGTGGCTCCGGGTCGGGGCCGCCGGCGGCCCCGCAGGGGTGGTGGCTTGGTGACCGGGTAGCGAACCCCCACCGCGGGGTGGGTGTCGGCGGCAATTCCCGGGGTGGCAGGCCCGGCCGCGGGCCGCCGTCCGGCCGGTCGAGCGCACCGAGGCGGCCACCGATGGCCCCGGCCGCCCCCCACTCCGCCCGGCGCCGATGGCCGGGACACCGGGTGCACGGCGGTAGTGTGGTAGGGGACGCGCCGCAGGCTGGCGGCATGTCCGCATGTCCGGAGTTCCTCCGAGCGGGCCCCGGTGCACGGTAACGACGTCGAACAGTCCGACGCCACAGCGCGGTAGAGCAGTACGAAGAGGAGCACGGTGTCCGACACCACCACCGACCCGAAAGCACCCCAGCTCGTCGACCGTGTGGTCATCCGCTTCGCCGGCGACTCGGGTGACGGCATGCAACTGGCCGGTGACCGGTTCACCACCACCTCGGCCCTGCTGGGAAACGACCTGGCCACCTTCCCCGACTTCCCCGCCGAGATCCGGGCCCCGGCCGGGACCCTGGCCGGGGTGTCGGCGTTCCAGGTCCACATCTCCGACCACGACATCTCGACCCCGGGTGACTCTCCCAACGTGCTGGTGGCCATGAACCCGGCCGCGCTCAAGGCCAACATCGAGGCGCTCCCCAAGGGGGCCACGGTGATCGTCAACGTCGATGCCTTCGAGGAGCGCAATCTGGCCAAGGCCGGCTACGAGGCGAGTCCGCTGAGTGACGGCTCCCTGTCGGCCTACACCGTCTACGAGGTGCCGATGACCTCGATCACCACCGAGGTGTCCAAGGAGGCCGGGGTCAAGCCCCGCGACGCCGAGCGGTCCAAGAACTTCTTCGCCCTGGGCCTGATCAGCTGGCTCTACACCCGGCCCACCGAGGCCACCGTGGGCTGGATCGAGCAGAAGTACGCGGGCAAGCCCCTGGTCATGGAGGCCAACCTGCGGGCGTTCAAGGCCGGCTACCACTTCGGCGAGACGGCCGAGCTGTTCGAGTCCTCCTACGAGGTGAAGCCGGCCGCCCTCGACCCCGGTGAGTACGTCAACATCACCGGCAACACCGCCACCGCCTGGGGGCTCATCGCCGCGGCCACCCGAGCCGGCCTGCCCCTGTTCCTCGGCACCTATCCCATCACCCCGGCCTCGGACATCCTCCACGAGCTGTCCAAGCACAAGCAGTTCGGGGTGCGGACCTTCCAGGCCGAGGACGAGATCTCGGGGATCGGGGCGGCCCTGGGGGCGGCCTTCGGCGGGGCGCTGGGGGTGACCACCACGTCCGGCCCGGGGGTGGACCTCAAGTCCGAGACCATGGGGTTGGCCATCAGCCTCGAGCTCCCGCTGCTGGTCATCGACATCCAGCGGGGCGGCCCCTCCACCGGGCTCCCCACCAAGACCGAGCAGGCTGATCTGCTCCACGCCATGTACGGCCGGCACGGGGAGTCCCCGCTGCCCATCGTGGCCGCCAAGACCCCGTCGCACTGCTTCGAGGCCACCGTGGAGGCCGTCCGCCTGGCGGTCAAGTACCGCACACCGGTGATCCTGCTGTCCGACGGCTATCTGGCCAACGGCACCGAGCCGTGGAAGCTCCCGGACCTGGAGGACCTGCCGGTCATCGACCCGGCCTTCGCCGCGGAGACCAACCACACCGAGGCCGACGGCACCGAGGTCTTCTGGCCCTACATCCGCGACCCTGAGACGCTGGCCCGCCCCTGGGCCCCGCCCGGGGTGCCCGGTCTCGAGCACCGGATCGGGGGCCTGGAGAAGGCCGACGGATCGGGCAACGTGGCCTACGACGGTCCCAATCATGAACGGATGACCCGGCTCCGTGCGGCCAAGATCGCCGGGATCGCCCATGACATCCCCCCGACCGAAGTCGACGACCCCGACGGGGCCTCGGTGCTGGTGATCGGGTGGGGTTCGACCTACGGGGCCATCGCCGCCGGCGTGCAGCGGGTCCGGGCCCGGGGCCACCGGGTGGCCCAGGCCCACCTGATGCACCTGAACCCGTTCCCGGCCGACCTGGGCGAGGTGCTGGGCCGCTACCAGCGGGTGCTGGTCCCCGAAGTCAACCTGGGCCAGCTGAGCCGTCTACTCCGGGCCGAGTACCTGGTCGATGCCATCTCCTTCACCCAGGTGCAGGGGATCCCGTTCCGGGCGGCGGCCATGGAGGCGGCCATCCTCCAGCAGATCGACGGCACGGCGGAGAGCCACTCCCGCGAGGTGGGCTCCCCCGACACGACCGAGAAGGGGTCCCACCGATGACCGACCTGGCCACACCGCCCAACGACACCGCCCCGCCCGAGGGGTCGGTGCCCGTTCCGCTCACCACCCGCAAGGACTGGTCCTCGGACCAGGAGGTGCGGTGGTGCCCGGGCTGCGGCGACTACTCCATCCTGGCCGCGGTCCAGATGCTGATGCCCGACCTCGGCGTCCGGCGGGAGTCGACGGTGTTCCTCTCCGGCATCGGCTGTGCCGCCCGGTTCCCGTACTACATGAACACCTACGGCATGCACTCCATCCACGGCCGCGCCCCGGCGATCGCCACCGGACTGGCCACCACCCGGCCGGACCTCGACGTCTGGGTGGTCACCGGGGACGGCGACTCGCTCTCCATCGGGGGCAACCACCTCATCCACGCCCTGCGGCGCAACGTGAACATCACCATCCTGCTGTTCAACAACCAGATCTACGGCCTGACCAAGGGGCAGTACTCGCCCACCTCGGAGGTGGCCAAGGTCACCAAGTCCACGCCGTTCGGCTCGCTGGAGCAACCCTTCAACCCGCTCAGCCTGGCCCTCGGGGCCGAGGCCAGCTTCGTGGCCCGCACCCACGACATGGACCGGAAGCACATGATGGAGACGTTCCGGCGGGCCCATGCCCACCGGGGGGCCTCGTTCGTGGAGATCTATCAGAATTGCAACGTGTTCAACGACGGGGCGTTCGAACAGATCACCGGCAAGGAGCACCGGTCGGACATGCTCATCCCGCTGGTGCACGGCGAGCCGATCCGGTTCGGGGCCGAAGGCCAGCACGGTGTGGTCAACCACCGCGACGGCTCGGTCGAGGTGGTCGAGGTGGCCGAGGTCGGTGAGCCGGCCCTGCTGGTGCACGACGAGCACCGCGACAATCCCGGCCTGGCCTTCCAGCTGAGCCGGCTCTCGCGGGGACCCTACGAGCCCACCCCGATCGGGGTCTTCCGTGACGTGGACCGGCCCGAGTACGGCTCGGAGATGAGCCGCCAGATCGACGAGGCCACCGCCCGCCGGGGTCAGGGCGACGTCGCCGCCCTGCTGCGGTCGGGCTCCTCCTGGACCGTCGAGTAGCCACTCACCGCCCCGGCCCGTGACCACCTTTGTGGCCCTGCTGCGGAGCATCAACGTCGGGGGGCGGAACCGGCTCCCCATGGCTGATCTGGCGGGCCTGGTGTCCTCGCTCGGCTTCGGGAACGCCCAGACCTACGTCCAGAGCGGGAACGTGGTCCTCACCGGGGCGGGGACCCCGGCCACGGTGGCCCGGGACCTCGAAGCCGGGCATCGCCGACGCGTTCGGCCTCGAGGTGCCGGTGATCGTCCGCAGCCGACGACAGGTGGCCCGCATGTTGGAGGCCAACCCCTATGCCCGGCTGGAGGTGGACCCGAGGACCGTCCACGTGACGGTCCTCCCCGCGCCTCCCGACGCCGCCCGCCGCCGGGAGCTGGACCGGGTGGCGGGGGAGACCGGACCGGGCGGACGCTTCGGAGACGACCGCTTCGTGCTGGCCGGCCGCGACATCTTCCTCCACTGCCCGGGTGGCTACGGCGAGACGAAGCTGAACAACGCCTACTTCGAGCGGGCGACGGGCGGCATAGCCACCACCCGCAACTGGCGTACGGTCACCACGCTGGCCGGTATGACCGGGCTCGAGGCCGGCGCCGGCTGAGCCGGCACCACGGGGTGGCCGGTCAGGGGCCCGCCGGGGCGGGGCCGTTGTAGGAGGCGTAGTCGCCGTCGGCGTTCATGACCATGCAGAACTGCGACGACGGACAGGACACCGACACCCCGATGCCGGGGTACTCGGTGGCGGCGGGTAGCACCGGCTGGGGGCCGGTCCAGGTGGAGCCGTTCCACACCATGACCGCACCGGTGTCGTCGGCGGCGACGCAGAACGACCGGGTCGGGCAGGAGATGGCGTCGAGCTGACGGCCGGGGTCGAGGGTCTGGCGGGGGGTCCAGGGCTTGCCGGCGTTGCGGACCACGATGGCATCCCCGTTGACGATGGCGCAGAGGGTCAGGGTGGGGCAGGCGATGGAGACGGGGACCGCCGCCCCGGGGGCCAGGGCCGAGGCCCACGGGGCGGCCTCGGCCGACCAGCCCGAGCCGTTCCAGTCCAGCACGGAGGTGCCCACCACCGCGGTGCACGAGGTCGTCGTGGGGCAGGAGACGCCGACTCGGCCGCCCTGGTAGAGCGCCACCGTGGTGGCGGCGGCCCCGAACCCCACGGTGGTGCCGAACGACTGCGGGGCCAGCCAGGTGCCGCCGCGCAGGGTGTCGGCGTGGCCGGTGTTGTCCACCACGGCACAGAGCGCCGGTGTGGGGCACGACACCGCGGTCGTCCGGGTGCCCGGGTGTCCAGGCCCGGGGTCGGCCGGGTTGGCCGGGAGCGGCGGTGCCACGGGCAGGGGCGTGGGACTCGACCAGTCGGTCCCGTCACCGGTGCTGACGTGACCCGAGCCGTCCACGATCACGCACAGCGGCCCGGAGGTGCAGGCCAGTGAGGGCAGGACGGGAGCGGTGACCGCCCCGGCGGCCGGGGCCGGGTAGTAGACCGAGGGCGACGACCAGGCGGCTCCGTCCCAGGACACGGTCACCCCCGAGCCCGAGACCAGCGCGGCGCCGTCACCCGTGGTCCCCCCGCCGGCGGCCACGCAGAACGTGTCGGAGATGCAGGACAGGGAGGTGAACCCCCCGCCCGGCGGCAGGGTGGTCAGGGCCAGGGTCCAGCCCGGCGCATGGGGGACGGCGAGCGGGACCGTGGTGGGGGTGGCCGACGGCGCCGTGGTGGTCGACGAGCGGGACGGCCCGGTGGTGGGGGTGGTGGCCCGGTGTTCGGCCGTGGGCGTGGCCGACGACGAGGCCGAGCAGCTCCCGGCGACGATGGCCAGCGCCACGACGGGGAGCGACGCCAACAGCCTCCTGGGATCCACCTGTCCCCTCACTCGGGCTCGTCTCGGTCGTCGGATCGGATCGGCCACCAACGATACCGGGTGGGGTCGGGCTGACGGGTGCAGCTCCGGCCGAGGGCGGGGCCAGCCGGACAGCGGGACTAGCGGGGAGGGTCGAGGGAGCGGAACACCATCCCGGTGGCCGGTTTGGGATGGAAGTAGGTGGACTTCGGGGGCATCCGCCTCCCGGCCCGGGCCCACTCGGCGATCTGCTCCACGGTGACCGGGCGCAGCAGCAGCACGGCCTGGGACTTGTCGTCGGCGACGGCGCCGACGCCCTCCTGCCACGAGTTGAGGTACTCGAGCTCGTGGTCGGGCAGCTCGGCGATGACCAGGGCCACCATCGACGAGTCCAGGTCGGACCCGGCGGCCTCGGACGTGCCGTCCTTGGGGGAGAGGAGCCAGGTCCCCGAGGGCATCAGCAGGGCCAGGGCCCCCGACTCCCCGAGGGCACTGGTGGAGCGCACGTCGAAGTCGCCCACCCGGGTCAGATCGAACCACGAGGAGCACACGTCGACCAGGTCGAGGCCGTCGGGCAGGCCGGAGAGGGCCCGGTGGATCGGGCCGACCTCCAACTGGTCCGCGGTGAGCTCGACGATGAGGGCCATGACCAGGTCGGCACCGGGATCACCGGAGCGCCCCTCCCGGTAGGTGCGGGCCGTCTCGAAGCGGTGGTGGCCGTCGGCCAGCACCACCGGGGAGGCGGCGACGGCCTCCTGCACGGCACCGATGGTCTCGTCGTCGTCGATGAGCCAGAGCTGGTGGCGGACGCCGTCGCCGTCCAGCGCCTGGGCCCGGGGCGGATCGGAGCGGTCGAAGGTCCCGGTGAGGCCCGGAGTCAGCGAGAGCCCCCAGATGGGGGAGAGGTTGGCCCGGGTGGCGGCCAGGAGGTCGAGCCGGTCGGTCTTGGCCTTGGGGAGGGTCTGCTCGTGGGGGAACACGGTCGCCGCGCTCTCGTCGTCGACGCCCAGTCCGCCCATCACCCCGACGGTGGCGTGCCCGTCGGGCGAGACCATCCGGTAGGCGTAGAGGGCCGGGGCGGGATCCTCGACCAGGATGCCCTCGTCCTGCCAGCGCAGCAGCTGATTGGCCGCACTGTCGTAGCGGTCCAGGCCCACCCGATGGTCCGGTTCGGGCAGTTCGACCCGGACGGCGTTGGCGCTGTGCCTCGACACCAACCGGGCCCGCTCCTCGGGTCCGATCACGTCATAGGGCGGGGAGACGACCATCGACAGATCCACCCGGGTGGTGTCGTACCGGAGACCGGCGAACGGTTCGAATCTCGGCATGGCCCTTGCGTAGCACACGCGGCGTGCCTGACGGGCCCTTCGGCGTGACCCCGACGTCCGCCGGCCGCCGGGCCGGTCAGGCGTACTGGGCGACCAGCGCGGCCAACGCCTGGGCCCCCGTCGGCTGGAGGTGGACCTGGTCGGGGGTGAACCACTCGGGGTGGGGGGTGGAGACGGCGTTCCAGTCGGCCAGCACGGCCACACCCGGGTACCGGGCCACCCCGGCGGCCAGGACGGCGTTGTCCGGGGCCTCCCAGGGGCGGGGGACGTTGATGTTCACGAACACCACCCGCTTCACGCCGGCGGCGGCCTGCATCATGGCGTCGAAGTCCGACGGTGTGACCGACCCGTTGGTCCCGAGCTCCACCACCAGCACCGAGCCGAGGGTCCCGGCCGCCCGCTCCGCCTGGACCACGCCGATCCCGGTCTCGAACTGCCGGCTGACCACGCCGTCCACGGCCACCCCGGGAATGTCGGTCTCGAGGTAGGGCTGGATGTCGATCATGATCGAGTCGCCCACCGCCGAGACCGGCCCGGCCACCGGCGGGACGGTCGTGGTGGGCGGCGTCGTGGTGGGTGGCGGGGCGGTGGTGGCCGTGGTGGTCGGGGCCGAGGTGGGTCCGGCATCGGGCTGGACCGCTGCCGGGGCCGCGGTCGACGGCGGTCCCGGTGCCGCGACGCCGGCGGAGCCGCTGGTCCCGGACGGGGCGGTGGTCAATGCCGGGGTGGAGGTGGTGGCCTGGGCGGGCCGCCGGGACAGCCCGAGGCCGAGCAGCGCCACCAGCAGCGCCACCAGGGCGATGCTGATGATCTTGTCGACTCGACTCACGTGGCCCATCCCCACCAGTTTGCCCTGCTCCGACCGACCTGAGTGGGCACGCTGCCCGGGTCCGGCCGGTGGGAGGGGCTCCGCCGGTGCCACCGGTCGGGCCGCGGCACCGATCAGCGCCGGTGCGGTGGAGTCCGAGGTCGGGAGGGTGTTCCGGGGAGGACGGCCCGGCTCGTAGACTCGGCCCGGTGAAGGGCGTCGGCGAGCAGGCCAGGGGGATTCCGATCAGTGACGCGACGGGAGGGGCCACGGACGACCACCGGGCCGAGTCGCCGTCCGCTGCCCGGCGGGAGGCCGTCGGCGTGGGCGACCCGGGTTCCGCCGGGGACGGAACGGACGGGGCGGCCGACCGGATCCTGACCGTCCCCAACGCCATCACCCTGGTCCGCCTGGCCTGCATCCCCCTGTTCCTCTGGCTGCTGTTCGGGGCCGATCGGCAGACGGCGGCGGCCATCCTGCTCGGCGCCCTCGGGTCCACCGACTGGATCGACGGGTTCGTGGCCCGGCGGTACCACCAGGTGTCGACGGTGGGGAAGATCCTGGACCCCGTGGCCGACCGGGTGTTGGTGGTCACGGCGGTGATCGCCATCACCGTCCACGGGGCGGTTCCGGTGTGGTTCGGCGTCGCCACCCTGGCCCGGGAGGTGGTGGTGTCGGCCGCCGTCCTGCTGCTGGCGTCGCTCGGGGCGGCCCGGATCGACGTGCTGTGGATCGGCAAGGCCGGCACCTTCGCCCTCATGTTCTCGTATCCGGCCTTCCTGCTCAGCTACGGCACCGCCGCCTGGCAGGGTCCCGTCCACGTCATCGCCTGGGTCACCGGCCTCATCGGTCTGACCCTGGCCTGGATGGCGGCGGCCTCCTACGTCCCGGTGGCCCGCAAGGCCCTGGCCGACGGCCGTCGGGCCCGTGCCGCAGCCGGTGCGGGAGGTGCGGTGTCGTGAAGGCGGTGATCATGGCCGGCGGCGAGGGCACCCGTCTCCGGCCCCTGACCTCCAACCAACCCAAGCCCATGCTGCCCATGGCCAACATCCCCATGATGGAGCACGTGGTCAACCTGCTCCGCCAGCACGGGTTCGAGGACATCGTGGTCACGGTGGCGTTCATGGCCAACGCCATCCGCACCTATTTCGGTGACGGCTCGGAGTTCGGGGTCCGCATGGTCTACGCCACCGAGTCCACACCGCTCGGCACGGCCGGCTCGGTGCGCAACGCCCGCGACGAGTTGGACGAGCGGTTCCTGGTCATCTCCGGCGATGTGCTCACCGACATCGACCTGACCCAGGTGGTCGACTTCCACGACCAGCGGGGAGGGCTGGCCACCCTGGCCCTCAAGGCGGTGGACAACCCGCTCGAGTTCGGCATCGTGATCACCGACGAGGACGGGTCGATCGAGCGGTTCCTCGAGAAACCCACCTGGGGCCAGGTGTTCAGCGACACCATCAACACCGGCATCTACGTGCTGGAGCCGGAGATCTTCGACTTCATCCCGGAGGGGCAGGCGGTGGACTTCTCCGGTGAGTCGTTCCCCGACGCCCTGGCGGCGGGCCAGGCCCTCTACGGCTACGTGGCCGACGGCTACTGGGAGGACGTGGGCACCCTCGAGGCCTACCTCCAGTCCCACCACGACATCCTGGACCAGAACGTCCAGGTCGACATCCGGGGGTTCGAGCTTCGCCCGAGGGTATGGCTGGGCAAGGGGGCGGAGATCGACCCCAGTGTGGTGATCGAGGGCCCGGCGGTGATCGGCGACAACTGTGTGATCGGACCGGGCGCCCGGCTCGGTCAGTACTGCACGCTGGGCCGCAACGTCCGGATCGGCGACAACGCCGTCCTGCAGCGCTCGGTGGTCCACGACAACACGTACCTGGGCTCCGGTGTGCGCATCGACGGCAGCGTGCTGGGCCGGGGGTCCGACCTCCGCCAGGGCGTCCGTTGCGAGGAGGGCGTGGTCCTGGGTGACCAGTGCTTCGTCGGGGCCCACGCCGAGATCAAGGCCGGGGTCAAGGTCTACCCGTTCAAGACCGTGGAGGCCGGAGCCACGGTCAACTCGTCCATCGTGTGGGAGTCGATGGGGGCCCGGTCGCTGTTCGGCCGGGAGGGGGTCCAGGGCCTGGCCAACGTGGACATCAGTCCCGAGTTGGCGGTCCGCCTCTCGATGGCCTGGGCCTCGACGTTCGAGAAGGGATCGACGGTCACCGCCTCCCGGGACACCAGCCGCGCCGCCCGGGTGCTGAAGCGGGCCATCATGGTCGGCTGCAACGCGGCGGGGATCAACGTCGACGACCTCGAGGCGGCCACGGTGCCGGTCACCCGGTTCCAGGTCACCTCCTCGGACTCCATGGCCGGGGTGACCGTCCGCCTGGCCCCGGACGACCCCCAGTCGGTGGTGCTCCGGTTCTTCGACGAAGAGGGCATCGACGTCGACGAGGCCACCCAGCGCAAGATCGAGCGGCTCTATCACCGCGAGGACTTCCGCCGGGTGCTGGCCCGGGAGATCGGTGACATCGACTTCCCGCCCCGGTCCCTCGAGCACTACACGGCCGCCCTCATCGACTCGGTGGACCTGTCCAACGCCCGCCAGGCGGACCTGAAGCTGGTGCTGGACTACTCGTTCGGCACCTCCAGCTTCGTCATGCCCAACCTGCTGGCCAAGCTGGAGGCCGAGGTCCTGGTGGTGAATCCGTACGCCAACACCGCCGGGGTCCTGACCTTCGACCGGCAGGTCAGCGCGGCCCGGGTCTCCGAACTGGTGCGGGCGTCCGGGGCCCACCTCGGGGCGGTCCTCGACCCGGGCGGCGAGCACGTGGCCATCGTCGACGACCAGGGTCACCCCCTGACCGACGACGAAGCCCTGCTGGTCCTGTTGACCCTGGTCACCGAAGCCCACCCCTCGGCCCGGGTAGCCCTTCCGGTGGCGGCCAGCGTGGTGGCCGAGGAGATCTGCCAGAAGGCCGGGGCCGAGATCGTGTGGACCAAGCTCTCGGCCTCCCACCTGATGGAGGTGGCCCGCACCGAGCGGGTGACCCTGGCCGCCAGCCAGTCGGGAGGATTCATCTTCCCGGCGTTCCTCCCCGCCTACGACGCCGCCGCCACCCTGGTCAACCTGCTGGCCCTCCTCACCGCCTCGGGCCGCAAACTGTCCGAGCTGGTGGCCGGGCTACCCACCGTCCACATCGCCCACCAGGAGGTCCACACCCCGTGGGATCAGAAGGGGATGGTCATGCGGACCCTGGTGGAGCGCTCCGTCGACCGGGAGCTGGTGCTGGTCGACGGGGTGAAGGTGCTGGAGAACGACGGGTGGGCCCTGGTGCTCCCCGACCCGGAGGAGCCGCTGACCCACGTCTGGGCCGAGGCTCCCAACGACGCCCAGGCCGAGGCCCGCGCCAACGAGTACGCGGTGCGGCTCGAACAGCTCCTGCGCTGACCGAGGGGCCGGGCCGGCGACGACGACCGGTCCGCTTCGGCGGGGCGCGGCCACGTCAGGTATCGTCCGCACGTATGAACGTGCCCGACGAACTGAGGTACTCCACCGATCACGAGTGGGCCCGAGCCGACGGTGACCGGATCCGTGTGGGGATCACCGACTTCGCCCAGGACGCACTGGGCGACGTGGTCTTCGTGGACCTGCCGGCCGAAGGGTCCACGGTGGAGGCGGGAGGCCTGTTGGGCGAAGTCGAGTCGACCAAGTCGGTGTCGGAGATCTACGCCCCGGTGGCCGGCCGCGTGGCGGCCGTCAACGCGGGGCTGACCGACGCCCCCGAGACCCTCAACGCTGATCCTTATGGAGAGGGTTGGATCTGTGAGATCGTCCCGTCCGACGCATCGGCGGTCGAGGGACTGCTCGACGCCGACGGCTACCGGCAGTTGACCGCCGGTTGACCGTCATCGACGGCCGATCGACCCTCGAGAGCGGACCGGTGGGAGCGGCTACCGTGGAAGGCGTGTTCTGCCCCAGTTGCGGCCATCGCAATCCGACCGGTGTCAACTTCTGCTCGTCGTGCGGCACGTCGTTGGTGACCTCGGTGCCCGACACGTCGGTGTCGGTGGGCCCGGTCGAGGACCTGGGCGACGCCGCCGACGTCGAGTCCCACGTCGGCGTGCTGGAACTGCCCCGTGGGGTGGGGATGCTGGTGGTCAAGCGGGGAACGGACGATTCGGTGCGATTCCCCCTCGAGGCCCCGATCATCCAGGCCGGACGGCACCCCGAGAGCGACATCTTCCTGGACGACATCACCGTGTCCCGGCGCCACGCCGAGTTCGTGACCAGGGACCAGCAGACCACGGTACGCGACGTCGGGTCGCTCAACGGCACCTACGTCAACCGGGCACGCATCGAAGAAGCCCGGCTGTCCAGCGGGGACGAGGTTCAGATCGGGAAGTTCAAATTGCTCTATCTCCTGGCCAGCGGCGAATGACGGCGACCATCCGTGGTGGCCCGGGCAGCGGGCGGCCATGAGCGCCCGCTCGTACCTGTCCATCGGGGACGTGCTGACCCTCCTCCGCCAGGAGTTCCCGGACATCACCATCTCCAAGATCCGGTTCCTCGAGAGTCAGGGTCTGGTCAATCCGGAACGCACGCCGTCGGGGTACCGCAAGTTCTACGAGCACGATGTGGAGCGGCTGCGTTGGGTGCTCCGCCAGCAGCGGGAGCACTTTCTGCCGCTCAAGGTGATCAAGGACCGCCTGGATGACGATTCGGCGGCGACGGGGGCCGACGTCGGGACCGCGGGGGCCGCGGCCCGGGCCTCGACCTCGGTCGACGACGGCGCCCCCGACCCCCTGTTGACCGACGACGCCCGGGTCGGGGATCCGGTCCTGGTCGGGCAGCGGGTCGGGGCGGAGTCGGAGGCCCGGGCCACCGCGGTGAGCTCCCATCCGGCCGGCGAGTCGCCGTTGTCGGTGGTGGGCGAAGGATCGGGCCTGCCCGGCCTCGGGCCCCCGGGGGACCACGGACCTGACGGACCGACCGCCGAGCAGACGCCGACGGGGTCCCCGTCGGCCACCTCGAGGGCGTCCACGCGCCCGACCGCCGCCGCGCCGCCGCGGCGTGGTGCCGACCGGGCACCGTTGCTGGAGCTGGTGGACGACGCCGCCGTTCCCGGGGCACGGGTGACGGCGGCCGAAGCGGTGCACCGGTCGGGCGACGGGGTCCCGGCCCGCACCACCTCGACGGGCACGGCGGCGTCGGGCCGGCCGGCCACCGGATCGGCCGCCCGTCGGCCCAAACCGGCTGCCGAGGCCCACACCGAGCCGGCGGGGACGTCGGCGGGGGCCAAGAGCGGCCCCAAGGCCGCCCAGGTCCCCGCGTCCCCGGCCGGTCCCAAGGCGCCGGGCCCGGCACCGGCGGCCGCCTCGGTGGCACCTGCGGCCCTGTCCGGGACCCCCGGCGTGAGCCTGTCGGCCGAGGAGCTGGCCTCGGCGGCCGGTCTCGACCTCCGCCTGGTGCGGGAGCTCCAGGAGTACGGCCTGCTGGTGGCCGGGACGGTGGCCGGTGTCGAGCACTTCGACGAGGAGGCCCTGGCCGTGGCCACGGTGGCCGCCGGCTTCACCCGGTTCGGGATCGAGCCACGCCATCTGCGGCTCTACAAGAACGCCGCCGAGCGGGAGGCCGGGTTCGTGGAGCAGGTGGTCCTGCCCCTGGTCCGGCAGCGGAATCCCGAGGCCCGGGCCCGGGCTCACGAGACGGCCGATGAGCTGACCCAGCTGGGCCAACAGCTCCGGGGGTCGCTGCTCCGGAGCGCGCTCGGGAACCTGCTCAACGGCTGATCGACACGGGGTCCGGCGCACCCGCTCCCCGACCTGCCCCGATCGCACAATTGGTCGGCGGCGAGTAAGTTTGGCGCCATGGTCGAAGTCCGGCTTCGGGCGGTGCGTGTGGACCTGCAGTCGAACACGCCTGTACTGCTCCTGCAAGAGTCCGAGGGCCTGGGTCGGACGTTGCCCATCTTCATCGGGGCACCCGAGGCCACCGCCATCGCCTTCGCCCTGCAGGGGATGGACACGCCGCGGCCCATGACCCACGACCTCATCCGGGACCTGCTGGACGCGCTCGGGGCCGACGTGGTGCGGGTGGTGATCACCGAGCTGAAGACCGCCACCTACTTCGCCGAGATCGTCCTCCGCCACGGTGAGCAGGAGATCCCGGTCTCGTCCCGGCCCTCCGACGCCGTGGCCGTGGCCGTACGGACCGGAGCCCCCCTGTTCGTGGCCGACGACCTGATGGACAGCGAAGGGATCATGCTGGCGGTGGACGAGGAGGAGGACGACGCCTCCGAGGACGACGATGACGGATCCAACCCCGACGAGCTGGTCGGTGAGTTCCGCACCTTCCTCGACTCCATCCGGCCCGAGGACTTCTCGTCCTGAAGGCGGCGGGCCGGCCGGCCCGCGGGCTGACCGGGGGTGGGCCATGATCGTCACCGGATCCCGTCGGGGACGACCTCCGGGGTCCCGCAGGCGTCGGCCGGAGGGAGCCATACTGGCGCGGTGACCCCGGCCGGTCCGGTCCAGGGGGTCCGTGCCCGGTGAGCCCGGGGCGACAGTCGAGGACGGTCACGGTCGATGGCGCAGGCGCACTGGAAGACGGTGAGGACGAAGCGGTCCACCCCGGTGGCCACGGTGGCCTTGGCCGCCGTCCTCTGTGGGAGCCTGCTCGGCGCGTGCTCGTCGACCGCCCCGGCTCCCACGTCCAGCTCCGGGACGGCGTCGACCGGTGGATCCACCTCCACCTCCACCTCGACGTCGATCCCGACGACGCCCGCCGGCCCGACCACCACCACGGTCGCCGCCGGCCCGGTGCGGTGCGCCACAGCGGCGCTCACCGGCTCGGTCGTCGGCAGCAGCGGGGCAGCCGGGACCATCGAGACCACGGTGGCCCTGCGGAGCACGGCCACCGTCCCGTGCACGCTGGGGGGCTACCCGGGACTCCAGATGCTGGCGGCCTCGGGAGCCCCGCTCCCCACCACGGTGGTGCGCAAGGGGACCTACAGCTTCACGTCGATGGCCCCCACCACCGTGACGCTGGCCCCGGGCCAGTCGGCCGTCTTCAACATCGGATACTCGGATGTGCCCGTGGGCACCGAGACCACGTGCCCGACCTCGGCATCAGCCCAGGTGACACCGCCCAACGCCTTCGACCATCTGCTCATCGACGCGGCGCTGGCCCCCTGCGGGGGAGGAACCCTGGTCGTCTCGCCGGTGTTCCTGGCCGCCGGGGCCAACAGCCAGACCACCGCCCCACCCTCCAACTGAGGTCCGACCGGTTCACCGGCCGGGTGGACCGGGACGCACCAGCGTCCGGCCCCTGGCCCCGCCGGCGTGGATCCGCTCGAGGACCGGGGCCAGACCTCCGAGGCCCACCTCCTCCCGGACCATGGCGTCCAGCACCGAGGGCGCGAAGGCCGTGGCCATCTCGCCCCACACCCGCCGGCGCTCGTCGATCGGCGTGAGCACGGTGTCCACCCCGACCAGGGTGACGTCCCGCACGATGAAGGGGTAGACCGAGGTCTCGAGACCGGTTCCGCCGGTCAGGCCACTGGCGGCCACGGCGGCCCCGTAGCGGAGGGTCCGCAGGACGGCGGACAGGGTGGGGCCGCCCACACAGTCCACCGCGCCGGCCCACCGCTCCGGGCCGAGGATGCGGTCCGAGGGTTCGAGGAGGTCGGCCCGGTCGACGACCTCGGCCGCGCCGAGACCGGTGAGGTAGGCGGCCTCGGCGACCTTGCCGGTGCTGGCCACCACCTCGTAGCCCCGGGAGGCCAGCAGGGCCACGGCCATGCTGCCCACCCCCCCGGAGGCCCCGGTGACCAGTACCGGGCCGTCCCCGGCACGGAGACCCCGCTGTTCGAGGCGGTGGAGGGAGAGGGCCGCGGTGAAGCCCGCCGTGCCGATGGTGGCGGCCCGCCTGGGGTCGAGGCCGTCGGGAAGGGGGACGATCCATTCGGCCGGGACCCGGGCCAGCTGGGCGAAGCCTCCGTGGTGGGACACGCCGAGGTCGTAGCCGTGGACGATGACCTGGCGGCCGGGGGACAGCGAGGAGTCGCCCGGGTCGAGCACGGTGCCGACCAGGTCGACGCCGGGCACCAGCGGGCTGATCCGGGCCACCCGGTTGCCGGGCCGGGTCACCATCCCGTCCTTGTAGTTGACGGCCGACCAGTCCACGGCGATGGCCACGGTGCCGTCGCCGAGCTGGTCGGGGGAGAGGGTCCGGACCCCGGACTCGACGCCCTGCCGGTCGGTGCCGGTCCGGGCCACCACGAAGGCGGCGAACGAGCGGGGGAGCGACGGGTGGGCCCCGGAGTCCGGGACCGGGCGACCGGGTGGGGGGGTGGAGGCCATTGGGGGTACCGTACTGACTCCATGGGTGGAGCGGACGAGACGGTCGACGGGGCGTCGCCCGACGACGGGTCGACCGCCGCCCATGGATGGTGGCCCTCGCCGTGGACGGCGGCCCGCACGGCGGCGGGCAAGGTCAGCCGGAGCGGCCTGCAGGCCGACGGACCGATGCTCAGCTGGTGTGAGAGCCGCCCGGAGGACGGAGGCGGCCAGGTGGTCGTCGGGTACCGGAGCGGCTCGGACCCGGACGACCTCTCGCCGGCGGGGGTGAGCGTCCGGAGCCGGGTGCACGAGTACGGCGGAGGCGGCGCCACCCTGCAGGACGGCGTGCTGTTCTACGTGGACCAGTCCGACCAGCAGTGGTACCGGTTCGACGGCGCCGGCGGACCGGCGGCCGGTCGGGGCCCGGTGGCGCTGACCGGTGCCGCCCCGGGACACGGCACCGGAGGAGGTCAGGGGGCCGACGGTTGGCGCTGCCGCTATGCCGACGGCCGGATGACCCGGTCGGGCTCCTGGTTGCTCTCGGTGGAGGAGCGCCACCGCGCCGCCGGGACCGACCACCGGCTGGTCGCCGTGCCGGTGCCGTCCGGCGAGACGGTCTCCGGTCCCGCCCCCGTGGTGTCGCTGGTCGACGACCGGGACTTCGTGGCCGCCCCCCGCCCCTCGCCCGACGGCCGCTGGGTGGCCTGGCTCACCTGGGACCATCCGGCCATGCCCTGGGACCGGTCGGAGCTCTGGGTGGCCCGCCTGGAGGAGGCCGGGAACGACATCCGCCTGCACGACCGGCGACGGGTGGCCGGCGGGGCGAGCTCGTCGGTCGGTCAGCCCCGGTGGGGGCGGGACGGCGGCCTCCTGTTCATGGACGACCGGACCGGGTGGTGGCTCCCGTACCGCCTGCCCCCGGAAGGTCTGGACCGGGCCGGCGTGGCGGCGCAGCCCCTGGTGGACCTGGAGGCGGAGTTCCACTCGCCGGACTGGATCCTCGGCCAGTCCACCATGGCCGAGCGGTCGGACGGGTCCCTGGTCTGCCGGATGCACCGGGACGGGCGGGACCAGGTCGTCCACCTCCGGCCGGACGCCACGGCGGGGCCGGGTACGGGGAGTGCCCCCTGGTCGATGGAGGTCGTCGACCAGCCGTGCGTGGCCATCGCCGGTCTGGCCATCACCACCGACCCGTCTCCGGGGCCCGGTCCCACCGTCCCCCCCGAGCGGCTCTACGTGCTGGGCTCCACGCCCGTCGAGGCCCAGGCGGTGGTCGAGATCCCCTGGTCCGCCGGGGCCCCGGTCCACAGGGTGTCCACGGGAGCGTCCGCCCCCGTGGACGAGGCCGGCGTCGCCGCGGCGCGGCCGTTCACCGCCTCCACCCGGGACGGTCCCGTGCCCGGCCTGTTCTACGCCCCGGTGGGTGCGCCCCACCGCGCCCCGACCGGCCTGCCACCCCTGGTGGTCTTCTGCCACGGTGGCCCCACGTCGGCGGCCGAGGGCGGTCTCGACCCGGTGGTCCAGTTCTTCGCCAGCCGCGGCCTGGCGGTGGCGGCGGTGAACTACCGGGGGAGCAGCGGCCTCGGCCGGGCCTTCCGGCAGCGGTTGGAGGGAAAGTGGGGCCTGGCCGACGTCGACGACTGCGTGCACTACGCCTCGGCCCTGGCCCGGGCCGGACTGGTCGACGGGGGTCGGATGGCCATCCGGGGCACCAGCGCCGGCGGCCTGACCGCCCTCGGGGCGCTCATCCGGTCCGACCGGTTCGCCGGTGCGGCCACCTGGTACGGGGTGACCGACCTGGAGGCCCTGGCCGCCGACACCCACGACTTCGAGTCCCGCTACCTCGACTCGTTGGTCGGCCCCTGGCCCGGGGCGCGCCGGGCCTACCGGTCCCGGTCCCCGATCCACGCGACGTCCCGGGTGACCGGCTCGGTGCTGCTCCTCCAGGGGGTGGACGACCCCGTCGTCCCTCCCGACCAGTCGAAGCGGTTCGCCGCCCTTCTGGAGGAGCGGGGGGTGCCCTGCCGGTTGGTGCTGTTCGAGGGGGAGTCCCACGGCTTCCGGCGGGCGGAGACCATCGAGGCCAGCCTCGAAGCCGAGCTGGCATTCTATCGCTCGTTGTTCGCCGAGCCGGTGGAGCCGACCGCGGCCCAACCGGCCTCCTGAACCACCACCGGGGTCCCCCCGCCACCCCGCGCCGGGGCCCCCCTCCGTACCCTGACGGCGAGGTGCCCGGTGGTACTCTCGACCGTGCCGACCGACCGCCTGCGGATGCACCGGAGTGGCCCGTCGTCCGACGCCGGGACCCGGTGGTCGGACTACCCGCGGTGGGCCCGGCGGGCCCTGACCTCCCTCCAGGCCCTGTCCCCGGAGGGTCGGGACGCCTTCCTCTACGGCTGCTCGGCGGTGTTCGCCGGGGTCACCGCCTTCGCCGTGGGCATCCCGCTCTACCGCCAGTGGGGCCAGATGGCCGTGGGGCCGTACGCCGTCGCCACCGTCATCATGGCCGTGGTGGCCTCCACGGTCGGAGCCGGGGACCATCCGGCCCGCCCGGAGCCCGCCAGGGTGGTCGTCCCCGACGGACCGGGCGTCCCCGACGGACCGGACCCTGGCCCCGAGGGACCGGACCCGACCTCCCCGGCGACCGGCCCGAGGCGCCGGCGGGCGGTGCGGGTGGTGGCCTTCCTGATCGTCCTGTTCGGGGCCACCGTGGTCCCGCTCGGCCTCGAGGTCGTCTGGCGCGCCGAGGGCCCCGCCGCCCTCCACGTCCAGCCCGAGGTCCTGGTGGTGGAGCATGCAGGCGACCGGGCCGCCCACGGCCAGGACCCCTACCGGGTGGTGGACCGGGACGGGCACATCCTCATCCACCAGCACGACGAGCCGGTCTACGAGCTCTACTATCCCTACCTCCCGGGCATGGTGGTGTTCGGCTTCTCCACGGGGAGCAAGGTCGAGGCCCGCCTGACCGACGCCCGCATCCAGTTCCTGCTGTTCACCGGAGTGATCGCCCTCTTCGCCCTGAGCCGGCTACGACCACCCACCGACGCCCGGGTGCGGGCCCTCCAGGTCCTCACCGTCCTCCCCACCGCGGCGCTGCCCCTGGCCACCGGTGGGGACGACATGCCGGTGGTGGCACTGATGCTGCTGGGCCTGGTGGCGCTGAAACGCAGGCGGCCCCTGTGGGCCGGGTTGGCCCTGGGTGCGGCCTCGTCACTCAAGTTCACCGCCTGGCCCCTGACCCTGCTCTGCCTGTGGGCCGCCTCGGACACCCGGAGCCGGCGGGCCATGGGGCGGTACGCGCTGGGCGTGCTCGTGGTGATGGGTCCGGTGGTCCTGCCTGTGGCCCTCAGCAACCCGTCGGCCTTCGTGGACAACGTGATCCGGTTCCCCCTCGGGCTGGCCGGCGTGTCGTCCCCGGCGGCCAGCGCCCTGCCGGGGCACATCCTGGTGGCGACCCTCCCCGGGATCCACCGGATCTACGTGGCGATCGTGATCGTGCTGGGCGGGGCGGCCCTGGTGTGGCGGCTGTGGCGACGACCGCCCGGGAACGCCGCGGAGGTGGCCGTTCTGTCCGGGTGGGTGATGCTCATCGCCATCCTCCTGGCCCCGGCCACCCGGGTGGGGTATCTGCTGTACCCGATCAACCTGTTCATCTGGGCGTGGATGCTGCGCCGGTCCGACGATCCGGTGGCTGCGGCCGCGGACGGCGCCGATCAGTTGTCGTCGGGGAGCTCGAACAGCTCGAGCGAGAAGGTGGTGGCACCGGCGGAGGTGGTGGGGGACACCGTGGCGCCGACCTCCCAGTAGAAGCTGTCGCCACTGCCCTTCTTGAACAGGACCACGGTGCCGGAGGTCGAGCCGCTGGCCGGGCTGCCGCCGTCGAGCACCGTCCAACCCAGCCGCGGGAGCAGGGTCCGGTAGAGGTCGGCCACCTGGTCGGCGGAGAGCCCCGTACGGAAGACCACCGTCCGGTCGAACTGGCCGGCTCCCTGGTCGAGGTCGACCGACCTGGTCACCGCGCTGCCGGACGGCACGGCCAGATTGCCGAGGATGTCGGCCGGCGGCTCACCGGCGCTCACGATGGACCGCATGGCCGTCGCCGCCGACGTGAGCGGGACGGAGGTGCCGTCGGGGATGGTGATCCTGTGGATGGACAGCGTGGTGTCGCTCCCCGAGGCCAGGGCCGACGCCACCACGCCGACCACCACGATGAAGACGGCGATGCCCAGTACCACCAGCGCCGGGCCCCGGATGGACATGGGCTCGTACAGCCGTCCCTCGGCACCGATGGCCCCGCCGCCGTCCACCGGGTCCGGGTCGGGGGGTGGGGACGCCGGAGGGGGGGTGGACATGGCAGATCCATGCTACCGGCGGCCCTGCACCCCTTCCCGGTCGGGCGGGGCCCGCCAGCCCCCCGCACCCGAGGCGGGCTGGCCGGCCGCGGTGTCCAGGGCTTCGGCCACCCGGGTGGACACCACGGCCGCTCCCACGGTGACCGCCAGGATGCTCCAGCGGCTGCGGTGGGGCAGCGAGCCGAAGGCCAGCACGGTGGCCACGGCGTCGACGGCGTCGGCCATCCCTCCGAGGGCCACCCAGGGGCGGGCCTCGGCGTCGGACACCCCCAACGCCCGCAGGGCACCGATCCCGAGGGCGACGTCACGGCCGCCCATGGTGCGGGCCAGGAGCCGGCGGTCCCACACCCGGGCCCCGGGACCGATCCACGGCCTGGCCATCGAGGTCGGGGCCACGATGGCGGCGACGCCGATCCCGACCCGTCCCCAGGCGACGAGGCGGGCCAGCGACCGGGAGGCGGCTCGATCCATGGTGGACAAGCTACGGGAGGGACGACACCCGTCGCACCGGTGGACGTCGTCCCCGGTCCACCGGCCCGATGGAGCCCTGACCCGATCCCACGCTCTGTAGGCGTCTCACTACATTCTGTGAAACACGCTGTTCACCTGATGTTTACTTTTGTCCGACGATGCTTCACAATGCCAAGGCACGGGCGAGCGGTGGGGGCTCGCCCCTGGAGGGGTGCCTGGACCAGAGGGGGCGGAACGATCCTGTGAGATGGGGGGGGAGTGGCCGGGCCGAGAGGCCCGGCCACTGTCATACCCGGGGAGGGTCCACCGTCCGGACCTGCACCTGACCCGGTGTCCCGGGCGGTGGGGGGAAACCGGATGGGGGTCCGCCGGCCCAGCCGAGGTGGTCGAGGGGTCCGTGTCCCGCCCCGAGGCGCCACCGGGCCCCGCCCCGCAGTGCGCCGAGGACGAACTCCTTCGCCGCGCTGACCGCCGTGGGCACGTCGGCCCCGCGGGCCAGGAAGGCGGCGATGGCCGCCGACAGGGAGCAGCCGGTCCCGTGATTGTTGGAGGTGTCGACATGATCCCCGGTGAGGACGGTGACGGCGGTCCCGTCGAACAGCACGTCGGCCACCTGTTCAGGTGGTGCGACCCCGCTGCGGGACTCGACGCCGGGGAGGTGGCCGCCCTTGACCAGCACCCACCTCGGCCCCAGCTCGTGGATCCGGCGGGCCAGGTCGACCATGGCCTCGACGTCCTCGTGGCCGGTCGGGGCCCGGTCGGCGAGGAGGGCCGCCTCCCACAGGTTGGGCGTCGTGATCAGCGCCTCCGGCAGCAGGTGGCGCCGGTAGGCGTCGATGCCCTCCTCGACCAGGAAGATCCGGCCGGTGGAGGCCACCATGACCGGGTCCACCACCAGGTGGGGGAGGTCACCGGCGACCGCCCGGCGGCCCACCGTCTCGATGATGTCCGGGGCGGCCAGCAGCCCCGTCTTGACGGCGCGCACGGGCAGGTCGTCGAGGACGGTGGCCATCTGGGACTCGACCAACGCCGCCGGGAGGTGGTGGACCTCCCGGACGGAGACGGTGCTCTGGGCGGTCACCGCGGTGACGACCGTGGTGCCGAAGACCCCGAGTGCGGCCATGGTCTTGATGTCGGCCTGGATCCCGGCGCCGGCCCCGGAGTCGGATCCGGCGATGGTCATGGCCACCGGAGGATCGTCGGCACCGGTCACCACTGGACCATCCCGCCGGGCTCGCTGGAGGCGACGGCGTGGAACCGCCGGGTGATTCGGCCGGCCCGACGGGCGGCCCGCCCCGACGTCACCGCCTCTCGCATCGCCTGGGCCATCAGGCCGGGATGCCGGGCCCGGGTGACCGCCGACGCCACCAGCACGGCGTCGCAGCCCAGCTCCATGGCATAGCAGGCGTCCGAGGCGGTGCCGATACCGGCGTCCAGGACCACCGGCACCTCGGACTGCTCGACGATGAGGGCGATGTTGTGGGGGTTGCGGATCCCGAGCCCACTGCCGATCGGCGACCCGAGGGGCATGACCACGGCGCACCCGACCTGCTCGAGGCGCCGGGCCGTGACCGGGTCGTCGTTGCAGTACGGGAGCACGACAAAGCCGTCGTCGACCAGCTCCTCCGCCGCCGTCACCAGCTCCACCGGGTCGGGCAGCAGCGTCCGGTCGTCGCCGATGACCTCGAGCTTGACCCAGTCGGTCTCGAAGGCCTCCCGGGCCAGCTTGGCCGTGAGCACGGCCTCGGAGGCGGTGTAGCAGCCCGCGGTGTTGGGCAGCACCCGGATGTCCAGCTGGCCGAGCAGATCCACCAGCGAGTGCCGGGTGGTGGGGTCCACCCTCCGTACGGCCACCGTGGCCATCGACGTACCCGACGCCAGCAGGGCCGACCGCAGGGACTCGGGACTGGCCATCCCCCCGGTCCCCAGAATGAGCCGGGAGGGAAGGGCCCGCCCGGCGATGGTCAGGTCGTCAGCCGGGTCGGCGGCCGGGTCGTCGCCCAGGTGGCGGGCCTCGCCGCCGGGGGCCGGGACCCGGGTGGTCCGTGTGTCGGTGGACTGGTCGACCATGCGTCCACGGTACCGCCCCCGCCCGGAGTGCCGACGCGGCCAGGCGGCGTCGACGGCAATCACCGCTAGCCGCCGGCAGCCGCGCTGACGATCTCGATCCGGTCGCCGGTCGACAACACGGTGCCGTCCCACGTGCTCTTGGGGACCACCTCGCCGTTGCGGGCCACGGCGATGCCCTTGGGCGAGGGGCACCAGGCCGAGACCAGCTCGGTCACGGTGGTCCCCGGGGGACCCTCCCACGGCTGCCCGTTGACCTCGATGGCGGTCACCGGTGGACGGCACCGGAGGCGGCGGGACCCGTCCACGCCGGCTCGGGCCCCCGGACGAACCGGTCAGGACCGAAGCCGAGGAACCTCCCCTCGCCCCCCCGGTCCTCGAGCAGCCGGACCACCTCGTCGGCGGTGACGGGGGCCAGCAGTATGCCGTTGCGGTAGTGGCCGGTGGCCACCACCAGGCCGGGAAGCCCGGTACGCCCGACGATCGGGGCGTTGTCCGGCGATCCCGGGCGGAGTCCGGTGGTGGTCTCGCGGAGCTCGTACTCGTCGATCGCCGGCACCAGCCGACGGGCGTCGTCGAGCAGCTGGGCCACGGGCCCGGCCTGCACGGTCAGGTCGAATCCCTTCTCCTCGACGGTGGCCCCCACCACCACCGTGCCGTCGGGCCGCGGCACCAGGTAGCAGTTCCGTCCGTGTACCAGTCCCCGGAGGGTGCGCTGGAGACGGGGCGCACCACCCAGGGCGCGGAGGCGGAGGGTGAGCCCCTTGACCGGTCGCACCGGGGGGCGAAGGGCTTCGGGCACACCGCCCACCCGGCCCGAGTGGCAGCCGGCGGCCAGCACCACCGAGCCGGTATCGAGACGCCCTCCCCACCGGAGGGTCACCCCGGTGACGCCGGTGGTGTCGGCCGTGACCTCGGCCGCCTCGTCCTCCACGAAGGAGACGGAGCGGGCCCGACAGGCGGCGAGGAGGGCGTCCACCACCTGGCGGTTGTCCACCTGGTGGTCGTCGGCCAGCTCCACACCGGCCCGGATACCGGGAGCCAGGAGGGGCTCGGCGGCGCGGCACTGCGGTGAGGTCAGGCGCCGGGCGCTGAGCCCCAGCGCCAGTTGGTACTGGAGTACATCGTCGACGGCCGCCCGGTCGGACGCATCGGCGGCGACCAGCAGGGTCCCCTCGGCCCGGTAGTGGACCGGGTGACCGGAGGCTCCCTCGAGCTCGTGGGCGAATGCGGGCCAGGCCCGGGCGGCGGCCACGTTCAGCCGGGTCAGCGCGTCCTCGCCGAAGTGGGCCTCGCCCACCGGTCCGAGCATCCCGGCCGCCGCCCAGCTGGCCCCTCGCCCGGGGGAGGGGTCGACCACGGTGACGGCACGCCCGGCCGAGGCGACCCTCCAGGCCACGGCCAGGCCGATCACGCCACCGCCGACCACCACCAGATCCTCGGGTGTCCGGGTCGCCATGGTCCCATGCTAGGGGGGTGCCAGGCCGCCCACGGGGCCGGTCGGAGGAGGCGGCGGCCGCGGGGCGGAGCCGGGGGGCGGACCTGGTGGGGAGGGCCGGACCTGACCGTTCCCACGCGAGGGCCGTGTACAATCTTTCGACCACGCAAGGGCCAACGTCGTCCCGGGCGGGTGGATCCACTTCTCTCGTTGGAGCAACCCGATGACGACCCACTCTGGCCATCTCGAAGACCCCGTGACGTCCCTATGACAGCCGTCCCGACTCCGGAGACCAGGCTCCCGCGGGCCCCGCGGGTCGGCCTCTACGACCCCCGCTTCGAGCACGACGCCTGCGGGGTGGCGCTGGTCGCCGACCTCGAGGGGAAGGCCACCCATACGCTGGTGCGCCAGGCCATCTCGGCCCTCGAGCACCTGGCCCACCGGGGGGCCACCGGCAGCGAGGACGACAGCGGCGACGGGGCCGGCATCCTCATCCAGATCCCCCACGACTTCTACGCCGACATCGTGGACTTCGACCTCCCGGCCCGCGGGGCCTACGCCACCGGGCTGGTCTTCCTCTCCCGCGACGACGACGAGGCCGCCGCCGCCCGCGACTCGATCGACAAGCTGGCCGGGGAGGAGGGACTCCGCGTCATCGGTTGGCGCGACGTGCCCATCCACGCCGACACCCTCGGCTCCATCGCCGAGGCGGCCATGCCCTCCATCCACCAGCTGTTCGTGGCCCCGACGCCGGCCACGGCGCTCCCCGGCACCGATCCGGCGCTGGCCATCGACCGGTTGGCCTTCGTGCTCCGCAAGCGCGCCGAGCACGAGATCGACGAGTGCTACCTGCCGACCCTGTCGGCGAGGACCATCACCTACAAGGGGATGCTGACCTCCCACCAACTGGCCGAGTTCTACCCCGACCTCTCCGACGAACGGGTGGTCAGCGGGCTGGCCCTGGTCCACTCCCGCTTCTCCACCAACACCTTCCCCTCGTGGCCGCTGGCCCACCCCTACCGCTACCTGGCCCACAACGGCGAGATCAACACCGCGGCCGGCAACAGAAACTGGATGCGGGCCCGGGAGGCCCTGTGCACCTCGGACCTGATCCCCGGCCTGGAGCGGGCCTTCCCCATCGTGACCCCCGGGGCCAGCGACTCGGCCTCCTTCGACGAGGTGCTGGAGCTCCTCCACCTGGGTGGCCGACCGCTCCACCACGCCGTGCTGATGATGATCCCCGAGGCGTGGGAGAACCACCGGACCATGGATCCGGCCCGACGGGCCTTCTACCGCTATCACGCCTCCTTGATGGAGCCCTGGGACGGGCCGGCCGCCGTGGCGTTCACCGACGGCACGGTCATCGGGGCGGTGCTCGACCGCAACGGGCTACGGCCGGCCCGCTACTGGGTGACCGACGACGGCATGGTGGTGCTGGCCAGCGAGGTGGGCGTGATCGACGTGCCGCCCGCCAAGGTGGTCCGGAAGGGCCGCCTGCAGCCGGGCCGGATGTTCCTGGTGGACACCTCGGCCGGCCGGATCGTCGACGACGCCGAGATCAAGGACGCGCTGGCAGCCGAGCACCCCTATGCCGAGTGGCTCGATGCCGGCCAGATCGAGCTCGAGGAGCTACCGCCCCGGACGATGCTCACCCCCCAGCACGCGTCGGTGGTGGGCCGCCAAAGACTGTTCGGTTACACCAACGAGGAGCTGCGCCTGATCCTCGAGCCCATGGCCAAGTCCGGGGCCGAGCCCATCGGGTCGATGGGCACCGATACCGCCATCGCCGTGCTCTCCGAGCGGCCCCGGCTGCTCTACGACTACTTCACCCAGCTGTTCGCCCAAGTGACCAACCCCCCGCTCGACGCCATCCGGGAGGAGCTGGTCACTTCCCTGCTGTCCACCCTCGGACCCGAGTCCAATCTGCTCGAGCCCACCGCCGAGTCGTGCCGCCAGATCGTCCTGCCCATGCCGGTGATCGACAACGACGACCTGGCCAAACTCCTCTATGTCAACGAGGACGGCAGCACCCCCGGCTACCGGGCGTTCGCCATCGACGGGCTGTTCGAGGTGACCGGTGGGGGTGAGGCCCTCCGATCGGCCATCGACGAGGTGCGGAGCCGGGTCAGTGCCGCCATCGCCGAGGGCGCGGACGTCATCGTCCTGTCCGACCGGAATTCGACGACCCAACTGGCACCGATCCCGTCACTGCTGCTGGTCTCCGCGGTCCACCACCACCTGGTGCGGGAGAAGACCCGGACCCAGGTGGGCCTGGTGGTCGAGTCGGGCGATGCCCGCGAGGTCCACCACATGGCCCTCCTGAAGGGCTTCGGGGCGGCCGCCATCAACCCGTATCTGGCCTTCGAGACCATCGACGACATGATCGCGTCGGGGATCCTGACCGGCGTGACCCCGCGCCAGGCCCAGAAGAACTACATCAAGGCCGCCTCCAAGGGCATCATCAAAGTCATGTCCAAGATGGGCATCTCGACGGTGGCGTCCTATACCGGCGCCCAGGTGTTCGAGGCCGTCGGCCTGGCCTCCGACGTCGTCGACGAGTACTTCACCGGCACGGTGTCCCGCATCGGCGGGGTGGGGCTCGACGTCCTGGCCGACGAGGTGGTCCGCCGGCACCACCTGTCCCACCTCGACCGTCCCACCGAACTCGCCCACCGCGAGCGGGAGGGCGGGGGCGAGTACCAGTGGCGGCGCGACGGTGAGATCCACCTGTTCAACCCCAAGACGGTGTTCAAGCTCCAGCACGCCACCCGGAGCAAGCGGTACGAGGTGTTCAAGGAGTACACGCAGGCCGTCGACGAGCAGTCGGCCCACCTGGCCACGCTCCGGGGGCTGATGCACCTCCGCACCGGCGACCGGCCCCCGGTCCCCATCGACGAGGTGGAGTCGGTGGACTCGATCGTGGCCCGGTTCTCCACGGGAGCCATGTCCTACGGATCCATCTCCGCCGAGGCCCACGAGACGCTGGCCATCGCCATGAACCGGCTCGGCGGCAAGTCCAACACCGGCGAGGGCGGCGAGGACCCCGACCGCTTCACCGCCGACAGCCGCGGCGACCTGCGACGGAGTGCCATCAAGCAGGTGGCGTCCGGCCGCTTCGGGGTGACCTCGGAGTACCTGGTCAACGCGGACGACATCCAGATCAAGATCGCCCAGGGGGCCAAGCCCGGGGAGGGGGGCCAGCTCCCCGGCCACAAGGTGTCGCCGTCCATCGCCAAGACCCGCTACTCCACCCCCGGGGTCGGCCTCATCTCGCCCCCTCCTCACCACGACATCTACTCCATCGAGGACATCGCCCAGCTCATCCACGACCTCAAGTCGGCCAACCCCGAGGCCCGGGTGCACGTCAAGCTGGTGGCCGAGGTGGGCGTGGGGACGGTGGCCGCCGGGGTGGCCAAGGCCCACTCCGACGTGGTGCTCATCTCGGGGCACGACGGTGGCACCGGGGCCACACCCCTCACCTCCCAGAAGCACGCCGGCATCCCCTGGGAGCTGGGACTGGCGGAGACCCAGCAGACACTGCTGGCCAACGACCTGCGCGACCGCATCGTGGTCCAGGTGGACGGGCAGATGAAGACGGGCCGGGACGTGGTCATCGGTGCCCTGCTCGGGGCCGAGGAGTTCGGGTTCGCCACCGCACCCCTGGTGGTGTCGGGCTGCATCATGATGCGGGTCTGCCACCTCGACACCTGCCCGGTGGGCATCGCCACCCAGGACGAGGGGCTCCGGGCCCGCTTCTCGGGGAAGCCCGAGTTCGTCGAGACGTTCTTCGAGTACATCGCCGAGGAGGTGCGCGAGTACCTGGCCGCCCTCGGGCTCCGCAGCCTGGAGGAGGCCATCGGCCGGGTGGACCTGATCGACACGGGCGAGGCGGTGGACCACTGGAAGGCCCGGGGCCTCGACCTGGCGCCCATCCTGGTGCCGCCCGAGCTGCCGGACGGGGCCGTCCGGTACTGCGTCAACCAGCAGGACCACGGTCTCGACCGGGCGTTGGACCATGCCTTCCTGGAGCGGTGCCGACCGGCCATCGAGGACGGCACCCCGGTCCGGGCCGAGGTGGCGGTGACCAACGTGGACCGCACGGTGGGGACCCTGCTGGGCTATGAGATCACCCGCCGCCACGGCGGGGCCGGCCTGCCCGAGGGGACCATCGACCTCACCTTCTCGGGCTCGGCGGGTCAGAGCTTCGGTGCCTTCCTTCCCAGGGGCGTGACCATGCGACTGCTGGGTGACAGCAACGACTACCTGGGCAAGGGGCTCTCCGGCGGCCGGATCATCGTCCGCCCGCCGGACGAGTCCCCCTTCGCCGCCGAGGACAACATCGTGGCCGGCAACGTGATCCTCTACGGGGCCACCGCCGGGGAGGTCTTCCTGCGGGGCCAGGTCGGTGAGCGGTTCTGCGTGCGCAACTCGGGGGCCATCGCCGTCGTGGAGGGCGTGGGTGACCACGGGTGCGAGTACATGACCGGGGGGCGGGTGGTGGTGCTCGGTCCCACCGGGCGGAACTTCGCCGCCGGCATGTCCGGGGGGATGGCCTTCGTCTACGACCCCCACCGACTGTTGGCCGGCTCCTACAACCACGAGCTGGTGGACCTGGAGGCGCTGTCGGCCGACGACCGGGTGTGGCTGAAGGACCGGATCACCATGCACCGGGACGAGACCGGCTCCGAGGTGGCCCGGGCCATCCTGGCCGACTGGACCAGCGCCTCCGAGCAGTTCGTCACGGTGATGCCCCAGGACTACCGCCGGGTCCTCGAGGCCACCGAGCGGGCGGTGGCCGAGGGCCGCTCGGTGGAGGAGGCGGTCATGGAGGCCTCGCATGGGTGACATCCACGGGTTCCAGAAGCACGGCAGGGAGCTGCCGGCCCGCCGACCGGTGCCGGTCCGTCTGCGGGACTGGAAGGAGGTCTACGAACGCTTCCCCGTCGAGGCGGCCCAGCAGCAGGGGGCCCGCTGCATGGACTGCGGGATCCCGTTCTGCCACGAGGGCTGCCCCCTGGGCAACCTGATCCCGGAGTGGAACGATCTCGTCTACCGGGACGACTGGTCGGAGGCCGCCGAGCGGTTGCACGCCACCAACAACTTCCCCGAGTTCACCGGCCGCCTGTGCCCGGCCCCGTGCGAGGGCTCCTGCGTGCTGGGCATCAACGACGACCCGGTGACCATCGAACGGATCGAGTACGAGATCATCGAGCGGGCCTGGTCCGAGGAATGGGTCGAGGCGGTCCTTCCGTCGGTGCGGAGCGGCAAGCGGGTGGCGGTGGTGGGCTCGGGTCCGGCCGGCCTGGCCGCCGCCCAGCAGCTGGCCCGGGCCGGGCACGACGTGGTGGTGTACGAGCGGGCCGAGAAGCCCGGCGGCCTGCTCCGCTTCGGGATCCCGGAGTTCAAGATGGAGAAGGCGGTGCTGGACCGGCGCCTGGACCAGCTGGAGGCCGAGGGCGTCGAGTTCCGCTGCCGGGTGTCGGTCGGGGCCCCGGCGCCCGAGGTCGACGGGGCCCCGGCGCCCGACGTCACCGTGATCAGGGCGCGATCGCTGGTGGAGGAGTTCGACAGTGTGCTGCTGGCCGGCGGCGCCACGCTGCCCCGCGACCTTCCGGTCCCGGGCCGGGAGCTGGCCGGGATCCACCGGGCCATGGACTTCCTCAAGCCCTCCAACCTGGTCCAGGAGGGCCTGCTCGACGAGTCCCCCATCTCGGCCGAAGGGAAGCACGTGGTGATCATCGGGGGCGGTGACACCGGGGCCGACTGCCTGGGCACCGTGCACCGCCAGCGGGCCTTGAGCGTCCACCAGCTGGAGATCATGCCGGAGCCCCCGCCCACCCGCACCGGGGACAACCCCTGGCCCACCTGGCCGCTGATCCTGCGGACCTCACCGGCCCTGGAGGAGGGGGGCGAACGGCTCTTCTCGGTGACCACGGCGTCGTTCGTGGACGACGGGGCCGGCCACGTTCGGGCTCTCCGCGGCTCGGAGGTCGAGATGGTGCTCGGGGACGGCGGGCGCCCCGAGTTCGTGCCCGTCGACGGATCGGAGTTCGAGCTGCCCTGTGAGCTGGTCCTGCTGGCGATGGGCTTCCTCGGGACCGAGCGCAACGGCGTGGTGGCCGAGCTGGGAGTGGAGGTCAACGGGCGGGGGAGCGTGGCCGCCGACGCCTCGTGGTCCACCAATGTGGACGGGGTGTTCGTGTGCGGTGACATGACCCGCGGCCAGAGCCTGATCGTCTGGGCCATCGCCGAGGGGCGATCGGCGGCCGCCTCGGTCGACCGCTACCTGATGGGCTCGACGGCCCTGCCGGCACCGATCGTCCCCGGCCAGCTGGCCCTGCGCTGACACCATCGACGGTTTGGCGCGAACGTCCCCCGGACTGAGCCGGGGGACGGACGGATGCATGCACCGACCGGTTGCGTCCGGGCCCTACCGGGCCGCCACCCGGGTCCGGCTAGATCATCGAACCGATCTCCTCTCTCCCTTGTACTCCTTCGGCCGCCCCTTGGCTAGCCCCAATTCCGGTGGAATGCCGGAATTGGGCATGCCGGGCGCCGGGACGGGGCGGTCAGGTGGGCTCGGTGTGCACGATGAGCACACTGCAGTGGGCGTGGTGGGCCACCTTGTTGGGGACACTCCCGAGCACGAACCGGGCCTTCCCGCTCATGCCGCGGTTCCCCACCACCACGAGGTCGGCGCCGACCGCCTCGGCGGTGGTCAGGATGGCCTCGGGGATGTCACTCATGCCCGAGGTGTGGAATTCCACGGACACCCCGAGACGGGTGGCGTCGGCCATGAGCTGCGCCCGGCTGTCCGCCACGTCCCGGCGCTCGGTGTCGATCACCGCCTGCCAGGCCTTGGAGGTCACCGTCCCCGCCTCCACCGCGGGGTGCACGACATGGACGGCATGGAGGGTGGCACCGGTGTCCCGGGCCAGCCCGAGGGCCTCCTCCACGGCGACGGCACCTCGTTCGGAGCGATCGAGCCCCACCACGATCACCTGGTACGGCATGGGCACTGTCTCCCTCGGGCTGGACTCGGTGCTGAGGACGCTACCGGTGGGACCCGGCCTGCTCAACCGCCCCACCCGGCGGCACGGTCGCCGGCGCCCGGCGCCGTGGGATCGGCTAAGAAGGAGCCATGAGCGCCATCGCCCGTCTGGCCGCCGTCTCCCTGGACAGCTCGGACCCGGCCGGACTCGCCGCCTTCTACGGTCAGCTGCTCGATCTGGAGGTGTTCTTCGAGTCCGAGGACTTCGTGGCCCTGAAAGGGGCCGGGATCTACGTGACCGTCCAGCGGGTGGAGCATCACCGACCGCCCAGTTGGCCGAGCGGCGAGGTACCCAAGCAGATCCACCTGGAGCTGGCCGTGACCGACCTGGCCGACGCCGAGGCGAAGGCGCTGGCCATCGGCGCCGTCAAGGCCGGGGCCCAGCCCAATCCCGATGCCTGGCGGGTGCTCATCGACCCGTCCGGTCACCCGTTCTGCATCACCACGCTGATCCCCGAGGCCTGACCCCGGGAGGCGCCGGTTCGGCCTACTCGGGCAGGGTGTACGAGTGTTCGAACTCGTCCTGGAGCACGGTGGCGATGGTCTGGGTGGTGTCGACCACCAGCTCCTCCTCCAGGATGCGGCGGCGGTACGACCAACCGGGCGGCGGGGCCAGGCGGTCGCCCAACGTCTCCAAGCTCCGCTGGGTGGTGGTCGGGTCGACCCCGAGGCAGTAGGACTGCATGACATAGACCAGGCCGTCGGGGTCGACCAGCTCGTAGACGGGGGTGCCGGCGTCGAAGTAGAACACCGCACCCCGGTTGACGCGGACCTCGTGGTAGGGGGTGGTCGACGGCACGGTGCCCAGGTCGATCTGGGCGATCCGTCGCATGGTCAGGCCGTTGAAGTCGCGGATCACGGGGTCCACCACGGCCACCTTCTGGCCCAGGCCGTCGATCATCCAGTGGCGGGGCCCGTTGAGCTTGACGGCCACCGCCCCCATCTGGGTGGCGACGGTGTCGGCCGCCAGGGCGTCCCATAGCTGCGGGGGGCAGTCGTTGAGCAGCTGGGTACCGTAGACCTCGGCCTCGAACCCGGAGCCCCGCGGGAAGACGGCGATCACCTCGCCGTAGCGGACCCCTCGCATGTCCGAGACGAGTCGTGGCGCCGGTGTGGTCTCCATGGGCGGTGGTCCTTCCGCAGCTGGGTGAAAGGTTCTAGCACGCCGACTGACAGAACATTGCCGGTCTCGATCCGGTCACCGTCTCTCGAGGAGGCGGAGTTTGGTGGTCAGCGTGTCGAGCACGTGGGCGAACGATTCGTGGAAACTGGCGACACCATGGTCTTCCAGGGTCATCCCTACGGACTCCATGTCGACCCCGACCCGGCCCAGATCGGCGAGTACCGCGGCGGCGTGCTCGGGCTCGAGGTCGACGGTTCGGGACACGGACCCGTGGTCCTCGAACGCCGCGATCAGGGGCTCGGGGAGGGTGTTGACCGTCGCCGGGCCGATGACGCCGTCCACGTACCGCGTGTCCGCATAGCTGGGATTCTTGGTCGACGTCGATGCCCAGAGGGGACGCTGCGGGTGGGCTCCGCTCCCCGCCAATGCCTCCCATCGGGTCGTGGAGAACCGGACTCGGAAGAGCTGGTAGGCAAGTCTGGCCTGAGTCAGGGCGGCACGTCCCCGACGCTTCCTATGTAGACGCCGGGCCCCAGAACTGGCGCAGCTCTCGATTGAGGTCCTCGGGTCGCTCGAGGGGGAAGAAAAGGCGAGCACCCTCGACTCGGGCGCTTTGGGTCACACCGGGGATCGTGGCTTCGAGCCATCCAGCCCACTCCACTGGAAAGAAGACGTCGTCGGTGGCCCACACGATGAGGGTCGGTCGTTTGAATCCCGCGAGACCGTCCTGGATGGCGATGGTCTCGTTCGGTTCCATGCCGGCGATGTAGTCCTGCAGCGCAGCAGCCTGTCGGCCGATGCGAACGCACCGAAGAACCCGAGAAGCGTGGCGTCCGGGATCGATTCGGGATGTTCCAGACTGGTGTCGAGGGCGGCTCGGATCCCAGCGGGATCCGTGGCCAACGCAGCTATCCCATCGGCCAGGAGGCCCTGTGCGGCGAGTTCCTGGATGGGCAGGAACGCCTCAGGGGGAAAGTTGTCGTGGACGTCGCTGTTTGTCAGGGTCAGCGATCGGACGCGGGCGGGGTGGTTGGCTGCAATCATCTGGGCCACCGCGCGCGGGTGTCGTTCCCCACGAGGTCGACCCGCTCGATTCCCAGGGCATCGAGGAACTCCCCCACCATTGCCGTCTGGACCCTGATTGTGAGGTGGCCTGGTGGACAAGGACTGTCGCCGTGGGCCAGCAGGTCGATGGCGATGCAGTGGCGCAAGTCGGATAGCGCCGCCACCTGGTGTCCCCACAGGTCTGCATTGAGGAACACACCGTGGATGAAGAGCATGTGGGGCCGGCTCCCGACTCGCCGTAGGCAATGTCACCGAAGGTCGGCGTGGTCACGTGTTCTCTGTGCATACTGGAATCTTGTAGGATACTGATAGTATGTGAGTGTATGATCAATGGCAATGGAGGTCAAGAGTAGCCGCGAGGAGTACACGGAAGTGACCCGTGCCGCGATTGTCGAGGCCGCCGTTGCGAGGTTCACCGCTGATGGCTTCGCAGGGGCCAACATCGACTCGATCGCCGAGATGGCCAAGGTGACCAAGGGTGCGTCTACCACCACTTTGCTGACAAGGCCGAGCTGTTCGAGGCGGCTTACGTTGCCATGGAGGACCGGCTCCTGGCCAGGGTGCTCGCCGGCATCAAGGGCATCGACGATCAGTGGGAAGCCCTACTGCTCGGAGCAGACGTGTTCCTCGAGGAGTGTTGCCAGCCGACTTCAGACGGATCGCTCTCGAAGAGGCGCCGGTGGCTCTGGGTTGGGCCCGCTGGAAGGCAAGCGAGGAGAAGTACTTCCTCGGACTCCTCAGTGCCGCCCTCGGCGCAATGGCCGAAGCCGGACTGATCGCCATCCCCGCAGAAGGGGATCTGCCAGCTCGGATGCTCCTCGCCGCATTGGACGAAGCAGGGCTATCGGTCGCTTCGTCGCCCGATCCTCAGGCGGAGCGGGAGCGAGCGGGTGACCTCATCAATCGCTTGCTATCCGGTCTTCGTCACTGAGCCCCCTGACGAACCCGCCGCATGCACCTGTCCCGGATCAGTGGTCATTGACGGGGTTCGAACACATCCCGTGACCTTCGAAGGAGCTCCCACTTCGAGCTGGGTGGGAGAGGTGTCCTTTGGTCGCTTGCGGGCGCTGTAGACCGTCACCGAAGTGCCTGGGGCAGGGGATCACCAACCGCCAGGAATGAGTCTGACTCGAGTTATGCGGCTACTACGAAGCTGAGCGGGAGTTCCAACGTCGGTTCCCCTGCGTACACGGCGTCTCTGGGACCCCGCCGGCACCAGAACAGATGATGTGAGTGGGGAGTAGGGGAGCGGCCCGAGGAATGCCGGTCGAGGGCTGGCCATAAGCGTCGCCTTCCCGGCGTTGGTGGGGCAGGCCCGATGGTTACCGGCGTCCGAGATAAGCCGAAAAAGGCTCCTGACCTGCCGCGGCTGTTCCGGCAACGAGCTCGGGCCGCCACTTCAATTCCCGAAGCGCACCGAAATGTCGGCTCGCGTCGCGTAACCACTTGACGCAACCTACTGGTTGCCATAATATAGCAACCAGTAAGTTGCAATATTCCACTTCTACTCAAGGAGGCCCTCAATGACCACCAGCACCGACTACCGCATCAGCGTCCGAATCAACGCCCCAGCTGACGTCGTCTTCGACGCCGTCACCACGACCGAGGCGCTCACCGCCTGGTGGAGCCCGGTGACGGGGTCGGGCATGACCGACGGCGAACTGCGATTCCCGATGGTGGCGGATCAGCGGCCGCTTCTCATCCACGTTGACGAGGCAACCCGCCCGACGACCGTCCGCTGGACCGTGACCGAGTGCACCTTCATGGAGGACTGGGTGGGCACCCACCCGACATTCACCATCACGCCGATCGACAACGGTTCCTGCGAGCTCAACTTCGAGCACCGCGGTCTGAACGACCAGCTCGAGTGCAAGGACATGTGCAGCCGCAGCTGGGATCACTTCGTCGGTACCAGCCTGCGCGAACTGGCCGAAAGCGGCACCGGCGCTCCCAACCGCAGCCCACGTGACCTCGCCCGCCGCGCCGCCGAGGAGAACAGACTGATCCTGGTCCCCGGGGACCGCTCGGCTTGATCAGGCGGTCCCCGGGTCGGCGACCCATGTTCGGCATAATTCGTAGTCACTCCCAAAGGAGGAAGTCATGGCGTTTCCCGACCGCATCGAACGGACGGTGACCCTGAATCGCCCGCCGAGTGAGGTGTGGAAGGCGCTCACCACCGCCGACGGTCTGAGCGCGTGGTTCGGCGAACGGGCGACAATCGATCTTCGCCTCGGTGGCGCGGCCACGATGACCTTTGCTGGGGGCATGACTGTCGACATCCGCGTCGAGCGTGTCGAGGAGCCCACGGTGTTCGCATACACGTGGCGACTGCCCGACCTGCCCGAGTCCGACCCCCGACGCACCTACGTCGAGTTCACCCTGGAGCCTGACGGCGACGGCACCCTGCTGCGCCTCGTCGAGTCGGGATTCGCCCAGCTTCCCGTCGACACCCGGCGCGAGACCTACGACTCCCACGGTGAAGGCTGGTCGCGCGAGCTGGCAGAGCTCGCGGAGCACGTCGATGGCACCTGACATCGAGGCTGTCGCTGAGCAGGTCTTCGTCGCGCTTGCCGACCCGACCCGCCGGGCCATCCTCGCTGCCCTCGCCACAGACGGCCCGTCCACAGCCACCGATCTGGCCGCTCGACTTCCGATCACGCGGCAAGCCATCGCCAAGCACCTCGGCCTCATGGCCGACGCCGGCCTCATCTCGCCCGAGCCAGGTGAACGCCGCCGGGTGCGCTACCGACTGAGGTCCGCACCCGTGCAGATCGCCCAGCAGTTTCTCGCCGCTCTAGCCCACACCTGGGACGACCGCCTCGACGCTCTGCAGAACTATCTCACGGTGCCATGACCGCGCCAGCGATGCTGCCACCAACCGGGACCTTCAACGACGAAGGCTGTGCTATTCGCCGTTCCGTTTCTCCAAGACTGACTAGCAGCGGGCACCAAGTCGTTGCCCCCGAAGTGCCGGGGCACGAAGAGTTACTCCTCTGGACGCGAATTCCTGACTCAAGCGGCCACAATGAAGCTGAACGGGAGTTCCAAACGTCGGTTCCCCTGCGCACTGGGCGCCTCAGGGAACAGCCGGCACCGGAGCCGACGATGGCGAGGGAGGGGCGAAGTGGGGGAGGGGCGGTGTGGTCGGGCTGGTCCAGGTCACTGAAACTTCCCACGCATCCTTCGATCGTGGATCGGACACGTCGACATCGGGAGAGGCTCATGGCCTAGTGGATTCTCCTCAGGGGTGAGATAGTGGGCACAAGAGCCCGACAGCGTGGGAGACCGAGATGACAGAGGAGATTGAGCGCAATGGGCACCACGGGTGACGGTGGAGAAGATCTTCCAACATCCGGTCAGCCACAATATTCAGTGGCACGATGTCTTATTCTGCTGCAAAGCGTTGGTGAAGTTGTTGAGGGCCATGACCAGCGTTACAAGGTGACCATGGGAACAGAGACAGAGACCTTGGAAGCACCATCAGAACACGATATTGACGAGCACATGGTGTTGATCTTCGCCGGATGTTAAAGAACGTAGGTGTTACCTCGGAATAGGTCGGGGGGCACCAAGGTGTGCGCTTTCCTTGCACACGAGCATTGGATCGATTTCACCTAGGGCTGACGGTTCGGCTACAAGGTAGCTACGACGCGGATGCAGCGGTCCGGGGTGCTCCATCCACGCTGCATAGGACCTCTGGCTCAGAGGTGATTCGGAATGGCTCAAGCAGCCACTACGAAGCTAAACGGAAGCTCCAACGTCGGTTGCGTAAGAGGCGCCTCACGGACCCCGACCAACACGTACCGACCATCAGGGCGAGCGGAAGTGGGGGAGCCGCGTCGTGGCTCGGAACAGCCTGGGTGTGGCGGTGGAAATCTGGCAGCGGTAGGGGAATGGAGACGCCTGGCCGAGGGATAGTGACTCTGGACCATTCTGTCGATAGGGAGTCAAAGGGTTGGTGACTCAGGCAGTGGGAATCTGATGAGCAGATCGGTGGTTGTCCAGATATAGATTGCAATGGTCGACTGGAGGCGGTCGACCATTGCGTACTGAGAGGCATGAGTTGGAGGAACGGACATGAAGATCGGGATCGTCGGCGCAGGCAACATCGGCGGCAACCTCACCCGGAGGCTGACGGCGCTGGGCCACGTGTTTCGATAGCGAACTCGCGAAATCCGGACACACTGGCCGTCCTGGCCGCCGAGATAGGGGTGACCGCGGTCCTGGCCGCCGACGCGGCCCGAGGGACGAGGTCGTGGTCGTGACCGTTCCCCTCAAGGCGGTGCCCCACCTCCCCGACAACCTCCTGGACGGTGCTGCCGATGACGTGGTCGTCATCGACACGTGTAACCACCATCCCCGGCAACGCGACGGGCGGATCGCCGAGATAGAGGATGGCATGACAGAGAGCCGGTGGGTCGAACAGCAGCTTGGCGTCTCGGTCGTCAAGGCATTCAATGGAATCTACGCCGACCACCTGCTCACGCGGGGACTTCCTGCGGGAGCCGACGCCGGATCGCCTCTCGGTCGCTGGCGATGATGCTGCGGGAAAGTCGGTCGTCATGGAGCTGGTGGACGCCTAGGATTCGACGCGGCCGACATGGGCGGCCTCGACGACTCGTGGCGACAACAGCCGGGACTCCGGTGTACGGGAGCGACTACGACAACGAGGGGGTCCGGCGGGCACTGGCCGCAGCAACGCCTGAGCGAGGGCCCGAGCGGAGAGTCTGAGCGCTGGCCGCCACGCTGGATCTCACCGCTATCCCCTCTGCTTGACCACAGACCAACTGGCGCACGTCGGGGCTTCGTGGATCGGAGGCTGCGGACCGGCGCAGGCCGATCTTGGATGCCGAAACCTGTGAGGCCTTCCGGTGGGTAGCTCAGCTCTATCTGACAGCGGTCGGGCAGCTGTCAGAGATCACGAAGTCGGACGCGTCACATATTTGTAGTCGCAACGGTATCCATTGGTGCTGCTGTTCGCGGAGGATCGTCCACCTTTGGAATCACCGCTCACGACTCGACCGAGCAGGTAGCAGTTCGATACTTTTCGCTGCCGGGTTGGTGGCGCGATGATGTGATCGCCATTGAAGGTGGCGACCTTCGAGAGCGCCGCGAGAATAGAACCGCGGCTGGGGTCGGACCCGGCCTTTTCAGCGCCTGAGCAAAGAGAGCTCCAGATACCCATCCATACATGGTGAACAGGTCGGGCTTGAATCCGGGTGATGCCACATTCACCAATGCAGGAAGTTTGCTACGCTGGGATCGTGCCTTGTTCCCACCGAGATAGAGCGACGAGCTTTGATTGAGATAGGCGCGTCGACGGCCGGTGGCCCGCCTGATGCCGTGACCAGCTGGTTGCTGTAGGCGGCAGCTCAGAGGATGATCGGGTATGAAAGCCTGCTGGTTGAGATCCTTCAGCAGAGAGCCGGCGTAGATCGCCGGCATCTGATCGATGTAGAGGCTTTGACGCCTGATTCCTCATGGCGATCACGTTCTGGGTGAAGTCGACCTGGGTCTGATTATACGTGTGGTCGTAGATCACCCGATACAGACTTCGCATGACGTACTGCTGATCTGCCATTGGGCCTGGGACGAGGGCAGGTCGGCGATCAGCACGCGACGCCTTCACGGCGGTCGGGAACTGCTCTTGAAATACTGGAGCGGACCTTCCAACCAGCGTTCCCCAGAGGAACGGGCTGAAGACGTTGCGAAGGCTGTTGGTCTTGGGGTCCAAGGCGACCGACACGTGGAACGCGGGATGCTGGGCCAGTAGCACTCGTAAAGCTGTAAAGGTGGAGAAATGTGATTAGTGTGACGTACTGCTAATGACGCTTGGGTGTTGTTTGTTGTGCATTGTGAAGTTGTGTTGTACTGTGACGACGATATTGATAGTTCACTAGCGTATGAAAATGACGTAGTGTGTAAGTTCAGTGCGTATTAAGGCTTTTGAAGAGATGCTGAGAGTTAAGGTGGACAAGTTGCGAACGGATGGTACTCGCAGTGATTTGGTGTGGTAGTTAAAGGCACTGGTGGAATAGTGGTTTTGGTGCTGTTGAAGTAGAGGTGGAGGATGTAGTGGGGGAAGTTGGACGTACGCTGAGACTCAATAACACTACGATTCGGAGTGGTTCTCGGTGTAGTTTTATAGTACGAGATGTAATTCTTTTTGAGGATGGTTCTGAAATGTAGAGGTTTTGGTTGTTTTGTATGGGGGGTGGAATTGTTGACTGTGTGGAACTCACAGAAATTTTTAGTCGGTTTAAAAGTCGTTGAACTGGTAAGTGTCAGTTTGATAAGTAGTGATTTCGGTGATCTGTTAGTGGTGGATCTAAAATTTTATGTGCGATGACATGTAACTTTTTACGATTCTGTGTCGAGGTATCTCGCTGTAGCACAACTGTTCGCTTTGGTTTGTTGAGGAAGTGTAGAAAGTGGATCGTAAAAGTGTCATTGCTGTAGGACTTCAGTGTTTTGAGTAAGTGGAGCACGGTTTTTGGGTTTTTGTAGTCATTAGTCAGCCCGCTCCTCCCTGGTTCATGCCAGACGACGTCCTGCGCCATGACCACTCTCAGAAGGTCCAGGTTGCCGGACTCGAAATCTCGATAGGTCCGCTGGATTAACGACGCATATGAGTTCTCCTCAACCACATCCCTCTCCTACTCCGACGACTACTCTCCCTTCAGCATCGACAGCTGGCGACGACTGTGCCAGAGGCGAAAGACCTGCACCACGGTGCTCGCCGAGCGAATGGGCCGAGGAATGGCAATTTGGGTTCCAGCAATAGAGTTCCATGAGCAAACGCATCACCGACTGACGAACCTCGTATGAGCTGCCTGGTCAGGGCAACAAAGCGTTGTATACCGACCAAGCCGTTGCGGTGATCCCTCGATCCGCCCGTGCCTTCGATGCCCTGAGGCAGAGCAGCGATCCGGCGGGCCTGGGCCCGAGTCCATCACGTTCAGGAGTCGACTGGGACGTCCCCGGCGACGGCGGTCCGAAGTTCGGCCAGGGAGTCGTGCAGGGCGTCGATGATCAGCCAGGGGTCGGGGACGCTGACCGGGCAACCGAGCAGCGAGACACCGAGCGCATCGCTCGTAGCTCCACGCCGTGATGTTCAGGCCGATCCCTTCGAGGATCGGTCCCACCGAGTAGAGGGCCTCGAGCTCGATCGGTCCGAAGAGGATCCGTCCGCTGGTCCGGCCACGTTCGAAAGCACCACATTGAGGGGTGGGTGTACCCGGTCGGCGATGTGCGACCGGCTCCATATCCGCACGATGGCGTGATCGATCTGAGGCGGGACGACGTCGGCCCGCTGCTCGAGGAGATCGTGGCCGAGCACGCTCTCGGACCTCCTTGGCCGCCCCTGCCCCCTCGTGGATATGCTGGAGGCGCTCGAGAGGGTCGGCGATGTCGGTGCCGATACAGACGTAGAGATTGTCGACTCGATTCCCCGACATGCGGGCGGCATCGGGGTCGGTCGAGACCGGGACGCTGGCCACGAGCGGACGTTCGGGCAGTTCGCCCCGGTCCGACAGGTACCGCCGCAGGGCCCCGCTGCACACACGCCAGGTACACATCGTTGAGTGTCGTTCCGGCGCACGCCGGATGGCCTTGAGTTCCTCGAGCGGGAGGTTGGTCATGGCAAAGGTCCGCTCGGAGGTGAGCGAGACGTTGAAGGACGTCCTGGGAATGTGATGGAGCGGGAGGGGCGGCTTCGGCGCGAAGCTCCGGCGGCGGCCTCTCGGAGGCGCGGGTCTGCGATCACCGACTCCCGGACCAAGTGGGGGAGGCCCTTCACCCGCGTGTGACGTGGTCGTGTGCGGCGATCAGTCAGCAGTTGGCGTCTGGACGGGATGGGCTCGGGGCTGCCAGGGGTCCTCGATGGGCTCGTGCGGACGGCTCGACGGTCGCACCCTGCACCACGTTCCGCAGGAGGGCCACCGCCGCCGACCCGTCGGCCACGGCATGGTGGATCTTCACCACGACCGCGATCCGCCCGCCGTCGAGGCCCTCGACGACCACCAGCTCCCAGAGTGGCCGATCCCGAGCCAGAGGCGTACCGGCGAACTCGGCCACCACGGCGGCGAGCTGACGGTCACTCGCCCGGGTCCTCGAGCACGGCGCCGGCTGAGGTGGCGGCTCAGGTCGAAGTCGGGATCTTCGACCCACACCGGATGCCCGAGCCCCCAGGGCACGGGCACGACCCGGCGGCGGAAGGGCGGCAGCCGAACGAGCAGCTGCGCCGAGGACCTCGACCAACGTGTCGTAGGAGAAACCGCCCTCGACATCCGACACGTCGGACACCGCCACCTTGATCGTGTGCATGTGGGCGGTCGGGGTCTCGGAATAGAGGAACTTGGCGTCGAGTCCCGTCATCGCCTCCATCGGTTCAGCCCTCGCTCGGCTCGGGGACACCGGACAGCCGAGGCCTCGGCCGAGGGACTGCGACCAGGAAGTCGGACACCTGCTTGGACCAGAGGTAACCGACGTGGTTGCCCGCGTACCACGAGATGCGAGGCCTGGTCCCAGTGCTCCCAGAGGCGCTGCGCCTGGTCTGGAGGGGCCAGGCGGTCGCCGTACCGGCGAAGATGAAGCGTCGGGTCGAGGCACCTTCGCCTCGAAGCTGCAGAGGGGACACGACCCGGTAGACGCTCTCGGCGGCTCCTCCCATGATCTTGTGCTCGATCGCTCGGGCCCGGATGTCGCGAGGGACTGTGCTCGGTGGAACAGGCCGGGGAAGTCCGACACTGGGATGCCGGCCACCACGGCGTCGACGCCCTCTTCGATGCCGGCAAGCAGCGACACGGTGTAGGCACCGAGTGAGACGCCGTAGAGACTGATCGAAGTGGCACCCTGGCTCGCGGACCCAGTTGGATCAGCCGCCGGATGTCCCACACGGCCTGGGTCAGCCCGTGCACCGCGTTCATCAACTCGAAGGAGAGGAACGGCTCGCCGCTGACCAGGGTGACCCGGCGTGGTCCGTGAAGCGGCAGCGCCGGGAAGGCCACGTTCATCCCGAGCTCGTGGTGGAGCCGGCGATGCCTGAAGCCCCTGAAAGTCCATGAACGGGAACCCCATGCAGAACCCGTGCACGGCGATCACCCAGGGACGGGGGCCACCGGGGTGGCGGAGGACGACTGGCCGAGGCGGTCCGGTTCGGCCCGAAGGCCATCCAGCGTTCGCCGCCCGGCTCCCCATGATCGAGGCTCGAACTCGCTGTCCCAACTCAGCCGGTCGTAGTCGAAGCCCAGGGCCCAGCCCCGGCGCGTCTCCACGTCGCTGTCGGAGAGCGGCGGCGGGGTCCGGTGATACGACGCTGGGGTCGTCGATCCAGCCCAGTTCCGGGTGTACAGGGCGTCGGCCTCGGCGAGCTCGGCCGCCACCCTCGACGTAGTCCCCGGGGAGCGGGAACCGCCGGGGCGTCATGGCCATGGCCAGGAGGGCCTCGTCCATAGCCACCTGGGCGGCGAGGCCGACCGAGAGGTGCGGCGCGGGGAGTGAGTCCGACGACCTCGCCGCGCAGCAAGGCGGATCCGATGAACATGGAGGGTCCGGGGTATGGCGCGGGTGGCACGGATCAACGGCGCGCCGATGGAGGAACCCCGTCAGGGCTCGAACGGGCCTGGTGATGGGGTCCAGGCGGCCCCGGTTGAGCAACTGGGTGACACGGCCGTCGTCGCTCCACCGGCTCCGTGATCGGCACGTTGCCGGCTGACCGGCTCGTCACGCTCGGCCTCCCCCATGGGCCTCCTTCCCCACTGTGGCTCGCTGCACGGTCCGTGGCGCAGGGCCGTCACCTGGGATACTAGCGTCCGGTACTAGGGTCGACGTCAGGGCCGGAAGACCCATTCGGTGACTGGGGAGCGCCGTGGAGTTCAATCTGGCCGATCTCTTCGAGAGCGTGGTCGACCGGGTGCGGGACCGAGACAGCGCTGGTGTCGGGGCCCGACGTCTCACCTATTCCCGAACTGGACCGGCGCGCCAACCGACTGGCCCACCATCTCGAGGGCGTCGGGCATCGGCCCGGGCGATCGCGATCGGCCTGCAGCTGGCCAACGGCACCGAGTACATCGAGGCCATGCTCGCCTGCTTCAAGATCCGTGCCAGTCCCGGTCAATGTCAACTATCGCTACGTCTCGGCGGAACTGGAGTACCTCTACGAGGATGCCGGCCTGGTCGGCCTCGTCTTCCACAGCCGTTTCGCGCCAGCGGTGACCGGCGCGCTGGGTGCCATGGCACGAGGCACGAGCCGTTCTCGAAGTGCCCGATGGCATCAGACCATTCGGGTTCGGGGCGAGGACTACGAGGGCGGTGCTCGCATCGGCAGTCCGCGGCCCGGGGCTTCCCCCGTCGGCGCGCCGACGATCTCTACTGCGTCTACACCGGAGGCATCGACCGGCATGCCCAAGGGCGTCCTGTGGCGCCACGACGACATCTTCTTCGCCGCCATGGGTGGCGGTGACCCGCTGTCGCTCGGCAACCACATCACCGCCCCGAAGAGCTGACCGACCGGATCCTGCACCCTGGCATGAACGCGCTTGCCATCCCGCCATTCATGCACGCGGCCGGACATTGGTTGGCCTTCTCCACCCTGTTCGGTGGTGGGAAGGTGGTCACCCTCGAAGGAGGGATCTTCGACCCGGCCGAAGTCGTGGCGTCTGGTGGAAGCCGAGAGGGTCAATGACGATCGTGGTCGTCGGCGACGCCATGGCCCGCCCCCTCCTCGACGTCCTGGCCGCAGCAACCCGACCGCTACGACCTCTCGTCACTGATGGCCGTCGGGCTCCGGTGGTGCCGTGCTCTCTCCGTCGACCAAGGCGCAACTGGCGGAGCTGCTGCCGGGACGCATCGTAGCCGATCGCTTCGGATCCTCGGAGACGGGTCAGGTGGGCGGGGAGGCAGGCCCCCGACGACCCCTACGGGCCGCCCCGCTTGCGGGTGGACGACCGCACCGACGTGCTCGACGACGATCTTGAGCCGGTCGGTCCCGGGCTCGGGTGTCATCGGCCATCTGGCCCGGGGTGGTCATGTACCGCATCGGCTACCTCGGGTGATGCGGCCAAGTCGGCAACGACGTTCGTCGAGACGGAGGGGGCGGCGATGGGCGCTGCCCGGAGACATGGCGACAGTGGAGGCCGATGGGACCATCACGGTGCTCGGTCGGGGGTCGCTGTGCATCAATACGCGGGGGGGAGAAGGTCTTCCCCGACGAGGTGGAGGCGGCGTTGAAGGACCACCCGGATGTCCGCGATGCCATCGTGGTCGGGCTGCCCGACGTCCGGTTCGGCGAACGAATGGTCGCCCTCGTGCAGCGAGGCCCCAGCGAAAGCTCGAAGCCGATCTTCGGACCGAACATGCGCGTGAGCGGCTGAGCGGATACAAGGTGCCACGTGAGATCTTTCTCGTGGAGGAGATCGGCCGCTTGCCGAGCGGCAAGCCCGATTATCGATGGGCGAAGGAGATCGCCCTACGCCCCCGACGGTGGCAGAGCGAGTCACATGAGAGCCGAAGCGACGATCGACGGTTGGGTCGCGGGGGTTCGAAAGTGTGCGCGACACCTCCGAGCCAACTTCGGCGACGGGTTGGAGGCGGGTGCGGCCTTTGGCGCCACCACGGGGGCCAGAAGGTCGTCGACCTCTGGGGGGGTGTCGCGGATACAAGGACTGGTCGGAGATGGGACGAGGACTCCTGGTACTGGTCTACTCGACCACCAAGGGGATGACCGCGATGTGCGCCAACGGCTGGCACAGGAGGGCGCTATCGACGTGGAGGCGCCTGTGTCGTCGTACGGCCCGAGCTCGCGCAGGCGGGAAAGGGGGATGTGACGGTGGCCGACCTTCTGTCACACCGGGCTGGGCTGGCCTGGGTCGACGGAGCGGTTTCCTTCGAGGAGGCACTGGCCTGGGACCCGGTAGTCGAGGCGCTCGAGAGGCAGGCGCCTCGTGGCCACCGGGGACCGCCCACGGCTACCACGCGACGACGTACGGCTGGTTGGTCGGCGAGGTCGTTCGTCGGGTCAGCGGCCGAAGTCTGGGGATCTGTCTGCGCGAGGAGATCGCCGGGCCACTCGGCGCGGAGTTCTTCATTGGCCTCTGGGGACGGAGGAACACGGGTCGCCCGTCTCGTCTCGTTTCTCGAGTCGCTGGCGTCAGGCCGAACCATGCCGTCGCTGGATGACCTGGTACGGGCCCGCCCGCCCCGGCGGCGGCGGCGAACTACGGCAGCCGCGACGTATGTGGCCCTGGACGGGCCGCTCACCCGGGCCTGGCTGCCCCCGGCGGCGCACTGTCGGACCGCGCGCCTGGGACGACCCACGGCTCCGGGCGGCGGAGATCCGGCGGCAAACGGCATCTGCGATGCCGGTCTCTGGCGTGCCTCACGCGGCCTGCGTCGGTGACGTGGCGACCCCGACCGGTGGGACCTTCCGCATCCTCGGCCCGGAGCAGCTCGACAGGGCCCTGCTCCCTCGGACCGAGGGGCCCGATGTGTGCTCATGGGGCTGGACATCGAGTGGGGTCTCGGCCTCATGCTCAATCGCGGCATCGTGGGCTCGGCCGGCCTCGGCGGTACTCGTTTCTTCGGCCACTTCGGCATGGGTGGCTCGGTGGGTTGGGCCGATCCAGACCTGGGACTGGGGATGGGCTACGTCATGAACCAGATGGAGATCGGCACGACTGGGGATAAGCGCAGTTACCGGCTAATGAACGAGGCGGTGGACGCGGCGCGCAGAGCTCCTGAGCCGAGGGCCCGACTACCCGAGCACGGGGAAGCGGCGCTCGCCGCCAGCCGGTCGAGCACCGTTTGCATCGTTGAGGTCAACTCGTAGTAGCACCTACGAACGACCACGTCGTCTTCGGCCGATTCCGGACCGTACCGCTCCGACGAGTCGATGGGCTCGCACAGTTCCACGGTGATCTTGGCAGGAAGGGGCACTGTGGGGATTCCTCCGGGGACGACCTCGAAAGGCGGGCCGAACACGAGCGGCATCACCTTGATCCGGAACAACCGGTCGAGTCCGAGGCGCCTTGCCACCCGCTCTCCGCGAGCCAGCACCACGACGGTTTCGTGGGCGCCGACGGAGACGGCGGGGACAACGGGCACCTGAAGCCGCAAGGCGAGCCGGACGACCCCGGTCCGCTGGCCGAAGTCGATGCGGTTGCGATCCCACCAGGGACGGAACACCTCATAGTCCCGCGGGGTAGTCGATCAGGATCCCGCGGCCCGGAGTATCCCTTCTGCCCCGGCCGGTGTGGCTTCGACCCCTCCGGCCGTCGTATTGCGGTCCCGACGCCGGGGAGCCCGAGGAGGAAGGAGTGGAACAACGCGTAGACGGGCTCGTCCTGACCTCGCTCACGCCACCATGCGGTCAACAGAACAGGAATGTCCGGCGGCATCTGCCCCCCCGAGTGGTTGCCCACCACCAGGAACGGCTCTTGGTCCGGCAGCCGGTCGAAGCCCTCACCTCGGAGCGAAAGTAGGAGGCGAAGCAGTCCAGCACCGGACGAACCGCGGCAAGGAAGGCCACGTCCCGGGCTGAGCCGATCGGGGCGGGTGTCCCGTAGCTGCGCTCGACCACCCACCAACGATGCACCTGGCCGGCCCGGTGTCCTTGGGGCCGGGTAGCCGTCGGAAGGCTCCTCTGCACGCAAAAGGAGATCGGTGTGGCCCATGTGGTTGTGGGGCAGGGGTACCCGCGGCCCAGGCGGAGGACGGCGCCATGCTCGGGTGGGAATACTGCAACATCACTCCGAACTTCGGAGAGGGTGAGGAGCACCGGGACGACACCTGGTGGCACCACCTCAACGACCTGGGCACCCATCGGTTGGGTGGTCATCGGGCTCACCCCGGCCGGGTGGCCCCGACCAGCCCCGGCCAGTGGGCGTCGTCGAACCGGACCAGGGCCCCGGTGTGGGGGGCGTCGATCATCTCGCCCGCCCCCACGTACAGCCCGACGTGGTCGACACCGGAAGGGCTGGCGCCGAAGAAGACCAGGTCTCCGGGCTGCACCGTGGCGTCGCCGGGGACGGCCGGCCCGACGTCGAACTGGGCCTGGGCCACCCGGGGCAGGGAGATCCCGGCGCTCCGGTAGGCGGCCTGGGTCAGGCCGGAGCAGTCGAACCCGCCCGGGCCGGTGCCGCCCCAGGCGTACGGGGTGCCGAGCTGCTGGGCGGCGTAGGCGATGGCGGCCACCACGGTGCCCGACACGGTGGGGTCCTCGGCGATGGCCAGGGACAGGGACAGCACCGTGTCGACATAGGTCCCGGAGTGGTTGTAGGCCTCGACGGCCGCCCGCAGCGTCGGTTCGGCCCCGGCCCCGTCGGCACAGAGCATGGCGGAGGCGGTGTAGACCGCGTCCACCGGATCGTACGGCGACGCCGGCCGGGCGCCGTCGGGCCCGACCGTGGCGTAGGCGGCGAAGGTGGCCGGCTCGAACTGCAGGGGACCCTCGGCCCCGGCCCGGTTGGCCCCGGACCACACCCCGGCCGCGGTGGAGCGCCCGCTGCCCGATTCCACCGTGCCCACCGCGGCCAGCACGGACCACGACAGGCCGGGGCAGGTGCCGGCGGCCTGTTGGTACAGCGGGAGCCAGGTGGGCGGGACGGCCGGGCCGGCCTCGGCCCGGCCGGAGCCCTGGGCACCGGCGGCACCGCCTCCGGACGAGGTGGGGTCGGAGCCGCCCGGTCCGGAACCGGCGGCCACCACCACCAGCAGGACCAGGCCCATGACGAGGGACCCGACGATGGCCACGAGTGCGAGGAGCTTGCCCACGGCCGTACCTCCGTACCGTCCGGGCGGTCAGGGTGAGCGGCGCCACTCAGAGGTCCCGTCCAGGTACCGGGGGCCGCCCCCAGTCCACCACCCCCGGGGTCCGGTGGGCAAGACCCCTCCGACCAGGGGTCGGTATGCTCGTTCCACCGGATCTCCGGTGCCGGACAGGGGAGGAACGATCGTGCTCAGCACCATGCAGGACGCACCACTGTTGGTGAGCGGGATACTCCGCCACGGCCAACAGGTCTACGGGGACAGCCGGGTGACCACCATCACGGGCGCCGAGGGGGAGTCGACCAGCGCCACCTTCGCCGAGGTGGCCGAACGCGCCGAACGGCTGGCCGCGGCCCTGGGCCGTCTGGGGGTCGCGGACAGCGACCGGGTGGGCACGTTCCTGTGGAACAACCAGACCCACCAGGAGGCGTACCTGGCCATCCCGGGGATGGGCGCCGTCCTGCACACGCTCAACCTGCGGCTCTTTCCCGAACAGCTGTCCTACGTGATCAACCACGCCGAGGACCAGGTCATCATCGTCGACGCCTCACTGGTCCCGCTGCTGGCCCGGGTCCGCGACCAGCTCACCACGGTCAAGCACATCGTGGTGGCCGGTGAGACCGACACCAGCGCCCTCGGGGAGACCCTCTCGTACGAGGAGCTGTTGGCGGCCGAGGACCCGGGCTACGCCTGGCCGTCCTTCGACGAACGGCAGGCCGCGGCCATGTGCTACACCTCCGGCACCACCGGCAACCCCAAGGGTGTGGTGTACAGCCACCGGTCCACCTACCTGCACTCGTTCGCCGTGACGTCGGGCGCCGCCCTCGGCGTCCACGATCAGGACATCGTGCTCTCCATCGTCCCCATGTTCCACGCCAACGCCTGGGGTACCCCGTACGCCGCCTTCATGACCGGGGCCGACCTGATCATGCCCCAGATGTTCCTGCAGGCCGCTCCGCTGGCCGCCATCATCACCCGCCACCGGCCCACCCTGTCGGCCGGGGTGCCCACCATCTGGAACGACCTGCTGCGCTACTCGAGGTCCAACCCGGTCGACATGTCGTCGCTCCGCATGATCACGGCCGGGGGCGCCGCCGTGCCCCGACAGCTCATCGAGCAGTTCCGCGACGAGCTCGGGGTCACGCTCGTCCAGGGGTGGGGCATGACCGAGACCAGCCCGATCTGCTCGTTGGCCCTCCCGCCCCGCGGCATTCCCGAGGACGAGGAGATCGAGTGGCGGTCCAAGACCGGGCGGGTGGTGGCCGGGGTGGAGGTCCGGGTGGTCGCCGAGGACGGCTCGATCATGCCCAACGACGGGGAGTCGGTGGGCGAGTTCGAGGTCCGGGGCCCGTGGATCACCGGCTCCTACTACGGCGAACCCACGCCGGAGCGGTTCCACGACGGATGGCTGCGGACCGGTGACATCGGGTCGCTGGACCGCCGGGGCTACATGCAGATCAGCGACCGGACCAAGGACGTCATCAAGTCGGGTGGGGAGTGGATCTCGTCGGTCGAGTTGGAGAACGAGGTCATGGCCCATCCCGGCGTGGTCGAGGCGGCGGTCATCGCCGTCCCCGACGAACGGTGGAGCGAGCGTCCCCTGGTGGCCGTGGTGCTGGACGACGGCGCCGACCATTCGGCCGACGAGCTGGTGGCCTTCCTCGGGGGGCGGGTCAGCAAGTGGTGGCTCCCGGAGCGATGGGCCTTCATCGACGAGGTGCCCAAGACCAGTGTGGGCAAGTTCGACAAGAAGGTCCTGAGGGCCCGGTATGCCGACGGAGGCCTCGACGTGGTCGAGGTCGACCTCCAGGCCTCGCGCTGACCGCGGTGGGCGCCGATCCGGCCGAGATCGCCGAACGGCTCTCGGGCATCAGCGAGGAGTTGGCCGACCTGGCCCTGGACCGATTGCGGGAGGCCACCGAGGCCATCCGCTCGGGCGGCGCCCCCGATCAGGAGCTCACCGCCGAGGAGAAGCGAATCACCCGGGCCCGGCGGTCGGTGGACAAGGCGGTCGCCCTGCTGGTCGGGCCGAACTCGTCCGGGGGGGTGCTCGACGAGGGGCCGTAGGGTGCCGCGGGAGCAGGCGGTCAGGACCCGGCCGGCACGGCGATCCGGTTGAGGGCGTCGATCAGCTGCCGCAAGCGGCCGTAGTGCACCTTGTCGAAGCGGAAGACCAGGCGCTCGAGGTCGAGATGGTCGCCGTCGGACCGTTCGGGGGGGAGCGGCCGGGACAGCCGCATGGCCCCCTCGGCCACGATGTCGGTGAACTCCCGGTTGAGTTCGGCCAGCCCGGCGCGGTCCGGAGCCCGGAGCATCCGCATCACCAGCAGGTCGCCGACCCACCGGCACGACTGGTAGTTGCGGTAGAAGCCCAGGATCTCCTCGGTGGCGTCCTCCACGTCGTCGGTGATCAGGAACAGGGACCGGTCGTCGGGGGAGACCAGGCCGCGGGGCTCGACCGTCCGGGCCAGGAACTCGTCCCAGCTGCGCCAGTAGCTGCCACCGGGAACGTCCAGCATGACCACGGGGGCCGGCTCGGCCTTGCCCGTCTGGAGCAAGGTGAGCAGCTCGAAGCCCTCGTCCAGCGTGCCGAACCCTCCGGGCAGGACCACGTACCCGTCGGACTCCTTGATCAGCATCAACTTGCGGGTGAAGAAGTAGCGCATCTCCACCAGCTTCGGATCCTGGGCGATGAAGGAGTTGGCCCCCTGCTCGAACGGGAGCCGGATATTCACCCCGATCGACTTGTCCCGGCCCGCGCCCTCCATCCCGGCGGCCATGATCCCGGGCCCGGCCCCGGTGACCACCATCCAGTCGACGGCGGCCATGGAGGCGGCCAGGTCCCGGGTGCACCGGTAGGCCGGGTGGTCGGGCTCGGTGCGGGCCGAGCCGAAGATGGTCACCTTCCGCTCGTGGCGGAAGGGACGGAACACCCGGAAGGCGTGGGCCATCTCGGCCAGGGCCGAGTCCGCCACCTTCAGGTCGATGACCTCGGTCCCGTCGGTGGCCAGTCCGGCCACCGTCTCGACCATCGACCGGTACAGACGGCGTTGGGCGCCCGAGGCGCCACTGGGGGTCAGTCCGTCGACCAGCCGGTCGACGGCGTCGGTCACGTCGAGACCCGGAGGGGGAGGTGGTCCACCGCCCGGCCGGGGGAGGCGGCCATCAGTTGGCGGCGGCGAGCACGTCGGTGCGGGGGCCGTCGACCCGACCGTAGAGGGTGGTGCGCTGGGTCAGGACCCTCCCCAGTGGCTCGACGATGGCGGCGAACCGCTCGGCATCCATCATCTGGCCGTGACTGGCACCGGCCGCCCGCGAGATGTTCTCGTCCATGAGGGTGCCGCCGAGGTCGTTGACCCCGGCCCGCAGGATCTGGCGGACCCCTTCCGCTCCCATCTTGACCCAGCTGATCTGGATGTTGTCGATGGCGCCCCGGTAGGCGATCCGACCCACGGCGTGCATCAGGAGCGTCTCCCGGAAGGTGGGTCCCCGACGGGCCCGCTTCTGCAGGTAGATGGGCGTGGCCATGTGGACGAAGGGCAGAGGGACGAACTCGGTGAACCCGCCCGTCTCCCGTTGGAGGTCCCGGGTCCGGATCAGGTGCCGGGCCCAGGATCGGGGCTGCTCGACGGCACCGAACATGATGGTCACGTTGGAACGCAGGCCCACCTCGTGGGCGGTGCGGTGGGCGAAGAGCCACTCCTCGGTGTTGATCTTGTCGGGACAGAGGATGGCCCGCACCGGGTCGTCCAGGATCTCGGCGGCCGTGCCCGGCAGGGTCCGGAGGCCGGCGTCTCGCAACAGGATCAGGTACTCGGCCAGCGGCATCCCGGAACGGCGGGCCCCCTCGGTGACCTCGAGGGCGGTGAACCCGTGGATGTGGATGGTCGCCGAGGCCTCGCGGACGGCGTTGATCACGTCGAGGTAGTAGTCGCCGTCGAAGTCGGGGTGGATGCCCCCCTGCAGACAGACCTCGGTGGCCCCCCGGGCCTCGGCCTCCCGCACCCGGTCGGAGATCTCGCTCAGCTCGAGGAGGTAGGGGCTGCCCCGGAGGTTGAGGGACAACGGGCCCTTGGAGAAGGCGCAGAACCGGCACTTGAACGTGCACACATTGGTGTAGTTGATGTTCCGGTTGTTGACGAAGGTGACCTCGGCGCCCACGGTTTCGGACCGGAGCTGGTCGGCCACCTCGGCCACCGCCCGCACCTCCGGGCCGCGGGCGGCGAACAGGGTGACGAGCTCGTCCTCGCCCACGGCCTGGCCGCCGACCACGCCGGACAGCACCTCGCCCACGGCGCTACCCGACGAGGCCAGGGTGGCCACCGCCGGGGGTGCGGAGGGTCGGGGGTCGGGAACGGCACCGTCCCGGCGGACGGGGATCTCGGGCCCGAGGAGGAGGGGAGGGTGCACCTCGCTGCCCGAGGCCCACGGGTGGTCCCGTCCGAGTCCTTCGGCGTCGGAGGCGTCGAGCACCGGGAACCGCATGGCCGGGCCGAGCCACCGCTCGGGGTCGAGGGCGAAGGTCGGGTAGAGGGTGAGCCGGGGGGCCAGGGTGAACCCGGCCGCCTCGGTGGCCCCGCGGAGGATCCCCAGTTCCGGCCAGGCCCGCTCCGGGTTCACGTGGTCGGCGGTGACCGGCGAGACCCCGCCCCAGTCGTCGATCCCCGAGGCCATCAGCGGGGCCAGGTCGTCGGAGAGGTTGGGGGGGGCCTGCAGGTGGACGTCGGTGGGCAGGACCAGCCGGGCCACGGCGATGGTCCACAGGAAGTCGTCGGTCGGACAGGCTGGCCACTGGTGCATGGAGGTGCCCGGTTTGGGCAGGAAGTTCTGGACGATGACCTCCTGCACGTGGCCGTGGCGCCGGTGGCTGGCGGCGATGGCCTCGAGCGTGGCCACCCGATCGCCCCGGGACTCGCCGATGCCCACCAGGAGCCCGGTGGTGAAGGGGATGCCGGCCCGGCCCGCCGCCTCCAGGGTGGCCAGCCGCCGGTCCGGGGTCTTGTCGGGGGCCGAGCGGTGGGCCACCAGGTCCGGGTTGACCGACTCGATCATCATGCCCTGGCTGGCGGACACCTCCCGGAGGCGGAGGAGGTCGGGGAGGTCGAGGGCCCCGGCGTTGGCGTGCGGGAGCAGGCCGGTCTCCTCGACGACGGCCCGGCAGGCGGCTACCAGGTAGTCGACGGTGGAGGCGTACCCGTGGGCGTCCAGCCACCCCCGGGCCGCCGGGTACCGGTCCTCGGGGCCCTCACCCAGGGTGAACAGGGCCTCGTGGCAGCCGGCGGCCCGGCCCGCCCGGGCGATGTCGAGGACCTGGTCGAGCGAGAGGTAGGGCGACTCGACCCGGGCCGGGGCCTTGGCGAAGGTGCAGTAGCCGCACCGGTCGCGGCACAGCATGGTCAGGGGGATGAACACTTTGGGTGAGAAGGTGATCCGGTTGCCGTGGGCCGTCGACCGGACCCGTGCGGCCCGTTCCTGGAGGGCGGCGAGGGGCAGGTCCAGCCCCTCCGCACCCACCCCACGGGTCGGCGCCGGCGCGGTTCGCTCCCGGGCGGCCGACGATGGCCCCGACGGGTGCGCAGGCGTGGAGCCGGGGTCGGCGGGCATCGGCGACACCTTATCGGAGGAGTCCGAGCGGCCGGCCCGGAGCGGTCGGGGCCGGTGGCCCGGGCTGAACGACACCCGGGCCTACGACGGCAGCTCGGTGTCGCCGACGGCGTCCTGGTCCACCAGCCAGACGATCCGGTCCGCGGTGACGCGGCCGGCCGGGAGGTCGGCCCCGGCCACCACCCCGGCGAGGGCGTCGCGCTTGGACGCGCCCGAGACGGTGAAGACGGCCAGCCTGGCCCGGGCGAGGGCCGGGAAGGTGAGGGTGATGCGGTCATGCTGACTGGTGGCCGAGGGGTCCTGGCTGGCCACGACCAGCACACCGGGATCGGTGAGGCCGACGGCGTCGGATCCGGGGAAGAGCGAGGCGGTGTGGCCATCGGGTCCCAGTCCCAGGTGGACGACGTCGAAGGCCGGGAGCGGGGCGATGACCGCCTGGTAGTCGGCCGCCGCCGCCGATGGGGCCCCTGATCGGTACATGGGATGGTCCGAGCCCACCGCGCCGACCACGGCCAAGAGGGTCTCGGCGACCATCCGGTGGTTGGAGTCGGGGTGGTCGGGCGGCACGCACCGCTCGTCACCCAGATACACGTCGACGTCGCCCCAGGCCACCCCGGTGCCCGGTCCGGCCACCTCGGCCAGCCGCCCATAGCACTCCTGGGCCGTGGGCCCGCCCGACAGAACGAGGGAGAACCGGTCCGATCGGGGGACGGACATCGCCTCGAGCACCAGCCGGGCGAAGGCGTCGGGCACCGAGGCAACCAGGCGGACGGTGCCGTTCACGGTGTGCGACCGGTCACCGGGGGGGACCCGGTCATTGGGGCAGTTCGGTCAGACGACCGCCGGTCAGCTCGAGGTCGATGACGGGATTGCGCCATACGTCGCCGGACCGCTCGACCAGCAGGTCGGCCAGGTGGGGGCCCCAGGTCCCTGCCGGGTAGGTCTGCATGGCTCCCCCGGGTTCCGACCATGCCTCGAGATAGGGGGCGACGATCCGCCAGGCCTGCTGGACCTCGTCGGACCGGATGAACAGGGTGGCGTCCCCGACCATGGCGTCGTGGATGAGGCGCTCGTAGCCGTCGGCCGCCTCCTCGCCGGCGAAGGCCTCCGAGTAGTTGAAGTCCATGGCCACCGAGCGGATGTGGAACTTCTCGCCCGGCACCTTGGCTCCGAACTCGAGGCTGATCCCCTCGTCGGGCTGGATGCGCAGGATGAGGGTATTGGGCCGTAGGTCGCGACTGGTGCGGTGGTCGAACAGTAGGAACGGGACCTGACGGAAGGTCAGCGCCACCTCGGTCACCCGGGCCGGCAGCCGTTTGCCGGTCCGCACGTAGATGGGGACCCCGGACCAGCGCCAGTTCTCCACCCGCAGCCGGAGGGCCAGATAGGTCTCGGTCTGGCTGTCGGGGGAGACGTCCTGTTCCTGTCGGTAGCCGATCACCTTGTGGCCGTCGATGGCCCCCGGGCCGTACTGGGCCCGCACCGACTTGTCCACCGCCTCATCCGGGGAGGGGATGTCGATGGCCCGGAGGAGCTTGACCTTCTCGTCGCGGATCCGGTCGGCGTCGGTGCTGGTGGGAGACTCCATCAACGTGAGGGCCAGCACCTGCATGACGTGGTTCTGGACGATGTCCCGCAGGGCCCCGGCCGTCTCGTAGAACCCGCCCCGGTGCTCGACACCCAGGGACTCGGCCACGGTGACCTGGACCTGCTCCACGTAACGGCGGTTCCAGATCGGCTCGAAGACAGCATTGGCGAACCGGAGGGCCAGGACGTTCTGGACCGTCTCCTTGCCCATGTAGTGGTCGATCCGGTAGATCTGCGATTCGTCGAAGGCCGCGTGCATCTGCTCGTCGAGGGCGATGGCACTCCCGAGATCGCGGCCGTAGGGCTTCTCGACCACCACCCGCATGAACCGTTCGGGGGTGTCGGGCCGCACGCACCCGTGGGTGGTCAGGGCCCCGGCCACCAGACCGAAGACGCTGGGGATGGTGGCCAGGTAGTAGAGGCGGTTGCCGTCGGTGCCGTCGACCTCGTCGGCCTCGTCCAGGTGGATCTTGAGGTGGTCGAAGGTGTCCGGGTGGTCGTACTCGCCGGCGATGTACTTGAACCGGTCGGCGAGGGCCCGCCACTTGGGACCACCCTCGGGGGTGGCCTCGACCACGTGGGCCCGGAATTCCTCGTCGCTCCACTCGGTCCGGGCCACCCCGATGACGGTGAACCCGTCGTCGAGCACCCCCCGGTCGGCCAGCCGGGACAGGGCCGGGAGGATCTTGCGGGCCGTGAGGTCGCCGGAGGCACCGAAGATGACCATGGCCACGGGTGGGGCCTTGGACAGTACGGGCGGCAACGAGCGCCGTCGGCCCGCATCCTTGCCGGGTGTGGCGGCGGCGGTGTCGGCGTCGCTCATCTGGGGGTGGAGGTCTCGCCGCCCTGGGTGCCTCCGGTCGTCATGAAGGCGTGTCCCCCGAACTGGTTGCGCAGCGCCGAGACCAGCCGCATCCCGAAGGCGTCCCGCTTCTGGGAGGCGAAGCGGGCGAACAGGGCCGACGAGATGACCGGGGCCGACACGCCTCGTTCGATCGCCTCCTCCACCGTCCAGCGTCCCTCGCCCGAGTCGGCCACCACCCCCTCGATCTGGTCGAAGCCGGACTCGGGTCGCAGGGCCCGCTCGGCCAGCTCCAGCAGCCAGCTGCGCACCACCGAGCCATAGCGCCAGATAGCGGCGATCTCGTGGAGGTCGAGGTCGAACTCGGGCGCTTCGGACATGATCTCGAAGCCCTCGGCGTAGGCCTGCATCATCCCGTACTCGATCCCGTTGTGGACCATCTTGACGAAGTGGCCGGCCCCGGCCGGGCCCACGTGGGCGTACCCACCCGCGGGGGCCAGGTCCACGAAGACCGGCTCGGCGATGGTCACGGCTTCCTTGGTGCCTCCCACCATGAGGCAGTAGCCCTCCGTCAGGCCCCAGATGCCCCCCGAGGTGCCGGCATCGACCAGGGCGATGCCCCGCTCGGCCAGCCGGGCGACCAGGGGAGCGGTCTCCCGGTAGTTCGAGTTGCCCCCGTCGATGATCACGTCGCCGGACTCGAAGAGCCCGGCCAGCGTGGTGATGGTGGAGTTGGTGGCCTCCCCGGCGGGGACCATCACCCAGGCCACCCGGGGGGGCGACAGCTTGGCCGTCACCTCGTCGAGGGTGGCCGCCGGCTCGGCGCCGAAGGCCGCCGCCGCGCTGCGGGCCTGGTCCGACAGATCGAAGGCGACCACCTCGTGCCCGTGCTCGATGAGCCGCTGGGTCATGTTGGCGCCCATCTTCCCCAGACCGATCATGGCAACCTTCATCGTGCTCTCCTTGCTGTCGTTCAGAATGGGGGTGGTGCCATTGCCGAGTTGCCATGGTGCGGGCGGCGCAGGTCGACCGGTGGGGCCGCCGCCCACCCCGGCCCGGCCTAGGTTTCGCCGGCCAGGGAGTTGGCCTTGTCGCTGAGCGACTGCATCAGCTCGTCGAAGGACTTGGCAAAGGAGGCCACCCCCTCCGACTCGAGCACCGCGGCGACGTCGGCCATGCTTACGCCGGCCGCCCCCAGGCGGTCGATGAGCCGGCGGGCCTCGTCCACCCCGGTGTCGACCGTGCGGGCCACCGTGCCGTGATCGAGGAAGTCGGCCACCGTCCCGTCCGGCATGGTGTTGACCGTGTCCGGCCCGATGAGCGTGTCCACGTAGGCCAGGTCGGGATAGGCGGGGTTCTTGGTGGAGGTCGACGCCCACAGGGGACGCTGCACCCGGGCCCCCTGGGCGACCAGGGCCTCCCAGCGGGGTCCGGAGAAGCGCTCCCCGAAGAGGGCGTAGGCCAGGCGGGCCTGGGCCACGGCCGCCCGTCCCCGGAGGGCGAGCAGGTGGCGGTCGCCGGCGCCACCCTGGGCGGCGGCCTCGATCCGCCGGTCGACCTCGGTGTCCACCCGGCTGATGAAGAACGAGGCCACACTGGCCACCCCGGACAGGTCGTCCGCGCCGGAGGCGGCCAGGGCCTCGAGCCCGGACAGGTAGGCCTCGATCACCTGGTCGTAGCGGTCGAGGCCGAAGATCAGCGTCACGTTGATGCTGCGGCCCTCACTGATCATCTGGCGGATCGCCGGCACGCACTCGGGGGTGGCCGGGATCTTGACCAGCAGGTTGGGCCGGTCGATGCGGGCGTGGAGGCCGCGGGCGGCGGCGATGGTGCCCTCGGTGTCGTGCGCCAGCGCCGGGGCCACCTCCACCGAGACGAATCCGTCCCCTCCGTGCGAGGCGTCGTAGACCGGCCGCAGGATGGTGAGGGCGGCGTCGATGTCGTCGACCACCAGGTCCCAGTAGGCGTCCTCCACCGACATGGTCTGGATCAGTGACCCGAACTGGTCGTCGTAGGTGTGCTGGCCCTCGATGGCCTTGGCGAAGATGGTCGGATTGGAGGTGACCCCCCTGATGCCCTGGTCAACCAGACCGGCCAGGGTCCCGTCCTCGAGCCAGTCCCTGCGCAGGTTGTCGAGCCACGGGCTCTGCCCCTGCCCGGCGAAGAGATCGTTGAGCCTGGTCATGGACGTCCTTTCGTCGGGGTCGCCGCCGTGTGGGTGGAGTCGGTCACCCGGCTGACCGCCCGGCCACCAACGCGGCGGCCTCGGCGGCCACGTGCTGGGGGGTGAAACCGAACTCCTCCATGGCCACCTCGCCCGGGGCCGAGGCACCGAAATGGTCGATGCCCACCATGGCGTCGGCGTAGCGCTCCCAGCCGAAGGGAGTGGCTGCTTCCACGGCCAGACGGGGCACGCCGTCGGGAAACACCTCATCCCGATAGCCCTCGTCCTGAGCGGCGAACAGGTCCCACGAAGGGAACGAGACCACGCGGGCGGCCAGGCCGTTGGCGGCCAGCAGGTCGGCGGCGGCCACGCAGAGCTGGACCTCGCTGCCGGTGCCGATGAGTACCACCCGGGCGCCACCGCCCTCCGGCTCGCGTAGGACGTAGGCCCCTCGGGACACCCCGGGTTCGGCCAGGGCGGCCGTCTCGGCCAGCACCGGGAGGTCCTGGCGGGAGAGGATGAGCGCGGTGGGCCCGTCGGAGTCGACGGCGATCCGCCACGCCTGGACGGTCTCGTTGGCGTCGGCCGGCCGGATCACCCGGAGCTGGGGTATGGCCCGCACGGCGGCCAGGTGCTCGACCGGCTGGTGGGTGGGCCCGTCCTGCCCCAACCCGATGGAGTCGTGGGTCCACGAGTAGACGACGTGGACGTCGGAGACCGCGGCCAGGCGGACGGCGCCGCGCATGTAGTCGCTGAAGACGAAGAAGGTGCCGCCCACCGGCAGGACCCCCAGATGGGCGGCCATGCCGTTCATCACGCCACCCATCCCGTGCTCGCGGATGCCGTAGTGGATGAGGCTGCCGCCGGGCTCGGCGGCCGACTGGGCGGTGGCGTCGGCCATGGCCATGCCGGTGTTGCCGGTGAGGTCGGCGCTCCCGGGCATGAGGCCGGGGATGGACTCTCCCGTGGCATCGAGGCAGGCCTTGATGGCCTTTCTCGTGGCCATGGGCCCGTCCTCCGGGGCGAAGGTGGGCAGCTTGGCCTCCCACCCGGGCATCCCGTGGCCGGCCTGCCCGGCCTCCCATCGGTCCTTGTCGCCGCTCCACGACGCGAACCGCGCCTCCCAATCGGCCCGGAAGGCTCGACCGCGGGGGATGCAGGCCCGGTACAGGTCGAGCACGTCGTCGGGCACCCAGAAGCTCTCGTCGGGAGGGAGGCCGAGGAGCTCCTTGGTCAGGCGGATCTCCTCCACCGAGAACGGGTCCCCGTGGGCTTTGGCCGTGTCGGTCAGGTGGGGGGAGGGGTAGCCGATGTGGCTGCGCAGGATGACGAGCGAGGGACGGTCCTCCTCGGCCTTGGCCCGCAGCAGGGCGGCCTCCAGCGCGTCGAGGTCGTTGGCGATCTCGCCGACGTCGTCCACACTCCACCCGTAGGCGGCGAAGCGCTCCCCGACGTCGTCCGAGTAGGACAGGTCGGTGGGTCCGTCGATGGTGATGTGGTTGTCGTCGTAGACGTAGACCAGGCGTCCCAGCCCCAGGTGGCCGGCCAGTGAGGCGGCCTCGTGGGAGACCCCCTCTTCGAAGCAGCCGTCTCCGGCGATCACGAAGGTGTGATGGTCGCAGACCTCCGGCGAGTAGTGGGTGCGGAGCCACCGCTCGGCGATGCCCATGCCCACCCCGTTGGCCACACCCTGTCCCAGGGGCCCGGTGGTCACTTCGACCCCGGGGGTGTGGTTGTGCTCGGGGTGACCCGGGGTGCGGCTGCCCCAGCGCCGGAAGCCGCGCAGGTCGTCGACGGTCAGGCCGTAGCCGGTCAGGTACAGCATGGAGTAGAGGAGGATCGACGCGTGCCCGTTGGACAGGACGAAGCGGTCGCGGTCGGGCCAGCGGGGCTCGGACGGGTCGTGGCGCATGACCCGGGTGAACAGGACGTGGGCCAGCGGTGCCAGGGCCATGGCCGTGCCGGGATGGCCGGAGTTGGCCGCCCGCGGCGCGTCCATGGCCAGTCCTCGGATGACGTTCACCCCGAGCTGCTCGGGGGGGCCGGCGTCGGCCTGGTTCCGGGTGGACGGAGGGCTCGCGCTCATTGCGGCCACCCTATCGGCCGCGCCCGACGGCGGGTGATGTGACCCCGGGCCTACGGGCCGACGGTTCAGCGTGATCGGAACAGGGCCATCGACGCGCTGAATTGGTGGACGAAGTTGTGGCCCCCGACCGGTCCGAACTCCCCGCCGGCGAACAGGCCCCCCAGCGGTACCGCTCCGATCGAGCGGGCCATGGCCCGGGCGTCGTGGTGAGCGTCGTCGAACAGCCTGGTGCCCCGCCCGTTGCAGGTGAACACCAGTCCGGCGTCGGCCTGCCGCCCTTCCAGCAGCTGGGACAGCTGGCGATCGGCGGTGTCGGCGTCCCGGCGGTGAAACCGGATGGTACTGCCCAGCGGCACCCGGTCGTCCACGGCCACGGCACCGGTGGCCCGGTCCACCCCGACCAGGCTGCGGACCAGGTAGTCGGAGGGCAGGGGGTCCCCGACCCGTTCGTCGACCACGCGGCCGACAAAGAGCCCATTGGTCTCGATGCCCAGCACCTCGGCCGGGTCGAGGTGCTGGGTGATCTGCCCGATCAGGCACTCCATGGCCGGCCGGCCGGCCACCTCGTAGATGATGTTCCGGTCGGACCGGGTCACGGTCGAGCGCGTCGCCGTAGGGCCGGCATCCCTGGGAGACCAGCGTCTCGATGTCGATCCCTCCTCCGACCAGGACGCCGGTGGCTCCGTCCGACACCACGGCGCGCTCGTGGACCAGCCGGGAGCCGCCCGGCCCGCGCCCGCCCGACGCGTTCCCGCCCACCACCGGCAGGCCGGGTCGCCGGTCGGCCAGCCACGCCAGGAAGTCGGCGGCGGGGAAGGTGAACGGATCGGCCACCAGGATCAGCGCGGCGGGATCGAAGCCGAGGTGGTCCGGCCAGCCGTCGAAGTGCCAGTCGCCTCCGATCAGGCGGGTAGCGGTGAGGCGGACCGGGGCGAGGGGACCGATCCAGCCGGCCCACAGGCTGATGGCCGGCGTCTCCTCGACCTCCCGCCCGGTCCCCACCACCGACTCGGCGGCGGCCCCGACGATGGCCAGGGGGTGGAGCACCGACCCGATGGTGTGGACGATGTCCTCGAGGGCGCCGGCGTGGGACCGGGTCGCGGTCAGCATCACCAGATCCGGCCGCTCCCCGATGGCCTCGAGTACCGATCCGGTGACCTCGCCGACCGCCTCGGACGCCACGGGGTGCTCGGACAGCGCACTGGCGAACGGCACGGCGATCAGCCTTCCGGCTGGTGGAAGCGGATGTCGAGGGACCGGAGGTACGTGTGGAGACCGGCGTCCTGGATGGGGACCAGGAAAGCGGGCTGGCCGGACTCGTTGTGGTGGCTGTGCCAGAGCCCGGGAGGGGTGACGAACGCCCCTTGCTCCTCCCAGTCGACACGCACCGGATCGAGGATGGACCCGTCGTCGTCGAGCCGCTGGCCGACCAGCGAATAGCAGCCCGGAGCGCAGGCCGTGATGAGATCGAGGGCCACGCTCTGGTGTCGGTGGGGCCGCTGGACCCGCCCGGCGGGCAGGATCCCCAGCATGGCCCAGAGGGTGTGGGTCACGGTGAGGGTCTGGGGGGTGGCGGCGTTGCCCAGCAGGATGCTCACGCGGCTCCGATCGGCGGCATCCGGATCCTGTGCCACCTCGGCCAGTCGGGCCCGAGCCACGTCCCCGTCGAACCGGGTCGGCGCGAATCGGGGCCGGGTGGCGGTGGCGCCCAGGTAGCGGAGCAGGGGAGCGTCGGTGACCCGGTAGAGAAGGGCCGACGCGGCACCGTCGTCCCCGCCGGCCGGGTCGGCGCGATGGGTGGTGGTGCAGCCCGAGGGCAGGGTGAGGAAGTCGCCGGCCCGCCAGGACATCCGGCCGGTCCCCGCGCCGCCCGGCGCGGATCGGTCGAACTCGCTGTGGCCGGATCCCCGTAGGCAGTAGTAGAGCTCACTGGTGGCGTCGGGCTCGGTGACGATTGCCTCTCCGGCGCGGATGAGCACGAACGAGGCCAGGAGCCCCGGGCTGGTGGCGGGGCCGTCCACCCCGAGCTGGGCGGCCAGGTCCAGGTGGACCAGGCGGGTCGGTCCGCCGGCATGGAGGTCGGGGGAGAACCGGTGGACCGGCACCGGGCTGATCGACCCGGTGGCCAGCGGATCGGCGGCGGTGGAGTACTCGAAGAAGACGGCGTCACCCGCCCAGTCCTCCTTGGCCTCGCCGACGAGGAGGGCCGGGCCGAAGTGTTCGCCGGTGCGCTGGGTCATGCCTCCAGTATCGACCAGTGGGACGGGGGTAGCGTGACCCGGTGGCCGACCAGCGGATCCAAGTCCCGCCCAACTGCGAGCTCACCCTGGGGATGACCTGCGTCGACAAGGCCCAGCCCGGTCGTACGGTCTGGCGCATGCGGGCCGACGAACGGTTTGCCAATCCCGCCGGCATCGTGCAGGGCGGCTTCATCGGGGCCATGGCCGACTCGGCCATGGGCTCGGCCACGGTGACCTTCGCCCGGGAGCAGGGGAGGAGGGTCTTCTCCTCCAATGTGGAGATGAAGACGAGTTTCCTGGCACCGGTGCGAGTGGGCGCCGTGCTCCGGTGCACGGCCACCGTGGTCTCCGGCGGCGCCCGCGTGGCGTTCGCCGAGGCCGAGGTGGTCGACGAGCGGGGCACGACGGTGGCCCGGGCCAGCTCCACCTACCTGTTCACCGAGCGGGAGTGACCGGCAACCGGCCGTCCCGGGGCTCCCGGAGCCGTCCGGCGGGCCGGTCGGCGCCCGCTGGCTAGAGTTGGGGCGATCGAACAGCAGGTGGTGGCGCCCCCCGGGGCGTGCCGCCTGGGCAGCGCCGAGCTCGAGGAGGACCGTGGCCCGAAGTCGAAGCGGAACAGGCAGAGGGCTGAGTGGGCTGCGCACCTCGGGCGGCGAAGCCGTGCAGCTGGTCATCGACTACGTCAAGCAGGAGACCCTGACCCCTCTGCGGGGACTGGGCCGGTACATCCTGTTCGGGGTGGCCGGCTCCGTGGCCCTGGCCATCGGCCTGGTCATTCTGGCCGTGGGCTTCCTGCGGCTGCTCCAGGGTGAGACCGGGAGCACGTTTACCGGCAACCTGTCGTGGGTGCCGTATCTCATCTGCACGGTGGCGGTGGTCGCGGTGGCCGCGATGGCCGTGTTGGCCGTGAGCCGGGGCCAGAACCGGAGCAGCTCCACCCCCGAGAAGGAGACCCCATGACCACCGCACCCGAGCCCATCACCCGGGACGACATCGAGGCCAAGTTCCGCGAGCTGACCGGCGAGGTGACCGAGGAGGTCGAATCCACCCGCTCCCAGGCGATCACCGTCGCTCTGGCGGTGGGGGTGGTCCTGGTCGCCGTGGTCTTCCTCATCGGCCGCCGCAACGGCCGCCGCCGGTCGGCCGTGGTCGAGGTCCGGCGGATCTGAGCCGTGGACACCTTCCTGCGCTACATCCAGGTCCGGGCGTTCGGACGCGGCCTGCGGGGCTACCACTCGGCCTGGGTCGTGGTCGGCGTGGCCATCTGGATGATCAACCGGGCCCGCACCGCCGACGATGTGGTCTACCGCACCAAGCTCAAGCCCGGCGAGCGCCTGTTCGTCGAGACGGGCAAGCCGCCTTCCTCCAAGCGCCGCGCACGCTGAGCGACCCGGCTGTCGTCTCCCGCAGCCGCCGGATGAGACTGCCTGCGACGGGGGTGAGCGATGACCGGCACGGATGACGGGGAGCCGACCGGGGATCGGAGCATTCTCGTGGCCGGCGAGCGGGTCCTGCTGGTGGACGCCAAGCAGCGCCGCTACCTGATCACGCTGCGCACCGGGGCGTCGTTCCACACCCACGTGGGCATCGTCGACCACGACACGCTCATCGGTGCGCCCGAAGGAAGCACTGTCCTGGGCAGCACCGGCCGGCGGTTCCTGGTCGTGCGGCCCACCCTCTCGGACGCCGTGCTCAAGATGCCCCGCGGCGCCCAGGTCATCTACCCGAAGGACCTCGGGGCCATCCTCATCGAAGCCGACATCGCCCCCGGGGTCCGGGTACTCGAGGCCGGCGTCGGGTCCGGCGCGCTCTCGATGGCGCTTCTGCGGGCCGGAGCCGACGTGGTGGGCTACGAGCTCCGGGACGACTTCGCCGAACGGGCCCGGGCCAACGTGGGGGCCATGCTGGGGCCAGGTGCCCGGTACCGGGTGGAGCTACGAGATGTGTACGAGGGCATCGAAGCGGTCGGTCTGGACCGAATCCTGCTGGACCTGCCCGAGCCCTGGAGGGTGCTGCCCCACGCCGGCAAGGCCCTGCGCCCCGGGGGGATCCTCTGTGCGTACCTGCCGTCCATCAACCAGACGGCCCAGCTGCGGGCGGCGATGGAGCGGAGCGGGTTCGGGATGGCGTCCACCCTCGAGGTGCTCCATCGGACCTGGCACGTCGAGGACCGTTCGGTGCGACCCGACCACCGGATGGTCGGCCACACCGGGTTCCTCACGACCGGGCGACGGCTCCTGCCCTTCGAGGAGGAGCCCGCCGCTCCCGCCGAAGCGTCCGAGTGAGTGGACCTGGGCCCTGCCGTCGACCTCGTCCGCCCGGCCTCAGCTCTGCTCGATGAAGATGCACTCCCCGGGGCACTCCTCGGAGGCCTCGACCACGGCGTCCTCGAGGTCGGCAGGTACCGCGGCCATGCCGGCCGATCCTCCCGGTTCGCTCTTGACGTCGGCGCCGTCCTTCACGTAGGCCAGACCGTCGTCGAGCAGCGTGAACACCGCCGGGGCGATCTCCTCGCAGAGACCGTCGCCGGTGCAGAGATCCTGGTCGATCCAGACCTTCATCAGTTACGTCACTCCTCGGTTTTCTGCCGGTGCGTTCGACTGCGCTCAGTCCTGTGCCCGGCCCGCACCCCACGTGTGCGGACGATCGGGCCAGCGGACCTCAGCGCCCACGGTCGGACCTGAAGACCAACGCCCTCGGGCCATGCTATCCCCAACCGCGGCAGATGTGACTGACGGTCCGTCAGATTCAGGCCCCGGCCTGGCCTTCTCCGGTCCGTTCCGGGCACCGAATGCGCCGGAGGGAGCGCGGCCCCGGTGTAGGGTCGCCTCAGGTGACGACAGTCGAACGAGGTGATTCCCACGGTTGATTTCGATGACGTGCCCGACGATCGACGGACGGCAGCGGAGGGGCAGGACGACGACGACCTCGACACGGTGCGGGCGCGGGCCCAGGCGGCCGAGGAGGAAGTCACCGTGCTCCGCCGTCGGTTGCAGGAGAGCCCTCGACGGGTGCAGACCCTGGAGGAGAAGCTCCTCGAGACCAAGGGCCAGCTGGCCCAGGCCATCTCGCAGAACGAGAAGCTGACCTTCACCCTGCAGACGGCCAAGGAGCACGTCGCCAACCTCCGCGAGGAGGTGGAGAAGCTGACCCAGCCGCCGGCGGCCTACGGAACCTTCCTCGGTACCAACGACGACGGCACCGTGGATGTGTTCTCCGGGGGGCGCAAGATGCGGGTCTCCCTCCACCCCGAGCTCGAGGCCGGGGATCTCCGGCGGGGCAACGAGGTGGTCCTCAACGAGTCGTTGAACGTGATCCTGGCCCGCCAGGGCGAGGGCTCGGGTGAGGTGGTGGTCCTGAAGGAGGTGCTGGAGGACGGGCGGCGCGCCCTGGTCTTCGGCCGGGCCGACGAAGAGCGGGTGGCCGAGCTGTCCGACGCCCTCGTCGGGGTCAAGCTGCGGGCGGGCGACACCGTCCTGATGGAGTCACGCACCGGCCTGCTGATCGAGAAGCTGGCCCGGCCCGAGGTGGAGGAACTGGTCCTGGAGGAGGTCCCCGACGTCACCTACGCCGACGTGGGAGGCCTCGACGACCAGATCGAGGCCATCACCGACGCCGTCGAGCTGCCCTACCTCTATCGGGACCTGTACACCGAGCACAAGCTGCCGGCCCCCAAGGGGATCCTGCTCTACGGCCCCCCGGGGTGTGGGAAGACCCTGATCGCCAAGGCGGTGGCCAACTCGCTGGCCAAGAAGGTGGCCGAGGTCACCGGCAACACCAACGCCCGCAGCTACTTCCTCAACATCAAGGGCCCGGAGCTCCTCAACAAGTACGTGGGCGAGACCGAACGCCAGATCCGCCTGGTGTTCCAACGGGCCCGGGAGAAGTCCGAGGAGGGCGTCCCGGTCATCGTGTTCTTCGACGAGATGGACTCGCTGTTCCGTACCCGGGGCACCGGGATCAGCTCGGACATGGAGTCGACCATCGTGCCGCAGCTGTTGGCCGAGATCGACGGCGTGGAGACCCTGAAGGACGTCATCGTCATCGGGGCGTCCAATCGTGAGGACCTCATCGACCCGGCCATCCTGCGGCCCGGCCGCCTGGACGTGAAGATCCGCATCGAGCGGCCCAACGAAGTGGCGGCGGCCCAGATCTTCTCCCGCTACCTGACCCCGGACCTACCCCTCGACGCCGAGGAGGTGCGGACGTTGGGCGGCGGGGACCCGGCCAAGGCCACCCAGGCCATGATCGAGTCCACCGTGGCCGAGATGTACCGCAACGACGACGAGAACCGGTTCCTCGAGGTCACCTACCAGAACGGCGACAAGGAGATCCTCTACTACCGCGACTTCTCGTCGGGGGCCATGATCGAGAACATCGTCCGACGGGCCAAGAAGCTGGCCATCAAGCGGGCCATCGCCGAGGAGACCAGGGGGATCCGGACCGACGACCTGCTGGAGTCGATCCGTCAGGAGTACAAGGAGAATGAGGACCTACCCAACACCACCAACCCCGACGACTGGGCGAAGATCTCCGGCAAGAAGGGCGAGCGGATCGTCTACATCCGCACCCTCATCAGTGACCGCGACGAAACCAAGGGTGGCCGGTCCATCGAGCGGGTGGGTACCGGTCAGTATCTCTGAGCACGGGCCGGGATAGGGTCGGCTCGTGGCCATTCCCAAGGTCTGCGGCATCGAGACCGAGTACGGCATCCAGGTGGTGCACGGGGATCCGAACCCCATCGCCGCCTCCTCGGTGCTGATCAACGCGTACGCCCACGACGTGGCGCGCCAGCAGACCGGCTGGGACTTCGAGGACGAGGCCCCCGGCAACGACGCCCGCGGCTTCGCCCGGGAGGGATCCATGCCCCCCCAGGTGGAGACCCACCTGGTCAACACGGTGCTCACCAACGGTGCCCGTTACTACGTGGACCACGCCCATCCCGAGTTCTCCACCCCTGAGTGCCGTGACGCCATGGAGTGCCTGCGCTATGACCGGGCCGGGGAGCTGATCCTCATCCGCTCGATGGAGGCCGCCGACCTGTCCTCCTACGACGGCTCCCGGCTGGTCATCTACAAGAACAACTCGGACGGGAAGGGCAACTCGTACGGGGCCCACGAGAACTACCTGATGGACCGGGCCGCCCCGTTCAACAGGATCGTGGCCGGGGTCACCCCCCATTTCGTGACCCGCCAGATCTTCGCCGGGTCCGGGAAGGTCGGTGCCGAGACGGCCATCCACGACGGCACCAAGGTGGACTTCCAACTCTCCCAGCGGGCCGAGTTCTTCGAGGAGCAGGTGGGCCTCGAGACCACGCTCAAGCGCCCCATCGTGAACACCCGGGACGAGCCGCACGCCGACCCGCACCGCTACCGGCGGTTGCACGTCATCGTGGGGGACGCCAACCTGGCCGAGGTGGCCACGTTCCTGAAGGTCGGGACCACCTCCCTGGTGCTGGCCATGATCGAGGACGACGTCTCCGGCAGCCGGAGCCTGGCCCTGGCCGACCCGGTCACGGCCATGCACGACGTGGCCCTCGACCGAACGTTCACCCGGCCGCTGCCGATGGCCGACGGCTCCACGGCCACGGCCCTGGCCATCCAGTGGGAGCTGTTCTCCCTGGCCCGGAAGTACGCCGATGACCAGGGCCTGGAGTGTCTGGGCGACGAGTCGGTGGGCCAGCAGGTCCTGGCCCGTTGGGAGTCGGTGCTCCACGGCCTCGAGACCGACCCGATGTCGCTGGCCCGGCAGCTGGACTGGGTGGCCAAGCTCCAGCTGATCGAGGCCTACCGGGACCGCCACGGCCTCGACTGGGGCGATCAGCGGTTGGCCGCCCTCGACCTCCAGTACCACGACCTGCGACCGGCCAAGTCCCTCTTCGCCCGCCTGGACACCGAGCGGCTGGTGGACGAGAGCTCGGTGACGAAGGCGGTCACCGAGCCCCCCCGGGGGACCCGAGCCTGGTTCCGTGGCGAGTGCCTGAAGAAGTGGCCGGCGGCGGTGGTCACCGCCAACTGGGACTCCTTGGTGTTCGACCTCGGCACCGACCCCCTCCGGCGCGTCCCTATGATGGACCCCCTGAAGGGCACGGCCGAACACGTCGAGGGTCTGCTGGATTCGTGTGCGAGCCCGTCCGAGCTCTTGGACCGACTGAGCAGCTAGGGAGAGTAGGGGATGGCTGAACGAGATGGCTGAACGAGAACAGAAGAAGAAGACCACCACCACCGAACGCACCGACGAGGTGGTCGAGGACGTCCCCGCGGCCTCGGCCACCGGCGAGAAGCTCAAGGCCGAACTGGACGACCTCCTCGACGAGATCGACGAGGTGCTGGAGGACAACGCCGAGGAGTTCGTGCGCAACTACGTCCAGAAGGGTGGCGAGTAGTCCCGGTGACGCTGCCGCTCTTCTCGACCACCGAGGACCCCGGGCCCGACTTCGCCGGGCTCATCCGACGGCTCCGGGTACCGATGCCTCCGGCCATGACCGGAGGCGGTGGCGGGCCGGCCGGTATGGCCGGCGCCGTCGGAACCCAGGAGTTCCGCCACGGCACGACCGTGGTGGCGCTGCGCTTCGCCGAGGGCATCGTGATGGCCGGTGACCGCCGGGCCACCGAGGGCCACGCCATTGCCCACCGGGCCATGGAGAAGGTGTTCCCGGCCGACCGGTACTCGGCCGTGGCCATCGCCGGGGCGGCCGGCCCGGCCGTCGAGATGGTCCGGCTGTTCCAGACCCAGCTCGAGCACTACGAGAAGGTCGAAGGGGTGGTCCTCAGCCTCGAGGGCAAGGCCAACCAGTTGGGCCAGATGGTCCGGGAGCACCTGCCCATGGCCATGCAGGGCCTGGCCGTGGTGCCCCTCTTCGCCGGCTACGACCTGGCCCGGGGGACCGGCCGGATCTTCACCTACGACGTGACCGGCGGCCACTACGAGGAGATCGAGCACAACGCCACCGGATCCGGTGGCCGTGACGCCCGGACCACCATCAAGCTCGGCTACCGGGTGGGTATGAGCCGGGACGACGCCGTCGAACTGGCCATCGAGGCCCTGTACGAGGCGGCCGACGAGGACTCGGCCACCGGGGGACCCGACCTGATCCGGGGGATCTACCCCTTGGTGGCCACCGTCACGGCCCAGGGCTTCGAGGCGGTCCCCGACGACGAGGTGGCCGAGCGGTTCGCCTCGCTCATCGAGCGCCGTCGGTCGGAGGGGCGCCAGCCATGACCATGCCCTACTACGTGGCACCCGAGCAGGTCATGAAGGATCGGGCCGAGTACGCCCAGAAGGGGATCGCCCGGGGCCGCTCGCTCATCGCCAGTACCTACGACCAGGGCATCGCCATCGTGGCCGACAACCCGTCCCGGTCGCTCCACAAGATCAGCGAGATCTACGACCGCATCGCCTTTGCCGGTGTGGGCAAGTACAACGAGTTCGACCAGCTCCGGGTGTCCGGCATCCGCCACGCCGACACCAAGGGGTACGCCTACAGCCGCGAGGACGTGGACGCCCGGTCGTTGGCCAACCTCTACGCGCAGTACCTCGGGCAGGTGTTCACCCACGAGATGAAGCCCCTGGAGGTGGAGATCCTGGTGGCCGAGCTGGGCACCGGGCTGCACCCGCCACAGCTGTATCACGTCGCCTACGAGGGGACCATCACCGACGAGGACCGCTACGCCGTGCTGGGGGGCGAGACCGAGACCATCGCCCAACGGCTGGAGGAGGCGTGGACCGAGGGGTGGTCCCTGGAGGGGGCCCTGCGGGCCGCCGTGGCCGCCCTGGCCGGTCCGGACCGGACCTTGACCGGCACCGACCTCGAGGTGGCCGTCCTCGCTCAGGGGAACGGTCGACGGGCCTTCCGCCGGCTGGCCGGCGAGGAACTCACCGCCCTGCTGGGCTGAGCCGTTCGGTCCCGTCCGGGAGCCGTTGACCGGCGGGTTCGCAGGAGTGGGCCCTCACCACGGTACCGTGAGGGTAATGGACAAGCGGATCTACGGCTTGGAGAACGAGTACGGGGTGACCTGCACGCTACGCGGGCAGCGTCGCCTGAGCCCCGACGAAGTGGCCCGGTACCTGTTCCGTCGGGTGGTCAGCTGGGGCCGCTCGTCCAACGTCTTCCTCGAGAACGGTGCCCGGCTCTACCTCGATGTGGGCAGCCATCCCGAGTACGCCACGCCCGAGTGCGACGACATCGCCGAGCTGGTCACCCACGACAAGGCGGGGGAGTGGATCCTCTCGTCGTTGGTGGAAGGGGCCGAGGCCCGACTGCGGGAGGAGGGCATCCGGGGGGACATCTACCTGTTCAAGAACAACACCGATTCGGCGGGCAACTCCTACGGCTGCCATGAGAACTACCTGACCAGCCGGCGGGACGACTTCGCCCACTACACCGAAGTGCTCATCCCGTTCCTGGTCAGCCGGCAGGCCTACGCCGGAGCGGGCAAGGTGCTCCAGACGGCCCGGGGGGCGGTCTTCTGCCTCAGCCAGCGGGCCGAACACATCTGGGAGGGCGTGAGCTCGGCGACCACCCGGAGCCGACCGATCATCAACACCCGGGACGAGCCCCATGCCGACGCCGAGAAGTACCGCCGCCTCCACGTGATCGTGGGCGACTCCAACATGAGCGAGTACGCCACCTTCCTCAAGGTCGGAGCGACCAGCATCGTGCTGCGCATGCTGGAGGACCCCTCCACGGTCATGCGGGACCTGACCCTCGAGAACCCCATCCGGGCCATTCGCGAGATCAGCCACGACATCACCTGCCGACGGCCGGTCCGCCTGGCCAACGGACGCGAGATGAGCGCCCTGGACATCCAGGGCGAGTACCTCCAGCGGGCCATCCGCTACCGCGACCGCCAGGGGCTCTCGCCCCAGGAGGACCGGGCCCTCGACATGTGGGAGCACTGCCTGAAGGGACTGGAGTCCGACCCCCTCTCCCTGCACCGGGAGTGTGACTGGGTGGCCAAGTACCGGCTGATCGAGGCCTACCGGGACCGGCACTCCCTCTCCCTGCACAGCCCCAACGTGTCGCTGCTCGACCTCCAGTACCACGACGTGGACCGGTCGCGTGGGCTCTACTACCGGCTGCAGCGGCACGACCAGCTGGACCGGATCTGCGACGACGCGGCCATCGCCGCGGCGATGTCCTCGCCGCCCCAGACCACCCGGGCCCGTCTGCGGGGCGAGTTCGTGAAGAAGGCCAAGGAGCGCCGCCGCGACTTCACGGTCGACTGGGTCCACCTCAAGCTCAACGACCAGGCCCAGCGGACGGTACTGCTGAAGGACCCCTTCAAGTCCAAGGACGAGCGGGTGGAGAAGCTCATCGCCGGTCTGTGACCCGATGACGCCGGCGACCATGACCCCTCCCTACGACCCAACCCGGCGCCCCCGGTGCTGTAGCGTCCCCTGATTGTGGCCAGTCAACCCACCGGCAAGGTGCAGCCGGCAACCGTGTTGGACCCCGTCGTCGACGATGACGGCTCGGAACCTCCGGCCGCCCCGCTCAAGGGCCGTGGCTACCGGGCGGTGGTGGAGTGGACCATCATCCTCATGGCCGTGCTGCTGTGCACGGTGCTGCTCCGCACCTACGTCGTCCAGTCCTTCTACATCCCCTCGGGCTCCATGCTCCCCACCCTGCAGGTGGGTGACCGGATCATCGTCGACAAGCTCAGCTACCACCTCCACGACGTGCACCGGGGGGACATCGTGGTGTTCGCCCGGCCACCCCTCGAGGACCAGGAGTACGCCGACCTGGTGAAACGGGTGATCGGACTGCCCGGGGAGACCATCTCGTCCAAGGGCGGTGACGTCTACATCAACGGGAAGAAGCTCAACGAGCCGTGGCTGCCGCCCGGGCCGGACAGCTTCACCGGACCCCTGGCCGGCGACGACCCCCATGCCCAGTTCAACCTGCCGGGACCGGTGAAGATCCCGGCCGGTGAGTACTTCGTGATGGGGGACAACCGGACCGACTCCGAGGACAGCCGGTTCTTCGGCCCCATCCCCAAGTCGTTGATCGTGGGGCGGGCCGTGGCGGTGATCTGGCCGCTCGGCCACATCAAGGGCATCTGAGCCCCCACGGGCGCCCCGGCACCGGTCCGCGCCGTTCCTGAACGGGGGGTCGTGAGGTAGCCTCGCACCCTGGTGGACTCCGACCTGCACAGCCCGGGCGTCGAGGTCCCCATGCCGGGCGCCCGGACGCGGCCGGGCCCGATGGCGGTGCCCAGCCTCGAGCTCCCGGCCGACCCGGCCCTGCGTCTCCCCCCGCCCCGGGCCGTGCCCCCCGCCCCGCCCCGACCCGCGCCCCGCCCGGCGCCCCGGGCCGTGCCCAGCCTTCCCGTGCCCGGCCTCGCTCCCACCGGCGCCGGGCGGCCGATCAGCGCCCCGCCGGGTCCGGAGGCGCCGGAGCCCGCCGGGTCGGCCGGACCGGGTGGTGTCCGAGCGGCGACCCCGGTGGCGGTGCGGGCGAAGCACCCGGGGCCGTCCCGATGGCGATGGTGGGTCGAGTGGCTGTCGGTGGTGGTGGTGGCACTGGTCCTGGCCTTCGGCGTCCGTACCTACGTGGCCCAGATGTTCTACATCCCCTCGGGTTCGATGCTGCCCACCCTGCAGGTCGGTGACCGGATCGTGGTCGACAAGCTGAGCTACCGCCTCCACGACATCCGACGGGGCGACGTGGTGGTGTTCCGCCGCCCCCCCTTGGAGCAGGCCGCCTACTCGGACCTGGTCAAGCGGGTCATCGGACTTCCGGGTGACACCATCGCCAGCGTGGGCGGCCGGGTCTACATCGACGGCAAGCCGCTGGACGAGCCCTGGCTGCCCCATCCGGTGCCGATGACCTCACCGAGCCCGGTGCCCCAGCCCTTCAGCCTCAACCAGCCCTTCACCGTCCCGGCCGGTGAGTACTTCGTGATGGGGGACAACCGGACCAATTCCGAGGACAGCCGGTACTTCGGCCCCATCCGAGCCGACCTGGTGGTGGGCAAGATGGCCTTCGTGGCGTGGCCGCTCGACGACTCGGGGTGGTTGGTGATCCTGGGTACCGCGGCCGCGGTGCTGGTGGTGGCCATGGTGGCGGTGGCGCTCCGGGGCCCGTCGCCGACCGCCGCGGAGCGACCCGCACCGCTCGGGCGACCTCCGGTGCCTGGGACCCCGTAGCCTCCGGGCCCACGAAGCTCCCGGACGCCGGGATCCACCGGCCGCCGGTACACTTCTGTGCGTGACCTTCCTCAGCCCGGCGAAGGTGCTGGTCATCCTGGTGGTGGCGCTCATCGTCCTCGGCCCCGACAAGCTGCCCAAGATGGCCAAGCAGATCGGCAGCCTGTGGGGCGATTTCCGGAAGTTCCGGGAGCGGCTGGAGTCCGACGTCCGGGGCAACTTCCCCGATCTCCCGTCGACCGAGACCATCGCCCAGGCCGTCCGGTCGCCCCTCTCGTTCCTCGACAACCTGGCCGACTCCCACAGCGCCGAGAACGGGACCACATCCGCGGTGGCCACCGGCACCGAAGGACCAGACGTGGAGGGCGACGCCGTACAGCCGTCCTCGGAGTCCAACCGGCCGGCCGGTGCGGTCCAGGCCACGGAGGAGACCCCGGGGATCCCCGAGGTGCTCATCGTCGACCCGGGCGGCATCGTGCACCAGGTCCGCTCCAACGGCCGGGCCATCCCCGACGACCCGGGGATGAACTGACCCGGCCGTACCGGTGATCAGTACCCCCATCCCGATCAGGCATCCGCCATGGCCCTCTCCCTGAAGCGACGCAGCGAGTCCCGGCCCAAGCCGGACTCGATGACCCTGGTCGAGCACCTCACCGAGCTCCGGACCCGGGTGCTGATCTGCGCCTTGGCCTTCGCCGTCGCCGCCACGGTGGCCTTCCTGGTGTATCCCTGGATCCTGTCGTTCCTGAAGCACCCGTACTGCCAGGTGTCGCCCCGCCGGTGTGGGTTCTACATCACCGGGCCCCTGGACGGGCTGGCCCTCCGGGTCAAGATCGCCGCCTACGGCGGACTGTTCCTGGCGTCGCCGGTCCTCCTGTGGGAGCTGTGGCGGTTCATCACCCCGGGTCTGAACCCCAAGGAGAAGCGGTACGCCATCCCGTTCATCGTGGCCTCCATCGCCCTGTTCGCCCTGGGGTGCCTGGTGGCCTACGTGACCTTCCCCCACGCGCTCAACTTCCTCGACCACATCGGCGGCCCGAGCCTCACCGAGATCCTCGACCCCACCAAGTACCTCAGTCTGATCGTGTTGATGATGACCATCTTCGGGCTGACCTTCGAGTTCCCCGTGCTGCTGGTCTCCCTGGAGCTGGCCGGAGTGCTGTCGCCCAAGCAGCTGTCCTCGTGGCGACGGTGGGCCATCGTGCTCATCGTCGTGGTGGCCGGGGTGATCACCCCGAGCTCGGACCCGTTCTCGATGATGGCCCTGGCCATCCCGCTCTACGTCTTCTACGAGCTTTCCATCGTGATCGGGAAGATCATCAACCGATGACGCCGGCGCGTGCCGGGGACCCCGCCCGGCACGCCGGTGGGGTGGGGGAGGGGCTCCGGGGGCGCTTCGAGCAGACCGTGGCCTTCCCCCTGGACCGGTTCCAGCACCGGGCCATGGACGCCATCGACCGTGGGGAGTCGGTGCTGGTGTCGGCCCCGACCGGTTCGGGCAAGACCCTCATCGCCGACTATGCCGCGGCCCGGGCCCTCGACCTCGGGGGCAAGGCGTTCTACACGACGCCGATCAAGGCCCTGTCCAATCAGAAGTTCGCCGAGCTCTCGGCCCGGTACGGGGAGGGCCGGGTCGGCCTCCTGACCGGCGACGTCTCCCATCAGGCCCACGCCCCGATCGTGGTCATGACCACCGAGGTCCTCCGCAACATGCTCTTTGCCCGGTCGTCGGTGCTGGACGGGCTGGAGGTGGTGGTGCTGGACGAGGTCCACTACCTCCAGGACCCGTACCGCGGCTCGGTCTGGGAGGAGGTGCTGGTCCTCACGCCCCCGGACGTCTCCTTCGTCAGCCTGTCGGCCACGGTGAGCAACGCGGCCGACTTCGGCGCCTGGCTCACCTCGGTCCGGGGGACCACCCGGGTCATCGTGGAGACCCATCGCCCGGTGACCCTGCACCACCACTACGTCCTGGCCGAGCGGGGGCGGGACGACCTCACCGTCCTGCCCTTGTTGCGCGACGGGAAGGCCAACCCCGACGGGGCGGCGCTGGACGACAGGCGGCGCCGCAACCCCCGGCACCGGTACCGCGTGCCCCGCCGGGGCGAGGTGGTCGAGTACCTGGCCACCTCGGGCATGCTGCCCGCCATCGCCTTCATCTTTTCGCGGGCCGCCTGTGACGACGCCACCCGCCAGTGCCTCCAGGACGGGATCCGCCTGACCACTCCGGAGGAGCGGGTGCGGATCCGCCAGCTCACCGAGGCCGCGGTGGAGCGCCTGAGCGACGACGATCTCCGTACCCTCGGCTACGGCCCCTGGTCGGCGGCGCTGGAGGCCGGCGTCGCCCCCCACCACGCCGGCCTGGTCCCGGCGTTCCGTCAGGCCGTCGAGCAGTGCTTCTCCGAGGGGCTGTTGAAGGTGGTCTTCGCCACCGAGACGTTGGCGCTGGGCATCAACATGCCGGCCCGGACGGTGGTGGTGGAGCGGTTCGCCAAGTTCCGGGGGTCGGACACCTCGGCGCTCACCTCGGGGGAGTACCAGCAGCTCACCGGACGGGCCGGTCGGCGGGGGATCGACACGGTCGGCCACGCCATGGTCCTGTGGTCGGCCGGCACCCCCTTCACCCTGGTGGCCCGGACCGCGATCGCCCCGCCTCCGGACCTGGTCTCGTCCTTCCACCCGACCTACAACCTGGCCGTCAACCTGGTCCGCCGGTGGTCGAGGGACGAGGCCCACGCGCTGCTGGCGGCGTCCTACGGCCAGTGGCAGGCCCCACCGGGCTCGGAGTCCCTGGCCGCCCAGCTGGACCGACGCCTGGCCATCCTGGAGGAGCGGGGCTTCATCGACGGCTGGCGGATCACCGAGGCCGGTCGCATCCTGGCCGCCATCTACCACGAGTCGGATCTGCTGGTGGCCGAGGCCCTGCGCCAGGGGGTGTTCGACGGCCTCGACGCCTCGGCGCTGGCCGGCGTGGCGTCGGCCCTCACCTTCGAGGCCCGGCGGACCGGCGACCAGGACGTGGAGCCCCGCCAGCCGGTCGTGGTGGAGCGGCTGGCCCGACTGGACGCCCTGACCGGCGGCCTACGGGCCGACGAGCGGCGGGTGGGCCTGCGCAGGACCCGGCGGCCGGACCACGGCCTGGCCCGGGCCGTGGTGGCCTGGGCCAAGGGGGCATCGCTCGACTCGGTGCTCCGAGAGACCGAGGTGGCCCCGGGGGACTTCGTACGCAACGCCCGCCAGCTCATCGACCTGGTGCGGCAGCTGTCCCAGGTGGCCTCGGACCCCCGGACCCGGGAGGCCGCCGAGGCGGCCGTGGTCGCCCTCCGCCGCGGCGTGGTGGGGGCGGACGACCCGGCCGGGCTGGGGTCCGCGCCTCAGTGGTCCCCTGCGTCGTAGTGTGATCCGGGCATGTTCCCCTATGCCGTAGAGACGTACACCGCCGACGAGGAAGACATCCTTCGCCGCTACGTCACCAACCTCGATCAGCCGGTATTTGCCCTGGTCAACCTCCCGGAGGTGGTCAAAGGGGCCCTCTTCGCCCGGTACTCCCGCTCGTCCAAGAGCCTGCGTCGCCTGTTCCTCGACGAGTTCGTCGGCGAACTGGATATCTCCGGTGATGCCACCGTGGACGCCACGGTGGGTCTTCGGCGGGCGGAGGAGCTCTACGAGAAGGTCTTCTTCGAGTACGGCGACGACTCGGTGGCCCAGCTGGGCGGGGTCCACCTGGCCTGCGAGCAGGCCTCCAACGTCCTGACCAAGGTGCTGGAGTGGGGCCGCCTGATGGCCTACCTCGAGCAGTCCACCCGCTACATCGCCTACGACAACCGGCTGACCACCGGCCACTACCGGTACTACCGCGACCCCGGCCTCCTCGACTCGCCCCTCGGGGCCCGCTACGTGGGGGACATGGACCGGATGTTCGACACCTACGGCGAGCTGCTGGTGGAGGCCCAGGCATGGTTGGCCGTGCGCCACCCGCGCCAGGACGGCGACTCCGACTTCGTCCATCGCCAGGCGGTCAAGGCCAAGGCCCTCGATGCGCTGCGAGGCCTCCTGCCGGCGGCCTCGCTGTCCAACGTGGGCATCTACGGGACCGGCCAGTCCTACGAGATGCTGCTCATGCGCATGCGCTCGCACCCGCTGCCCGAGGCCCGGCGGTATGCCGAGCTGATGCTCGAGGAGCTTCGCAAGGTCATCCCGTCCTTCCTGACCCGAGTGGACCGGCCCGACCGGGGCGGTTCGTGGTCCGCCTATCTCGAGCGCACCCGGCAGGAGACGGCGGAGTTGGTCGAGGGGCTCTTCCCCGACCTGGTGACACCGGCCGAGCACCCGACCGGAGGGCCCTCGGGGACGCCCTCGGTCGCCCTGGTCGACTTCGACCCCGACGGCGAGGACAAGGTGCTGGCGGCCATCTGCGCCCCGCTCACCGGACGGTCGGAGGAGGAGGTGGTCGGGCGGGTCGCCCTGCTCGGCGCGGAAGAGAAGCGGACCCTGCTGCGGGCCTACGTCGGGGAGCGATCCAACCGCCGGCACCGGCCCGGTCGGGCCTTCGAACGTACCGGGTACCGCTTCGACGTGGTCACCGACTACGGCGCCTTCCGCGACCTGCAGCGCCACCGGATGCTCACCGTCGAGTGGCAGCCGCTCGGGACCACGCTGGGCTACGACGTCCCCGAGGTGGTGGTGGAGGCCGGACTGACCGAGCGATTCGTGGCCTCGATCGAACGATCCCGCGTGCTGGCCGAGACGATGGCCCCCACCTTCCCCGAGGAGTCGGCCTACGCCGTGGCGCTGGCCTACCGGATCCGGTACTCCATGCAGATGAACGCCCGGGAGGCCATGCACCTGCTCGAGCTGCGCTCGGGACCCCAGGGACACGCCAGCTACCGCTGGGTGGCCCAGGAGATGCACCGGCTCATCGCCGGGCAGGCCGGCCACCGGCTGCTGGCCGAGGCCATGTCGTTCGTCGACTTCGGCGGCGAGGACCTCGAACGGCTCGAATCCGAGCGGCGGGCGGAGGGAAAACGGAACTCGATGTCGGCAGCAGGAAATCCCGTAATCCGCTGACCTGGGAACTTGTACAAACTCCCAGGTGAGAAGCAGTGAACACCATTTGACGACCGGCGGTGCCGGTGGCCTATCGTTCGCCCAGTCCCAGTCGCCCTGAAAGGCGCACCTGACGGTTCTGATCGTGGGGTGCTACTGGAGGGGGGGATGCTGTGAGAGGCGGAGGGAGGCCCAGGGGATCGAGTAGAAAACAGTTCCCCGAGACCGGCGACACCAGTCGAAGGTAGCGGGGGAGTGGTGCCAAAGACCCCTGGGTCCGACCGCCTGTAGTCCTGCAGGGCGGATGGTTGGATCCTCTTGAGAACAGCGCAGGCCTGCCGTCTGCCCCGGAGTGCCGTCGGTCGGGAATACCACGGCCCCGGGCGTGGTTCGGAGAGTCCAGGAGTATGATCCCGGGCCCCCGGTGATCGGGAGGCGCCGACCGACCCGTGCGGTGGCCGTATGCGAACGAACGGGGGTCGGAACCGTCTATGCTCCCGGCCAACTCACCACGGAAAGACCGAGATGCCACCAGAACTCGACGAAGTCGATGGACCCGATGAACTGATCGAGGGAGACCTCGATGAGTTGGCCGACGACGACGACCTGATTGCCGAAGACGGGCTGGCCATCGCCGACGACGACGAAGACGTGGAAATCGCGGTCGTGGAGGACGAGGACGAGGTGGCCGTCGTACCCGAGGCGGCGGTCAAGACGGCCAAGACGGGCGCCGCCGGCGAGGAGTCGGAAGACGACGAAGAGGAGGAGCCCGACGACGAGGACGTCGAGGCCAGCCTGGACACCATTCTGAAAGAGCGGCTGGTCGTCGAGGAGCCCGAGGACGATGAGGACACCCCGGAGCCCGAGGACCGGACGGCGGACGGCGTCGAGCGGGTGCTGCCCAAGCAGCCCGGCGAGTTCGTCTGTCGGTCGTGTTTTCTGGTCAAGCATCCCAATCAGCTGGCGGACCGGAAGAAGATGCTCTGCCGCGACTGCGTGTGACGAGGACCGACCATGGCTGAATCCGGCGACGACCAACCCGAGGAGAGCGGCCTGAACGAGAAGCTCCTCGATGCCTTCGTCTTCGTCCCCGCGGGACTCGCCCTGTCCGTGGTCGAGGAGTTGCCGCACCTGGCCGCCCGGGGCAGGGAGCGCCTCGGGGTGCGCGTGTCGTCAGCCCGTGCGGTCGGCCAGTTCGTGGTGAGGGCCGGCCACCACCAGCTCGTCCGTCGGTCGGCCGGGTGGCTCCACCGACCCGGCTCCGCTCCCCCCGGTACGGGTGGGACGAGCCCGCCGGTGCAGGCTCGTCCCGGGGCGCCCCGCTCCGGTGGGGTCGGCTCGACCATCGGCACCGCGGCGACCGGCGGCATCATCCAACCGCCCGGCGGCGGTGGCCCTCCCGGGACCGCGGCCGTCAACGGTCACGTCCCCCCGGTCACCACCCTGTCCATCCCCGGGTTCGACACCCTCTCGGCGTCCCAGGTGGTCCAGAGGCTCGACGGGCTCAACCGGTCGGAGCTGGTCTCGGTCCGGGCCTATGAGGCCTCCACCCGTCGGCGACGGACCATCCTGAACCGGGTGGACCAGCTACTCGACGAGCGGTCCTGACCCCGGGACCGGGTCGGGGACGGGACGAAGGACCGGGAGGCCAGGTGGAGTCGGTGCGGGCCGCGTCGGACCACGATCGGGCCCGGGTCCTCGAGCTGGCCGAGGCGCTGGTGACGGCGGTGGGGGCCCAGCGGGGTGGCGCACTCTTGGTGGAGCCGGCGCGGCACGAGCCGGACGGAGCCGACCGGGCCGACCGACTGGGGGCGCTGCTGCACCGATCCGACGCCCTGGTACTGGTGGGGGCGCTGGACGACGTGGTGGTGGCCTTCGCAGTCAGCACCGTCGAGGAGGACGGACGCGGCGTCCGCCGAGGTCGGCTCGCCGCCTGTTACGTCGAGGAGGGGGCCCGCGGGGTCGGGGTAGGGCGACTGCTCCTGGACCGGTCGCTGGCCTGGATGGCCGAGCGGGGGTGTGCGGGAGTGGACGGCACCGCCCTCCCCGGTGACCGGGGGGCCAAGAGCTTCTACGAGTCGGCCGGGTTCAAGGCCCGGCTGCTCACCATGCACCGCCCGCTAGACGGGCGGTGATGGCCGGGGAGCGCGCTCCGTCCGGTCAGGAGACCCGGCGACCCGGCGACGACCGGGCCGGGACCGGCCGACGGGGCCCGGGGGGCGGAGGGATGGGAATGCCCATGAGCCGGGCCAGCTCGGGCACGTAGCCCGAGGCCTTGCGGGCCGCGGCCAGGACGGTGTCATCGGCACCGGCGGGCAGGCCGGCCGGCTTCACCGTGCGGCGCACCGGGGAGTCCACCACCACCGCCAGCAGCGCCAGCCACTCCCCGGGTGGGGTGTCGGCCGACATGGCCTGTCCGGCAGCCTCGGCCAACCGCACCGCCAGGTCCGAGGAGAGTCGGGCGGCCGGTTCGGGGGGCCGGATGGAGGCGCGCACCGCGTCCACGGTCTTGCCCTCGTCGAGGGCCGAGGTGATGCGCTCGACCCACCGCTGGCGCAGGGCGGTGACCCGTTGGTCCAAGGCGGTCCGGAGGGCGGCGGCCATCTCGGTGCCCTCGTCGTCCAGGGTGACGGTCGAGGATGAGGCCACGATGGACCGCAGCTCGCGGAGGGGCACGTCCTTGCCGGCGGCCCGGGCCGAAGCGGCCCGATCCTTCCACGAGGCCAGATTGACCAGTGGGAGCAGCTGCTCGGCCAAGGCCAGGAGCGGGCCCGGAGTGACCTCGGGGCGGTGCTCGGCCCGGGCCCGGCTGTTCTGCTCGTCGATGGCGTGGCGCACGGCGGGAATGCCGCCCTTCAGGAGCTGCTCGGCCACCGGGAGCTGTTCTGGAGGGAGCGTGGCCAGGGCGGCGTTGCGGTAGGTGCTCGACGGGGTCAGCCGGCGCGGGTTGTCCCGACCACCCGACTCCCGTCCACCGGGCCGGGCCGGGCCGGGCCGCTTGCGTCCGCCGGCCTCCGACGGCGCGCCGGATCCGTCGCCACCCCGGGTCCGGGTGTCGCCGCGCGGTCCTCGCTCGCCGCCTTCGCCGCCTCCGCCGCTGCCGCCGGACCGGGGCCGGCGGTCGGCCGGCCGACGGGCCCCGTCGCGGGGTCCGTCCCCACGGTCGTCCCGTCGACGCTTGGACTTGGAAGCCAGCACCACGTTGACGTCGGGCCCGCGCTGGGGCGTCCCGAGGACCTCGATCCGGTCCTCCCGGCGGACGTCACCCTTGCCCTTCGGGGGCAGGAGGGCGGTGACGGTGGTGCCGTCCAGCGTCGTCTCGACCTCGGCCCGGAGCACGGTGCCCACCCCGGACCCTTCGGGCACGAGGGAGGCCTCGACCGTTCCCCGGGGCTGCTTGGCTCCGGCGGCACGCCACGTCCAGGCGGAGTCCCCGGTCTGACTGGTCAGTTCGACTTCGATGCGATGGGCCATACCGGGCGACAGGCTACTGCCGAAGACGCCCCGGTTCCGCACCTTGTGCCGGATCGGCCGCTAAGAAGGAGGTAAGAACCCTCTGAAATGCATGTTTAGCGGCTGGTGACCACCCTACGATGGCGCGGGTGGATGGGGGCCGTCACCGGCCCACGACCCGGACGACTCGGGTGGTCGTCGGCGGCTCGAGGAGGCAGTGGATGGATCGGTCCGAGCGAGATGGCCACGCGCCAGACGAAGCCACCCTGACGGCGGCCGCGCCTGATCCGGCCGGGGAACCCCCGGCCGACTCGGTGACCGAACCCACGGCGTCGGGTGGTGCCGTCCCCCTCGGACCGGCCACCATCGATCCCACCGAACCGGTGCGCGCCGATCCGACGGCACCCTTCCTCCCGTCGCCATGGGGGGAGCCGACCCCGGCAGTCGCCGGCACCGGGGGAACGGGCCTCGAGCCGGTCGGCCGTCCCGCGCCCTCCTCCGGCGTGCCGGTGTGGGGTCCGGTCGTCACACCATCGGACACCGCCGCCAACACTCCGTCGGCCGACGGTGGGGGACACCGGGGCCCGGGGTGGCTGTGGTCCGTGGTGGCCCTGGCCGCGGCCCTGGCCGGCGCCTTGATCGGGGGGGCCATCGTGGCCGCCACCAACCACGGCAGCACCGGCGCCACGGTCAAGGAGATCTCGGCCGGCCCGGCCCTGCTCAACGGGACCACCGACATCGAGACGGTGATCGGCAAGGTGCTGCCCGCCATCGTCTCCATCGACGCCAAGGGGCCGGCCCAGGCGCCCGAGTCGCTCTTCGGCGGGTCGTCGGGCGTCCAGGAGGATCAGGGCACGGGGATGATCATCACCTCCAACGGTGAGGTCGTGACCAACAACCACGTGATCGCCGGGGCCACCTCCATCACGGTGACGCTGTACGGCAGCCTCAAGGCCCTGCCGGCCGCTCTGGTCGATACCGATCCCACGAACGACGTCGCCCTGCTGCAGATCGACGACCAGTCCAACCTGCCCACGGTGACCTACGGGAACTCGGACAACGTGCAGGTGGGGGACGCCGTGGTGGCCATCGGCAATGCGCTCGGGCTCTCGGCCGGCACCCCGACGGTCACCCAGGGGATCATCTCGGCCAAGGGCCGGTCGGTCCAGGCCAGCGACTCGTCGGGGAACTCCACCGAGAACCTCACCAACATGTTCCAGACCGACGCGGCCATCAATCCGGGGAACTCGGGCGGTCCGTTGGTGGACAGCTCTGGCCGGGTCATCGGCATGAACACCGCGGTGGCGTCCAGCGCCGACGGTACCTCCCAGGCCCAGAACATCGGGTTCGCCATCCCGTCGAACAAGATCGACAAGCTGCTGCCCGCCCTGCGCAGCCGGTCCATCGGCATCCGGCCGACCTCCGGGACGGCCTTCCTGGGCGTATCCCTCGAGACCCTCACCCCCCAGGTGCGGACCGAGTACAACTTCGAACCCACCCAGGGGGCGGTGGTGCTCCAGGTGCAGGGCGGCAGCCCGGCCGACATCGCCGGGCTGCAGCAGGGCGATGTGATCACCACCTTCCAGGGCAAGCCGGTGACCAGTGCCGACCAGCTGGCGGCGGCCATCCTGGCCGATGCACCGGGCCAGACGGTGAAGATCGGGCTGTATCGGGGGTCGGACCGGATGACGCTGACCGCCACCCTGGGGTCCAACAGCACCGCGGCGTCCAACGGCGGCTGAGGCGGGCACTGTCGTCCCCGGCCGGCGACGAGGCGTACCGGGGTGCTCCGGTTTCCCCTACGGTCGGGGCATGAGCAAGCCCGACGAGGTGCGACGAGTGCGACCCGAGACGAACCCACCCCCGGCACCGGCATGACCGGCGGTGGTCTCTCCATCGAGGCCCTGGCCGCCCCCCGGGTCGAGCCGGCCCGCGACGGCACCCCTCCCGACGATCAGACCCTGGCCCGGATCCTCGAGGCGGCCACCACCGTGCCCGACCACGGAGGACTCCGTCCGTGGCGCTTCGCGGTGATCCGCGGCTCCGGACGGGACCGGTTCGGTGAGGCCCTGGTGGCCGGGTTGGTCGAGCTCCGGGGGGAAGACCTCACCGACGGAGCTCTCGTCAAGATGCGCGGGAAGGCCTTTGCCGCACCCTGTGCGGTGATGCTGGTTGCCTCGCCGCGGCTGGAGTCGAACGTCCCCGAGTGGGAGCAGGTGGTCTCGGCCTCGTGCACCGGGTACGCCGTGGTGCTCGGGGCGACGGCGCTCGGCCTGGGCGCCGTCTGGAAGAGCGCCCACGTGCTCGGCACCGCACCGGTGCGGACCCTCTTCGGGGTGGCCGACCACGAGCGACTGCTCGGCTGGGTGAACCTGGGCTCGCCCGGGGAGGCGTCGCGGAAGAAGAGCACCCCGGCCGATACGGAGGACCCCATCCCCCGCATCACGGTCATCGGCGACTGATCGGCGACCCGTCACCGGCCGGTGGCCGACCGGCGGCCCGTTCCAGGGCCTCGGTCAGGGTCAGCCGCTCGAGGGAGTCCACCACGACCTGGGCGGCGGAGAGATCGAGGTTCCGCGTGAGCGGATGGGGGACCGCCACCGTGTACAGCCCGGCGCCCACCGCGGCGGCCACGCCCTGGGGGGAGTCCTCGACGGCCACCGAGCAGGCCGGGTCGGCACCGAGACGGGCACAGGCCAGCCGGTAGGAGGTGGGCTCCGGCTTGGCCGGAACCACATCACTGCGGCACACCAGTGCGGTGAACCGGTCCCGGATCCCGAGCAGCTCCAACTTGCCCTCGACCCACTCCTGCGACGACGACGAGGCCACCCCCACCGGGACCCCCCTCGCCGCAGCCTCGGCGAGCCAGTCGACGATGCCGTCGCGCACCGGTTGGCTGGCCTGGAACTCGTCGCGGCGGAGCCGTCGTCGATCGTGCAGCCAGGGGTCGAGGGGTCGTCCCAGCCGGGCCTCGAGCTCGGTCCAGGGATCGAACAGGTCGTCCCCGCCGATGTTCCGCTGCCAGTCGGCGAGGGCCAACTGGTGGCCGTGGTCGGTCCAGAGCTCGGCCCACGAGCGGTAGAGGGGCGCCTCGGTGTCGAGGATGGTGCCGTCGAAGTCGAGGACCAGGCAGCCGCGGCGGGGTGGCTCGCCGGGCTCAGGCCCCACCGTGTCGCCCGCCACCGGGGCCCACGACCAGGCGCAGGGAGCCCACAAAGGACTCCTGGTGCCGCAGATGGCCGAACCGCCGGTCCCACCGGCCCGAGGCCAGATCGCTGGCCAAGGTGTCGACAGCCCGGGCCTCGTCCTCCGGCTCGACGAAGCTCCAGGCCGACTGCGACCGGCGCACGGCGGAGTCGAGGAAGGCCTCGGGCCGACCGTAGAAGGCCTCGGTGAACCCGTCGATGCAGTCGAAGGGCACCGGGACCGGCACGGCGGAGGCCCCAGGTCCCAACGCCGAGATCACCGACTCGATGCCCGGGTACCTCCGGGACTCGGCGGCGTACAGCTCGGGGGAGTACTCGGCCAGCCACAGCGTGTCGAGCGCCTCGGGGTCGAAGGTGAGTACGACCACGGCTCCGCGGGTGACCCGGCGCAGCTCGGCGAGGCCGGCCGCGGCGTCCGGCCACTGGTGGACGGTGACCGTGGCCATCGAGGCGTCGACGGCGTCCTCGGCCAGGGGGAGTGCGCCGGCCACGGCCCGGACCACCCGCCGCGGCGCAGCCGGTCGCTGGGCCAGCATGGCCTCCGAGGGCTCGACGGCGATCACCGGCCGGTCGGAAGGCTCGTAGGACCCGGCCCCCGCACCCACGTTGAGCACGGTGCCTGGCGGGCCCAGCGCGGACAGGATCAACTCGGCGATCCGCGGATCGGTTCGTCGTCGCCGGGCATAGCCGACGCCGATGCGGGTGTAGTCGACGTCTCCGGGCGTCTGGCCCACTACCCCCACCGGGCCATGGGTGGCCCGAATCCGGCTTCTGCGGCGCAGGTGCCGCACAGGTCCACACGCCGGGCCCCGGGGCGATCGGAGGCGGCCACCCGCCGCCATCCGTAGCGACGGGCCTCCTCGAGGCAGGCCGACTCCGACCAGCGGGGCGAGGTCCGCGAGCCACACTTGCCGCAGGTCCGGTAGAACACCTCGTCGTCGTAACGATCGTCGAAGTTCAACTCGTCGGGGTCGTAGTCCATAGTGGTGGCTCCGCATCGAGGATACCGCCGGGTCAGGGGGATCGAGGCACGGCATCGTGCCGTGGGCTCGGGACACGAGACGGGGCGCCGGTCCGGGGAGTGCGAGCCGTCGTGCGGAATCGGGTCGCCCCGATCGGCGGCATCGGTGGGGGCCGAGAGGTGGGGGACTCGGGCCGGCGTCCAGACGGCAACCGGCGGATCGTGATGCTGCTCCCACCCCCGGGCGAACAGTTGTTCGTGTTTGTTCTGGGTCGACAGCCGCCCATCGGAAGCGGGGCGGCAATGCCGGGCCGATCGACGCGGCAGCAGACAGAAGAGCCCGGGAGTCGCCGAGAGGAAACACCGATCGGGCCATCGAGGGTTGGCGGCACGCTCGCCACGGAACGAGATCCGATCGGGCCCGGCGCATGCCTACCGCCTGTGAACTTCGGGTGAGACCCGGTCGGTTCCCCTAATATCGTCACCGTGACGAAATCCACCGATACACCCAGGTGCGGCTGGTGCCACCGCCCACTGCCGCAATTCCCGGGCGCCGGCCGTCCCCGTCGGTTCTGCAGTGCCGCACATCGCCAGCGGGCCTACGAGGCCCGTCGTCGGGCCGACTCCCTCGAGCTGCCGCACGGTCAGGTCGTCGTCTCCGAGGAGGATCTCCGGCGAGTGCACGACCGTATCTATCGACTGGAGTCGGCGATCGAGGATGTGGTGGCCGATCTCGGTGAGAAGGCCGGGCCCCAGGCGTACCGGGCGGCCTACGAGCACCTCTACGAGGCGGCAAACGACCTGGTCGGGGTGGTCGTGGAGCCGGTTCGACAGTAGCCACCCCCCCTTTTTTATCTTGGTTTCGACGCCGATAATGTATATTATGTCAGGTCGAGAGGATGGCTGTCTCAGGACGGTGCGGGGTCTGTTGGGGTGCGATGTCACTCTCGTCTCTGGCCTCTCCCCCGACGGGTAGGTTGCCGCCCGTCATCAATCCGGTGCTGCGGAGGCACTCATTCATGCGTTCGGGGTGGAAGTGTCCTCCGGCGGTACCGTTCCCCCCGCGGCCACCATCACCTGGACCAACAAGGACACCACCACGATGGGTCTGAGCAATCTCACCAGCGTGGCCGATGACTGCACCACCTACCTGGGACTGACCCCGAGCATCAAGGAGGCGGCGACGTCCACCATCACCGGCGGTACCTCCAAGCTCACCGTGGGGGACTCGAACGTCAACGACGCCTGCGTGTATATCGTGGGAACCCAGGTGTTCATCGGAGGAGGTGGTTCGACGCTGTAAGGGTCATCGCACCGAGTTCACGGCACGAACTCGTTTCGTGTCCCGACAGGCAGTCGGTGCCCGGTCCATGGCAGCGCCGTCGTACGCAGAATCGGTAGGCCGGTACGGGGGTAGAATGGCCCTGTCGCAGCGATTCGGAGTGGGCCTGCGGGCTGCGGAGGCCGGCCGCCGACGACCAGAAGGAGCCGCAATGCCCGAGATCGTGCAGTTCACCCCGGGAAAAGTGTTCGACTCGCCGGAAGAGGAGCGGACGTACCGGAAGCAGCGCTTGGCCGCGGCCTTCCGGCTGTTCTCCAAGTTCGGCTTCGACGAGGGGGTGGCCGGTCACATCACGGCCCGTGACCCCGAGCGGCTCGACCACTTCTGGGTCAACCCCTTCGCCATGCACTTCGGCCAGATCAGGGTCTCGGACCTCATATTGGTCAACCACCAAGGTGAGGTCGTCGAGGGTGACCGGCCGGTGAACACGGCCGCGTTCGTGATCCACTCCCAGATCCACGCCGCCCGGCCCGACGTGGTCGCCGCCGCCCACTCCCACTCCATCTACGGCAAGACCTGGTCGGCGATGGGGAAGCTCCTCGACCCGATCACCCAGGACGTCTGCGCCTTCTATGAGGACCACGCGCTGTTCGACGACTACACCGGGGTGGTGCTGGACCTCGAGGAAGGGAAGCGCATCGCCCACGCCCTGGCCGACCACAAGGCGGCCATACTCCGCAACCACGGCCTGCTCACCGTGGGCCACTCGGTGGACGAGGCGGCGTGGTGGTTCATCACCATGGAGCGCTCCTGCCAGGCCCAGCTGCTGGCCTCCTCGGCGGGGACCCCGGTGCTGATCGACCCGGAGATGGCCAGGACCACCGCGGGCCAGGTGGGCTCCCACCTGGCCGGTTGGTTCAGCTTCCAGCCTCTCTTCGACCGGATCGTGCGGGAGCAGCCCGACCTGCTGGACTGACCCCCGGTCCGGTACCGCGGCCGCACCGCTCAGACCGGTCCCCGGGCCGGGGTGATGACGACCACCGGGATGGTGCGCGACGTGTGGCGCTGGTAGACGTCGTACCTCCCGGTGACCCCGGGGTGGAAGAGTCGGGACAGACCCTGGTTGGTCCGGTTGACCAGCGGCCAGAGTTGGTCCCGCTCCTCGGGATCGGCCACCCGGGCCGTGGCCGGCAGGACCTGCCGGCCCACCCGGACGGTGACCTTGGGCTCCGCCTGCAGGTTGAGGAGCCAGGCCGGTGACCGGTCACTCCCCCCGTTGGACGCCACCACGATGAGATCTCCCCGGTCGCGGCAGTAGGTCAACCCGTTGGTCCGGGCCAGACCCGACTTCCGGCCGGTGGTGGTGAGCAGGAGGGCCGGCACCCGGTTGCTGTGCTTCCCCAACCGACCGTCGGACTTCTCGTAGACGTACTTGTGGAACCGGAGGTAGGGGCCCACGAAGCGGGTGGTGAAGATGCCGTCCACGTCCGCGCCGCCCCGACCTCACGTCCGGGCGTCGAAGGTGGGGATGAGGGTTCGTGCCGCCCGGGCCTCGTCCACCCTCCGCACGGGGGTGTGACGGGGGGACTCGGCCACGGCGCCCTCGGGCAGGGTGGCCGCCTCGTAGGCGATACGTTCGAGCGACTCGGCCAGGGCCTCGAGGGTCTGGGGACTCTCCGTCTCGGTGGGCTCGATCATCAGGGCCTCGTCGACGATGAGCGGGAAGTACACCGTGGGAGCGTGGAAGCCCTCCTCGAGCAGCCGCTTGGCCACGTCCAGGGCGCGGACACCGTGGGTCTGTTTGATGGTCCGCACCGAGAGGACCACCTCGTGCATGCAGGGCCGGTCGAAAGGCACGTCGTAGGTCCCCGTGAGCCGCTGTCGGATCCAATTGGCGTTGAGGACGGCCGTCTCGGCGATGCGGCGGAGCCCGTCGCCCCCGTTGGCCAGGATGTAGGCCAGGGCCCGGGCCAGCACCAGGGTGTTCCCGTGCCAGGTGTGCATCCGGCCGATGGACCGTTCCGGCGTGGCCCAGGCGAAGACCGGGGTCTGGTCGTCGGAGGCCACCCGCACCGCCCGGGGGCCGGGCAGGAACGGGACGAGGCGCTCGGACACCGCCACCGGACCGGCCCCCGGCCCTCCCCCGCCGTGGGGGGTGGCGAAGGTCTTGTGCAGGTTCATGTGCACGATGTCGAAGCCCATGTCGCCGGGCCGGACCACGCCCAGGATGGCGTTGAGGTTGGCACCGTCGTAGTACAGGAGCCCTCCCACCTCGTGTACGGCGGCGGCGATGGGGGCGATGTCCTCCTCGAACAGCCCGAGGGTGTTGGGATTGGTCAGCATGATGCCGGCCACGTCCTCGTCCAGCACGGTGGCCAGCGCAGCCATGTCGACGCACCCGCGCCCGTCACTGGGTACCGTGACCACCTCGTACCCGCCCAGGGTCACCGACGCCGGGTTGGTGCCGTGCGCCGAGTCCGGGATGATCACTTTGGTCCGTGTCGAACCCTGGGCCTCGTGCCAGGCTCGCATGAGCAGCAGCCCGGTCAGCTCCCCGGCGGCCCCGGCCGCCGGCTGCAGGGTGGCCGCGGCCATGCCGGTGATCTCGCACAGCGCCTCCTCGAGTTCCACCAGCAGGGCCAGCCAGCCCTGGGTGAGCGAGGCCGGCGCGCCGGGATGCACCCCGGCCAGTCCGGGCAGCCCGGCCACGGCGTCGCACACCTTGGGGTTGTACTTCATGGTGCACGAACCGAGGGGGTAGGCCCCGAGGTCCACGGAGAACTGCCGGTGGGAGAGCCGGGTGAAGTGGGCGACCAGGTCGCGCTCGGACACCTCGGCCAGGGCCACCGGTGCGGTGCGGCGGTGGGCCTCGGGGATGAGCTCGTCCACGGACATCTCCGGGATGCCCGAGGTCCGGAACGACCATCCGCTCCGCCCCGGGTGGGACAGCTCGAACAGGGTCGGCTCGGCGTCGTGGCCCAGCAGCGGTGCGCTGGTGGCCTTCCCCCCCGGGGCGCCGGCGGCCGTCTCCGTTCGCCATCTCGCCCATCACGCCACCGCCTTGGCCAGGGCCGTGGTGTAGGCGTCGATCTCGTCCCGGGTCCGGCGTTCGGTCACCGAGATGAGCAGCCCGTTCTCGCCCCCGTCGAACTCGTCGCCCAGGGCGATCCCGGCCAGGAAGCCGGCGTCGGCCATCCGCTCGATCACCACGGCGGCGGGGACCGGGAGCCTCACCGCGAACTCCCGGACCACCGGGGCGCCGGCGAAGGCCACCACGCCGTCCAGCGAGAGCAGGGAGTGGCGGAGGTAGTGGGTGGCCTGGGCGCAACGACGGGCCAGCTCCACCAGCCCGGAGGTGCCCAGCCACCCGAGCTGGATGGCCGCCGTGACCGCCATCAAGGTCTGGTTGGTGCACACGTTCGAGGTGGCCTTCTCGCGGCGGATGTCCTGCTCCCGGGCACGGAGGGTGGTCACATAGGCGGTCCGGCCCTCGACGTCCCGGGTCTCCCCCACCAACCGGCCGGGCAGCCGGCGAACGTGCTCGGTGGCACAGGCGAACAGTCCCAGGTACGGCCCGCCGAAGCCCAGGGTGGTGCCGAAGACCTGGCCCTCCCCGACCACCACGTCGGCGCCCCACTCCCCCGCCGACTTGAGGAGCCCGGCCGCCACTGGATCCGCCCCCACCACCAACAGGGCCCCGGTGCGGTCGCACAGGACCCGGGCCCGGGCCAGGTCCTCGATGCAGCCGAGGTAGTTGGGGTAGCCCACCATGACCACGCCGGGTGGATCGTCGCCGACCGTGTCGTCGTCGGGCCAGGCGGTGACCCCGTCGACCAGGGGGACGGTCCGGAGCCGGTGACCGGTGCCGCGAGACGCGGTGGCCAGCATCTGGCGCCAGTGGGGATGCAGGCCGGCCGACAGCCACACCGACTCCCGGCCCGAGGCGGCGACGCCGAGGTTGACCGCCTCCACCGCCGCGCTGCCCCCGTCGTAGAGGGAGGCATTGGCCACCGGCAGTCCGGCCAGGCGGGCCACCATCGTCTGGTACTCGAAGATGGCTTGCAGCACGCCTTGAGCTACCTCGGGCTGGTAGGGGGTGTACGACGTCACGAACTCCGAGCGACCGGCCAGCGCCCGGGTCACCGCCGGGATCTCGTGGTCGTAGGCTCCGCCCCCGGCGAAGCAGACGAGGCGGTCGGACCGGGCCCGGTTGCGGTCGGCCATCCCCTCCAGGTGGGCCAGCACGTCGGGCTCGCCGACCCCGTCAGCCAGCTCCAGTCCCCGTTGGAGCCGGAGGGCCTCGGGAACCACGGCAAACAGCTCGTCGACCGAGTCCAGGCCCAGGAACGCCAGCATGGTCGCCACTTCGTCGTCGGTGTGGGGGATGTAGGTGCCCATGCTGCTCCTCGGAGGTTGGTGTCCTCGTGTCTAGCGGACGGGACGGGTCGAGGCCCAATGACGGGTCCGGTGACCGGTCATCGCCCGGATGCCCACTGCCCGGGCCGGACGAAGGGAGTCGTCACCACCTGGGCCGGCAGGAAGCGGTTGCGCTGCTCGATGCCCAGGGCCGGACGTGCGGTGGGGTCGCCGTCCGTTCCGGCATCGACGGTGCTGTCCAGCAGGGCCAGGGCGATCCCGTGCCCGAGCATGGGCGAGTAGTTCCCGCTGGTCACCATGCCCACCGAGCCACCGTCACCGACGACCGCGGCACCTTCACGAGGAGGCTGACGGCCAGCGGTAGCCAGCCCGACCAGACGGCGGCGCACGCCGTCGCGGCGTTCGGTCTCCAGGGCGTCCCGGCCCCGGAACTCGGCCTTGTCCCATCCGATCACCCAGCCCAGTCCGGCCTGCAGCGGAGTGATCCCCGGTCCGAGCTCGTGACCGTGCAGCGGCAGTGCCGCCTCCAGGCGGAGGGTGTCCCTCGCCCCCAGCCCGGCCGGATGGATCCCGGCGGCCAGCAGGGCGGTCCACAGCGCATCGGCGGCGTCGGCGGGCACGGCCAGCTCCACCCCGTCCTCGCCGGTGTAGCCGGTACCCGCCGCCGTGCAGGCGACGCCGTCCCACACGAAGGGGGCGACCCGGAACCGGGGTACCGCTGCGGCCTCGGGGGCCACCGTGGCCAGGCGGGTCCGGGCGTGGGGGCCCTGCACGGCGATGATGGCGCGTGCGGCCGTGGTGTCGTCCCCGCCGATGGCTCCCACCACCCGGTCGGTGTTGGAGGCGTTGGGCATGACGTCGAAGACGTTCTCGGACAGCCACCAGATGATGATGTCGTCGATCACCGAGCCGTCGTCGTCGAGCAGGTGGGTGTACTGGGCCCGGCCGGGGCCCACCCGGCGCAGGTCGTTGGACAGGGCGGCCTGCAATCGGTCGAAGGCATCAGGGCCCTCCACCCGGACCGTGCCGAGATGGCTCACGTCGAAGGTCACCGAGTCTTGGCGGCACGCCCGGTGCTCGGCGAGGGTTCCCTGCGGGTAGGCCAGAGGCATCTCCCAGCCACCGAACTCCACCAGCTTGGCCCCCAGCGTGCGGTGGGCGTCGATCAGTGCGGTGTGCCGGAGCGCTCCTCCGGTGCCGCCGGGGTGACCGGAGGAAGCCTGGGAGGTGTCGGCCACGTCGAAAGGATACCGGCGCGGCGGATCAGGCGATGCGGGCGACGGCCGACGGCACCACGCCGTCGCCGGCCAGGCCGTACTTGGCCAACAGCGCCAGGGTGTCGCGTTGGTAGAGCACGGTCACCCGGACGTCGGGGTAGAGCTGTCCGAGGCGCCGGACCTTGCTGTTCTTCTTCGTGACCAGCCGCTGGTTGAGCGTGGTCAACTCCACGAACAGCCCGGGCTCCGGCAACCAGAAGTCCGGTCGGAAGCCGGCGGTGGGTCGACCGCCCGGATCCCACGCCAGGGCGAACTCGACGGGCTCGTACTCCCAGAGCACTCCATAGAAGTCGAGAATGCGGGCGAACCGCTCCTCTGACTCGTGGGCGAACCGCTTGACCGGTGCGAACGGGTTGACGTCGTGTCGGGGCATGGCCTCGGTCAACGCTCGGCCGCCTCGGCCGAGGCCAGGTAGTCGGCGGCCGGATGGCCGGCGGGTCGGGGTGTCTGGGGCTCGTCGCGGATCTCGATGATGGCGGCGTCGAGCTCGGAGACCACGCCGGAGAGGGGCAGGATGTTGAAGACTCCCTGGCCCCCGGCCAGCAGGTCGACGACCTCACCGTCGGACTGGGCCAGCACCGACCGGCTGCCGGCCAGGACCAGCTGCGAGGAGGCCAGATCGGCGCCCAGGTCACCCCGCAGGCACTCGACGGCCTGTCGGGCCTGCTGCAGTTTGAGACCGGCGTCGAGCAGTCGCTTGATGACCTTGAGCTCCAGCACGTCGCCGTAGGAGTACCGGCGCTGGCTCCCGCTGCCGGTGGCGTCGGTGATGGACGGCCGCAGCAACCCCGTGCGGGCCCAGTAGTCGAGTTGCCGGTAGGTGATGCCCACCAGCGAGCAGACCTGGGCTCCCCGGTAGCCCTCGTCGGGACGGGACAGACCGCTGTATCGGACCTGGGCGGGCCGCGGCTTGCCGCGTGCTGCTCCGTCGTTGGCGCGGTCTCCGGTCGTGTGCTCGCTCACTCCCACTCCTCCACCTCGATCAGAGGTTGACCATCAACCCAAACCTGACGGTCAACCTGCGGTTCCACGATATCACACGGCCGTAATTACGTGCGTGTGACCACCTCCGGGCCCACCACGGGGTCGCCGTGACGGGGAGTGATTTGGAGCCGTCCGGCCGGGCGGGCAATGATCGGGACATGACCGTCATCAAGATCAACGCCATCACCGTCCGGGAGGGCTCGGGAGACGAGCTGGCCCGGCGGTTCGCCAAACGGTCGGGGGCCGTCGACGGCGCCGACGGATTCGAGGGCTTCGAGCTGCTCCAGCCCAACGACGACCGGGAGGTCTGGCTGGTCGTCACCCGCTGGCGTGACCAGGCGTCCTTCGACGCGTGGGTGGCGTCGCCGGCCTTCGCCCACGGCCACCGCTCCGAAGCCGAGCGGTCCCGGGACGAGGGGGCCGCCGAGTCCCGGCCGGTCGGAGCCCACAGTGAGCTCTGGTCGTACGAGATCGTGGACCTCCCCCCACCGGCGTGACCGCCGAAGCCGCGGTGCCGACCGAACCCGTTCCGCTCCACCGACGCTCCGTCGAGTACGAGGCCTTCGACGGCGGCGACACCCTGCTGGTGGTGGGTACCCTGCGCGACACCAGGCCGTGGGCCGAGGACGGCCGGTCCATCCGCACCGTGCACGACATGGAGCTGAGGGTGACGGTGAGGATCGCCGATCTCACCATCACCGAGGCGTCCGCCGTCATGCGGACCTTCCCCCACGTCGAGTGCCCGGGGATCACCGAGGCCTTCGCCGACCTGGCCGGGCTGTCGGTGACGAGGGGGTACACCCGGGAGGTCCAGCGCAGATTCGGCGGGCCCCGGGGTTGCACCCACCTCGAACAGCTGGCCCGCTCGCTCGGCCCGGTGGTGGTGCAGGCGGTCACCTCCCGGCGGGCCCGCGCCGTGGTGGCCGGCGAGGCCGCGGACCTCTTGAGCGGCAACGGGAGTCCGTGGGCGCGGGACTCCTGTCACGTCTGGGCCGAGGACGGCCCCGCCGATCAGAAGCTGGCCGCCGGATGGAGACCGGGGATCGGACCGTACCCGGCGCCGGCCGTGGTGACGTTCCGAGCGGGCGGCACCGCCCGGTGACTCGACGCCGCCGGGACGCCGCCACCGCCCGGTGCCACCGACGACGGTCGACCGCGGTGCTGGCCGTGGCGGTCGCCCTGTTCGTCGGCGGGTGCACCAGTTCGGGGACCGCCGTCTCCTCCCCCTTCGCCGGAACCCGACCGGCCCTGGAGAAGGGACCCGCCTACGAAGTCAAGGTCCAGGACATCAGCGGCCTGGGACCGGTGCTGGTCGACGGCCAGGGCATCGCCCTTTACCTGTTCGAGACGGACGTCCGGGGGACGCCCTCCCGCTGCTACGACATCTGTGCCGTCCAGTGGCCCCCGGCCCTGCTCCCGCCCGAGGCGTCGAGACCCATCGCCGGACCCGGGATCGTGCCCTCCCTCCTGGGCACGGCGCCCCGGACCGACGGCACCACCCAGTTGACCTACAACGGCTGGCCGCTGTACCTCTGGCCACCCGACCGGACTCCTGGCACCGCCACCGGTCAGGCGCTGACCAACGCCGGCGGCCGGTGGTACGTCGTGGACCCGGCCGGGAACGCCGTCATCACCAAGTAGCGGCGCGGCGGCGCCGGCACGGACAGACTGGTGACCATGGCCCCGTCCGAGGGCAGGTCCCGGTGGTCGATCAACTCGACCAACTCGCTGCTCAGCATCAACTCGAGGAACTCCGTGCTGTCCATCGGGTCGGTGGGTTCCTTCGCCTCGGTGGGCTCAGTTGGCTCGGCCCTCTCCTTCGGGTCGGTGGGCAGCTTCCTGAGCGTGGCCTCGATCCTGTCCTGCGCCTCGGTGGTGTCGATGCTCTCCTACCGGTCGGTGGCTGCCTCGACGGCCGCCCACCGCCGGAACGACTCGGCCTCCCGGTCGCGTTGAGACCGTTCCTCAGCTGGTCGGTCCCCCGAGCCAGCCCCGTTTGCGGAACAGGTACAGCAGGGCGATGGCCGAGAGCACCTCGATGCCCAGCCCGAAGACGATGAAGGGCCAGCCCCCCATGATGTGCTGGACGAGCCATGAGAAGTTCTGACCGAAGAAGCCGGTGAGGAAGGTCAACGGGAGGAAGACCGTGGCGATGATGGTCAGCTGCTTCATGACCACGTTGAGACGGTTGGAGACGGTCGAGAGATGGGTGTCCATCACCCCGCTCAGCAGGTCCCGGTACCCGTCGACCAGGTCGCTGATCCGGATCAGGTGGTCGTAGACGTCCCGGATGTACCGTTGGCCCTCGTCGGACACCCCCGGGAGCTCGACCACTCCCGAAGTGATGCTGGCGAACATGTCCCGCTGCGGGGTGATGACCTTGCGGATGGTGATCAGCGAGCGCTTCATGACGAACAGTGTGCCCAGTTGGGCGTCGGTGGGTTTGACCAGGATGGCGTCCTCGAGCTCGTCGATCTGCCCGTCGAACCGGTCCAGCATGGGGAAGAAGCTGTCCACCAGCTGATCGATGATCAGGTAGATGAGAGCGATCTGGGGCGACTCGAGGTCCGAGGGCCGGCGGTGGGCGACCCGCTGACGGACGTCGTCCATGGCCTCGCACGCCCCCCGGCGGACGGTGACCACGAAGTGGTCGGCGAAGATGAAGTGAACCTCCTGGGTGGTCGTTCCGTCGTCCGACGCGCCGTGTACCACCATGTAGGTGAAGTTGTCGTAGTCCTCGAGCTTGGGTCGCTGCCCGAAGTGCTGGGCGTCGTCCACAGCCAGATGGTGGATGTTGAACACCGAGAGGAGGAGGTCGTGGGCCTCGTCGTCCACGCCGTCGAGATCGAGCCAGAAGAACTCCCGGGCCCCGAGATGCTGCTCGATGGCCTGACGGGTGGCCGCCACCGACGCGCCACCGAAGGTCAGGGTGCCGTCCATGTCCCGATTCTGCCCCCGGAGAGCGGTGCGGACAGGGATGGGCGGCCCCGCTCAGTCCAGACGGACCAGCTGCTCCCGATAGCGGTGCCCGTTGGTCACGTACTCGGCGGCGGAGATCTGGATCATGACCACGTTGGACCGGTCGGGCAGGATCTTGGCGGGGACCCCGAGGGCGAGCGCCCCGGCCGGCACGGCGATGTTGTTGGGCACCACGGCGTTGGCTCCCACGGTGGCCCCGGTGCCGACCACGGCGTGGTGGAGCACCACCGAGCCCGAGCCGATCAGTGTGTCGTCCTCGAGGATGCACCCCTCCAGGTGGGCCAGATGCCCGATCACGCAGCCGTTGCCCACCGTGGTGGGGAAGCCCGGGCCGGCATGGACCACCGATCCGTCCTGAATCGAGCTCCGCTGCCCCACGGTGATGGTCCCGTAGTCGCCCCGCAGCACGGCGTGGGGCCACACGGTGGACTGGGGCCCGACGCTCACGTCGCCGATGATCACCGCGTCGGGATGGATGTACGCCTCGGGGTCGATGGCGGGGACCAGGTCCCCGAGCTGGTAGATGGCCATCGTCCGACCCTATGGCACGCCCCGGGTGGGGGCCAAGGTGGGCCACGTCCTGGTCGGGGACCCGCATGGGCCTACCGTGGACCGGCGAGGGTGCCGGGCCGGCCCCGGGGCCCGGCACCAACGTGACAGTTGCGTGACGATTGGCCGGGCTAACGTTTCCCAGCAGATCGTTCGCCGGTGGCCTGGGTCAGGGGGCTTGACGGGGAGGAGACACGTGGGAGTGCCCACCGCCGTGCACGGAGCTCAGAGCAGTCGTCAAGCGGGACCGGTGGCGACCCTCCCGTTGGCCCCCTGGGTGGCCCTCGGCTGCTGCGGGGCCGTGGGCATGGTGCTCACCGGGACACGCATCGGGGCCGTTCCCGATCCCCACCTGGCGCTGTGGTGGTTCTCCCTCCCGAGCGGTGGCTCACCGCTCGACTCGATCGGCTTCTACGTCTCGGTGGCCGTGATGGTGGTGGCGTGGCTCGGGGTGGGTCGCATCGCACTGGCCGGCCGGCTGAGCGTCGGTCGGGCCTGGGTCGTACTGGCCGCATGGGCGCTGCCCCTGCTCTGCGGACCGCCACTGTTCAGCCGGGACCTGTACAGCTACGTGGCCCAGGGGCTCCTGACCCACCATGGACTGAATCCCTACACCGTCGCGCCCTCCACCCTCGGTCACGGTCCCCTGCTCTCCGGCGTGGCCAGTGTGTGGCGGGACACCACCTCCCCCTACGGGCCCTTCTTCGTCGGGTCGAGCAAGGTGGTGGCGGCCGTGGCCGGCGGATCCCTGGCCGTGCAGGTGATGGCCTTCCGGGCCCTGGAGTTGGTGGGAGTGGCCCTGGTGATGGTCTCCCTCCCCCGCCTGGCGCGGCACCTGGGCACCGACCCCGGGACGGCCCTGTGGCTCGGGGCCCTCAGCCCGCTGGCCCTGTTCAGCTTCGTGGCCTCCGGTCACAACGACGCCCTCATGGCCGGGCTCCTGGTGGCCGGGGTCACCCTGGGGGTCACCGGCCGGCTCCTCCCCGGTCTGGTGCTCTGCGCCCTGGCCGCCACCGTGAAGCTCCCGGCCGCGGCGGCCGTGGCCTTCCTGGCCGCCGACGGCATGCGGGCGGCGGCCGGGCCGCGCCGTTGGCGGGTGGCGGTCCAGGCCGCCGTCGTCCTGGTGACGGTGTTCGTGGCGGTGACCGTGCTCGTCGGCTACGGGTGGACGTGGCTCGGCCCGAAGGCCCTCCACATCCCCACCGAGCTCCGGATCCTGTCCACCCCCTCGGTATCGCTGGGTGTCCTCGTCTTCTCCGTGCTCCACCCCCTCGGCCTCCCGGTGGTGCGCTCCGGCGTGGTGACGGTGACCCAGGACCTGGTGGCGGTGGTGACGGTGGCCGCCGTGGTCTGGCTGCTGGTGACGGTGCGTCGCCACGAGGTGGTCCGGTCGCTCGGCCTCGCCCTCCTGCTCATCGTGGTCGGGAGCCCCACCGTCTGGCCCTGGTACCTGATGTGGGGCGTGGTCCTGCTGGCGGCCACCACGGCCCAGCGGTCCAAGGTGTTGGCCGGTGTGGCCGGACTGGCCATGCTGGTGGTGGGCCCGAGCGGCCATCCCCTGCTGCTGGGCAACTGGTACCTGGTGGTCTCCCTGGCCGCCCTCGGCGGGGTGGCGTGGCTCATCCGGGGAGGGCACTGGCGGGCGGTGGTGGACGGGCATGCCGCCTGACCCGACCACCCGCTCCGAGGCCTCGTCGGCCGTGGTGGTCCCGCCACGGCGGCCTGCCCCGACCGTCGGGGCGACATCCCGCCCGGAGGGGCCGGCCGTCTCGGCCACGGCAGAGCCCGGGAGCGGGGCCGACCCGTCCCACCGGGGTCGGCGCTGGCCCCGGTGGATCCTCCGCCCGACCGTCATCTATCTGGTCTCGCGGGCCATCACCTGGGCCACCCTGGCCATCACCACGCTCTTCACCCATCAGAGCATCCTCCAGGAGGTCGACCGGTGGGACAGCCGGTGGTTCCTGCGGGCCGCGGCGCAGGGGTGGCCGAGGCACCTCCCCCACGACCACGGCCACGTGGCCGGGAGCACCATTGCCTTCTTCCCGCTCTTCCCCCTCAGCATCCGGTGGCTGTCCCATCTGACCGGGCTGTCCCTCCTGGCCGCCGGCATCACCATCACCACGGTGACCGGTTGTACGGCCATGATCGGGGTCTGGGCACTGGTCCGGCACTACGCCGATCTACCCTCGGCCGATCGGGCCACCCTGCTGGTGGCCCTGTTTCCGGGGTCGTTCGTGCTCAGCATGGTGTACTCGGAGGGCTTCGCCCTCACCTTCTTGGCCTTCGGTCTGCTGGCCTTGCTCCAGAAGCGGTGGCTGCTGGCCGGCCTCCTCGGGCTGCTGGCCAGCTTCACCACACCGGTGGCCCTGGCCTTCGAGGTCAGCTGCCTGTGGTGCGCCTATCGCGAAATGTCCACCACCCGGAACTGGCGGGTGCTGGCCGCGCCCATCCTGGCCCCCCTCGGCTTCCTCTACTACCAGGTGTGGATCTGGCAGCACACCGGCAACCTCAACGCGTGGCGTCTGACCGAACGGGGCGGCTGGAAGAGCTACCCGTCCCTGGTGTACGCCTTCCACACGGTGGCGGTGTTCGTCCGCGACCCGGTGGCCACCAACAAGACGGACGACCTCCTGTTCGTCTGCACCGTCCTGGTGGTGCTGGCCGGCCTGGTGGCGGTCCGGTCCTCCATGCCGACGCCCATGGTGCTCTACGGGCTGTCGGCGGCCGCCTTCGGCATGATCTCGGCTCCCATCGGCCTGCGTCCCCGGTTCATCTTCCTGGCCTTCCCGCTCATCATCGGAGTGGGGACCTGGCTCCGCGGGCGGGCCTACCTGGCCTTGGTGTCGGTGTCCGCAGCGTTCCTCATCGGGTTCACCGCCTTCGAAGTGGCCTCGTGGCGTATCTTCCCGTAGCGGCGCGGGGCCGGGCCCGGCCGACGGGACCTCTGCCCGCCCGCGGTCGCCGTCACCACCTACCATCGACGCAGCGACCGGGTCGACGCCGGGCCACCCGCTCCGCCCTCGGCCGAGCGGGCCTGGGGGCGAGCGGGGAACGGCTCCCGGGGCCACCGGCCCGAAGGGGATGACCATCGTACGAGCACCGGGCAGCGGGACGGAGGCGGCGCCGGACGGTCCCGCCGGTCTCGACCTCCCGGCGGCGTCAGCTGCGCCGTCCGGGGCGCTCCATCCCGGCGGTGGCCCGGTGACGCTGGAGCGGTGCGGCTGGAGCCTGGTGTGGTTGGGCGCCGTGGTGGCGGGACTGGCCTTCTGGGGCTCGTGGTCGGCCTGGCCCCCCGGGGGCTACCTCGCTCCCCTGATCGTGGCCGTCGGCATGGCCGGTTTGGCCGTCACCTGGCTGGTCCGGACGCCCCGGTCCCTGGCCCTGCAGCTGTCGGCCCTGGTCACATCTCTGGCCGCCACGTTGGGCCACGAGGGGATCGGGATCCACGTGCGGCAGTACTACAGCACCGACTCGGGGGCCTTCAACCAGGTGGCGGCCCAGCTGGCCCTGCGGGGCGCCAACCCCTACACGCACACCATGGCCGCGGCGTCGCAGCTCCTCCAGACCCCGAGCGACTACTGGACCTACACGGTGACCGGCGGGCACATCAACGCCGTCTCCTACCCGGCCGGCTCGTTCCTGATGGAGGTGCCGGCCCTGTGGTTGGGCTTCCAGCACCAGATCGTGGACTGGATGGACCTGCTGGCCTGGCTGGTCACCGGGGCCCTCATCTTCGTACTGGTGCCGTCTGCCCTGCGGTGGATCGGGCCCCTCCTGGTGACGGTCCCCATCTACGCCGACGTCTTCGGTTCCGGGGGCACTGACGCCGTCTTCCTGCCCTTCCTGGTCCTGGCCGTCTGGCGTTGGGACCGGTTCTGCAGCGGTCGGGGCGCCGGCCTGGCCCGCTGGGTGGGCCCGGTGGCGCTGGGCCTGGCCTGTGCCATCAAACAGACCCCGTGGTTCTGCGTGCCGTTCCTGGCCGTGGCCCTGTACCTCGAGTCCCGGGCCGCCGGTCGGCGCCCGGTGCGCATCGTGGCCGGCTACCTCGCCGTCGTGGCGGGGGTGTTCGCGCTGGTGAACCTGCCGTACCTCCTGTCATCGCCGTCAACCTGGGCACGGGGCACGGTGCTCCCCTTCTCCAAGCCGTTGGTGGCCGATGGGCAGGGGCTGGTGACCCTGGCGCTGCACGGTGTGACCCGAGGGGTCTCCCTGCCCCTGCTCACGCTGGCCAGCGTGTTGGTCTACGTCACGCTGGTGGCGGCCTTGGTCATCTGGTATCCGGAGATGAAGCGGCTCTGGATGCTGCTCCTGCCGCTCACGTTCTTCGTGGCCGCCCGCAGCCTGCTGAGCTACCTCATCGATCTCTACCCGGCGGCCGTGGTGGCCGCGGTGTCGGTGGCGCCGGTGGCCGCCGCCGGGGCCGGCCGCCCGGCCCACGCCAGGACCGGTGGCCGACTGAGGCTGCCCCTCGGCCTGGCCGCCCTGGTCCCGGCGGCCGCCGCCGTGGCGGTGTCGGTGCTGGCTTTCAGCTCCCCTCCCCTCCAACTCGACGTGGCGTCGTTCTACTCGTCGCACTCCGCCACCGTGTTGAACTCGGTGACCGTGGAGGTCCGCAATACCACCGACCAGACGGTGGTGCCCCACTTCATGGTGACCATCGGCAGCTCCCACCCGAGCGGCTTCTGGCACACGCTGGACCGACGTCGGGTAGTACTCGGTCCTCACGCATCGGCAGTGGTGAAGCTCCGTCCCCCGACCTTCACGGGGGCGCCGACCCACGGCTCCTACTGGCTGGTGCAGGCGTACACCTCCTCGCCCGCCGCGCTCAGCAACTCCCCGCTCCAGCACTGGAGGTTGGGCAAGATCAAGTAGCGGTCGCCTCCCCCGCCGGGCCCCACCGGCCCGTAGGATGGGGACCCAGGACCGAAGACGTGAGGAGCCCAGACCATGCAGGAACTCGAGGAACTCGGTCATCCGGTCTTCGACGCTGACAACCACTACTACGAGGCCGTCGACGCCTTCACCCGGCACCTCGACCCGGCCCTCGGATCCCGGGTCATCCAGTGGAGCGAGGTCAACGGCCGCAAGTACCACGTGATCGGGGGACGGGTCAACCACGCCGTGACCAATCCCACGTTCGACCCGGTGGCCATGCCCGGGGCCATGTACGACTACTTCCGGGGCAACCCCGACCACCGCAACCCCATGGAGTTCCTGGCCCGCCGGGAGCCGGTCCGAGCGGCCTACCGCCGGCCCGACGCCCGTGTGGACACCCTCGACCAGCAGGAGCTGGCCGGGTGCCTCCTCTTCCCCACCCTCGGGATGATCTATGAGGAGCCCCTGGCCCACGACCCCGGGGCGGTCTGTCTCATGTTCCGGGCCTTCAACCGGTGGCTGCTGGAGGACTGGACCTTCAACTACCACGACCGGATCTTCTCGGCCCCGTACATCACCCTGGCCGACCCGGCCTGGGCCGCCGAGGAGCTGGCCTGGGCCCTCGACCACGGGGCCCGCACCGTGGTCATGCGTCCGGCCGCGCCCACCACGGCCCTGGGTCGTCGCAACCCGTTCGATCCCACCTTCGACCCGTTCTGGGGACTGGCCAACGAGGCCGGGATCACCGTGGTGGTCCATGCCGGCGACAGCGGCGTCTCGTCCAACGGGTACGCCGTCGACGGCTTCGCCGCCAACTTCACTGGAGGCGGGAAGCCATCGGTGAAGTCGTTCGTCATCGAGCAGGCCATCCGAGAGTTCCTACTCACCATCATCTTCGAGAACCACTTCGAGCGCTTCCCCAACCTCCGGGTGGCCTCCATCGAGAACGGGGCCGAGTACCTGCCGGAGATCATCAAGAAGATCCGCTCCGCGGCAAACAAGATGCCCGGCTACTGGAAGCACGATCCGGTCGAGACACTCCGGCGGCACGTGTGGATCAACCCGTTCTGGGAGGACGACGTCTACCAGGTGGCCGAGTGCATGGGCGCCGACCGCGTCCTGTTCGGCTCGGACTGGCCCCACATCGAGGCCCTGCCCGAGCCCCGCGACTATGTCATGGAGCTGAAGAACTTCAGCGCCGGGGACCGTCGGCTCATCCTGAACGACAACGTGCGGGAGCTCATCACCCTCCGACCGGGCTGACCGGCGCCCCCTGGGTGCCGGCCCGGGGACGGCTCCTAGTGCCGTCCACGGCCGCGTGACCGCTTGGCCCCCTTGCCGTGGTGGGTGACCTTGTGGTGGGCGTTGCGGCTGGCCTCCTCCCGGGAGCGGCTCTGGCGGCTGCGCCCGACGAATCCACCCAGGACGATGACCACCAGCACGATAGCCAGGATGATCCAGATCAACATGGTCGCTCCGTTCGGTCGCCCGGCCCGATGACAGGCTGCACACTAGGGCACGTCACGGCACCACGGCAGAGGTCGGACCACCCCGACAGCGTCGGACCGACGATGAAGCGGCTCCCCCCGGGCCGCGTTCATCGTCGGATCCCCCTCGCTGGATCGCCAGGTCGTCAGAGCCCGTAGAAGGAGTAGCCGACCGCGGAGGCCGCCCCGCGGAGCCGCACGGTCAAGGCGGAACGCCCCATCCGGGTTCCGGACAGCCAACGGGAACTGCTGGGGAAGAGTGCCGACAGCCGCCGCGAAATCCGACGCCAGTACTCGGACGGCGCCAGCAGGGCCAGGCCCACGGCCACCAGAGCCAGACCGCCGAACAGGAACGGCTTGATGTTCCGCCCGGTGAACGGCAGCTGGGTCAGCGGCGGGGCGGCGGTCGAGACGGCGACGGGTGCGGCCACGGGGGCGGCGACCGGAGTCGGTGCCGGCGGTTGGGTGTTGCCGGAGATCGGTGGCGGTACCGGCGGCAGGGTGGTGGTTGTCGTGGTGGTCGTCGTGGTGGTGGTCGTGGTGGTGGTCGGGGGCTCGGTGGTCGTCGTGGTGGTCGGGGGCTCGCAGTTCTCGCTCGGGATGGTGTGCTGGAAGCCCCGCTTCGGGACGAACGGCGGGCCTTGGTAGGCGTCAGCTTGGATCACGCCACAGAAGTTCTTCGGGTAAGGGATCGCGAGGGTTCCGGACGTTCCGAAGACGATACCTACCGTGATGTCGCCTTCGGGGATTTGCAGGAGGAATTTCCACTGGCAATCGGGTTGGGAGGCCGGGCAGGCCGGGGTGGGGATCTGGAGGGTCGCCTGCTGGGCGGCGTCGTCGAAGGTGATGACCGCCGTCGACGGGGCGTTGGCCGCGCTCCAGGCTGCTCCGCCGAGGGTCACGCTGAACGCGACGAGGGTGATGACCGATGCCAGTGCCACGATGGTCCGCTTCACTGCTGCCCCTTCTCACTACCTCTGCCGACGCCCGACGGCGCCGCGCCTCCCGCACCGAGTGCTCCGTGCCGGACGGCGTCGGTCAACGGCCCTCCGCCGTCCCGCTGCTCCGGGAGCCGATCCGCTGACGTGCTTGGTGCCATGGGCCCCCCGACAAAGGAGTCACTTCACTGGGAGTGACGGTAACCCGCCCGATGCGTTCCGTCATCACCAAGATTGGGGAGGCGAGGCGATGGGGAATTCCCGTGCCCCGAACACGGTCCAGACGGTTGGCTTTTGCCCGTCGCCGATGGCCGGCGGGCCGTGAATCGGAAGGGCCGCTATGGCAAGAGGACTAGTGCGGAACGACGACGCTAGGGTAATGTTGTAGTAGGCGAAAGGAGCACGATGCCCTTCGAATCCCGGCCGGTGACGTCCAAAGCGTGGAAGGCCCTCGACCGAGTCGTGGCGGCCAACACGGCCATGCGGGAGGCCGAGGCCAAGCGGACCAAGCAGGCTCGGAAGCGGGCCAAGGCCATCGAGGAGGCCCGGGGGTGCGGTCTGTCGCTCGACGCCATCGCCGAGCGGTTGGGGGTCAGTCGGGAGCGTGTCCGTCAGATGGCGAGGCAACCTCGGGGCTGACGGTTCGACACCGGCCCGCCGGCCCGCAGGAGCCTGGCGGACGACGCGTCCCATTCACTGCCGGGCGGTCGGTTCGTCCCCCCCGTCGGCATCCCGGCGGTCCATGAGGGCCAGGATGTCGACGTGGATCACCGTCAGCCGGTCCTCGCAGTCGGCGATGTCGAGGGCCAACGCCACCAGTTCACCGACCCCCCCGGGGAACAGGTCGGCCCGGGCCCCGCGCTTGGCCCGCTGGCTCATCACGTCCCAGGCCAACGGGCTTCCGCTCTCCGGGGTGAGTGACCAGGCGCTGTGGATGGCCTCGTTGCGCTTGCGCCGGCACTTGTTGGCACTCCGCCGCCACGTCTTGAACGCGGCCAGCTCTTCGACGGCGTCGTCGCCGTAGGACGCCAGGAGGGCCTCGATGGTCTCCCAGACGTTCTCCACCCGCTGGCCGGCCACCACCGCCCGGGCCAGCGTCTCGTCGCGGCTGCCGACCAGGCTCATGAGGACCAGCCCGGAGGCGATTTCGATGAGGGACCAGTTGGCGGCGATCCGGCCGAGGGCCCGGTGGAGGTCGTCCTGGTCGGGGGAGATGCTTCCCGGGGCCTGCGGGTTGGTCAGGGGTGACGAGGTGGATTCGGAGTACCGCAGGATCCTGGCTCGGCCGGCGAAGGGCAGGATGCTGCGGATCTTGCGCTTCACGGCCCGACCGGCGACCGAGCGGCGTCGGTCGGGACCGGCGGGCGCTCCTGATGGTGGGCGAGGTATCGGATTGACCGAATCTACCGGACGGTGGCCCGATCACTGGAGCTGCGACGGTCGTCCGGTGACCGGCGAGCTCCGGATGGCCGGGCTCGCGGGTGAGAGGGCATGTTCGGCACCGTGGTCCTGGGTGAGGGGCACAGGGGGCGGCTCGCCGGCTCCGCCGCCTGGGCGTCGATCGACTGCTCGATGACGGCGGTCCCTCGGACGGCCGACTCGGGGTGAACCACGGCTTGGTCGCCGTCAGACGTCGAATCAGACGGTGGAGGTCAGCCCGCCACCGTGGGAGGCTTTGGGCCATGTTCGAGCGCTTCACGGACTCGTCGAGGCAGGTCCTCGTATTGGCCCAGGAAGAGGCCGGGCTGCTCCGCCATAGCTTCATCGGCACCGAGCACATCCTGCTCGGACTCCTGCATCAAGGTGGCACCGCTGCCCAGGTACTCATGGAGCTGGGTGCCTCACTGACCACAGCACGGGAGCGGGTGGAGGAGACGATCGGACTCTCCGGAGGTCCAGGCTCACCGCCGTTCACCCCACGGGCCAAGAAGGTCCTCGAACTGTCCCTCCGGGAGGCTATGCAGCTCGGGGCGGGAAGCATCGACACCGAGCACATCCTGCTTGGCCTGGTGCGAGAAGGTGAGGGCGTGGGTGCCCAGGTGCTGGTGAGCCTTGGGATCGACCTGTCCCAGGTGCGTCAACGGGTCATCCGCCACCTGGCCGGCCTTCGCCGCGAGGAGCGTGCTGGGAATCCGAGGTCGATCGACCTCCCAGCCGACGACGAGGCGTACCGGGGCCGAGTGGTCACGTGCTCCTTCTGCGGCCTCACTCCCCCGGCATCCGGGCGGCTGGTGTCAGGGCACAACGCGTTCATCTGCGAGAACTGCATCGGCGAGTGGTCCGCCCGCTTGAGGTCGAGGACCTTGAGCCAACGACGCCGTCCGACGTGGACGAGCCGTGCGTCGGTGGACCTGCCGACGGGCCCGGAGCCTGACGAACCCGACAGCGCACGGGCCGACATCCGGGCGGCGTACATCGCCAGTCGGGTGCCGAGCGACGACGGACGGTCGGTACCGACGGTCGAGAACGGTGGTGACCTCGGTGCCACGCTGATGTTGGCCAACGAGCGCCATCGGGGCATAGTCGGTGACGGCTCCGACGTGATCATCTCGGCCGACGAGATCCACTTCTACGACCCCGAACGGGCCGCAGTCCTGTTCTCCATCTCGAACGGAGAGAGATTGCTTCTTGGAGGCCAGCGAGGCGAGGCGGTTCTGGCGGATGGCGTCTGGAAGATGTCCCGGTCGACCTTTGCCCAGCTCATGGCCATGGCCGGCGTGGCATGCCCGCCCGAGTCCGGATGATCGGCGCCGAGGCCGGTGTGACTGTCGCCTGAGCGGGATCTTGTGACCCGACACGACACCGGACACCGGACGGAGGTCGGTGGCGGCCGAGGGAACCGGTGGACCGGGCTGCCAACCTCTCGGGGAGGGGCCCTCACCTGCTCTTGGCCTTGGCCTGGTTCAGGGTCACGGCGGCACGGACGAGCTTCTTCAACGCCTGCTCGTCTATCTTTTCGCCTTCATGGAAGTCGATGGCCCGCCTCGTGTTCCCGTCAAGGCTGGAGTTGAAGAGGCTCGACGGATCCTTGAGAGAAGCCCCCTTGGCGAAGGTCATCTTCACAATGCTCTTGTATGTCTCACCTGTACAGATCAGACCGTCGTGAGACCACACCGGGAACCCCCTCCACTTCCACTCCTCGACCACTTCGGGATCGGCTTCCTTGATCAAGTCACGGAGCCGGTCGAGCGTACTCCCCCGCCAGTCGCCCAGCTCCTTTATTCTCGCGTCGATCAGCTCGGACGGAGGCTTGCTCGTCTGCGACCCGCTCTTCTTCATGCCCGATTCTCTTCCGTTGTCTCCGAGAATGTGATGAATAGGAGGCATCCCCGTCGTGGCGATTGTACGGCTGGGCTGGACCGGGGCTTCGGCAGCAACTCCGGGGACCCTTGACCCCCGGTCGCCCTGGCCGGATCTGCACGGTACCGGAACATCGGCGATGGTCGCCGCAAGCAACCCGTCAGGGTTTGGGAACTTTCATGGTGAACACCGTGCCGGGGACGAGTTCGGTTATACCCAAACTGTCTGTCAGGCAGACGTCAAATGCCACGGGAGCCCCGAGGATACGTTTGGTCCAGGGACCAACGACGTGCGAAACACTTCCCACGAAATCGAGTTCGGCCATGGGAGTGGGGCACCGGGATGGCGACGGCAGGGAGGAGGAGACCGTGCTGAAGTCCGTAATCTTCGCGTTGAACCACGTCAGTGGGTACGGTCCCGACCCGAAGCCGTTCGACGTCCCCGATCCCCCTGTGATGTTCGGACGAGTGCAAGCACCCAGCTCGACTGTCGAGTTGAATGACCCGGACTGCATCGACCGGCATTTGACGAGAGTAGTGGGCACTGCAGAAGCGGATTGAGCGGCCAACGGACCGGCGGCCACAATCGTGGCGGCCACCAGAGCCCCTGTTGCCGCCACGGCGAGTCTCAGTGGTTTCATGGTTCGTGGTTTCATGGTTCCCTCTCCCTTGGTCAGGCTAGCAACCGCTGCTCTGGCACCGGGCCGATCTCGATTCCGTTCCAGCAGATCACCGCTCTGCGGGGTTGCCACCAGAGGTTCACACGATCGGCTCTGGAGCTTGGGAGGCCAATGCATTCTTGCAGGCCCACTCAGCTCGCTCGCCCTGTCCCAAACAGTGCGGGAGAGTCGGAGCATCCAACCGGCGCCCCGCTCCCTTCCCCGTCTCCCCCGCGACCGCCCACGGGGGTCGCGCGATGTCATGAGTGCTCCACCCTCCACCTAGAGTGATGCCATAGGGAGGGCGGTCCGGCGGTGGAGGGAGATCCACCATGCGGTTGACGAGGCACCACTCCTCTGTTCCGTCTCCTCAGACGGTCGATGATCTTCTCCGACCCGAGTTGGAGAGCTATTCGACTTCTGTCTTGATCGCGGAGCTTGCTCGACGCGGCGTGTTCCAATCGGTGCCAGAGCTTCCCATCGAGGCCAGTCGGTCGACATTCGGCCCGCAGGACGGTGAAGATGTTGCGGACGAGGAGGCGTCGACCGTCAGTCGAGCATTTCTCGACGTCAACCGTCGGGCAGGGTGAGACCAGACCCGACCCGACTCATCGGCGAGATGGCTCGCCGGTCCCGAGGGTCGCCGCTCCGGACGTGCTCGGCCCCACGAGACCCATGGCCGTCCGTTCGTCGGGAAGGGCGCCAGGCGCTAGTCGGTAGGAGCGGCGATCGGTTCTCGCGACTCGCTACCGAATGGATGACTGACGAGCCCGCTCGACCTCGGCGATCTCCCGCCACAGGACTTCGATCGCCCGCTCCATGGGTGGCTCGGCGGGCCGGGTGGACTGGTCCTTGGCGATCATCTCCGCCATCTTGGCCAGGCCGTCTTCTTCTGGCGCTATCGGTGCTACCGGTCTGCGGGCTGTACTCATGTCGACCTCCTGGCGACATCGAGGAGGGATGAAGTGCTGGTCGACCCGGTTGGTGTGCGAGCCGAGCATCAAGCGTCGAGCCGCGACCAAGGATTTCGACATCACAACAGCCCGACACCGCCATTTTATGATCTGCGGCGAACCACCAAACGTCGCAGGCAGGAGCAAGGAAACGTTCCGCCCGACCGTCCGTCATCCGAAGCTGGCGTGGGCCTTCACCGAGAACGTGTGCCGCCTCGGACTGGAGGGATCGATGGGCACGATCGGCGACTGCTACGACAACGCGCCGATGGAGTCGTGCTGTGGGTCGATGCAGATCGAGCTGCTCAAGAAGAACCCAGGCCTAATGCTCATACGACCTGGTCCATTCCATGGGGTCACCCCTTAGGTGGTCGGGCTGCGAGTACCAGCAGTGCTTCCGGCTGATCCATGCCGAGGACGGAACCCAGCACGCCCAGCACTGTCCCAACTCAAGCGAGTGGCCTGTGCGGTTCCAAGATCGGGCCGGCAAATGGCACACGGTCGTATCCTGCAATGGCCACAGAGCTGAGCTGGACTCGGTCCAGCGCATTTGCTGCTGATCCGCACAGGATTGCCCTGGAGCCGCTGCTGAATCCGGTACCAAGGCAGTTGATGGGGATCTGATCTACCCTGGCGAATGAGGGGCCAGATCAGAACTATTTGTGGCCAACGGGAAACTGGAGGTCTCGTGAAAACCCTGAGGGTGATTGCCGTAACCGTGGGGATTCTCGGAAGTGCGACCTTCGTCGCCGGGGTGGTCGGAGCCCAGGCAGCATCCGCCGCCCCTGCTCGTCTCAAATGTCAGACGATGCAGTCGTCTGACCTTACCGACCTTTTCTCGCCAATCTTGTTGGGCGAATGCAACCACCCGGGGACCTCAGGAGGGTCGGGCACGACGAGTGCCGAGGGATCTGGGCCCTACCCCGTTGTCTACTTGACGGGAAAACAAACCAACTTCGCTGAGGACACCGGGATCTTCGCGTCCCCAGAGCGATGCCCATCTGGGGACTTGGAGTTTGACGTTACGGGCACGATCGTTTCGGTCTCCGGCCATTTCACCAAGCGATATCTGGGAGAATTCGTTTCTTTCGATATTTGTCTCAACTCCGCACTCGGAATCGCCGAGCTGGTTCCGGGAACCTATTTCAGGATTACCTGAACAATCGGCTACGAGCGAACTCCAGATGGCCGACTGTCACTGGTCCGGCCTGGATTCGGTCCAGCAGATGGCTGCTGATCCGCGCAGGATGCCCCAGGAGGCCCGTAAGCATTCCTTCTGGACGTAGCCCTTGTTTGGGCGGCTCAAGATGTGGGTAAGGGAGTCGCCAGCCGGAAGTGCTGGGCAGCCCTCCGGCCTCGGAGGATGGGCCTCTGTCGGTGGGTTTCCGCCACTCGTCGGCAGAGGCAGCATCCGTTCTTGGCGAGGTGTGCGACGGGTGCCGGGCGGGCGTGGATGCAGTCCAGAGAATTCACCAGGTCACTCGGTAGCAGCTGGACGGCTGTCAACGGCTTGACAACGGTCGAAAGGTCAACACCAGGAGATGGCTTCGTTGCCTCTTTCGACGGTCCGGCGCGAGCGATTCACTGCGCCCGATCCATCGCAGATGCCATCAGTTCACTTGGCGTTGACCTCCGCTTTGGCCTTCATACCGGTGAATGCGAGGTCAGAGGCGAAGACCTCGCAGGGTTGGCTGTTCACATCGCGGCCCGGGTGGCAGCCCTTGCCGCGCCGGACGAACTTCTTGTGTCGGGCACAGTCAAGGACCTCGTCGTGGGTTCGGGCATTGAATTCACAGAACGTGGCGACATCAACTGAAGGGAGTCCCTGGGACGTGGAGACTATTTGCCCTGAAGCGTTGACATCGTCCCATAACTTCGGTTTGGTGGGGCACTAGAACAGGGAGTCGAGCCTCGCCGCCACCTCTCTGTAGCGAGTCACCGGGATCAGATGCACGCCGTCAAACGCCTTGGACTCGTAGATCTCTTTGATGTGATCGCAGGCGATCTCTACGCCCGAGGCACCGTCCTGGTCGAGCTGGCCGATGATCGACTGCGGGACCGCTAACTGGGGTACCTCTGCCGACAGCTTGCGAGCCATCGATGAACTGGGAAGCACCATTACACCTGCGTAGATCGGACCATCAAACTCGACCGACGACCGCCATCGAAGAAGCTCATCAATGGAATAGGTGACCTGGGTAAGTAGGAAGTCGGCGCTCTGCTTCCAGGTTGGAAGGGAGCGAAGGCCCGTTGCCACTCCGAGCCTGAGCCGCTCGACCAGCTCCGAGCGCTTGGCGAAATCTCGGGCCTGGGCGATCATCGACCTGACGGTGAGGTCGTCTGAGCGGGCACCGGTCTCGGGTCGGTCTCCGTACACAAACAGGAACTCATTCACCCCGTAAGCAGCGGCGGTTAGCAGATCTCTCTGGAAGCCAAGAACGTTCCGGTCACGGGCATTGATGCAGGCGATCGAGCGGCCACCCATCAGCCCCACTTCATGTGCGACAGCGATGCTCGACACGGTTGCTCGTCCGATGTGGTTGTCGGGGATCAAGAACGCACTTGCAATCCGGCTCAGCACACCGATCTGGTGACGCACATGCATCACATCTGGTCGGGTGGCGGGTTCGATTTCACAGATGATCTCGAACGCCCGAGTTGCCATGCCTAAACGTTACGCCGGTCCGCCACGGCGTGCCCGACAACACGGGGTCAAGCGGGATAGCCGAAACGAGTCGAGGACGGCCTTGACCCCCGATGGACTGCTCTGACTCGCTGTGACGTCATAGAGCGTCTGACCATTCAGAATGACAAAGCCGCCAATGATTCCGAGCACTGGCCGGACGGGACGCAGGCTGGAACAATCCCTGTCATCGCCGGATCCCCGGCCTTTGTGAACCTGCGACCGTTCGACCCCGAGGGAAGGTAGCTGCGGAGTAGATACGGCAGGCGGCCCGGACGAACCGGTTCCGTCAGCGAATCAACAGAAACCGTGGTCGTTCCGTCAGACCATATCGAGCGAGTTGTAACGCTGGTGCCGTACAGCGCCTGCCCTTCGGCGTCTGACAGATAAAGGGTCCGCAGACTCGGTGGTTTGGAGAATGAGACGGAGAACTGATGGCCGGGAGGACCGTGTGTGGTAGGCCGAGCCGGCGCGGTTGGCTGGAGCAGCCCGCCAGTAGTACAGCGGCGACGAGACCCGACGCAGCCAGACCAGTACCTACGCATGCGTGCTCCCGGGACAGGACGCTCAGGCGGTCGCCGCCCTCGTTGCCGAGTATTCCTGAGGAGCTGTCAAGACCCGGTACCCGCTTTACGAATTGGCTCCGGTAGGTGTTTTACGGTCCAAACCCATCAAGCGGACTTCTTGATGCGGGGACGACCCTTGGGCGTGGCGAAGGCGCCGTGCTCTTTGGAGCGGTCGTGTTTGATCTGGTGGACCCGGACGACCTTGCCGTTCTCGGAGATCTGTACGGACCCAGCCACGATGGCCACCTCGACGCTGCGACCCCGCCAGCTGCGCCCGACCCGATAGGGCGCTCCAGCAAACGAGATCGATCCGCCTCCGTCGACGGCTCGAGTCACCGACAGTCCCGAGCTGGCCGGGCGGGCGCGCCCGGCCCTCGGTGCCTTCGTGACCGTGGTCTCGTCCCGACGCCGCTCGGCGTGGGTAGCGACGAGGACGCCTTGATGGAGGATCTCGACGAGGCCGTTCTGGACGACGACTTCGACTGCTTCGCCGGCGAAGGTCGGACCGACCCGATAGCGGAAGCTGTTGAGCCCGATCGAGCCCCGTTGATCGACCCATCGGCTGACGCCCGGCGGCCGCGGGGAAGGTGTCGGCCCTTCGATCTCCACGACTCGACGGAGGTCTCGACCGGGACCCTGGGGGCAGCCAGGGCGAACCGCTCAGCCGGCGGTCGGTCACCCAGGGACTGGTGGGGGCGCTCGGTGTTGTACTTCTCCACCCAGGCATCGAGGGCCATCTGGGCTTCTTCGATGGTGGCATGTGTTCGGTCGTGATCGACCAGGAACTCGTCCCGATAGGTCCGATGGAAGCGTTCCACTTTGCCCGTCGTGGTCGGCGAGTACGGGGCAGTGAGGCGGTGTTTGATCCCGTTGTTGTGGCAGATCCGGTCGAAGAGCACCGGTCCTGGGCCCTGGCCGAATCGAGCGGTGAAGACCTTGCCGTTGTCAGTGAGGATCTCGTTCGGGGCACCGTGTTGCTTCAAGGCGAACAGGAGCGCATCACAGACCGGCTTGGCCGTCGCTCGGGCCACGATGCGGGCACAGACGCAGTATCGGCTGTGGTCGTCGACGCCGGTGACCACCTTCACCTCGGTGCCGTCGGTCAGATAGAACCGGCCCACGATGTCCATCTGCCAGAGCTCCATGGTCTTCGATCGTTCCCATCGCTTGTAATCGGAACGGGCCCGCTTGCGAGGCGTGGGATCGAGCAACCGGTGGCGGACCAGGGCCCGATAGATCGAGGACCGCCCCGGCAGCGGTGTGATGTCCTCGCGGGCCAGGTGGGTGCGGATGGTCCGCGGTCCCCAACCAGGATGGGTCCGCCGCATCTCGACGATCCGGGCCTCGACCACTGGGGTCATCTGATGGGGACAGGACTCGGGCTTGGAGGTCTTGTCCACCAACCCGGCGACGCCCGAACTCGCATACCGGCGGAGCCAGGTGTGGACCGTTTGGCGGGTCACCCCATTCCGCTTGGCCACGTCGGTAACGGTCGCACCGTCGAGGACCTCTTGCACTGCCCGCAACCTCTGTTCCACCAGTCCCAGCTCCACCAGCATCTGTGGCCTCCTTCGCATCTGTGGGCGTGACTCTCCACAGCAAAGAAGGTGGCTGAAGGCACCAGGTGGACCCTGGTCAGGCGTGAGGTGTCAAGCAGGTACCGGAGCCACTGTCGCCCAGGTACCGGAGCCGGATACGGGGAGTGTCAACCAGGAGCCGGAGCCACAGTGGAAAGCATGAACCGGAATTTCACACATTCCTGAGGAGCGTTTGGTGACAAGTTTGGTGACAAACCGATGTGTCACCGATTGTCACCGGCCCAGTCCGAACTCCTGACCTGCGTCCTTGTGGTCGGGCTGCCGGGATTTGAACCCGGGACCTCTTGACCCCCAGTCAAGCGCGCTAACCAAGCTGCGCCACAGCCCGCTCCTGGTCAGCGCCGGGTTCTACGAATCCGACTCCAACCGAGAATGGTCATTTGCCGACGTCTTGCTACCAAGACTTCCCAAGTGACCCTGCGAGAGCCTACTCAACTCGCGCCAGGTTCCCGCGCCACAGCCCGCCGGTCCGGCGGTCGCCCGGCGCCGCCCCCGTCGAAGACGGGTGACCGGAGCCTCGAGGACGCGGTCATTTCCCGGAGCGAGACGGTGCCGTCGAGGTCCGACAGCCACGGCGAACCGGGCCCAGACCTGCCGTCCCGTCCTCGGCCGAGGCGATCGATCGTTGGGCCCTCGCGCGTGACTGAGTCGCGGGACGCGGCTCCGGCCGGCCTCACCCCACCGTCGGCCACTCCCCGGCCTATCCAGGCCGAGGGTCGCGTGACAGCACGGACGGGCGCCGGTCCTCCTCGACGCCGATCCGGTGCTGCTCAGGCGCCGACGACCTGCCGTTCCTCAGGAATCCGCGCCCAGGTTTCTGCCTTTTCGTCGAACTCCTTGAGGGCGGCCGATAGCTCATGCGATGCCTGAGCTATCCCACGCAGCTCTTGGGTCTCGGCTTCGGGGGACTTCTTTCGCTTCACCATGAGGACGCACCGTATCCAGAACCATCGAGCCAGTGGTGGATAGTTGCCCCCTGGCCCCACACCCTGGGCCGAACACCCCGGGCGGTGGGCATCGCCCCGGCCGTGAAGCGCCGAAGACCAGGCCGAGTGGCCACCCCGGGCGATGTCTCCGGTCGGGCTGGCCCCGCCTCAGAGGGAGGCGAGCTTGGCCGTGATCAACGAGCCGATGAAGTTGTACCCCTTGGTGTTGGCGTGGATGTCACCGGGGATCGAGCAGTAGTAGGTCAGGTGGCAGACCTCCCATACCGAGTCCGGGACACCCTTGCCGAACCCCTTGAGGTTGGTGGTCGGACCACTCGGGACCTCCACGGAGTTGACCACGCTCCAGGTGTCGGTGTCGTCGCCGGCCGTCGCCTTCTTGTAGGGGGCGCTGGTCACGTTGACGAAGGCTCCCTCGGGCACCGAGGTGTAGGCGGCACTGAGTGTCGGGTTGATGAGCGCGTCGAAGGCAGCCACCGACTCGCCGGCCAGGGTGGGGTTGGTGCCTCCCACCGGGAAGACGTCGTCACCCAGGATGACGTCCGGGTAGGTGATCCCCACGATGTGGGCCGAGGTGTCCCCGCCCGCGGTCAGGGCGGCGTGGAGCTCGGCCACCAGGTTGTCGACGTTGGTCTTGATGGTGCCCTCCGCGGCGACCACACAGGGGATGGGGTTGGCGGTCGCCGCACAGGCGGTGACGTCGTTGCCGCCGATGGACACGGTGACCAGACCGATCTGGCCGGGGTGGGAGGTGATGAAGGCCAGCGCCGCGTCGACCTGGTCGGTGGTCGGGTAGGCCACACCGTCGGTGGCGGCCGAAGCCGACGGGGAGCAACCGATCTGCGTGAAGATCGAGGTGGTGGTGGCTCCTCCGCACCCGAAGTTCTCCAGCTGCAGCTTCTCCTTCTTGGCCACGTACCCGGTGAACCCGGCCGTATTGCCCAGCGTGGGGTTCTGGTAGCCGACGGAGTACGAGTCGCCCAGGGACACGTAGAGGAGCCGCGCCGGCTTGGCCGGCCGGGCTGCCTGACTGGTGCCCGAGAGGGCGATCAGACCGGCCACCATCACGACGGCCGCCAGGCCGGACACCACCACTCTGGACACCGCGGATCCACTGTGCATCGTTGCTCCCCCGGGAACGTGCCCGTGGCCACCATGACCACGGGGAAGGACACGTCGTTGTTAGCACAGCCGACCGGGGGGAAGGGGGTCGGGCCCCACGGTCGGTGGCCGTGGGGCGCCTTCGACGCCACCGGCTCGCCGCGGTCCGCGTCCACCGGCCGGCACCCGTCCTAGATGTGGTGGACCACCCAGGTGATGCCCTGGAAGGCCCGGTACCCCAGGTAGATGATGCTGGCCACCAGCATGAACTTGAAGTACCAGGGGGACTTGCGGTGCTCCAGGGGCACGGTGCCGCACGCCGGACACGTCCCCTCGGCGGTCAGTTCGTCGCTCTCGAGCCGTTGGTCGCACTGCTCACACCACGGCACGGCTCAGCGGCTCGGTGTCGGCATGGTCATCGTCGGCGACCCCCACCCCCGTGGGCGCCCTTGGCCCGCACCCGCAGCTTGATGGGCGTGGCTCCGAGGTCGAAGCGCTCCCGCAGGCCCCGCTCCACGTAGCGGAGGTAGGTGGGCTGGAGGCGCCCGTTGGTGAACAGGGTGAAGGTCGGGGGGTCGTTGGCTCCCTGCACGGCGTACTGGATCTTGGCCCCGACCGGCGGATGGGCCATCTGGATGGACTTGATGGCCCGGTTGAGCTCCCCGGTCGGGATCCTCGAGTGGTAGGCCTCCTCGGCTGCGGCCACCGCCGGGAGGATGTGGTGGACCCCGAGGCCGGACAGGGCGCTGACCCGGAGGACGGGGGCGTCGCCCAGGAAGGCCAGCCGGTCCCCCACGTCCACCAGGATGTCCTGGCGGTCCTCGGTGGCGATCAGCTCCCACTTGTTGAGTACCACCACCGTCGGGCAGCCCGCCGCTCCCACCCGCTCGGCCAGGCGCTGGTCCTGGTGGGTCACCCCGGTGGTGGCGTCGATGACCAGGAGGGCGATGTCCGACCGGTCGAGGGCGTCGAGCGCCCGCAGGACCGAGAAGTACTCGGTGCCGCGTTCGGTCTTGGACTTCCGTCGCATCCCGGCGGTGTCGACGAAGCAGACCGTCCCCTCGGGTGTCTCGACCACGGTGTCCACGGCGTCCCGGGTGGTGCCGGGGGCATCGTGGGTCACCGAGCGCTCGTCGCCCACCAGCCGGTTGAACAGCGTCGACTTCCCGACGTTGGGTCGGCCCACCAGGGCCACCCGGGGGATGCCGTGGGTGGCCGGTCCCGTCCCGACCAGGTCGGGGGCGTCCTCGGCGCCACCGGCACCCTCCCGCCGGTCGTCGGTGGGCGGCCCCCAGGCATCGGCCGCCTCGGTCTCGGGCAGGAGGCCGACCACGTCGTCGAGCAGGTCGCCGGTGCCCCGTCCGTGCAGCGCGCTGACGGGCCAGGGCGTCCCGAGGCCGAGGGCCATGGCGTCCCAGGCGTCGGCGTCGCGCTGGGAGGAGTCCACCTTGTTGACCACCACCCGGACCGGTCGCCCGGACCGCTTGAGCACGCGGGCCACGGCCAGGTCCTCGTCGGTGAGACCCACGGTGACGTCCACCACCAGCAGGACCACGTCGGCGTCGGCGATGGCCCGCTCGGCCTGGGCGCTGACCTGGACGTCGAGGGGATCGTCGGAGGACAGCCATCCCCCGGTGTCGACCACGGTGAAGGCCCGCCCGCACCATTCCGCGTCGAGTTCCTTGCGGTCCCGGGTCACGCCGGGTCGTTCCTCCACCACTGCGGCGCGGCGGCCGACGATGCGGTTGACCAATGTGGACTTCCCCACGTTGGGCCTTCCGGCGATGACCACCAGCGGCCGTTCCCGGGTGCCGGCTCCGCCCTCGGTCGGGTGACCGCTCACCGGGGGCCCAGCGTGACGGGGACCCGCTCGGAGCGGCCGACGGTCGGGACGGGCTCGGTGGCCGGCCCTGCCGACTCGAGCGCCCGGCGGAGGGAGAGCCCGTCGGTGGCCACCACCTCGACCGGCCGGGGCAGGTCGCCGAGGGTCAGGTCGTCGAGGAAGCGGCCCTCGGACAGGCAGGCGTCGGGCAGCAGGTAGCGGTGTCCCTCGGGCTCGTCCCGCAGGGTCTCGACGAGGTCGGTGCCGGTCAGGAGGCCGGAGACGCCGATGTTGCCGCCGAAGAAGGTGTTGGCCACCGGAACCAGTCGGATGTCGTCCCGGCCCAGCCCGTCGACCAGGGGTGCGAGCACCCGGGCGCCGTACTCGCCGGTGAGGATGGCGATGGGCGCCCCCCGCCCGACGTCCCCGCCCGACGGGGAGGAGCGAGGGGCCCGGTAGCCGGCGGCCGGGGCCCCGTCCACAGCGGCGAAGAAGCCCGGGCGCACCCCGAGGGCGGCCCGCTCGTCCCCGCCGAAGGCCGCCTCGAAGGCCCGGGCCATGCCCAGGCCGTTCTCGTGCTGGGGGAAGCCCTCGTAGGTGGCAGCGGCGGGAAAGGGCCGCTCGGCCATGAGGTAGTACTCGTCGGCGGCGTACACCAGCCTCCGGCCCAGGGCGGAGCGGAACGTCTCCTGCCACCGCTCCACGGCGTCGCAGACGGCGGCGGCCTCCTCCCTGGTGTGGGGGCGCATGGCGCTCTCGTGGGAGAAGCGGCTGACGCCGAGGGGCACGCAGGCCACCGTGGCCAGTGACGGGTAGCGGTCGAGCACCCCGGCCAGGGTGTCCTCCAGGACGGCGCCGTCATTCTTGTCCGGGCACACCACGACCTGCCCATGGACCTCGATACCGCCGTCGAGCAGCGCACCCAGCCATCGGAGGCTCACCGCGCCGCGCCGGTTGCGCAGCAGCTCGGCCCGGACGTCGGGATCGGTGGCGTGGATGGACACGAACAGGGGGCTGAGGTGCTCGGTCAGCACCCGCTCGAGGTCCATCTCGGTGAAGCGGGTCAGCGTGGTGAAGTTGCCGTACAGGAAGGACAGGCGGTAGTCGTCGTCCTTGAGGGAGAGGCTCCGTCGCATCCCCTTGGGAAGCTGGTGGATGAAGCAGAACTCGCAGTGGTTGTCGCAGGTCCGGACCCGGTCGAAGACGGCCGAGGACACCTCGGCCCCGAGGGGCTCCCCCGGCTCCTTGGCCACCCGGAGGGCCATGGCCCCGGTCCGCCCGCGGCGCTGGACCACGAGGTCCAGATCGGGCTCGTCGACCAACAGGCTGTACTCGATGACGTCCCGGGGTGACCGTCCGTTGAGGGAGAGGAGCTCGTCCCCGGGCCGCAGGCCGGCCAGGTCCGCCGGTGACGCTTCCGTGACGGCGACGACCTTGGGTGCCGTCGTCACTCGGGGCGCCGACATGCCCACCAGGCTACCCGGTCCCCCATTCCCTCCCGCCGTCGCCCCGGGGCCGTCCCGGTCCCGGACCCCGGTAGCCTGGTCCGGTGACCGTGGACCGAGTGCTCCTGGCCGAACCGAGGGGGTTCTGTGCCGGGGTGGAGAAGGCCATCAAGGCCCTGGCCTGGATGGTCCGGGTCTTCGAACCCCCGGTCTACTGCTACCACGAGATCGTCCACAACCGGCACGTCGTCGACCAGTTCCGGGCCCAGGGGGTGGTCTTCGTCGACGACGTCGACGAGGTCCCGACCGGTGCCCCGCTCATGCTCTCGGCCCACGGCTCGGCCCCCGAGGTGGTGGCGGCGGCCCGGTCGGACGGACGGGTGGTGGTCGATGCCGTGTGCCCGTTGGTGACCAAGGTCCACCACGAGCTCCGGGTGCGGGCCCGCAAGGGGTACACGGTCCTCTACGTGGGACACCATGGCCACGAAGAGGCGGTGGGGACCATGGCGGTGGCGCCGTCGTCGGTCCGGCTGCTGGAGCGCGTCGAGGACGTGGACCGGCTCGACGATCCGGGCGCCGGTGAGGCCTCGGCCCGGGTGGCCCTGCTGGCCCAGACCACCCTCAGCCACGACGAGTGGGCCGGCATCGTCGACCGGGCCCGGGAGCGGTTCCCCGATCTCTGGATGCCCAACCGGAGCGACCTGTGCTTCGCCACCACCAACCGGCAGGCGGCGCTGAAGGCCCTGGCCGGCGAAGCCGACGCCGTGGTGGTCATCGGTTCGGAGAACTCCTCCAACACGGTGGCCCTCGAGCAGGTGGCCCGCTCCTTCGGCTGTCCGCGGGTGGTCCGGGTCAACGACGCCTCCGAACTGCCCGACGACCTGTCCGGCACCGTGGGGGTCACGGCGGGTGCCTCGGCCCCCGAGGCCCTGGTCCAGGCGGTGGTGGCCCGCCTCGACCCGACCGACGGCGTCCACCGCTCGCCGGTCACCGTGGAAGAGGAGTACTTCCCGCCGCCCCCCGAGCTCCGGGACCTGCTCCGGGGTCTCGAGTCGGCCCTGGGCCTGCTCAACGGCGTACCCCTGGAGGGCGACGCCGGGGCCGAGGCCGGCGGCGGGCCGGCCAGTCAGGTCCTGGCCGGCGACCGCACCACGGTGGCGGCCGACGTGCTCGAACGCTTGGCCGGCTCGCCCGCCTGACCGCAGGTGCCGACGCCCGGTTTTGGCGCGAGACTGTGGGGATGACGACCTCGTTCACCAGCATGGATGTGTCGACCGCGGAGCAGTGGGCGGTGATCGGCGCCGAGACGGTCAAGCGCCAGGACCGGGTGGCCGACCGGGTGCTGGCCATGCTGGAGTCCCTGGCCGACGTGGTCGACGGGTTCGCCGTGGACCAACTGACGCACTGCCTGCAGACGGCCACCCGGGCCGAGCGGGCCGGTGCGGACGACGAGTTGGTGGTGGCGTCCCTCTGCCACGACATCGGAAAGGCGGTGTCGGTGCCCAACCACCCGAGGATCGCCGCCGAGATCCTGCGGCCCTACGTGCGCCCCGAGGTGACGTCGGCCATCTCGGCCCATCAGGACTTCCAGGGCCGGCACTACTACGCCCACTTCGAGATGGATCCGAACATGCGGGACAAGTACCGGGACGAGCCCTGGTACGGGCTGGCCGAGCAGTTCGCCGACGAATGGGACCAGACCAGCTTCGACCCCGACTACCCCACCGAGGACCTGGCCCACTTCGAGCCGAAGGTGCGGGCCGTGTTCGGCCATCCCCACGTCCTCTGATGGCGCCCACCCAACGGCACCGCTGGCTCACCCTTCCCGACAACCGTGATCGGAAGCGGAGTGCCGAGCTCATCCGCTACGTGCACGACCAGGCCCGGGACGACTTCGAGGCCCGCTACCCCGGCGTCCAGCTGGGCCCGGTGGTGGCGGTGGTCGCCGCCTACGAGGAGGAGCAGAACATCGGCGCCGTGCTGAAGGCCATGCCGGCCTTCGTCGACGACCTCGAGGTGACGACCCTGGTGGTGGTGGACGGCGGTACCGACGGTACCGCCCAGGTGGCCCTCGACGCGGGGGTGTGGACCTGTATCCTGCCGGTCAACCTCGGCCACGGTCAGGCGCTCAGGCTGGGCTACGAGTTGGCCTCGGCCCACGGCGCCCGGTACGTGGTCACCCTGGACGCCGACGGCCAGAACGACCCGGCTGAGATGGGGGACCTCATCCGGCCCGTCCTCGACGGCGAGGCCGACTTCGTCATCGCCTCGCGGCGGCTCGGCGAGGACCAGACCACCGACAAGTTCCGTCGGGCCGGCGTCACCATGTACGCCTCCATCCTCAACGCCATCATGTCGCAGAACCTCACCGACTCCTCCAACGGGTACCGGGCCTTCCGGATCGAGCTACTCGACGACATCGTCCCCCTGCTGGTCGAGGACCAGTACCAGACGGCCGAGGTGGTCATCACCGCCTCCAGTCGGGGCTGGCGGATCACCGAGCGACCCACGGTGTGGCACCCGCGGGCCTCGGGCACCTCGAAGAAGGGTGGCAACCTGTTCTTCGGCCTGCAGTACGGCCGGGTCATCGGGACCACCTGGTACCGCTCGACCCGGGTCGACCGGGACCGGCCCCCGGGGGGCTGAGCCGACCGCCACGGCGGGCGGGGCGGGGCCTGGTGTTCAGTACCGACCGGTCACCGCGACGGAACGGTCGTAGAGGTCCTGCAGCGACCCGGTCAACGCCTCGGTCAGCTGGTGGATGGTGCTGCGGGCCACCCGGCCGGAGCCGGTGCGGGTCGGGGGGGCGATGGGGCGGCCCACGATGAGGTGGATGTGCCGGGGCCGCGGCAGGCGCTTGCCCTTGGGCATCACCGAGGCCGAGCCGCCGATACCCACCGGCACCACGGTGGCGCCGGTCCGGGCGGCCAGGAACGCCACGCCCTCGTGGAGCCCCTCGACCACCGGTCCGGTGCGGCGCTCGCCCTCGGGGAACAGGATGAGCACCTCGCCGGCGTCGAGCACCTGCTGCGCCCGGCGCAGGGCCTCCCGGTCGGCCGACCCACGGTGGACGGGGAAGGCCCCCACGGCCGGGAGGATCCGGGCCAGGAGGCCGTTCCCCCACAGGCTGTCCTTGGCCATGTAGTGCAGCTTGCGCCGGGTGACCTCGGAGGCCACGAAGAAGTCGATGAACGACCGGTGCACCGGGGCGATGATCACCGGTCCGGAGGTCGGCACCTGGTCGGCCCCGTCGACCGAGGTGCGGAAGAGGATGCCGTTGAGCCCCCGGACCATGACCCGCAGGAACCGGTAGATGCGGGTGAAGCTGGTGTCGACCCGCACGTCGAGGTCGAGGGGCCCCTCCGGCCGGGCCGATCCACCGGGACGGCCGGCGCCCGCCCCGTTGCCGGTCACAGCCACGTGACCACCTCCTCGACGATCTCCTCCACCGGTCGGCCGGTGGTGTCGATGACCCGGGCGCCCTGGGCCACGCCCAGGGGCGAGACGTCACGGGTGCTGTCGATCCGGTCCCGCCGGGCTACCGCGTCGGCGCCCTCCTCGGGCCGTCGGCGGGCCCGTTCGTCGGCCGAGGCGGTGAGGTAGATCTTGAGGTCCGCACCGGGGAAGACCACCGACCCGATGTCGCGTCCCTCGATCACTCCCCCGCCGCGCTCGGCGGCCCACTCACGCTGTCGTTGGACCATGACCGCCCGGACGTCCGGGTTGGCCGCCACCGCGGAGACGGCGGCGCTGACCACCGGGCCCCGGATGGCCTCGGTGACGTCGGTCCCGTCCACGGTCACCCGCTCGCCCACGGCGATCTCCACCGACCGGGCCACACCGGCCACCGCCTCACGGTCGCCCGGGTCGACCGACCGGTCGAGGGCGGCCCACGCCACGGCCCGGTACATGGCCCCGGTGTCGAGACGGTCGATCCCCAGTCGGGCGGCCAGGGCACGCGACACGGTGGACTTCCCCGAACCCGCCGGTCCGTCGATGGCGATGGTGGGCAGCGGCCGGACCTGCGTCCCGGCACCGGTCATCGGGGTCCCGCCGCAGCCAACTGGCCCAGGGTGCGGTCGAAGCCGGGATAGCTGGTGGCCACGCTGGCCCACCCGGTGACGACCGTCCCGGCCGACGACGCCGGGCACGCCGCTCCGGCCACCGCCGCGGCCATGGCCATCCGGTGGTCCCCGCCGGCCGCCACCCGGGCCGGGCGCAGCGGCCCGCCGGTGCCCTCCACCACCAGGTCGTCCCCGTCGACGGTGGCGGTGACCCCGAAGGCGTCGACCAGCGCGGCGGTGCCGGCGAGCCGGTCGGACTCCTTGACCCGGAGCTCGCCCACGTCACGGAACCGGGTGGTGCCGTGGGCCACCGCGGCGGCCACGGCCAGGATGGGCACCTCGTCGAGGGAGGGGATCTCGGCCGCCTCCACCACCGTGCCGTGCAGGGCGCAGGCGTAGCTGGTCACCGACCCGGTCAGGTTGCCGGCCTCTTCCATCTCGATGGTGGCGCCCATCCTCCGGAGCACCCCGAGGAAGCCGAGGCGCTCGATGCCCAGCTGGATGCCGGTCACCGTCACCAGGCTGCCCGGGACGATCACACCGGCCACCACCCAGAAGGCCGCCTGGGACGGGTCGCCCGGCACCGAGAAGGTGCCCGGGGACAGGGTGCTCCTCCGCACCCGGATGGTCCGGCCGCCGCCCACCCGCTCGAAGTCGATGTCGGCGCCGGCGGCGGCCAGCATCTCCTCGGTGTGGGCCCGGGTGGCCACGGCCTCGTGCACCACGGTCTCCCCGGCGGCGCCGATTCCGGCCAGCAGGATGGCCGACTTCACCTGGGCGCTCGCCATCGGGGGCGCATAGGTGATGCCGTGCAGGGCGCCGCCGGTGACGTCGACGGGCGGCAGGCACCGCTCCCCCTCCCCGGCGACGGTGGCCCCCATGAGGACCAGCGGCTCGGCCACCCGGTCCATGGGCCGGGACCGCAGGGAGTCGTCCCCGGTCAGTCGGGTGGTGCCGGGCAGGGTGGCGGCCACGCCGGCCAGCAGGCGCAGGCCGGTGCCCGAGTTCCCGAGATCGAGGGCGCTCTGCGGGACATGGAGCCGGGCCCGCCCACCGGTCACGGTGAGCGCCTCGCCGTCGGTCCCCACCTCGGCCCCGAGGGCGGCCACCGCGGCCAGGGTCCGCTGCACGTCCTCGCCGTCGGACAGCCCGTGGACCGTGGAGGTCCCCTCGGCCAGGGCGGCCAGCAGCAGGGCCCGGTGGGAGATGGACTTGTCCCCCGGCACGGTGACCGCGCCCTGCAGGGGGACGCCTCCGCGGACCACCTGGGTGTCATCCGCCTCCGCCGGCGGCACCGATGGGCCGGAGGGTACCGGCAGGGGACCGCTCACCGGGTGGTCCCGATCGGCGAGCTGGAGGCCCGGTAGCCCCGGTCGGACAGGGTGGACAGCAGGGTCGGGGCCGACAGTTGGTCCACCACCAGCACCAGTACCCCCCGGTCGCCCTCGACCGAGTGGGCGATCTCGAGGTCGACGATGTTGATGCCCAGCTCGGCGGCCAGGACGCTCACTTCGGCGATGGCGCCCGTCCGGTCCAGCACGGGGATGCGCACCTCGACCAGCTCCTCGGGCTGGGGGGCCCGCTCGGAGAGGGCCCGGCGGGCCGACGCCGCCCGGCCCAGGATGGCCAGCAGGGACTCGTGGTCACGCTCGGCCACGCGACGACGCATGGCCGCCAGGGCCTCGATGAGGAGGTCCAGCGTGTCCACGATGGCCTCGGCGTTGTCGTCGCAGATGTCCGGCCAGATGGAGGGCTGACCGGCGGCGATCCTGGTCATGTCCCGGAACCCACCGGCGGCCAGCTGGAGGAGGGCGGCGTGCTCCTGGCCCAGTCCGGCGGCCAGGTCCATGAGGGTGGCCGCGGTCAGGTGGGGGACGTGCGACACCACGGCCACCAAGGCGTCGTGCTGGGCCGGGGCCAGGGCCACGACGTCGGCGCCCAGCTCGGCCAAGACGTTGCGGACCGAGGCGTAGGCATCGGGGTCGGTGGTCGCCGTGGGGGTGAGGACCCAGGTGGCCCCCACGAACAGGTCGCGGGTGGCGCCCTCCACGCCCACCTGTTCGGAGCCGGCCATGGGATGGCCCCCGACGAAGCGCGGGTGGTCGATGGCGTCCACCAGCGGTCCCTTCACGCTGCCGACGTCGGTCACGATGACCTGGGGATTCCACTGCCCGGAGGTCAGGATCTCGCCGATGACACCGCTGGCCGCGTGCACCGGAGTGGCCACCACCACCAGGTCGGCGGTCCGGTCGAGGCCCTCGACGGTCAGGGCGCCGAGCTCGACGGCCCGGGCGGCCACGCCGGCACGGGCATCGGTCCCGCTCACGTGCCATCCCCGCTCGCGCAGCGCCATGCCCACCGAGCCCCCGATGAGGCCGGTGCCCACGATGGTGGCCCGTCGGACCAGCCGGGTCCCTCCCCGGCCCGGTCGTGCCCGGTGGGGTGCGGCTCCGTCAGTCGGGGAGGTCGTCACGGAGTCCCTGCGCGCCCTCGAGGTAGACGTGGTGGATCTGGTCCCGGGGCCGGTCCGTGGTGACGTGGAGCATGACCCGGATGCAGCGCGGCACCGATCCGGTGACCGACAGCTCGCGGGCGCAGATCAGCGGCACTGCGCCGAGCCCCATCGACCGGGCGGCGGTGGCCGGGAAGGTCGACACGATGTCCTCGGTGGCGGTGAACAGGATGGAGATGAGGTCGTCCTCCACCAGGCCGTTGCGGTCGAGTATCTGGTCGAGCAGGGTCACGACCCGCTCGGTGATGGCCTCGGGGGTGTCGGCGTCGACGGTGGTGGCGCCGCGGACGGCTCGGACGGAGGGGGGCATCAGCCAGGCATGTTACTCAGGCCCATCGGAGGACCCAACTGTCGGGTCGGCACCCCGATCGAGTCCGGGTCCGCCCTCCTCGGCGGTGGGCAGGGCCGCCGCGGCCAGGCTCCGGACCTCGTCGAAGGTCAGCGGCCGGTAGCACCCGGGGCCGAGGGAGGGGTCGGCCAGCGGGCCGATCCGGGTCCGGACCAGCCGGACCACGGGATGGCCCACGGCCTCGCACATCCTCCGGATCTGGCGGTTCCGGCCCTCGTGGATGACCATGCGCAGCAGCGTGGGGGCGACCAGGGCCACCCGGGCCGGCGCGGTGGGGCCGTCGTCCAACATCACGCCCTCGCGGAGCCGCCGCACCTCCCCCGAGGTGGGCTCGCCCGCCACCTGCACCAGGTACTCCTTGGGGACGCCGAAGGACGGGTGGGTCAGGCGGTGAGTCAGGTCCCCGTCGTTGGTGAGGACGAGGAGGCCCTCGCTGTCCATGTCCAGCCGTCCCACCGGGAACACCCGGGTGTCGTCGGGGACCAGCGCCACCACCGTGGGGCGGCCGTGGGTGTCCTCGGCCGTGCTGACCACGCCGGCCGGCTTGTTGACCAGGTAGTGGACCAGGCCGGGACGTACCGGCAGCGGCACCCCGTCCAACGCCACCCGGTCCACCTCGGCGTCGACCCGCCGCCCGAGCACCGGCACCTCGCCGTTGACGGTCACCCGACCGTCCACGATGAGCTCCTCGCAGACCCGGCGGGAGCCCACGCCGATGCGGGCCAGCACCTTCTGCAGGCGGTCTCCGGTGGCGAGCGTCGGGTGGGTCGGTTCCGGCGCGTCAGCCATCGCCGACCGGGCGCATCTGCTCCTCCAGCTCGGCCAGGGCTTCCGGTCCGGGCAGGAGGTCCTCGACCGGCGGAAGCTGGTCCAGCCGGTCGAGCCCGAGGCGCTCGAGGAATGCGTCGGTGGTGGCGTAGAGCACGGCCTGGCCGGGGCCGGGGGCCCGGCCCACCGCGGCGATGTAGCCCCGGTGCTCGAGGAGCCGCACCACTCCGTCCACGTTGACGCCCCGCAGGGCGGCGATCTGGGCCCGGGACACGGGCTGCTTGTAGGCCACGATGGCCAGGGTCTCGAGGGCCGCCGCCGACAGCCGCGACGAGACGCCCACGTTGGCGAACCGCTCGACGTAGGGGGCCAGGTCGGGATGGGTCTGGATGCGGAAGCCGCCGGCGATCCTCACCACGTCGAAGCCCCGTCCCCCGGTGCGGCAGGACTCGGCCAGCTCGTCGCAGAGCGGGTCGATCTGCTCGACCGGGAGCTCCAGCAGCTCGGCCAGCAGTCCGGCCGGGACCGGCTCTACCGCCACGATCAGGACGGCCTCGATGGCCCGGGCCTCGGGTGACAGGGGCATCGTCAGCCCTCGTACTCGTCGTACAGGCCGGTCCCGACCGGCACCGGCTGGCGGTCGTCGGAGGCGACCCAGGCCACCTCGAGGTCCCCGAAGGTGTGGCCCTGGTCGAGGGAGACCCGCCCCTGCTTGCACAGCTCCAACAGGGCCAGGAAGCTGACGATGATCTCCATGCGCGTGGTGAGGTGGCGGGTCAGGTCCCGAAAGGTGGCCGTGCCCAGCCGGGGTAGGCGGCGGGCCAGGGCGCCGACGGCGTCGGCCACCGTGACCGTGTCCACGGTGACGTGGTAGAGGTCGACCACGGGCACGGGTCGCTCGGCGGTGGCCCGGAGGAAGGCCTCGGCCAGCCGGTCGGGGGTGACCCCCTCCAGGAGGTCGGGGGCGTGGACCACGAAGTCGAGGTCGAGCCCGGCCGTCCGGGGCACGGACCGGGCCGCCCGTTCGAGCAGGAGGGCGAACCCGTCGGCGGCGGCGGCGTAGGCCTGGCACTCGAGGAGCCGGGCCAGGAGCAGGTCGCGCTCCTCCCATCCGACCAGCTCCTCGTCGGTCTCGACCTCGTCGGGCCCGGGCAGCAGGCGCCGGGACTTGAGCTCGACCAGGGTCGAGGCCACCATCAGGAACTCCGAGAGCGTCTGGAGGTCCACCGTCTCCCAGCCGGCCACCTCGGCCACGAAGGCATCCACCACCGCGGCCAGGGGCACGTCGTACAAGTCGACCTCGTGGCCGTTGACCAGTTGCAGGAGCAGGTCCACGGGACCCTCGAACACGGGGGTGGAGACGGTGGCGGCCACGGCCTGACCCTACCGTCTGGAGCGGGCCGATCCGCGCACCTCCGGACACCACCGGGCAAGGACGTACGATGACCCCCCATGTCCCGAGTTCTGTCCGGATTGCAGCCCAGCGGCGACCTCCACCTGGGGAACTACCTGGGTGCCGTGCGCAATTGGGTGGCCGATCAGGACGCCCACGACGCCTTCTACTGCATCGTGGACCTGCACGCCCTGACCCTGGACATCGACCCCGACCACCTCCGGTCCCGGACCCGGGAGACCGCCCTCGACCTGCTGGCCGCCGGCCTGGACCCCGATCGGTGCACCCTGTTCGTCCAGAGCCACGTCGCCGAGCACACCAGGATGACCTGGCTGTTGGAGTGCACGGCCACCATGGGCGAGCTGAGACGGATGACCCAGTTCAAGGAGAAGAGCGCCGGCAAGGACTCGGTGCGGGTGGGCCTGTTCACCTACCCGGTCCTGCAGGCGGCGGACATCCTCCTCTACGACGCCGAGCGGGTGCCGGTCGGCGACGACCAGCGCCAGCACCTCGAGCTGACCCGTCAGGTCGCCATCCGCTTCAACCAGCGGTACGGGGGGGCCCTGGTGGTGCCGGAGGCGGCCATCCCGACGACGGGGGCCCGGGTCATGGACCTGCAGCATCCCGAGAACAAGATGTCCAAGTCGGTCGACTCCCCCCTCGGCACCCTCCTGATGCTGGACTCCCCCGAGGAGATCCGGCGCAAGGTGAGGAAGGCGGTGACCGACACCGACGGCGAGGTGCGCTACGACCCCGCGGCCAAACCCGGGCTGTCCAACCTGCTGGAGCTGCTGGCCGTGGCCACCGGGCGCACGCCCAAGGAGGCGGCCGGCGACTACCGGCGCTACGGCGATCTGAAGGTCGACCTGGCCGAGGCCCTGATCGAGCTGCTCCGGCCGGTGCGGGAGCGCCGAGAGGCCCTGGCCGCCGACCCCGGCGCGGTCCCGGCCATGCTGGCCACCGGGGCCGAGAAGGCCCGGTCGGTGGCCTCGGTGACCTACGCCCGGTCGGCGGAGGCCATCGGACTGCTCAGCCCTGGCTGAGCTCGACCGCGGGTTCGGACCGTCCCCCGCTCCCCCGCCGCCGGCGGACCGCTGCCGGCGGCCTCGAGGGCGATCCACACGGTCAGGCCGGCGGCGGCCAGGACCGACACCCACACGCCCACGACGGCCGGACCGGGTCGGTAGCGGAAGGAGACCAGGTACTCCCCGGGTCCGGGGAGTACCACCTCTTGGATGACGCCCCGTTGCCGCACGGCGACGGGGCGGGACGGTCCGTAGGCGGCGGTGCCGCCCCCGCCCTCCTTCACCTGGACCGAGGCCTGCCAGCCGCTGGTCCACGACGTGCTGCGCACCAACAGGGTGGGGACCCGGGTGCGGACGGCGATCCGTTGGGCCCCGCTCTCGTCGGCGGCCACGGCGGTGACCGAGCTCCCGGGCGCCGGCCGCCCGTCCGGGGACCGGGTCCAGGCCCAGCCCCGGGCGGCCGTGTTGCGGAAGACACCGAAACTGCCCACCGTCCCGGTGAAGACCCAGTGGGGGGCGAGGACGCCGTACTGCAGCTGGCCGTCGAGCGAGACGGCTCCGGCCTCGGCGGTGAGCGCGGTGGGGACCCCCACGACCGTCCTCCCGCCGGTGGACCGCACCACGATCCCCCCGGCGGGCACCGGATGGTCGAAGGTCACCTGCACGGAGCGCTGGGACCCGGTGCCCACCGTGACGACATCGCCGGCCGGGAGCCAGCGGCGGCCGCCGGTGGCGGTGACCAGGCCCAGCTGCAGGTCGGACGGAGCGCCCTGCTCGATGGGCACCGACCACCGGCTGAGGGTGAGGAGGCCCCCGAAGTACCAGGGCCGGGCGACTCCGGCGCCGAGGGTCACGGTGGTCGGTGCGCCGAGATGGGTCGAGGTGTGATGGGTCGGGTCGCTGGGGAACTGGACCTGGTCGGCCGGGGCCACCGTGTTGGGGTTGGGGGCCGGCCGGTCCTCGGCGGCCGAGGCCGGGAGCGGGGTGACGAAGTAGCCGGGCAGCGCCAGGAGGGTGGTCACGTTGAGGGTGTCCCACACCGGTCCGGCCAGCGTCGTGGCGTCCAGGGTCTCCTGGAGGTGGGAGCCGGTGGCGTCGTAGTACCCACCGTCGGTCAACGCCGTGTAGCCCTGTGCGCTCGGCAGCTGCCGGTAGATGTTGAGGTCGGTCTGGCCGATGGCGTAGAGCTGGTCGGTCTCGAACCGGTCGGGGTCGTAGACGATGAAGCGGCCGTCACCCACCGCGGCGGCCAGTTGGGCGGCCAGCGGGGTGTGCGCCTGGGCCGCGGCCTGGGTGATCGGCGGGTTGATCACGAACAGGTTGAACAGGACGAGGTCGGCGACGAGCACCGCGGCCAGCTGACGTCGGAGCCGCCGGGCCGTGAACCGCCCGGCGGCCAGGACGGTCCAGGTGGCCACCCCGGCGATGGCCACGCCGACGGTCACCAGGCCGGCCACCCGGAGGCGGGTGCCGGTGCCCATGGTGTACTGGATCTCGAGCAGTCGACCGAGGAACGGTCCCGCCACCCAGAGCAGTACGCCCACGGCGGCGCTGAAGGCGAAGGGGATGGAGGTGACCACGACCTCGGACCGCGCCCCGGCCCGCCACCGGTCCCGGACCGAGGCGGGTTCGGCCGTCGTCCCGTCCCGGTCGGTCCGGTCCTGGAGGGCGAGGTGGACCCACCAGGCCAGCAGCACGGCCAGCGTCACGTCGACCAGCAGGAGGTTCCGGTTGAGCAGCCGCTCGCTCCGGACGCCGGGGATCAGGTACATGAGGTGGGCGAAGGGGGTCTGGTCGCCCAGCGAGGAGAGTACGCCGACGGCCAGGATCACGTACCAGATCCACCACTGGCCGGCCTCTGGCCGGCGCCGCCAGCGCTTCACCAGGAGGGTGAAGGCGGCGATGAGGGCCAGGATGCCCGCATAGCTGGTGACCTCGGGGAAGTTGTAGGTGCCGGCGTACGTCCCCGGCCACCCCTGGTTGGTGCCGAGGGCGAACGGGGAGTCCACCAGGGCCAGCAGCCGGTGGTCGAGCGAGCCGCTGGTGAAGAAGGTGTAGGTGGCCGTCGCCCGCTGGGACTGGGAGAGGAAGACGAGACCCGGTAGCCACTGGGCGGTGCCCAGGGCCACGCCGGCGGCCAGGGCGACCAGCACGGCGCCCACCGAGGCCACCAGGGGCCGGCCGGCTCCCCGGCGGAGGTAGCCCTGGCTGGCCAGGCGCCAGATCCAGTAGATCCCCACCAGCACCCCGCTGTCGATGATGGCCTCGGCCGCGCCGGCCAGCAGGGTCAGCCCCAGGGTCACGCTCAACAGCAACACCCACCAGCGGGTCCGTCGACCGGCCGACGGCCCGGGTCCCACACCGTTCCGCTCGGTCAGCCCGTGCACGGCGACCAGGATCCACGGCAGCCACGCCGCCCCTTCCACCAGGTCGATGTGGACGATCTGGGCGGTCAGGTAGCCGGCGAAGGCGAACGTGACGGCCCCGAAGGTGGCCGCGGTGGGGACGATGCCCTGGCGACGGAGGAAGGTGTACATCCCGAGCAGGCCCACGTCGTAGGTGAGGGCCAGGGTCAACGTCCAGGCCGTGAAGATGGGGAGCACGGCCGTGAGCCAGGTCAGCGGGTAGGCCGCCCCGGCGTTGAAGCCGCCGAGCAGCGGGGTGCCGCTGAACAGGTAGGGATTCCACAGCGGGAGCACGCCGTGGGTCAGGTCGTGCCCGACCAGGACCCGCATGGGGAAGTTCTGGATGAAGTTGTCGCCCGACAGGTAGGTCATCCCGAAGAGCTGGGGTAGCCCGAAGACCAGCCACGGGGCGGTGAGGGCCACGACCATCCCGGGGTGGCACCGGATCCAGGAGGTCACGGTGGGACGACGCAACGCCTGGGCCGGGCCGGGCGACCGGGAGGGGGCCGGCTGCACGTCGGGTCGGCTCACGAGGCGGCCGGCGCCGGCGTCCCCTCGACCAGCGAGCCCGTCGACGCCGTCCCCAGGCTGCGCAGCCGCCCGATCGTCCAGGTCGTCATCCAGGCCAGCACGGCCATCCGGCCCACCACCGCCAGGTATCCCAGGTCGGTGAGCGAGCCGACGTGATCCGGGCGGCGGAGCCCGAACTCGAACCACCAGTCGTAGATGGACAGCGCACCGAGGGCCACCCCGAAGCGCGCCGGCATGGCGGCCAGCGCCCCGGCGGCGGCGACCCAGAGGATGTACTGGGGGTTCCAGACCTTGTTCACCGCCATCCACACGATGATGGCCGTCGCCGTGGCCAGGGCCACGGCCCGGCCCTGGCCGTCGGGGTCGGTGCGCCAGACCCGCCAGGCGCCGTAGGCCATGGCCGCCGTCACCGCCACCAGGGACAGGACGTCGACGGTGTGGTGGTCGACCGCCGACTGACCGGCCACCCGGCCCACCAGCTCCCAGACCGAGTCCTTCTGGGGACGGAGGCTGTTGAACCGGACGAACCACAGGGTGTTGGACGGGGCCAGGACCAAGAAGGGCACCGTCACCACCGCGGTGACCACCACGAAGGGGATCAGCCAGTGGGCCAGGGCCCGGGGTGGGTCCGACGGATCCTCACGCCGCCCCCGGTCGTCGGCGGGGGCCGGTGGCCTCCCGGCCTCCCGACCGGGCCGGGAGCCGGCGGTCCGGTGGCCGAGGGACAGCCACCAGCGCGCCCCGAGGGCGGCCAGGGCCATCGGGGCCATCACCACCGGGAAGAGCTTGAAGCAGGTGCCGGCGGCGGTCGAGGCGCCGCTCAACCGGTACCGCCGCTCGCCGAACCACACCACGCCGGCCACGAGGAAGACCACGCCGATCAGGTCCCAGTTGATCCCGGCGTCGAGGAGCAGGGCCGGGGAGGCGGCGATCCACCAGGCCGAGGAGGGGTGTTGCCGGCGGAGCAGGGCGATGGAACCGAACGTGGCCGCCGCCGTCAGCGTTCCGGTGGCGGCCAGCCACGAGGCGGGCCCGCCGGGGAGCCACGTGGGCAGCCACAGGGCGAAACCCAGGAGCACGGGATACTCGATGCGGTCGTGCACGTAGGGCAGCGGATGGATCACCCGGGCACCGTGCACGTAGTGGGCGAGATCGAGCCGGACCACGTCGCTGTAGACGCTGTGGTCGAGGGCCCAGAGGGCATAGGCGCGCCCGTCGGGGGCGTGGGACAGGCCCCGGGCCACCAGGACGAAGTCGAGGAGCAGGAGTGCGCCGGCCAGGGCATAGGGGCCCCACCGGCGCGTGAAGACGGCGAGTGGGCCGCGAGTCACACCAGCAGACCTGACCACCAGCTGATGACGTGCGTGATCAGCTCCGACCACTGGTTGCGGAAGAGGAGGATGAGGATGAGGGGCAGGAACATGAGGAAGGGCTGGAGGTTGTAGTACTGCGGCAGCATCCGGGCGGGCAGGAACCGCTCCAGGACCGAGGCGCCGTCCAGGGGCGGGCACGGGATGCAGTTGAACACCCCGAGCACGATGTTGGCGATCCCGGCGATGAACAGGATCTCGCCCAGCAGGGCCGTCGGATACTGCAGGCCGTAGCCCCCGCTCCAGTACTGGTTGATGGCCTGCAACTGCAGGTGGGGCGTGGTCCACACCAGTACCACACCCAGGATGGCGGCCAGGGCGAAGTTGGTCAGGGGCCCGACCAGGGAGACCAGCACCGTGTGGTTACGGGGGCTCCGCAGCCGGTTGGGGCTGACCGGGACCGGCTTGGCCCAACCGTAGGCCCCGATCCCGGACAGCGACAGGAGCGCGGGTACCAGGAGGGTCCCGACCGGGTCGACATGCTTGACCGGGTTGAGGGTCAGGCGGCCGGCCCGCTTGGCCGTGTCGTCCCCGAAGGCCAGGGCGACCACGCCGTGGGACAGCTCGTGGAGGATGATCGAGGGGACCAGCACGCAGAAGTAGATGATGTTGGCGCTGCTGATCCTGTGGGTGCGCAGCAGGATGGCGATGAGGGCCACCGCCACCACCACGATGATCAGTGTCCGCTGGTCGGGCTGGAACCGCCGCCTCGGCCGCCCACCGCTCCCCCAGGAGCCCCCTCCGTAGCCTCCGGCCATGCGCCCGGGCCCGATCAGGGCCGGTTGGCGTGATTGATGCAGTAGCGGGTGGCCGGCATGGCCTCGAGGCGCGCCGGGGCGATGGCCACGCCGCACTCCTCGCAGGTGCCGTAGGTGCCGTCCTCGAGTCGTCCGAGAGCCAGGGCCACCTCGTCCAGGGTCTCCTGGAGCTGGCCGGCCAGCACATCGGCCTCGCCCCGTTCGGCGGTGACCTGGCTGGTGTCGGCGAAGTTCGGGTCGTAGTCGAGTCCCCCGCCCTCCCCGTGCCCGAGTTCGGACAGCTCGGACTGCAGCTGGCGCCGCTCGTTCTCGAGAAGTTGGCGGTAGTCGATGGTGGGGGCGTCGCTCGGCACGGGAAGATCCTACTTGAGCTGGGGCGCAGTGGCCCGCGGGTGGGCCCGCTGATACGAGGCCCGCAGGTGGTCCTGGCTGAGCCGGGTGTAGATCTGGGTGGTGGCGATGGAGACGTGCCCCAGGAGCTCCTGGACCACCCGGATGTCGGCGCCGTGGGCCAGCATGTGGCTGGCACAGGAGTGCCGGAGGACGTGGGGACTGACCACCTCGCCCAGGCCGACCCGCACGGCCCGGTGGTGCACCACGGCCCAGGCCCCCTGCCGGCTCAGTCGGCCCCCCCTGGCGTTGAGGAACACCGCCTCTGCGTCGCTGCGCCGGGCCCAGCGGGCCGGCGCCATGCGGGGTCGACCCTCGGGGGCCAGCCACCGGTCGAGGGCCATCCGGGCCGGCCCGCCCAGCGGAACCAGCCGCTCCTTCGATCCCTTGCCGAACACCCGGAGCAGCCCGTCGTCCCCCTGCAGGTCCATCAGGGAGAGGCCGACCACCTCGGAGATGCGGGCCCCGGTGCCGTAGAGCACCTCGAGCACGGCCCGGTCGCGGAGTTCGGCCGGCTCGGTGCCGCTCACCGAGTCCAGCAGCATGAGCACCTGGTCCTCGTCCAGGGCCTTGGGCAGCCGGCGGGGGATGCGGGGCGACCGGAGGTCGGTGGTCGGGTCGGCCTCGATCTCCCCTTCGCTGACCAGAAATCGGAACAGGCCCCGCAGGGAGGTGGTGGACCGGGCCATCGACGCCGGGTTCCGGCCCTGGTCTCGAAGTTGCGTGAGGTGGCGCTCGATGGCACCGGTGTCCGCGGCCGACGGGTCCACCCCGGACTCGGCGGCCCACTGCTCCCACACGGTGATGTCCCGCCGGTACGCGGCCAAGGTGTTCCTCGACCGGCCCTTCTCCACGGCCAGCCAGGACAGGTACTCCTCGGCCCCGGTGGACAACGGTTGGCTCACGGTCGGACCGGGGCGGCCAGACGCCGGCGGGCCAGGCCCACCCCGAGGATGGTGGTGGCGTCGATGATCGACCCGTCGTCCACCAGGGCATCGAACCGGGACAGGGGGACGTGCTCGACCCGCATGAAGCCCTCCTCGACCCCCTGCCGATCGGTGGGCACCGGGGTCAGGCCGGTGGCCAGGAACACCGAGGAGATCTGGTCGCAGAAGCCCGGGCTGATGGCCGTCCGGGTGAGCAGGTCGAGCCGGTCGGCGGCGTAGCCCACCTCTTCGGCCAGCTCGCGTCGGGCGGCCTCGGTCTCGGGTTCGTGCTCGACGTCACGCGTGCCGGCCGGCACCTCCAGGATCCACCGGTCGAGGGCCGGCCGGTACTGGCGGACCAGCACCACGGTGTCGTCGTCGGTGACGGCCACCACCGCCACCGCCCCGGGATGGCGGACCACGTCCCGCTCGAAGGGAACCCCGTCGGGATCGACGAAGCCGGCCCGGGTCAGGGTGATGACCCAGCCGTGGGCCACCACCTCCTCGCCGGTGGCCTGGAAGGCCGGGAGCGGCGGCCCGGTGTCGGCGGGGGGACCCCCTCCCCCGCCGCGGTCAGCCGAGGTCACCGATGTCGGGTAGGCGGGGATCCCGACCCTCGGCCCGGGTCAGGGCGGCGTAGACCAGTTCCCGGAAGAGCGGATGGGGGCGGTCGGGACGGCTCTTGAACTCCGGGTGGGCCTGGGTGCCCACCCAGTAGGGGTGGCCGGGGAGCTCGATGAACTCCACCAACCGGCCGTCGGGCGACATCCCCGAACACACCAGACCGGCCTTCTCCAGCCGGGCCCGGTAGCGCGGGTTGACCTCGTAGCGGTGCCGGTGGCGTTCGGACACCACGTCGGTGCCGTACGCCTTGGCCACCTGCGAGCCGGCCAGCAGCTGGGCGCTGTAGGAACCCAACCGCATGGTCCCGCCCTTGTCCACCACGTCGTTCTGGTCGTCCATCAGGTCCACCACCGGGTGGGGCGTGGTGGGGTCGAACTCGCGAGAGTTGGCGCCCTCCAGCCCCACCAGTGACCGGGCCACCTCGATGATCATGACCTGCAGCCCCAGACACAGGCCGAGCAGGGGCAGCTCGTGCTCGCGGGCGTAGTGGGCGGCAGCGATCTTGCCCTCGACCCCGCGCTCGCCGAACCCACCCGGGATGACCAGGCCGTCGAACCGCCGGAGCCCGTCGGCCTCGAGGAGGTCGGGCACGGTGGCGGCCTGGATCCACTCGATCTCGACCTTGGCCCCGTAGTGGAAGCCGGCGTGCCGGAGCGACTCGACCACCGAGAGGTAGGCGTCGGGCAGGTCCACGTACTTCCCGATGATCCCGATGCGTACCGGGCGGACCGCCGCGTCGACCTGGTCCACCAGCCGCTTCCAGGTGGTCAGGTCGATGGGGTGGGACGCCTCGTCGAACCGCAGCAGGCCCAGGATGTACCCGTCGAGCCCCTCCTCGTGCAGCACCAGGGGGATCTGGTAGATGTTGGCCGCGTCCACCGCCGAGACGACGGCCTCGATGGGCACGTCACAGAGCAGGGAGATCTTGCGCTTGAGGTCGTCGGAGATCATCCGGTCCGACCGGCACACGATGACGTCGGGCTGGATCCCCCGGCTCCTCAGCTCGGTGACCGAGTGCTGGGTGGGCTTGGTCTTCTGCTCGCCGGAGGGCCCCAGGTAGGGCACCAGCGTGAGGTGGACGTAGCAGACGTTGTCCCGGCCGACGTCCCTCCGGAACTGGCGGATGGCCTCGATGAAGGGGACGATCTCGATGTCACCCACCGTCCCGCCGATCTCCACGATGACCACGTCCACGTCGTCCCTTCCGAGGTCACGGACGCGCTTTTTGATCTCGTCGGTCACGTGCGGGATGACCTGGACCGTCTTGCCCAGATAGTCGCCGCGCCGCTCCTTGGCGATCACCGACGAGTAGATCCGGCCGGTGGTGGCGTTGGAGTTCTTGTGGAGGTTCTCGTCGATGAACCGTTCGTAGTGACCGAGATCGAGATCGGTCTCGCCGCCGTCCTCGGTGACGAAGACCTCGCCGTGCTCGAAGGGGTTCATGGTGCCGGGGTCGACGTTGATGTACGGGTCGAGCTTGCACATGGTCACCCTGAGCCCTCGGCACTTGAGCAGCCGGCCCAGGGACGACGCGGTGAGTCCTTTGCCCAACGAGGAGGAGACGCCGCCGGTGAAGAACACGAATTTGGTGTCCCGCCGAGCCGGGCCGGGGCGTTGGCCGTCGCGGTTGCCTCGGCGGTGCCCTCCGGCACCCGCCGGGGGTGGGTCGGCCGTCGTCTGTTCCCCGGAGGGTTGCGGCGGGCCATCCACGTCAGGCACCTGATGAGGCTAGCGGAACGGGAACGGGCCCGACGCGGACCCCGGCGTCAGCGTGGTCATGACGCCATGGTCGTCGCCCGGTCAACTCGATGACGGCCCGGTCGGAGTGTCCAGCAGTTCCCGGGCGTGCCGACGGGCCGAGTCACTGTCGGGACGGCCGGACAGCATCCGGCTCAGCTCCACCACCCGGCTCTCGCCCTCGAGGGCGGTGACCTCGGAGCGGGTGCGACCGGACCGCTCGGCCTTGCGCACCTCGATCTGGTGGTCGGCCTGGGCCGCCACCTGGGCCAGGTGGGTGACCACCAGCACCTGGCCCTGGACGGACAGCCCGGCCAGCGCCGCGCCGACGGCGACGGCCGCGGCCCCGCCCACCCCGGCGTCGACCTCATCGAACACCATGACGCCCGGGGACTCGCTGATGGCCAGGCGGATGGCCAACATGGTCCGGGCCAGCTCGCCTCCGGAGGCCGACGAGGCCAGGGGCTGCACGGGTTCCCCCGGGTTGGCGCCCAGGCGGAACTCGACCTGGTCGGCCGGCCCGTCGCCCGCCACCGCGATCTCGAACCGGGCCGACGGCATGGCCAGTTCGTGCAGGGTGGACTCGATCCTCCCGGCGAGCACCGGGGCGGCGGCGCGGCGGGCGGAGGCCACCTCGGCACCCCGCTCGGCCGCCTCGGCCCGGGCCGAGGCGATCTCCGCGTCGAGGACCCGGGCCCGGAGCTCCTCGCCCTCGGCCACGACCAGCCGGGCCCGGGCGTCGTCGGCGAACACCAGGACCTCGGTGAGGGAGTCGCCGTACTTGCGGAGGAGCTGGTGGAGGAGCTGGCGACGGGCCCGGACCTCGTCCAGCCGTTGAGGATCGTCGTCCCAGGTCTCGACCACGGTGCGCAGCTCGGAGGCCAGATCGCCCAGGTCGGCCATGGCCCCCCGCACCCGGGCATCGAGCGCGCCCAGGGGCAGCCGGCCGTCCAGGGACCCGGCCGCCTCGGCCAGTCGGTCGATGGCGCTCGTCCCCTCCCCACCGGACACCGCGGCCAGGGCCTCCGCCGCGGCCTGACGATGGGCGCCGGCGGCGGCCAGCCGCTCCTCCTCGACCTCCAACCGGGCGTCCTCCTCGGCGTCCTCGATGCCGGCACCGTCGATCTCGCCGATCTGGTACCGGAGGAGGTCGACGTCCCGGGCCCGGGCCCGGGCGTCCCCGCCGAGGGCCTCGGACTCGTCGGTGAGCTGCCGGAGCCGCAGGCGGGCCCCGGTCCACGCGGTCAGGTCGATCTGGCCGAAGGCGTCGAGGGCCCGGCGCTGGGCGTCGGTGTGGACCAGGGCCTGGTGCTGGTGCTGACCGTGGAGCTCGATCAACCCGCCGGCCACCTCGGCCAGCGTCCCGATGGTGGCCATCCGCCCGTCCACCCAGGCGCGGGACCGGCCGCCGCGTCGCACCGCCCGGGCCAGGGTGACCTCGACGGGCCCGTCGTCCTCGGGCCCGGGACCCGGTTCGCCGTCGGGAGGGTCCACCGGCCGATGGCCGGCCGGGACCACGAACCGGCCCTCGACGACGGCCTCGTCGGTCCCGGCCCGGACCACCGAGGCGTCGGCCCGGCCCCCCAGGAGGAGGCTGAGGGCCTCGACCACGAGGGTCTTGCCGGCCCCGGTCTCCCCGGTCAGTGCGGTCATGCCCGGCCCGAGGGTGACGGTGATGTCGTCGATGACCCCCAGGTTCCGCACCCGGAGCTCGACCAGTTGGGGACCCATCTCGCCCACCTAGCGATCGGCGAGGTGGAACTTGGCCCGGAGGATGGCGTGGAAGTCGGTCGACCGGAAGGTGACCAGCCGGGCCGGCTGTGGGCCCTCCCGACACTCCACCGAATCGCCCGGCTGGAGGGTGGAGACGGTGAGCCCGTCCACCACCAGGACGGCCGAACGCGGCTCCTTCACGTCCAACCGGAGCCGCTCGGCCGGGTCGAGGACGAGGGGGCGGTCGAACAGCATGTGGGGGGAGACCGGGGTGACCACGATGGCGCGGAGCCGCGGCGAGAGGACCGGCCCCCGGGCCGACAGGTTGTAGGCGGTCGAGCCGGTCGGGGTGGACACCAGTAGCCCGTCGGCGGCGTAGGTCACGAACGGTCGGTCGTCGATGAACGTGGCGATGCGCACGGTGTGCCCCGGCACGGTCTTCTCCACGGTGGCCTCGTTGAGCGCGGTGCGGTGGGAGGCCAGCGTGCCGTCGGACCGGTGGACGGAGACCGAGAGCGTCATTCGCTCCTCCACCTGGTGGGTCCCCGACAGGAAGGAGGCCAGGGCCTCCTCCAAACCGGCCGGCTCCACCGGGGTCAGATAGCCCAGCCGCCCGATGTTCACCCCCAGCACCGGGATCCCGCCGGCCAGCGCCGTCTCGACCGAGCGCAGCAGGGTGCCGTCCCCGCCCAGGCTGACCAGCAGGTCGGCCCCGTCGGCGGAGGCCGAGCCGTCGGACCGCAGGGCCGGGACGGCCTGGTGGCCCTGTCCGGACAGCCAGGCGGCGGCCCGCTCGGCCAGGGCGGTGGCCTCGGGTCGGTCGGGGTTGGTGTAGAAGGCGATGACGGCCATGGCCCCTATCCTGGCCCGTTTTCGGCGTGGCCCTCGGTGACCGCCCGGTCCACCAACCCGGCCACCGTGGCGGCCGGGTTGGCCGGGCCCACCTCGACCGGGCCCGAGAACGGGGTGCGGGCATGGAGCAGAAACTCGAGATTGCCGGCCGACCCCGTGATGGGCGAGGGCATCAGCCCCATGATGTCGGCTCCCGCGGCGGCCAGGGCCCCGGTCACGTCGAGCAGTGTCCGCCGGTGGATGTCGGGGTCTCGGATGACCCCCCGCCCCCTGGACGCCTCCACCCGACCGGCTTCGAACTGGGGCTTGACCAGGATCACCAGCGACGAGCCCGGCGCCACCGACTCGCCCAGCAGCACGGGCACGGCCCGGGTCGCCGAGATGAACGACAGGTCGGCCGTCACCAGGTCGACCGGGGTCCCGCCGAGCGTGTCGAGGGTCACCTCGCGGATGTCGAGGCGCTCCCGGCAGTCCACTCGTGGATCGTCCCGGAGCCGGGGGTGGAGCTGGCCCCGACCTACGTCCACCGCCACCACCGAGGCGGCCCCGGCCTGGAGGAGGCAGTCGGTGAAGCCTCCGGTCGAAGCACCGGCGTCGAGGGCCCGGCGCCCGGTGACCTCGATGGCGAACCGCTGCAGCGCGGCGTCGAGCTTCTCGCCACCGCGGCTGACGAAGCGGGGCGGCGGACCGAGCAGCTCGATGGGTTCGGCCGGGGACACCATCCGGGACGGCTTGTCGGCCACCGTGCCCGACACCAGGACCTGCCCCTGCTCGATCCGGGCCACCGCCTGCGGACGGCTGGCCACCAGGCCGCGGTCGACCAGCGCCCGATCGAGTCGACGTCGGGGTGCGTTGGTCAGGCCGACGACCCGGGGACCGCGGTGTCGGTGGGCGGAGCCGTCGGCGCGGTCTTCTTGGCCGCGGTCTTCTTGGCCGCGGTCTTCTTGGCCGCGGTCTTCTTGGCCGCGGTCTTCTTGGCCGCGCGTCTTCTTGGCCGCGGTCTTCTTGGCCGCGGTCTTCTTGGCTGCTGTCTTCTTGGCCGGAGCCCTCTTCGCTGCCGACCTGGTGGCTGCGGCCTTGGCCCCCGACGTCGCCGCCTTGCCGGCCTCTGCCGTCCGACCGATCAGGGCGGCCACCTGCTGGGCCAGATCGTCGAGGGAGGTGATGCCCACACTCTCGAGTTGGTGGGCCACCTCCTTGCGGACCTGGGCGGCAAACGCCTCCCGTCCCTTGCGGCTCCGCTCGAGCAACTCGTCGACCCTGGCCCTGGCGTCGCTGCTCTGGAACTCCCCGTTCTGGACCAGTTCGGACACCAGATCCTCGGCCTTGGCCCGGGTCAGATTGGTGAAGGCGATCCCGGCGTCGAGGTACTTCTGGAAACTGTCTTTTGCAACCATTTATCCATCCTACCTGGACTGCTAGCTAGTAGCAAGCACCTCTTAGGCGGCGTCCGGGCCCAGGCAGGCGTGCACCAGCGAGACGAGGTCCGCCGCCCGGAGGCTCACCGGCACCCCGAACCCGTCGGTGCCGGCCGGGGTGACTCCCGAGTCGACCAGGGCGAAGCGGAGGCCCAGCCGTTGGGCCAGGAGGCCGTCGGTCCGGGGCTGGTCGCCGACCATCACCACCGAGGGGTCCCCCTCGCCGAACCCGAAGCGCTCCTGCATCAGACCGGCCATGGCCCGGTGGGGCTTGCCGGCGACTTCGGGCGTGACCCCCGACGCCGTGGTCACGGCGGCCAGCAAGGCCCCGGACCCGGGCAGCAACCCCTCCGGGGTCGGGTGGGTGGGATCCTCGTTGGTGGCGAGCAGGCGACCCGACTCCCGCGCCGCGGCGGCGGTGGCGGCCAGCGAGGCGAAGTCGAAGGCCCGACTCCACCCGACCACGGCCGCCTCCACCCGGCCCGGCACCTCAGGCCCCACGGCCTCCACCTCCCGGGCGGCCAGGCTCTCGAGGACCCCGCCCTCGGCCAGCACCCGGACCCGCTGGCCGGGCTCGAGGAGCGAGGCCACCGCCGCCGCCGACGTGGCCAGGTCGTCGGCGGACGACTCGATGCCGATCCGGTCCAGTCGACCGAGGAGCTCGTCGACCGTGGGCGCGGAGTTGTTGGTGGCGAACACCACCCGGATCCCCGCGGCCCGGAGGGCGGCCACCGCCCGCCCCACCGGCCCGATCGGCTCTCCGGTGAGCCATACCACCCCGTCGAGATCGACGATCCAGAGGGAGGCCGAGGCGAAGGCCGTCGTCGGTGGCGACGTCCCCGCGGTCATTCTGGGCGGCGGTCGTTGCCCCTGGGCTCGGCGGCCGTCACCCGGCTCTCCTGGTCGGCCTTGTCTTCCCTGCGGGTCCGGCGGGTGGAGTCGGCCAGCTGGTCGGCCGACTCCAGGGCCCGGGAGATCAGGCCCGAGAGATGGGACAGGGGCTCGAGCGGGCCGGCGGGCGGCCCGGTGCCGGTGGCCGGCGATGGGTCGGGAACCCGACCGACGTCGTTGGCCGGGTCGAGGGACTCGGCCGAGGGGGCGAGGGGTCGGGCGCTGAGGTCGGCGATCCGCTCGCCGGTGACCCGGGCGGCGCGCTCCCAGTAGGAGCGGAACATGCCGATGTCGAAGGCCCCGTCACGGACCCGGGCCTGGTCGAGCAGCCGGGCCGGTGGGTCCTTCAGGTCCCGTACCACGTGCAGGGCGGCCAGGCCCTTCAGCAGGTACCAGGTCGGGTCGATCTCCCACCAGGTGAAGCCCTGGCGGGCCGAGGCCGGCAGATAGTGGTGGTTGTTGTGCCACCCCTCGCCTCCGGTGATGGCGGCGATGACGAAGGAGTTGCGGCTGGTGTCCGGGGTGGCGTACCGGCGCCGTCCCACCAGGTGGGCCATCGAGTTGACCAGGAAGGTGCCGTGCCAGAGGAGCACGGTGGACAGGAAGAACCCGATCAGCAGCCCGCCCCAGCCGCCGATCAGGAAGCAGGCGAGGCCGAGCACCCACGGACCGATCCACGAGTGGCGCTCCAGGAACCGCAGTTCGGGGAAGGCCGCGAAGTCCTTGATGGTGGACAGGTCGGTGGCCTTGTACTTCGTGGACAGGATCCAGCCCACGTGGCTCCACCAGAACCCGTCACGGGGCGAGTGGACGTCGTCGTCGAGGTCGGTGTACCGGTGGTGGAGGCGGTGGTGGCCGGCCCACCACAGCGGCCCCTTCTGCACCGCGGTGGTCCCGCCGAAGGCCATCACGAACTGGGCCACCCGACCCATGCGGTAGCTGCGGTGGGAGAAATAGCGGTGGTAACCGGCGGTGATGCAGAACATCCGGGCTACGTAGAGGAACGCACAGAGCACCCAGTCCCGCCAGGAGACCACCACGAAGAACGCGGCCAGGGGGGCCAGGTGCACGGCGAAGAAGGGAACGGCCGCCCACCAGTCGGTGCGATCGACGGACCCGTCCGCCACGTCGGGGTTCGAGGTGCCGGGCGGCACGGCGGTGGCTGCACTCATGGGCTCGGACTGCCGGCCTTGGACGGCAACCGGATTATGGTACCCGATGGGGACCCCGATCCCGGGTCGGAGCGGAGGCGCCGAGGTGGTGCGGTCGGCCTCACTTGGGTACGTACAGATCGCCGTTGGGGCCCTTGCTCACCTTGATCGCCGTGAGACCGGTGGTGGCCGGTCCGTTCAGCACGGCGCCGGTCTTGGGGCTGAATTCCGAGCCGTGGCAGGGGCAGGCGATGATCTTGGCCGCGGCCTGATAGGCCACGGTGCACCCGGCGTGTGGGCAGACGGCGTCGAAGGCCACGAAGTCGTCGGCCGTCTGCTGGATGACCAGGGCGGGATCCCCGCTGGCCGGGTCGGTGAAGGCGGCCGATCCCCCCACCGGCACGCTGGAGGCCGGCCCCACCGCCGTTCCCGACGGCTCCGCCCCGGTGGTGGAGGTGCCCCCCGACCCGGCGGCGACGGTGGTCGGGGTGCCGGATCCCCCCCCGGTGAGGGTGTTGGTCGCCTGGGTGGTCGTGGTGCCCCCGCCCGCCCTCCCGATGGCCGCCACCAGCCCGCTCAGCACGACGAAGGCACCGGCCACGAGGCCAGTGAGGGCGCCCTTGGACAAGATCACGCGGCGGGTCAGGGTCGCCGGGCGGTCGGGCTGGTCGGACGGGAGGTGGGCGAACCAGGTGTCGAGCGCGGGAGCCCCGGCCGCTCCGGCCAGGGCCAGTGGGGTCCAGGCGAAGAAGAAGACGATGTCCGACCCGGTGTAGTACGGCGAGGAGTGGAAGCTGGCCGTCAGGAACAGGCCGAAGGACAGGACCATGCCGGCCACCGACGCCACCCGCATCCACAGGCCGACCAGTGTGCCGAGCCCGATGGCCACCTCGCCCAGGGCGATGATCAGACCGACGGCCGGTGCGATGGGGACCAGGTGGGAGAGCAGGCCGTGGATGGGACTGGCGCGGTCCGCGCCGATCAGTTGGGCATGGATGGAGATGGGGCTGGAGGACCGGAAGAAGTCCGGGTTGGCCAACTTCTGCAATCCGGCGAAGAGGAACGTGATCCCCAGGAAGAGGCGCAGGGGCAGGAGGTACCAACCGGTGGCGATGGTGCCGTCGGGGCCCCGCACCGCCCACGGTGACGCATGGTGGGCGGGGCCGGACGGGGCGCCTGGCTCGACGGCCGTGGCTCGGGCTCGCCCGGAAGCGTTCGACGTCAACGACCCGATCCCATGTTCGGGCACGATACCGGCTGGCCGCATCCTTCCGGGGTCGCCGCAGGATGGGCCGTCCCGACGGCGATCCGCCCGCTCGGGCGTTGGTTGCTACTCCGCCCAGCACGTAGCATGGCGCCATGGACCAACTGGCCGTGGCCCCGACCGGGAGCATCGTCGCACCCGAGCGCTCCAAGGCCGACCAGACCATGCGCCGACTGCTGCGGGTGCCGGACGACCGGGCCCCGATCGACGAGTCCGAGACCCACCGGATCTTCAGCGCCTCCATCTTCCTCTCCGCCCTCCGCTGCCTCCTCAGCTACATCGTCCTCCCGGTCCTGTTGCCGGCGATCGGTCTGGCCCGAGGGGTCGGACCGGCCATCGGCATCCCCATCGGCCTCCTGGCCCTGACCTTCGACTACCTCGGCATCCGGCGCTTCTGGTTGGCCGACCACCGACAGCGGTGGGCGTTCACCATCCTCTACGCCGTGGTGGGGGCCATGGTGTTCACGCTGTTGGTCGTGGACATCGTCGACGTCGTCGGATGACCGCGCCTCGCACCGTCGCCACCTGCGCACTCGGGCGACGCCAGCTGCCGAAGGAGGTGCGGTCGAGCGGATGCTGACCATCGGGCTCAACCACGTGGCCACGCTGACCAACGACGCCGCCCGGCTGCACGCCTTCTACCGGGAGGTCTTCGAGGCCGAGGTGGTCCGGGACGCTCCCGAGGTCGACGGACACGACGCCGTCCGCCTGTCCATCATCAAGATCGGCCCCTACGCCGAGCTCAACGTATTCCAGATCGAGGGGAACACCGAGGCCGACCGGCAGGTGCCCATGTTCGGACGGGGCCGCATCGACCACTTCGCGTTGCAGGCCGGCTCCCTGTCGGACTTCGAGACCATCCGGGAGCGGTTGATGGACCGGGGTTCGTGTGACTCGTTCGTCACCGACTTCGGACCGGTCCTCAGCCTCTTCTTCCGCGACCCGGACGGGCTGGAAGGTGAGGTCTGCGTCGACAATCCCGACGCCGTGCCCGGGGTCACCCATCCGCCCGGCACCCCGGCCTCGCGGTACACCGCCGCGCCCGACTGACGTCCCGGCGGAGTCCCACGCCGGCCGGGGCGGGTCCGGCGCCTCGAGCGGGCTCCTGGCCGTGACCCCCACCCGTCCCCGGCCCACCGCATTCAAGAGCGTGACCCCGCCGGTCGATACCTCAGGTGATGCCCACTCCTACCGACCTGGCCGGCCCGCGGTTCGAGGGACCCGACCGGCTCCTGCGTGCGCTGGCCGTCCTGGCCCTGGTGTGGGGCCTGGTGTACCTGGTGTGGCGGGGGTGGGACACCGGGCAGGGCGCCCAGCCGGTGATGTTCTGGCTGCTCTACGCGTCCGAGGTCTTCGGCCTCGTCATGCTGGCCTCCTTCACTTTCCTGGCCTGGCGCGTCCCCGCCTCCCGGCGGCCGGCCATCGGATGGCGGCCCACGGTCGACGTCTTCGTGTGCACCTATGACGAGGGGGTGGACGTGCTGGGGGCGACCCTGGTCGGCTGCGACCGGATCGACTACCCCCACACCACCTGGGTGCTCGACGACGGCCGACGGGACGAGGTCCGCGGGCTGGCCGAGCGCTTCGGCGCCCGGTACCTGAGCCGAGGCTCCAACGAGCACGCCAAGGCCGGAAACATCAACCACGCCCTGACCCGGACCAACGGTCAGTTGATCCTGATCCTCGACGCCGACCACGTACCCCAACCGGACATCCTGGACGCCACCGTGGGGTACTTCGACGATCCGTCGGTGGCGCTCGTGCAGACCCCCCACGACTTCGGCAACCACGACTCGTTCCAGCACTTCGAGACCGGCCGCCACGACCAGAGCATGTTCTTCGAGGTGCTGATGCCGGGCAAGGACCGCCACGACGCGGCGTTCTGGTGCGGGTCGGCCGCGGTGATCCTCCGCCACGCGCTGGAGGGGATCGGCGGAATCGCCACCGAGACGGTGGCCGAGGACTTCCACACCACCATCCGGCTGCACGGCCAGGGGTGGCACTCCCGCTACCACGACGAGACCCTCGTGCAGGGCCTGGCCCCCCACGACCTGGCCTCCTACCTCCTGCAGCGGGACCGGTGGGCCCGTGGCAACCTGGCCGTCCTGCGGACCCGTGAGAACCCGGTGGTGGCCCCGGGGCTCACGCTCAAGCAGCGGGCCAGCTACCTCTCCTCCCTGCTGGCTTACTTCGTCCCCCTGCAGCGGCTGAGCATGGTGGCCGTCCTGGCGGCCATGCTGGTGACGGGCCGTCTGCCGCTGCACGCCAGCCTCTGGCAGTTCGGCGTGTTCTGGCTGCCGTGGATGGTCCTCAACCTGATGGCGTCGGCCGTCCTGTGCCGGGGCCAGGCCAGCCTGTGGGACGGCTCGTACTCGACGCATCTGACCAGCGAGATCTTCGTCCGGGCGGCCTTCGCGCTGGCCCACCCGTTCCGGGCCTCCTTCCACGTGACCCCGAAGGACGGTATCGACGACGGCGGCTGGCCGGCCGTCCGGCAACTGCGGCTGGTGCTGGCCACCGGGGTGGTGCTGGTCGGCTCGTTGGTGGCCCGCGGCCTGGCCCTGGCCGGGCGGATCGGCCTGCCGCCCCTGCGAGGACTGGCCGTGGTGGCCGGACTGGCCTTCGGACTCTGGGAGCTGGCCTTGATCGCCGCGTCCCTCTGGAAGGTCAGCCGGCGTCACCAGGTCCGCCACCACTACCGGGTCCCGGTGGAGCTCGCCGGCGTGGTCGGCGGCACGCTGGTCAGGGTGGTCGACCTCACGCCCGGTGGGGCGGGGATCATCGCCGGCGGTGCCATCGCGGTGGGTTCGGAGGTCCGACTCGACCTGGACCTGACCGATGTGCGTGGCGCCGTCCACGAGGTGGAGCTGCGGTTCGCCGTGCGCTCGTGCCGCCCGGCCCCCGACCTCGGCTGGCGGATGGGTGGGACCCTCACCCCGGTGCGGGAGGTCGACGGGGAGCTGCTCATCGAGCACTGCCACGTCGTCACCACGCGGGCCCGGCTCCAGGAGTCGGGGCGCCTCTCCCCCGAGGAGGCCGGTCGGCCCACCCCGGCCCCTGGGCCCTGGGTCGGTTCGGAGCCCCGCTCGGCGCACGGCTGAGTCCGCGGCCCGGCCGTGGCCCGCCCCTTGAACGCCCACAGCAGGCTGGCCTACGGTCGCCCGGTGGAGGCCATTAGGTCAGCGACCGTCCGGGTCGGCCCGGTTGACCCCGCCCGAGCCGGCCGGGCCGGCGTCGGTGGGGCCGGCCACCATCGCCCGCCAGTGGGGGCGGATCGGCGTCCTCGGCTTCGGTGGGCCGCCCACCCACATCGCCATGCTCCGCCGGCTGTGCGTGACCGAGCGCCACTGGCTGTCGCCCACCGAGTTCGAGGACGGGATCGCCGCCACCAACCTGCTGCCCGGGCCGGCCTCCACCCAGCTGGCCATCTTCTGTGCCTGGCGGCTGGGCGGCCCGCTGGGCGCCGTGGTCGGGGGGTGTGCTTCATCGTCCCCGGACTGGTGGCCATCCTCGCCCTCTCGGTCCTGTTCTTCGCCGCCCATCCCCCGATCTGGGTCCTGGGCGCGGCGGCCGGTGCCGGCGGCGCGGTGCCGGCGGTAGCCGTCCACGCCGCCTCCGGGCTGGTGCCGGCCAGTTGGCGACGGGCCGGCGACGCGCCTGCGGCTCGGGGCCGGTGGGTGGCCTACGCCCTGGCCGGCGGGGTGGCCGCCGCCACCGTGGGCCCGTGGCTGGTGCTGGTCCTGGTGGCCTGCGGCGCCGTCGAGATCGCGGCCCGTGCCCCCGGTGCCCCCGACCCGCCTCGGCGGGGCCACCTGGCCGCGCCCCTGCTCGGGTCCACCGTGGCGGTCGGCGGGATCGGGGCCTTGGCCTGGGTGGCGCTCAAGGTCGGCGCCCTCTCCTACGGCGGCGGCTTCGTCATCGTCCCGCTGATGCAGCACGATGCCGTCCACACGTACCACTGGATGACGGCCACCCAGTTCCTCGACGCCGTGGCACTCGGGCAGGTCACCCCGGGCCCCGTGGTGCAGACGGTGGCCGTGGTGGGGTACGCCGCCGCCGGGATCGGAGGCGGGCTCCTGGCTGCGGCGGTGGCGTTCGCCCCGTCCTTCGTGTTCGTGCTGGTGGGAGGACCCCGATTCGACCAGCTGCGCGCCAGCCGCCGGGTCCAGGCCTTCCTGGCCGGAGCCGGACCGGCATCGCTCGGCGCCATCGCCGGCTCCGCCTTCCCCCTGGCCCTGTCCCTGTCCCAGTGGTGGCAGCTGGGCGTCACCGCGGTCGCCGTCGTCGGTCTGTTCGTCCTGCGCCGAGGGGTGGTGGAGGTCCTGGTCGGGGCGGCGGCCGTGGGTGTGGCGGCGGCGTTGGCCGGAGCCCCCGTGCCCCACTGAGCTGCGGTCCCCCGCTCGGCGACGAGGCGGCGGACCCGGTGGGACGACGGGCGGTCCCGTGCCCGGTGTCACACCTCTAGGGTGGAATGGACACGTGGCCACCACCTTGCCGACCCGTCGGGCCGGGCGCCGGCCCGCCGGGCCCGATGCCCAGCCCCTGCCCCTCGACTTCGTCGCGTCCGATGCTCCCCCGGCCCCGTCCGGTGCGGGGTCCGGGTCTCCACCGGCCGACCTCGATGCGCTACCCCCCGACTCGATCCTGCGGACGTTCCACCCGGCCGTGGCCGGGTGGTTCCGGCGCCGCTTCCCCGGCGGTCCGACCGAGCCCCAGCGGGCCGCCTGGCCCCGCATCGCCGAGGGCGGGGACGTGCTGGTGGCCTCCCCCACCGGCACGGGCAAGACCCTGACCGGGTTCCTGGTGGCCATCGACGCCGCCTACCGGGCGGCCGCACGGCGGGCCGGCGGCCACCGGTACGGGCCCCGGTCCGGGCGTGGTCTACGTCTCGCCCCTGCGGGCCCTGGCCACCGACGTCCACGAGAACCTGCAGGTGCCCCTGGCCGGCATCGCCGCGGAGGCGGCACGGCCGGGCTACACCGCCCCCGACCTCTCGGTGGCCGTCCGGACGGGCGACACGCCGGCCTCCGAGCGCGCCGCCATGCGCCGCTCACCCCCCGACCTGCTGGTCACCACGCCCGAGTCCCTCTACCTGCTGCTGACCGCCCCCTCGTCCCGGGCGATGCTGGGCGGCGTCCACACCGTCATCGTCGACGAGGTGCACACCCTGGCCCGGGACAAGCGGGGGGCCCACCTCGCCCTCACCCTCGAGCGGCTCGACCATCTGGTCACATCCGGGGCGGGACGGCTGCAGCGGATCGGCCTGTCGGCCACCCAACGCCCGCTCGAGGTGGTGGCCCGCCTGCTGTCGGGCGTGGATCCGGCCCGCCGGCCCGACCACCATCGTGGACTGCGGTCACCGCCGGGACCTCGACGTGGCCATCGAGCTGCCGGCCAGCGAGCTCGAGGCGGTGGCCAGCGGCGGCCAGCTGTCCGACGTCCTCGACCGCATCGCCGGCCACGTCCTGCGACCACCGCACCACGCTGGTCTTCGTCAACACCCGCAAGATGGCCGAACGGGTGGCCCACCAGCTGGCCCTGCGCCTCGGGCCCCGACGATCCCGAGCGCCGGACGCGGGGTCCGGACGGCCCCGCCGGCGACGGGCCGCCGGCCGACCCCGTCGACGCCGCCCTGCAGGTGGCCGCCCATCACGGCAGCCTGTCGGCGGCCCGCCGGCGCATCGTCGAGCAGCGGCTGCGGGCCGGGGACCTCCGGGCCCTCGTGGCCACCGCCTCGCTCGAGCTGGGCATCGACGTCGGGCCCGGTGGAGCTGGTGTGCCAGATCGGCTCGCCCGCGGGCCATCGGCACCTTCCTCCAGCGGGTCGGACGGGCCAACCACCAGCTCGAGGGCACCCCGGCCGGGCGCCTCTATCCCGATGACCCGCGACGAGCTGGTCGAGTGCACGGCGCTGCTGGCCGGGGTGCGGGCCGGCCACCTCGACCTCCTCCAGCCGCCCGGTGGCCCCCTTCGACGTGCTGGCCCAGCAGCTGGTGGCCGAGGTGGCGGCGGCCGAGGAGTGGGAGGTCGGACCGCTCTACGACCTGGTCCGCCGGGCCGGCGCCGTACGCCGACCTGTCGCGGGAGACCTTCGACGAGGTGGTCGAGCTGGTCTCCTGGGGCATCCAGACCGGCCGGGGCCGCCGGGGCGCCCACCTCCACCACGACGCCGTCAACGGCCGGCTCCGGGCCCGGCGCGGGGCCCGGCTGGCCGCCCTCACCAGCGGCGGGGCCATCCCCGAGACCGGCGACTACCGGGTCGTCCTCGATCCCGACGGGGTCACCGTGGGCTCGGTGCACGAGGACTTCGCCGTCGAGGCCACCGCCGGGGACATCTTCCTGCTCGGCACCCACTCGTGGCGGGTGGTCAAGGTGGAGACGGGCACGGTGCGGGTCATCGACGCCGGCGACCTGCCGCCGACCATCCCGTTCTGGCTGGGCGAGGCCCCGGCCCGGACCGCCGAGCTCTCCGAGGAGGTCGGCTCCCTGCGGGCCGAGCTCGAGCCGCTGCTGGCCCTCGGCGACGGCGCCGGGGCCCGGGCGCTGGTGCGGAGCCGGGCCGGCGTGTCGGCCGAGGTGGCCGACCAGGTGGTGGCCTACCTGGGCGCCGGGCTGGCCGCCCTCGGCGCCCTCCCCACCCGGGACCGCCTGGTGATCGAGCGCGTCTTCGACGACAGCGAGGGCACCCAGCTCATCGTCCACTCCCCCTACGGGGGCCGCATCAACCGGGCCCTCGGGCTGGCCCTGCGCAAGCGGTTCTGCGTGTCGTTCGACTTCGAGCTGCAGGCGGCGGCCGACGACGACACCGTGGTGCTCTCCCTCGGGCCCCAGCACAGCTTCCCGCTGTCCCAGGTGCCCACCATGCTGCAGAGCGGCACGGTCACCGAGGTGCTGACCCAGGCGGTCCTGCCCCACCCGATGCTGGCCGCCCGCTGGCGGTGGAACCTCAACCGGGCGCTGGTGGTGCCGCGGTCCCGTGGCGGCCAGCGCCGGCCCATCCACCTCCAGCGCATGGAGGCCGAGGACCTCCTGGCCGCGAGCTGGCCGGCCCTGGCCGCCTGTCAGGAGAACGCCGGCCCGGGTCCGGTGCCGGTGCCCGACCACGTGCTGGTGCGCCAGACGGTGACCGACTGCCTGACCGAGCCGCTCGACGCCGACGGCCTGGTGTCCCTCCTGCGGCGAGCTGGAGGCCGGCCGGGTCGCGCGTCCACTTCGTCGAGTCGGCGGAGCCGTCGCCGCTGGCCCACGGGATCCTGACCGGGCGCCCCTTCACCTTCCTCGACGGTGCGCCCCTCGAGGAGCGCCGGACCCGGGCCGTCGCCGGTGCCGCGCGGCCTCGGACCGCTGGGCCCCGACGGGCTGCCACCCGGGCTGCCGGTGGCGGCCTCGGAGCTCGGCCCCCTCGACCCGGTGGCCGCGGCCGAGGTGCTGGACCAGGTGCGGCCCCGTCCCCGGGATGCCGACGAGCTCCACGATCTCCTGCTCTCGCTGGTCCTCTGCCGGCCGGTGCCCGTGCCTGGCGGCAGTGGTTCGACGGCCCTGCGCGCCGACGGGCGGGCCGGCCTGGTCGGCGGGTGCTGGGCGGCCACCGAGCGCCGGGAGGTGGCCGAAGGCGTCGACCGCTCGCTGACCGACCCGACGGCCGGGGACGACGCCTGGCTGGCCGAGTGCGTGGGCGGCCACCTCGACGTGGCCGGCCCGGTGACCGTCGAGGAGCTGGTGGCCGACGGGCCCGCTGCCGACCGGCTCGGTCCGCGGGGCCCCGGTGACCGTGGCCCGGGCCCGCACCGGCCTGGCCCGCCTGGAGGCGGCCGGCTCGGCCATCGAGCTCCCCGACGGGCGCTGGTGCGCCCGGCACCTGCTGGTCCGCCTGCACGCCGCCAGCCGGGGCCGCCGCCGCCGGCACGTCGAGCCGGCCAGCATGGCCGACTTCGTGCGCTTCGCCGCCTGCTGGCAGCACGTGGCCCCGGGCACCCAGGCCGAGGGTCGGCTCGGGGCTGCTCTCGGTGATCGAGCAGCTGCAGGGCCTCGAGGTGGCCGCCGGCGAGTGGGAGCGCCACGTGCTGCCGGCTCGGGTCGCCGGCTACGACCCCCGGTGGCTCGACGAGCTGTGTCTGGCCGGCGAGGTGGCCTGGGGCCGGCTGTCCCCGCGACCGGACGGGACCCCCGCCGAAGGGCCGGTGGCCCCCGAGGCCCTCGGGCTCAACCGCAGCATCCCGCCGGGCGGGCGTCGGGGCTCGGCCACGCCTTCCTCCGCCACCCCGCTGGCCCTCGTCACGCGACCCGACCTGGCCTGGATGCTGGCCGCCGTCCGGACCGACCGGGAGGTCGTCGAACCGACCGCCGGTGCCTCGGCCGACGTCCTCGGCGGCCCTCCGGTCCGAGGGGGCCAGGTTCCGATCCGAGCTGGCCTCGGCCGCCGGCCGACTGGAGACCGAGGTCGACGAAGGGCTCTGGGACCTGGTGGCCCGGGGCATCGTCACCGCCGACGCCTTCTCGGCGGTCCGCTCCCTCCTGTCGGCCCGCCGACGCCGGCCGACCACGCGCGCCCGGGGCGGGCCGCCGCTCGGCCCTCGGACGCCGGCGGGCCCTGGTCGGCACCGGGGTCGGGGAGGGCCGCTGGTCCCTGCTGCCCCGACCCGACGCCACCGGGACCGGGCCGCACGGAGGGCCGGCCGTCGAGGAACTGGCCGAGGCGGTGGCCTGGCAGCTGCTGGCCCGCTGGGGCGTGGTGGCCTGGGAGCTGTGGACGCGGGAGTCGTACCGGATCCCCTGGCGGGACGTGGTGCGGGCCCTCCGGCGGCTGGAGGCCCGGGGCGAGGTCCTGGGCGGGCGGTTCGTGGCCGGCATCTCGGGCGAGCAGTACGCCTCGCCCGAGGCGGCATCCCTGCTGGCCGACGTACGCCGCGACCCTGGCCGCGGGGCCGAGGTCGAGGTCGCCGGGGCCGATCCGCTCAACCTGACCGGGGCCATGCTGGGCGGGGCCCGGATCCCCTCGATCCGGGACCGGACCGTCCACTACCGCGGCGGGGTTCCCGTGGCATCCGAGGAGGTCGTGCCCGCGGGCTGACCGGAGGGACGTGGGTCGCCAGCGAGCGCCGCGGTCGGAGCGCCTACCGGTCCGGGCGCCACTCGGGATGGAGCTGCCGGGTCAGGGCCAGCTTCTGGGCCCGCACCGTCTGGCCGTTCTCCATCTCCTCGGCGTGGTCGGCCAACCAGGCGATGGCCGCAGCCGGCACCGACGGGGGCGCCCCGGTGTAGTGGCCCACCAGACCCAGCGCCGCCGCGTTGACCTGCTGGCGCTCGGTCTCGACGTAGCCCGGGTCCACATTGAAGGCCCGGACGCCCCGCTCGCCCAGCTCCACGGCGACCAGGGGGGCGATCCGGTGGAAGGCGGCCTTGGAGGCGGCGTAGCCCAGGCCCCAGCCCCCCCTTCCCACCGGCGCGGGAGGATCGGCGGTGGCCGTATGGGAGGTCACGTTGACGATGATGCCGCCGCCCTCGGCCACCATGCCGGGCAGCACCGCCTGGACCAGCAGGACCGGGGCCACCACGTTGGCCTGCAGCTTGGCCTCGAGCTGGGCCACCGTGAGGTCGAGGACGGTGACCATGCTCCCGGGACCGGTGTCGACGGCGTTGTTGACCAGCAGGTCCACGCCGCCCCACCGGCTCGAGGACCTGGTCGACGGCCCGGTGCAGGGCGGCGTGGTCGAGCAGGTCGGCGACGAGCTCCAGGCACTCGCCCCCCTGGGCCCGGACCAGGGCGGCCGTCTCCTCGAGGCTCCCGGGGAGCAGACGCCCCCGGCCGGTGTCGGAGTCGTCCCGACCCTCACCGGCCCGGCGGGTACGCCCGGTCACGGCCACGTCCCACCCGTGTTCGGCCAGCGCCACGGCGGTGGCCTTGCCGATGCCCCGGGTGGCCCCGGTGACCAAGGCCCTCCGGTGCTCCGGTCCTGTCGGCATCACCGGTTTCTAGCAGATGCCGAATTCTCGTCGGGGTGACCGAAATTCCGCGTCCGACGCGGGTAGAACGTTCTCGGCCCTGGGCACGGTTGGCGGGATCTCGCTCGCCCTGCCCCAAGGGTTCCCACACGCCGGCGGACTGGCCGGGCAGGGCCGTCCGTTGACGTGTCGGGTCGAGTCGGCACCTTCGACGCTCGTGGCCACCGCGGCTCCTGTCGTGCCGACCCGCCGCTCCTCCCCTTCCTCGCCTCCCGCCGTCCGGACGGTTGACATGTGACCAATTAGTCACATAATATGGCTGGCGTGGCCTCAGACGACCAGGTGTTCAAGGCGCTCGGGGACCCCACCCGGCGATTCCTGCTGGACGCCCTGTACCGACGGGACGGGCAGACGCTCACCGAATTGGAGGCGGGGCTCGACATGACCCGCTTCGGGGTCATGAAGCACCTGCGGGTCCTGGAGGAGGCGGGACTCGTCGCCACCCGGCGCTCGGGTCGGGAGAAGTTGCACTTCCTCAACCCCGTGCCGATCCGCCTGATCCACGACCGGTGGATCGACAAGTACACCGAACCCTGGGTCGCCGTCCTCAGCGACCTCAAACAACGACTGGAGAACACCATGGAGAAGGTTTTCGAGATCTACATCCACACCACGCCGGAGCGCCTGTGGGAGGCCATCACCGACCCGGAGATCCGGAGCAAGTACAACTTCGGTGCCCGGATCGAGTCGGCGTGGACCCCGGGGTCGACCCTCGAGATGCGCGCCCCGACGGCCGGGCTGGTGCTCGGCGAGGGCGAAGTCCTCGAGGTGGACCCTCCTCGCCGGCTCGTCCACACCATGACGGCCCTGTGGAGCGAGGACGTGAAGCGTGAAGGGCCCTCCAGGGTGACCTGGACCGTCGAGCCGGTGGGCGACTCCTGCCACCTGACCGTGACGCACGACCAGCTCCGGGACGGGGCCAACGACGAGCTCTACGGCGGCTGGCCCATGATCCTCTCGGGGCTCAAGACGTGGCTGGAGACCGGGCAGCTCCTGACCACGCCGGGCTCGCTGATGTACGGCTGAACCACGTCGCCGACCACCGGCGGCTCACGGCCGGAAGAGCTGCTCGAAGATCCCGTCGACCCCGGAACCGTGCAGGGTCATCCCCCCGTCGACCACGAGGTTCTGTCCGGTGATGAACCGGGCCAGGTCCGAGCAGAGGAAGACCACCACGTCGGCGATGTCCTCGGGCTGTCCGATGCGGCCCATCGGGGTGGTGCGCCGGTACCGTTCCCGGGCGTCGGGGACGAGCTGGAGCAGCGGGGCGGTCAGGGCGGTCTCGATCATCCCCGGGGAGACGGCGTTGACCCTGATGTCCGGGGCGTACTCCAGGGCCGCCGAGGCGGTGATGGCGGCGACGCCCGCCTTGGCCGCCGAGTACGGGGCCTCCCCGGCAGCCGGCCGGGTGCCGCTGATGGAGGCGGTGGACACGATGCTGCCGCCACCCGAGGCCAGGAGGTGGGGCACGGCGGCCCGGAACCCGAGGTACACCCCGGTCAGGTTGACCGCCACCAACCGGTTCCACTCCTCGGGATCCCACTCGTGCAGCGGGGACATGCTCCCGATCCCGGCATTGTTGTAGAGGATGTCGATGCCGCCCATGGCCGCGGCGGCGGCATCGAACGCCTCCCGCAGGCCGTCGGGATCGGACACGTCGGCCGCGTGGGCGGTGCCCCCGATGTCCCGGGCGCACTCGCCGGCCGCCTCGCCGTCGATATCGACGACCGCCACCCTGGCCCCTTCCTCGGTCATCCGGTGGGCGGTGGCCCGACCGATACCCGACGCACCTCCGGTCACGACGGCCCGCTGGCCCTCGAGCAGTCCCATGGCGTGATCCTCCCTCCTGGTTACCTCCCCCGTCGGACCCGGACCACCCGTCGACGGGGACGGTCGGTCTCGAGCAGGCGGACCGGCGGGTGGCGTCCGGAGACGCTAGTGGCCGGACCGGGACCGTGAGCGCCGGCGCCGATCGGAGGTTCCGGGCCGAAGGATCCGACCGCCCCGCTCCGTCCCCCCTACCATGACGCCATGTCCATGGGATGTGCACTCCTCGACCGGCTCCCCCACCGCACCTACCGCGAGGGTGGCGCCCACGTGGTGGAGCTCGAGATCACCGAGGAGATGAGGGGCCCGGTCGGTGCCGTCCACGGCGGCCTGATCGCCAGCCTGGTCGATCGTGCCGGTGCCTACGCCGCCGTGGAGGCCAGCGGTCGCAGCGTGGTGACCTCCGCGGTGTCGTTGAGCTACCTGGCCGCGGCCACCCGGGGACCGCTCCGGGCCGCCGCCGTGCCCCTCCGGGTCGGCCGACGCCAGGGAGTGATCGAGATCCGGGTCCACGACCGGGGCCACGCCGATCTCCTGGTGGCCAGCGCGCTGCTCACCCTGAGCTTCGCCTCCGCCGACCGGCCGGGGCCGGCCGGCCGGTCAGGTCGGGAGGCCTGATGCCCGCTCCGGTGGCCTTCGTCTTCGCCATGCCCATGGAGCTGGTCCCGCTCACCCAGGCCCTCTCGCTCCGCGAGGAGTCGGTGGACGGTGCGTCGACCTGGGTCGGTCGCCTCGGGCAGCGACCGGTGGTGGCCATCGTCACCGGCATGGGCACGGAACTGGCCACCGCCGGGGTCGAGCGACTGCTGGACCACACCCCCGTGGCCAGGGTGGTGGTGGTGGGCATCACCGGGGCCATCCATGACGAGACACCCATCGGGACGCTGATCCGGCCCGCGGTGGTGGTCGACGGGGCCACCGGGACGGAATACCGACCCGAATCCCTGGGCCCGGAGACGCCGCGCGGCACCATGTGGACGTCCGACTCGCTGATCACCGACCCCGACCGGCTGGCCGGGATGCGCGACGAGCGGCGTGGTGTCCCTGGACATGGAGACCGCGGCCGTGGCCGCCGTCTGCCAGCAGCACGGGGTCCCGTGGTCGGTGATCCGGGCCATCAGCGATCGGGCCACGGATGGGAGCGTCGACGAGGAGGTGTTCCGCCTGAGCAACCAGGACGGTACGCCCAACGCCAAGGCCGTGGCCGCCTACATGGACAAGCACCCCGGCCGGATCCCGGCCATGGCCCGGATGGCCAAGGACGCCCGTCTGGCCACCGAGCGGGCCGTCGAGGCCGCCATCTCGGCCGTCGCCGACCTGGACGATCCATCCGACTGACTCCGACGAACCGTCAGCCCTCGGTGGTCACCCCGAAGCGGTCGACGTAGAAGGACATGGACGACCGCAGCCGGCGGCGATCGATGCCGAAATCGGCCAGGTCGTAGAGGACCCCACCGTGGCGGCCACGGGGATGGTTCGTCATGAAGTCCTGCATGGCCGTCTCCGATCGGTGGGTGACGGGTTGGCCGGAGAGCTCGTAGATGCGGTGGACCATGCCCAGATCGTCGGCCATGAACTGGTCGAACCGCACGTCGATGGTGCGGTCGGCCGGGAGCAGGTCACGATCCCGGACGCAGGCCCGCAGCATTCGCTCCAGCCGGTCGGTCCAGTAAGCCCCGATCCGCACGGGGTCGACCCGGTCCTGCCCCAGCCGGGCCGAGTAGCCGAGCATGGTCACCATGGAGGCGGTCACCGAGACCGGGTCGCGGTGGGTGACGACGAACGTCGCGTCGGGAAAGGTGTCGAGCAGGACCGGGAACTGTTCGAGGTGCTGGGGTGACTTGAGCACCCAACGGGTCCCGCCGCGCAGCCACTGCAGCGCCTGGAGGACCTTCTTGAGGTAGCCGTAGCTCGGCCGCTGGTCGCGCGCCAGGTAGTCGTCGCGCCAGGTGGGCATGGGGGCGATGGTCTCGAACAGCATCGAGGAGACGTCCATGGCCAGCAGCTGGATCTCCTCGTGCACGTGGTCCACGGTCATCTCGTGCATCCGCTTGAACTCCGGTATGGCGGTGTTCACGAAGGAGAGGGCCTGCTCGCACCGAGCCCGGCGCGGGTCGTCCTGGCCCTGGGCGGGACGCTCGGCCTCGGCCAGGACCGGTTCGAGGCTCTCCCAGTAGGGCAGGGACCGCAGGCCGGGGTCGGACGACATCAGGTTGTGCAGATGGGTGGTCCCGGTGCGTGGAAGGCCGCAGATGATGATGGGGCTGGCGACGGTCTCGGCCAGGATCTCGGGGTGACGGGCGACCAGGTCCTCGAGGAGGAGGCGGTTCCGCAGCAGGCCGGTGAGGAGCAGGGACTGGGCCAGCAGGCCGGCGGGGTTCAGGTCCGCCTCGTCCTGGAGGGCACGGCACAGGACCTCCAGGCGGTGCACGAAGTCACCCGGCCCGAAGTCGCTCAGGCCGGTCTCGGCGGCCGCCGTCGCCATCAGGGTCTCGGGCCGGAGGTCGACGTCCGTTCCGGCCACCGCCATCAGGTCGAGGATGGCCCGCACCTCGTCGCTGAACCGCGGCTGGACCAGGTCGTCGATGGCGATGGGCGCCGGTCGGTCGGCGCCGGTCATGCCAGGGACGGCATCGCCACCACCTCGGACGACGGCTGATCAGGGGTGTCGTCGGGCAGGAACCACCGGAACCAGACCCAGCCCCGGTGGTGGCCGGCGGTGGATACCCAGTTGGGATGGCCCGGATCCCGGGGGGCGATGACGATCTCCCAGGAGCCGTCGGGCTGGTACTGCACCTGGGTGCCGTTGATGGTGACCCGCTCGTAGTCGTAGTTGTAGGTGTGGAGGAAGGGGTTCCACAGGCACAGGTTCCAGAAGACGCACGACGGGGACCGTCCGCGTAGGACCAGGGCCTGATCGTCGGCCAGGTCGTAGGTACCCATGGCGTAGGCCGCGTCCCCGGCCGCCCAACCGAAGGTGGTGGTGGGCACCGGGTAGGGCGGGTCGATGCGGTTGGGCTCCCCCATGGTCAAGGGCACCATGGCCGACTGGTCCCGCACCCAGGTCAGGGCGGCACGGAACCGCCGGGCCAGGTCGGCGTCGTCCTGGGCGACGGTGGCCGGCGGGTCGGCGGCGGTGATGGTCCACGTCGCCCGTCGATGGTGCTTGGGATCGGCCAGGTAGTCGCGGGTGACGATGGCCACCGCGTCCGGCTCGAGCTTGATCCACGGGACGCCCGGTCCCGGTGGGTCGGGCGAGAGGACCATCCGGATCACGCCGTCGTGATCGGGAGGCGCCTGGTGGCTGTTGAGGCTGCCCACGATGCGTTCCGAGTAGTGCCCGTCGTCGGGCCCGCCGTAGACGGTCAGGGACAGGTAGACGGCATCGCCGGGCGTCACCTCGACCCGGTAGGTCCGGGCCGGATCCACCGGGGCGAAGCAGTAGAAGGCGTCGGCATTGTCGCCGCCCCACTTCTTGTAGGGCCCGACGATGTCCACGAAGCGAGGGTGCGACGTGTCCGCCCACACCTGGGTGTCGGTGGCCACCTGCAGGATCGAAAGCAGCCACTTGTGGGCCTCGAGCAGACTCTGCTCGTCGTCCGGACCGGTGAGCTGATCGACCAGGCGCCGGTGCTGGATGCCCAGCTCAGCCAAGAGTTCGGCGAACACCGCTTCGGTCTCGGTAGCCATGGGCGGGTTCTACCACGCCGCCGCCGACCGGGCGAGTGGGGCATCGGGTCGGTCCCATCCCCCGAGAGGGGCCGATTCCCCTCGGCAGTCGGACAGGACCGTGGCCGGCCTACGGGACGGCCGCATGAACCACTGACGTCGAGGGGCCGGTGCGGTGGCCGCTCCGCCGGCCGGGTCAGTGCACCGCCCGGCCCAGATAGGGAGCGTCGCCGAAGGCATAGAGGGCGCCGTCGCCGCCCATCAGGTAGTAGCCGTTGCCGTCCAGGGAGGTGGCCATGGTGCGGATCGGGGCCGAGATGGAGGTGCCACCGAGTGAACCGTAGAACGGTGCGCCGAAGGAGAAGATCCCACCGTCGGCCGCCACCATCCGGTAGCCCCGCCCGGCCGGGTCGGCGGTGATGCCCACCACCGGTTGATTCAAGCGGGTGCCTCCCATTGACCCCAGAAACGGTGCGCCGAAGGAGAAGACCCCGCCATCGGCCGCCACCAGCCAGTACCCGTCTCCTCGGGGAGTGGCGGCCATGCCCACCACCGGGGCGTTGAGGCGGATGCTGCCGGTCGAGCCGCGGAACACCGCGTCACCGAAGGCGAACACCCCGCCGTCCCCGGCCACCAGGTAGTACCCCGCACCATCGGCGGTGGCGGTCATGGCGATGACCGGTGCGTTGAGGTGGAAGCCGCCGGTGGAGCCGAAGAACCCGGCGTCGCCGAAGCTGAACACGCCCCCGTCGGCGCCGAGGAGCCAGTAGCCCTCATGGTCGGGGGTGGCGGTGATCCCGACGATGGGCGCATTGGGCACCGTGGCGAGGGACCCCAGGTCCGCGGTGCCCCCGAACGACCGGACTTGGCCAGCCGCGTCGACCTCCCAGTAGCCGGGGCAGCCACCCGGCCCCGAGGTGGCGGCGACGGCCACCGACGTACCCGGTGCGGCCTGATTGCTGGCGGATCCGCAGCCGGGCCCCGAACCCACGCTGCCGAAGGCCGAGCCGGTGATCAGATCGTGCACGTAGCCGCCGGGACCGCCGTAGGCGCCCCCGTAACGCTGGAGTTCCGGGCTCACGTAGGTGCCCTCGGTGATCTCGTTCCACGAGATGAGGAGCCAACCGTCGGGGTCGCCGGCGGCGTTCCCGTCGAAGAGGGCCTGGAGAGTGGCCCCGTTGTCCCGGGGCACGCAGGTGGCAGAACCGTCCAGTTGCCGGTCGAAGCCCGGGGCGAGCGGCGCGAAGTATTTCTTCCCCTGGGCGTGGAGCGTGGCGGCCAGGCCTTCGAGCTGCTGGAAGCTCTGGGGGTTGTTGACCGGGTCCTGGCTCGACCAGTAGGGACTGTCGGCGTCGAAGTAGGGAGCCACCGAGTCGTTCCACTGGTTCCACTGGTAGCCCCCGACGAAGTACCACGCCGACCGGAACTGGGTGCTGATGGCCGCCACCACCGGGAGGGCGTACTTGTAGGAGCCCACCCAGATGAAGGTGGGCCTGCCGCCGTTACTGCGGTCGAAGGCGGGATCGTTTCCGTACTGGCTGGTCAGGTACGAGAGGTCTCCGCTGATGGCCGGCTGGGTCAGTCCCGTCGAGGAGGCCTCGTACGAGAGCCAGAGATGGAAGTCATGCCCCTCGGCCTGGGCCTGGTCGACCGCCTGGACCAGCAGGCCGAGTCGGCGGTCCTCGCTGTTGGACGCGGGGGTCTGGGTGGCCGATCCGGTGCCGTACCAGTCCACCGCGAAGCCGGACAGACCGGCGGCGATGGCACTCTGGACGTCGTAGGTCACCTGGGACGGGTCATCGGCGGAGAACAGGGCATCGGGAGCATCGGTCTCGATGTTGCCGCTGTAGAGACTGGTGGGATTGCACCCGGTGGCATCCAGGGAGGCGGGCAGCGGGGAGGGGCGACTGTCCGAACGGGTAGTTGGGTCCGAGGGTCGTCTGCCAATGGTGCGTGTCCCACCACAGGTAGTAGTAGGCGTACATGCCCTCGGGTGACGACGCGCTCAGTGCTGGTCGGACGGCACCGGGACCGGAGAGGGCGGGCTGGGCGTCGCCGGTAGCCCCGATCAGGGGTGCCGTGGCCAGCAGGATCATGGCCACGACGGCGACCACGGAGACCAGACGGTGCTGTGCGATCCCTCTCATGCCGATCCTTCCGCCCCTCGGGGCCGTCGACGACCTGTCCTCCCGTAGTGGTCGGCCAGTTCCGCCTCCCTCTGTAGTGATTGCCACTCCGGCCCGGCCGTCCGGTCGGCCCGGTGGCGTCCCAGCAGCCCAGCCATCGCCAGCCGGGGATGCGTCGACCGAAGCGGGGCCCGGAAGGTCCTTGGTGGGGGCAACGCCTCGAGGAGGAGTCCGGTCAGGCCGGTGAAGCCCCGGACACCGCCGGTGGCCTAGGGGTCTCCGGACCGATGTCCAACGCCAGGTTCACGGCGGCGCACCGGTCGACGGTGACGCCCCCAACCTCCGAGACCGCTCTGCGGCCACGGTGTCCGTCCGGTCGGTGATGCGCCCCGTGGTCGTCGATCACGGCATCGGGCGCGTGATCCCTCCCCCTCCACCGTGGCTCCCGCCGTTCGCATCTCCGCGGTTCCTGATGGATACTGTCGCCGATGGAGCCTCCCGGAGCGAAGCGATCGAGGTCCGCCGACGAGGAGCGCCCAGGGGGCGAAATGGCCGAGGAGATCCTCGATACCGAGGAAGTTCCTACGTGTTGCCTGTGCGGCCAGTCTGGGGTCGAGCAGATGTTTGTCACGTGGGATCGCCTCCACGGGTTTCCGGGCCGCTTCTCGCTCGTCCGGTGCACGACGTGCGGTCTGGTTCGCCTGTCTCCCCGGCCTGCTCGCCACGTCCTCGGCCGTTACTATCCGGACGACACCTACTACGCCTATCGGCCGGAGACGCCGAGGGACCAGTCATCCCCGGGGACGAGCAGCATCCGTGCCCGTCTGCAAGGCCGAGCCCGATCAGCCGCACTGACCTCCTTGGGCTATCCGGGCGACGGTCCGCCCCGGCCGGTCGCGGCATTGACCCGCCACATCACGAGCCAGGGGCTGTTGAAGCGGGTGACGTACGGAGCTCGCGGCTTTCCTCACTACGTCCCCGGTGGCCGGGCCCTCGATGTCGGCTGTGGAAACGGAGCCTTCCTGGCCGTCCTCCAGCGCCACGGCTGGGACGTCTACGGGGTCGATATCAGCATGTCGGCCAGCCGATCGGCGGCCGCTCGAGGCATCACCGTGCACGTGGGCGAGCTGGAGGGCGCCCCGGTGCCGCCGAGATCGCTCGACTATCTCCGCATGACCCACGTGATCGAACACGTCTGGGACCCGGTGGGCACGCTGAAGACGGCGTACGAGTACCTGCGGCCAGGGGGCACCCTCTACCTCGAGACACCGAATATCTCAAGTCTCGCTGCTCGTCACTGCGGCCCGTACTGGTTCCCGCTCGAGACGCCCCGTCATCTGTGGCTGTTCGACCCGGATACCGTGAGGCGTGCGCTCCGTACCGCCGGATTGGAGGTCACGGAGCTGTCCTCGGATTCGTTCGGAGCCAGGCCGCTCAGTGCGTACCGGTGGGAGTCCACGTTCATGACCGAGGAGCAAGAAGGGAGGCGACTTCCAAACCGTCCCGTCCCGCTGCGGCCTCAGGCCGCGGCCCGGGCCGCCGCCCTGAGCGGGGCAGCAAGAGTGATGCGGATGGCTCACCAGGAGAGCGACGAGATCCTCTGTTGCTGGGCGCGTCGGCCGGTCGGGGACGGCTGATCGCCGCACCGGCACTTCCGTGTCATCGTCGCTGCTGAACCGGTGTCCTCACGGCGCGGACGGCCAGACCGTGCGCAGGTCCCTCCGAAAGACCCGCCGTCGGGCCGCCGTCGGTGGCGGGACGAGAGCCTTCAGTCGCCCACACGCGCCCGCCAGCGGTCAATCCCCGTCTACAGGAACTCGAGATAGAACTTCGGGTCCCGTTCGAGCTTGGCGAAGATCTCGTCGCCAAGTCGGCGGTTGGCCTGCATCTGCCGGTATCCCCACACCTTGTCCTGTGCCTTCCGAGCGTGCCGGATGGTGCTTCCAACGACTCGGAAATGACCATGATCGGTCGGAGGTCGGACCCGGGCGTCGGCCTTGTTCCTGGACATCGGGTCTCGGAACCCTGCCCCGTGGTGGTAGACGATGCCTCCGTAGACAGCGAACCACAGGGGGTGTGGGTTCACCCGATTGGACCGGGCAAGGGGGGTCCACGGAGCGTGGGCCCTCTCCAACTTATCGAGCAGATTTGCGCCGGTGTCGGTGACGATCTGGCCGCGGTCGTTCGTCCAGCAATGGCCCGGTGACCAGTCCCCGCGGAGCGCGTCCCAGTCCCCTACCCGCATGACGCTGAAACAGGGGTGGGGCTGTCGGTCGGCGTTGTTCTCCGCACGCCGGACGGCGACAAGTATCGACTCGTCCAGCGCTTTGCGGACCGTAGGCATGGGATCGGCTACAGGAAAGGCGTCGCCGTCGAGGAACATGATGAGATCGTCCGGTTCGGCATCAGCGACGATCCGGGAGGCCAGGAGATTGAGCTTGCCCGGATGCCGACCCCGGGCCGGCACCACTTGGTCGAACTTGTCGTCGTGGTGGCCCGGGACGGATTCCAGATTCGCCACGACCCGATAGGGCTCATGCAGGTGCAGGCGAAGATAGTGGAGTTGGATGTCGATCCATTGATCCGACTTGTGGTGGACGGTCGCAATGTGAATCATCGCTGCCACTCCTGAGCCCACTGACGCTTCACACTGCCCCCCTCCGATGGATTGTCCCACCAACCAGCGTCCTGGCTGCCACGCCGAGTCGCAGTCTACGCCACGACCCGGCGGATGCCGTCCTCTCCCACCCACTCGGGTCCGGGCGCCGGGGCAAGGGCATGCTCGTGCACGACACGGTCCGCCGGCGACCCAGGGGCCGCATGAGCGCCGGGCCCTGACGAGGGGCAGGCCTGCAGGACCCGGCACGCACCCAGGGTAGCGGCGGCGACCGGGGCGGCGCTCCGGCGTGCCCGAACCTCCGCCGGGCACCCAACCGTGCAGGGCCGGCGCATGGATGCGGCGGAGCCGGGTGGTGCCGATGGTCAGCACTTCCCGGTCGGGCGCGGCCCGGGGCCGCCGATGGCGGTGGGGCGTGGCGACGTGCCCACCAGGTCGTGCCCGGCACCCGTTGCCGAGGTTGTTCGAGACGCGAACGGTGACGGAGGGAGCAGGTGGGCTTCGTCTGGGCGGTCCGCCGACGGCGAGCGAATGTGCCCCCACCACCCCCACCTACGAGGGGCAGGGGAGGCAGGTGTGATGGGGGCGGCATCGAGAGTAGCGGTCCGCACGGTTCGAAGTCGGGACCACCTGCGTTCCCACTCCTGGCTGCGGTCGGCGGTACAGCGACGAATCGGTCTGGATCCCCACGGCCCCCGGCGGCAGCCGGACAGCCGACCCGCTCCGACCGTGCCGACCTGATCGATGCCCGTACCGGCTGCTCAGTGGCTGTTTGCATGGTCCCAGGGTTGCGGTACCGGGCCGCCGGCGGGAACCGGTTGGGCGAGAGCCAGTGCGGACCGGGGCGGCACACGTCGGTCACAGGGGTCAGCCTGGGGCGGTGGCCCTGCATCGTGCCCGGCCGGTTGGCGGTCCGACCGGCCACCTGACTGGGGACGCCCCGATTCGCGAAGAGTTCATCCGTCTGTGACACGCCTGTTCCCTGCCGGACGGTACAACGGGACCAGTTCGGCGGCAGAGAGCTCGACTCCCTCCGTCTCGAGGTCAGAGTGGGAGCTCCATGACGCAGGCACGAGTGCACGTCACCTGTCAGGCGACTGCCAGCCGGTATGACCTCCGGTTCTACGACGCTTCAGAGCTGGTGGTGCCCGGTTGGTGGCTCGGCATCACCGACTCGAACGGACAACTGGTCCGTACCGCCTTTTCCGCGTCCACCGGAGGGCCGGACGCGGTCGTTCGGTGGCTGGAGACCCTGACTGGTCCCGACATCGCCCTTCAGCTGGTACGCGGTGCCCAAGAAGCATTCGAGAAGGGTTCGTCGGCGCCGGTGGTCGTGTGAGCTGTGTGCACTTGGAGACCGACGGGCCGGGCAGGACGGCGCAACGGGGAGGCAACCCTGGACGGTCAGAACGGAGGGGGGCTGAGTTGGGCCTCCCTACCTATCCGTCCGGCCCGCGCCGGGGTGCAGTGCCGGCGCCTCCCGGTTCCCTCCCCCGTGGCGCCGCCCGTCGGGTTGGTGCGCTCCGAGGTCGGTCGCATCGGCGATTGGAGCCGGCCCGGCGGACCGAGCACCTCGGGCCGACTGCTGGCGGCCAGGTCCGGCCGGGACGCTGTGACGGTTTCATCCCTGGTCAGGGGTGTCCTCGTTGCGTGCCCCCGGCCGACGGGTCTCGACGACGGAGCGTCGCTTCGTGGAGCGCAGAGCACTCCCTCGTCAGGCAGCGACCGCTCGCTGTGCTTCCCAGTACTGGTTGAGGTGGCCCTGCGTCTTGACGACCCAGATGATCCAGCCGACGAAGGGGATCAGGACCCAGAATCCCGTGACCGCTGAGATCGTGGCCTCCCTGCCCTCACGAGAGAAGAGCCGGCCGACCTCATGGGGCAAGAGGAAGATGTTGACTACCCCGAGAAGGATGGCGAAGAGCAGACCCAAGCCGCCGCCGATGCCCTCACCTGACGCCAGCTTCATCTCCTTGAAGCTGGCGTACTGCCAGTACAGGCTGTAGATCCCCAGTGTGACGATCGAAAGCAGGATCACCGAAACCGGGCTTCGGACGTTTCCGAGTGTCATGTCCGCCTCGCTTGTGCGGCGGACATTTGCCGCCGCTGCGAGCAGTTGAACACATCGCCACGGGGCGCGCCGGTTCCTGTGTGATCCGATCCCTGACGGACGGCCGGGCCGGCACCGCCCGACTGACGGAGCGGCGAGGTCGGAGCAGGGACGAGGCGCCGCTGACCGCTGGTACATCCCTGTCGGCGGAGGCCTACCCGCACGCACCGGGTCGCCGGACGGCTGTCCGGCCGGCGGGATTCCCGCCCTCGTCGACAGGAGGGCCCATCCGTCGGTGTCGGGTCCCGCCCGGATCATTCGCTGTCACAAAGAGTTCATCTGACTACTCTCCGCGTTCTTTTGTAGAGTCTGTTCTGTACAGAGGAGGGGTAGCGGGGCAGTCGGGTGAAGGTCGATGGACACCGCAACAGGTCCTGGGAGACGAGAGCCATTCGTCTCTGGGCTGGACCATGGGCCGATCTGGGCGGCCACGCTTCCCGATTGGCGGCGTCGGGTCTGGGTGGCCGGCGCCGCGTTGGCCGGGATCTCCTTGGGGGTCTGGTTGGAGCGACATCGCCGGCCGGCCGACGCCGCCTCCAAGCGGTCGTTGGCGCCACCCATGGCACGCTGGCGCGTCGACCTGACGCATGCGGGGTCTTCTGGTCAGGCGATTCGATCGATCGTCTCCGGGCCACGGATGATGCCGAGGAGCGCCGTCCGTCCAAGAGGCCATCGGGGACGGGCACAGCGGCGGCCACAGGGGGCGTCCGGCCTGGTCAGGAACGCCTCGCTCGCAGTGGCCAGAGGGAACCGTCCGACGCACCGTCCCGTTTAGTCCGCCGACGGCGCCGTGGTGATCGTCATGAGCGCATCGCCGGTCGGCGGGGGGGCAACCGGTGTTGGTGGAGGGTCCAGCAGCGTCAAGTGTGGACGTTGATCCGACGCGTTGTCACCGGGGTCGGTGGAGGACCCAGTCCCGACACCACCGACGATGGAGTCGTCGACCGGATGGAGCGTCGCGCCCAAGAACGTGCGTGCATAGTCGGCGGAGACCCTGAGCTCCCGTCTCGTCGAGTCCCGTCGAGCCATCTTGGCGACATAGTCCTTGCTGAACCTGAGGTAAGCCCGGATCACGTAGGAGAGGACGACCCCGAGGACCGCCAGTCCAATGCCGTATCCGATGACTGCTTTCACCGTGCCCACCGCTGCCCTCCTTGGTTGCGGACCCGATCGTAGGTCCGGTCGGGCCATGGGAGTAGGACCAATAGCGATCGGCCCATCGACGGAAGTCCCGCACCGTTCCCGGAGCTGGGGCTCTGCGGCACAAGCTCGCCGAGGCCGGGTCGGACGGGCGCTGGATGACCATGGAGGTGGGATCCCCGTGACGTCCGACCCGGGCCACGACCCAGCCCAGGACCTGTTCTCGGAGGCACGCGCCTCACACCGCCCCGCAACTTGAGCCTCCGCCGTGTGATCCGACTTCCGTCGGGAGGCGTCTCCGATCCCACCGGACTCCTCGGGCTGCTCGCCAGGCCGACCCGCTGCCGGCCCCTATCGTCGCTTCCGCTTGCTCCGCAGATCGTGGACTTCGTTTTGCAACTCCGCGCACCTGACCCTCAGGGCACCCACCTGCCTGCTCAGGACCTTGTTGGCCTCGATCGCTGCATCCCGCTGATCGACGAGGGCAGCGACGTCGCTGGCCTCCCGGCGATGAGCGGCCTCGAACTGGCTGCCGGTGACCGATTCGACTTCCCTTGCACTCCATCTGGACATCATCCGCCACCTGGTACCCCGGCACCTCGCCGACCCAGACTTGCACATCCGAGGCGTGCCGACGAAGACGGCGACAGCACCCTGATGTACCTGGGAGTTCTTCCCGGATGAGCTGGCGCTCCTCCCCCGGGTCACGCTCCACCCGCCCCGGGGAAAGGCTGATTCGATGGGGTGGCCGGGGCGTCGTGCGGAGACCCGATGCTCGCATCGCCGGGCCGGGACGGACCAGCACCGCTCGGCAGCCCGTGCCCGGGGCGTTCAATTCTTCCGACAAGACGATCGGCTTCCGGGGCGAACACGTGGCGTGACGGCATACCGCTCGGCATGGTCGTTCGCACCGGTGATGGTCGTCCGGACCACGTGGTTGTCGGGACCCCGGCCACGGCGACCAATCAGACGGGACCTCCCGGGCCTCAGCAACTTCCGAGAAACGCCCGCCGACACGTCCGGACACGGATTCCGGCACCACTGTTGCACCGCTACGGCACGCCCGTCACGATGAGCCCATGGAGATGACAGTCGAAGACAGAGTGCGAGCCCTTGAGGACGTCGTGATGGCCCTGAGCAACATTGTCGAAGCCAGGGTGGGGAACTTCAACCAGCCCAACATCGATCAGAGGGTGGCTCTCTGGGGCTCGCTCGTCCACAGGTGGGCGGGTGAGCTGGCGGCCAGAAGGTCTGAGCCCTGAGCTCCGAACGCCCGGGTATCCCCCGTCCTACCCGACATCATGAGCCAGCCCGGCCACGAGGGCGAAGCGTTCACACCTCAGCACCGGGTGACTGCTTCAGGCTTGTCCGTGCGCACCTTGCCGGTGCGCACAGTCCAAAACGGCTCGGAGAGCACCAGGTCCGGACCCGCGTAGGCGTTGGCCACTCCGGGAGTCGCTTGACTGGCCCGCCCCTGAGGTCATCTTCCAGAGTTGGGGGCGTGGCGTCGGATTTCGTCCTTCGTATCCATACACCTGGTTCCCCGCCGAAGATGGGTTCCGGCCTGCACGGGTCCGAACCGACGATGACTCGGTAGGAAACCTTGAGCGCAGATCCCCTAGTGTTGGATCATGGCGATCGAGGAGTTCAGAGAGTTACGGATGGCGGCAGAAGAGCTCCGGTCCGAGATCGCAATCCAGCTCGAGATTGTACGAACCGTCGAGGACAAGCTCACGACCTCGGCGGGGGCGGCGTATGCCGTCCGCAATCTTCCCACCAAACAGATCCGGGACTCTCTGGACAAGGCGTTCAGGCAGTTCGTCGAGCGTCGTCGCGCCTGGCGCGTCGCCCTCATGCATTCGTGCTGTCTCGAGGAGGACATGAGCCTCACCGAGTTCGCAGCGTCACTTCGGCTTCTCCCGACAGTATGCCCAGTCCCTGGCGGCCGAGGCCCGGAAAGCGCAGTTGCCCGACTGAGTTTCGTCCCTGATCGGTACCTCGCACCCTCACTGGGCCACGAGTCGTAGGCACCCCAAAGTTGCTTTGAAAGGTCTACCTCGCAGCTACGTGTCAATCGCGATTGCGTTGACACGCATCCACGGCCCGTTCAACACTGACGCATCATCCTGTAAGGAGGGGCCCGACGACACCGATTTGGCGGGAACCGACTCATTCCGGGCCGCGACATGTTCCGAGTAGCTGGTGGTGCGTGTCGCGAGCCCGGATGGGCAGTGGGTCGAGCGAGTCTCCCGAACCGCAGGCCCAAGGAGGCCTGGAAACAGCCCGCTGGACGTAGGTGCCCGAAGTCGGGGTCCAGAGACTCAGGTTACTTGACGCTTCCGAGAGCGATCCGACCCCGAGGCAGAAACAGCCACCCGGCATCACCGGCCAACCTGGTCTTCCACTCGTCTAGGCAACCAGCGAGTTACTTGACGAGCTGTAGCGGCCGCCCACCTCCGACCACCCTGACTGCCTCCCGGACCTCGTCCGAACAGCACACCGGACAAACCTCCCCGTGCTCCCCGAACCCCCTTGGTCGACGGCAACTTCAGCCGGGTCGGGAGCAGACGAGGAGGCGGATCCCATGTGCTCAACCGGCCCGGCCATATGGACAAACGCAAGCAATGACCGGACTATTCCGAGGCCCCCCGAGACCCGAGCCAGGCCTACAATTTTCGGTCCCCGAACGCTCACTTTTCGCGGTCCACATGCGACTTCGAGTCGCATGTGGAGATCTCGTGAGGTGGTAGAAACTCTTCTCGGCGGGAGCATTCCCCTGTGCGACACCGCCTCGAGGATGCGACCTCTGCCGGCGGACTCCACGTCCCCGTCGGCGGAGGTTGCATCCCTTCTGGAGTGGCTCGTCCGCAAGCGCTCTATGCCCACGATGTTGAAGTCGTGAACTGTGGGTTGCTGTCGGCCGCAAAACGTGGCGAACCATCTCGAGAGGGGTAGCTCCTCTCACCTGATGGGGCGGGCCATGTCGGAGGTCGAACCCTCAATCGGTGCCCGGAGTGTGGATCGACGGACACGTCGAAGTTGGTCGCGCGGGGCTCGGGAATGCGAGATTCCGGTGTCGCTCACGAGTGCCGGGCGTGCAGCTGCGAATGGTCAGGCAGTCAATCAGAACGGCGGGCGTCATAGGATTCGCGAAGAGTTCACCGGCCCGTGACGGACCCAGTCACCTTGGCCCGATAGAACTGGCTCTGGCCGGTATTTCCACTTCCCTTCCGGCCCGCCACGGGCAGTGCCGCCGCCGTACCTGGATCGTCGGCGGCGAGCGCTCCCCGTGAGGTCTTGGCCGCCCGCCACCGATACCTGTTCGGGTGCATTGAAAAACGGGTATACCGGTGATGCGCTGCGGGGTGCCGCCTGCCCCCCAGGCTCCCCTGGAGCACGACCTGGCTGGTCGGCGACCGCCTCCTGCGGCGACCACCGACCAACGACAGCAGGTCTGCGGTCCGCTGTGCACCTTCAGCTGGCCACCCACCGATGTTATTCCCCGTCCCCCGAACCGCCGGTGAACTCTTCGCGAACCGGCCGAGTCGTCGTTGACGGCCGTCGCCTTGCGGCGCGCAAGATCGAGATGTCGAGGGCACGGAGCAAGGAGGCGGACATGGAGCCAATCACGGTCCCGAGAGTGACTATCCGGGATCTGAGCAAGATCCCGAGCGACGAGTGGCTCGCTATGCGCGATCGGCCCGACTCCGAGGAACGCGAGATCAGGGAACTGATCCGAAAGGCGCAGACGCCGGCCGGGTCCTGAAACCTCACCGGATTGGGTACTCGCCCCGAAGCGGCGGTCGGGGCCTCGGGACGTACTTGTCGCCATGCGAGTCCGATGACGACGGTGACACCGGACCATGGCAAAGACCAGAAGGCATTCATCACCAGACCAACCACCAGGATGATCATGGCCTCTACTGAGCGATGAGCTGTCGCCACCCGACCAACTCCCTACCCCGTGGCGGCCTCGGGGAGTATGAATGTCAGTGGTGCGAAGACCCGTAGGCGTGTCGGGACGGGCACCACGACGGTGGGTTGCCGGTGATGAGTGTGCGGACGCGTCCCGTGGTGGAGCTGCACGACCGGAGTCGTGGTTGTCGCCGCCGGTTTGCCGGTTGTTGTTGTCGATCTAGAAGGGAGCGGGAGTGAGGCCGCTGCACCCCGGCGCACGCACCGACAAATGAGGATCAGGGACCGCCGCGGCCGACTTCGGCACCGCCGGAGCAGAACGCCCGAATGCCATATGGGTAAACGGTCAATCCACGAGCCGAGCGTGGCCAGACTAGCCCTCTACTTGTCGGTGTGCTCTGAAGCTCAGCCGCATCATGCGATGGCCACCGGACCCCGACGTGGATTCGGTCCAGCGAATCCCTTCCACCCCGAACAGGATGCCAAGGGAGGCCCGCAATCGCCCGTTCTGGACTGAGATATTGCGCCCTGGGCCCTTACATGAACCATTGGCCACAGGGGTTGTCATTCACAGCGCATCGGACTACGGTGACTACCGGCGGAACAACGGCGGAAGCCTCCTACTGGGCGGAAGCCACTGTGCGGGAGCAGTGGACCCTCTCCCTCCCCCCCGATGGGGAGGGTTTTCTGCTGCCGGGGAGGTGGAGTAGGTCCTCCTACGCACTCGAGAGGACGCTGCCGCGGGCACCGGGCCGAGCTCGACTCAGTCCAGCGAATCCCTGACACTCCGGACAGGATGCGCGAGGAGGCCCGGAAACAGGCGTTCTGAATCTGGGTCCTAGGCCCCGAGCCGACCGATATGACCCGTCGGCGGGGACCGGTCATCTGGTGGCGGAACCAGGGCCGGCCCGGGGCTCCAGAAACGTAGCACCGGTCCGCAACAAGGCTTGCGGGGGCAAAGGTTCATCGTCCCGTTACAACCACGACACGTTGGGCTTGCTAGAAAGCGATGAGCGGGAACCGGTCTGGCAGGGCCTCGGGGGCGGCGGACCCGGGTGCCGCCAGGGCTGTCTCCCGGAACAAGGTTGAAGTCACACGAGTCGGCCCCTTCAAGTGGCACACGGTCCAGGCGTGCGACTCTACGAAATCGCCTCGGCGGGCGCAGGACCCGGTGCTGGCAGCCCGGCTGTGGCGAGTCTCCGAGGAGCTGATCGACATCTGCTTCACCGCTCGGTGGCCCCGATCGGACGAGTCCGCCGGTCCCACGAGGACCGGTGCGTCCCCACCGACTTCCCCTAGGGGCTTCCCGAAATCGGCACCCAGGCCGGTGGTGGTGACAGCCTGAGGGTGTGGGCGAGGTCGTCGCTCTGGTAGTGGGCGTGCTCGCAATATGCCGGCAGTGACCCGGTGAAATGATCCCTCGCCAGGAGGCCATCTGTCGGGCTTTTCGGTCAACCCCCGGTGGTCAAGGTCAGGACCTCGGCCGTTTGCTTCGACGGGTTGTCGCCGACGACCTGGCAGGTGCTCGTCGTCGGGCACGAGATCCCGTTCAGCTGCAGGGTCTGCCCCTGCGGCGTCGCGCCGATGCTGCCGGGCACGCCGCTGTTGATCGCCAGGAACACGCTCCCTTGAGCGGTTCCGTCCGCATCCTTGGTTCCCACCGCCTCACAGAAGGTCGAGGACGGACAGGACACGGACTGGAGGGTCGTGGTGCCGGTGCCGGCGAGGTGGATCAATTTCTTGGGTGCGCCGGACTGGACGTTGAGGACGACGGCCGTTTGAGCGACCCGCTCGCCGGTCTTCGAGGTGCCCCGCCCAACGGCTACGCAGCTGCCGGGCGCGCCGCAGGCAATGCCGTCGAACGTCGACGTGCCGGGTGGGACGAGCCGCAGCGGGCCGAGGAAGCCTCCGCTCAGGGTGACCAGGACGTCGTTGATGCTGCCGTTCGAGGTCGAGGCCACCCCGGTACACGACGTCGACGTCCAGCAGTCGATCCCATTGACCGAGGTCGTTTCCGGCACCGTCAAAACGGCTGTGGGCCCCGAGGCGATGGCACCGACGGCCTGCGAACGACCGGCTCCCCGGCAGCCTGCGCTCAGACAGGAGACCGACGAGAAGGTGGACATACTGGTCGCCACCTGGGCCAGGCCCGCCACTCCGTTCTCGACGAGTACGGCCACGCCGTGACCACCCCCGAGACCGACGGCTTCGCACACGGCTTTTGAGGCGCACGAGATCGCGGTGAGCTCCTTGGTCCCGGCCACCAGATGCGGTGTTCCAGGTCGTCCCTGGGCGATGGTGACAATCGCGCCCTCACCGTTGACCGTGGTTGCGCCCGCAGCTTCGCACCAGCCCGCAATCGGACACGAGACGCCCTTGAGCAGGCCGAGTCCTGGCACGGTCCGGGTGGCGCTGACGGTTCCGGGGTTGGTATCGACCGATCCACTGCTGCACGCACCAAGGACTACCGCGCTGCCGAGTAGGACCACGGGCAGCAGTCGGTGGCGCCCGATCCACCGACTGGGTTTCCCGTGCCCGGAGGACGTGTCCCCGCGTCGGCCTCCCGGGCGACCGCCTGGCGCGCGTACTCCGTGGGTATCGGCAGTCACTGCGGGGTGATCGACAACCTCAGTTGCTGACTTTGATGGTGATCCCCACACTTGTGGTGACGTTTCCGGCTTCGTCGGTGGCCACGCTCTGGAGTGTATACGTGCCGTTGGGCGCTGTGGTGGTGCTCCACGAGAGCTTGTACACACCTCTGGCGAGGGTGGCAGTACCGATCACGTGCTGGCTGTAGGCGCCCCCGGTTATCTCGAACACCACGCTCTTGACCGAGATGTTGTCGGTGGCACTGGCCTTGAGCGTCGTCGTCCCGGTGAGGCTCTTGCCGTTGACCGGGGCCGTGACGCTGGTCGTCGGAGCGGTGTTGTCGACCGTCAGCGACACTGACGCGCTGTAGGTCGTATTGCCAGCTTCGTCCGTCGCCAGACTCTGGAGGCTGTAGGTGCCGTCAGGGACGCTCGACGTATTCCAACTGGTCAGGTATCCGTATAGCGTGGCCGTTCCCGTGGCGATCACGGACTTGCTGTAGGTGCCGCCAGTGATCACGAACTGCACGCTCTTGACCGACACGTTGTCCGATGCGCTGGCGTCGAGCACGGCACCCGGGCCATGGATGGCCGCGTTAGCCGCCGGGAGGATCACTGCCGTCGCCGGCGCCGTGTTGTCGACCTTGACGGTCAGGACGGGGCTGTAGGCGGTAGCACCGGATTGGGCGGTGACGAGGCTCTGGAGGCCGTAGGTGCCGTCCGGCACGCTCTTGGTGTTCCAGGTGTACAGCCAGCCGTAGAGGGTAGCCGAGGCCGAGCCGATTACGGTCTTGTTGTAGGTGCCACCGGTCAGGACGAACTGCACGGTCTTCACTCCGCCCGGCGCCGTGGCCGCGGCATCCAGGAGCTCGGAACCACCGAAGGCGGCGCCGGTGACCGGGACGAGGATCGTCGTGCTCGGACCCGTGCCCACCGTGAGGGTGAACGACTGGGTCGAGGTGTGGTGGTTCGCATCGGTTGCCGTGATGGTGATCGGGTAGCTGCCGGCAGTCCCGGTAGCCGGCGTGCCGGACAGGGTCCCGTCGGTGCCGAGGGTCACCCCGGTCGGCAGCCCACCAGCCTCGGTGAAGGTGATCGGGGTGTCACCGGTGGCGGCCACCGAGAACGTGCCGGCGGAGCCCTCGCTGAAGGTGGTCGAGGAGGCCGAGGTGAAGGACGGCCCGGTTGCGGTCACCGTCAGGGTGAAGGACTGGGTGTTCGTGTTGTGATTGGCATCCGTGGCCGTGATGGTCATCGGGTACGTTCCCGCCGTGCCGAACGCCGGTTTGCCCGACAGGGTGCCGTCCGAACCGAGCGTCACTCCGGAGGGCAGGGTTCCGGACTTGGTGAAGGTGATCGGGCTGTCCCCACTGGCAGTCACGGCAAAGGTGCCGGTCGTGTTCTCGGCGAATGTCGTTGAGGCGGCCGAGGTGAAGGACGGTCCCGATGCGGTCACCGTGAGGGTGAACGACTGGGTGGACGTGTTGTTATTGGCGTCGGTGGCGGTGATGGTGATCGGGTAGGAGCCGGCCGTGCTGGCGCCCGGGGTTCCCGAGAGGGTGCCGTTGCTGGCCAGCGTCACACCCGACGGCAGGCTGCCCGCCTCGGTGAAGGTGATCGGCGAGTCACCGGTGGCCGTCACCGAGAACGTCCCGGCCGAGCCTTCGGCGAAGCTGGTCGAAGCGGCCGACGTGAAGACCGGCACCGAGGCGGTCACCTTGAGGGTGAAGGCCTGGGTCGCGGTGTTGTTGTTCGAGTCGGTCGCCGTGATGGTGATCGGGTAGTTCCCGGCCGTGCTGGAGCCCGGCTTGCCCGACAGGGTGCCGTCGCTGGCCAGGGTCACGCCTGCGGGCAAGGTCCCCGACTTGGTGAAGATGATCGGGGTGTCACCGGTGGCGGTCACCGAGAAGGTCCCGGTCGTGTTCTCGGCGAACGAGATGGACGATGCCGACGTGAACGACGGGGGGCCGGCGGAGACGGTCAGGGTGAACGCCTGCGTGGAGGTGTTCGAGTTGGTGTCCATGGCCGTGATGGTGATCGGGTAGCTGCCCGCCGTCCCGAAGGCCGGCGTGCCCGACAGGGTGCCGTCGGTGCCGAGGGTCACCCCGGAGGGCAGGCTGCCCGATTCCGTGAAGGTGATCGGGGTGTCACCGGTGGCGGTCACCGAGAAGGTCCCGGCCGAGTTCTCGGTGAAGCTGGTCGAGGCCGCTGACGTGAAGACCGGCACGGAAGCGCTCACCTTGAGGGTGAAGGCCTGGGTCGAGGTGTTGTTGTTGGCGTCCGTGGCGGTGATGGTGATCGGGTAGGTCCCGGCCGTGCCGGTGGCCGGCGTGCCCGACAGGGTGCCGTCGGTGCCGAGGGTCACGCCCGAGGGCAGGGCCCCGGTCTCCGTGAAGGTGATCGGGGTGTCACCGGTGGCGGTCACCGAGAAGGTCCCGGCCGCGTTCTCGGCGAACGAGATGGACGGGGCCGAGGTGAACTGTGGTGCGGCCGCGGTGATCGTCAGGGTGAACGCCTGGGTGGCGGTGTTGGAGTTGGCGTCCGTGGCGGTGATGGTGATCGGGTAGGTCCCGGCGGCGCCGGATCCCGGCGTACCGGACAGTGTCCCGTCGGTGCCGAGGGTCACCCCGGTCGGCAGCGCCCCGGTCTCGGTGAAGGTGATCGGGGTGTCACCGGTGGCGGTCACCGAGAAGGTCCCGGCCGAGCCCTCGCTGAAGCTGGTCGAGTTGGCCGAAGTGATGGAGGGACCGGTGGCGGTCACCGTCAGGGTGAACGCCTGGGTGGCGGTGTTGTTGTTGGTGTCGGTGGCGTTGATGGTGATCGGGTAGGTCCCAGCGGTGCCGGATCCCGGCGTACCGGACAGGGTCCCGTCGGTGCCGAGGGTCACCCCGGTCGGCAGCGCCCCGGTCTCGGTGAAGGTGATCGGGGTGTCACCGGTGGCGGTCACCGAGAAGGTCCCGGCCGAGCCCTCGCTGAAGCTGGTCGAGTTGGCCGAAGTGATGGAGGGACCGGTGGCGGTCACCGTCAGGGTGAACGCCTGGGTGGACGGTGTTGTTGTTGGTGTCGGTGGCGGTGATGGTGATCGGGTAGATCCCCGCGGTGCCGGATCCCGGCGTGCCGGACAGGGTCCCGTCGGAGCCGAGGGTCACGCCCGAGTGGCAGGGCCCCGGTCTCGGTGAAGGTGATCGGGGTGTCACCGGTGGCGGTCACCGAGAAGGTCCCGGCCGAGCCCTCGCTGAAGCTGGCCGAGTTGGCCGAGGTGAACGACGGTGCACCGGCAGTGACGGTCAGGGTGAACGCCTGGGTGGCGGTGTTGGAGTTGGTGTCGGTGGCGGTGATGGTGATCGGGTAGGTGCCGGCCGTGCCGATTCCCGGCGTGCCGGACAGGGTCCCGTCCGAACCGAGCGTCACGCCCGAGGGCAGGGCCCCGGTCTCGGTGAAGGTGATCGGGGTGTCACCGGTGGCGGTGACGGCAAAGGTGCCAGCCGTCCCCTCGGTGAAGCTGGTCGTATCGGCGGACGTGAAGGACGGACCGCTGGCGGTCACCGTGAGGGTGAACGACTGGGTGGACGTGTTGTTGTTGGTGTCGGTGGCGGTGATGGTGATCGGGTAGGTGCCCGGCGGTGCCGGATCCCGGCGTGCCGGACAGGGTCCCGTCGGTGCCGAGGGTCACCCCGGTCGGCAGCGTCCCGGTCTCAGTGAAGGAGATCGGGGTGTGTCCTGTAGCGGTCACCGAGAAGGTGCCGGCGGAGCCTTCAGCGAAGCTGGTCGAGGCGGTCGAGGTGAAGGCCGGTGCGGAGGCACTCACCGTCAGCGTGAAGGCCTGGGTCGCCGTGTTGTTGTTGGCGTCGGTGGCGGTGATGGTGATCGGGTAGGTCCCCGCCGTGCCGAAGTCCGGCGTGCCCGACAGCGTGCCGTCGGTGCCGAGCGTCACGCCGGACGGCAGCGCCCCGGTCTCGGAGTAGGTGACCGTGCCGGCGCCGCTGGCGGTCACCGAGAAGGTGTTGGTCCCGGACTCCGTGAAGCTGGCGGAGGAGGCAGAGGTGAAGACCGGGTTGCCCACGAACAGCGGGGTGACCGACTCGACGGTGCCCAGGCTCCTGCCCGCCGTCGTCTGGTAGGCGTCATTCGGGCCGTTGCCGGGTAGTGCACTCGTGTTCGACTCGTCGATGTAGAGGTTGTATGCCCCGGGGGTGAGGCTCGACGGCACCTGGAAGGTCCCTGTCGGCTTGCCGACGGTCAACGTGCAGGGGTTCGGGCCCACGGTGGTCGACTCGGCACCGGTGCAGACATAGGTGTTGGCCGGGATCGTCACTGCCGAGCTCGCCACGGGCACGGCGGTGGCCCGAGAGGTCCCGATCAGGACCTGCGGGGCGCTCACCGGGTAGAAGTCCGCGGCACTGTTCTGGAACGCACCGGTCGGATTGGCGTCGGGGGCCCCGTTGGGCGAGCCCCACCAGTTGGTGCCGCCGGTCAGCGAGACCGTGTCTCCGGGCTGAGCCCCAACGGACGACAACGTGGCCGTCGGCGTCTGGGGCACGGGCTGGCCGTTGTAGAAGAGGTCCATGGACGAGTAGTTGGTCGACCCGTTCTCGTCGTTGCCCGACGAGACGATGATGCCGCAGCTCACGTAGCCGGCGTTGACATCGGCCTGGTTGGGCGGGCAGGCGGCATCGCCGGTCGGCCCGCTGAGGGCCGGGGTATCGGTGTTGCCGCCGGCAGAGTTGGACCCGAGGCCGCCGTAGCTGCAGTTCCCGCCGTTCACCCAGGAGCTCGGCAGCGTCATGCTGGCCGTCGATCCGGAGCCGAAGCTGGTGGTGCTGGTCGAGGCCAGGATGTTGACACCTCCCCAGCAACCACCCACCGCGCCCGAGCTGGCGCTGGTGAGGTCCAAGTTGGACGACGGCAGGTCACCGAGCGCGGCCGACGGGTTGGAGTCCGTCGGTGTGGGTAGCGGGTTGGCCGTGTTCATCGTCCAGGCATCGCCCAGGCCTCCGGAGGCGGAAACCCCGACACCCCCGCTACAGGTCGGGGTGTTCTTGGTCGTCCCACCGGTCACGCCGTTGCTGATGGGCTGGCCGAAGGTCGGCTGCGATCCCGCCTGTTCGAGGTCCTGGTTGTTGTCGAACATCGAGACGGTCGCACCCGTGGACGTCCAGGTGCACTCGTTCTGGGACCAGAGCGGGATGCTATCGGTCGAACTGCCGCCTCCGTTGGTGGCCACCGGAGCCATGGTCACCGGAGCGCTGGCCGCGTTGTTGTTGTTGACCCCGCAGAGCTGCGCCGAGCCCGTCGTGAGGTTGACGTTCTTGATCGAGTAGTTGGTGACGCCGGCCGGCGTGGCGCCGGCGGTGAGGCTGGTCAGAGGCAGGGATGCGGTGCTGCCCGGGTTGGTGCCGGTGGGACCGGCCTGGCCCGCGCTGACTTCGATGTCGTCGCAGAACGGCACTCCCTTGACGGCCGAGAAGTAGTTCCCATCGGTCGTGCCGCTGGTTGCCCAACTCGGGGCCGGCTGGGTGACGTTGAGCGTCCAGGTCCCCGAGGTGCCATTGGCTGCGCCGTTGGCGCCGCCGGTAGCGAGGAAGGTGGCGTGGTAGGTGCCGTTCTCACTGGAAACCGGCGTATCGGCCACCGGGCAGGTGAGGATGTACTCCTCGCTCGTTCCCGATCCCGATGTGCTCTGCGTACAAGCCGGGCTGCTCGAGGTCGAGGTGGCCTCTGTGGCGTGCGACGGGAGTGTCCCGGTGTTGAGCGTGATCGACGCCGGGTAATTCCCGGGGCTCGCCGAGGCGAAGCCCTGGCTGTAGCAGACCACCGAGAAGCTCGAGGCTGCGCCGTCGGACCAACTGGTCGTGGTTCCGCCTGCGGCCGGCGCCGTACAGGTGGTGCTCGGCCCGGCCACGGTGAGCGTCCACGTGCCCGAGGTCACCGTGGCCGTGTTGTTGGAGTCACTGGCCACGAAGTTGGCCGTGTAGACCCCATTGTCCGCCGTGACAGCGTTTTCGGTGACGGGACACGTGAGGATGTAGTGCTCGGTCAAGCCGGATCCCGAGGTGCTCTTCGTGCAGGGCGGGGTGCTCGACGTGGAAGTCGACTCCACGATGTCGGAGGGCAGCGTCCCGGTCGAGGTGATCGACGTCGGATACGTGGCCGCCAGTGCTCCAGTGCCGTAGCAGGCGACCGAGAACGAGTTGGCGCTACCACCACTCGACGCGAAGAAGGTCGTGGCCGTTCCAGTCGAGGCCGGGGAGGTACACGCCAGCGTCTCTGGCGCCACCGTCACCGTCAGGGTGCCCGAAGTGAAGGGGACGCCATTGACAGTCGAGGTGAAGGTCATCGGATAGGAGCCGGCATCCGCAGCCGTGGGCGTCGCCGTCAGCGCGCAGCTGAGGATGTACTCCTCCGTGGCGCCCGAGCCGGAGGTGCTTTGGACGCACGCCGGGCTGCTCGAGGTGGTGGTGGCGAAGGTCTGGTTGGCGTCGGCCGGGAGCCCCCCTGAGGCGATGGTGATCGAGCTGGGGTATTGGACCTGGCCCGAGACATGGGTCTCGTTCTCGCATTGGACCGTGTAGGTGTTCGCGTAGCCAGGTGCCATGGAGGTGGTCGTACCGCCCGCTGCGGGGGCGATGCAGGCCTGGGTGGTGTTGGAGACGGTGATCGTGTCGGTGCCCGAAACGGTCGCGGTGCCTCCGTCAGTGCCCGGGTTGGCGACGAAGGTGACCGGGTAGCTACCGAGCTGCGAGGTGGTGGGGTTGTCGGTCACCGGGCAGGTCAGGATGTAGTGCTCGGTCGTTCCGGAGCCGGAGGTGCTCTGGGTGCAGGCGGGTGAGCTGGTCGTGGTTGTGGACTCGGCGGCGCCGCTCGGCAGCGTGCCGGAGTTGAGGGTGATCGACCCGGGGTAGGCCGTCGTGCTGGTCACGCCGCTCACGCCGTAACAGACGATGCTCTGTGAGTTGTTGACCCCGGTGTAGAAGGTGACGGCGGTGCCGCCGGAGGCGGGGGTGGTGCACGTGTAGGTCGCGCCAGCGGCGAAGGCCGGGGCGGACGTAAGCGCTGCCTCGACGGTGACGCCGGCGAAGGTGCCGATGATGAGGATGAGCCCGAGGAGGAGTCGGCCGAAGCGCGAATGGCGTCGCTCGCCGTTCCGCCGAACCGGTCGACCGCTCACACCGGTCATCCCGCTCTCGGTACTCCTCGAGACATCGGTTCCGCCAGATTCATCCGAGAACAGCTCGTCGGATCCCATTAACTCCCCCATTTCCACCTGTCTGCCAGCCGTAGTCAGACCTCGTTCCGGTTCCTGGAATCGTCCGTTCAGACGACGGACGACAGGAAGCGGTCTCCACAAGGCGACGGCGTTATTCAGTCACATCCCGCGCCGAATTGCATCCCCCGGACGCCATCGTTGACCGAATTGGACGCGGTGGTGGTTGGGGTTGGCGCGGTTTGACGCAGTGGGTAGGCGGCGTGGGCTCCGACGCTGTTTGGCGCCTTTCGCCGTGGTCGTGGCCGTCGGCACCAGCGGTGACGCGCCGGACGGTCTTCGGCCTCTTGACTCAGCATCGCCTGGGCCGCTGTTGCACTTCTTCCGGACAACACTAGTGCAAGGTAACACTAGCGGGCTGATAGCACCAGATGGCACTAGCGGCAGGCGGAGTGAGGGGGACCCGTCACCCTCGATGGTCCCCTGCTGCTCCCTCATCACCGGTTCGCGTTGCTTTGCTCAACCGCGACAGTTACGGTTTGTTCGGAGATAGCTCGGAGTAGAGGGGGGGCGGGCCCGGGCACCGGCGGCGGGCCCGGTCTGGTGTAGTGATCATGGATCCGAGTTCAACGGTGGAGCAGGCAGAAGTGGGGACGCCGAGGAAGGCGCCGCCCAAGCCACCGAGTTGGCCCGAGGCGCTCCCGGTGGTCATTCTCCTCGGCCTCGTGCAGGTCAGCGTGCTCGTACCGGGGAGCCTCAGCCGTCCGGTTGCGTTCTGGGTGAGCACCGGGCTGTTGCTGGCTCTTCCGCTCCTGTTCCGGAACGGCTACCCCCGGTCGATTCTGCCCCCGGCATTGCTCTACCTGGCGTCGGCATTCCTACTGAACATCGCAGGCAGCGGTAACTCCGGCCTCGGCGTCCTCTTCTTCCTCCCTGTCGTGGGAGTCGCCCTCTTTGGCTCGCGTGTCGAGTCGGGGATCATGATCGCCGCCGTGGTGGTGGCCACGGTCCTTCTCGACCTGTTCGAGCCAATCGCTGACGCGGCAATGGTGCGGCGGGTGGGACTCTATGCCGGCCTCGCATGCGTCATAACGATCGCCATCGTGACGCTGCGGGAGCAGTTGGTCCGCTCCAGGGAGCGAGCTGAGCTCTTGCTCAAGGACGCCCGGGCCGTCAATGACATGGCTACGCGTCTCGCCACGCTGCTGGAACCAACTGTCATCAAACGCACGGCAGCCGAGCTGGCGGCAGCAGTCGGCTCGCCGCCGGGCAGCGCCTGGCGTCGAGGCGCGTTCCTCGGGTTGAACGATGGGCAAGTGACGGTGGAAGCGCAATTCGACCAGTTCGAGGATGAGGAGACCGTCGTCGACCTCGGGTGGCCGTTCCCCGACGACCGGCTCATCGACGAAGCCCTTCGGACCGGGACCGTTGTTTCTGGCCCAGCGGCAGTGCAGGCGGCTCGGAGTGAGCGCACGCCGACCGCGCCAGACGAGGCCCGGGTCGCCCACGCCACCTGGGTGCCGCTCACGGTCAACGGACAACGCAGCGGTCTCCTCGGTGTGGCCAGCCGTCGGGGGCCGATGCCCGAGACGAGCATCGATCAACTGGTGAGCCTCGCCCACCTGGTGGAGTTGGCCCTCTCCAACTGGTTGGCTCACGAGGAGCTCAAGGAAGCGGCCACGCGAGAGGACCGTCGTCGTATCGCCCGCGAGCTGCACGACGGCCTCGCTCAGGAGCTTGCCTTTATCGCCAGCAAGGCTACGCCGGCCACGCTCGCCAGCGGCACGTCTGAGGTGGCGCAACAGCTCTCGGATGCGGCCGTTCGCGCCCTTGACGAGGCCAGGCGGGCGATCGTCGTGCTCTCCGAGTCACCGGAGGCTCCGTCCGTTTCGATCAGTCAGACCGTCGAGGACCTCTGTGCCCGGCACGGCATGACGGCCCGGTTGGATGTGGCAGATGACGTCGTGCTCAACGGCGACCAGACCGAAAACCTGCTCCGGATCATCAGGGAGGCGATCACCAATGCCGCTCGTCATGGTCAGGCGTCGACGGTGAGCCTCCGGTTCGGGCAGTCCGGGAGCGCCATCCAGCTGTTGATCGACGACGATGGGAGAGGCTTTGATCTCCAGGATCGAGGTACAACCTCTGGCTTCGGCTTGACGTTCATGGACGAACGGTGTGCGTCGATGGGCGGGAGTCTCCAGGTGAGCTCGCGGCCCGGGACGGGGACGTGTGTCGAGGTTAGGCTGCCGGCATGAGCAAGGGCCGGGTCCTCATCGCCGACGACCACCTGCGGACGCGGGTCGAAGTGCGAAGGGTCCTCGAGGCGTCTGGCCTCTTCGACGTCTGCGCCGACGTACCTGACGCCTACGCGGCCATCGAGATGGCCGAACGGGAGCGCCCAGACATCTGTCTGCTGGACATCCGAATGCCAGGGAACGGCATCGCCGCCACCGCCAAGATCAAACAGGAGCTCCCAGAGGCCGCGATCGTGATGCTGACCGTGTCCCGGGCCGACGAGGACCTCTTCGATGCCCTGCGGGCGGGGGCGAAGGGCTATCTGTTGAAGGGGATGAGCGAGGACGAGCTTCCGGGTGCCCTCCAACGTGTGCTCAACGGTGAGGCGAGCTTGCCCGGTAACCTTGTCGCACGGCTGATCGACGAGTTCCGTGGTCGGGAACGCTTCCGGGTCAACCTTCCCGGCGACCGAGCGGTCCTGCTCTCGCCGCGTGAGTGGGACGTGCTCGAGCTCATGCGGTCGGGGTCGACCACCGCCGAGATCGCGGCGAGACTCTTCGTATCGCCGACCACCGTTCGATCCCACGTGTCGTCCATTCTTCGCAAGCTCGAGGTCTCCGACCGCTCCGCGGCCATTGAGCTGCTCAACGCCGATCGCTTCTCTGGACTGGCCAGCTCGGTCTGAGGCGGCCCCGGTCCGGGGCTCCCGTCGGTCGATCGAGATGCACACCATTCGGTCCGGCCAGAGGTGCGTCGCCTGCCGATCCGGGGAGTTCGGAGGTCGGTCCGTGCGAGGACGACGGCACAAGGCCCGACGATCGGACGGCAGTCAGGACGGCTCCCCCAGCCCCAACGACGTGCAATGCCGTTCCATCATGACCGAGGTGGTGGCTGACGGCGACGAGCGTCTGCAGCCCGGCGGCGTCGATCGAGCTGAGCTCCGAGAGGTCCAACGTGACCGATGGCTCGGGGGTCGACAGGAGGGCCTCGGTGACGGTGTCGGCCATCGGTGCGTCGAACTCCCCGATGAGGCGGACGACGTAGTCGCCGGCTGCTCGCTCGCGGAGGATGGCCAGCGTCATGTTGGGCGGCCCCCTCGGCCGGGATCGTCTGGGCGGAGGCAGGGCACCCGTGCGGCCATTCCGCGGTACGAGTCGACGACGTGGTCCGGTGGCAACCGGATGCGGTCTCGAGTCTCCATCGCTACCACCTCCACCCGGGTCCACTCGAACTCGCGAGTTCGGTCAGCCTTGCCGTTTGGTTCGAACATAAGCAGATTGGTCGACCGTTGAGAACAGCAATCGCAGGACTGTTGAGGGATTTGGACGCCGTGCCGACCACGCAGAGCAGGTGCAACCGCGCTGGCCGGGTGACCCTCCCGGCGGATCTCGCCGCCGCCGGGTGTGGCGAGGCGCGTGGGGATAGCGTGAGGCAATGGTGGTGACGCCCTCCGGTTCGACCGTCTCGGTCCTGTCCGTGCGGCGGCTGCTCCCTGCGTTGCTGGCGATTTGTCTGGCGACGACGGTGCTTCCGGTTCTCGTGCTCGCCTGGTCACCCGTGCCCGCGGCGGCGGCTGAGACTCATGCGGCCCGCGTTCCGCAGTGCCCCCCCGACTGTGGCGCCGTCGCCGCGGGTGATCCGCTGCTCGTCCCGTTCATGGTCCAGAACCCCGGTGCCGACTGGCAGGCATATCCCGCGGCTGAGAGTCGGTCCTACGTCGACACCCTACGGCAGAACCTCGACCGTCTCTCCGGCTCCCAACGCACGAACGTGGCGGTCGCCCGTTGGAGATGGGTCACCGGCCAATACGGCCTACTCATTGCGCTGGTCTCGTCCGACTCGATACCCGGTGTCCATCTGGCCAATCCCATCGGCGATGCCGCCGATCTGTGCTCGTCGGCCGGGGGGGTCCCGACCGGGTCGCCCGGGCCCATTCCCGGCGTCCCACGGTCGGCCTGGGGGCTGTGCCAGTTGCGTCCCGGCTCGCCGAACAAGGTAGCCACGGTGGCCGCATTCGTGCGAGCCAACGTGGCCACGTTGATCCAAATCACGTCGCGCTCGTCCCAACCGATCAGTCAGCGCGTGGCGGCACAGGCTGCCTATCTGCAGTACGCAGCGCTCCCCGCCGGCGGTGTACCGGTGTCGAGCGGTGGTCTCGACGGGACCTGGGTGCTGTTCTGGCTCCTCCTCTTGGCCGTGGTGGTGGCGGTCTCGGTGCGAACTGCCCGTCGGCGAGGTACCTGGCGCGGCCCGTTCGAAGCCGTCGCCGAGGCGGTTCGGCGCCGAGGCGTAGCGCTCGGAGTCTCGCTGGTCGCCGTGGTGGGCGCCATGGCCTTCACCATGTTCGACTCGACGGTGATGCGCGGGTTCGGGGAGTGGTGGGGCGTCGCGTCATTCGGCGACTTCTGGCAGAACTGGTCAGATGCGGCAATGACCACCTTTGCCGGGGGGTACGGCCACCTCTACGTCCTGGATCACACACTTGAGACACCACCGGCCCTGCAAGTGGTGACTGCCCCGATCGCCCGAGCGGCCTTCGGGCTCCCCTTCCCGTACCCGAGTGCGGTGCTCTACCCGGCGGCCTTCTGGGTTGCCGGTCCGCTGTTCCTCAGCACCATGGTTCTCCCGATCTGTGCCGCCGATCGTTGGCTGAGCGGAATGGGCGTCTCCAACCTCCGCCGCCGGCTCCTGGTCCTCGGCGTGATGGGGATCACGTTGCCACCGATCGCATTGAGCGGACACCCAGAGGGCCTGCTCGCCCTGGGAGCGATGCTCTACGGGATCGTCGCCGCCTTCGAGAGCCGGCCTTGGGCCACGGGGTGGTGGCTGGGATTCGCCCTTGCGTTCCAGCCGTTTGCGTTTCTGGGTGTGCCGATCGCCTTCATCTTCTTGAAGCGCCACGCGTGGCTCACCGCACTCGCCCCCATGATCCTGGTCCCGCTGGCGTTTCTCGCCGTCCCCCTGGCCACAGAGCCTGCGTCTACCGTGCGACAGCTCCTACATCAGCAGGTCTACGACGTGTTCGGGTACATAAGCCCGACGTGGAGATTCTCCCCTGGAGTGGCCGCCTACGTGCGCGCTGGTGTGGCCTTGATTGCGATCCCAGCAGCGGTGATCCTCGCTCGGTTCGTCCCACCGAGCCGCCGTCAGGGGGCCGCGGTGGTCGTCTGGACGTTGGCGCTCCTCTTCGGCCTCCGAGTGTTCGAACCGGAGTTGTTCCCCTACTTCATGGCGCCGACCCTGGCCCTCTTCCCCATCGGCGCCTCACGGTTGCCCTGGTGGCGGCTGGTCTCGGTCTCAGTGCTCGCTGTCTGGATCACCTACTGGCTGCACGTCGCCATCCGGGCCGAGTGGTCGCTGTGGCTCATCCTCGTCGCCCAACTGTGCCTGCTGGGCGGGTTGAGCTTCCCTGGCCGACAGCGCCGTCCATCGACGGAGCCTCCACCAGCGGCAGCGTCGCCGGATGAGCGATCCGGCGGACGGGTGCTTGCGTCACGTTGACCCGGGTGGTGTGAGATGGCCACGGAGCGGCGTGGCAGAGCCAGTGCGACCATCGGCACGGCCGCGGGCGTCCCGCGAAGTGGTCGTGCGGCGCGACTGGGGAGCGATCCGCCGGCAATCAGTACTGCGTTCGTTGCCCGGAGTACTGCCAGTTTCCGGACGCATGGACGAGCTCGCCTCCGCGGAAGCTAGGTTGTGCGCATGCGACGGTCGGTGGTGGTCGCCCTCATCATGGTCGCAGCAATGTTCTGTGGCTGTTCCAGCTCCACGACGGGTAGCTCGACCGCGGGGAGCCAGGCGACAGACCAGACAACCCTCGACGTGTCTCCCTGCAACTACGCGAGGGTGTGGCGTGACGACCCGTCGCAGTTCGTCGAGTTCGCCACCGAGGCGCATTTCGCCCGGACCGCGTCGAGCTCCCAGCTCCGCTCCGAAGGCCACCGCCTCGCTTTGGCGGTGCTGGCCAACGATCCGACGACGATCACCGGGGTCATGGAAACTGTGGTGGCGACGTGTGAACACCTCGGTCTGATACGGGCAACGCCGGCCACGTCGACCACATCAGGTTGAATCAGCCTGCCCCCTGTCTCCGGTCTGCATGCGAGGTGTGTCCACCGCCCTTCGTTGCTCCGGTCGGCGTGGGAACGAAGGTGGCGTGCGCTCAGTTGACCCGGCGGTCGTGGCCCGCCCAATACGGTGCGCGCCGTTTGTACTTCTGCAACTTGTCGGTCGCCGTGCGTGCTAGCTGGTCGCGAAAGTCAATTGACGTTGGACACTTGTGGTGCGCCAGCCCGGCGCGGCAGTGGTCGATCAGCTCCCGCTCGGTCACGTTGGAGCCAGGCACCAGCACGACGAGCGCCTTGACGGTCTCGCCCCACTTCTCGTCCGGCACCCCGATCACCGCGACCTCGGCGACCTCGGGATGGGCGAACAGCCGCCATCGCCGGTGTGGAGCCACTCCCCCGGTGTCAGGAGCCTGGGGCCTGGGCCACAGTTCCACGGCGGTGGCGCTGAACACCTACAGCGACGTCACCAAGGCGAATGCCCCCCGATGCAGCGGAGAACGTCGCCTCGATGATCTTCGGGAGAGCCTGAGCAGTTTTGGTGGAACATTGGTGGAACATTCCACCAATTTCGGCCCCCGGCAGTACCGATGACCTGGGAGTTGTCCGGTGTCGGAGAACGGATCCGTTCGATCCCGTACCAGAGGTCACTGGCGGCTTGATCCCTGGTCGTAACGCTCCGGTCACCGACGAGGGCCAGTCAAGGCCGGCCTCATGGCCGCCCGTTGGGCCAGCCTTGACGGGCCCGTCCATTCCAATGGGACAATGGATCGGAGCCGCCCCGGCGGCTCCTGGGTGCCCTCTCCCCCGCCCATAGCCGCAGGTAGGGGGCACCCCAACTGCTCGGTGTTGCGACAAATCCGACCGTCACAACTCCCAGAATCGGCCTTGATCTACCGAAAAGCTGCGGAACCGCTCCAACAACTCCAGCAGGTTGTTCGGCCCGCCGGCCATCGTTTCTCGGGTGTCCACCCCACCGACCCCCGTTCGTGGAGCCTCTCAAGCTCTCGCTGAAACTGTTCACGCGGCAAGTTCGACTGCCCATATAGAGGAACCTGACCGCCCCCATCGATTTTGGTCAGCCGCAGAAGTTCGACATGCAATGTCTCCACCTGGTCATGATCTCATCCCGAGGGGTGTCGCGGGAACTCTCAGGTGCCTGTAGGCGGCGCCCACGGCGTGCCGGTCCGGGACAGGCCATAAGCGCCGCCTACCCGGCGTTGCAGAACAGGGGGGAAGGGGCAGTCACGTGCGTGGACACATGAGAGATTATCCTTTCGAATTTGTGCCAGATGGGATTTCGGAGATTTAGGCGTGGGCCGGATCGCCACGGTCGAGGGGTTCCGGATGAAGACATGTCTCTAGAGGGAAGACCGCCTTCGCTCACAACGGCCCACGCTTGGATCCATCCCCAAAGGTCGCTCATCGGCTACTCGACGATCGAACAGTCCTTTTCGGCAAAGCGGAACAGCCTCAATTTTCTGAGGTTGATCCTTGCGCTGGCCGTCCTCTTCTCCCATTCGATCACGTTGGGATTGTTCGGGAGTGAATCGATACTTGGGAAGACCACGCTGGGCACGGTCGCAGTCTTCGGTTTTTTCGGAATCAGCGGATTTCTCGTCGCAGGAAGTGCAGCCCGTAATAACGTCGGGCGCTACCTGTGGCAGCGCTTTCTCAGGATATTTCCGGCGTTCTGGATCTGTCTGCTCGTTACTGCGTTCGTATTCGGCACAATCGTATGGTTCCATAACAATCCCGGACTCTCCAGGGCCTGCGGACTCAGCTGCTATCTGAATGAAGCGAATGGACCTTTCGGGTACTTCACCAACAACTTCTCGCTACAGGTGAATCAGGGCAACATCGCGAACACGCTGCCCGGTGGCGTCTTCGGCTACGGATGGAACGCATCGCTCTGGACACTGGAGTTCGAGTTCCTCTGCTATGTGCTGCTTGCGGTCTTCTCCGTTCTTGGATTGCTCCGACGACGTTCGCTGGTCGCCCTGATTACCGCCATCGCGTGGATCGCTGAAGTCGTGATCGTCTCGACCCCCTCGCTGACCGTGGATTTCGCCTCCCCTCTCTTTGACAAATGGGACACGATTCGGGTTGGTGGTCTCATCTTTGACACCATGCAGTTATTTGTTCTCGTGCCGATCTTTCTCTCGGGATCCGTCCTCTACCTCTATCGCGAGAAGATCCCAGACTCCGGAACCATTGCACTCGGAGCAACCGTCCTCTTACTAGCGGGGCTCGTCATTCCGGTTGGGTACGGGGCACCTGACTATTACCAGACCAGCCTGGACCTCACCGCGGCCGTTCTTGTGTATCCGTTGATCTGGCTCGGCATCCACCTCCCCTTAGCGAGAGTCTGCGCCGTCAACGACTACTCGTACGGGATCTACATCTATGCATTCCCAGTGCAGCAGATATTGGTCGTGTGGGGAGTGAACAAGTGGGGCTATTGGAGTTACACAGTTGCCACCGTCGTAATGGTGATTCCCCTAGCGGTGGCAAGTTGGTGGCTCATCGAAAAACATGCTCTGAGGCTGAAGACGCTGAAGATGCCGGGGCCCTTTCGATCGACGAGCTCCTAGGATGGCCGGCGACGGGAATCGAACACCCTCGGTTCGACGTGGCGACGATTCACTGTTCCGTCCGAATCGCGAGGGTGCCCCACTCGTGCCTGATTGAGACTGATGGCAGATGCCGCGGGTGATTCGTAGCGTTTAGAGGACCCTGGCGGGGTTGCTCTCCTTGTGCCTGCTGGACATTCGCCAACAGGGATCCGACGGAGTCGGTCGCCGAGTTCTCAATAGGACGAGCACACCCTGCGCCATGACGACGGAACCAGGTCGCCCCGAGGGTCGATCACTCCATTGGCTGGCTTTGAAGCCAGGGACAAGGCTCGTCCGGGCTCACCGGTAGCGAAAACACATTTCCGGGTTCGGACCGACAAGGTCGATTCCTGTGGCAAGGCTACCCTTCGCCACGATTCGAAGCTCTTCCCTATCGCCATCGGGCGGCGCCACAAGGGCACTCCGATACGGCTCTACATGGCTGATCTGGACATTCGTATCGTGACCCTGGACGGCACGCTCCTCCGCCATCTGACATTGGACACCTCGCGCACCTTCCGACCCAGTGGATTGCCTCGGACTAGGGTACGAGAGGGTTCGCGTGTCCCACGATGACCCGCGACATCACATTGGTGTCGGAGGGGGGACTTGAACACAGACAGCTCCCGTGTCGAACACCCAGGTCGTGCCTGACGACAGGTCCTACTCCCCCGCTACGTCCGTCCCGTGACGGTCAATCCGTCGGGTGGGGTAGAAAGCGTGGGTAGAAAATTGAGGCCGAGATCGCTAGTCACTCCCCTGTCCTAGCCTGACCAGATGGGCCAGATCCCGCACTACTGCGAGGCTTTCTACCCCCAGTCGCGGCAGTGCTTCCGGCTGATCCATGCTGAGGACGGGACGGGGCACGCCCAGCACTGCCCCTACATCACCGAGTGGCGTGGGCGGTTCCAGGACAGGGCTGGCAAGTGGTGGACCGTCGAGTCCTGCAACGGTCACAGGGCGGACCTGGATTCCGTCCAAGGGATCTCCAGGACGCCAGTACCCCGCTCAGAGCTGCCCTGGATGGCTTAGGCCCCGGGGCCCGACCTACACGATCGGCGGGGATCCGCAGCCATGTCTCTTGGTCCTTGTGGTCCGGGACTGAACCGGAGCCCAGGTAGTAGGCAATGGCAATCGTGTTGGCCAACCGATCGGGTCGTTCAGCTAGCAGCGATGCGACCGTCGCATTGTCGTTCAATCTTGCGGCGGTGAGTACACCCATGACGTAGGCGATCTCGTCTGCCACTTCCACCGGCATTGCTGGCTTGTTCCAATCGGCATCTCTCATCGCGCCCCCGCTCGTCGCACGAAGTCACCCAGTCGGTCCATTCGGATTTCAACTAGGACAAGGCGGGACTGCAGATCCTTTCGAGTTTCCGGGTCCAGATCCTGCTCGCGCAAGTCCCGGAGAATCCGCCTGTGCTTAACGCCAGCGTTCCGCATCAATCGATTCGCTTCCTTGACCGCAGTGAACCACTCGGGGACGGTCGCGTTCTCAAAGGTGAGATTCTCCAGATACTCGAGATACTCAGTGCTCTTCCGCAATCGCTCTTCCTTCAGTGCGGCGATCTCGTCATCGGTGTACCTGCTCTGCGGTTTGTCTTTGATCGTGGTCATTTGGCCAACCTCCTGTCGTCGTATTTTCAAGGGAACGTGATCAGTTCACTGCGCGGGACGGGTTCGCATGGTCTGTGGACCGTTGCCCTGGCTAACTCGTCGGCCGATCTCGTCAACGTCGCGAGTCATGTCCTCGACGTGAGCAATCGTCTTCTCCATCGTGGCCAGGTGGTACTCGGTCACGGCCAACGTGGCAGCGGCACGGTAGTGCGAACGCTGCGTCTTGATCTGCTGCTTGGCGATCTTGGCCCAGGTCTTGTCGATCTTGGTCTCAGCGTTGAGCATCTCGGGTGTTATCGCTGACTTGTCGACGCTCACTCGGGGATCCCCCTCGGTCAGGGTGCCGGTTGGTGACGGTACGATGCTCGGCGGCAACTCAGAAGTAACTCCGGTGCCGTCACAAGCAGTGCACTTCTTCTTCGGATCGTGGCCGTACTTGGCGCTGCCACATAGGCCAGTACCCATGCAGGTAGAGCAAGGCTCAATCGGTGAAAGGGCTGATCCGTCAGATGCGATGTCCATCGGGGCAACTCCGTAGCCGACCTTTGCGACAGATCCGAGACCGTCGCACTTGTAGCATTCGTCGCCGTACTCGTTGGTGCGAGAGCCAGCGCAGACGGTGCATAGGGTGCGGGTCTTGTAGACGTTCTTGACTACGGTTCCATCTCCGTCGCAGTTCACGCAGTTGACGCCTTTAACGCCGACTCTTCTTGCCGAAGCATTCGGGACATGTCCCCCGACCCTCGTAGTCGTCGAATACCTGTCCGGTTCCCTTGGTCTTGCTCTTAGTCTTGCTATCTATGGTCACTGGTTGCCCTTTCGTTGAGCGAGGTCAATTATTTGAAGTGTCGGCTAGTGAGCATTTCCAGATGGTCCGATTCGTCCACCCGGACCCTGATCGTGCCGGGCACAAGGACACGGACGGTGCCGACCTTCCCGACGATCTGCTTCTGCGATCCGACTGCTTTCTCTCTTCAGACATGCCTTCTAAAAAGAGAGCTATGCGCTGTGTTGCGTTCTATGCCGTCCGAATTCGTTTGTGGTCAAGATGTACCGAATCGTCCGTAGAACGCCGCAGGAGAATCCACGGCCCCTTCAGCGGGCCTCATTGACGGTAGATCGGTAGTTGGAGTCGTGCAGCCGACGGTACAAGGGACCCGTGAGAGTTGACTAATGGCAACGGAGGATCTTCACCATCTGCTGGTGGAAGTCATTCTCGGAATAGGTCCGGACAGCTCGACACTTCCCGACACCCCACTGGTGCGAACGGAACGGCAAATACTCATGGATGAGGTTGCCGAGATCAGGGCGCAGGGTCTCACGCCAGACGTTCCCAACAACTAGTGCCGCGTCAGCCAACGTTTACAGCATTTGCCCCGACCGTCGCTGCATAACCGTTTAGGGCAGACACCGCCCCACTGCTATCCACGTTCTGTCATGCTGGATGGCATGGGCGGCTTTGTCCATCATCACGAAACCATCACCGTGAACTGGGCATGGTGCGCAGCGACCGGCGTGGTGCTGGCTTCGCACGGCTAGTCAAACTGAGGCGTAGGGGCCACCGGACCTCCGAAGGTGGCCCACTCGGCGACGGCGACGAGCGTCGCCCCCGCTCTCGGCGTTCAGGGCACCGCCCACCGATCATGGCGATGGGCAGAGTGAAATCGGCGGGGTAATCGGTGATGAGAGCAAGCGGAAATGGAGACGCAGAAACTGCCTCCCCGCTGGCAGAACGACGGGCCCGGGTCGGCCTCGTTGCGGTCATCGCAGCATTCATACTGCTTTCCTCGGTCATAGCGTTCGCTACGCCCGCCTGGGAGTCCAGTGATGAGCCGGATCACGTCCGGAACATCGAGACGCTGGTTGCCGGCCATTGGTACGGAATGCGCGTGGGCCAGACGATCACCGTTATCCACGGAAGTCACCGCTTCACATTCGCGAGAACTAGCTCGGGAGCGGAGGCACATCAGGCCCCGCTCACGCCGTGGCCGCCGCCCGGGCCGCCCAAGGGGGCGACGCCACCGGGTCGGCCAAGACCAGGGACGGAAATGTCGAGGCCATGCGGGTGTTGCGGGTGGCCCGGCGCTCGGCCCGGGGCAACCGGACCCAGGCCATCAACCAGATGCGGAGCCTCGTCTCGACCGCTCCCGAGAGCTCCGGGCCGAGCTGCGGGACCTTTCCATCTACAACGTCCTCACCTTGGCCAGCGCCTTTCGCCACACCGGACGGACCGACGTGACCACAGTGACCAAGCTCACTTTGCGCACCTTGGCCCGCCGAGCCCTCTCGCTCGAAGAAGAAGTCAAAGAGATCGACCGAATGCTGAAGGCCCTCGTCGCCGAGACGGCCCCGGAGCTCAACGCCATCGACGGGGTGGGCACCGACGTGGCCTCGGCCATCTTGGTCGCCGCGGGCGACAACCCCGAGCGCCTGAAGAGCGAGTCGACCTTCGCCAAGCTCTGCGGTGTCTCGCCCCTCGATGCCTCGAGCGGCAAGCAGGAACGTCACCGGCTCAACCGAAGCGGGGACCGCCAGGCCAACTCGGCCCTGTGGCACATCGTGTTCACCCGGATGGTCAACGACCCGAGAACCAAGCACTACATCGAGCGCCGGATGAAGGAAGGGCGGACCAAGAAGGAGGCGATCCGCTGCCTCAAGCGCTACGTCGCCCGGGAGGTGTTCGCCGGCCTCCCACGCTCACAGTTCGCTCTTGACAGTCCATAGGAGTGCCCTATGTCAAGCCGCCACGGTGAGCCGGGCCCGGTGGAGCTCGGGGTCGAAGGCGACACCGTCTTGCCAGCAGCGCCAAATGATGCGCAACCAGGCGCGAGCAAGGATGCGAATTGCGTGTGGGTGGCGGCATCCTCGGTCGATGGCACGTTTGTAGATGTCAGCCGCCCAGGGGTCGACCATGCGGCTGCCATTGGCGAAGTCCATGACGGCGGCGCGCAGTTTCTTGTTGCACGACCAACGGAAGACGGCCCGCTCGTACTTCCCTGATTGACGGGTCGACGGACACGCCCCGGCGAGACCGGCCAGGGCGCTGTCGGTCGGGAATCGCTCCCGGCAATCACCAATCTCGGAGAGCAGGTTTGCCGCCCTCACCGTTCCCGACCTTGGCAGGCTTGAAAAGATGTGCTGATCAGGATGGTTGGCAAATAGGCCTGCGATGAGATCCTCGACAACGGCGATCTGCGCATTCAGGGTCTCGACAGCTGTCACCAAGCACAAGGTGACCTCTCCTCGGGCGTCACCTTCGCAACCAATCAGACCGGGCGCGGCGCTAATGAGCCGGTCATAGAGCACCTCTGAGGCGATGCCACCGTTGTAGCCGACCGAGTGCAGCCAGGCTGCCATGCGTTTGGGCGATAGCCACGCCGCCTTCGCTGCAGTCGGAAACCGCCGCAAGAAGCTGAGCGTGATCGCGCTGTCGGGTTTGGCGAACAGGCCAATTCCGCCGGGGAAAGCCAATTCCAAGTTGGCTCGCAGCTGGTTGACAACGCCAACGCGGACCTCGACCAGGTCCTTTCGAGACCGGCACAATGCTCGCAGGGCCCTGGTTGCATCACTGTCTTCGCTCAGGGGCCTCCAGCGGTGTCCGTCACTGCGCAAGGTGTCAGCCAGGAGATACGCATCAAAGCGGTCATCCTTATTGCCCGCCGACCCATATCGCTCCCTCAGCGCCTTGACCTGGCGCGGTGGAACGACGAACACCGCCAAGCCAGAGTTCATCAGTGCTTCGACCACCGGTCCGTCTCCACGTTCAATCGCCACGCCGCCGGCGTTACTGCGCTTCAGCCGCTGGGTCATGCCCATGATTGCCGCGGCATCGTGCGTGAACTCGAAGCGGTCAACCACCTCGCCGTCGAGACCCACCACACACGCCACATGCACGATTGACGCCCAATCGATCCCGGCGAATGTCCGGCATTTGCTCATCAGCAACCTCCTCATCTCGTGGATAGTCGCTGCACCAGGCGAGGCGCTGCTGCTGGTCGCTCACTGCAAGGCGCTCTAAGCGCATGGCCCTATCGCCAGTCTCAACGCCGGACCGTCGGGCCCCGCCGAACTCCTATTGGCCCTCGAGGGGCGAGCATCGCTAGCGGTGGCCCGACGGCACCGGGCTCAGCACCATCACCATTGCGGGTTCCGGCTCCACCATGGTGGATCAGTGAGCATCGATCTGGGACAGTTGTGATCGCCGTACTACATGCTCAATGACACCCGACTCTGAATCTCCACCAGCGGTGCGAGCAATCGGTTGACATTCCTGTCTGCATCTTCCCCGTAGAGCTTTACGACCTGAGCGTGGAGAACAGAACTCGTAATCTCGTCACTATCGAGCACGCTCCGCACGAGAAGCCCCACAATGTCGTCGTACTCATCGTCCGGGCAACCGATCGCCAAGAAGCCACAAGGGTCCACTGAAGCGACCAGCCGGTTGACCTCGTCACAGGTCAACTCATAGATTGCCAAGAGAGGGTGAAGTATGGGACCGAGTGTGGGCGAATGCGCCACGGCCTCGTCATCCGAGACGCCTCGGAGAGCACCGAGCACTTCTTGCGCACGTTCAGTTCCAAAGCCTGTGAAGGCAGCCAGGAAGAGTTGGGCAGCGTGGAACCGCTCGCCTGCAATCCAGAGAGCATCACAGAGGCTGAGCATCCGTTGGTCAACTCGGGAGTTGGTCACTCGACAAGACTTTCACAGTCAACTGCCTATCCTCGATGTGCCGTTCATGGGCAGGCAACAATCGCGAGCGCGAGCCTGGTCGGGCGATCGCACCCCGCTTGGATCGGAGGAGCCAAAAAGGCCCACATTCCACTGTCTCCTCGCACCGTGCGGTACATCCACACGATCATCAGCTGTGCGCTCCGTGATGCGAAGAAGCAGCGGCTCGTAAAGGTGAACGTTGCTCACGAAGCCGATCCACCGACTGCAAAGATTGCGAAGGAAGCTGCACCGGAAATGCGTACGTGGTCGGCAGCCGAACTAAATCGATTCTTAAATTCCTCGAGGGGCGATCGATATGAGCCGGTGTGGACCTTCCTTGCCACCACTGGCATGCGGCGAGGAGAAGCGTTGGGCCTTCGGTGGAGCGATCTGAAGCTAGACGCCTCTCCTGCCACCGCTACCATCCGGCGCGCCGCCATTGTGATCGGTCATCGTCGGGAGGCAGGAAAGACGAGGACGGGGAAGGATCGGCTGATTGAGCTAGACGCTCACACCGTTAACGCACTGAGAGCGTGGAAGGCGCGACAGGCGCAGGAGAGGCTTCTGGTTGGCGCTGGCTACCAGTCGAACGAGAGATCTGATCTTCACGCTGCCCGATGGGCGTGGATACCATCCTGAGCGCTTCTCACGGGGTTTGAGCGCAAGCAGGCGACGTACAACCGTCTTCACGCTGCCACTCCCCTGCCGAAGCTCCGACTCCACGATCTGCGGCACACGTGGGCGACCCTGGCACTGGCGGCGGATGTTCACCCGAAGGTGGTCCAGGAGCGTCTCGGGCACACGACCATAAACACCACGATGGACACGTACAGCCATGCACTGCCCGGCATGCAGTCGCAGGCAGCAGAGCAGGTGTCGGCCATGATCTTCGGGAGTGCATGATGGGAGATACGGGGCCAGTGTTAGGAGGAGACATGGAACTGGCAACCGTCGTGACTCGGACGGGAAGCCCAGGCTTCACCATCACCTACATCGTGATGGTGACGGTCTTGGTGCTTCTCGTCGCCGCTGGGGTCACCTGGCTCTGGCGACGGGGGCGGCGGAACAAGCGACCGGCTGAGTAGGCCGATCCGGTCCGATTGGAACTTCTCGCGAAGTATCACCCTTGGGTAGAAAGGTGCGGTAGAAAATCAACGATCTCGCAAGAAAAGACCAACTGGTAAGGGGTTTTGTTGGTGTCGGAGGGGGGACTTGAACCCCCACGCCCTTGCGGGCACTAGCCCCTCAAGCTAGCGCGTCTGCCTATTCCGCCACTCCGACGAAGTGGGACCGGTATCGCTACCGGGGCGACTGGCATGGTAGCGCGGCGCCGACCGGTTCTGATAGCCCGCCAGGTGGGACGGGGTGGGTCTGGGATCACGGGGACTGCTTGGCTGCCGGTCCGGGCTTGAGCGTGGTCCAGAGGGCCACATTCCAGAGGAGGCCGTCGGTCGAGGGGTTGTACTCGACATTGGCCAACTGCACCCCGTTGGCCTCCAACCCGGGTTCGGCGAACAGCGGGAGAGCCACCATCTGGTCCCACAGCTGGTCGTCGATCTGGGCGTAGATGGTGCCGCCCGGTCACCGGATTGAGGGCTTCGGCGGCCTGGGCGAACAGCTGGTCGACCTGTGGGTCGTCAAAGTTGCTCCAGTCCTCGGTGCCCTCGGACCCCACCGAGCCCTGACCGTCGGAGTACCACGCTGCCGTCACCGTCTGGAACGGGCTCGATACCCTCGTGACCAGCGCCATATCGTAGGAGCCACTGGTCGCCGCGCTGGCCAGTTCGGAGGGGCTGGTCACCGGTACGTCGACCACGGAGATCCCGATCTGGCGCAGCTGGGCGTCGATCTGGGCTGCTACGCCGAGGATCCAGGGGTCGCCGGTCTGGATGGCCATCCGGAGCGTCAGGGGTGCCCCGGCGGCATCGACGTACTCGTCGGCGGCGTTCTGGTGATAGCCGAGGGATTTGAGCAGCCGGTCCGTGGTGGCCAGATCTCGGGTGCTGTACTCCCCGGCCGCCGATGACGGGGTGTAGCCGGACTGGGCGGGTGTGGCGAGATGGTCCTGGCTGGCCACCAGGTCGGGTTGGATGGCCCCGAAGGTCCGGTTCAGGAGGTCCGTGCGGTCGATGGCGTGGGCCACGGCCTGGCGGGCGGCCACCCGGGACAGCTTCGGTGAGGCCACGTTGAACTCGAGATCGAGCAGCCGCAGGGACGCCGAGACCGTGCTCTGGGTGTTGGGCATCGAGGAAACGGCGTCCAGCGACGCCAGATCGAAGCCCAGGGGCTGGGTGGCGGTGTCGTTGCCCTTGGCCAGGAGGGCGGCCCAGGTCGACGGGTCGGTTGCCACGTTGACCGTCACCCGGTTCACCACCGCCGGCGTCCCCCACCACTGGGGGTTCCGCACCAGCACGGCCCGGGAACCCGACGCCGACTGCACCATCAGCGGGCCTGCGGAAAGGTCGACTGCCGGGTTGAATACGTCGAACCCATGGTTCCAGCCCACCTGGCGGGCGATATGGGCTGGGACCATATGGTCGAACATCGCCCGCCAGTCGGTGAAGGGAGTGGAGAAGGTGACGGTCACGGTCTTGCCGTTGTTGCTCGACACCACCGACTGCACGTCCCGGTAGCCCAGGGTCGAGGCAACCTGGTCGGGTCGGCCGTTGACATCGACCCCGTCGCCGTGTTGGGACTGCCAGGCGTAGATGAAGTCATCGGCAGTCACCGGTACGCCGTCCGACCACACCGCCTTGGGGTTGATGGCGTACTGGATGGTCAGTGGCGACGGAGAGAGGGTCTCCACGCTGGTCAGCAGGTCGGTGTTGACCTCGGGGATCAACTTGGGGTTGATCACGTAGGCACTGGGCAGGACCGCCGACAGCAGCGTCGGCGTCGACGAGTCGGCGCCTGACGGGGTATTGGGGTTGAACCCGGACCACGGCCGGTCGAGTTCGACGGTGGTGGCCCCACCCCGGGCCGAAATCAGCGGTGACGTCAGCTGGGCGTCGACCTGACTGATCCGGTGGGAACCCAGGTGGTCGACCACGGCCACCAGGCCGATGATGAAGATGATGACCAGGGGGAGCGTCCAGCGGGCATGGTGCTGCCGCCACAACGACGCCAGGCCTGGGCGGCGCCCGGCGTCCCCGGCGCCGTCCCCGGTCACTGCAGACGCAGGAGGAGGATGATGTTGGTGAAGGCGAAGATCACGGCCACGGTGACCGTGATCCGGTCGAGGTTCTTCTCCACCACGGTCGAGCCGGCGGCGGCCGAGCCGACCGACCCTCCGAACATGTCCGAGAGGCCGCCGCCCTTTCCGCTGTGCATGAGGATGAGGAAGATGAGCGCCAGGCAGGTCAAGATCTGCAACACCACGATAATTGCGGTCAGCACGCGAAATTCCTCCTCTGCCTCATGACCGAAGGAGACGCTACCAAACTCACCGGCGGTTGCGGGACGCGGCCCGGATGATACCCACGAAGGCGGCGGGATCCAGACTGGCTCCGCCCACCAGGGCACCGTCCACGTCCGGTCCGCTGAGGATGGCCTCCGTATTGTCCTCGTTCACCGAGCCCCCGTACTGGATCCGCACCGACAGGGCGGCGTCGGCGTCACCGCACTTGGCCACCACCTCCCGAATCCACCGGCAGGCCGACTGGGCATCGTCGGGCGTGGCGGCGTTGCCCGAGCCGATGGCCCAGAGGGGCTCGTAGGCGATCACCACTCCGGCGACCGCCTCGGCTGGCATCCCATCCAGTGCCACCTCCACCTGCGAGGCGAGTCGGTCCTCGGTCAGACCGGCCTCCCGCTCGTCCATGGTCTCCCCCACGCAGCAGATGGGTGTCATCCCGTTGCGCATGACCCCTCGCAGCTTGGCCCGGACAACGTCGTCTGTCTCGCCGAACAGCCGTCGACGCTCGGAGTGCCCCACGATCACGTAGTCCACGTGGAGCTTGGCCAACATGAGCGGGCTGACTTCACCGGTGAAGGCGCCGGAGTCCTCGACGGCGCAGTCCTGAGCGCCCAGGGCCACCGGGATCCCATCCGGCTCGAGCACCGACTGGACCGTGCGGAGGTCGGTGAACGGAGGATGGATCGAGACGTCGAGTTGGGTGACGTCGGCCGGCTGCAGCCGGAGACCGAGGTCGCGGGCGGCGTGGAGGGCCTCGTGGTGGTCGAAGTTCATCTTCCAGTTGCCGCTGATCAGCAAGCGCCGGCCGGGCGGTCCTCCGCTCACGGTGCGATCGGGCCCTCGGCGGCCCACGAACGCCTGGCCGGCGCGTTGGGTGCCCCCCGGAGCGCAGCCAGTCCGGGCAGGTCTCCGTACTCGAGCAGCTCGAGCGAGGCTCCCCCGCCGGTCGAGATGAAGCTGATCTGCCCGTCCAGCCCGAGCTGATCGACGGCGGCGGCACTGTCCCCCCCGCCCACCACGGTGTAGCCGTCACACTCGGCCACCGCCCGGGCCACCCCGGCGGTCCCGGCGGCGAAGCGGTCGTCCTCGAAGACACCCATCGGCCCGTTCCACAGGACCGTCCCGGCCGTGCCGATGGCCGCGGCGTAGGCCTCCACCGTGGCCGGTCCGATGTCCAGCCCACACCAGCCGTCGGGCACGTCGTGCTGCACCAAGCGGACCTCGCCCTCCGAACAGTCGCACCCGAAGGCTGCGCCGGGCTCGAGCGCCACGATGTCGGTCGGCAGGAGGATGCGTTTGCCCGAGGCGAGCAGGGCGGCGCACTCATCGATGCGATCAGGGTCGACCATCGATCCGCCGACGTGGTGGCCGGCGGCGGCCAGGAAGGTGAAGGCCATGCCGCCCCCCACGATCAAGGTGTCCACCCGGTGGAGCAGGGCCTTCATCACACCGAGCTTGTCGGCCACCTTGGCGCCGCCCACCACGGCCACGAAGGGACGAGCCGGTGAGCCCAGCAGGCCACCGAGCGCCTCGATCTCGCGTTGGAGCAGAAATCCCGCGGCACTCGGCAGTCGGGAGGGGGGACCGACGACCGACGCGTGGCTCCGGTGCGACACCCCGAAGGCGTCGTTGACGTAGGCGTCGTGGCCGTTGATCAGTTTGTCCACGAACCCGGGGTCGTTCTGCTCCTCACCCGGGTCGAACCGGAGGTTCTCCAGCAGCTCGACCTGGGGGGCCAGGCGGGCCAGCTCCTCGCGGACGGGGCCGAGGTCGAACCGGGTGTCCGGAGCTCCCTCGGGGCGGCCCAGGTGGGTGCAGGCGTTGACGGTGGCTCCTTCGGCGAGCAGGTACTCCAGCGTGGGAAGGGCTGCTCGGATTCGGAAGTCATCGGTCACGACCGATGGTTCGCCCTGGCAGGGCCGGAGGGGCACGTTGAAGTCCACCCGCACCAGGACGCTGGCCCCGTCAAGATCGGGAAGATCACCGAGCAGCGGCAGGCCGTCCAGTAGTGGGTTCCCTCTCTTGGTGCTCATCGCCCAGTCTCCCCTCGAACCTTCCACGATGTCACTCGGTCCCCTCAGGAGCCGGAACCGCCGACGACCAGCGAGAGGTCCACCAAGCGGTTGGCGTACCCCCACTCGTTGTCGTACCAACCCTCCACTTTCACCAGGGTGATGCCGGAGGCCGATGGCATGACCATGGTCAGTCCGGAGTCGAACGTGCACGACGCCGGGCTTCCGACGATGTCGGACGAGACGATGGGGTCCTCGGTGTACACGAGCACCTTGGACAGCGGACCTGACGAGGCGGCGGCGGCGAACGCCGCGTTGACCTCGTCGACGGTGACGGATCCGGGGATGACCGCGGTGAAGTCGGTGATCGAGCCGTCCGGCACCGGGACCCGGAACGCACTGCCGTCCAGGCGACCCTTCATCGACTGCAGCACCAGACCGGTGGCCCGGGCCGCTCCGGTGGAGGCCGGGACGATGTTGATCGCCGCCGCCCGGGCCCGGCGGAGGTCCTTGTGGGGCAGGTCGAGGAGGTTCTGGTCATTGGTGAAGGCATGGACCGTGGTCATCATGCCGCTCTCGACCCCGAAGGCGTCATCGAGGACCTTCACCATGGGCACGAAGCAGTTGGTCGTGCACGAGGCGTTGGACACCACGAAGTCCTTGGCCGGATCGAAGGCATCGTCGTTGACCCCGACCACGAAGGTGGCGTCGACGTCGGTCGCCGGGGCCGAGACGATGACCCGGGTGGCCCCGGCCTCCAGATGGGCCGACGCGGAATCCCGGGTGGTGAATAGGCCGGTGGACTCGACCACCACCTCGACGCCGAGCTTGTCCCAAGGAAGGGCCTTCGGGTCGCGTTCGGCCAGGACGGCGATGGGTCCCGAGTCCAGCACGATGGATGAGTCCGACACCTCGACCGCGCTGTCGAACCGGCCGTGCGTCGAGTCGTAGCGGAGCAGGTGGGCCAAGGTCTCGGCCGAAGTGAGATCGTTGATCGCCACCACCTCGACGTCAGCCCCCATGGACCGTGCCGCCCGGAGATAGTTGCGACCGATCCGCCCGAAGCCGTTGATGCCGATCCGTACCGTCATTGCCTCTGTGCCTCGCTCTTCACTGTCCTGTGCATGCCTGCTGTGGCCTGACCACGGCACGCTCGTGCCGGTCCTGCTGCCCCTCCAACGAACGGAGAACGGCGACCACGCTAGGGCATCCGGGCGGTCTAGGAGTCATCCGAGCAGATCAGCGAGGGTTGACGCCAGTCTGGTGGGGTCGTGGGCCATCCCGTTGGCCCGGGCCAGGGATCGGTCGACCACGCGAACGCGTGGGTCTCCGAGCGCCAACCCGGAGGTGTCGCAGACGGTCACGTCCACGTCCACACCGTGCGCCACCAGCGCTTCCACGTGCATGGCCACGTCGAAGTGCTCGGTTTCGGGGATCTGGGGGCGGAGGTTGCAGACGTAGACCTTGGTGGCTCGGGACCGATTGATGCCGGCCCGGACCTCGGGGACGGCGATGGCGGCCAGGACGCTGGTGAACAGGGATCCCGGACCCAGGACGATCTGGTCCGCCTGCTCGAGTGCCTCGACGGCCGGGCCCGGGGCCCGGGGGTCGGCCGGGACCAAGGACACCCGTCGGATGTTGTCGGTGGCCATCACGGCTACCTGCCCGGCCACCGGTCCGCCGGCGGCGTCGGCCTTCAGGACCACCGGGTCGGTGGTGGCCGGCAGCACCCTGCCTCTGACCCCGAGGAGCCGACAGGCCTCGTCGAGGGCGGCCACGGGGTCGTTGGTGCCGTCGATCAGCCCGGCCAGGATCAGATTGCCCAGGGCATGCCCGGCCAGTTCATCCTCGCCGAACCGGTACTCGAAGGCCGAGGCCAACAGGGATCCCGGTTCCGCCATGGCCACCAGGCACTTGCGGAGGTCCCCGGGCGGGATGATGTGGAGGAGCTCCCGGAGCCGCCCGGACGAACCCCCGTCATCGGCGACCGACACGATGGCCGTGATCCGGTCCGTGTAGGTCCGCACGGCGCGGCAGGGTGGCGGCGAGCCCGTGACCCCCGCCCACGGCCACCACTGCGGGCGGTTGTTGCGCCCCGCCGCCCACCGACTCGCTCAACGCTCGACGTCCCGATGGAAGACGGTGGTGGGCATGCCGTGGTCGTCGAGGCGACGGGCCAGCTCCTCGGCCAGGACCACCGAACGGTGGCGGCCCCCGGTGCAGCCCATGGCCACGGTCAGGTACGACTTACCCTCACGAATGTAGGCCGGGATCAGCATGGACAGCAGGTCGTCCAGCTTGACCAGGAACTCGGTGGTCTCGGGCCGCTCGAGCACGAACGCACGCACCTCCGGCTCGAGCCCGCTGTGGCTCCGAAGGGACTCGTCCCAGTACGGGTTGGGCAGGAAGCGACAGTCGAACATGAGGTCCACGTCCCTCGGGATGCCGTGCTTGAAGCCGAACGAGACGATGGAGGTCTGCATGGTGCTGCCCGGCTCATCCTCACCGAAGACCTCCATCAGCCGGGTCCGCAGCTGGTTGCTGTTCAGCTCACCGGTATCGATCACCAGGTCGGCCCGGTCCCGCAGCCCACCGAGCAGGAGCCGCTCGTCAGCGATGGAATCCACCACACCCCGGGCGGCCTGGGGGTGCCGTCGGCGGGTCCCTTCGAACCTCCGGATCAGGACGTCGTCGGCGGCGTCGAGGAAGAGGATGCGCACCCGGTTCCGGCCCGACTCGAGGGCATCGACGGCCGGGAGGACGTCATCGAGGTCTCCCCCGCCCCGTCCCACCACGAAGGCCACCCGTTCGAGCTCGGAGCCGGTGCCGTCCACCAGCTCCGAGACCTTGGAGATGAGAGCCGAGGGCATGTTGTCGATCACGAACCAGCCCAGATCCTCCAACGTGGCACCGGCCGTCGACCGTCCGGCTCCGGACATGCCGGTCACCACCAGGTATTCGCTCATCGATCCACCTCTACCTACCGTCCGGCAGGCCCCTTCGGAGCCATGGGCGTGTGGAGCCGCTCGAATACTGATGCGCCCACCTCGGCCGGTAACCACGATACGCCCAGCAACTCCTCCTTGGATACGTTTCGCAGGGCGGCCAGCCCCCCGAACTGCTCGATCAGGCGTTCGCGGCGCTTCGGCCCCAGTCCCTCGACGCCGTCCAGGGCGCCCACGGTCATCCGTTTGCCCCGCAGGGTGCGGTGGTACGAGATGGCGAACCGGTGGGCCTCGTCCCGCAGGCGCTGGAGCAGGTAGAGGCCCTCGGACTGCCGCGACAGGCGGTAGGGCTCCGAGCGTCCCGGGCGGTAGACCTCCTCGAAGCTCTTGGCCAGCGAGGCGATGGGGATCCGGTCGGTCAGCCCCAACCGGTCCAGTACCCGGATGCCCACGTTGAGTTGGCCCAGCCCCCCGTCGAGGAGCAGGAGTTGGGGCGGGTAGGCGAAGCGGCGCCGGGCCGGGACCGTCGCCCCCCTCCCGTCGCCGCTCCGGCCATCGGCATCGGGCTGACCCCGGTCGGGACCGCTCCCCTCGGCGGTGGTCGACCCGGGGGCTCCGGCTTCCCGGTCGTCGGCCAAGAGGGAGGTCAGCCGGCGCATGAGCACCTCCTCCATGGCGGCGTAGTCGTCGTTGCCGGCCACGGTGGCTACCCGGAAGTGGCGGTAGTCGCTCTTCTTGGGGAGGGCGTCTTCGAAGACCACCATCGAGCCCACGTAGTCGGTGCCCTGCAGGTGACTCATGTCGTAGCACTCGATGCGAAGCGGGGCCTCGGGCAGGCCCAGCTCGTGCTGGAGCGACTCGAGCGCCCGGGCCCGGCTGTTGTGGTCCGAGGTCCGGTGCAGCCGGTGCCGGACGAAGGACTCCTTGGCGTTCTGCTCCACGGTCTGCAGCAGCGACCGCTTGGTCCCCCGAAGGGGTACCCGGAGGACCACCGGCCCCGACCGCTGCCCGGCCAGGTAGTCCGACACGGCATCGACATCCTCGGGCATGGTGGGCACCAGCACCTGCCGGGGCACCCCGGAGACAGGGTCGGCGTAGACGTCGACCAGGACCCGTTCCATGAGCTGTCCCGGGGTCAGGTCCTCCACCTTGTCCACGAAGAGGGCCAGCCGGCCCACCACCTTGCCCGATCGGACGTGGAACACCTGGACGGCGGCTTCCAGCTCGTCCCCGGCCACACCGAAGACATCGAGGTCCTCGCGCCGGGCCAACTCCATCTGCCGTACGGCGTCGGCCGTTCGCACCGCCTCCAGCTTGTCCCGGAGGACCGAGGCCCGTTCGAACTCGAGGGCTCCCGATGCCTCCCGCATGGCGGTCTCCAGCCCCCGCTCGAGGGGGCCGGTGTCCCCTCCGAGGAAGGCGATGAGATCGGCCACCAGGCGGTCGTACTCCTCGTGGGTGACCTCACCGACGCACGGCCCGGAGCACCGCTCGATGTGGAACAGGAGGCACGGACGACCCAAGCGCTCGTGCCGGCGGAACTTGGTGTCGGAGCAGGTCCGCACGGGGAACGAGCGCAGGAGCAGGTCGAGTGTCTCGCGGATAGCCCCCACGTTGGGATAGGGGCCGAAGTACCGCACGCCACTGCGCTTGCGGCCCCGGACCACCGCCGGGCGGGGCCAGTCGTCGTTGACGGTGACCGCCAGCCACGGGTAGCTCTTGTCATCCTTCAGGCGGACGTTGTACCGGGGTTGGAACTGCTTGATCAGATTGTGCTCGAGCAGGAGGGCCTCGGACTCCGAGTCCACCACGATCCACTCCACGTGGTCGGCCTGGTGGACCATCTGGGCGGTCCGCGGGGCCAGGCCGCCCGGGTCCTGGAAGTACGAGTTCAGCCGCTGGCGGAGGGACTTGGCCTTGCCCACGTAGAGGACCCGCCCGTCCCGATCCAGGAATTGGTAGGAGCCGGGGGCGTCGGGAATCGAGCCGGGCAGGGGTCGGGTCACCACGTCACCAGTGTGCCGTGTCCGGCCCGATCCCGACGCACCGCGCCGGCGACAGCCCCAGGGCATAGACTGACCTGTACGCCGGCCTGGTTTCCGGCGACATCTACCGCTCCGGGGCCGACATCCCCGCGGATGGGCGACCAGGCTGTCCCCGCCGGCCACCTACCGGAGCGCCTCCCCAAGGGGGTCATACCCAGCATGCTCCGGCTACAGACGGCACTTCCCGACCGTTACACGACGGCGGATCCCGACCAATTGGCGGCGTGGATCCAGCAGGCCAAGGCCACGTTGGGCCGGCGGGTGGTCATCCTCGGCCACCACTACCAGCGGGACGAGGTGATGGCGTGGGCCGACGCCCGGGGCGACTCATTCGGCCTCTCCCGGATCGCGGCTGACCAGACCGACGCCGAGTTCGTCGTGTTCTGCGGCGTCCACTTCATGGCCGAGTCGGCAGACGTCCTCACCGGACCTCACCAGCAGGTCATCCTTCCCGACCTCAATGCCGGCTGCTCCATGGCCGACATGGCCGACATCGACTCGGTGGAGGAGGCCTGGGACGCACTGGGCGCGGTCACCGACATCGAGCGGGTCGTGCCGGTCACCTACATGAATTCGTCGGCGGCGCTCAAGGCCTTCGTGGGCCGCCACGGGGGCGTGGTGTGCACCTCGTCGAACGCCCGGGCCGTCCTCACTTGGGCGCTCGGCCGGGACACCCAGGGACACAGCCGGGGTGACCAGGTCCTCTTCTTCCCCGACCAGCACCTCGGCCGCAACACCGGCTTCGAGCTGGGCTACGGGGCCGGGGACATGGCCGTGTGGAACCCACGGTCGGACCAGGGCGGCCTGGACGACGTGACCCTCAAGTCGGCGACCCTCCTCCTGTGGAAGGGCCACTGCTCGGTCCACCAGCGGTTCCGGACCACCCACGTCGATGCCTTCCGGGCGGAGCATCCCGACGGGATCGTCGTGGTCCATCCCGAGTGCTCGCACGAAGTGGTCGACGCGGCCGACCAGGTCGGCTCGACCGACGCCATCATCCGGGCGGTGGCCGAGGCCCCGCCTGGCTCGGTCCTGGGGGTGGGCACGGAGATCCACCTGGTCAGGCGACTCGACGACGAGACGCCGGACAAGACGGTGGTCTCGCTCGACCCCCTGGTGTGCCCGTGCTCGACCATGTTCCGGATCGACGCCGCCCACCTGGCCTGGGTCCTCGAGGGCCTGGTGGCCGGAGAGGTCCGCAACCGGATCACCGTCGACGAGGAGACGGCTTCGTGGGCCCGGGTGGCGCTCGAGCGGATGCTGGCCACCGTCTGAGCCCCGCCGGATCGGGTGGAGCGTCCGAGGGCGGCGATGGTGGCCCCCTGGCCGCCCCGGTGGGCCACGGGTGACCGGGGAGGCGGTGGGCGCCGGCCGGCCTCAGGGGGCGGCGGCCACCCGGGTGCGGGGTGCGGGCTTGGCCGTGGCCACCGGCTTCGTGCCCGCCTTCTTCGCCGCCGCCCGCTTCTTGGCCACCGGGGTGGCCGAGGTGGTGCCGCGGGGCTTGGGCCGGGCCGGGGGCGTGGCCTTGGTCCGTGCCGTCGACGGCACCCCCTTGGCCTTGCCCCGCCTGATGCCGAGCAGGGGGGCCAGCACCTCTCCGGTGTAGCTGCCCGCCGCGGCAGCCACGTCCTCCGGGGTGCCCACGGCCACGATGGACCCGCCCCGGTCGCCGCCCTCGGGCCCCAGATCGAGGACCCAGTCGGCGCTCTTGACCACGTCGAGATTGTGCTCGATGACGATCACCGTGTTGCCCTGGTCGACCAGCCGACTGAGCACGTCGAGCAGCTTGCGGACGTCGTCGAAGTGGAGGCCCGTCGTAGGCTCGTCCAGCACGTAGAGCGTGTGGCCGGTCGACCGGCGACTGAGCTCGGACGCCAGCTTGACCCGCTGGGCCTCGCCACCGGACAGGGTGGGGGCCGGCTGGCCCAGACGGATGTACCCCAGTCCCACGTCCACCAGGGTCTGGAGGTGCCGGGCGATGGGCGGTTGGTGGGCGAAGAAGCCGAGGGCCTCCTCGCAGGACAGGTCGAGCACGTCGGCGATGGTCTTGCCGCGGAAGGTGACCTCCAGGGTGTCGCGGTTGTAGCGGGCCCCGTGGCACACCTCGCAGGGCACGTAGATGTCCGGCAGGAAGTGCATCTCGATCCGGATGGTGCCGTCCCCCGAACAGGCCTCGCACCGGCCGCCCTTCACGTTGAAGGAGAACCGGCCGGGCAGGTAGCCCCGGACCTTGGCCTCCTGGGTCTGGCTGAACAGCCGCCGGATGTGGTCGAACACCCCGGTGTAGGTGGCCGGGTTGGACCGGGGGGTCCTGCCGATGGGGGCCTGGTCCACCTCGACCACCTTGTCCACGTTGGACACGCCGGTGATGGTCCGGTGTTGGCCGGGGAGGGTCTTGGCCCGGTGGACCTGCTTGGCCAGGGAGCGCAGCAGGATGTCGTTGACCAGCGTGGACTTGCCGGAACCGGACACGCCGGTGACGGCCACCAGGCGCCCCAGCGGGAACTCGGCGTCCACGTCGTGCAGGTTGTGCTCTCGGGCCCCCTTGACGGTCAGCGACTCCCCGCTCCCCCGCCGACGGATGGCGGGCACCGGTATGGACTTCCTCCCGGAGATGTACTGGCCGGTCAACGAGTCGGCGTTCGACTCGAGGCCCCCGGGCCCGGTGACCGGCCCCGAGTGGACGATCCGTCCCCCGTGCTCCCCCGCCCCCGGTCCCACGTCGACCACGTGGTCGGCCACCCGGATGGTCTCCTCGTCGTGCTCCACGACGATGACCGTGTTGCCGAGGTCGCGCAGGCGCTTGAGGGTGCCGATGAGCCGCTGGTTGTCCCGCTGGTGCAGCCCGATGGACGGTTCGTCCAGGACGTAGAGCACCCCGACCAGCCCGCTGCCGATCTGACTGGCCAGCCGGATGCGCTGGGCCTCGCCCCCCGACAGGGTGGTGGCCGACCGAGCCAGGGTCAGGTAGTCGAGGCCCACGTCGAGGAGGAACTGCATCCGCTCCCGCACCTCCCGGAAGACCCGGTCGGCGATCAGGTGGTCCCGGTCGGACAGGTCGAGGCCGGCCACCACCTCCACGGCCTTGCCGATGGACAACGAGCACAGGGCGAAGATGTTGTACCCGCCCACGGTCACGGCCAGCGACTCGGGCTTCAGCCGGGCCCCACCGCACGCGGGGCAGGGCACTTCGCGCAGGAAGTTCTCCAGGTTGTCCCGCAGGAAGTCCGAGTCGGCCTCGGTGTGCCGGCGCTGCAGCCACGGGACGATGCCCTCATAGGCGGTGTGGAACGACCGTTGGCGGCCGTAGCGGTTGCGGTACTTGAGGTGGACCTGCTTCCCGCCCGCCCCGTACAGCACGAGCTTCTGGTCGGCCCGCTTGAGCTTCTCCCACGGGTCGTCGACCGAGAATCCGCCCAGCTCGGCCACGGCCGCCACCACCCGGACGAAGTACTCGCTGCGGGCCCCTGACCACGGGGCCAGAGCCCCCTCGGCCAGGGATTTGGTGGGGTCGGGCACCACCAGCTCGGGATCGACCTCGTAGCGGGTTCCGAGCCCGGTACAGGCCGGGCAGGCCCCGTAGGGCGAGTTGAACGAGAAGTTGCGGGGGGAGGGATCCTCGAAGCTGAGCCCGCAGAAGGTGCAGGCCAGGTGCTGGCTGAAGGTGATGGCCTCCTGCTCGGTGCCGTCGGTGTCGACCACCACCACTTCGGCGACCCCCTCGGCCAGGGTCAGGGCGGTCTCGAGGGACTCGGTGAGCCGGCGCTGGATGTCGTCCCGCCGCACCAGCCGATCCACGATCACCTCGATGGTGTGCTGCTCGTAGCGGGCCAGGTCGAGATCCCCGCGGTCGGCCAGCTCCACGGTGACGCCGTCCACCCGGGCCCGGGCGAATCCCTGCTTGGCCAAGTCGTCGAGGAGGGCCCCGTACTCCCCTTTGCGGCCCCGGACCACCGGGGCCAGGACGAGGAAGCGGGTACCTTCGTCCATGGCCAGGATGCGGTCCACGATCTGCTGGGGACTCTGACGGGCCACCGGTCGGCCGCAGGTGGGACAGTGGGGCTTGCCGATCCGGGCGTAGAGGAGCCGGAGGTAGTCGTAGACCTCGGTGACCGTGCCCACCGTCGACCGGGGGTTGCGCGACGAGGACTTCTGGTCGATGGAGATGGCTGGGGACAGCCCCTCGATGAAGTCCACGTCGGGCTTGTCCATCTGGCCCAGGAACTGGCGGGCGTAGGCCGACAGCGACTCGACGTACCGTCGCTGGCCCTCGGCGTAGATGGTGTCGAAGGCCAGGGAGGACTTGCCCGATCCGGACAGCCCGGTGAACACCACCAGCCGGTCCCGCGGGAGGTCCAGCGAGACATCCTGGAGGTTGTGCTCGCGCGCGCCTCGGACCACCAGACGATCAGCCATTGGGTGAGGATACCGGGGTGGGGGGTGGCCTCCGCCGTGCGGTCAGGACCCGCCGCCGGGGTCGACGTCGGCGGTATCGCCCACCAGGATCGGCGACCCGTCCACCGGGTCCCGGACCAGGAGGGCCCGCAGTTCGGCGATCTCGTCCCGGAGCAGGGCGGCCTCCTCGAACCGGAGCTCCTCGGCGGCCTTGTTCATCTCGGCGTCCAGCCGGTGGACCAGGCTGGACAGCTCGTCGGCGTCCGGCCCCAGGGCCTGGGCCATCTCGGCGGCCACCGCCCGGGGGTCGGCCCCGCCCCGGCCCTTCCGTCCCCGTCCCCCGGCCGGCCGCTCGTTGGCCCCGGAGGTGATGGCGGCCGAGCCGCCGCCCTCGCCGCGGACCCGCTCGAGGATGTCGGTGACCGACTTGGTGATGGTCCGGGGGTCGATCCCATGGGCCTCGTTGTAGGCGATCTGACGGGCCCGCCGGCGCTGGGTCTCCCCGATGGCCGTGCTCATGGAGTCGGTGATGGTGTCGGCATACATCACCACCCGACCGTTGACGTTGCGGGCGGCCCGGCCCATGGTCTGGATGAGGGAGGAGGCCGACCGCAGGAAGCCCTCCTTGTCGGCGTCGAGGACGGCCACCAGGGCCACCTCGGGCAGGTCCAGGCCCTCACGGAGCAGGTTGATGCCCACCAGTACGTCGAAGGCCCCGAGGCGCAGCTCGCGCAGGATCTCGATGCGGGCCATGGTGTCCACGTCGGAGTGGAGGTACTGGACCCTCACCCCCTGCTCGGCCAGGTAGTCGGTGAGATCCTCGGCCATCTTCTTGGTCAGGGTGGTGACCAGCACCCGGTGGCCGCCGGCCACGGTCCGGTCGATCCGCTCGCGGAGGTCGTCGATCTGGCCGGTCGTCGGGACGATGTCCACTTCGGGGTCGACCAGGCCGGTGGGCCGGATGACCTGCTCCACCACGTTGGCGCTGTGCTCGAGCTCCCAGGGCCCCGGGGTGGCCGACAGCAGGATCACCTGGCCGGTCCGTTCGATGAACTCCTCGAACCGCAGGGGTCGGTTGTCCAGGGCCGACGGTAGGCGGAACCCGTGGTCCACCAGGGTCTCCTTGCGGGACCGGTCCCCGGCGAACTGGCCGCGGAGCTGGGGCACGGCCACGTGGCTCTCGTCCACCACCACCAGGAAGTCCTTGGGGAAGAAGTCGAGCAGGGTGAAGGGGGCCTCCCCCGGCGCCCGGCCGTCGAGGTGGCGGCTGTAGTTCTCGACTCCGCTGCACACCCCGGTCTCCCCCAGCATCTCGAGGTCGTACTCGGTCCGCATCCGGAGGCGCTGGGCCTCGAGCAGCTTGCCGGCACCGGTCAGCTCGGGCAGCCGCTCCCGCAGCTCGGCCTCGATCCCCTCGATGGCCTTGCGCATCCGCTCGTCCCCGGTGCCGTAGTGGGTGTTGGCGAACACCACCAGCTCGTCGAGCTCGTCGCCGATCTCACCGGTCAGCACGTCGAAGGGCCGGATCCGCTCCACGGTGTCGCCGAAGAACTCGATGCGCACGGCCTGGCTCTCGTAGGCGGCGTGGATCTCCACGGTGTCGCCCCGGGCCCGGAACTGGCCGCGGGCCAGGGTGGCGTCGTTGCGGGAGTACTGCAGCTCGACCAGCCGGCGGAGCAGGGACCGTTGCTCGTGGACCTCGCCGGGCTGCAGGGCCACGATCCGGTCGCGGTACTCGTCGGGCGAGCCCAGGCCGTAGATGCACGAGACCGACGCCACCACGATGGTGTCCGGCCGCAGCAGCAGGGACGAGGTACAGGCATGGCGCAGCCGGTCGATCTCGTCGTTGATGGACGAGTCCTTCTCGATGTAGGTGTCCGACGACGGCACGTACGCCTCGGGCTGGTAGTAGTCGTAGTAGGAGACGAAGTACTCCACCCGGTTGCGGGGGAAGAACTCCTTCAGCTCCGCCGCCAGCTGGGCGGCCAGCGACTTGTTGGGCTCGATGATCAGGGTGGGCCGCTGCACCGCCTCGACGGTCCAGGCGACGGTGGCCGTCTTGCCCGACCCGGTGATGCCCAGCAGGGTCTGGTAGCGGTCGCCCCGCTCGAGGCCCTCGACCAGTCCGGCGATGGCCTGGGGCTGGTCGCCGGCGGGGCGGAAGGGCGAGACCACCTCGAAGTCGGGCACCCGTCCGATGGTACCGGTCCGATCACGGGACGGGTCCCGCCGCCGGGGGGTCGGTCCGGAGACGCTCCCGCAGGTCGACGAGCTCGGCCCAGACCCGGTCCACCTCGGCCCGCAGGTGGTCGACGTCCCCCGAGTTGTCGACCACCAGGTCCGCTCCGTCCAGGCGGGTCCGGCGGTCGGCCTGGGAGCCGATGCGGGCCCGGGCGTCCTCCGGGGCCATGCCCCGGTGGGCGACCAGTCGGTCGAGCGCCAGGTCGGTCGGGGCGTCGACCACCACCACCGCGGCCAGGTCGAGGGTCTCGCGGTGAATGGGCCGGAGGAGGGGGATGTCCAGCACCACGATGGCGTCCGTGTCGGCGAAACGGTCCCGCCGGGCGATCATCTCGACCCCGATGGCCGGGTGGGTGATGGCGTTGAGGTCGGCCAGGGCATCGGGATGGCCGAAGACCAGGCCCGCCACCTTGGGCCGGTCGATGGCCCCGTCGGAGTCGACGATCTCGGGCCCGAACCGGTCGATCATCGGCTGATAGGCCGGCCCCCCCGGGGCCACCACCTCCCGCGCGATCCGGTCGGCGTCGACCAGGGCGGCCCCGTGTTCGATCAAGAGTTCGGCCACCGTGGACTTGCCCGCCCCGATGCCGCCGGTGAGCCCGACTGCCAGCACGTCGGAGACTCTACCCGGCGGCCCCCAGCGGCCCGGTGGGCGGCAGATCGGGGCGCCGCGGCCCGGAGCGACCGGGGGCGGCGGTGGTGGGAGGTGCAGCCAGAACCGAGATCGATCCCCGCTATCCTGCGGGTCCGGCCGACCCATGAGCGAATCTTCCCCCGTCACTCGGCGCGTCGATGCCGGCGCGCCTCCCGCCACCTCCGTCCGCCGGGACCGGCCCGATCTCCGGGACGTGGCCGTGTGGGTGTTCCTGGCTGCCATCAGCTACATCCCCTCGCTCCTCACCCAGCCGGGGAAGATCGCCGCCGACACCAAGCAGTACCTCTATCTGGACCCTGGACGCCTCATCCAGAGTGCCATCTCGGCCTGGGACCCCGACTTCGGCGCCGGAACGGTCACCCACGAGAACATCGGGTTCCTGTTCCCCATGGGGCCCTACTACTGGCTGGTGGCCGAGCTGCACGTCCCTCTCTGGATCGGCCAGCGCTTCTGGATGGGGTCGCTCTTCTTCGCCGCCGGGACCGGCGTGTGGTTCCTCGGGCGGCTCCTGGGCCTCACCCGCTCGGGCCGCCTGGCCGCGGCCCTGGCCTACATGCTCACCCCGTACGTCCTCGACTACATCACCCGCATCTCCGGCATCGTCATGCCCTGGGCCGCCCTCGGATGGATGGTGGCCCTGACCATCCTGGCCGTGCGCAAGGGAGGGTGGCGCTATCCGGCGCTCTTCGCCGTGGTCATCGCCCTGGTCGGGGGGGTCAACGCCACCTCCATCCTGCTGGTGGGACTGGCCCCCCTCCTGTGGGTGGTCTACGCCGTCTGGGGGACCCACGAGGCTCGGTGGCGGGCGGCGCTGGGTGCGGTGGTCCGGCTCGGGGTCCTCAGCCTGGGTGTCTCGGTGTGGTGGATGGCCGGCTTCTGGGCCGAGGGAGCTTACGGGATCAACGTCCTCAAGTACACCGAGACCGTCCCCACCGTGTCCTCCACCTCGCTCTCGTCGGAGGTCCTGCGCGGCCTCGGCTACTGGTACTTCTACGGCCGGGACAAGCTGGGCCCCTGGACCCTGGCGTCGGCGGGCTATCTGCAGTGGAGCTGGCTGATCGTCGTCAGCTTCCTCGTCCCCACGCTGGCCGTGGCGGCGGCGATGGTGGTCCGCTGGCGCTACCGGGCCTTCGCCATCGCCCTCATCCTGGTCGGGGTGGTCCTCGGCCGTCGGCACCTATCCCTTCCAGGACCCGTCGCCGTTCGGACGGCTGATCAAGGCGGCCGGGCCCGACTCCACCGCCGAACTGGCGCTGCGGTCGACCAACCGGATCGTCCCGTTGGTCCTGCTGGGCCTGGGGCTCCTCCTGGGGGCGGGGATCACCGCACTGACGGCCCGTGTCCGCTGGGCCGGTCGCGGACTGTTGTTGCTGTCCGTGGTGCTGATCGCGGCCGACCTGCCACCCCTGTGGGACGGCGGCCTGGTGGCCACGAACCTCGAACGCCCCTCGACCATCCCCGCCTACGTCTATGACGCGGCCGCCTACATGAACAGCAAGAGCCACGACACCCGGGTGATGCAGCTCCCGGGGCAGGACTTCGCCTACTACCGGTGGGGCATCACGTCCGATCCGGTCTGGCCCGGGCTGATGACCCGGCCGTACGTCATCCGGGCCGCCCAGCCAGCCGGGGAGCCGGCCAGCGTCAATCTCCTCCAGGCCCTCGACGAGTCGCTGCAGGACGGGGTGTTCGTGCCCTCGACACTGGTCCCGGTGGCCGGGTTGATGAGCGCCGGGGACATCCTGTACGAGTCCGACGTCCAGTTCGAGCGGTTCGGGACGGCCCGCCCCCAGCCCACCTGGCTGCTCCTCAACGATCCGGCCACCGGTCTGGGCCAGCCGGTCACCTTCGGCACCCCCCGCCTGTACCCGACCATCGAGTACCCCCTGACCGACGAGACCCAACTGGCCATCCCCACCGGCGCCGCCATCCCGCCCCCGGTGGCCGTCTTCCCGGTACCGGGGGCCCGGCCCATCACCCGCACCGAGTCACCGAGGGACCCGTTGGTGGTGGCCGGGGACGGCCGGGGCCTGATGGAGGCCGCGGCCGCCGGCCTGCTGGCCTCCGACCCCACCATCTTCTACTCGGCCACCTTCGCCGGCGACCCCGCCGGCCTCGACCGCCAACTCCGGAACGGTGCCGTGCTGGTGGTCACCGACTCCAACCAGAAGCAGCTGTCGACCTGGGGCACGGTGGTGGACAACTACGGGTACGTGGAGCAGGCCAACGAGACCCCGTTGGTCTCCAACCCGGCCGAGGAGGCGAACACGGTGTTCGCCGGCGCCGGCAGTGCCACCCAGACGGTGGCGGTGGTCAACGGCGTGGCCTCGGTGCGGGCGACGGCCTACTCCAACCCGATCACCAACACGGCCGAGAACCAGCCGCTCAACGCGGCCGACGGGAATCCCGACACCGCATGGACGGAAGGGGCGTTCAGCCCGGCCACCGACGAGTCGATCCAAGTCCAGCTGGTCCACCCGGTGTCGACCGACCACGTCACCCTCCTCCAGCCCCAGACCGGGCCGCGCAATCGCACCGTCACCCAGGCCACGCTGACGTTCGACGGCCGGTCGCCGGTGACGGTGCGGCTCGGTGCCTCCTCGACGAAGGGGCCGGGCCAGGTGGTGTCGTTCCCGAAACGGACCTTCCGCACGCTGACGGTCACGGTGGACGACACCAGTGCCGGCGTGCGGAAGGACTACCGGAGCCAGAGCGCGGTGGGCTTCGCCGAGATCACCATCCCCGGGGTCCCGCCGGCCACCGAGGCCCTCCGCATGCCCACCGACCTGCTCACCGCGGCCGGGCCGTCGTCCATCCACCACCAGCTGGACCTGGTCATGAACCGGATCCGCACCCAGGTGACCCCGCCCCGCTCCGACCCCGAGGCGTCGATGGTCCGGCAGTTCACGCTGCCGACGGCGCGTCGCTTCTCGGTGGGGGGCACCGCCCGGATCTCCACGCTGGATCCCGACCCGGTGGTCGACGGTCTCCTCGGACGGACGGGATCGCCGGGCGCCGTCACCGTGGTCTCGTCCGCCTCCTCGGGCCGCCTGCCCGGGGACCTGCGGGCCGGGGCCGCCGCCGCCGTGGACGGTGACCCCACGACCTCGTGGAGCCCGGGACTCGGGAAGCAGCCGGGCCACTGGGTGCAGTACCGGCTGAGTCGGCCCCTGACCTTCGACCACCTCGACCTGCAGGTGGTCACCGACGGCCAGCACTCCGTGCCCACGTCCATCACCGTCACCACCCCCAACGGGTCCCGGACGGTCCCGCTCCCACCGATTCCGGTCGGCACCGGGCGCCCCCAGGGCTCGGTCACCTCGGTGCCGGTCCGCTTCCCGGCCCTCACCGGCTCCGACGTGAGGATCACCGTGGACTCGGTCCGGCCCCACGAGGTACTCGACTACCTGTCCAACCAAGACAACACCGATCCGGTGGCCCTGGCCGAGATCGGCCTGCCCGGCCTGTCCCCGGTGACCACCCCGGTCGAGATCCCCGGCCACTGCTACTCCGACCTCATGGCCGTGGATGGGCACCCGGTGGACGTCGAGGTCACCGGTTCGACGGCCACCGCCCTGGCCAACGGGGGCCTCACCGTCCGCGGCTGTGGCGGTGCCACCCCGGGCATCGCCCTCGGGCCGGGGACCCACACCCTCACCACCAGCACCTCCGTGGGTACCGGCCTCGATGTCGACGCGGTGCACCTGGGTTCGTCGGCCGGGGGTTCCGCCGAACCGCTCACCGCCGCCGGTCTCCTGCAGGCCCCTCCGTCCCACCCCTCCCCCCCGGTCCAGGTGCTGCGCCAGGGCCGGACCACCATGACCGTCCAGGTCCACGGGAACGGGACCCCGTTCTGGATGGTGCTCGGTCAGAGCCAGAGCGACGGGTGGAGGGCTACCACCTCCACCGGCCTCGACCTGTCGTCCTCGACCCTCATCGACGGGTATGCCAACGGCTGGTACGTACCCGGCGCCGCGGCCCGGGGCCTGACCACCATCACGTTGACCTGGGCACCCCAGCGGGTGGTGACCACGGCCATCCTGGTGTCGGCGGCCACCCTGGTGGTCTGTGTGGTCCTGATCGTCGTGCCTGCGTCGTACCTCGGGTCCGTGCGCCGCCGCCGCCGGGCCCGGGGTGACCCGGATTCGGCCGGTGCGGCCGTGGCGGCGGCCGATCCCCCCGGTCCGGAGTCGACGGCGGCGACCCCTCCGGTGGTGGCCCCCGAGGTGTCCGGCGGCGATCCGGAGCGCCCCGAGCTGACCTCGCCGCTCCGCACCGGCGGACGGGCACCGACCTGGCCCCGTTCGCTGGCCATCGCCGTGGCCGGCGGCTTGGTGGCGGCCCTGTTCGTGTCGCCCCTGGCCGGCGCGCTGCTCGCCGCCGTCATCCTGCTCGAACTGCTGGTGGACCGGAGCCGGATCATCGTGGTGGCCGCCACCTTGGGCCTCCTGGTGACCGCCACCGGCTATGTGGTCGTGCACCAGCGTCGCAACCACTTCGCCTCGGACATCAACTGGCCGGCCCACATGGGCTTGGCCAACTCCCTGGTGTGGGTGGCCGTGTTCCTCCTGGCCACCGACGGCCTCGTCATGTGGGTGCGCCACCGGCGCCACCGGCCGCGCTGAACCCACTGCTCCGGGGTGACGACCGTCGGGTCGGTCGGCCCCGGAGCCGGAGGGGTCGTCAGCCGGCCGGAAGGGATGTCCGGCCCGCCCGGCCGCCCGGCGGCCCGGTGGCCGCGTCGGGGGGATCACCGGCGGGATCGGCCCCTCGAACCGGGTCGGTGGCCGCGTCGGGGGGATCACCGGCGGGATCGGCCCCTCGAACCGGGTCGGTGGCCGCCGGGGGCTCCCCGGGCGCCGCGGGCCCGGCCGTTGCGTCGCCGGCCGCCCGGTCCGGGCCCTGGGCCGGGGGCGGGCGCCGCCACCAGGCGATCGAGTTCTTGAGCCGGAGGGCCGGCTTCTCCACGATGAAGTAGCTGAGGCTGGCCGACGCGATGGAGAGCCCCAGTACCGAGAGGAAGTAGGCCCAGAACTCGAGGTTGAAGTCGTGGAAGTGCCCGGCGCGGAGGATCTGGTAGATCCACGTCTCGTGCCAGAGGTAGATGCCGTAGGAGATCACGCCGACCGAAGCCATCGGCCACCACTGGAGGAACCGACGGATGGCGCCGCGTCCCTGAGGACCGAACACCGCCGGCAGCAGGAGGAAGAAGGCGAAGAGCCCGTAGAGGGCCTGGCGGGCCAGGTCGAGGTCCGATTCGAAGTACACGGGGACTACCGGCGTCCCGATGTTGGAGACGCCCCAGAAGCAGACCAGGGCGCAGGCCCACGACAGCCACGGGAACCACCGGCTGCCCAACCACGCCGTCTCACGGTCCCGATGGTGCATCCAGGCGCTGACCACGGCCAGTCCCATCCCCAGAGCGAAGAGGTCGAGGTAGGCCGGGAGCCAGATGGTGGCCAGCCGGAAGTACGGGGAGTGGTGGGACTGGAACTGGAGGACGAAGAGTCGCCAACCGAAGCTGATGGCGGTCAGCACCAACAGGCCGCCCAGTTCGAGTCGGAGGGTCCGGGCATCGCTCCGCCGTGACCGCCGGCGGCCCATCAGCGCGGCGTACAGCGGGATGAACAGGTAGAAGGAGATCTCCACGCACAGGGACCACGCCGCCGAGATCCCTTTCAGGTCCTGGGACGGGAAGTAGATCTGGAGGAGCAGGTAGTGCGATGCATAGGCCTTCCACCCGCCGGGCCCGATCCCCGGGCCGGCGTGGAAGACCGAGGTGGTGACGAACAGCACCAGCCAGTAGGCGGGGATGATGCGCAGCAGCCGTCGGACCCAGAACGCCCCCGTCCGGGGTCGCGGGCCGGCAGCCAGGTGGGCCACCACGAACGGCCGGTAGAGCAGGAAGCCGGAGATGAGGAAGAAGACCGACACCCCGATCTCCATCCGGGCGGTGTACATCCCGACGCCGCCGGGGTTCTTGGGGGTGAGGCCGGACACGAAGCCCACGTGGACGACCACCACGGTGACGGCGGCGATGGCCCGGAGCCCGTCAAAGGCCGGGAAGCGCGGCGGCCGGCGGGGAGCGGCCACCTCGGGCCCGGATCCGATCACCGGCGGCTGGTCGAGGGGGAGCTCGACCGACTCCACCAGCGCGGTCACCGCTCCTGCTCCGCCCGGCCGGGCGAGTGCCGACCGGGTCCGGTCGACCACGGTCGCCCCAGCCGGCCGGCTGCGGCGTCGAGCGCCACGCCGGCCAGCATGGCCAGGGCGACGTCGGCCTCGACGGCGAAGCGGGCGTCCCCGTAGGCCAGGACGGCGGTGGCCGACGACAGGATGATCAGGGCGGCGAACGGGAACAGCAGCAACCGTCGCCGGCGCAGCACCAGGGCCCCGACCACCGCCGCGGGTACCAGTCCGATGAAGTACCACAGACCGAGCCGGGAGACCCACGCCGGTCGTCCGGTGGCCGACTCGAGCTCCACCGACTGCAGGGGGTGGTAGAGGTCCCACACCCGCCCGAGCCGCGCCGCGGCCATGCGGAAGGAGTCGCCCCGATGGAGGTCCACGAAGGTCCGGGCCGCCCCGACCTGGGCGTCGGTGGCCACCCGCTCGGACCGTCCCGCCGCCGGGACCCGGGCCAGGCACTCCGGGCTCCACCAGCCCTCGAGCCGTCCGGACGCCGTGACCGGGCAGTTGGCCCCGGCCACCACCGGCCCGTAGTCCTGGGAGAAGACGACCGTGTGGCCGAAGAGCGCCACGTTCCGACCCACCCAGGGCCCCACCACCAGGAGGAACAGGATGCCCATGACGGCCAGGGCCCGGATCCGGCCTCCCCGGGAGACGTGCCCGACGAGGAGGCCCAGCGGAAGTCCGACCAGCACCACCAGGGCGACCAGGTCGGTCCGGGTCAGGGCGCACAGCCCGAGGGCCAGGCCGACCAGGGCGGCGTGGGCGCTGGTGGGCCGGTCCCAGAAGCGCACGGCGGCGAAGAGGAGCATCGTGGTGACGACGATCACCGTCGTCTCGGGGCCCACCGTGGCCGGATTGATCCACAGGAGGGGACAGGTGGCGAAGACCAGCGCCCCCAGGATCCCGGCCCGCTCACCGGCCAGGTCCCGGAGGGTCACCCCGGCGAGCACCACCGAGGCCACGAAGAGGATGGCCAGGAAGACCATGTGCGCGGTGGGCCCGGTGGCGCTGGCCACGTCGGCCATCGCCAGGAGGAGGGTGGGCAGCGGCGGATGGGCGGCGGTGGGCACCAGGAGGTGGGCGCCCGAGGGCGACCGGACCGGATCGATGAACCAGGCGCCCCGGACCAGCGCACGGGCCTGGACGGTGTCGTACCAGCCCGCGGCGGGGAGCGCCGGGCGTTGGGACACGGCGTGGATCACGAGGGTCTGGATGCCGGCGGCCACGGCGGCCACCCCGGCCAGCCAGACGGTGAAGTGGGTGCGCGCCTTCGGGCGGACGGTGTCGGGGGGACGGTGGCCGGCGGCCCGACGCGTGGTCGAGGCGTCCGGGGCGGCCGCCGCCTCCGGGTCCGGATCCGGCCCGGAGGTCACCGCGTCTTCGGCCCGGTTCCCGGCCCAGGTCTCGGAGGGTTCGCCGTCGGGCGACCGAGCAGACGGTGGTGGCGACCCGGGACCGGTCGAGGTACCGACCGGCGTCGGGTTCATCGTCCCGGGGAGACCTGGGCAGCCAGTGTGCGGAGGGCGGCCTCGGCCGTCCGTTCCCAGGTCATCTGTTCGGCGCGACGCAGCGCGCCCAGGCTCAGGCGGCGACGCACCATCGGATTGGCCACGATCGACTCGACGGCCTCGACCAGTTCGGGGACGGAGGAGACCAGCAGTCCGGACTCGCCGTCCACCACGGCATCCTGGTGGCCGGCGATGCGGGTGGCGACGGCCGGTGTACCGCACGCCGCGGCCTCGGTGAGGGTCATGCCCCAGCCCTCCCGGACCGAGGTGGAGCTGACCACCCAGGCCCGCCGGTAGACGTCCAGGAGTTCGGCGTCGGCCAGCCGACCGGGCAGCCCGAACCACTCCCCGGCACCGGCCATGGCAATGCGTTCCTCCAGGGCCGGCCGCTCGTATCCCTCGCCGACGATCATGGCCTGCAACCGGGGCTGGGTCTTCTTGAGGGCGACCATGCCTTCGACGAACCGGTCGAACCTCTTGACCGGTACCAGGCGGCCCACGGCCACCACCAGGGGGTCGGGATCGGGTCCGTCGCCGGGCGAGAACCGTGGATCGATCCCCGGGGGGATCACGGTGACCCGTTTGGGGTTGAAGCGCAAGCGCTCGACGAGGTCGTCCCGTGCCGAGCCGGACAGCGTGACGATCCGGCTCCGTCGGTAGAACGGCGGTGCCACCCGGCGCTCGATGGCGTTCCCCACCCGGGCCAGCGACGGGGAGAGGACCATGTTCCACATCTCGGCGTGGACGTGGTGGAGGAACACGATCCGGGGGCAGCGGCTCCAGAGCGGCGAGAAGAACGGCATCCCGTTCCAGATCTCGACCAGGCCGTCCCCGGTCCCGATCTTCTTGCGGAGCCCGGCCACGGCGGTCCGGGGGAAGACGGCGTACCGGCCGGCCCGGCGGTTGACCGTATAGCCGCTCCGGTGGATCTCCCTGGCCTTGCCGTCCACCCGGGAGGTCCAGAGACGGACGTCGATACCGGCATCGGCCCACCGGGCGATGATCTCGTGGGCGTGCAGCTCGGAGCCTCCGGCCTCGACGTCGTCAAGGTCCCGCCAGGCCACCACGTCCACGCGGCGGAGACCCGCCGCTTCGGCCACGTGGCCCAACCGGTCGCGGCTCTCGAGCCGGAGGCGGGTCAGATCGCGCCGCCGGCGCTCGTCGGCGTCCAGGTCGGTGTGGGGCGGGGTGGTGCTCCCGCGGCGCGAAGCCGGCTCCGGTCCGACGGCCCCACGTTCGATGCCACTGCTCACTCTCGTCCCCCGGGGTCGCGTCGGCCAATACTACTGACGGCACCGTCCGGTGCCACGCACCGCTCGGCCCGCCACCACTGCAGGTGGACCACGCCGAACGCCACCCCGACGGCCACCACCAGGCCCCCCTGCACGGCCAGCTCGGCGCGGGCCGTGGCCATGATGGCCCCGTGGGCGAGGTGGATCAGCACCAGCAGCACCGCCACCCCCACGGCCAGCAGGGCCACGATCCAGCGGCGGGCCGCGCCGAACAGGTAGTTGGTCAGGATCACCACCAGGCCGAGGCAGGCCATGGCCCCCACCAGCGTGGCGAAGGCCGGGGCCGCCCCGTTGAGCTGGGCCGAGAAGAACGTGGTCAGGAACCACTCCGGCGCCACCAGGGCGATGCCCAAGAGGAGGAGCGAAGGCACCATGAGGAACACCATGGAGACGGCCACCTGGCGGAGGGCGTGCTGGCCGCGGTGCCAGCGGAGCGCCGCCTCGGGCAGGACGTAGCTGCCGAGGAGGATGGCGCCGAACACGAGCGACTTGCTGGCCACCGAGATGGCCGCGTAGGGGCCCGAACTCGACGGGTCGAGCCGTCCGATCAGGATGATGTCGGCGTTCTGGAGGATCCCGAGGAGGACGAAGCCCACGAAGGCCGCCGACAGATCGATGGACAGGGTCCGGTCGCGGGCGGCCAGCTGCGGATCGAGCGTCTCGGCCGCCGGATAGTCCCAGGCCCGTCCGGCCAGGAAGCGGGCGTGGGCGGTGGCGACGATCTCCCCGAGCAGGAGGCCGAGGGCGAAGCCGGGGATTCCCCAGCCGGCGGCGGCGAAGCCGAGGACGAACACCACCCGGACGCCGATCTCCACCATGAGGTTCAGCCCGAGGCCCGGCGTAGCGGCGGTGGCCCTGGAGAATGGCCCGGTAGAGGCAGAGGAGGAGCCACACACCCCCGGCGACCAGTACCGCGGCCACGCCGCCGGCGCTGGGCAGGCGGAGGGCGGAGGCCAGGGGCTCCTCGATGGCCAGGGCGAACGCCGTCCACAGCGCCAGTCCGACGACGCAGCGTCGGGCCAGCCGGATGGTCCACCGGTGGACCTCGTCCTGACGGCCGTCGGCGGTGGCGGCGGCGATGCGTCGGACGATGCCGACCAGCAGGGCTGACCCGGGCATGGACAGGACGAAGAACAGCCCTAGGAGCTGGGCCACGCCGCCGTACTGCCGGGGGGTGAGCAGCCGGGCGATGAGCACCGTGGCCACGATGTTGAGCCCGCTGGCCACCAGTCCGCCGATGGCCAGGGGGCCGGCCTGGAACAGACCTCTGACGAACGAGTCGCCCTGCCCCGCGGCCCCGTCCTCCGCCGGTGCCGCCTCGGTGGGTGCCCCGGGGACCGGGCGCCGACCAGCGGGCACGAACGGGTCAGGCATGAGCCCGCCCGACGGGGTGAGGGCGATGGTGTCGAGCAGCGAGTCCTCGGCCACCCGCAGGTCCTCGGTCACCGCGGAGGGGGCCACCTCCCGCTCGGTGCCGGCCGCCGCGGGTGCCTCCGGAGCGGTGGCCCGGGTCGGCGCGCCCCGAGCGGCACGGGGGGCATCGTCCGACGCCTCGGAGCCGGTCACGGGGTCATCCCGGCCGTGACCCCGTCGCCGGGGGGCCCACCTGGTCATCAACGGTCACGGACCCGGCGGGGGACGGACGACCGGCCGGGGCGGCGGCGGTCGGCTCGCGCCCCGACGGTCGCACCGGCCGTCACCACTCCACTTCCCCGACCTGGCATCGCTTCCCTCTCCCCGGCCGCCGGGCGGATCCCAGCACACGGCATCCCTGGCTCCCACGAAGGTACTGGCACCGGGGCCCGGGGCGCCGGTCCTCGAGGCCGGGGCTCACCCCGGGCCGCGGCGGGGACGGGTGGAGGTGGTGTCGGTGGTCGGTCCCGATCCGGTGCGGACCCGCAGGTGGGGCAGGCCGAACTGGACCAGTTGGGGCAGGATCCGGGGCCGGAGCAGCATCCCGCCGTAGAGCGAGATGTGCTCGTCGTCGTCGTCACGAACCGGGATGCCCTCGATGGTGGCGGCGTAGGTGCCGTGGGGGTCGAGCAGGCGATTGAGGTCGACGACCGAGGCCACCTTGGAATACCGGGCCACGGTCCGGCGCACCACGGCGTTGTACTGGTCGGTACGACGGGGTTGGTTGATGTCCCAGGGGGTGCCGTCGGGCGCCTCGGTGGTCTGGGTGATGTAGGGAAGGGTCAGCACGGCCACGTGGGCCCCTCGGGACGACAGGATCCGGATGGCCTGTCCGAGCTCGCCCTCGTACCGGTCGTCCCAGGCCGGCTCGCCGATCCGGGTCCATCGGCCGTCGATGATCCGGTCGGACACCTCCCAACGGCCCAGGAGTACCGCGACCACGTCGGGATCGAGCCGGTCGATCTGCTCCTGCCACTGCTTCTGCCAGTCGGCGCACCCCTGGGCCGCCTGCGTGACGGAGCCCTGGATGTTGACGATGCTCCCGGGGTCGAGGTCGCACCCCACCACGCCCTGGTTGACCAGCGTGGCCCCCCACGATCCGGCCTGCACCCCGAGTCCGCCGCCCAGGGTGTAGGCCAGCGAGTCCCCCAGCAGCAGGATCCGGACCTGCCGCCCCGGTGGGACGCCGGGCGGCGGCGACGCGGGTACGGCGAACACCCCCGCCCGCTTGGGGGCCCTGGTCGCCACCTGGGGCGCCGGGGCGACCGTGGTCACGACCAGGGCGGTGACGACGACGGCCAGCGCCACGGGAAGGGCGGCGACCAGGTGCCGGCCGGGCAGGGCCCGTCGGTTGCGGACCGGCATCTCGATCAGGTGGTAGGACGCAACCGCGGCAACCCCGGTGGCGGCCAGGCGGACGGCCAGCAGGCCCGAGCCGGTCAGTCCGGTGTGCTGGCCGTCGATCATCAGGAACATCGGGTAGTGGTAGAGGTAGAGACCGTAGGAGATCCGCCCGATGTACCCGAGGGCGCCGAGCGACAGCGCCCTCGACAGCCGGGCCCCGGGTCGGACCACCACCGTCAGGATCACCGCCGCGGTGGCTCCGGCCACCAGCAGGAACCCCCCGTCGTAGAGGAAGGGCCGCTCGCCGCTCACGGCGTGGAGCGCCCACAGCATGGTGATGGCTCCGACGGTCCCGAGGACCGAGATGACCCGGCCCGGGGAACCGAGGCCAGCGACACGGCCGGCGTGGTCGCTCTGTCCACGCTCGGTGCCGCCCCCGACCTGGCCCCGGTCCTTCGCCCCGGGGCCCCCGGTGCCCGCTCCGCCTGCGCCGTGCCCGGCGGCCCCGACCCGGCGGGCGATCCGGGGGATGGCCACGGCCAGCAGGGCGCCGGCCATGACCTCCTGGACCCGGGTGTCGGTGCCGTAGTAGAGCCGGGTGATGCTCACTCCGTGGTGCAGGAGCAGGGCGGTCACCGAGGCCGAGAGCACGATCCCGAGGGTCGCCACCAGGGCCAGGCCCCGGCGCCCCCGGCGGCGCAGCACGAACAGGGCGAGGGCCGGCCAGACCAGGTAGAACTGCTCCTCGACGGCGAGCGACCAGGTATGGAGGAGCGGGGAGGGTGGCCCGAACCGGATGAAGTAGTTCTGCCCGGTGAGGACGAACCGCCAGTTCGCCACATAGGCCAGCGTGGAGAGGGCGTCACCCCGCAGGGCGCTCAACGTGCTGGGCAGGGCGAACCAGTGGGCGTAGGCCGCGATCAGCAGCATGGTCAAGAAGAGCGCCGGCAGCAGCCGCCGGGCGCGCCGCTCGTAGAAGCGCCGGAACCGCACCCTTCCCGACGAGGCCCACTCCCCCACCAGCAGGGAGGTGATCAGGAAGCCGGAGAGGACGAAGAAGATGTCCACGCCGAGCAGGCCGCCCCCGGCCCACGACACGCCACCGTGGAAGGCGAGGACCCCGAGGACGGCGACGGCACGGATCCCGTCCAGACCCGGGACGTGGGGTCCGGGGCGCCGGCCGGCCCCTCCGTCCTCGGCCAGCAGATCGGGGTCGCCGGGCGGGGCCGGGGCCGCCGGCTCCGTGCCGGGAGCGAGATCCATGGTCGTCACGGCTGACGATCGTTGCACGTCCGTGCCGCCCCGTCGGTGCAGACGCCCACCGGCGGTCGCCGGCGGGGACCGGCGGGGCGCTCACCGGCCGCGGGCGCGGGCGTCCAGGGCCGCTTCGGGGGCGCACGGCCGACGTAGGCTGACCGGTCATGCGGCACCGGAGGCGCTCCCGACCCCGCTGGTGGCCGTGGTTGGGACTGTGGACGGCGGTGGGCCTGGCCATCCGCCTGGTCACGGTGTACCGCGACCCGGGAAAGGTCGCCGGCGGCGACGCGTACTTCTACCACTACGGCGCCAACCTGCTGGTCAGCGGGCATGGATTCATCAACCCCTACTACTACCTCCACGACCACGCCCACCACGTGGTGCAGTCGGCCTCCTTTCCCCCGTTGTTCCTCGTCCTGGTGGCCATCCCTTCCGCCCTGGGCCTCAAGACCTTCCTGGCCGAGCGGGTCTGGTCCTGCATCCTCGGGGCGGCGGCCATCGTGGTGGTCGGCTATACGGGCCGGGAGATCGGCGGACGCCGGGTCGGTCTCGTCGCCGCCTTCCTGCTGGCCATCTACCCCAACATCTGGATGACCGATCAGCTGGCCCTGTCGGAGACGATCGCCCCGGCCCTGGTGGCCGGCGTGCTGTACTTCACCTACCGGTTCTGGAAGCGTCCGACCGTCCCCCGGGCCATCGGGCTGGGCGGGTCGCTCGGGGTGGCCATGCTGGGCCGGGACGAGCTGGCCCTGCTGGTGGTGTTCATCCTGGTGCCCATCGTGCTGTTGGCCAAGACCCTCACCTGGAACCGCCGGTTCGCCACCCTGGGGATCGGTCTGGTCACCGCCGCGCTGGTCGTGGCCCCGTGGGTGGCCTTCAATCTCAGCCGGTTCGACGAGCCGGTGTTCATCAGCAGCGGACTGGGCGTGACGCTGGCCTCGGCCGACTGTGCCACCACCTTCTCGGGCGAGTACGAGGGGTACTGGTCGATGCCCTGCGCCGTGCACTACGCCAGCCAGCCGTCGGTCGACCTCCACGCCGACGAGTCGGTGGAGGGATCGCAACTGCAGCACCTGGTCGTGGAGTACCTCAAGGCCCACGAGAACCGGCTCCTGCCGGTGACCCTGGCCAAAGTGGGCCGGGGCTTCGGATTCTTCCACCCCATGCAGCAGGTCCACCTCGACTCCTTCGTCGAGACCCGGCCCTACCGGTGGGCGGTGACCGGGCTGGTGGGGTACTACGTCCTGCTGGGACTGTCCATCGGCGGCACGGTGCTCCTGCGGCGGCGTCGGATCCCGTCGTTCCCCCTGTGGGCGGTGGGGCTCGAGGTGGTGTGTTCGATGATCCTCACCTTCGGCCAGACCCGTTATCGGACCCCCTTCGAGGTCTCGCTGGTACTATTGGCCGCCGTCCAGCTCGAATGGTTCTGGTCCCGGTTGCCCGGGGGCCACGAGGCCGGGGCCGATCCCGGGCCGGAGCCGGCCGCTGAGTTCGACCCCACCGAGAGGGTCGACGAACCGCCCGAAGACCAGCCGGGGCCCGGCTCGGGGGGTGGAGGGGACGACCGACCGGGCGTGCCCGCCGTGACCACCTAGAACGACGAGATCCAGATGCCGAACGATCCGAAGATGCTCGTGGTGCTCCCGGCGCTCAACGAGGAACGGTCCGTCGGGATCGTGGTCAAGGAGGTGCAGACCGCGGCGCCGGGCTGCACGGTGCTGGTGGTGGACGACGGATCGGTGGACGGCACCGCGGCCCAAGCCCGCGAGGCCGGGGCCGAGGTCATCTCGAACCCGTTCAACCTCGGGGTGGGCGGGGCGATGCGGGTAGGGTTCCGCGTGGCCGAGGCCCACGGGTTCGACCTGCTGGTCCAGGTGGATGCCGACGGACAGCACGACGCCCGCGACATCGGCACGCTGGTGGCACAGTTCGACGACGAGCCCGGCCCCCAGGTCATCATCGGGGCCCGCTTCGCCGGCCGGGGGGATATCGCCGTGCCCCGGGCCCGCCGGGCCGCCATGCGCCTGTTGGCCCGCTACCTGTCCCGGGTCACCGGCACCAAGCTCACCGACGTCACCTCGGGGTTCCGGGCCCACAACCGGGCCGGCATCGAACTGTTCGCCCGGAGTTATCCGGCCGACTACCTCTCCGACACGGTGGAGTCGCTGATCATCGTGGCCGACGCCGGCGGCCGTGTCCGCCAGGTGCCGGTGACCATGCGTCCCCGACTGGCCGGCTCCCCGAGTCAGTCGCCGGTGCGGGCGGCGCTGTACCTGCTGCGAGTAATGATGGTGCTCGTGCTGTCGGTGTTCCGCCGCCACTCCAACCCCAACCGCCGACGAAGGACGGAGGCCCTGTGACCGGAGTCCACATCATCGCCCTGGTGAGCGCCCTGGTCACGCTCACCATCATCATCGAGCTGTCCCGCCGCCGTCACCTGCACGAGAAGTACGCCATCATGTGGCTGGCCGTGGCCGTGGTGATCGCCTTCTTCGCCATCTTTCCCGGCCTGTTCAACTCCCTGGCCCACGCGTTCGGGGTGAAGAACCCACCCGACCTGCTCACGGTGACCGCCGCCCTGTTCCTGTTGACGGTGTGCGTGCGTCTCAGCTGGGAGGTGGGTCGCCTCGAGGACCGCTCGCGGGCCCTGGCCGAAGAGGTGGCGCTGCTCCGTAAGGACCTCGACGACCGGACCCTCGAGCCCACCTGATCGGTTCCGCCGTTCGGCCGGGCCGGTGGGGCGGGAGCGGCGGGCTCAGCTGGCCGCCTGCCGCGGGATGATGGGAGCGTCCCGGCCGGTGCCGGACGCCCCGGTGGGGAACGCGAGTCACCGGTGTCGTGCTCCTCGTGGTACTCCTCCTCGACGTTGACCGACCAGATGTCGTGGTTGGCGCCGTGGATGTTCTCGACGGTCAGCATGGCCGTGTACATGGAGTGGTCCTGGTTGTTGTACTTGTGCATGCCGTTCCGGCCCACCGGGTGGACGTTCGGCGCGTACTTCTCGAACCACTGCCGGATGACCTCGACGTTGTCCCGGTAGACCTCGTCGTAGACCGGGTAGGCCTTGGGCATCCGCACCACGTAGCCGACCTCCACGTCGGACGGCTCGACCAGCCCGATGGTGGCCAGCTCCTTCGTGCCCAGGGCCACCAACTCGTCATCGGAGCAGTTCCACAGCTCGTCACCCTCGAAGACGAAGTACTCCATGCCCAGGCAGGTCCGCCCGTCCTTGACCAGGAAGGGCGACCACGAGCCGAAGTTCTGGATCCGGCCGACCTTGACGTCGGGCGAGTGGATGTAGATCCAATTGTCGGGGAAGCCCCGTTCCACCGGTACGACGAGGGCCACGGTGATGAAGTCGCGGTAGTGCAGGTCGTCGGCGGCCCGACGGACCTCATCGGGGACCGGGGGTTCGACGATGCGGGCCAGCGAGGTGAACGGCATCGAGGAGATGACGTGGGACACCTCGACCCGTTCCTCGACGCCGCCCGAGGCCACGGTCACGGCCACGGCGGCGCCGTCCTCGACGTGGACGGTGGTGGCCGAGGTCTCCATCCGGACCGACGCACCCGACGCCTCGATCCGCTCGGTACAGCGCTCCCACATCATGCCCGGGCCGTACTTCGGGTACTGGAACTCCTCGATGAGGCTGGTCACCTGCTTGGACTTGTCCCGGCGCTTGCCGGCCAGGGACGAACGGATGGGCTCCCAGACCGCGTTCCACAGGGACATGCCCTTGATCCGCTGGGCACCCCAGTCGGCCGAGATCTCGGAGGCCGACACCGCCCACAACTTCTCGTTGTAGGTCTTGAAGAAGTGGTCGTACAGGCGCCAGCCGTAGTTGGAGACGATGTAGCCCTCCAGGGTGGTGAGGTCCTTCGGGGGACGGAGCCGGACCCACAGGAACGAGAGGCCGCAGCGGAACGCCTCCACCACCCCCAGATTGGACAGGGCGTTGCCGAGCTTGATCGGGTAGTCGTAGAACTTGCCGCCGTAGTAGATACGGCTCATGCGCGGCCGCAGGAGGAAGTCCTCGGGCGGGAGGATCTCGTGCCAGAACTCCTCCACCGGCTTGACCTTGGTGAAGAACCGGTGGCCGCCGATGTCGAAACGCCAGCCGTCCCGTTCGACGGTACGGCTGATCCCGCCCACCACGGTGTCCTGTTCCACGACCACCACGGGATCGCCCTGCCCCACCAACTCGTAGGCCGCAGTGAGGCCGGCCGGGCCGGCCCCGATCACCAGCACCGGGTCGGCGAGGGGGGTCGTGGCACCGCCCTCCCGTCCGGTCGTCGTCCTGGGCTCTGTCATCGGCTGGGCTCTGTCATCTCCGTGCGGTCCTGCGTCGGTCCGGTGGTACTGACGGGGACGACCGATCGCGACCGTCCTCTCCACCTCGGGGCGGACCACCCACCGGGGCGGTGCGCCTCACTTCCAAGCGCCGTCCGCCCGGCCATGCAACGTCCCGCAGGTTAGCGGGTGCTCCCCCGGAATCGTGGAACCCTCCGTCGGGCTCCTCTCACCAGGTGGGCAGCCGGCAGCCGCCGGTGGGGGACGCGGCACTCCGGCCGGTCGGCACCGGGGCCTCGGTCGGATCTTCCCCGGGGGGTCCGGCGCCGGCACCACCGGGGGGACCCTCCACCGCGCTCCCGGCCGGCCCCGCCGCCGGCCCTCCGGCCCCCTCTCCCTCCCCACCCGTTCCGTCGCCTCCACCGGGCGTCGCGCCGGTCCCTGGGGCGCCGAGCCGGCGCCCCAGGCGGGCCCACACCCACTCCAGTTGGACGGCGGCCGCCAGCACCAGGGCCACCTCGAACGTGGTCCGGTACCGGGTCTGGCCGAAGGTCAGCGCCACCGACACCACGACGTCGAGTCCCACCGCCACCAAGGGCAGGACGGGGATCCGGCGCCGGCGCAGGATGACCAGGCCCCCGACCGACAGCACCACGAGGACGTAGTACATGCCCAGACCCACCAGGGCCCAGCGGTAGGGACGGGTCTCCACGGTGGAGTCGAGGCGGATCTGCTCGAGCGGGTGGAAGAGGGCGAAGGCCCGACCCTCCCTGGCCATCTCCACCGGGAGGATCCGGTTCCGGTGGTGCCCGATGAAGCGGAGGGCGTCGGCCTGGGCCTCGGCTCCCTGCACCGACTCGTCGGCCCCCGGGGTGAAGGTGCTCTTGACCAGGACGGCGCACTCCAGCGACCAGTACCCCTCGTAGGGACCGCGGTAGAGCTCGGCGCAGTTGGACGAGGCCAGCGTGACGCCGAAGCCCGAACTGATGAAGACCGGATCGTCGAACCGGCTCAGGTTGTAGCCGACCCAGGGACCGACGATGACCGCCATGGTGAGCCCGGCGACCGCCAGCAGTCCGATCCGCCGCCACCAGCGCAGTCCCGAGGCCGTCAGGACCAACGGCACCACGATGAACAGGGCGAGGAGCGCCAGCTCGTCCCGGGCCAGCGCGGCCACCCCGACCGAGGCGGCCAGGGCCGCCACCGACCAGGGACCGGGAAACCGCCAGAACCGGTAGGCGGCCCAGAGGACCAGGGCCACCACCAGGGGCGACAGGGCCTCGGAGAGGGCGAGCTCGTCACTCATCCACAGGTTGGGGTACACGGCCATCAGGAACGCGGCGACGAGTCCCACCCGGCGACCGCCGATCTCCCGTCCGGCGTAGCCTCCGGCCACGATGCCGGCGGCGCCGAGGATGCAGCACCAGACGCGGTGGGCGAAGAACGTCTTGAGCCCGAGGAGTGACGGGATGGCCAGTACGAACACGAAGAGTGGTGGCCAGGCCGCGGTCTGCACCTGGTGGTGGGCGTTGGTCGAGTAGTAGACGAACGGACTGACGAACCCCTTCCCGGCCACCAGCAGGTTGGCCGCGTTGTGGAAGTAGTACGAGTCACCACCAGGACTTCTGTCCGATCGGTGGGGGCCGAACAGCGACGCCAGACGGATACCCAGCCCGACGGCCGTCCACAGGCCGAGCCACGGCCACCAGGCGCGGGCGGCGTGCCTCCCCCTGCCGATCATGGACGACCACTCTATGCTGTGACCTCCGGGGTCTCGCGAACCGGGGGAGGACCGCCGAGCGCCCGGCGGTCCGGCAGGATCCCGACGATCGTGGCACCCGAGGGGCGACGGGTAGCAGCGGGCTGGGAGTCGACGCCGGGTCGGGTCCCGAGGGGGGCAAACGGGAGATGCTGACAGCGACAGGGCTCGTCGAGTCCTGGGATCAAACTCCGGTGGGTCCGGCGGTCGACGAGCGTGAGATGCTGCCCATCGACCTCTCCGGGCCGCACTGGGACACTCCCCCGCTCCCCGAATGGATCGACCCGGCCACCCTCCCGCCACCGCCGTACACCCCGCTGGACGGCAGCCGGGTGGCCCCGCTCGACGGGATGCGGGCCTTCGCGGTGACCGCGGTGATCCTGTACCACGCCAATCCCAGTTGGGCCGTGGGCGGGTACTTCGGCGTCGACGTCTTCTTCGTGCTCTCCGGCTTCCTGATCACCACGCTGCTGCTCGGCGAGTGGCGGGGATCCGGCGGGGTGGGCCTCCGGGCCTTCTGGGGCCGCCGGGCCCGCCGACTCCTCCCCGCCCTCTTCGTGATGCTGGCGGTGGTCGGCACGGTGTCGGTGCTGGCGCCCCGGGTGCTGGGCTCGCCCGGACTCCTGGGCGACACCCTGGCCACGGTGGGGTACGTGGCCAACTGGCACTTCATCTCGCTGCACACCGACTACTTCGCCACCGTGGCCAACCCCTCCCCGCTCCAGCACACCTGGACCCTGGCCATCGAGGAGCAGTTCTACCTGCTCTGGCCGCTGATCCTGCTGGCCCTGGTCGGTGGGTTCCGGCGGCTCCGCCGACCGTCGGGCGCGGCCGGTCGGCGTCGCCTGGCCCTGGTGGCCGGTGTGGCTGTGGCCGGAGCGGTGGCCTCGGCCCTGACCATGGCCGTCCTGACCCCGGTCGGTGCCACCTCGGTGAACCGCTCCTACTACGGCAGCGACACGCGGGCCCAGGGCCTGCTCATCGGGGCGGCCCTCGCCGCCCTCTGCCTGTGGTGGGGCCCGGTGCGGACCGCCGCCGGCCGCCGGCTGCTGGGCGTGGTCGGACTGGCCGGCGCCGTGGGCGTCCTCGTGATGTGGCGCACGGTACCGGAGTCCTCGGCGCTGACCTTCCACGGCGGATTCGCCCTGCTGGCCCTGGCCACGGCCGGGGTGATCGCCTGCGTGACCCTGCTGTCCCGGCATCCGGTGGCCGGCCTCCTCTCCGTGCGACCCCTGCCGTACCTGGGGAAGATCTCCTACGGGATGTACCTCTGGTACTGGCCGGTCCTGCTGGTCATGACGTCCCAGCGGACCCACCTCCAGGGAGTGGCCCTGCTGGCGGCCCGTCTGGCGGTCATCGTGGGCGTGGCCGCCCTCTCCTTCCACCTGGTCGAGTCCCCCATCCACCGGGGCCGGCTGGCCGGCTGGCGATCGTTGGCGGTGGTCCCGCTGGCCGCCCTGGCCGTCTCCCTGCTCCCCCTCCTGATGCCGTCCGCCTCGGCCGTGGTGCGGCCGACGGCGGCGGTCCCGCCGGTGGCGTCGAAGGCGGCCCTCGCCGGTGCCGCCTCGCCGGGTCCGGTGGCCGGGGCGGTGCCGGCCTCCCGCCCGGTGCGCATCCTGCTGGTGGGTGACTCCATGGCCGGCTCGCTCGGTGTCGGCCTCACCGCCGTGGCCCCGCGGTACGGCGCCGAGATCCTGAACGAGGGGGCACCGGGGTGCTCGCTGGCCGAGGCCGAACAGGTCCGGGTGCTGTGGTATGTCGATCCGCCCGGTACGCCGTGCCTGGCCGACAACCCCAGCGGGGTCATCGACACCTATCAGAGCCTGGTGCGGCAGTTCGACCCCGACGTCGTGGTGTACCTGGCCCGCAGCGACACCCTCGACACCCAGCTCGACGGCGTCTGGCAGCACCTGGGCCAGTCGACCTTCGACTTCTGGGCCGAGGCCCGCTACGACGAGGCCATCACCGCCCTGAGCTCGCGTGGGGCCCATGTGGTCCTGCTCACCTCGCCCTACTACGACAGCGGCGAAGCCCCCGACGGGTCACCGTGGCCGGAGAACGACCCCCTGCGGGTCATCACCGACAACGAGCTGTTGGCGGCCTCGGCCCACCAGGACCCGAGGAAGGCCTCGGTGTTCAAGCTGGGGGCCATGCTGTCGCCCGGAAATCAGTTCGACACCTCGGTCGGGGGCGTCACCGCCCGCTGCGCCGACGGTGTCCACATGACCGTCCCCGGCGGGGAGCTGGTGGGGGCCAGGCTCCTCCCCAGGCTGGTCGCCCTGGGCCGGTCCCACGCCCAGCTGCACACCAGCCAGAGCCGGCCCGCCCTGCCGGTGGTCGGCCAGCCGTGGTGGTACTCCGACCTCCCCTGTGGCACCTGAATCCCGACCAGGTGCGACCGCTCCCGACCTTCAGGAGGTGGGCGTGAACCGGACCAGCGACATCGGTTGGTAGAAACTGGCGTTGTTGGCCCCCACCAGCAGCTGCGCCCGGTAGCGGGGATCGGCCTGCAGGGTCTGGACGATCCCCTCGCATTTCACCCCGAAGGTCTGGTAGCCCGGGGCCCACACCAGAAAGATCTGCCGGCCCGGGGGGGCGGCCAGGGTCTCGAGGTGCTGGGCGAACGTCAACGGGTTGCCCGCCGCCGAGGCCGCGCCGTAGTCGACCCAGTTCACGAAGGCCGGCCCGCTGCCGCGGGGGAAGGTGGTCTGGTGGTAGCGACCGGACGGGAGGAGGCGGTCCACCGCGGGACCGAGTTGGTCCGGGCAGTAGGCCACGATGTCACCGGGGTGGCTGGTGCGGGCGATGGCGGCGGCGACTTGTCCGGCCTGGGTGCGGTTGGTGGTGACGTTGGTCACCGAGCTGGCCAGTCCGGCCACGACGGCCACCGTCAGGATCAGGCTGCGTACCCGCCGGTCCTGGAAGGTGATCAGGCCGACGGAGACCATGAGGATGAGGGGGATGAACACCACCGAGGCGTAGCGGGCATCGAAGGCGCTGTTGGTGAGGAAGCCTCCGGCGATGGCCGCGCCCAGCGTGCCCAGGACGACGACGGCCAGCGGACGGGCCAGCGGGCGCGTCCGAATGTCGACATCGATGTGCCGGCGGTTGGTGGCCATCCCGAACAGGCCCAACCCGGCCAGGGCGAAGAAGATGAGGCCCAGGGTCCGACCCTGGTTGGTGCCCCCGCCGGCAAACGAGGACACCGCGTTGACCATGGCGGCGAAGTTGGCCGGCGTGGCCCAGGGCGTGCCGGTGTGCTTCGACTGGAACAGGAAGGTGGGCAGCCACGGGAGGAAGGTGAGACATCCCACCGCCACGGCCACGAACGAGGCCCGCGCCCCGCGTCGCCACTGCGGACGGCCGCGCCACCCCTGCCAGGCCAACCACAGCATGGTGGTGCCGATCAGGTAGAGGGACCAGTAGTGGGTGTACAGCAACAGGCCGGTCACCACCCCGACGGCCACCAGATTCCCCGGACGCGGGCGCCGGAGCGACCGGTCGAGGGCCAGGAACCCGAGCACGGTGAGCAGCATCACCAGCGAGTACATCCGGGTCTCGGTGCCGTAGCGGGTGGCGAACGGCGACGTGGCCACGAGGAGCATGGCCGCCCAGCCCACTCTCCGGCCGCCGATCCGGCGCCCGGCCAGCCAGGCCAGCGGCACGGTGATCACCCCGATGACCCCGGACAGCGACCGGACCGCCACATCGGAGGTGCCGAACCATCCCATCCAGAAGTGGAGCAGGACGTAGAACAGCGGGGGGGCGCCGTCCCGTCGGAGGAAGGCGGGGATCTGGTGGAGCGGCAGCCGGGCGATGTTGACGGTCAGGGCCTCGTCCAGCCACAGGTCCGACCGGGTCCAGAACCGCAGGACCAGGGCGGCCACCATGACCATCGTCGTCCCCACCACGATGGCCACCCTGGTGGCGTGGTGGAAGGGCGGTCCCTCGGGGTCCTCGGCTCCGGCATCGCCTGGAGGGAGGCCGAGCTCGCCATCGGCACCGTGCTGCCCGTTGCGCCCGGCCTGCTCTCCGGTCTCGCCGCCGAGGACGCCCTCGCCAGCCGGGGCAGGGGGGCCTGACGCGTCCTGCTCGTCGGGTGGGACCACCCGGGCGGGTCCGGCCAGCGGCGCTTCCATGGCCAGCATGGTACCCAGGCTCCGCCGGAAGGTGGGGTCTCCCCCTTCCCACCGTGGACCCCGCGGGTACTTGGAAGTAACCTTGCTCTCAGGGCACGCTGTAGCTGTGGCAGAGTGCATCTGTCCTGGGAGTCGGACAACGACAGGGGGCAGGGGGAAAGATGGGGGAACTCTGTGACATCAGGTAGAGAATTGAGCCGCCGGTCGTTCCTGTCCCGCGGCGCAGCCGCCGGGGGCGTGGTCATGCTGGGTACCGGCGGCGCCGGCCTGCTGGCCGGCTGCTCTTCGAGCTCCGATTCGTCCTCGTCGACGACGGCGTCCGGCGGTTCGAAGACGGGAGGCGGCACCCCGCAACGGGGAGGGACGCTCACCGTGGGCACCATCGCCGAGATCGACGGGTTCTATCCCGCCACCAACCACTGGGACACCAACGGCTTCCTCTATGCCAACACCGTCTACGACCCGCTGATGGCCGTGGCCACCGACGGTTCCATCCAGCCGTACCTGGCCAAGACGATGACGGCCAACTCCACGTTCGATGTCTGGACCATGACGCTTCGGCCCGGCATCAAGTTCAACGATGGGTCGCCGCTGAACTCGTTGGTGGTGCTGGCCAACTACAACGCGCTGAAGAGCTCGGCGCTCACCGGCACCGCGCTGGCCCAGATCAAATCGGTGACCACGCCGGACTCGATGACCGTGGTCTACACACTGACCGGACCCAACCCGACGTTCCCGGCCGGGCTCACCACCCAGGTGGGCTACGTCGTGGGTGCGGCCATGATCGAAGCGGCGCGCAACAGTCCCTCGACCTCGCCCCTGCCCATCGGGACCGGTCCGTTCATCTACTCCCAGTGGCAGCCCAACGACCACTTCACCGCCACCCGGAATCCCAACTACTGGCGGGCCGGGCTCCCCTACCTGGACGCCATCACCTTCAAGCCCATACCCGACACCGACCAGCGGGAGTCGACGCTGCGGTCGGGAGGGGTGGACATGATCGAGTCCATCACCCCCACCACCATCACCAACTTCTCGGGATCCGGGGGATCGGGATTCCAGCTGATGGACACCCGCACCGGCGTGATCGGTCAGCCCACTTTCTCGTTCATCATGCTGAACACGGTGGTGTCCCCCACCAACGACCTCTCGATCCGCCAGGCACTGGCCAAGGGGATGAACCAGTCCGAGCTCCAGAAGATCCTGGGAGGTCCGCCGGCCGATCCGGTGAACGGGATCTTCCTGCCCGGCTCCCCCTACTACAGCGCCACCGCCTATCCCACCTACGACCTGTCAGGGGCGAAGAGCCTACTCAACCAGTACAAATCTCAGCACGGCACCCCGTCCATCGCCATCACCACCATCCCCGACCCCATCGCCATCAAAGAGGTGCAGGCCGTGCAGCAGATGTGGCAGGAGGTGGGGTTCAACGTCTCCATCACCGAGGTCCAGCAGGCCACCATCATCGACGACTTCGTGCTGGGGAAGTTCCAGGCGGCCACCTCCTACCAATTCGGGGCGGTCAGCCCCGACCTCAACTACGTCTGGTGGAGCACGACCACGATCTCACCTCCGGGTCAGATCGGCCTCAACTTCACCCGGCTCAACGACCCGAAGATCGAGACGGCGCTGCTCCAGGGACGGAGCGCCACCGACCAGGCCACCCGGAGCTCGGCCTACAAGACCGTCAACCAGCGGCTGGCCAAGGACCTGGCCTACCTGTGGATCGAGCAGTACTTCTTCTCCCAGGTGGCCGAGGATCGGGTGCAGGATCTGGCCAGCCGTACGCTCCCCGACGGCATGCCCGGCTACGCGTTCGACGAAGGAATCTTTGCCCCGACCCAGGTCTGGCTGAAGGGACAGTAGGACCGGCCACCCGCTCCGCTCCCGACGCCATGGCCAAGTACTTCATCCGCCGATTCCTCCAGCTGGTGGTGGTGGCGTTCATCATCTCGGTGCTCTGCTTCATGCTGGTCCACCTGCTTCCCGGCGACCCGTCGGTGATCATCCTGGGGCCCAACGACACCGCCCACAACCGGGCCGTCCTGCTCCAGGAGCTGGGTCTCAACAAACCCCTCTACCAGCAGTACTTCACCTGGCTGACGGCGGTGTTCCACGGCAATCTGGGCCAGTCCTACCTCAACCATGAATCGGTGACCCACATCGTGGCCACCGGCTTCCCCATCGACCTGGAGCTGATCATCATCTCGCAGGTCATCGCCTTCGCCGTGGCCATCCCCTTGGCCCTGGTGACGTCCCGGCGACCCAACCGGGCCCTGGACAACGTGTCCACCACCAGCACCTTCGGCTTGCTGGCCCTCCCTCCGTTCGTCATCGCCCCGATCATGGTGGCCGTGTTCGCCGTGGGACTGCACTGGTTCCCGGCCACCGGGTACGTCCCCTTCTCCCAGGACCCGGCGGCCAACCTGCACGACATGATCCTGCCGTCGCTGGCCATCACCGCCGGGTCGATCGCCGTCTACTACCGGCTCCTGCGGTCCGACCTGATCAGCACGCTGCAGGAGGACTTCATCACCATGGCCCGCTCCAAGGGCCTCGGCAACCGGAGCATCATGTGGCGTCACGCCTTCCGGCCCTCGTCCTTCTCACTGTTGGCCGCGGCCGGGGTCAACATCGGTGCCCTGCTGGCCGGGACGTTCATCGTGGAGTACCTGTTCGCCATCGACGGACTGGGCTACTCGCTGGTCCAGGCCGTGCAGCAGCGGGACTACCTGGTGGTCCAGGGGATCGCCCTGGTGGTGGCCATCGCCTACGTGGTGGTCCAGTTCATCATCGACTTCCTCTTCACCGTGGTCGACCCCAGGGTGACCCGGGAGTGACCGATGCCTGACGACCGGGAACTCAGCGACACCCGCGCCTCGGGTCAGCTCCTCAGTGACCAGGTCCCCGGCCTGGCCGCCGTGGACGAGCTCGTGGTCTCGCGCCAGAGCGAGCAGCTGGGGTCCGAGGACATCATGGTGTCCAAACCCATGGGCATCCTGTTCTGGCTGGCCATCGGGTGGGTGGCCCTGGTGGTGGGCCTGGCGCTGGTGGCCGGCCTCCTCCCCCTGCCCAACCCCAATTTCCAGAACTACTCGGCCATCAACGCTTCGCCCAGCATCCACCACCTGCTCGGTACCGACGACCTGGGGCGCGACCTGCTGAGCCGTCTGATCTTCGGTGCCCGGGTCTCGCTCATCGTGGGCTTCTGCTCGGTGGCCATCGGCATGCTGGTCGGCGGGACCCTGGGCCTCGTCTCCGGCTACAAGGGTGGCCGCCTGGACGTGGCCTTGAACGCCGGCTCGTTCGTGATCCTGGCCTTCCCGGCCATCGTCGCCGTCATCGCCATCCTGGCGTTCTGGGGGCAGTCGTTGGTCAAGATCACCGTGATCCTCTCGGTGGCGGTGGTCCCCTTGCTGTACCGGGTGGTCCGGGCCTCCAGCCTGGCCTTCGCCAACCGTGAGTTCATCATCGCCGCCCGGACGCTCGGCGCCAAGTCGTCGCGGATCGTCTTCCGCGAGATCCTGCCCAACGTGGTGCCGGTGGCGGTGACGTTCGGCCTCATCACCGTGGCCGGTGTCATCGTCATCGAGGGTTCGCTCGCCTTCCTGGGTCTGTCGGTGCCCCCGCCCACGGCGTCGTGGGGCAACATGATCTCGGAGGGCACCTCCAACGGCACGCTCAACATCAATCCCTACGTGATGTTGTGGCCGGTGCTGTCCATGTTCCTCCTACTCCTGTCCATCAACCTGATCGGCGACCGGATGCGCCAGCGCTTCGACATCCGTGAGGGCCTGCTGTGAACCGGCGGTCGCCCAAGGCCGGCACCACCAGCCTCGAGTTCCCCGATGTCGGCGAGCCATCCGGCCCGTTGCTGGTGGTCGAGGACCTCCACACCGCCTTCCGGACCACCCGGGGCACCGTCCGGGCCGTGGACGGTGTCTCGCTGTCCGTCGACCGCGGCAAGACCTTGGGCATCGTCGGGGAGTCGGGCTCGGGCAAGACCGTCCTGTCGCGCTCGATCATGGGCCTCCTACCCGCGCACGACGTGATCACCAGCGGCACCGTCCACTTCGCGGGACACGAACTGACGGCCATGACCCCCGACCAACTCCGTCAGGTCTGGGGGGCCGAACTGAGCATGATCTTCCAGGATCCGATGACGGCCCTCAACCCGGTCAAGCGGATCGGCAAGCAGATCACCGAGTCGCTCCGGCTCCATGTGGACATGGACCGGAAGGAGGCCGTAGCCACCTCCATCGAACTGCTCCGCGCCGTTGGGATCCCCTCCCCCGAGGAACGGATCCGCTGGTACCCGTTCCAGTTGTCCGGCGGGATGCGCCAGCGGGTGATGATCGCCATCGCCCTGGCCTGTGCCCCCCGGCTGGTCTTGGCCGACGAGCCGACCACCGGCCTCGACGTGACCGTGCAGGCCCAGATCCTCGATCTCCTCGCCGACCTGCAGCGCGAACGGCACATGGCGGTGATCCTGGTCACCCATGACCTGGGGGTGGTGGCCAACCGCGCCGACCACATCGTGGTCATGTACGCCGGTCGGATCGTGGAACAGGCCCCGACCCGCACCCTCTTCCATGACACCCACATGCCCTACACCCGGGCGCTCATGGACTCCATCCCCCGCCTCGCCGATCGCAGCGGGGTGCGACTGAACGCCATCGCCGGTCGCCCCCCGGACCTCATCCACCCACCCCCGGGCTGCCGGTTTGCCCCCCGCTGCCCCTATGTGCAGGACAAATGCCGGGACAGCGAGCCCCCGCTCCGCACCGCCGGCTCTCCGGACCACCTGTTTGCGTGCTGGTATCCGTTGGTCAACGGAATGTCGACGTCTCCGGTGGCCTCGCCGACGGTCAGAGGCCCGGTGGCTGCGGCCCTGGCCGAGGTGGCCGCGGCGGCGAACCCGGCTGTCCTCGATGGTCCCGGTCCATCCGCGCCGCCGTCGCCCGCCGCGGCGACCGACGGCGGCGAACCCGCCACTGGCGGGGAGGGCCCACCGTGACCCTGGCCCGGACCGGCCCGCCGGTGGGACCCGGTCCATTCGGTCCTTCCGATGTGTCCGGTCAGAATGGGAAGGGCGACGGGGTGGTCCTCACCACCGACCGGCTGGTGGTGGAGTTCCGCAGCGGTCGCCAGACGGTGCACGCGGTGTCCGGCGTGACCTTCTCCGTCCGCAACGGGGAGACACTGGGATTGGTCGGCGAGTCGGGTTGTGGGAAGTCGACCACCGGCCGGGCCCTGGTCCAGGTGCAGGCGCCCACGTCGGGCACGGTGACCTACAAGGGTCAGGACCTGGCCAAGCTCAGCAACCGACAGCTTCGAAGGGTCCGGACCAAGATCCAGATGATCTTTCAGGACCCCATCTCGTCGCTGAATCCACGTCGCCGGGTCCGGGACATCGTGGCCGAACCCCTCAACATCTGGGGCCGCGGCACCAGGAAGGAGCGGGCGACCAAGGTACGGGAGATGCTCGAGGCCGTGGGCATCGACCCCGACACCGCCGGTGACCGCCGGCCGCAGGAGTTCTCCGGTGGGCAGTGCCAGCGCATCAGCATCGCTCGGGCGCTCATGGCCGAGCCCGACCTCCTGATCTGCGACGAGCCGGTGTCGGCGCTCGATGTCTCCGTGCAGGCCCAGATCCTGAACCTGCTGGCCGACCTCAAGCAGCGGTTCGGGTTGACCATGGTGTTCATCGCTCATGACCTGGCCGTGGTCAAGAACGTGAGTGACCGGGTGGCGGTGATGTACTTGGGCAAGCTGGTGGAGATCGCCGAGTCGGACGAGCTGTACCGTGCGGCGGCCCACCCCTACACCGAGGCACTGCTGGCGTCGATCCCCGAGCCCGATCCTGATCTGGCCGGCCGCAACCACAAGGGCCTGACCGGTGAACTCCCCTCCCCCCTCCACCCACCGTCGGGCTGCCGGTTCCGGACCCGGTGTCCCTACGCCCAGGACCTCTGCGCCGAGCAGGAGCCTCCACTGCGGGACCTGGCACCCGGCCACCAGGTGGCCTGCCACTTCCCGCTGTCCGGAGGCCCCACCGGGAAGGCGGCCGGCCCGGGGGCCGCAGCCGGATCCGACGTGGCCGCGGCCGTCGTGTCTGCTCCGGTGGCGCGTGCGGCAACCGCCCCTGCCGGTCCCGCCGCGGCCCCCGCCCAGCCGCCGGCTCCGACGCCGGGGCCACCTCGGGTGGCCCCGGAGCCTGTGGTTCCGGTTCCGGCCGTTCCGCCACCGGCGGCTCCGTCCCCGGCCCCCACCGATACGGCCGCGGTCCTGTCCGACCGGCCCGGGGTTGACGGCTCGAAGAAGAAGAAAAAGAAGAAGTAGGTCGGGCCGGGCTCTGCCCGGACTGCCGTCAGGCTCCGGTCAGCTGCTCTCGACGGTCTCTGGGTCTGCCGGAGCGGCCTCGGCCACGGGAGCCTCGGGGACCGCGGTGGCGCCCTCCGGAGTCGCCGCTACCTCAGTGACGGGCTCGGCCACGGGAGCCTCGGGGACCGCGGCTACCTCGGTGGCGCCCTCCGGGACCGCGGCTACCTCAGTAGCGCCCTCCGGGACCACCGGGACCTCACCCGCCGGCATCTCGGGACCCCCCTCACCGGTGCCGTGCTCGGCCACGTAGTCGGCCCAGGCGGCCTGGGCCTCGGTCTCCGGCGTGAACTCGGTCTCGGCGAAGACCGGACCGACATAGTTGCCCTCTTCGTCGTAGGCGTGCTCACCGAAGGCCTCCCGGTACTCCTCGGACACCTCCCCGCCTTCGGCGGCCTGCTTGATCGACAGGCTGATGCGCCGGCGCTGGAGATCGATGTCGATGATCTTGACCCACAGCTCCTCCCCGGGGGTGACGACCTGTTCGGGCAGATCCACGTGGTGACCGGCCATCTCCGAGATGTGCACCAGGCCTTCGATGCCGTCGCCCACCTGGACGAAGGACCCGAACGGCACCAGCTTGGTGATGCGCCCATAGACCAGCTCGCCGACCTGGTGGGAGTTGGCGAACTCCTGCCACGGGTCGGTCTGGGTGGCCTTGAGGGAGAGGCTGATGCGTTCCTTGGACAGATCGACGTCGAGGACCTCGACATCGATCTCGTCGCCCACCGACACCACCGACGAGGGGTGGTCGACGTGCTTCCAGGACAGCTCGGACACGTGGACCAGGCCGTCCATACCGCCCAGGTCGACGAAGGCACCGAAGTTGACCACCGAGGACACCACGCCCTTGCGGCGCTCGCCGGGCTTGAGGTTGACCAGGAACTCGCCCCGTTGCTCTTTCTGGGTCTCCTCCAACCACGCCCGGCGGGAGAGCACCACGTTGTTCCGGTTCCGGTCCAGTTCGATGATCTTGGCTTCGATGACCCGGCCCACGTAGGGCTGCAGCTCACGCACCCGGCGCAGCTCCACCAGCGAGGCGGGGAGGAAGCCGCGGAGGCCGATGTCCACGATGAGGCCGCCCTTGACCACCTCGATGACCGGCCCGCTGACCACCTCGTCGTTCTCCTTGAGCTTCTCGATGGTGCCCCACGCCCGCTCGTACTGGGCCCGCTTCTTCGAGAGGATCAGGCGACCCTCCTTGTCCTCCTTCTGGAGCACCAGGGCCTCGATGGCTTCGCCCAGCGTGACGATCTCGGACGGGTCCACGTCGTTGCGGATGGACAGTTCACGCACCGGGATGACGCCCTCGGACTTGAAGCCGATGTCGAGGAGCACCTCGTCCCGGTCGATCTTGACCACGGTCCCCTCGACCAGGTCACCGTCCTCGAACTCGACGATGGTGCCGGCCATGGCATCCTCGAGGGAGGCGCCCCCGAGGTCGTCCTCCGTCACCGAACGGGGGAGGTAGACCCCGTTCTCGTCGAAGGTGCCCATGGCTTCGGGCGAAAGGAGGGCGGTGCCCTCGGGTACGACGTGCGTGTCAGACATGAAGGTAGGTAGCTCGCTTTCCGGACAGATCGCCGCGCCCCGTCAGGGGCCCGGCGGTGAAGGTAGGGGTCACACCGTCGTGACCGGGTGTCAATGGTACTCCACCGGCCACCACGGTCGAGCGGCGAGCCCGCGTGCCCGGGTCAGGCCCCTTTGGCCTCGGCCCACGAGGAGCCCCAGGCCATGGCCACCTTGAGGGGCACCGAGAGGTCGGCCGCCCCGGTCAGCGCCTCCTCGGTGAGGGCCGCCACCTGGTCCTCCTCCCCCGGGTCCACGTCCAACAGCACCTCGTCGTGCACCTGGAGGACCAGGTCGGAGGCCAGCCCGTGTTCCTCCAATCCCGCGTCCAGCCGGATGAGGGCCAGCTTGAACAGGTCGGCGGCCAAGCCCTGGATCCCGGCGTTCATGGCCTGGCGCTCGGCGGCTTGGCGCACCTGGTAGTTGGTCGAGACCAGGTCGGGCAGCGGCCGGCGGCGGCCGAAGGCGGTCACCGTGTAGCCGGCCTCCCGGGCGCCGGCCACCGCCTGCTCCATGTAGGCGTGGACGGAGGGGAAGGCGTCGAAGAAGGCCTGGAGGATCCCCTGGGCCTCCTCCACCGGCACTCCCAGGCGCTGGGAGAGGCCGTAGGCCTCCATGCCGTAGGCCAGCCCGTAGGAGACCATCTTGGCGGTGGACCGCTGGGCATGGGTCACCCGGTCCCGCTCGACCGCGAACACCTGCGAGGCCACGGTCCGGTGGATGTCCTCCCCGGCGGCGAAGGCCGCGGTGAGGCCGGGGTCCTTCGACAGGTGGGCGATGGCCCGCAGCTCCACCTGGTCGTAGTCGGCCACCAGCAGCCGCCGGCCGGGGGACGGGACAAACGCCTCGCGGAAGCGACGGCCCTCCTCGGTGCGGACGGGGATGTTGTGGAGGTTGGGCCGGTCCGAGGACAGGCGCCCGGTGCGGGCCACGGTCTGGCGGAAGGTGGCGTGGATGCGGCCATCCGGCGCCACTTCCGCGGCGAGGCTCTCCCCGTACGTGGACCGCAGCTTCTCCACCTCCCGGTAGCGGAGGAGCGCCCCGATGATGGGGTGCTGGTCGCGGAGCTGCTCGAGGGTGCGGGCGTCGGTGGAGAACCCGGTCTTGGTCTTCCGGAGCGGGGTGAGTCCCAGCTTCTCGTACAGCACCGTGCGCAGCTGGGGCACGGAGTTGACCTTGAACGGCTCGCCGGCCAGGTCCTGGATGGTGCCCTCGAGCGAGTGGACCTCCTCGGTCAGTGCGGCGGCGATGGACCGGAGCACGTCGCGGTCGACCGGGATCCCCACCACCTCCATGCGGGCCAGCACCCGGACCAGGGGCTGCTCGATGTCGGCGCTCAGTCCGTCCTCCCCCGCCTCGGCCAGGGCCGCCAGCATGGGTGACCGCAGCCGGGCCAGCACCGAGGCCAGGCGCACCGACTCCAACGCGGACGGATCGAGCCCCGATGGACCCCCGACGTCCTCGGTGCCGTCACCGGCGGCGTCGTCGGCCGGAACGTCCAGGACGAAGGCGCCCTGGCCCTTGGTCGCCGTGCCGTCGTCGACCTCCACGGCGAGGAAACGGGCGGCCAGGTCACGTACCCGGTAACTGTCGGTGGAGGGGTCGAGCAGGTAGGCACCGACTGCCGTGTCCAGGGCGAGCCGGGTGATGTCCACGCCCAGAGGGAGCAGTGACCGCATCACCTCCTTGGCGTCGTGGGCCACCACGGCCACCCCGTCCGCCCCGAGACCGACGGCCAGTGCCTCCAGCAGACGGCGATCCTCGAGCAGCGGATCGGCGCCGCCGCCCGGTCCGAGGTGGACCGCTCCGGCGGAGGCTCCGTCCCCGCCCGGCTCGGCGGCCAGGGTCAGCGAGGCCAGCGGGGAGCGACCGGGGTCACCGGTCCAGCGGGCGTGGAGGGCCACCGCGACGGATGCCTCCCGGGCCGCGGCCACCAGGCCCGCCACCTCCTTGGCAGCACCCGGCGCGTCGAGGGGCACCGACGCCTCGGGCCGGGACAGCCACACGGGCTGGTCCCCGGTCGGGTCGTCGGTCGGACCGGCAGCGGCGACCGCGCCGGCGGGCCGGGCTGAGCCCGGCGCCGGCTCGCCGAAGGCCCCCTCGCCCATCAAGGTGGTGAACCGGCTCCACAGCTGGCGCAGCTCCAGCTCGGCGAAGGCCTGGTGGGCCACCTCGAGATCCCACCCGCCGAGCACCAGCTGGTCGATGTGGACGTCGAGGGGGACGTCGCGGACCAGCGGGATGACCTCGGCGTTCTTGCGGACCCGCTCGAGGTGGGCGGCCAGGTTGGCCCGCAGCTTGGGGGACAGCGCGTCGAGATGGGCGTAAAGGGCGTCGAGGTCCCCGTACTGGTTGACCAGCTTGGCCGCGGTCTTCTCCCCGACGCCGGGCACGCCGGGCAGGTTGTCGGAGGCGTCCCCCCGCAGCGCGGCCAGCAGTGGGTACTTCCCCGGAGGGACCCCGGTCCGCTCCTCGATCCCGGCCTCGTCGTACAGGGCGTAGTCGCTCACCCCCCGTCGGTTGTAGAGCACCCGGACGTAGGGGTCCTCGACGAGCTGGTAGGAGTCGCGGTCCCCGGTGACGATGATGACCGGATGCCCCCGGTCGCGGGCCTCGGTGGCCAGCGTGGCCAGCACGTCGTCGGCCTCGTACCCCTCGGAGGTGAGGACCGGGATGGCCAGCGACTCGAGGACCCTGCGGATCATGTCGAACTGGGGCGGGAGGTCGGGCGGCGTCTCGGACCGTCCTCCCTTGTAGTCGTCGACGATGGCGTCGCGGAAGGTGCCGCCGGGTAGGTCGAAGGCCACGGCCAGGCCCACCGGACGATGGTCCCGCACCAGGTTGACCACCATGGAGGCGAATCCGTGCACGGCGTTGGTCACCACCCCGGCGCTGGTGGCGAGGTCGGGAGGGAGGGCGAAGTAGGCCCGGAAGGCCAGCGACATCCCGTCCAGCAGGATCAGCGGGTGGGAGGAGGGGTCACCCGGCTCGCCCGCCCCCGGTCCTCCGGAGGACGTGACCGCCGGGGTCGGGTGGGTGGTGGCCGTCCGCGAGTCGCGGGGGGCCTCTGCGGTCGTCGACTTGGGGGTCCGGGTCCTGGGGGTGGAGGTCATGACGGTCGCCCGGTCGCCCCTACGGGAGGGTACCGTCGAGGACCTGCCGGGCCACGTCGATCATCCGTGACCGGGTGCCCATGGCCGTCTTCTGGATGTAGCCGAACGCCTCGGACTCCGACAGGCCCGAACGCTCCATCAGCACACCCTTGGCCCCGTCGACCAGACGGCGGGTCTCCAGCTTGTCCTCGGCACTGGAGCGTGATCCCGTCGTGCCCTCGGCCACCGCCTGACGGGCCTCGGCGTCGATGGCCCACTCCTGTTCGCACCGGGCCACCGCCTGGTCGATGGCCGGCATGAGCTCGATCCGCTGGAACGGCTTGACCAGGTACGCGGCCACTCCGGCCTCGCGGGCCTCGTCGATCAGGTTGCGCTGACTGAAGGCGGTGAGGATCAGGACCGCCACCTTGACCTCGAGGTCCCGGATGGCCCGGGCCGCCGCCAGTCCGTCGGAGCCCGGCATCTTGACGTCGAGGATGACCAGGTCGGGGTGGTGGGCCCGCACCAGGTCCACGGCCTCGTCGCCGCGACCGGTCTCCCCCACCACGTCGTACCCTTCATCCAGCAGGATCTCCTTGAGATCCAGCCGGATGATCGCCTCGTCCTCGGCGATGACCACACGCCTGGTCATATCTCAGGTCCTTCCGGTTCGGGGGTCGACGGCCGGTCGAGTCGACGGGCCGAGGTCGTCGAGCGGTGACCCGACGGGAACCGCGACAGTAGCGGGGCCGGCAGCCGGCGACCCCTCGAGAACTCCGGCGCGACTAGCAACCCGGGTCGACCACCAATCGGTCGAGCAGCTCGTTCTGGCGACGCTCGAGTTCGACGATCTGCTCGGCCAGGGCGTCCCGGTTCTGCTGCATGACCGTGGCATGACGCGTGGCCTCGTCGTGCTCCTTCGAGGCCAAGGGTGTCTCCGACACCATGGCCCGGAGCCGGGTGTCGTCGGCGATCTCGTTGACCACCAGCAACTGCTCGTCGAGCACGGCCATTTCGGCCCGGGCCCGCACCAGCCGGTCGTGGGCGTCGCTGAGACGTCGTTCGAGGGTGGTCCGATGCATGGAACGGCAATTCTACGCATGCCGGAGACTCGGCGAGTCGGGACCGGAACCGGTCAGCCGCCCGGAGCATCGATGACCTGGTGTGTCGCCCCCAGGCGGGCCAGCGCCGCAGGATCGGGTGGCGGACCCATTCCCGGTCCCCGAGGGAGGTTGGAGACCAGGGCCCCGAACGCTCCGTGGCGGAATGGCGGCACGTCCGGCACGAGATCGTCCTCGAGGTAGGACCGGGTGGGACTCAGGTCTCCCGGCCAGGCCATTCCGTCCAGGGCGCCGAGGACGGTGATCACCCCCCGGGCGTAGCCGGACTCGAACATGCCCCCCATCCAGAGCGGGATGCGTCTGCCGGCGCACCGGTCGACGACCTCGAGGGTGGCGCCGAGCCCTCCGAGCCGCGACGGCTTGACGCACACCACCGAGCACGCGCCCATGGCCAGGGCCTCCTCCACGGCGCGCGGGGAGTCGAGGCTCTCGTCGAGGCAGATCGGCGTGGCCATCCTGCCGGCCAGGAGGGCATGGGCGGCCAGGTCGGACCGCTCGAAGGGCTGCTCGATGCAGAGGAGCCCGAAGCGGTCCAGCGCCGTGAGCGCGGGGAGGTCGGAGCGGCCGGAGAGTTCGGCGTGGCCGGCGAGAGGGGCGGGATCGCCGGTGAGCGCCTCGTCGCCGGCCCGGTACGAACCGTTGGCGTCGACCTGGAGACTCAGCTGGGGGAAGGCGGCCGCGATCCGGGAGACCGGCTCCACGTCCCAACTCGGGCCGATCTTGAGTTTCACCCTCCGGTAGCCCTGTCCGACCAGGGCGCGCACCGCGTCCACGAGCTCATCGGTGGTGTCGGCCTGGCCTACCACCGCCCCGAGCTCCACCAGGCGTCCCTCCACCCCCAACAGGTCGGCGAGGGACCGTCGCTCGGCCCGGAGGTGGGCGTCGGCCACCGCCATCTCCAGGGCGGCGAACGCCAACGGCGCATGGGGCGAGGTCCGGCGGATCTCCTCGAGCCCGGACGGCGGCGGCACGAGGGGTCGGCGGGGACCGGTGCGGTCGGATCGGTCGGCGTGGTCCAGGAGGGACGGGACCATGACGTGGCGAAGGACGGCGACCGACGCGTCGACGTCCTCGGGGTCGAAGGTGGTGTCGGCCAGTGCCGCACACTCGCCCCAACCATCCACCGCTCTCGTTGTCCCGCCGTCGGCGTCGAGGGCCCGGCCCACCAGGTGGACCAGGGCGACCCGCCGGGTCCGGTGGGCTCCCCGGGCCGTTCGCACCGGAACCCGGAACGGCAGCTCCACCGTCCACAGTCCGACCGAGTCCAGGGCGACACCGTGGGTGCGGCCCAGTCCCGCCCAGCGTTCGGGCAGCGAATCGGAGGGGGCGCCGCGCTCCATGCCGCGAGCCTACGGTCCGGATGGTGCGTGAATGGGTGCCACCGGCGCGGCCCCGGTCCACCCGGAGGCGAGGGTGGGTGGGGATAGGCTGCGCCCCCACCGGCCCGGGTGGCGGAATGGCAGACGCGGTGGACTCAAAATCCACTGTCCGAAAGGGCGTGCGGGTTCGAATCCCGCCCCGGGCACCCACCTCCCTGACCGGGACGGCGGCCGCCGGGCCGAGCGGCACCGGACCAGGGCCAGGCCGGGGGCGGGCCACCGGAACCGGTGCCGGACGGACACCCCCATCGGTGACCCGCGGGTAATCACCGGAAACGGAGGCTGCCGTGCCACACTTGTCCGGCCATCGCGAACCCGCGGGATGAGACCCATCCCCGTCGGGCATCGGGGACGAAATCGAGAGGAGTCGGCAGGTGCTGGCCTTTACCTTCCCGGGACAGGGATCGCAGCGGTCTGGGATGGGTCATGCCTGGGTCGAGCACCCGTCGTGGGAGGTCACCGCCGAGGCCTCTGAGATCGCCGGACGCGATCTGAGCAACCTGCTGCTCCACGCCCCGATGGAGGAACTGACCCTCACGGCCAACGCCCAGCTGGCCACCTTCGTGATGAGCCTGGTGGTCCTGGACGCCGTCGAGCGTCTGGGCCTGTTCCCGGCGGCCTGTGCCGGTCACAGCCTGGGGGAGTACACCGCCCTGGTGGCTTCGGGCTCGCTGTCGCTGTCCGACGGCACGCGGTTGGTGGTGGACCGAGGGAGCGCCATGCAGATGGCGGCGGACGAACGGCCGGGCACCATGGCCGTACTGATCGGCATCGCCGACGACGACGCCGAGGCGGCGTGCCAGCGGGCGGAGTCCGACGTGTGGGTGGCCAACTACAACGCCCCCGGCCAGGTGGTCATCGCCGGCACGGCAGAAGCGGTGGCCACGGCCACCGACCGGGCCAAGGAGCTGGGCGCCCGCAAGGTGCTGCCCATCCCCGTCTCCGGCGCCTTTCACACCCAGCTGATGCTGCCGGCCCGCACCCGGCTCCGCCAGACGCTGGACGAAGTGACCTTCCACTCCCCCGAGGTCCCAGTGGTGGCCAACGTCGACGCCCGGGTGCACACTGACCCGGGTGAGTGGCCCGGCCTGCTCTCGGCCCAGCTGTGCAGCCCGGTTCGCTGGCGGCAGTCCCTCGAGGCGCTGAGCGGCCGGGGTGCCACCGTCCTGGCCGAGCTGGGTCCCGGCGGCGTCCTCACCGGGATGGTCCGCCGGACCGTGCCCGACGTCCGAGGGGTTGCCGTCGCCGTCCCCGCCGACCTGGACAAACTCATGGACACCGTGGCCGGCGCCGACGAGTGGACGGCGTCCTCCCCCGCCCACCAGGGTGAGCACCTCTACACCTCCGAACGGGTCATCGTGAGCCCGGCCCCGGGCGTCTTCGAGCCCGACGTCCAGCTGGCCGCCCTGGAGAGCACCGCCCTGGCCGAGGCCACGGCCGCCCCGGGCAGCGGGCACGGCATCGAGCCGGGCTCGATCCTGGCCGTGGGCGACCGGGTCGGGACGGTGGGCCTGACCGACGTCCGGACCCCGTTCGCCGGCATCCTGGTCCGTTGGTTGGCGGTCCGGGGCGAGCGGGTGGTCGAGGGGCAACCGGTGGCCTGGATCCGCACACCGGGGACCACCTCGTGACGGCGGGGTGCGGACGGGCCGGGGTCAGCCCCGGCCCGCGGGACCGTTGTCCGGCGTGTCGGAGATCCCGCATGTGCGGAGGACAGGAACGGAGCGGACCACGATGAGCGACGCCCTACGGGACTCGGGTACGGAGCCTGGTGCCACGGGCCGAGTGGTCATGGTCACCGGGGGGACCCGCGGGATCGGCCTGGCCTGTGCCCGATGGTTCCTGGCCCGTGGGGACCGGGTGGCGGTCACCTCGCGATCCGGGGTGGTGGAGGAGGCGGTCGACGCCGGGCCCGACCGATTGCTGTCGCTGACCTGCGACGTGTCCGACGCCGAGCAGGTCGACGCCGCGTTCAAGGCCGTCGAGGAAGCGTGGTCGCCGGTGGAGGTGCTGGTGGCCAACGCCGGTATCACCCGGGACACCCTGGTGCTGCGGATGAGCGACGATGCGTGGTCCGACGTCATCGACACCAACCTGTCGGGGGCCTTCCGGGTGACCAAGCGTGCCCTGTCCAAGATGATCCGTCTCCACCGGGGGCGGGTGATCATGATCTCGTCGGTGGGCGCCTACATCGGCTCGCCCGGCCAGGCCAACTACGCCGCCTCCAAGGCCGGACTGGTGGGCATGGCCCGGTCGATGGCCCGTGAGGTGGCCAGCCGGTCGATCACCGTCAACGTGGTCGCCCCGGGTCTGGTCGAAACGAATATGCTCGCTGCCCTGGGAGAGGAACGCATCCAGGCGTTCGGGGCCCAGGTCCCGTTGGGTAGGGTGGCCCGGCCCGACGAGATAGCCGAGGCTGTCGGATTCCTGGCCTCGGACGGGGCCGCCTACATCACCGGCGCGCTACTGCCGGTGGACGGGGGTCTCGGGATGGGCCTGTAAGTGCAGGCCACGGCCGTCCGACCGTCAGAGCCGGCCGCCACCATCCGGTCGCACCGGTCAGACTGGGCGGGCCCGAGCGCCGGGCCGGCTGGCAGGACCCGGCGGGCTGGAGAGACAATCGATGACAACCATGACAAAGGAGCAAGTGCGTGAGTAACGACGAGGCATTCGAGAAGTTCACGGAGTGTGCGGTCGAAGTGCTCCAGGTGCCCGCCGACAAGGTGACGAGGGAGGCCAGGTTCGCCGAGGACCTCGACGCTGACAGCCTCGACCTGGTCGAGCTGGTCATGGCCCTCGAGGAGACGTTCGACGTGTCCGTGGACGAGACCGAGCTCGAGGGCATCGAGACCATCGGGCAGGCCTTCGACTTGATCTCCGCCAAGCTCTGATGCTGCTGGGTATCGGTCCGGACGGCCCGGTGTCCGGGCGGCGGGTCGCCGTCACCGGTCTCGGGGTGGTGTCGTGCTGCGGTATCGGTACCGAGGCGCTGTGGACCGGACTCAACGGGGTGCCGCCGGTGGGTGAGCGCCGGGTCCCCGACTTCGACCCCGAGCAGTGGTTCTCCACCAAGGAGGCCCGGCAGGTGGACCGGTTCGCCCAATTCGCCGTGGCCGTGGGCGACATGGCTCTGGCCGATGCCGGCGAGTTGGACGCCGACCCGGGCCGTTCCGGGGTGGTGATGGGCACCGGCGTGGGTGGGCTGGACACCCTCGAGAAGCAGATCCTGCTGTTCGGTGAGAAGGGCGCCCGTCGGGTCTCCCCCCGCCTGGTCCCGATGATGATGGCCAACGCGGGGGCCGCCGCCGTGTCCATCCGGCTCGGGTGGCACGGCCCTTCGGAGACGGTCACCACCGCCTGCGCGGCCGGGGCCCACAGCATCGGGTACGCCGCCCGTCTGGTGGCCTCGGGGCGGTGCGACGTGGCCATCGGGGGCGCGGCCGAAGCCGGCATGACCGGCGTGGGTATCGCCGCCTTCGCCAACATGACCGCTCTGTCGACCTCGGGGAACTCGCGGCCGTTCGACGTCCGGCGGGACGGGTTCGTGATCACCGAGGGAGCCGGCGCCCTGGTCCTCGAGGCGTGGGACCGGGCCGTGGCCCGTGGGGCCCGGATCTACGGCGAGCTGGTCGGCTCGGCCAGCACGGCCGACGCCCACCACATCACCGCACCCATCCCGGGGGGTTCGGGCGCCGCCGCCTGCATGACCCTGGCCATGGAGGATGCGGCGGTGACACCCGAGCAGATCGGGCACATCAACGCCCACGGCACGTCCACGCCTCTCAACGACCAGGCCGAGTCGGACGCCATCGAGAAGGTGTTCGGGGCATCCCCACCCCCGGTCACCTCGACCAAGGGCATCACCGGCCACGGGCTCGGCGCCTGTGGTGCCATCGAGGCGGTGGCGGTGCTGCTCAGCATGGAGCACGCCCTCATCCCACCCACCTCGGGGTTCGAGCAGCCCGACCCCGACATCCAGCTCGACGTCGTGGCCGGTGTCGCTCGTCCATGGGATCCCGCGCCCGTCCTGTCCAATTCGTTCGGGTTCGGCGGTCACAACGGCTGCCTGGTCATCGCGCCGGCCTGACCGGCCGGCCCGGCGACCGGCCGGAGGTGGACGGTCCTCCCCAGGTTGCCCCTAGCGTTGGGGGCCCATGGTCGACCCCGCCCCCCCCGAATCGGAGCCCCTCGTCGATGGCGTCGTGCGGCCCGGACCGGGCACGGAACCACCGGCGCCCGAGGGGGGACGGTCGGACCTGGCCATCGGTGCCTTCACGCGGCACGGGCCGTGGACGGTCGACCCGTCGGCCATGGCCTGGCGCTTTCCGTCGACCGACTCGGGGGGCGTCGACGCCCTGCGGGAGGACGCAGCCCGGCTGGCCCACACCTTGGTCCGACCCCAACACCTCCCCTCGGTCGGACGGGTGGCCACGGTCGGCTACCGCCTGGGCTCGGCCCTGCTGGGTTGGGGCTTTCGGGACCGGGGCACCCCGTCGTCCCGATCCGGGCTGTCCCGCCGACTGCGCCCGGCCTTCGAACGGCTGGGCCCCACCTACATCAAGCTGGGGCAGATCATCTCCTCGGGCGAGGGGATCTTCCCCGAGGAGCTGGTGGACGAGTTCCGGCTCCTGCGTGACCGGGTGCCACCGGAGCCCTTCGACGCCGTTCGTCGCACCATCGAAGAGGACCTCGGGCGGTCGCTGGCCGAGGTGTTCACCTCCTTTGACCGCGTCCCCGTGGCGTCGGCCTCGATCGCGCAGGTCCATGCGGCGACCCTGCGCACCGGGGAGCGCGTGGTGGTCAAGGTCCAGCGACGGAACGTGGCCTCGCTGGTCCGGTTGGACATCGCCGCCATGTCGTGGATCGCCCCCCAACTGGTGGGCCGGATCCCCGTCGCCACGCTCACCAACCCCCCCGCACTGGTCGACCTGTTCGCCGAGACCATCGTGGAAGAGCTCGACTTCCGGCTCGAGGCCCAGAACATGCTGGACATCGCCGCGGTGTTCACGGCCAGCGGCCAGCGGTCCATCGTGGTGCCGCGACCCCATCCGGAGCTGGTGACCCGACGGGTCCTGGTCATGGAGCACCTCCACGGGTTCGCCTGGGGCAACGCCACCGGGATGCGGGCCGCCGGCATCGACACCGCCGCGGTACTGCGCTCGAGCCTGATCGCCTTCCTGGAGGGCGCGCTGCTCTACGGGGTGTTCCACGGTGACCTGCACGGTGGGAACCTCATGGTCCAGGCGGACGGCACGGTGGCCCTGTTGGACTTCGGGATCACCGGGCGACTCGACGAGCGGAAGCGGCTGGCCTTCCTGCGCCTGCAGATGGGGGCCACCACCAACAACCTGACCGTCCAGGTCGAGGCGCTGCGAGATCTCGGTGCGCTACCGGCCGACTCCGACGTGGAGGCGGTCATCCGGGACCTGGGCCTCGACCGACCGGCCGTGGACCCCACCACCCTGACCGCCGACGAGATGGTGGCCGAGTTGCGGGATGTGACCAAGGCCTTGCTGGGCTACGGCGCCCGTATGCCCAAGGAGCTCATGCTCTTCGTGAAGGACATCCTCTTCCTGAACGGCGCCATGGCCACGATGGCCCCCGACGTGGACATCCTGGGCGAGATCCTGGCGGTGGTGACGTACTTCACCGAGCGGCACGGCGAGCAGATCGCCAGAGAGGTCGGGGTGGAACTGCTGGAGACCCCGATCGATCTGGACGGCTACCGGGCCGCCATGGGCTTCCCGGACGAGGCGGACCCGATCACCTTCCAGGACCTGCAGGAACGCCGGGAGCTCATCCGCAGCCGCCTCCAGGACCGCAGCGAGCAGCGAAGCCGCCGGTCGCTCGTCCGGGCCGTCTACCACCTGATCCGCCCCGAGCGGGCCTGAACCAGCTCGGGCCGGGCGGGCCCGAGCACGGACGGGAGGGCTGGCCACGCCATCCGGAACCCACGCAGGGACCGGTGACTACCGTGCGCCGGAGGTGCCGGATGTTCCGGATGTTCCGACGGTGTCGAGGGCGCCGCGGAGCGAGGACACGAACGCGGCGGCGCCATCGGGACCAGCCCCGTCGAGCAGCCGGCGCACCAGCGCGGAGCCCACGACGACCCCGTCGGCCACCTCGCACACCGCCACCGCCTGGTCGGGGGTCGAGACGCCGATGCCGACGCAGACCGGCAGGCGAGTCGCGCCGACCACCCGCCCGGCCACCTCGCGGGCCGAATCGGCCAACACGGCCTGCTCGCCGGTGACGCCCATGCGGCCGACGGCGTAGACGAAGCCGCGCGACCGCCGGCAGACCGACGCGATCCGGTGGTCGGGGGTGGACGGCGCCACCAGCAGGACGGTCGCCACCCCGGCCCGGTCGGCGGCCCGGGCCCACGGGCCCAGCTCCTCGAGGGGCAGGTCGGGGACGATGGCCCCGGCCACCCCCGCCTCGGCCATCAGCCCGGCGATCCGTTCGTGCCCGGCCCGGTAGATGAGGTTGTAGTAGGTCATGACCACCACGGGGATCCCCACGTCGATCCGGCTGAGGTCGGCCAGGATCCCGTCGGGAGTGGTGCCCCGCTCGAGGGCGCGCAACGACGCCTCCTGGATGGTGGCCCCGTCGATCATCGGGTCGGAGAACGGGATCCCCACCTCGATGGCGTCGGCCCCGGCTCCGGCCAGGGCCTCCACGGTGAGCAGCCACTCGTCGTCCATCCCTCCGGTGACGTAGGGCACCAGCAGCTTGTGGCCGGCGTCCCGCCGGGAGGTCAGGGAGGCCTCGAGGAAGCCCGGGCGGTAATCGGCGGGATCACCTCCGGTGGCGTGGTCGCCGGCATCGGGCCGCAGGCCGCGGTTCACGGTTGCCGGACCCTCACGGGCGCAGCAGCTGGCGCACTTGGGCGACGTCCTTGTCCCCCCGGCCGGACAGGTTGACCAGCACGGTGGACCCGCTCGGGAGGTCAGGGGTGCCGGCCCGGGTGATGACCCAGGCAATGGCATGGGCGGACTCGAGGGCCGGGATGATGCCCTCGGTCCGGGCCAGGCGTTGGAAGGCCTCGAGGACCTGGGCGTCGTCGGCCGACTCGTACCGGGCCCGGCCCACCGCCCCCAGGTGGGCGTGCTCCGGGCCGATGCCCGGGTAGTCCAGACCGGCCGAGATGGAGTGGGCCTCGAGGATCTGCCCTTCCTCGTCCTGCATGAGGGCACTGCGCATGCCGTGGAGGACCCCGGGGATGCCGGTGGTCATGGCCGCCCCGCCGGCCGCCTCCACCGCCACCAGGCCGGCCCCGGTGGCATCGGCGAAGCCGGCGAAGAGGCCGGCGGCGTTGGACCCCCCACCGGCACAGGCCACCACCACATCCGGGTCGACGCCGTCGAGCAGCTCGCGACACTGCTCCCGAGCTTCGTCCCCGATGATCCGTTGGAATTCGCGCACCATCCACGGGTACGGATGCGGCCCCATCACCGAACCCAGGCAGTAGTGGGTGTCGCCCACCGACGCCACCCAGTCCCGCAGAGCCTCATTGACGGCGTCTTTGAGGGTCCGGCTCCCGCTCGACACCGGCCGGACCGCGGACCCGAGCAGCTCCATGCGGAAGACGTTGAGCTCCTGACGTCGCGTGTCCACCTCGCCCATGTACACCACGCACTCCATACCGAACAGGGCAGCGGCGGTGGCGGTGGCCACGCCGTGCTGACCCGCCCCGGTCTCGGCGATCAGGCGGCGCTTGCCCATCCGCCGAGCGAGCAGCGCTTGGCCGATGACGTTGTTGAGTTTGTGCGATCCGGTATGGGCCAGGTCCTCGCGCTTCAACAGCACCCGCACGCCGAGCTCGTCGGACAGCCGCCCGCACTCGGTCACCGGCGTGGGCCTGCCACCGTAGCGGCGGAGGATCTCCTCGAACTCGGTGTGGAACATCGGATCGGTCCAGGCCGACCGGAAGGCCGCCTCGAGCTCCATGCACGCCGGCACCAGCGATTCGGGGACGAACCGACCGCCGTACTCTCCGAAGCGTCCGCTGGGTCCGGGGTCGCCCATGATGGGATCGGAGGGCCCGGCGGCCGACGCCACCGGGTCGACCTGGTCGAGCTGTTCTGTCATGCGTCGTCCTGCCAGTCGAAGAGTGCGCCGGCCTGATCGGCGGCGCCACCGAGCTCCGAGTCCGCACCATCGCCGGCGTAGGCGGCCGCCACGGCTCCCCCGGCCGCAGCCGCGACCTCCCGGGCCGCGGCATGGGCGGCGCCGATGAACTCCCGGAGCTTGCCCGGGTCCTTGACACCGGGCGAGACCTCCACCCCGGTGGAGACGTCCACCCCCCAGGGGTGGAGATGGGCGATGGCGGCACCGACGTTCTCCGGTCGGAGCCCGCCCGACACGATCAGCCTGGTGGGATCGACCACCCCTTCGGCCAGTCGCCAGTCGAAGAGCTCACCCGAGCCTGGGTTGGCGCCGTCGATGAGCATGATCTGAGCCCCGTACTCGGGGAAGCGGTCGATGTACCGGTGTCCGGCCGGGAAGGCCTTGATGGTCCGTCGGGTCCGGTTGGCGATCCACTTGGTGTCCTCGGTGGACTCCATCCCGTGCAGCTGCACCGCACCCAGGCCGATCTGGTTGGCGATGTCGACCACCCGCTGTCGGGCCTCGTCCCGGAACACACCGACGGTCACCGTCTCGTAGGGCAGGCGCTTGACGATGTCGGCCACCGCGGCCGGTGCCATCTGGCGCGGCGAAGGGGCGAAGATGAAGCCCACGGCCGAGGCTCCCATGCCCACGGCCAACAGGGCATCGGCCTCGGAGGTGATCCCACAGATCTTGACGAAGAGACCCTCCGAGTCGACAGCGGCCACCGGCCGTCCAGAGTCGCTCACGTCCCCGCCCCGAGCAGTTCGGCCACGGCCGAGCGGCGATCCCCCGAACGCACCAGGAGCTCGCCGACCAGGACGGCCTGGTAGCCGGCGTCGGCCAGACGCCGCACGTCGTCGGGTCCTCGGATACCGGATTCGGCCACCGCGGTCACGTGGTCGGGCATCACCTCACCGAGCCGCAGGGCCCGCCGGTGATCCACCTCGAAGGTGTGCAGGTCCCGCTGGTTCACCCCGACCACCTGGGCGCCGGCATCGGCAGCCCGGGCCAGCTCCACCTCGTCGTGCACCTCCACCAGCGAGGTCAGGTCACACCGTCGGGCGAGATCGAGGAACCAGGTCAGCTCGGAGTCGGTCAGCGCGGCGACGATGAGCAGGACGGCATCCGCGCCCATCAGCCGGGTATCGACCACGTCATGCGGGCTGACCGTGAAGTCCTTGCGCAGCACGGGGAGGGAGCAGGCGGCGCGGGCCGCACCGAGGTCCTCGCGGCTGCCCCCGAAGAACTCGACGTCGGTCAGGACGGAGAGGCAGGTGGCTCCCCCGGCCTCGTACTCCTTGGCCACGGTGACCGGGTCGAGCGTGGGATCGAGGTCACCCTTGGAGGGCGACCGTCGTTTGATCTCGGAGATCACTGCCATGCCCTGGCGGGATACGGCCTGGTTGATGGCACCGCAGAAGGGCCGCAGCGGCCCGGACGAGACCGCCCGCTCCAGGAGCTCTTCGAGGTCGCGCCCATCGGCCGTGCTCCCGGCCCGATGGGCGGCGATGATGGTGTCGAGGTAGGCCGGCATGGCCTAGCGATCCTACCAACGATCCCCTCGGACTCCGCCTGATCGGTCGGCCGAAGCGAACGTGAATTGGCTGGTCCGACCGCCGTTCGGCCGGTGCGCCGGTCCGACAGTGGTGCCGGCTGGTCCCGGCCCACCGCCGACCCCGCGGCCATCGGCCGGCCCGTCCCGGTGGGGCCGGGGCCGGGGGCGCCGCGGCACCGGACCGGAGCGAAGCCGGGGGCCCCTGTCCGAACCACAACCTCCGGTTCACACTTCCCTAACCATGATCGACCACCATGATCCCCTGGTGGCAGGCTGGAGGCATGGTGGCAGGCGAAGACACGGTGGTGGTGATCGAGGACGATCACCACATCTCTGACCTGGTGGCGATGTATCTGCGGCGGGACGGGTTCCGGGTGCTGCAGGCCGACGACGGGCCGGCCGGGCTGGCCCTGGTGGAACGGGAGTGCCCCAAGCTGGTCATCGTGGACATCGGCCTGCCCGGCGACCTGGACGGGTTCGACGTCTGCCGACGGCTGCGGGGGGACGGCTTCCGGGGGCGCCACCGGTCCGGGACGCCGACCGCCGGCGCCTCCGTCGCCGGTCACGACGGGCCGAGCGGGATCCCGGTGCTGATCCTGAGCGCCCGGGACGACGAGGTGGACCGCGTGCTCGGTCTCGAACTCGGGGCCGACGACTACGTGACCAAGCCCTTCTCGGCCCGGGAGCTGGTGGCCCGGGTGCACGCCATCCTCCGACGCACCGAAGGGGTCCAGGCCACCTCCACCCCGTCGGTGGTGGCCCTCGGCCCCATCGAGGTGGACTGCGGTCGCCGCGAGGTGCGCAAGGCCGGCACCGTGGTCCCCCTGGCCACTCGCGAGTTCGACCTCCTCTCCTACCTGGTCGACAATCTCGGACTGGCCCTCTCCCGTCGGCAGCTCCTCAACGGGGTGTGGGGTGACGACTGGTACGGCGACGAGCGGACCGTCGACGTGCACGTCCGCCAGCTACGCAAGAAGCTGGGCGAAGACCTACCCCTGGCCACGGTCTGGGGAGTCGGCTACCGCATGGGATGAGACGCCGACTCACCGTCTCGATCCTCCTGCTCATCGTCCTGACGCTGGTGGTGACCACCATCGGGAGCTACTTCTTCATCCGGCGGGCCGGAGTCTCGACCACCGAGACCGAGCTGGCCGGCCAGACCAAGGCCATCTCGTCGACGTTCTCGAGCGGCGACCTCAACCGGGCCACCTTCCGGCGGGAGCTCAAGGTCATCACCAAGGCCGGGGCCTTCGCCGGGGCCGACTTCATCGGGATCTATCCCGGAGGGACCTTCCGGGGCCAACTTCCCGCCGGCCTCACCCTCCAGGACCTCGACGTGCCCGCCCTCCGGGCCGGGATCCAGGTCACCGGCCACACCCGCTCGCTCCTGGCGTACTCGGCGGTACCGCTCGACGTGAAGGGGCTTACCGGTTTCCTGCCCGTCCTGGTCATCACCCGGCAGATCCACAACCCGGCCAGCGGTCTGCGCTACTTCGTGTGGGTGGGGGTCATCGCCCTGGCCGTGGCGGCCCTGGTGGCGGCGGCCCTCGCCCGACGGTTCACCCGGCCCATCACCGCGGCGGTGACCACCACCCGGCGCATCGCCTCGGGGGACCTCGACGCCACCATGCCGGTGAGCCGCTCGGAGGACGCCGAATTCACCCAGCTGGCCGAGTCGATCAACGCCATGGGGGCCAACCTGGTCCGGGCCCGGGAGCAGGAGCGGCAGTTCCTCCTGTCCGTCTCTCACGAGCTCCGGACCCCCCTGACCTCCATCCGCGGCTATGCCGACGCCGTCCTGGACGGCACGGCCGAGGACCCGTCGGCGGCGGCCACGGTCATCAGCGCCGAGTCCCGGCGCCTGGAGCGGTTGGTCCAAGACCTGCTCGACCTGGCCCGGCTGGACGCCGACCGGTTCTCCCTGGAGTTGCAGACCGTGGACGGGGCGGCCATCGCCGCCCAGGTGGCCGAAGGCTTCCGGCCCCGGGTCGAGGAGGTCGGACTCGAGCTGCTCACCGCACCCGGCTCCGACCAGCCTCTGTGGGTGGTGGCCGACCCCGACCGGCTGGCCCAGGTGGTGGCCAACCTGGTGGAGAACGCCTCGTCCTTCGCACGCACCGCGGTCACCGTGGGCGCCGGTACCCCCGGCGGTGTGCCCACCCTGTGGGTGGTGGACGACGGGCCGGGCATCCCGGCCGATCAGCTCCCCCAGGTCTTCGAGCGCCACTTCACGTCGGACCGGAGCGGGGGCAGGAGGAAGGGGTCCGGTCTGGGCCTGGCCATCGTCTCGGAGCTGGCGGGGGCAATGGGGGCGGGCGTGCGGGCCGAGTCTCCGGTCGCCGGAGGCACCGGTACCAGGATGGTGGTCTGGTTCCGCCCCGTCCCGGCTCCTCCGGTATCTCCCGCGCCGCCCGCCGGAGCGGCCGGTCAGCCCGATGCTGCGCCGGCCCCGCCCCCGGCGGATGGGGCCCGACCGGCACCGGCCCTGTGGGATCCGACCGACCCCCCGACGACCCCGGTAGCGTCCCTCCCGGGCGGCCCGGCACCGTCGGGCGGCCACGGCGGTCCGGGACGGCCGGCCGGGACGGCGGCGAGCGAGACGACCGGGAAGGCGGGACGGGGCGATGGATGACGTGGTGTTGGTGACGGGGGCGTCGTCGGGGATCGGGCAGGCGTGTGCCGAGCGCCTCTACCAGCAGGGATGGACGGTGGTCGGAGCCAGCCGGCGGGGTACCTCATCCGGGGAGTGGACGCCCATGGTCATGGACGTGGACCGGGACGACTCGGTCCGGGCGGGCATGGATCAGCTGGCGGCCCGGTTCGGCCGGCTCGACGCTGTGGTCGCCTGCGCCGGCTGGGGCCTGGCCGGCGCGGTGGAGGAGACGCCCCTCAAGGACGCCCGGGACCAATTCGAGACGGTCCTGTGGGGCGCCGTGCGGGTGGTCCAGGGGGCCCTGCCGACGATGCGGCGGCAACGCCGGGGGCGGATCGTCCTCATGAGCTCCATCGGCGGGATCCTGGGCATCCCCTTCCAGGCCTTCTACAGCGCAGCCAAGTTCGCCCTGGAGGGCTACGGGGAGTCCCTGGCCTACGAGGTGGCCCCGCTCGGGATCGAGCTGACGCTGGTGGAACCGGGCAATGTCCGGACCGGCTTCACCGCGGCCCGTCGCGACGTGGCGACCGGCGAGGGCCACTCGGCCTACTCCGCGGCCGTGGCCAAGGCGGTGGGCAAGATGGCCGAGGACGAGGCCGCCGGGGTGGCCCCGGAGAAGGTGGCCGACGTGGTGGCCCGGGTGCTCGGGGCCAAGCGGCCGCCCCGCCGGGCCTCGGTGGGCAAGCTGGACGAGCGGGTGGGGATCGCCGGCAAGCGGTTCCTCCCCTACCGTCTCTTCGAGCAGGCGGCCAAGAGTAGTCTCGGCGTCTGATCGCGCCGGCACCCTCATCGCCCCTCCCGGTGCCCGGGGAACCGAAGGAGGCAGGACATGGCCAACCCCCTGGGCCCGCTGGGACCGGCGGACGAACGCTTCGACCATCAGATCGCCGACACCTTCGCCACCGTCGGGGTCAGTGACCCGTCGTGGACGGAGAAGGTCTGTGCCATGGCCGCCCGCCGGGACGGGGGGCTGCAACTGGGATTCGGCATGGGGAAGTACACCAACCGCAACGTGCTGGACGGCTACGCCGGGCTGTCCCGGGGGGCCGAGCAGGTCACCGTGCGGGCCAGCCGGCGGCTGTTCCCCGATCCGGAGACCTCGGCGGTCGGTCCCATCCGGTACGAGGTCCTGGAGCCCATGCAGCGGGTCCGCTTCTCGCTCGAGCCCAACGGGTGCCAGCCGCTGGCCTTCGACTGGGTCTACCAGGCAGTCCTGCCGCCGGCGGCCGAGGACCGGACCCATCAGCGGACCCCCCTCGGCTACCGCGTCAGTGCCGAGCTGATCCGCTACCACCAGATCGGCACGGCGTCGGGCTGGGTGGAGCTCGACGGCGATCGCCACGAGATCACCCCCGAGGAGTGGGTCTCGACCCGGGACCACTCGTGGGGGGTCCGCTACGACGTGGGCACGCCCCCGACCGACCTGGACCCGTTCGACCCGGTGGCCGAGATGGACTTCCAGATGATCTGGTGTCCGGTGCTCATGGCCGATCCCGACGGCACTCGGTGGGGGCTGTTCATGCACCTGGTGGCGATCGAGGGGTTCGGGCACCACCGCCGCACGGTGATGGGCGCCGTCGAGCACGTCGACGGGACGGTGGACCGGATGACCGACATCCGTCCCGACCTGTCCTTTGACCCGGCCAACCGCCGACTCTTGGGGGGGCGGGTGGAGGTGACCATGGAGGACGGTGCCGTTCGGCGGTTCGAGCTCGAGGTGCCGACCGACACCGGCTTCCACCTGGGCGCCGGCCTGTACTTCGGGTGGCGGGGCCACCACCACGGCGAGTGGCGCGGCGAGCTCCAGGTCGACGGCGAGCGGCTGGCCGACTGCCGTGACGCCGAGCTGGCCCGCGAACTGCACCAGATCCGCGACACCTTCGTCCATGTTCGCGACCTCGACACAGGCGCCGAGGGGTGGGGCAACTGTCAGCCGATGATGTGCGGTGCCTTCCCGGAGCAGGGACTCACCGCCGAATCCTCGTTCTGGTAGCCGGTCGGTTCTGGGAGCCGGTGGTCGGGCGCCCGGGCACGCTGGCGGAGAGGGCCGGCCCCGGATCACAGGGCCACGCCGTCCCAGTAGGTGCCGTCCAGCATGGCCCGGAGCGAGGCCCGGTGGATGATCAGGTCGTCGACGTCGTCGGGCACGGCCGCCTCGCCGAAGAAGACGGCCCGCTCGGTGACCCGGCGCATGATGGCGCCGTGCCGAATGGCGGCAAAGGCGAGGAACCAGGTGAGGTCGGCCGGGGCGTAGCCGGAGGCCCGGGCGTAGTCGGCGGCCACGTCGACCGGACGGAACAGGTCGGGCAGGCCGGGTGCGCCGAGGTCGGTGGCCAGATCGTGGAAGAACAGGTGGAGGTAGCAGAGCCACCCCAGATCGACCTCGGGCGGGGCCACCGAGGCCATCTCCCAATCGAGCACGGCCACCACCTCGAAGTCCCGGAACATCATGTTGCCGATGCGGCCGTCCCCCCAGGACAGGGCGTCGCCCCCGACCTCGGTGGGCAGATGCTGCTCCAGCCAGTCGAAGCACTCCGTCAACAGTGGGGACGGTGCGTCCTGCACCACCCAGGCGCAGTACTCCTTCCACCGCTGCAGGAGCCGCTCCAGTGAGCTCCCACCCGGTCCGGCATCCTCGGTCGGACCGACGACGACCTTCCCGAGGAATCCGAGATCGAACCGGTCGGCGGTCACCGAGTGGATCCCGGCCATGGCCTCGATGGCCGACTGCTGGAGCCGGCGGCGGTCGGCCGGGTCGGCGTCGAACACCCAATTGTCGCCGAAGGTGTAGGGCAGCACGTCGGGAGGCACCAGCCCCTCCACCCGTTCCATCACGAAGAAGGCCCCACCCAACACGGTCGGATCGGGTTCGTACCAGAGGGTCCTCGGCACCGGTACCGAGGTCTGCTCGCCCACCAGTCGCATCACCTGGAACTGCATACCGAGGTCGTAGGTGGGGAACACCGGACAGGCGGTGGCCGGCGGCTCGATCCGGGCCACCATCGGCTGTTCGGTGCGTGTGCCGCCGCCGTCCCAGGCTGCGGTGAACAGCACGGTCTCCGAGGACATGCCGTTGGATGCGGGACTGGACAGGTCGGAGACGGCCGGATGTGTCTCCGGACCGAAGGTCCGGCCCAGCCAGGCCTGGAGTCGGTCGGCGGTCTCGGCGGGATCCCGGGTGGTGGTGGTGATGCGTCCGGCGTCCAGGGTCACGGTGCCGTCCCCTCCCGGTGGAGGAGGGACCACTCCCTCCTCGGCGGTCACGGCCGGACTCCGGGCTCCGGTCGGTTTCTGCGCCCGGCCCTCACCTGCTCGCTCCGTCCATGGGGAGGACCCGGGCCTGGCCCGGGTAGTGTCTCCCCGCCCCGTCGGCAGCCGTCCACCGGACCGACACCGCCTCGGGAGGCCCGATCCTCCGATGCAGCGTGGCCAGGGCCACCGGGGCGCCGAGGGCCGGCGACCAGGCCACCGAGGACAGGTGACCCACCTCGTGTTCACCGTCGGGGGTGGCCACCGACGAGCCGACCAGCCAGTCGGTGCGGTCCGGGCCCATCACCTCGTCATCGGTGGGCCCGGTCAACACCACGCCCCGGAGGTGGCGGGCCACCTTGGACCCCCGGGCGTCCAGCCGGGCCACCAGCTCCTGGCCGGTGAAGCATCCCTTGGTGAACGACACGGTGCGATCCACCAGGCCGACCTCGGCCGCGATGGTCCCGGCCACCAGCTCCCGACCGTTGACGGGTAGGCCGGCCTCGATGCGGCAGGCGTCCCACGCCGTCATCGGACTCCGCACCACGGCGTCGGCCAGCCAACCGTCCAGGCCATCGTCGGGCAGGGGGCCGAGCAGATCCACCCCGGCGAGCGTGGCGAAGGAGGCCGGGACGGTGAGCTCGGGCGTGCCGGTGACGCCCCGGGCCGCCTCGGGACCCCGCACGGCGGCGCAGGTCCACTCGAGAGGTTCGAAGGCGACCTTGGTGCGCAGACGGAACCGTTCGAGCCGGGCCACCATGACCGCACCGAATCCCCGGTCGGTGTCGAGGATCAGCTCGTCATCGGCCACCCGGGTCATCCGGAAGTAGACCTCGATCTTGCCCTGGGGGCTGAGCAGCAGGGACTCGGCGGATCCTCCCACCTCCAGGGCGTCGACGTCCTGGCTGCACTGCCCCTGCAGATAGCTGACGGCCTCGGGTCCGCTGGCCCGGACCACGTCGCGGGGGAGCACCACCGCGCCGGCGCCGGCGCGGAGGGCGTGGTAGCCGTCGACCAGTTCCCGGGGTGCGGTGGGCGGGCCCGGTGCGGTGCTCATGAGGGGACCGGCGCCGGCTCGACGGCCGCGGCCGCCACCGCGGCCCGGGCCATGGCCACCGCCGAGAGCATGGCCGCGGCCTTGTGGGCGCACTCGGCGTTCTCCGACGCCGGGTCGCTGTCGGCCACGATTCCCGCACCGGCCTGGACCGAGGCCCGTCCGTCGGGGCTGACCGTCATGGTACGGATGGCGATCGCCGTGTCCAGATTGCCCGAGAAGTCGAGGTAGCCGACCACGCCGCCATACACACCCCGCTTGGTGGGCTCGAGGTCGTCGATGATCTCCATGGCCCGGACCTTGGGCGCCCCCGACAGAGTGCCGGCCGGGAGGGTGGCCCGCAGTACGTCGATGGGACCCTTCCCGGGGGCCAGCGCTCCGGAGACCTGGGAGGTCAGGTGCATGATGTGGCTGTACCGCTCGACGACCATCATCTCGTCCACCACCTCGGTGCCGAAGGTCACCACCCGGCCCACGTCGTTGCGGGCCAGGTCCACCAGCATCACGTGCTCGGCCACTTCCTTGGGGTCCTCCACCAACTCTCCCTCCAGGCGCCCGTCCTCCTCGGGGGTGGCGCCCCGGGGTCGGGAGCCGGCGATGGGCCGGGACACCACCGTGCCGTCTCGGAGGCGGACCATGGGTTCGGGCGAGGCGCCCACCACGGTGACCTCGGGAAAGCGCAGGAAGTAGAGGTACGGGCTGGGATTGACCAGCCGGAGGACCCGGTAGACGTCGAAGGGGTCGGCGCCCAGCTCGTCGAGGTCGAACCGCTGGGACAGCACCACCTGGAACACGTCCCCGGCGGTCACGTGCTCCTGGGCCGCCCGGACGGCGTCCTCGTAGAGCGAGTCGGACATGGTCCGGGTGACGTCGGGGGGCGCGGTGGCCCGTTGCGGACAGCGGCCGCGCCGGTTGGTCGAGCGGCCGGAAGCAGTCGGCGGCCAGGTCGTCCAACCGCGCCAGGGCGGACCGGTGGGCCAGGTCGAGCTGCTCGGGAGACCAGGAGGGGTCGATGACCACGTTGTCGATCAACACCACTCGCTGGCGCCAGTGGTCGAAGGCGGCCAGCTGGCCGATGACGGCCAGGATGGCGTCGGGATGGCACAGATCGTCCGGTGGGGTGCCGGGGAGGTGCTCGACCTCGCGGACCACGTCGTAACCCAGGTAGCCGACCAGTCCGGCGTGCAGCGGGGGGAGGTCGGGGAGGTCGGGCGAGTCGAAGGTGGCCAGGACGGCCTCCAGGGCGGCCAGCGCCCCCCGGTCCCCGCTCACCCGGTGCCCGGTGGCCTCATCGAGGTCGAGAACCCCCCGGGTCGTGACCGAGGTCCCCCGGGCGGTGATGGTGGCCAGGGGGTTCCGCCCCACGAAGGAGTACCGGCCCCACCGCTCGCCACCCTCGACCGACTCGAGCAGGAAGCCGGTGCGGTCGTCGGCCTCCACGATCTGCAGAAAGGCAGCCACCGGCGTGATGGTGTCGGCCACCAGCTCGCACCAGACCGGGACGATCCGGTGCCGGGCGGCCAGCGAGCGGAAGCCGGCCTCCCCTGGCCCGCGGGCGGTGTCGTCGGCCGGGGCGCTCATTGACCGGAGGGTTCGGAGCCGAAGGCCCGGTAGAAACAGCTGCGGTTGCCGGTGTGGCATGCCCCGGCTCCGGCCTGGTCCACGGTCACCAGCAGCACGTCGCCGTCGCAGTCGTAGTGGACGGCACGGACGAACTGCCGGTCGCCGGATGTCTCACCCTTGCACCAGAACTCCTGACGGCTGCGGCTCCAGAACCAGGTGCGGCCGGTCTGCAGGGTGCGCCGGAGGGAGTCGGCGTTCATCCAGGCGAACATGAGCACGGTGTGGTCCGACGCATCCTGGACGATGGCCCCGACCAGTCCGTCGCCGTTGTAGGCGATCAGACCGAGCTGCTCCTCGGTGAAGGGGATCGGTGTGGCCTCGAAGCTGTCGGTGGTCTCGGCGGTGGTCACGAGCGTTTGCTCCCTGGTGTGGTGGCGGTGCCGTCCGGCCCGAAGCGGTCGGCGAAGGGTGGTCGATGGGTTCGCTGGTGGTGGATCGGAGTCTCGTCGGTCGTGGTCTCTGGTGGGCGGCGTCGGGGGTCGGGGTCGGCGCCTTCCCGGTGGCGCGGGTCCGGTCAGAGGTAGAGGCCGGTACCACCGTCGATGCGGGTGGCGGCCACGGCGTGGATGTCCCGTTCCCGCAGGATGACGTACTCCTCGCCGTGGACCTCGACCTCGAACCGGTCCTCGGGGTTGAACAGCACGGTGTCACCCACCTTGACCGAGCGGACATGGGGCCCCACCGCCACCGCCTCGGCCCAGGTCAGCCGTCGGGACACCTGGGCGGTGGCCGGGATCAGGATCCCGGCCCGGGACCGCCGCTCTCCGTCGGCCTGACCCACCTGTACGAGCACGCGGTCGGCCAGCACGGTGATGGCCAGCTTGGCCGGGCCGGCCTCACCGAGGTGGCTGGTCGTCGGGGCTTCGGGGGTTGTGGTGGCCACAGAGGAAGGCTACCCCAGCGCCGGTGCGGCTCAGTCGGTGCCGCGGGGACCGGTCACGCCGGGCGCACGGCGACTCCGGCCGCCTGCAGGTGCTCCTTCACCTGGCCCACCGTGAACTCTCCGAGGTGGAAGACGGAGGCGGCCAGTACGGCGTCGGCCTCGCCGACCAGCGCCCCCTCGGCCAGGTGGTCGAGGGTCCCCACCCCGCCGGAGGCGATGACCGGTACCGGGCACCGCCGGCTGACCCACCGGGTCAGCTCGAGGTCGAACCCGTCCCGGGTCCCGTCGCGATCCATGGAGGTGAGGAGGATCTCCCCGGCGCCGATGGCGGCGCACCGCTCAGCCCACTCCAGGGCGTCGATCCCGGTGGGCGTCCGCCCCCCGTGCGTGAACACCTCCCAGCCGGGCTCCCTGTCCCCGTCCCGGTCCTCGGGGCGGCGTCGGCGGGCGTCCACCGCCACCACCACGCACTGGCTCCCGAATTCGTCGGCCAACTCGGCGACGAGGTCGGGACGGTCGACGGCGGCAGTGTTCACGCCCACCTTGTCCGCCCCGGCCCTGAGCAACTGCCGGGCGTCCTCCACCGTGCGGACGCCGCCACCGACGGTGAAGGGTATGAAGACCATCTCCGCGGTCCGCGAGACCACGTCGACCATGGTGCGCCGGCGGTCGGAGGAGGCCGTGATGTCCAGGAAGACGAGCTCGTCGGCCCCCTGGGCGTCGTACCGGCTGGCCAGTTCCACCGGGTCCCCGGCGTCGATCAGATCGGCGAACCGCACGCCCTTGACCACCCGTCCGGCATCGACGTCGAGACAGGGGATGACCCTCACCGTGTGCACGCGGCCACCGCCTCCTCCACGGTCAGCCGACCGTCGACCAGGGCTTTGCCGGAGATGGCACCGGCCAACCGGTGCGGGGTCTCCCGACCGCCCCCGGGCGAGCGGGTCGTCGTCACCTCGAGGCCGGCCAGGGCGACGATGTCGGCCACCGCCCCCACCCCCCCCGAAGCGATGACCGGGATCGAGGTGGCCGCCAATACCTCCGCCAACCCGTCGAGATCCGGACCGGCCAGGGTGCCGTCGCGGTCGATGGCGGTCACGACCACCGCGGCCAGTCCCACCCCGTCGAGCCCGTCGAGCAGTTCGGCAACGGTGCGGCCGCTGCCCTGCTCCCAACCCCGGACGGCCACCTCGGTGCGTCCGTCCGGGTCGCGCCGGTAGTCCACCCCCACCGCCACCCGGCCCGGGAACCGACGGGCCAGGGTGCCCACGAGGTCGGGGTCGTCGAGGGCCACGGTGCCGAGGATGACCCGGGACAGCCCGCCGTCGAGGAGCTCGGCCACATCCGCCTCGGATCGCACGCCTCCGCCCGTCTGCACCGGGATCTCGACGGCCTCGGCGATGGCCAGCACGGTCGGACGGTTGGCCGGACGGCCCTGTCGGGCGGCGTCGAGGTCGACGACGTGGAGCCAGGGCGCACCCCCATCGGCGAATCGGCGGGCCAGCGCCACGGGGTCCCCGTACCGACTCTGGCGGTCGAAATCGCCCTGGGTCAGTCGCACGGCCCCGCCGTCGCGGATGTCGATGGCCGGGTAGAGCTCCATCACCGGCCGGCCCGGTGGACGGCGTCCACGAAATTGGACAGGATGCCCAGACCGACGGCTCCCGATTTCTCGGGGTGGAACTGCGTCCCCCACACCGGTCCGCGTTCGGCGGATGCCGTCACCGGCCCGCCGTACTCACAGGTGGAGGACGTGTCGGCGGTGAGGTCCGGGGCATAGGAGTGGACGAAATAGACCCACGCCGGGTCCGGCACCCCGGCCAGCAGACCCGAGCCCGCCCCGTCGACCGGCTCCAGTGGGTTCCACTGCATCTGGGGGTGCTTGACCCCGGCAGGCAGCCGTCGGACCACACCGGGGAGGAGTCCGAGACCGGGCTGGGTGGGATCCTCGTCGGAGCCCTCGTAGAGCAGTTGGAAGCCCACGCAGATCCCGAGGAAGGGGACGCCGCGCTCGACGGCGAAGGCGGCGGACCGGTCGAGGCCGCGAGACCGGAGGGCCACCGCGCACCGGCCGAAGGCTCCCACGCCGGGCAGGACCACGCCGTCGGCGCCGGCGGCCAACTCCGGGTCGGCCACCAGCCGGGCGTCGGCCCCCAGGTGCCGGAGCGCCTTCTCGGCCGACCGGAGGTTACCGATGCCGTAGTCGAGGACGGCGATCACTGGGGCCGGCGGGGCGCCGCCGGGTGCCGGCGGGTCCCCGTCCTGCCCGAATCGCCCGGGACGACCGGGCCGACCGAGGGACCGCGTCGCCCCCGTCGACCGGTGCCGGTCACAACGTCCCCTTGGTGGAGGGGATGCCGCCCCCCTCCAGCCGGACGGCGTCCCGGAGGGCGCGTGCCACCCCCTTGAACGAGGCTTCCACGATGTGGTGGGTGTTCTTGCCGGTGCGCAGCCGTAGGTGCAGCGTGATGCCGGCGGCGGTGACGAAGGCCCGCCAGAATTCCTCGGCCAGCTGCGGGTCGAACGGCGGGTTCCCGAGGGGGTTGGTCTCCGGTGGGAACGCGATGTCGTAGGCCAGGAACGGACGCCCCGAGAGGTCCAGGGCCACCTCGACCAGGGCCTCGTCGAGGGGCAGGGCCACCGAGCCGAAGCGGCGGATGCCGGCCTTGTCCCCCAGGGCCTCGGCCAGGACCTCGCCCAGCGTGATCCCGACGTCCTCCACCGTGTGGTGGGCGTCGACCTCGAGGTCGCCGCGGGCCGCCACCTCGAGGTCGAAGCCCCCGTGCCGGCCCAGCTGACTGACCATGTGGTCGAAGAACGGCAGTCCGGTGTCGACCCGGGTGGTGCCGGTGCCGTCGACCGCCAGGACCACCTCGATGGAGGTCTCCTTGGTGGCGCGCGAGGCGGTGCCGACCCTCGGGGCGGATGGTGTCGGCGTCGTGGTGGTCATCGCAGGCTTTCGTCCAGGGCGGCCAGGAAGCGGTCGTTCTCCTCGGGGAGGCCCACCGTCACCCGCAGGCACCCGGTGAGCCCTGGCCACTCCGAACAGTCTCGCACGAGCACCGAACGGTCGAGGAGGTGGGACCACACCTCCCGGGCCGGAACGGCCACCGGGCGGAAGAGGATGAAGTTGGCGTCGGAGGGCCACGTCTCGACGGGGAGGGCGGCCAGTCCCGCGGCGATCCGTCCCCGCTCCTCCCGGAGCAGCGCCACCCGGGCCTCCATCTCGCGCTGGTAGCGGAGGGCCAGGCGCCCGGCCAGCTGCTTGGCGGCATCGAGATGGTAGGGCAGCGCCACGAGTTCACAGGCGCGCACCACTTCGGGGGCGGCAACCAGATAGCCGAGGCGCATCCCGGCCATGGACCACGTCTTGGAGAAGGTCCGCACCACGACCACCCGCGGCGCTCCCGGTCCGCCGGTCCGGAGGAGCTCGAGGGCCGATGAGGGGGCGAACTGGCCGTAGGCCTCGTCCACCACCATGAGGCCGGGGGCCGATGCCAGCACCGCCTCCAACTGCTCCGGGGGATCGGCCCGGCCGGAGGGGTTGTTCGGCGAGCACAGGAAGGTGATGACCGGCTGCTCGGCCTCCGTGACCCGCCGCACCTCGGCCAGGTCCAGGCGGTGGTCGTCGGTGCGGCGGCCGGCAACCACGGTGGTGCCGGTGGTCCGGGCGATCTGCCGGTGCATGGTGTACGTGGGTTCGAACAGCGCCACGGTGCGGCCGGGGCCCCCGTAGGCCAGCAGGAGGGACTGGAGGATCTCGTTCGAGCCGTTGGCGCAGAACACCTGCTCGGGTCGGACCCGGTGGCTCGCCGCCAGATCCTGGCGGAGCTCACGGGCCTCCCGGTCGGGGTAACGGTTGAAGTCGATGGCCCCGAGGCCGGCGCGGAACTCCTCGAGCCACCCGTCGGGCGGCGGGATGGGCGACTCGTTGGTGTTGAGGCGCACGTCCACCTCCACCTGGGCCGAGTGGTACCCCACCAGCTCGACCAGATCCGGTCGCACCGGGGGCAGGTCCGGCTCCTCGACGCCGCCGCCCGCTACCGCGGCCATCGCAGGCGCACCGACTGGGCGTGGGCGGGCAGACCCTCGGTCTCGGCCAGGGTCACGACGTGGGGCCCCAGTACCTCGAGGGCCTTCTCGCTGACCGAGACGGCGTGGATGTGCCGACGGAAGTCGTCCACCCGGAGCACGCTGGCGAACCGGGCGGTCCGGTTGGTGGGAAGGACGTGGTTGGGTCCGGCCAGGTAGTCCCCCACGCTGGCCGGCGAGCCGGGCCCGAGGAACACCGCCCCGGCCGACGTCACCTGGCCGAGGAGCGAGCGAGCGTCCTGGGTGAGGATCTCGAGGTGCTCGGGAGCCACGACATTGGCTACGGCCACGGCCTGCTTGGGCCCGTCCACCAGCACTACGTACCCGCCGGCGTCCAGGGTGGCCCGGAGGTCGTCCCGGCGCGGCGAGGCGCTGACGATGCGCTCTACCTGGGCCGTGACCGCCTCGGCGACGGCCTCGGACCACGTGACCAGCCAGGCCAGCCCGTCGGGACCGTGCTCGGCCTGCACCACCAGATCGATGGCGGCCAGCTCGGTGGGGGTACCCGGGCCGGCGATCACCACGACCTCGGAGGGCCCGGCGAAGGCCGAGGCCACCCCGACCACACCGGAGACCTGTCGCTTGGCCTCGGCCACGTACCGGTTGCCCGGGCCCACGATGACGTCCACCGCCTCGATGGACTCGGTGCCGTAGGCCATGGCCGCGATGGCCTGGGCGCCTCCCACCCGGTAGACCTCGTCGATGCCGGCCACTGCGGCGGCGGCCAACGAGGCGTCGTCGATCCGGCCGTCCGGTCCGGGGGGCACGCACAGCACGATCTCCCCGACGCCGGCCACCTGGGCCGGCACCGCGCACATCAGGACCGTCGACGGATACCGGGCTCGGCCGCCCGGTGCGTAACAGCCGGCGCGGGCCACCGGGCGCACCAGATGCCGGACCTCGATCCCCCCCGACTCGAAGTCGTCCACCTCGGGGTCGGCCGACTCGTGGGCGTGGTAGGCCAGGATCCTGTCGTGGGCCACGTCGAGGGCCTCTTGCAGCGCCACCGGGATGCGGGCCAGGGCGGCCTGGATCTCCGCAGGCTCCACCCGGAGCCCGTCCAGGTCGACTCCGTCGAACTGCCGGGTCAGGCGGCGCAGGGCCGAGTCACCGTCGGCTCTCACCTCGGCGACGACGGCCGCCACCGCCTCCGAGGAACGGTCCTGCTCGTGGGTGGGCCGCGGCAGGGCGTCCCGCAGGGCCCGGCGGTTTCCGGTGAAGCCTCGGAGGTCCAGCTGACGGAGAGTCATGGCCCGTCGATGCTACCGGACCAGACGTGTCCGCCCTCCGGGCCCGTGGGTGCCGGAGCCTCGCTCCGTGGGCGGGGACGTGACCGTCGGAGCCGGTGGTGCCATGATCGGTCGATGGCCACCAGCTCCGCAGAACTCTCCTCGCTCGCCACCGCACTGGATGAATTGAGCCGGAGGATCACGGTCCACGCCGATGCCGCCGACGCCGTGAAGGACGAGGAGACCGCCCGTGAGCTGTTCGCCATCGAACGCGCCCTCAACAGCGCCAACCGTCGTCTGGCCCGACTCTCCCTCACCCTCAGCCGCCGCTGACCGCCGACATGGCCGTCGGTGGGGCGGCACGGTGGGGCGGCCCGACACCGGTCCCCGTCGATGACCACGGGTGTTGTCAGGAGTGCCGCTCAGCGGGCGACGCCGGACAGCGGCGAAGGCACCCCGAAGGGTGCCTTCGCGCGAGCGGGTCGGGCGGCGGATCCCGAACACCGCTCTGCGGAACCAGTTGGCGGGAACCGGTTCCGAGACCTCTAGATCATCACGTTTTCGGCCCGATTGCCAGTCAGAGCCTGCAAATTTCTCGGCCTGCGGAGGCCCGCCAAGCCCATCCCGCGCCAAATCCCCTGCTCGCGCAGTGCTTTTGCGACAGTCCACGTCAGATGGCCTTTCGACGGCGAACGGCCGTCGCCGGCCCCGATTAAATTGGCAGTGTCTACGCCAAAAACGCGGGGCGGACGTCGGCCCGGATCGGCTGGGCTCGACGTCGGTTCGACGATCGGGCCGCGACGGTGCGGCAGGGACACAGACGGGGCCGTCCGAGCGGGCGGGATCGGGCGGCGGCGGGCCGAGCGGAGGACGTGGTGCGGGCGGACCCGTCATCGGCCCGGTCGATCGGCGGTGGACGGGGCCGGGCGCGGGAGTGCTCCGGCCGGCCGGCGGCGGTCACGGCCCGGTGGCCGCGTGTCGGCCGACGGGCAGAAGTCCGAGAGCACGCACCGCTCGCAGAGGGGTCGCCGGGCCGTGCAGGTGGCGCGGCCGTGGAGGATCAGCCGGAGGCTGAACACCCCGCGCTGGTGGGCGGGGATCATCGTGTTCAAGGCCACCTCCACGCGGACCGGATCGGTCTCCTCGGTGAGGCCCAACCGGGCCGAGAGCCGCTGCACGTGGGTGTCCACCGGCAGGCCCGAGAGCCCGAAGGCCACGCTCCGGACGACGTTGGCCGTCTTGCGTCCGACGCCGGGGAGCGTCACCAGGTCCGGCATGGCCGAGGGAACCTGTCCGTCGAAGCGTTCGACCACGGCCGAGGCCATGCCGACCAGGCTGCGGGCCTTGGCCCGGAAGAACCCGGTCGAGTGGATGATGGCCTCCACCTCGCGCTGGTCGGCGGAGGCCAGGGCGTAGGCATCGGGGAAGCGGGCGAAGAGGGCCGGGGTGGTCCGGTTCACCCGTTCGTCGGTGCACTGCGCCGACAGGATGGTGGCCGCCAACAGCTGGAAGGGGTCGGCGTGGTCCAGGGCACAGAGGTCGTCGGCCGTCCCCGGGTACACCTGGGCCAGTCGGTCGGCCGTCCGCCGGGCTCGCCCGGCCGGAGTACGGGGTCGGGCCACGCTCGGCACACTACCGGTAGCGTGCTGCGGATGGAGAGCCTCGAATCCGTCGTGGCCCGGGCACCGACGCCGGCCCTCCGCGCCGCGGTGGTCGAGTTGCTCGGACGCGTGCAGGCGGTCCGCGGCCACGCCCCGCTGAGCGAGCACAAGCGGATGGTGCTGTCCCGGGCGTCGTGGGCCGGCGGAGCGGACGGGCGGGGGGCCGACCACCCGGCCTTCGGCGTCATCGCCACCGCGCCGGCGCGCCCGGCGCTGGTGGGGTACGCCCAGATCAGTGGCGAGCGGTCCACCGCGGCGTACGACGTCGAGGTGGTGGTCGATCCGCAGGTGGGCCGGCCGGACCAGGTCGTCGACGTCCTGCTGGAGACCACCGTCGAGCAGGTGGTGGGGCTCGGGGGTGGTCGCGTGCGCCTGTGGGTGCCCCGGGCGACCGGGTCGGACGACACGTTGGCCCGGAGCCACGGGTTCACCGCCGAGCGGGACCTCGTCCAGATGCGTTGCCCGCTCCCCCTCCCGGACCGCCAGGCGGGGGTCGACGGGACGCCGGAGGTGACCGTCGACACCCGATCCTTCCGGCCCGGTGTCGACGAGGGGGCGTGGCTGCTCACCAACAACCGTGCCTTCGCCTCCCATCCCGAACAAGGCCACTGGGAGCTTGACACCCTCGTGGAGCGCGAGGGCGAGGCGTGGTTCGACCCCGAGGGCTTCCGGGTGTTGGAGGCCGAGGGCCGGGTGGCCGGGTTCTGCTGGACCAAGGTCCATGCGGACACCGCCCCGCCGATGGGCGAGATCTACGTGATCGGTGTGGATCCCGACTTCCACGGACGTGGATGGGGTCGGGCCCTGACCCGGGCCGGTCTCACCTGGCTGGCCGACCAGGGCCTGTCGGTGGGCATGCTGTATGTCGACGCCGACAACCGTGCCGCGGTGCACCTGTACCGCTCGATGGGCTTCACCGAACACCATGTCGACCGTTCCTACGTCCGGGATGTGGCCCCCGCCTGATCCGACGGGGACGGCCGGTGGGGTGGAGGGCCCGGCCGGGGTCCCCGGTGGGCGGCTCGGCCCGGTCAGCCGGCCCCGATGAGGTGCCCCACCGAGTAGGTCACGCCGGCGGCGATGCCGGAGATGAGCAGTTGGCGTGACGCCGACCAGAGCCACGACCGTCCGGTGAAGTAGGCCAGCGCGGCGCCGACCGAGAAGGCGCCCACCGCGCCCAGGACGACCGACCACAGGGTGGCCTTGGTCCCAGACGTGATCAGCCAGGGCAGCAGCGGGATGAAGGCTCCGACGGCGAACATCACGAACGACGACACGGAGGCCTGGAGCGGGTTGCCCGTCTGCTCGGGGTTGATGCCGAGCTCCTCACGGGCGTGGGTCTCGAGGGCCAGGTCGGGATCGCTCATCATCTTGACCGACAGTTCGTCGGCCATGTCGGCGTCGAGCCCCCGGCTGCGGTAGATCCCGGCCAGCTCCCGGCGCTCGTCTTCGGGGTCGTGCCGGATGGCCTGGCGCTCCACGTCCAGCTCCCGCTCCATGAGCTCGGACTGGGCCCGCATGGACACGTACTCCCCGGCAGCCATGGAGAACGAGCCGGCGATGAGGCCGGCCACGCCGGCCAGCCGCACCGCCGAGGCCGAGGAGTGGGCGCCGGCCATCCCCAGGATGAGGGCCACGTTGGACACCAGGCCGTCGCTGACCCCGAAGACGGCGGCCCGGGCCCCGCCTCCTTGGAGGTTGCGGTGGTGGTGTCCCATGTCCACGTCGAGCAGCGTACCGACCGTCCGGGCCTAAGGAGGCGCTGCGGGCCGGGGGAAGGAACGCCTCACCTCCGGACCACGCCGGGGCAGCGGTGGTCGGGCGGCCCGGTGTCCCGTACAGTCTCGTGTATGGCAACCACCGTGCAGGGCATCGAGAAATTCCACGATCTGGTCGGGCAGCACCTGGGCTACACCGCGTGGCGCCGCATCGAGCAGGCCCAGATCGACCTGTTCGCCGACGCCACCGGGGACCACCAGTGGATCCACGTCGACCCGGAGCGGGCCAAGGACGGCCCCTTTGGGACGGCCATCGCCCACGGCTACCTCACCCTCTCCCTGGCCCCGGTCCTGCTGGGCGAGGTGCTGGTGGTGGAGGGGGCGTCGATGGGGGTCAACATCGGGTGCAACAAGGTGCGGTTCCCGGCTCCGGTCCCGGTGGACAGCAATCTCCGGCTCGGCGCCACCGTGGCCGGGGTGGAGGATGTCAACGGAGGGGTGCAGGTGGCCCTGGACCTGACCTTCGAGACCGAGGGTTCGACCAAGCCCAGCTGCGTGGCCCAGGTGGTGTACCGCTACTTCTACTGAGCGTCCACCGTCGGTCCGTACCCCGCTGAACTGGGCCTACGGGCGGGCAGCGGGTGCGCCGCCCGCCCGTTCCGGGATCCGCTCCAACCGTACGAGCGGTTACTCCTAGAGTGGAACCATGGAGATGAGGGTCGAACAGCTGTCTGCCCGTTCCGGCGTGGCGGTCGACACCATCCGCTACTACCAGAGCAAGGGGTTGCTCGACCCGCCCCGCCGAGCGGGCCGGGTGGCCTGGTACGGGGAGGCGCACCTCGAGCGCCTCAACCGGATCCGATCCCTCCAGCAGCGGGGCTTCACCCTGGCCACCATCGTCCGCTTGGTGTCCGGTGAGCTCGATGCCGCCGACGAGGCCCTCCTCGGCGAGCTGTCCGGGTGGCGACACGAGCCGGGTCGGTCGACCTCGCCGGCCCCCGACGCCGACGGACTCGAGGGCCAAGGGCCCGACGGACGGGCGATCGGCCCGCTCGGATCGGAGGCCGGCCCCGCCCTCACCATCGACGAGCTGGCCGAGGCCACCGGCGTCCCCCTGGCCCTGCTCAAGGCGGTCGAGGCCGAGGGGCTCCTGATCCCCCGCCGGTTCGGCGGCCAGGACCGGTACACCGAGGCCGATGTGGCCGCCGCCCAGGCCGGCCTGCTCCTGCTGGAGTGGGGGATCCCCCTCTCGGCCCTGCTCGATCTGGCCCGCCGTCATCACGAGGCCACCGAGTCGGTGGCCCGTGAGGCCGTGACCATGTTCTCGACCCATGTGCGCGGGCCCCTCCGCGAGGCCCACCTCCCCGCCGGCGCCGCCCCGACCGGCCGGTCGGAGGAGGACGAGCCCCACATCGAGCGCCTCCTCCAGGCGTACTCCGAACTGCTGCCGGCGGTGAACACCCTGGTGGGCCACCACTTCACCCGCACCTTGATCAACGTGGCCCTGGACCACGTCGACCAGGTGGGGTCCGACGCCGAACGCCGGGCCATCGGGGACCAGGCGGGCCTGGACATGGCCGGGACGGCCGCCGGGGAGGGACCGACCGGTCACCCCGGCACCCGGTCCGCCGGCGCACGGTCATGACCGGCGCGTCCACCGGCCGCTCGTCTCCGCCGGCTGCCGCGGCGTTCGATACCGCCGCCCGTGCCGCTGCGGCCGACCTGCCCACCGGTCCGGAGAAGACCGCTCTGGTCCGCTCCATGTTCGATACCATCGCCCCCCGCTACGACCTGGTCAACCGCATGATGACCTTCGGACTCGACGTCCGGTGGCGGAAGCGGTCGGCCCGGGCCCTCGGACTGCCGGCCGGGTCCCGGGTGCTGGACCTGGCCTGCGGCACCGGGGACTTCCTGGCCATCCTGTCGGCAGCCGGACTGTCCCCCTTCGGCATGGACCTCTCCTGGGGCATGCTCCGGGCCAACCGTACCGGGCGCCCCCTGGCGCAGGCCGACGGGGCCGTGCTGCCGGTGGCCACCGCGTCGGTGGACGGGATCACCTGCGGGTACGCCCTCCGCAACTTCACCGAACTCCAGTCGGTGTTCGACGAGTTCGGCCGGGTGGTTCGCGCCGGCGGGCGGATCAGCCTGCTGGAGGTGGCCGAACCTGACCACGGGGTCCTCCTGGTCGGTCATCGCATCTGGTTCCGACAGGTCGTCCCGCTCATCGGGGGTCTGGTCTCCGACCGTGCCGCCTACCGGTACCTGCCTCGATCCACGGCCTACCTCCCGGCCACCGCCGAGCTCCGATCGATGCTGACCGCCGCCGGCTTCTCCGCCGTCAACCAGCGCCCCCTGTCGGGAGGCCTCAGCCAGCTGATCACCGCCACCCGGGCCGGCCAACCGTGACCGGAGCCATCCCTGGCGCGGCGACCGGGTCGCCCCTCGACGGGCCGTCCCCGGTGGCGGTCCGGCTCCCCCTCGACGCAGGCCCGGCCATCGATCCCTTCGCGCTGGCCGGGCCGACCGGCATCGTCTTCCAGTCGCCCGACCGTCTGGTGGTGGGCCTGGGCGGCGCTCTCTCCCTGCCTCTCCCCCACGGCCTCGACGCCGCCCCGGACGTCGATCGGCTCACCGCCCTGCTGGCGGCGATCGCCTGCGAGGACCGCTTCGACCCCGACACCAGCGGCGTCATGGCGTTCGGGAGCCTGCCGTTCGACCGGTCGGCCCCGGGATCGCTGGTCGTGCCCGAGATCGTCTACGGCGTCGAGTCCTCCGGCGAGGAATGGATCACGGTCGTGGCCTCCGACCGCGCCCGGCTGCCGCTCGAGTCAGCCGGGACGCGCGCCTGGCTGCAGGCCGGGACGGGACCCCCGGGGGCTCGGGCCCGGTCGGCCCGGGTGGCGGTGCCGCCGAACCGCGACGTGCGCACCGGCCGGCGGCCCGCCGGCTCGGTCCCGGTGATCAGCCCCCGCCTGTCGGACGCCTCGTTCGAAGCCATGGTGGCCGAGGCGGTGCGGTCGGTGGCATCCGACGACGTGGCCAAGGTGGTGGTGGCCAGGCAGGTCGACGTGGCGATGGGCGAGGCCATCGACGTGGTGGCCCTCCTCCACCGGTGGCACCGCCTCGAGCCCACCTGCTCGGTCTTCTCCCTGCCGACGCCGGACGGCCAGCTGGTGGGGGCCAGCCCCGAACTTCTGGTGGAGCGGTCGGGCCGTCGGGTGCACAGCCGCCCGCTGGCCGGCACCACCGACCGGGCCAACGAGTCGAACGGTGTCCTCCCCCGCGAGCTGCTGGCTTCGGTCAAGGACAGCGCCGAGCATCGTATGGTGGTCGAGGCCATCGGCGGGGCGTTGGGTCCCCTCTGCTCCCACCTGGACGTACCCGCCCGGCCCGATCTGGTCCACCTGCACAACATCACCCATCTGGGCACCTCGGTGGCCGGCACTCTGGCCCGCCGGTCGGACGGCTCGGTGCCCTCCGCGCTGGACCTGGTGGCCGCCCTCCACCCCACGCCGGCGGTGGGAGGCGTACCCCGTGACCGGGCCCTGGCCCTCATCGGCCGCCTCGAGCCGGAGGCCCGGGGCCACTACGCAGGCCCGGTGGGGTACGTCGACGCCCGGGGGGACGGCCGTTGGATGCTGGGCATCCGTTCGGTCACCGTCCAGGGACCCGACGCCCGCTTGGCCGCCGGGGTGGGGGTGGTGGAAGGCTCCGACCCCCGCACCGAGCGGGTGGAGACCGTCCTCAAATTGACCGCCGTGTTCGACGCCCTGGCCCCGGGGGTCACCTTCACGACCGGCGCCCACCCCCCGGTCCATCGGGCGGTGGGCTGACCGGCGACGACGACGCCCGCCGGCGCCCGGGGCGCGGGTCCGGTGCCGAGGCCGCCCGGCGGACCACCTCGGCCAGAGCATCGGGATCGTCCCGGGCCACGAAATGCCCGGCCCGGGGCAGGATGGTCAGCTCCGCACCCGGGATGCTCCGGGCCAGGGACACCGCGGCCCGGGACGGCACCACCAGGTCCCACCCCCCCGAGACCACTTCGACCGGCAGGTCGAGGGCGCCGAGGGCGGCCATCACGTCGGGCAGCTCGCCGGTGAGGGACCGTTGTTCGACCATGAACGTGCGCCGGTGCCGACCGAGGGCGCCGCGGCCCCCGGCGAGGACCCGTTGGTCGGGGAGGGCCGTCTCCAGCGGTCGGCGGTAGCGCTCGGGCAGGTACCGGGCCAGCGGCCGCAGGTTCGGCAGGACCTCCCCGATGCCCACCAACCCGACCACGGTGAGCACATCGCCGACGACGGGGTACGTCAGCCAGCGGTCGAGGGCATTGAGGCTGTCCGGGGTGCAGGCCGCCCCCACCAGCACCAGTCCCTGGACCGTCGACCGGTGGCGGGCGGCCAGCAGGACGGCGACACCACCGGACCAGCTGTGGGCCACCACCGTGGCCGGCGCCGCCCCCTCGGCGGCGATGAACTCGGCGATGAGCTCCGCATTGGCCGCCAGCCCCCGGGCTTCACCGGCGGACCGGCCGTAGCCGATCCGATCGGGGGCCAAGACTCGGAAGTCCGACTCCAGTCGCTCGGTGACCGGGTCCCAAGACGCCCCGGAACCGGGCTGCCCGTGCAGGAGGACGACGGGCGGGCCCGTCCCCCGGTCAATGGAGACCAGCACGCTGGCGGCTTCCTCCGACATCCATGGACTCGGGCTCGGGGACGGGGACGGCCTGGCCGTCGAAGACCGGGAGGATCACCCGGAACGTCGACCCCCGGCCCAGCTCGGTGTCCACCGTGGCCGAGCCGCCGAAGGTGCGGGCCAGCGTGGCCACGATGAACAGCCCGAGGCCCGATCCCCCGTCATCCCGGTTCCCGTGGCCGCGGTAGAAGCGGTCGAACACATGGGCGGCCTGGTCGCGGTCCATCCCCGGACCCCGGTCGCTGACCTCGAGGACGACCCGCTCGTCGTGCACCTCCACGCCGACCTCGATCGGGGTGCCGGCGGGCGTGTGGGCCAGGGCATTGCCCACCAGGTTGTGCACCATCTGCTCGAGACGGGCGTCGTCGCCGGACACCGGGACCTCGCCGGGCACGTGGAGGGTGATGGACCGGCTGCCGTCGATGGCCTTGGCGTCGGCCACGGCCTCGGCGGCCACCGCGGCCAGATCGACGCGGTGGCGGGCCGGCTCGGGGCCCTCGCCCTCGCGGGCCAGGACGGCCATGTCGCCGACCAGGGAGCCCATGCGGGCGGCCTCCTTCTCGATCCGGGAGAGCGCCCGGTCCCGGTCCGTCCCGTCCCCCAGGGCGTCCTTGCGCAGGAGCTCGGCGTAGCCCCGGATCGAGGTCAACGGGGTACGGAGTTCGTGGGAGGCATCGGCCAGGAAGCTGCGGAGGCGGTCCTCGGACAGGGCCCGTTGGGCGAAGGCCGTCTCGATCTGGGCCAGCATCCCGTTGAGCGCCCGTCCCAGCCGGGCGATCTCCCCGTCGCCCTCGGTGGGTTGCACCCGTCGGGTCAGGTCCCCGGCGGCGATGGCGTCGGCCTCCCTGGCCATGTCCTCCAGGGGCCGGAGGCCTTGCCGGATGAGGAGGGTCATGAGGACGAGCAGGGCGATCAGCAGCCCGATGGACACGGCCAGTTCGATGGTGCGCAGGGAGTTCAGGGTGGCGTTCACCGTGCTCAGGGTGGTGGCCACGACCAGGGTCCGGCCGGGGAGGGACGTGGCCAGCAGTCGGTACTGGGGTCCGTGCCCGTTTGCCGAGGGCACGGTGATCGAGTTCGAGTTGGGCCGGTAGGCCTGGTCGGTACTGGCGTCCGAGTCCTGCGTGGTGGCCGGGAGCACGGGCAGGGTGGGGGGAAGGGTCGGTCGGGGGTCGGTCCGGGCCTGGGTGTCGGAGGGGCGGGAGATCACCAAGCCGGTGCTGGGATCGATGATCTCCACATAGAGATCCGGGCCCACGTGGGTGTCGATCAGGGCCCGGGTGACGGTGAAGCCGCGCCGGTCGGCCCGGTCCACCAAGGTGGCCATTTGCCGGCTGCCTGCGGTGAGCTGGGCGTCCACCCGACCGTAGAGGTACGAGTGGAGTGAGGTGAGGGTGATGATGTCCACCGCGGCCAGTCCGAGGGCCACCAGGCCGATCATGGTGACCAACAACCGCCGTCGGAGCCTCATGGACGGGGTTCTCGCAGGCTGTAGCCCACCCGCCGGATGGTGTGGATCAACGGCGGGTCGTAGCAGTCGACCTTCTTGCGGAGATAGGAGATGTAGATCTCCACGATGTTGGAGTCCCCGACGAACCCCTCGTCCCACACGGCATCGAGGATCTGGGGCTTGGACAGCACCTGACGGGCGTTGCGCAACAGGAAGTGCAGGAGCTTGAACTCGGTGGCGGTGAGGTCGATGGGGTGGTCACCCCGCCAGACCTCGTGGGTGCCCACGTCGACCACCAGATCGCTGAAGCGCAGCCTCCCCTCGTCCGGGAAGTCGTCGAGGCCCGACCGGCGGAGGACGGCACGGATCCGGGCCACCAGCTCGTCGATGCTGAACGGCTTGGTCACGTAGTCGTCACCGTGGGCCAGGCCGGCCAGTTTGTCCACGGTGGCATCCCTGGCCGTCAGGAACAGGACCGGGGTCGCCACGTGCTCGGCCCTGAGTCGCTCGCAGACCTCGAAGCCGTCGATGTCGGGCAGCATCACGTCGAGCACGATCAGATCGCACCGACCGGTGCGGGCCTTCTCCATGGCGTCCATCCCGGTGGCTGCCTCCTCGGTGGTGAAGCCCTCGAAGCGCAGCGCCGCCGTCACCACGTCGGTGATGTACGGCTCGTCGTCCACCACCAGGATCCGCCCCTGGCCGGTCATGGCTGTGGTGCCGCGTCCCGGGCCGGGGCCGGCCTGCTCCGCAGCCGTTCGACGATCCGGAGCAGGCCCCACCAGGTGACCAGCCCCAGCGCCTCGACCACGATGACCGTGGACATCTTCGACTCGCCGTCGACCCGGTCGACGAAGCGGATGGGTACCTCCACCACCGTGGCCCCGGCCCGCCTGGCCCGGTAGGTCATCTCGATCTGGAACCCGTACCCGTCGGCCCGGATGCGGTCGAGCTCGATCCGGCGGAGCAGGGAGGCCGAGTAGGCCCGGAAGCCCGACGTCGAGTCGGCGACCGCGAGGCCCAGCAGCGCCGAGGCGTAGACGTTGCCGCCCCGGGACAGGAGCCTCCGGTGCCAGGCCCAGTTGGGGATGACCCCTCCCGGCACGTACCGGGACCCGACGGCCAGCTCGCAGCCGTCCGACAGGGCCGCCACCAGGCCGGGCAGCGCCTCGGGCTCGTGGGACAGATCGGCGTCCATCTCGATACAGGCGTCGAAGCCCCGCTCGAGTCCCCACCGGAACCCGGCGCGGTAGGCACTGCCCAGGCCGGACTTCCGACCCCGGCGCAGGATCTCGATGTTGCCGAGCTCCTTGCCCATCACCTCTGCGGCATCGGCGGTGCCGTCCGGGCTCCCGTCGTCGACCACCAGGACGCTGGCGTCCTCCAACGCGGCCCGGATCCTCCGGAGGACCCGGTCGATGTTCTCCGCCTCGTTATAGGTGGGCAGGACCACCAGGACGTTCATCGGCCCAGCTTACGGGACCGGCTCGCCGCACAACGGTGCGCGCCCGGGCACGGCTCCGCCGGTCATCCCGGGTCGGGGGCGGGCTCGGGCAGCGGTTCACCGGGAGGCACCTCGGTGGCCCGGGTGCGCTGCCAGATCTCCCGGGAGATCACCTGGATGGCCCCACCCACCGGAATGGCCACCAGGGCCCCGGTGAGGGCTCCGAGCGTGGAGCCGAAGACCCCACCCAGGTTGGCGCCGACGAGCACGGCGAGCAGCACCCACAGGGGGTTCATCTGGACCGTGCGACTCATGACCACCGGATAGAGGAAGTGGTTCTCCACCAGCTGGAACCCCACGAACACGATGGCCATGACCACGCCGGCGGTGGGCGAGTGGAGCAGGGCGATGATCACACTGGGCACCCCGGCGATCAACCCCCCGACCAGGGGGATCATGGCCACCAGGGCCACCCACAGCCCGATCAGGAGGGCGAAGGGGACGCCGAGGATCAAGAGGGTGACGAGGACCACCACCCCGAACAGGACCGACAGGGCGATGGTCCCCAACACGTAGGAGGTCACCGACTTGGACACCCGGTGGGCGATGTCCTCCACCATGGCCCGGCGGTCGGACCGCATGTTGTCGAGGAACCCGCGCCGCAGATTGGGGGCCTGCAGGAGCATGAACAAGGTGAGGAAGGCGATGGTGGTGATGGCCAGGATGGTCGAGAGCACGCCCTTGGCCAGATTGGTGCCCACGTTGAGGGCCGGGGCGCCCAGATGGTTGGCGGCCGTCTTGAGCTTGGGCGCGTTCTTCTGTACCCAGGAGAGCAGGTGGAACTTCTGGAGGGTGTGGGCCAGCCAGCCGTGTCCCTTCTGAACCTGGTCGACCATGGAAGGGAGGCGCTCGGCCACGTGGGTGAGGGAGTTCACCAGCGGGTAGCCCAGGAGGCCGAGCAGTCCGGCGAAGGCGACGGCCGCCCCGGCCAGCACCACCCCGACGGCGGTGCCCCGACGGAAGCGGTGGCGCTGGAGGAAGTTCACCGAGGGGTTGAGGACCAGGGCGATGAACGCGGCGATCAGGATCCACAGGATGACCTCGCGGAGCCGTCCGAGCAGTCGGTAGACCACCCAGGTGGCGATGATCACGGCATCGATGGTCAGGATGGTCCGGAGCGGGACCCCTTTGGCCGAGGCCGCGGCGAACAGGCGGTCCCGCCGCGGAGCGTCGGGGCCCACCTCCCGGTCGAGGCGCTCGGCGGAGGTCTCGTTGATGACGGTGGTCGGCCCGTGGGCGGTGACGTGCGAGGCGGCGAGCGGCCCGTTGTGGCCGGCGGCCGGCGCCGTCTGCGGCCCGGACAGGGCCTCGTCCGGCCCCCGGGACAGGTCTCCGGCGACGTCTGGACCCTTCTGGACCGGCTCCGTCACCCGGCCAGCATGTCAGGTCCAGGGGGGTCGGGCGTGTCAACATGGATGCGATGGAGGGCGAGACGGCAGACCTGACGTCCCGGTCACGCCGGCGGTGGTGGCACCGGGGACCGTTCGTGCGCCGGGAGGTCCGGCTCAGCGTGGGCACCCTGCTCGTGTTCCTGTTCTGCTTCTACGTGGCCCTCCCCCTCCTGGCCAGCCACCGGGCCGAGGTCAACTCCCTGGCCCACATCCACATCGGCTATCTGGCCCTCGGCGTGGTGCTGGAAATCGGGGCCCTGGTCGCCTACACCCAGCTGACCCACGCGGTGCTGCCCCATGACGGGCCCCGACGGTTCCGGCTGTTCAGGATCAACATGTCCACCCTGGCCCTGAGCCACGTCTCCCCCGGGGGGACCGCGCCGGGGGCCGCGCTGGGCTACCGCCTGCTGACCCAGTCCGGGGTCACCGGATCCGACGCCGGGTTCGCCCTCGGGACCCAGGGCATCGGGTCGGCAGTGGTGCTCAACGTGATGTTCTGGTGCTCGCTGGTGGCCTTCCTGGTGACCCACGGCTTCCACGCCCCGGCCAGCCACCACGGCGGCCAGGCGCAGTCGGCCTCGATCCTCGTCATCGTGGCCGCCGGGGTGGGGGTGATCCTGCTCGGGGCCTTCGGCGGCCTCTTCTACCTCCTGACCCGCGGCCAGGAACGGGCCAGCCGGGTCATCCGGCGGGTGGCCGGCCGCATCCGGTTCCTCGACGCCGACCGGACCACGTGCCTGGTCGAGCGGTTGGCTGACCGTTTCGCGGCCCTGATGCGGGACCGTTCCCTCACCCGCCGGGCCATCGGCTGGGCGGCGGCCAACTGGCTCCTCGACGCCGCCAGCCTGTGGGTGTTCGTCGCCGCCTTCAGCCACTTCGTGTCGCCGGTGGACCTGCTGATGGCCTACGGCCTGGCCAACATCCTGGCCGCCATCCCCATCACCCCGGGCGGCCTCGGGGTGGTGGAGTTCGTGCTGGTGTCGATGATCACCGGCTTCGGGCCCACGGCGGGGCAGGCCCTGTCGGCCGTGCTGGCCTACCGGGCTGTCAACTTCTGGCTCCCCATCCCCTTCGGCGGGCTGGCCTACGCCTCACTGGAGTTCGAGCGCCGGCCCAGCTACCGGAAGGTCCAGGGGTACGTCCGCCGCCGCATCGACCTGCGCCGGAGGGGAGGTCCGGCCCCCGAGCCCTCGGCCACCCCGGCGACCGCCACGCTCAGCGATGTCGCCCCGACCGGCGTTGCCACCACGCCGCGGGCACCGTTCCCCGCACCCGGGCCAGCCGGGACCTCGAGGACGAACGGGACAGGTCGGCGGCCGGCACCGACCAGGGCACCGCTCCGGCCGGTGGCACCCGGTCGGCGAGCGCCTCGGGGACCGGGGCCGGCTCCCTCATCAGGGCCACGGGTACCGACCGGCGCACGTCAGGGCGAGACCGTCGCGATGCGAGGGCCTGGGTTTGGAACAGATCCTGGAGGCTGAGACCCAGGCCGTGGGGCGGGAGGTCGGCGGCCACCCGCGTCCACCGGCCGTCGGGCTGGAGCTCCCACGAGTTGGCCTGGTCGAGCAGGGCCCAGTCGAGGAGTCCGGCCACCCGCCGCTGCAGCCCGGGGCCGGTGATGGGCACCAGGACCTCCACCCGGTGGTCGAGGTTGCGCTCCATCAGGTCGGCTGAGCCCACCCATACCCGCACCGGCCGGCCGGCCAGCCCGCCGAAACAGAAGATCCGGGAGTGTTCGAGGTACCGGCCGACGATCGATCGGACCCGGATCCCCTCGGACAGCCCGGGCACGCCGGGACGGAGGCAGCACCGGCCCCGCACGACGAGGTCCACCGACACCCCGGCGAGCGAAGCCCGGTAGAGGGCGTCGATGACGTCCGGGTCGGTCAGGCCGTTGGTCTTGAGGACGATCCGCCCGTCGGGGCCGGCCCGCTCCTCCCGCTCGATGGCCTCGAGCAGTCCCCCCCGCATCGACAGCGGGGAGACCAGCAGGCGCCGGAACCTCGGCGGCTCCCCCGATCCGGAGAGGAGGTTGAACAGCTCGCCCACGTCGGCCCCGATGTCGGGATCGGCGGTGAACAGGCCCAGGTCCTCGTAGGCCCTCGCCGTGCCGGCGTTGTAGTTGCCGCTGCCCAGGTGGCAGTACCGGCGGACGTCCTCGCCCTCGCGGCGGACGACCAGGCAGATCTTGGCGTGGGTCTGGAGGGTGACCAGTCCGTAGATGACCTGGACGCCGGCCTCCTCCAGGGCCCGGGCCCAGGCGATGTTGGCGTGCTCGTCGAACCGGGCGCGGAGCTCCACCACCGCGGTGACCTGCTTGCCGGTCAGGGAGGCCCGCATGAGGGCCTCCACCACCGGGCTGTCCACCCCGGTCCGGTACAGGGTCTGCTTGATGGCCAGCACGTCCGGGTCCTCGGCGGCGGAGGCCACGAAGGCCTCCACCGATCCGCTGAACGACTCGTAGGGGTGGTGGACGAGCACGTCCCGCTCCCCCACCACGGCAAAGAGATCGACGCCCCCGGCGAACGACGACGGCGTGATCGGGGTCCAGGGCTCGGCCGACAGATCGGGGCGGTCGAGCTCGGCCAGCTGGCGGAGGCCGCTGAGGTCGAGGGGGGCGTCGGACAGGTACACGTTGGCCTCGGGGACGTCCACCTCGGCCACCAGCATCTCGAGGAGTTCGCTGGAGATACCGGAGGAGACCTCGAGCCGCACCGCCTGGCCGAACCTCCGGCGGTGGAGCTCGAGCTCCAGGGCGGCTACGAGGTCCTCGGCCTCGTCCTCGTCCACCGAGAGATCGGCATTGCGGGTGACCCGGAACACCTGGTGTTCCTCGATGCGCATGGCCGGGAACAAGCTCTCGAGATGGGCGGCCACCACCTGCTCGACGGGGACGAACCGCGTGCCGTCGGGCAGTGGAACCAGTCGGGGCAGCAGGGGTGGGACCTTGACCCGCGCCGTGCGCTCCTCCCCGGTCGCCGAACTGGCCACCCGCACCAGCAGGTTGAGGGAGAGGTTGGAGATATAGGGGAACGGGTGCCCCTGGCCCACGGCGAGCGGGGTCAGGATCGGGAAGATCTGATGGCGGAACAGGTCGCCCAGGTGGGACCGGTCCCCGTCGTCGAGGGCGTGCCAGTCGGACAGGACCACCCCGGCGGCGGACAGGGCCGGGCCGACGTCGGCCAGGAAGGCCCGACTGTGGCGTTCGGTCGAGCTCGGTGGCCCGGGTGGTGATGGCGGCCAGTTGGGCCCGTGGGCTCAACCCGTCGGGCGACGGGGTCCGCAGGCCGGCGGCCACCTGGTCCTCCAGTCCGGCCACCCGCACCTGGAAGAAGTCGTCGAGTCCCTCGGCGAAGATGGCCAGGAACTTGATCCGCTCGAGGAGGGGCAACCGGTCGTCGTCCGCCAGGTCGAGGAGCCGGGCCCCGAAGTCGAGCCACGACAGCTCCCGGTTGAGGAAGCGGCCCGGGTGGGCGAGGGCGGACGACCCCCAGGGGACCCCGTACCCGAGGTCCGGGGTCTCCCGGCTCGGCTCCTCGGCCACGCCGGTCAGGATCGGCCACCGCGGGCCCCGGCGTCGTTCAGGTCGTTCGGGCCGCCGGGCCGCCGGGGCCTGGTCTCGGGGCCGGCCGGAGGGGAGGGCCGACCCCCCATCCCTCACCACGGTTCGCCCGGTGACCAGGGCCTCCGCCCAGGATCCGGCCCGGGGGCCCGTCGGGCTGCCGCCCGGGCTCCGGCTCCACCGAATGCGTGCCGGGCGCCGGTAGGCTCGCCCGGATGCCGGTGTTGACGTTGCGCTCCTCGACGACCAAACGCCCCCACCGGGCATTCAAGGCGCGTCGCCGGACCGAGCTGGGACTGCTGGTGGCGGCCTCGGTCATCATCATCGCCGCGTACACGCTGATGATCCTGGGCAACACCTCCAGGGTCCCGACGGACGTCGCGCCGCTCATGGCCGTCATCCTGGCCCTCGGCGCCGTCGCTCATATCGCCAACCGTATCTTCGTGCCCAGTGCCCACCCGGTGATCCTCCCCATCGCCTTCCTGCTCAACGGGCTGGGGTACGTGATGATCACCCGCATCGACCTCGCGTCGCTTCCCCCCTACTACGCGCCGCAGCAGGCGGCCTGGACGGCCATCGGGGTGGGCGCCTACGTGCTCACCCTGGTCCTCGTCCGCCGGACGCGGGACCTCGACCGCTACCGGTACCTCCTCCTGGCCGGGGGCGTCGGGCTCCTGCTGCTCCCCCTCGTCCCCCATGTCGGGGAGAACATCAACGGAGCCCGGTTGTGGGTGCACCTGGGCTCGATTCGATTCCAACCCGTGGAGATCGCCAAGATCCTGCTGTGCATCTTCTTCGCCTCCTACTTCGCCGACAAGCGGGAGCTGCTGACCATTCCGACGGCTCGACTGGGCAATCGGCTGGTCCTCGACCCGCGGCCGCTCGTTCCGATCGGACTCGCCTGGATCTTCGCCATCGGCGTGATGAGCCTCGAGCACGACATCGGCTTCTCGGCCATGCTGTTCACGCTCTTCATCGGCCTGCTGTGGGTGACGACGGGAAGAACCGGCTATCTCCTCCTCGGCGTCGTGCTCTTCGCCGCCGGCGCCTACTTCGCCGGTCGGTACCTGAGCCAGACCCATATTCGGGTGGAGGACTGGCTGAACCCCTGGCGACTGGCCAACGGGTCAGGAGGACAGCTGGTCCAGTCGTGGTACGCGCTGGGGAGCGGCGGGATCGGCGGCACCGGACTCGGACTGGGCCAGGGGGCCTTCCGCATCACCTTCGCCAACGCCGACTTCATCTTCGCCGTGATCGGGGAGGAGATGGGGCTGCTCGGTTCGACCATGGTCGTCGTCGCCTTCCTGCTCCTGGTGGGCGCGGGCTTCCGGGTGGCGCAGGCTGCCCGTTCGGAGTTCGCCAAGCTGACCGCGGTGGGGTTGACCATGATCATCGGCTTTCAGGCCTTCTTCATCATCGGCGGGGTGCTTCGACTGCTCCCGTTGACCGGCATCACGCTGCCCTTCGTGTCCTACGGGGGGTCGGCGCTCATCGCCAACTACGTCCTCGTCGCCCTCCTCATGCGGATCTCCGACGAGGGCGGTGCCGCGGCAGACGCCGCCGACCAGGCTCAGTGGGAGAAGAGCGAGGAACGTCGCGAGCGCCTGCTGAGCGGTGGGTAGCCACCCCGAGGTGCCGGCACACGGCCCACCGAGCCGCCGGAGCGTCGGGTCGGACTACGAGACGGCCGATCCCGGCCCCGGTGGGGTCACGTCCCCGTCCAGCTCGAGGAGCCGGCGGTCGATGAGGATGGGCACACCCACCGGCTGCAAGAGCGCCACCGTGAGCCCGTCGGAGGGCCGGCAGGAGAGGACCTGCCGCCCGGTCCGGCCCCGGAGATCCAGCTCGGCGAAGTAGACGGCGCCCTGGCGGCCGACCATCCGCACCGCCACCACGTCGATGTCGAAGCCCTGCAGCACCTGGCTCATGAGTTCGTGGGTCAACGGTCGCGGCGTGGGGATCCGCCGCATGGCGTGGGACAGCACCACGGCATCCTGGAAACCGATCGAGAAGGACAGCTGTCGACGGGGGGATTCCGTCTCACGCAGCACCACGGTCGGATGCTGGTTGGGCAGGTCCACGTTGACCGCCGCCACCAGCGCCATCCGGTAGTCGCCCATCTGCGGCGTGGCCGGTGCCGGTGGGGCTGGGGGCCGGGCGTCCGTCTCCGGTGCCGGTGGCCCACCCGCCTCGGGTACGGCCACCCCGCCGTCCTCCGGTGCCGGTGGCCCATCCGCCTCGGCTAGGGCCACCCCGCCGTCCTCCGGTGCCGCCGCACCGTCGGCCTGGGGGTCCGCCGGCGGCCCGGCGGCCCCATCGTCGGTGGCGCTCCCCCCGGGGGTCGCCTCGGTGCCCCCGTCCGCCGGCGTGGCCGGATCCGTCGGTACCGGCACCGGCGCCTCCACCCGACCGGCCGTCGACTCGCTCACCGGGCGCTCCGCGCGTTCACGCTGGCGGTGATGCCGATGGCGGCGAAGAAGACGATCATGGCCGACCCGCCGTAGGAGATGAAGGGCAGGGGGATCCCGGTGACCGGCATGATCCCCATGTTCATCCCCACGTTCTCGAACACCGAGAAGACGAGCAGGGCGAAGATTCCCGTGCACAGGAGTCGGCCGAAGCTGTCCCAGGCCTGCTGGGCGGCCCGGAGGATGCGCCAGGCCACCACCCCGTAGATGCCCAACAGCACACTGGCGCCGACGAAACCGACCTGCTCCCCGACCGCGGAGAAGATGAAGTCGGTCTGTTGCTCGGGCACGTAGGCCAGGTTGGTCAGGGCGCCGTGGCCCAGGCCTTGACCGAACATGCCGCCGTGGGCGATGGCCTCCTTGGCCTGGGCCACGTTGTAGGTGGCGGCCTGGCTGCCTCCGTTCGGCGAGATGAAGCTGGTCAGCCGGTCGATCTGGTACTTGTGCAGGACGCCCACGTTGACGGCGAACAGCACCAGCAACACGGCGGCGGCGATCAGCAACAGCAGGTATCGTCCCGGCATACCGGCCACGGCCAGCATGACCAACAGGATGACCGACATCACGATGGCGGTACCCAGGTCGGGCTGCTTGAACACCATCAGGATGGGCAGGCCGGCCATGAGCACCATGCGCACCAGGTCCCGGAACTCCAGACCCTCCGGTCGTCTCGAGCAGTAGGTGGCGATGGCGATGATCAGGACCACCGTGGCGAATTCGGACGGCTGGAGCTGGATGGGGCCGAGGGGGAACCAGCGTTGGGCCCCGTGCTGGGCCGGGGTGGCCAGCACCGCCACCAGGGCCAGGAGGATCCCCAGGTACAAGACGGTGCTCACCTGTTCGAGCCTGCGGTAGTCGAACAGGGCCATGACCACCATGACCACCAATCCGATGACCAGGAAGACGGCCTGCCGCTTCAGGAAGTACCGAGGGTCGTCTCCCTGCAGGGCCAGTTTGCCCTTGGTGGCGGTGTACACCGTCACCACCCCGATCACGCCGAGGAGGACGGAGCAGCCCACCAGGACCAGATCGAACCGCGAACTCAGGGTCCGGGTTCGCGTCCGGGCAGCGACGGTTGCGGGGGCGTAGTTCACCAAGGGACTCTGGCCGGAGAGGATACTCCCCCCCTCGGGCCCTCTCCCCGCACCCGCCACCCGGCGGTCAGTGACCCCCCGCCACCTGGCGGTCGGTGACCGCCCGCCACATCGCCTCGATGGGGGGATCGGTTCCCGTCCAGGCCTCGAGCTGGAGAGCGGCCTGGTGGACCAGCATCCCGAGGCCGTTCGACACCGACGCCCCCTGGTCCCGGGCCGCGGCCAACCAGGCCGTCTCGACCGGGTGGTAGATCAGGTCCACCACCACCTGCCCGGGATGGAGCAGGGCGGGGTCGAGCGGCCACGGGTGGGTACCCCCGCCGGTCGACTTCCCGGCTCCGACCATCCCCACCGGGGTGGCGTTGACCACCAGATCGCAGGTCGGGACGTCCTCGGGCCCTCCGGTCCGGCCGACGGTGCCGGCCAGGGACCGCGCCGTCCGGCCCCGTTCGGCCGTGCGGTTGATCACCACTACGTCGGCCGCCCCGGCCCCGGCCAGGGCGGCGATCACGGCCCGAGCCGCCCCCCCGGCCCCCACCACCAGGCAGCGCCGACCCGAGGGGTCGAATCGGTGCCGCCGCCGGAGGGCGGCCACCAGGCCGGCCCCGTCGGTGTTCTCGCCCCGCCAGCCGCCCCCCTCGACGACCAGACAGTTGACGGCCCCGAGCCGGGCGGCCAGGGGCGACAGGCGGGGAACCAGGCGGGCCGCCTCGTCCTTGTGGGGCATGGTCACCGAGAGCCCCCGCACGCCGAGCGCCCGCGCCCCGTCGAGGGCGGCGGCGGTCTGGCCCGCCGGGACCGGGAACCCCACCGAGACCCAGTCGAGGCCCAGCTCGGCGAAGGCGGTGTTGTGCAGGAGGGGCGAGAGCGAGTGGGCCACCGGGTCCCCGATGACCCCGACGATGGTGGTGGCGGCCGACAGCCCGGCCGGGAGCGCGGCCGATCCGATACCGGAGCCCGGCGCCGCCTCCATCAGCCCAGCCCCCGTTGCTTGGCCAGCGCCTCGTTGGCCTGCTGCTCGGGGAAGGTGTCGGCAAAGGCCTCGGTGCCGTCCGGCTGGACCACCACGAAGTACAGCCACGTCCCACTGGGCGGATCGAGGGTGGCCCGCAAGGCGGCTTCGGACGGGAAGCAGATGGGAGTGGGCGTGAGTCCCTTGTTGAGGTAGGTGTTGTAGGGCGAGCGGATGGCCAGGTCGGCCGAGGTGACCGGTCCCCCGTCCCGACCCTCGGAGTAGAGGACCGTGGAGTCCATCTGCAGCGGCATGTCGCGGGCCAGGCGGTTGAGGACCACCCTGGCCACCGGGCCCAGGTTCTTGCCGATGACGCCCTCCTTCTGCACGATCGAGGCCACGGTGATGACTTGGTAGGGGGTCAGCCCGATCTTGGCGGCCCCGGCCTCGAGGTCGAGGTGCTGGGCGAGATCGTCGAAGCGATCCACCATGATGGTGAGCAGTTTGGTGTCGGACTCCCCCGGCACCACCACGTACTCGCCGGTGCCCAGCAGGCCGTCGAGATTGGTGGAGCCGGCCGGCTGCCACGGGGATCGCACGGTGCCGCGAGTGGCCACGGCGGCGAAGGCGGCACTGGAGTGCCCGGGGAGCTGGCCCACCCGGGTGGCCACCTCGGCCACGGTGAAGCCGGGAGGGATGTCGAGCGGGAAGACATTGGGACCGGCCGAGATGACCCGGTCGACGGTGGCAAAGCTGCTGTTCTTGTTGAAGGCGTAGGAGCCGGGCAGGACCGTCGGGGTCCCGTGGAACTGGCTCCAGATCCGGAAGGCCAGCGAGCTGGAGAGGACCCCCTTGGCCTCCAGGGCGGCGGACAGCTGACTGGCACCGGACCCCGACCGGACCGTGGCGATGACCTGGGCTCCCGGGGGGCCACCGGGACTGGCCTCGTGCTGGACCCAGAGGAAACCGCCCAGGAGCACCAGCACCAGCAGCGCAATCAGGCTCCCGACGAGCCGAGGCCAGAGGCGGCGCTCCCGAGCGCGGGCTCCCGAGCGGGATCGGGACGACGGTCGGGCCGAGTTCGGCGTCGCCGCCGGCCCCGCACCGGGCTCGGCGACGGGTACCGCGACGGGCACCGGTACGCCGGACGCGTCGGACGAGCCGTGCTCGCCGGAGTCGTCGGGCCCCGGGGGCCCGCCGCCGGTCACCGGCGGGTCCGCCGTGCGTCCAGCCACGCCTCGAGCATCACCGTGGCGGCGGCCTGGTCGACGACGGGGCGTCGCTTCCGACCGTCGGCTCCGCCGGCCGACAGGGCCTGGTGGGCCGAGACGGTGGTCAGGCGTTCGTCGAACAGCTCCACATCGACGTGGTGCGGTGCCAACAGGGCGGTCAGGGCGTCGGCCTCGACCGCGGCCTCGGTGGCGGCGCGGCCGCGGCTGCCGTCGAGGGACAGGGGGAGCCCCACCACCACGACCACCGCCTCCTCCTCGAGCACCAGTTCCACCAGTCGTCGACGATCCCGCTGGGCGTCGCCCGAGCGGACCAGCGTGGTCCGGGGCAACGCCATGGTGCCGTCGGAGTCGGTCACCGCGATCCCGATCCGACGCGAGCCCAGATCGATCCCGACGGCCCGACCCCGACGGATCGGTGCATCACCGGTCATGACCGGTCAGTCACCCCGGAGGACTCGTCGGGCCTCGTCCAGTGCCCGGTCGAGACCGCTCGGGTCCTTGCCCCCGGCCACCGCCATCTCCGGCGACCCCCCGCCACCCCCGCCGAGCAGGGGGGCGATCTGCTTGACCAGCTCCCCGGCATGGACCTGGTCGTCACCTGACCGATCGGCCGACACGGCCAGGGCGGCCTTGGTCCCGTCGGGGCTCCCACCCAGGACCACGGCTCGGAGGGCGGCCGTGGTCCGCACGGTCTGGGCCAGGTCGCGCAGCGCGTCGGGATCCAGGCCGTCCCGGCGAGCGACCACGACGCCGTCCAGCGCCTGGGCGGCCAGCGCCGAGGCGCTCGGACTGCAGCTCGCGGCTGCGAGCCTGCTCCAGCGAGCGCTCGGCGGCACGTTGCCGCTCCAGCAGCCGGTCGATGGCCTCGAGGACGTGCTCGGGCTCGGTGCGGAGCAGGGCGGCCGCCTCGGTGAGCAGGCCCTCCCGCTCCACCAGGCGGTCGAAGGCGCTGGTGCCGGTGACGGCGAACAGCCGGCGGACGTTGGAGCCGATGGACGACTCCGACGTGACGGTGATGGGGCCGATCATGCCGAGGGCACCGACATGGGTCCCGCCGCACAGCTCGATGGAGTGGGGACCGGCCCGGACCACCCGGACCTGCTCGCCGTACTTGTCCTCGAAGAAGGCCAGGGCCCCCATGGCCTCGGCCTGGGCCTTGGAGGTCACCTCCACGATGACGTCGGCGTCGGTCAGGACGTCGGCGTTGGCCAGGGACGCCACCGCCACCAGCTCCTCGGGGGCCACACTCCCGTGGTGGCTGAAGTCGAAGCGCAGGAAGTCCGGTGCCACGCGGGAGCCCTGCTGGCGGACGTGGTCGCCCAAGCACCGTCCGGAGGGCGGCGTGGAGCAGGTGGGTCCCGGTGTGGTTGCGGCGCAGCGAGTCCCGCCGCACGCCGTCGATGGTGGCCAGCGCGTCCTGGCCGGCAAAGAGCTCGCCGTTGATCGTGGCATGGTGCGACGTCAGGCCGGGCAGGGCCGAGACAGTGTCGTAGACCACGGCGGTGCCCGTCTCGGTCACGATGGTGCCGGTGTCGCCGTCCTGCCCCCCTCCCTCGGCGTAGAAGGGGGTCCGGTCCAGGAAGATCTCGGCCTGACCGGCGTGGTCCGGATCGAGATCGGCCAGGACGGCCACCACCCGGGCGGGGGCCGAATAGCCGTCGGGGCGCTGGCCCACGAACACCGTCTGGCCCTCGTCGTCGAGGACCGAGCGGTACGCCTGCTCACCAGCCGGGGTCTTGTTGGCCCGGGCCGCGGCGCGGGCCTGGGCGCGCTGGACGTCCATGGCCGCTTCGAACCCCTCGAGGTCGACGGTGACGCCGGCCTCCTCGGCGATCTCCACGGTGAGCTCGACCGGGAATCCGTACGTGTCGTGCAGGCGGAAGGCCAGGTCCCCCGAGACCGCCCCCGCCCCGGAGGCCAACTCCTCCTCGAGGATGGTGGAGCCGGTGGCCAGGGTGCGCAGGAAGCCCTCCTCCTCCCGTCCGACGACGTCGAGGACCAGGTGGTGCTGTTCGGCCAGCGCCGGGTAGGCCGCGCCCAGGATGCCCACGGCGGTGTCGACCAGCCTCGGCGTCACCGCCCCGTCAAATCCCAGCTGACGGGCACGACGCACCGCCCGGCGGATCACCCGCCGGAGCACGTAGCCCCGGCCCTCGTTGGCCGGGAGCACGCCGTCGGAGACGAGCATGGACATGGCCCGGCCGTGGTCGGCCAGGATCCGCAGCCCCACATCGACGCCGGGGTCGCTCCCGTAGGTGCGACCGGTGACCGATTGGGCCGTCTCGATCATCGGGAGGAACAGGTCCGTGGCGAAGATCGAGTCCACGCCCTGGATGACCGGGAGGATCCGCTCCAGACCGGCACCGGTGTCGATGCTGGGCTTCGGAAGGTCCTCGATGGAGCCGTCGAGACTGCGGTTGTACTGCATGAACACCAGGTTCCAGATCTCGATGAAGCGCTCCGAGCCCCCGAGGGCGGGACCGCCGTCCGCCCCGTAGGGGGGGCCCTTGTCGAAGAACAGCTCGGAGCTGGGACCGCACGGACCGGTGTCCCCCATCTTCCAGAAGTTGTCGTCGCCCAGTCGTTGGATCCGGCCGGCCGGGACGCCCACGGCGTCGCGCCAGATCTGCTCGGCCTCGTCGTCGCTCTCGTAGACGGTGACCCAGATCCGGTCGCCGTCGATGCCCAGCACCTCGGTGACCAGCTCCCAGGCGAACGGGATGGCCTCGGCCTTGAAGTAGTCACCGAAGCTGAAGTTGCCCAGCATCTCGAAGAACGTGCAGTGGCGCTCGGTGTGGCCGACCACGTCGATGTCGACGGTGCGGAAGCACTTCTGGACCGAGGTGGCCCGAGGCCAGGGCGACACCTCGTCGCCCAGGAAGAACGGCTTGAACGGGACCATGCCGGCGATGGTGAACAGGACGGAGGGGTCGTGGGGGATGAGACTGGCCGAGGGCACGGGCACGTGGCCCCGTCCGGCGAAGAAGCCGGTGAAGGCGCCACGGAGGTGGTCGGCGTCGGGCGCCGTGCCGGAGGTCACGACCTCAAATCCTACTTGGCCAGGTGAGAAGGGGACTTCGCCGGTCGACGCCTCCCCCGCCGGACCCGCGCCCCCCGGCGGGACGGCTCGTCGCGTGCGACGGGTACGTCCGGGCGAAGCGTCGGAGCGGGGCCGGGCGCCGCGGCCCGGTCGACCGGATCGTCGGCCACCCCCTGGGCGGCCAGATCGGCCCACAGCTCCTCCTCGCGGCGTTGCATCTCGTCGCGGCCCGAGGCCACCGCGTCGCGGACCCGGCCGCCCGCGCTCCCGGCCACCTGGCGCGCCGTGCGGCCGACTTCGACCACCAGGGCGTCGGGCTGCAGTCGGGCGGCGGCCTGGTGGACGGTCCGGCGCACCCGACGCTCGGCCCACAGCGACGAGCCGGCTCCGATGGCCGCCCCGGTGACCAGCCAGAAGGTGCGCTTGGGCACCGTTCAGGGCCTTCCGTTGGTCGACGGACCGGAGCCACCGGGGTCCCCCGACGCCGGTCCGGAAGCCAGGCGTCGGATACCGGTGGCGGCTCCCGCCCGTACCGCCAGCACCTTGACCACCGGATTGGCGAAGGCGCGGTAGGCCAGCTTGGAGGCCGAGTCGACCGTGGCATGGACCGACTCGGTGGAGTCGAGCACGGCACCCACCCGCTCCATCTCGGTGGCCGCCTGGTCGACCACCCGCTGGGCGTCGGCCACCAGGGGCACCGCTCTGGCTCGTCAGATCGTCGGCCACCCGGCGGAGCGAGCGGACCTCGCGTCGCAACGCCCGCAGGGCCACGAGGAGGCCGATCACCGCCAGGACGCAGGCGACGGAGGCGACGAGGACAGCGATCTGGCCGGCGGACATGATCCGGTCAGTGTAGATCCTCGCCGCGACCCAGCCGGTGGCGAGCCGGCGGGCCGGGTCCGCCCGGGTCCCCGGGCCGTGTCCCCGGGCCGTGGACGCCGGCTCAGGTCGATGCCATGCCCACGATGGGGCGGTTGAGGCGGAGACCGCCGGTGGAGCCGTAGAAGGCGGCGTCCCCGAACGAGAAGATGCCGCCGTCGGTGGCCACCAGCCAGTAGCCGCCGCCGGTCGGGTCGGTGGCCATGCCCACGACGGGCTGGTTGAGGTGGAGGCCACCGGTAGCGCCGTGGAAGGCGGCGTCCCCGAACGAGAAGATGCCGCCGTCCCGGGCCACCAGCCAGTAGCCGTGCCCCGACGGTGTGGCGGCCATGCCCACGATGGGCTGGTTGAGGTGGATGCCGCCGGTGGAGCCGTAGAAGGCGGCGTCCCCGAAGGAGAAGATGCCGCCGTCCCGGGCCACCAGCCAGTAGCCGTGCCCCGACGGTGTGGCGGCCATGCCCACGATGGGCTGGTTGAGGTGGATGCCGCCGGTGGAGCCGTAGAAGGCGGCGTCCCCGAAGGAGAAGATGCCGCCGTCGCTGGCCACCAGCCAGTAGCCGTGCCCGGACGGTGTGGCGGCCATGCCCACGATGGGCTGGTTGAGGTGGATGCCGCCGGTGGAGCCGTAGAAGGCGGCGTCCCCGAAGGCGAAGATGCCGCCGTCGCTGGCCACCAGCCAGTAGCCGCCGTCATCGGGGGACGCGGCCATGCCGACCACCGGCCGGTTGAGGGCGATGCCCCCGGTGGAGCCCAGGAAACCCGCCCGCCCGAAGGCGAAGATGCCGCCGTCACTGGCCACCAGCCAGTAGCCCGGTGGGGTGAAGGTGTAGTGGTCGGCCCCCACCAGCGGACTGGACCCCTGGGCGTTGGCCACCGAGACGTCCACCGTCGCCCCGGCCGCCGGTCCCGACGGCACCCGGGCCACCAGGGAGCCGGGCGAGGTGACCGAGAAGGACGCCGGCGTCGCCCCGAACCGGACCGACGTGGCCCCGGTGAAGTTGTAGCCGGTCACCGTCACCTGGTTCCCGCCGCCCACCGGACCCTTGGACGGCTGGAGACCGGTGATCACCGGGCAGGTGGGCGGTGAGGCCAGGACGGCGAGCAGCCGGGGGGCGGACGGGGTACCCCATCCCGTGGCCAGGTCGTAGTCGGCGGTGGCCGGGAACCGGCCCTGGCTGGTGGCCAGGAAGGCGTTGTTGCCCGTGGTGACGTCGCTGAACGGCGTCGCCGCGCACGAACCGGCCGAGTACAGGTCGGGATTGAGCAACCCGGCCGGCGCCGACAGGCGCTGGTCGATCACGGCCACCATGGCCGCCCAGAGCGGTGAGGCCCCGCTCGTGCCTCCCACCACGAACCAGCCCCGCCGGTTCCCGCAGTTGGTGAGGGGACCGCCCGCCGTGCAGTAGATGGCGTAGCCGTGGGCCGGGTCGGAGGAGGCCGAGACGTCGGGCACCTCGCGACAGCTCGACCGTCCCAGAGCGGCGCACTGGGCCAGGCCGAACTGATCGTCCACCCCCGGCCCCGACTGCCAGGACGGCTGGTCGAAGTCCGAGGAGACCCCGCCGCCACCCGATCCGTAGAGGTTGTTCCACACCGTCTCGTTGGGCGGCGAGCCGGCCGACAGGAGGGAGGTCCCACCCACCCCGGTCACGTCGGGCTGATCGGCCGGGTCGTCCACGGTGACCGTGGTCGACGGCTGGCCGGGATAGCAGTCGGTCGACCCCGAGTCCCCCGACGCCGCCACCACCGTCTGGCCCTGGGCGGCGGCCTCGGCGAACAGGGCCGACTCCACGGCCTGCTGGTTCCCCTGCAGGGCCATCTGGGGTTCGCACAGGCCCCAGCTGGTGGTGATGACCTTGAGCGAGGTGTCGGCGACCATGGCCTCGTAGGTGTCGATGGGACCGGCGTTGTTCGGCCCGGTCTGGGGACCGGTGAACACCTTGATGGTGGATCCGGGGGCCAGCCCGATGACGTCCTCGATGTCGAGCGCCGCCTCCCCCTGCTGGATGGTGGTCCCGGCGCCCCCGTCGATGTCGGTGTTGCTGACCGACGTGCTGATCCCGTAGCAGCTCTCGTAGGTGGCGATGTCCGACGGCGTATAGGGCTCGAGCTCGTAGATCCCGATGGTGACGCCCGCCCCGTCCGCCCCGCTCCCGTACAGGGAGGCGAGCCCGTAGGCAGCGGCCAGCTGGTTGGCCGTGTACCCGCCGGTGGCGGCCGCCGACGGGCACGACCCCGGACCGACGGCGGGCACGACGGCCGGGGACGGTCCGGAGGCGTTCCCCCCGGTGGTGGCCGGGTCACGTTGGTCGGCCGGCACCAGCTGGGGCTGGGGGGTGGCCACGGTGGAGAGGCCCACCACGCCGGTCACCCGGGAGGCCAGTGAGGCGGGCACCGCCGGCTGCTCGGGAGCGAACCGGGCCACCCGACCGTCGGCCAGGCGGGCGGACACCAGCGAGACGTCGAAGGCCTGCTCCATCTGGGCGGCGGTCCCGGTCACCGGGATGAGCAGCCCGTCCGGGGAGGTGGTCCCGGGTCGGAGCCCGGCCGACGAGACCCAGGCCCGAGCGGAGGCGATGGTGTCCGACGTCGGCCCGAAGGTCGAGGCGAACCGCCCGGCGCCGAGATAGTGGTGGTACTGGGGCGAGCCGGGCGTGGACACCGCGGCCACGAAGGCGTCGAGGGCGGACGGGTCACGGGGCTTGGAGGGCTACATCGGCGGTGACCTGGGTGGAGGCGTCGGACGGGCCCACCACCGCCGAGCCGGTGGGAAGGGTCGGTGTCGGCCCGGCCAGCCGGACCGAGGGGGCCGCGTCCGACGGGACGGCGCCGGCCGCCGGGCTCGGCCCGCCGGCTCCCAGGGTCAACGCCGCCACCAGGCCCGAGAGAGCGGCCGCCACGGTCACGCCCCGTCCCTGCCGCGTCATGGGCGACAGTCTGACCTATTCGGCCGGTGGGCGGTCGGCACCCGGCTCGGGCTCCGATGTCGTCGCCGCGTCCGGCCGCTCGCCGGCGCGCCACCGGGCCAGGCGGTCGCCCACCACGGCTTCGTGACCCCGGTCGCTCGGCTCGTAGTACCGGTGGCCCTGGAGCTCGTCGGGCCGGTACTGCTGGTCGGCCCAGGCGTCGGGCCGGTCGTGGGGGTAGACGTACCCCTCGCCGTGACCGATGGACCCGGCGCTCCGGTAGTGGGCGTCGCGGAGATGGGGCGGTACCGTCCCCCTGGGCCCCTCCCGCACATCCCGCTGGGCCAGACCCAGGGCCACGGTGACCCGGTTGGACTTGGGGGCGCAGGACAGGTGCACCACCGCCTGGGCCAGATTCAGCTGGGCCTCGGGCAGGCCCACGAACTCGACGGCCCGGGCGGCGGCGTCGGCCACCACCAGGGCCAGGGGGTCGGCCTCCCCGATGTCCTCGCTGGCCAGGATGACCAGGCGCCGGGCGATGAACCGGGCGTCCTCACCGGCCTCCAGCATCCGGGCCAGCCAGTACAGGCCGGCGTCGGGGTCGGAGCCCCGCACCGACTTGATGAACGCGCTGACCTGGTCGTAGTGGTCGTCCTCCCCGTAGTGGTGGAGTCGTGAGTGGCGGGCCCGCTCCACGTCCCCCAGGGTGACCGGGGCCGGTCCGGCCAGCGCCATGGCCACCTCCAGCGTGGTCAGGACGGCCCGGGCGTCCCCGTCGGCCAGGCCCACCAGTGCGGCCACCGCGTCCGGCTCGGCGGTCGCCCCCTCGGCCCCGAGGCCCCGGGCCACCACCTCCTCCAGCTCGGGTGCGGAGAGGGGCTCGAGGCGCCACAGCGTGGACCGGGAGAGCAGGGGCGCGTTGACCTCGAAGAAGGGGTTCTCGGTGGTGGCCCCGATCAGGACCAGCAGGCCCTCCTCCACCGACGGGAGCAGGGCGTCCTGCTGGGAGCGGTTGAACCGGTGGACCTCGTCGAGGAACAGGATGGTGCCGCGACCCTGCTCCCCGAGGAGCCGTCGGGCCCCCTCCACCACCTCCCGCACGTCCTTCACGCCGGCGCTGACCGCCGACAGCGGCACGAACTGCTTGGCCGTGGCCGCGGCCACCACCGAAGCGAGCGTGGTCTTGCCCGTGCCGGGCGGGCCCCACAGGATGGCCGAGGTCAGCCGGTCGGCCTCGATGAGCGCCCGGAGCGGGGCGCCCGGGCCGACCAGGTGCTGCTGGCCGATGATCTCGTCCAGTGTCCGGGGCCGGAGGCGGGCGGCCAGCGGGGCCCGCGCCGCCAGTCGCTCCTCGGCGGCACCGGAGAACAGGTCGTCACCGGCCACGGTCCCGGGCTCAGTCCTTGGGGGGAGGGGACGGAGCCCGAGCTCGGCCAGGACCCCGGGCGCGAGCGGCTTGGGGGCCCCGGTCATGGGGTCGGAGCCGGACTGGGTCTTGGGGAAGGCGATGACCTCGCGGATGGAGTCCTCGCCGGCGAAGATGGCCACCAGGCGGTCGATGCCCACCGCGAACCCGGCGTGGGGCGGAGCCCCGTAGCGGAAGGCGCCGAGCAGGAACCCGAACCGCGACTGGGCTTCCTCCTCACCGATGCCCAGCACGGCGAAGACCCGGCTCTGGATGTCACCCCGGTGGATCCGGACGCTTCCCGAACCCAGCTCCCACCCGTTGAGGACCAGGTCGTAGGCCTGGGACCGGACCGAGGCCGGGTTCGGTCTCCAGCCGCCCGAGGTCGTCGGGGTGGGGCATGGTGAACGGGTGGTGGGCGGCCACCGGACGACCGGCGTCGTCGACGCCGTCGAACAGCGGGAAGTCGACCACCCACAGGTAGCGGGAGGGACCCTCGCTCACCGGTCGGCCCCCCAGCTCGAGGCGGAGGTGGCCGAGCACCGTGCAGGCCAGGCGGTACTCGTCGGCCACCACCAGCACCAGGTCGCCCTCGGACGCCCCGGTGGCGGCCAGCAGGCCGGCCCGCTCCGGGTCGGAGAGGAACCGGTCGAGCGGCGAGTCGAGGGCCAGGCCGCCACCCTCGCCGGCGGTGACCCGGAACCAGGCCAGTCCCTTGGCGCCGAGCTGTTTCGCCTGGTCGGTGAGGCCGTCCAGCTTCGAGCGGGTCAGCCTGGCACCGGAGTCGAGCACGACGGCCTTGACCGTGGAGGCGCCGAACGCCTTGACCTCGGTGCTCTCGAACACGTCGGAGAGGTCGACGAGCTCCATCCCGAAGCGGAGGTCGGGCTTGTCGGTGCCGTAGCGGTCGATGGCCTCGGACCAGGTCATGGTCGGGATGTCCCCGGGCCGCACGCCGGTGGCGGCCTCGGCCGCGTCCAGGACCGCCTCGGACACGAAGGACAGCACATCCTCCTGGGCCACGAACGACGCCTCGATGTCCAGCTGCGAGAACTCGAACTGCCGGTCGGCGCGGAGATCCTCGTCCCGGAGGCAGCGGGCGATCTGGTAGTAGCGGTCCACTCCGGCCACCATCAGGAGCTGTTTGGCCAGTTGGGGGCTCTGGGGCAGCACGTAGCAGCTGCCCGGGGTCAGGCGGCTGGGCACGACGAACTCCCGGGCCCCCTCGGGGGTCGGAGCCCACAGGAGGGGCGTCTCGACCTCGACGAACCCCTGTCGATCCATGGCCGCCCGCAGCGCCCCGTTCACCGCAGCCCGCAGCCGCAGGTTGGACTGCATCCGGGGTCGGCGCAGGTCGACGAACCGGTGCTTGAGGCGGATGCCCTCGTCCACGTCCACCCGGTCGTCCACGGCGAACGGGGGCGGTTCGGCCCGGTTGAGGACGGTCACCGTGCAGTCACCGAGCTCCACCTCCCCGGTGGGCAGATCGGGGTTGACCGTGCCGTCGGGACGGGGGCGGACGGTGCCCTCGACGGCGAGCACGTACTCGCTGCGGACGTCGACGGTCCCCGGGATCACACACTGGACGATGCCCGAGTGGTCGCGCAGGTCGATGAACGCCAGGTGCTCGCCGTGCTCCCGCCGCTTGGCCACCCAGCCGCAGACGGTCACCTCGGCGCCCACGTCGTCGAGCCGGGGCGACCCGCACAGGCGGGTCCGCATCGACGTCGCTTCGGCTGGCAGGGGGACGGTCACGGGAGGTCCTTTCGGGAACGGGACCCGATCACGGGACCGGGGACACAGTAGGGGCAGACCGGTTGCTCACCGACCGACCGACTCCCGTACCGCCTCGATCACCTGGGCCCGCGGCACGTTGACCTGGTCCCCGGCACCCCGCAAGGGTCGCAGGGACACCGTACCCGCGACCGTTTCGTCCGGCCCCACGATGAGGGCCACGCGGGCCCCGGACCGGTCGGCCGCCCTCATCTGGGACTTGAGGGACCGGCCGTCGAACGCCCGGTCGGCCCGTAGCCCGGCCCGACGCAGCTCGGCGGTGAGGTCCCGGGCCGCCTCACCCCCGGCCACGTCCACCACGAAGGCGTCGAGGGGGGTGGGCGCCACGGCGAACACGCCTTCGGCGTCGCAGGCCAGCAGCAGCCGCTCGATGCCGATGCCGAAGCCGATCCCCGGGGTCGGTGGGCCGCCCAGCATCTCCACCAGTCCGTCGTAGCGGCCCCCCCCGCCGATCCCGTTCTGGGCCGACTCCAGGGCCGCCGAGGCGAATTCGAAGGTCGTCCGGGTGTAGTAGTCGAACCCCCGGACCAGGCGGTGGTCGAACCGGTAGCCCACCCCGAGGGCGTCGAGACCGTCCACCACCCGTTGGAAGTGGGCGCGGCACGGGTCGCAGAGGTGGTCGACCAGGGCGGGGGCGTCCTCGGTGGCGGCCCGACAGGCGTCGCGTTTGCAGTCCAGCACCCGGAGCGGGTTGGCCTCCAGGCGCTGCTGGTGTTCGGGGCACAGCCCGTCCCGTCGCCCGGCCAGGTACTCGGACAGCAGCTCCAGGTAGCCCGGTCGGCACACCCCGTCGCCCATCGAGTTGAGGCGGAGGACGAAGTCGGCCAGGCCCAAGGAGCGGAAGAACCCGTCGGCCAGGGACACCACCTCGACGTCGAGGTCGGGGTCGCTCGGTCCGAGGGCCTCCACCCCGAGCTGGTGGTGCTGCCGGTACCGCCCGGCCTGGGGCCGCTCGTAGCGGAAGGCCGGGGTGGCGTACCAGGCCTTCCAGGGCAGCGGCGGCCGGTGTTGGACGAAGGCCCGGACCATGGGGGCCGTCCCTTCGGGACGGAGGGCGAGGGCCCGGCCGCCGCGGTCCTCGAACTCGTACATCTCCTTGCCCACCACGTCGCTGGCCTCGCCGATCCCCCGGCGGAACACCTTGACGTCCTCGAAGATCGGGGTGTGGGCCAGCCCATAGCCGGCCGCCTCGACCTGGGCGGCGAACGCAGCCAGGACCGCCTCCCAGCGGGCCGACTCGGGGTAGAGGACGTCGTGGGTGCCACTCGGGGCGCGCGCCGCCAGGGAGTCGTCAGGCACGGTGGGCTCAGTCCTTCTTGCCCGGGAGGATGCGGTAGACGTCGTAGACGGCGTCGAGGTGGCGGATCAGGTTGAGGACCGACTCGAGGTGGCCGGGGTCGGCCAGCTCCACGTCGAACCGCATCCGGCTGATGCGGTCGGAGTCGGTCTGGGTGTTGGCGCTGACGATGTTGAGGTGGTGCTCGGAGACCACCTTGGTCACGTCGGTGAGGAGCCGGGAGCGGTCGATGGCCACCACCTCGATGGTGGCCACGAACACCCCCGAGGACCGGTGGTCCCACTCCACCTCGATGAGGCGCTCACGTGACCGGCTGGCCAGCGAGGCGGCGTTGGCGCAGTCCGCCCGGTGCACCGACACCCCGCGGCCCCGGGTCACGAAGCCCACGATCTCGTCACCGGGGACCGGGGTGCAGCACCGGGACAGCCGGACCATGAGATCGTCGAGGCCCTCCACGTACACGCCGACCGCCGAGCCCCGGCCGGGCCGCGGCGCGGTGGGCTGCTGGCGGGCGGTGACCGGGAGTTGCTCCTCGTAGACCCCGCCCCGCAGGGAGCGCAGGATGCGCTGGGCTACCGCCCGGGCCGACACCCGGTTGTCGCCGATCGCCGCGTGCAAGGCGTCCAGGTCGGCGTAGTTCATGGCCGTGGCCACCTCGGCCAATGACCGTTCGGAGGCCAGCTTCTGGACCGGCAGCCCCTCGCGCCTCAGCTCCTTGATCAGCTCCTCCCGGCCGAACTCGATGGCGTCTTCACGCCGCTCACGGGAGAACCACTGGCGGATCTTGGTCCGGGCCCGCGACGACGCCACCATGGCCAGCCAGTCCCGCGACGGGCCGGCCGTCGGGGCCTTGGAGGTGAAGATCTCCACGGTGTCGGCCGAGTTGAGCCGGGTGTCGAGGGGGACGAGCCGTCCGTTGACCTTGGCCCCGATGCACCGGTGGCCGACCTCGGTGTGGATGGCGTAGGCGAAGTCCACCGGTGTGGCGTTGGCGGTCAGGGCGATGACCTTCCCCTTGGGGGTGAAGACGTAGACCTCGTCCTCCTCGAGGTCCAGCTTCAGGGCTTCGAGGAACTCGATGGGATCGGTGGTCTCGTTCTGGAAGTCGACGATCCGCTGCATCCACTCGATCTCGGCCGTGGTGGACGAGGTCTCCTTGGCCAGGGCCAGCCGCTCGGCCCGGCGGTCCCGTTCGGCCAGCTCGGCGCGCTGGGCCGCCGTCATCGACGACCCCTTCCGGCCCAACTCCTTCTTGCCGGTGTCGGGCTTGCCGCCGTCGGGGGCGGACACGGACCGGCTCCGTTTGCCGGCGGCCTTGTCCCGCGCGACTTGGTCCCGGTGGAGCCGGTCTCCTTGCCGCTCTTGGCCGACGTCGTCGGGCCCCGGTCGGGTCGGACGGGGTTCTCTTTGTACCCCCAGTGGGCGGCGATCCCGTACTCGGCCCGTCGGTGCATCTCGTGGGTGCGGACCTGCACCTCGATCGGCTTCCCGTCCAGTCCGATCACCGTGGTGTGGAGCGACTGGTACAGGTTGAACTTGGGCGAGTTGATGTAGTCCTTGAACCGCCCCTGGACCGGGGGCCAGATGGCGTGGATGGAGCCCAGGGCGGCCCAGCAGTCCTTCTCCGCCTCGACGATGACCCGGATGCCGACCAGGTCGTAGAGGTCGTCGAACTCCTTGCCCCGGACCACCATCTTCTCGTAGATGCTCCAGAGGTGCTTCGGGCGGCCGGTGACCTCGGCATTGATCCCGGAAGCGGCCAGTCGCTCGCGCACCGCCACCAGCACCCGGGCCAGGAACTCGTCACGCAGGGGAGCCCGGCTGGCCACCATCTGCTCGATCTCCGCGTACCGCTTGGGGTGGAGCGTGGCGAAGGCCAGGTCTTCGAGCTGCCAGCGCACCTCTTGGATACCCAGGCGGTGGGCCAGGGGGGCGTAGATGTCCAGGGTCTCCTGGGCCGAACGGCGCTGTTTCCACTCGGGCATCACCGAGAGGGTGCGCATGTTGTGGAGGCGGTCGGCCAGCTTGATGATCAGGACCCGCCAGTCGCTGGCCATGGCCACGAGCATCTTGCGCACCGTGGCCGCCTGCTGGGCCTCCTTGGAGTCGAACTGGAGGCGGTCCAGCTTGGTCACGCCGTCCACGATGAGGGCCACGGACGGTCCGAAGTCCCGGTCGATGACCTCGGTGGTCACCCCGGTGTCCTCCACGGCGTCGTGCAGGAGGGCGGCGGCCACCGTCATGGCATCGAGGCCCAGGTCGGCCACGATGCCGGCCACGGCGATGGGGTGGGTGATGTACGGCTCGCCGGACCGGCGGAGCTGTCCGGCATGGGCCACGGTGGCCGTCTCGGCGGCCCGGACGATGAGCGAGGTGTCGTCGCCCGGATGGCGGCGCAGGAAGGACTGGATGACCGGCACCAGCAGGGCGGCCTCGTCGGCGGGCAAGGTGGAACCGGCGAGGTGCTCCTCGCCGTTGGCGGTCCCCTCCGCCGGACCGGTGGCGGTCCCCTCCGCGGGGACGGGCGTGGCCAGGGCCATCACTAGAGGGTACCTGGCCACGCGACCCGATCGGTACCCCGTGGCCCGGAACCGACGGGGATCACCGAGTCCTGGTCAGCGTCGCTTTCCCTTGCTGCCCTTACCCTTGCCCTTGCGGGGCCTGGGTGGGGGCCGGTTCCCGGCGGGTCGGGTCGACCCGGACGCCGGACCACCGCCCGAGGCGCCCCTGGCCCCCGAGGCGGTCGTCGAGCCGGTCGAGCCGGCCGAGCCGGTGCCGTTGGCCCCCGAGGACCGTTTGGCCGAGCCCCCGGCCCGCTTGGCGGCCGAGGCCGCCCCGGGGCGGATGACACCGGTGGTCTGGGTGCGACCGCGGCCCGAGCCGCGACCGGGTCCGCCGGAGGCTCCGGCCATGGCGGCGGCCATGGCCGGGGTGAGCACGGCGTCACGGTCCCCCCGCGTCTCCAACCGCTGTCGGATGGTGACGTAGCGGGGCTCTCGCTCCTTCATCCACGCCAGGAGCGGCGAGGCGATGAAGATCGACGAGTAGGCCCCACTGGTCAACCCGATGACCAGGGCGAGCCCGAAGTCCTGGAGGGAGGTCGCACCCAGGATGAACGAACCCACCACCAGCACCGAGAGCACCGGGATGATGGCCACCAGCGAGGTGTTGATGGAACGGGCCAGGGTCTGGTTCATCGACAGGTTGACCATCTCCGAGTACGTGATCCGTCCGGACGCGCCGAGGCCCTTGGCATTGTCACGTATTCGGTCGAAGACCACCACGGTGTCGTAGAGGGAGTACCCGAGCACGGTGAGCACGGCCACCACCGTGTCCGGTGTCACCTGGAACCCGGCGATGGAGTAGATCCCCACCGTGATCAGGATGTCGTGGACCACGGCCACGATGGCCGCCAGCGCCATCTTGAATTCGAAGCGGACCGAGATGTACAGGGTCACCGCGATGAAGAACACGATGAGCGCCTCGATGGCCTTGGAGGTGACCTGACCGCCCCAGGTCGGCCCCACGTCGTTGAAGTTCACATTGTCGGGCGTGGTGTGTGCCGCCTGCGCCAAGGCATCCTGCACCTTGTTCTCGATGGCGGCGCGCTCGGCCGGTGGCTTCGCATTGAGATCGACGGTGACCTGGATCTGTTTGGTGTGGTTGAGCTGGTTGGTGAGCTGTACGACGGTGGGCTGGGTCACACCGGCCGACTCGGCCGCCGCGGTGGCCTGGGCCACGGTCAGCGTCGGCGAGGTCACCAACCAGGACTGGCCGCCCTTGAAGTCGATCCCCAGGTTGAGACCGCGGGTGCTGAGCGAGATGATCCCGAGGAGGATGACGATGGCGGAGGCGGCAAACCACACCTTGCGACGGCCGATGAAGTCGAATGACGTCTCGCCCCGGTAGAGGCGCACCAGTACGTTCCGGCGCTTCCCAGTCTCCGCCTCGTACTCCTCCTCCTCCTCGGCGAGCTCCAGCTCCTCCTCGAAGTCCTCCTCGAGGATGGCCGCCGCGTCCTCGTCCGTGGCCTCCGGCTCTGACCCGTCGTCGCCGGTGCGTGACCTGCGTGCGCTCATGACGGCTGTCCCGCGGTCACGCCGAGCCCGCTGGCCACGCTCATGCCGTGCACCTCGGAGCCTCGTCCGCTCTGGCCCAGGAGGATGACGAACGGCCGGGTGAAGAAGTAGGTGATGAAGATGTCGAAGACGGTCGAGATGCCGAGGAACAGGGCGAATCCCTTGACGTCACCCACCGAGATCAAATACAGGATGACGGCGGCCAGGAGCGAGACGGCGTCGGCGGCCAGCACGGTCCGGAAGGCACTGGCGAAGCCCCGATCGACACTGGTCCGGATGGTCCGGCCGGAACGGGTCTCGTCCTTCAGGCGTTCGAAATAGACGATGTACGAGTCGACGGTGATCCCGATGGAGACGATGAGGCCGATGATGCCGGCCAGGTTGATGGTGGTGTTCAGGCTCTGACCCATGAAGGCGATGGTCGCCCACAGCAGCGCGGCGGTCACCGCCAAACCGGCCAGGACCACCAGGCCGAGCAGCCGGTAGTAGAAGATGATGTAGAGCATGACCAGGGCCAGGCCGGCCAGCCCGGAGATGAGGCCGGCCTTCAGCGACGACTTGCCCAGCGAGGGGGAGACGGTCTGGACGGTGAGCCGGTCCAGCTTGACGGGGAGGGCCCCGTAGGTGAAGTCGGTGGCCAGGGTCTTGGCCTGGTCCTCGGTGAAGCTTCCCGATATCTGGACCTGGCCGTTGAACGAGGACCAGGCCTGCTGGGTGGGCTGGGTGATGGGGGCGGAGATGATCCGCCCGTCGAGGTCGATCCCGATGATGGCGTGGAACTGCTCCTTGGACAGCGTGTCCCACTGGCTCGACCCCTCACTGGTGAGGTTGAGGTTGACCGCCCACTGACCGTTGTTGAGCTGGGCGGTGGCCGACTTCACCGCGGTCCCGGTCATCCCGGCCGGCCCGAGGACGCACCGCGGGAAGCAGCCGTTGGTGGCGGAGCCGGGCAGGAGCACGGTGTCGTTCTTGTCGTCCTGGAGCGGGGAGGTCGACGGGTAGGTGGTGAACTGGGGGTCGGGCTGGATGTTGGTGTTGCTGGTGTAGCCGTTCACGTTGCTCGAGTCGGGGGTCACCTGCAGATTGGCAGCGGTCAGTTGCGTGCCGGCGGCACAGGTGGGCAGCGCACCGGTGGTGGGGGTCTTGCCCTTGGCCACGGTGAAGGCCGGTGCGTAGCACTCGGCGGGCCGGAAGTAGAGCTGGGCCGTGTTCCCGAGGGTGGCCAGCACCTTCTGCGAGTTCTTCTCGCCGGGGATGGACACCGAGATCTGGTTCCCGCCCTGGCTGTCCACACTGGCCCCGGTGGTGCCGGAGTTGACCCGGTCGCCGAGGATGGTGACGATGGTGGCCAGCTGGGCCTTGGTCACCGACCGGTGGGTCTTGTAGACCACCGAGAGCCCCCCGTCGAGATCGAGGCCGAGCTTGGGTGACCATCCCGCCGCCACCGTCGCACCCAGGGCGATCGCCGCCAGGGCGATCACCGAGATGAGGCTGACCCACAGCGACCGTTTGTTCTTCATGTCCGATCAGGCGGTCGGCGGGCCGTCGTTGTCACTCGCGTCCTCATCGCCTCGGGACTGGTTCCGCAATCCCCGCCGTCGGGATCGGCGGTTGCCCGCCTCGGGTGCGACCTCGGTCTCGTGGGGGGTGTCCTCGGGCACGGCGTCCGACCCGTCGACGTCGTCAACGTCGTCAACGTCGTCGGTGTCTTCGGCGTCGTGGCTCTCCGGCTCGTCCCGGTCCAGGTCCTCGTCGTGGTCCTCGTCGACGGTCCTCGTCCTCGTCCTCGTCGACGTCGTCCTCCACGACCGGGTCGATCTTGCGCAGCACGTACTGCTTCAGGACCACGAACGAGGCGCCCACGCTGGTCTCCAGCGTGATCCGGTCGCCGTCGATGTCGATGATGTACCCGACGATGCCGCCGGCGGTGAGGACCTCGTCCCCGACGTCCCAGGCGTTGGCCTGCTCACGGGACTGCTGGGCCTTGCGCTTCCGGGGTCGGTAGTAGAGGAAGTAGAACCCGGCGGCGATGACCGCGTAGATGATGATGATCGGGTTGATGCCGCTCGACTTCTTGGCCGGGGCGGCAGCAGCCACCAGCCAGGCCGCGGCCGTGAGCGCGCCGGTCATCGGCGACGGAGGGGGGGGTCGGGGGTCAACACAGCGGTCCGACTGTAGCCCAGCCCCACCGCCAAGCGACGCCGCTAGGCCGGGGTTCCCCACACCTCGGCAACGGAGTCCCGCAGCCCCGCGAAGCGGTGTTCGACGATGGCCGTCCGGGCCTCGGCCATCAGATCCAGCACGAAGGCCAGGTTGTGCAGGCTGACCAGCCGCCAGGCGGTGGGCTCCCCCACGCCCAGCAGATGGCGGAGATAGCCCTTCGACCACCGTGAACAGGTGGGACAGGAACAGCCGGCGTCGAGCGGGGTCTCGTCGTCGGCATGGACGGCGTTCCGCAGGTTGAGCTTGCCGGCCCGGGTGAGGACGGAGCCGTGGCGCGCCATCCGGGTGGGGGCCACGCAGTCGAACTGGTCGACCCCGAGGGCCACCGCCTCGATGAGTCCGAGGGGGTCCCCCACCCCCATCAGGTACCGAGGACGGTCGGTCGGGAGGAAGGGGACCGTGGTGGCCAGGGCCTCCAGCATGGCCGGCCGGGGCTCACCCACCGAGAGCCCGCCGATGCCGTAGCCGTCGAAGGCCAGTGCCACCGTGCGCTGGGCGCTCTCCGCCCGCAGGGCCGGGTCGGTGCCGCCCTGGACGATCCCGAACAGGGCCTGCCCCTCGGGACGGGCCTCGAGGCGATCGTGGTGACGGCGGGCCCGTTCGGCCCAGGCCGTGGTCCGGTCGACGGCCACCCGGAGCACCTCGGGGCTGGCCGGGAGGGAGGCGCAGACGTCGAGCACCATCTGGATGTCGGCCCCGAGGAGCCCCTGGGCCTCCACGGCCGACTCCGGGGTCAGCCGGACCCGGTCCCCGTCGTAGACCGAGGTGAAGGTCACCCCGTCGTCGTCCACGCTGGGCCGGAGGGAGTGCACCTGGTACCCGCCGGAGTCGGTGAGGGTGTGCCCGGCCCATCCCGTGAACCGGTGGAGGCCGCCCAGGCGGGCCACGGTCGGCGCCCCGGGCCGGAGCATGAGGTGGTAGGTGTTGGCCAGGACCACGTGCGCCCCGACGGCCTCGAGATCCCGGCTGTCGAGCGCCTTCACCGCCCCCCGGGTACCCACCGGCATGAACGCCGGGGTGGGGTAGCTGCCCCGGGCCGTCCGCACCGTTCCGGCCCGGGCCGCCCCGTCGGTGGCCTCGACCTCGAGGGGGGTCCGGCTCACGACCCGCACCGGCTGGCTCCGGCCCGGCCCACCACCATGGCATCACCGAAGGACAGGAACCGGTAGCCCCCGGCGAGGGCGGTGGCGTAGAGGTCCCGCCAGACCGGCCCGCAGAACGCCTCCACCAGGAGGAGGAGGCTGGACCGGGGCAGGTGGAAGTTGGTGACCAGCACGTCGACCGTCCGGAAGGGATAGGACCCGTGGATGTAGAGGTCGGTGCGACCGCTCAGTTCTCCGGTGGCCGCCGCGGCCTCGAGGGCGCGGACCGCGGTGGTACCCACGGCCACCACCCGCTCGGCGTCGGCGCAGGCGGCCATGGTGGCCGGCGGCACCGAATACCGCTCGGTGTGGATGACGTGCTCCTCCGCCGTCCGGGTGGTGATGGGTCGAAACGTGTCCAGCCCGATGGTCAGGTCCACCCGGGCCACCATGGCCCCAGCGGCGGCGCACGCCGCCAGCAGCTCCGGTGTGAAGTGCAGGCCGGCGGTGGGCGCGGCCGCGGAGCGGTCCGCGAGATCCCGGGGCGACGAGTAGACCGTCTGGTAGCGCTCCGGGTCGCCCAGGGGCTGGTGGATGTAGGGAGGGAGGGGCATGGTCCCCGAGCGCCCGACCACGCCGGGATCCAGCAACCGGACCAGGCGCCTCCCGTCGTCGGCACCCCCGAGCGGCGCCCCGACCTCGACCACCGGTGGTGCGTCCGGAGGTGCGGCCGGCTCGAAGAGCGGGGTTTGATCGGGCAGGCGCCGACCCGGCCGGACCAGGGCCTGCCAGGTCGGGTCGGGGCCGTCGACCGGTTCGAGGAGCAGCACCTCGGCCCTCCCTCCGGAGCCCTTCCGGAGGGAGAGCCGGGCGGCCAGCACGCGGGTGTCGTTGACGACCATCACGTCACCCGGCCGCAGCAGCCGGGGGAGGTCGGCCACCGAGGCGTGGACGGGCGCGGAGTTGCCCTCCAGCCCCGGACCGATGAGCAGGCGGGCGGCGCTCCGGGGCTCGACGGGGTGCTGGGCGATGGCCGACTCGGGCAGCCCGTAGTCGTAGGCGTCCATAGCCACCGGTCCGGGGACCGGCGTGGCCGGAACGACCCGGTCCCCGATCCGCTCCGACATGACCACCATGGTGGCAGATCCGGTCCGGACGGCACGGAAGTCCCGACCCACGTGTCGGTCGGCTCCGCCCCGAGCCGACGGCGTCAGAGCAGCGTGGACTCGACCGGGGTCATGCCCAGATGGGCCCAGGCCCGGGGGGCCGCCACCCGTCCCCGGGTGGTGCGTTGGAGCAGGCCCTGCTGGAGCAGATAGGGCTCGTAGGCGTCCTCGATGGTGTCGGGCTCCTCGCCGATGCACTGGGCCAGCGTGGTCAGGCCGACCGGGCGGCCGGCGAACCGGCGGCACAGCACGTCGAGGATGGCGCGGTCGACCTTGTCCAGTCCCAGCGCATCGACGCCGAACACCTCCAGCCCGGTCACCGCGGCATCCGAGGTGATGGCGCCCTCGGCGCGCACCTCGACGAAGTCGCGCACCCGACGGAGCAGGCGGTTGGCGATGCGGGGCGTGCCCCTCGCCCGCTCGGCGATCCGACGGGCGCCCTCGGCGTCGACGGGGACGCCCAGGATCCCGGCCGAGCGGACCACGATGGACTGCAGCTCGTCGATGTCGTAGAGGTCGAGCCGCCCGACGAACCCGAACCGGTCCCGCAGGGGACCGGCGACCAGGCCGGTGCGCGTGGTGGCTCCCACCAGCGTGAAGCGGGGCAGGTCGAGGCGGATGCTGCGGGCCGTCGGGCCTTTGCCGATCAGGATGTCCAGCTTGAAGTCCTCCATGGCCGGATAGAGGATCTCCTCCACGGCCCGGTGGAGCCGGTGGATCTCGTCGATGAACAGGACGTCGCCCTCCTGGAGGTCGGTGAGGAGGGCGGCCAGGTCTCCGGCCCGCACCAGCACCGGACCGGAGGTGATGCGGAAGCCCACGCCCATCTCGGCCGCCACGATGCCGGCCAGTGACGTCTTCCCCAGTCCGGGCGGGCCGGCGAACAGCAGGTGGTCGGCGGGCTGGTTCCGCTTGAGGGCGGCCTCGATCACGATCTGGAGGTGCTCGGTGAGCTGCCGCTGGCCGACGAACTCCTCGAGGGTCCGCGGCCGCAGCCCGGCGTCCTCCACCTCCTCGGCCGGCGCGGCCACCGGATCGACCGGACGGATGTCGTCCGGTCGATCCCCACCGGCCGCCCCGGAACGGCATCGTCGGCATCGTCGGCGGCATCCGAGGCCAACACTTCGCGTCGGGCCTGGGGGGTCATCGGTTGCGAGCCAGCTCGCGTAGGGCCAGGCGGACCAGATCCTCCACCGATCCGTCGTCGTCCAGCCCCTCCAGCACCCCTCGGATCTCGTCGGGTCCGTAGCCCAGCTCGGTCAGGGCGGCCCGGACCTCACCCCTGGCGGAGCCGACGCCGCGGTCGGACGGCCCGGGGTCCCCGAGCGACGGGAGGTCGAGCCGGGCCTTGAGCTCGAGCAGCAGACGGGCGGCGGTCTTCTTCCCCACCCCGGGCACCAGGCACAGGGTGTCCACGTCGTCCTCCAGGACTGCGGTGGACAGGGCGGCCGGGGACAGGGACGAGAGGATGGCCAGGGCCAGGGACGGCCCTACCCCGTGGGCACCGAGCAGGGCCTCGAAACACCGTCGCTCGTCGGCGTGGGCGAATCCGTAGAGCACGATGGCGTCCTCGCGGACATGGGTGTGCACGTGGACGAACACCTCGCTCCCCGGGCCCCCCACCCCGGCCACCAGGGAGGTGGTCACCGAGACGCGGTAGCCGACCCCTCCCACCTCCACGATGATCTCGCCGGGGGCGGGGCGATCGAGCAGCACGCCGCGGAGGGAGCCGATCATCACCGTGCCCCGGATCCCGGAGGGCCGGTCGTTCCGGCGGCCGCGGCCACCGCTTGCCGGAGCGGCTGGGTCGTCAGGTGGCAGGCGGCCAGGGCCAGGGCGTCGGCGACGTCCGGAGGGCGTGGCGGCTCGGGCAGGCCGAGCACCGAGGCCACCATCCGCTGCACCTGCTCCTTGGTGGCCGAGCCGTAGCCGACCACCGCCTGTTTGACCTCGTTCGCCGTGTACTGGGCCACCTCGCAGCCCGCCTCCGCGGCCACCACCATGGCCACCCCGGCGGCCTGGCCGGTGGCCATGGCCGTCCTGGCGTTCACCTGGAAGAAGACCCGTTCCACGACCACGGCCTCCGGGCTGAACTCGGCGACGAGGGCCCGCAGCTCGTCGGACAGCGTGCGGAGCCGCTCGGGCAACGGCAAGGCCGGCTCCGTCGAGATGACCCCTCCGGCCACTGCGGCCAGCGAGCCGTCCCGCCGGGTGACCACGCCGTACCCGCAGCGGGACAGGCCGGGATCGATGCCCAGGACGAACATGCGTTCGATGCTACCCTGTCGAGGCGGCGGAACGAGGGATGGGGCCCGCGTCGGTCACCCCTCGTAGGCGGCCATGACCGCATCGGGCATGTCGAAGTTGGCGTACACGTTCTGGACGTCGTCGTGGTCGTCGAGGGCCTCGATGAGACGGAGGACCTTCTTCGCTTCGGACTCGGAGACCACCTCGACGGTGGTGGTGGGCACCATGGACAGTTCGGAGGCCCCCGGCTCGAGGGAGGCCTCCTCCAGCGCCGCGTGTACCGCCGTCAGCTCGGCCGGCGCACTGGTCACCAGCCACCGCTCCCCCTCGTCGGCCAGATCCTCGGCTCCGGCCTCCATGACCACCTCGAGTACCCGCTCCTCGTCGAACCGACGGGGGACGGCGACGACCCCCTTGCGATCGAACTGCCAGCTCACCGCGCCGGGCTCCGCCATGGACCCGCCGTTCTTGCTGAAGAGATTGCGGATCTCGGCGCCGGTGCGGTTCCGGTTGTCGGACAGGCACTCCACGATCACGGCCACCCCGGCCGGGGCGTAGCCCTCGTAGGCGATGGACTCGTACCGGACGCCTTCCAACTCACCGGAGCCCCGCTTGATGGCCCGCTCGATGGTGTCGATGGGCACCGAGGCGTCCCGGGCCTTCGTGTACATGGTCCGGAGGCTGGCGTTGGCGGCCATGTCGCTGCCGCCCTCGCGAGCCGCCACCTCCACCTGACGGATGATCTTGGCGAACACCTTGGCGCGGGCGGCGTCCTTGGCGCCCTTCTGATGCTTGGTGGTCGCCCACTTGGAGTGTCCCGACATCTACCTTCGCCTCTCCTGATTGGTCACGGCCCTGCCATCATGGCTGCCGTCACGCCCGTCCATCATGGCCACGAACAGCCCATGCAGCCTATGGTCAGCGGTCAGCTCGGGGTGGAACGAGCTGACCAGCACCGTTCCCTGGCGGCACAACACAGGCTGGGGGTCGGACCCCGCCGAGGTGGCGGGCAGGCTGGCCAGTACCTCGACCCCGGGGCCGGCCCGCTCCACCACCGGGGCCCGGATGAACACGGCGTGGACCGGCTCACCGTCCATGCCGGACACGGTCAGGTCGCACTCGAAGGAGGCCCGCTGACGGCCGAAGCCGTTTCGGCGCACGGCCAGGTCGATCAGCCCGAAGTGTCGCTGGTCGTCGCGGCCGTCGAGGACGTCGGCGGCCAGCAAGATCATCCCGGCGCAGGTCCCGAAGACCGGCAGTCCCTCCCCCAGCAGCCGGGCCAGGGGCTCCCGCATCCCGGAGGAGTCGAGCAGGAGGGACAGGGTGGTCGACTCGCCACCCGGCAGGATCAGGCCGCGCAGGTCGTCGAGGTCCCCCGGCCGGCGCACCAGGCGGACCGGCTGGTGCAGTGCGTCCAAGGTGGCCACGTGCTCGCGGACGTCACCCTGGAGGGCCAGCACCCCCACGGTCACCGGTGTACCCCATGGGTCCGCCGGCCCGCGGCCGGCTCACCAACCACGCTCGGCCAGGTGCACCCCGAGCGACTCGATCTCCTGCCCGGCCATGGCCTCCCCCAGGCCGGTGGAGACCTTGGCCACCAGGTCGGCGTCGGTGTAGTGGGCGGTGGCTTCCACGATGGCCCGCGCCATCTGGGCCGGGTTGCCGCTCTTGAAGATGCCCGAGCCCACGAAGACCGCCTCGGCGCCCAGCTGCATGACGAGGGAGGCGTCCGCCGGGGTGGCAATGCCTCCGGCGCAGAACAGGGGCACGGGGAGCCGGCCGCTGGAAGCGATCTCCTGGACCAGCCCGATGGGGGCGGCCAGATCCTTGGCCCAGCCGTACTGCTCGGCCGAGTCGGCCTCGGTGACCTTCCGGACGTCCCCGAGAATTGACCGGAGGTGCCGGACCGCCTCGACGATGTTGCCGGTGCCCGCCTCACCCTTGGAGCGGATCATGGCGGCGCCCTCGGAGATGCGGCGTAGCGCCTCGCCCAGGTTGGTGGCTCCGCACACGAAGGGGATCTCGTAGCCCCACTTGTCGATGTGGTGGGCCTCGTCGGCGGGGGTGAGCACCTCGCTCTCGTCGATGTAGTCCACGCCGAGGGCGGCCAGCACCTGGGCCTCGGCGAAGTGCCCGATCCGGGCCTTGGCCATCACCGGGACGGTCACCGCCGCCTTGATCCCCTCGATGAGGGCGGGATCGCTCATGCGGGCCACACCACCGTCGCGTCGAATGTCGGCCGGCACCCGTTCGAGGGCCATGACGGCCACCGCCCCGGCGTCCTCGGCCACCTTGGCCTGCTCGGCATCGACCACGTCCATGATGACTCCGCCCCGGAGCATCTCGGCCAGGCCCCGCTTGACGGTGAACGTGCCGGTCGGACGGGCGCCCGTGCCCGCCCTGGGGCCGGCGTCGCGGCTGGTCTCGGAGTGATTCGGGGTTTCGGCCATGGTCCGCATTCTACCCGTGCCGTCCCCGCCCACCGGCCCGGTCACAGCGGCCGGACCGGGTGGACGATCCGGCCCGGTCCGGACGCGACGGTGACCGCCTCGGATGAGACGGTCACCGTCGGGAGCGCTGCGCCCGGTCGCTGGCGATCAGGCCTGCAGCGTGGCCTCGGCCTCGATCTCGATGTCGACTCGCTTGGCCACGACCAGCCCGCCGGCCTCCATGACCGCACCGAAGGCCACACCGAAGTCCTCCCGGTTGATGGTGGTGGCGGCGCTGAAGCCGACCCGGTGCATGCCGTACGGATCCTTCACGACACCCTCGAGCGTGGTGTCCAGGGTCACTGACCTCGTCACCCCGCGGATGGTCAGGTCGCCATCGACCTTCCACGCCGAGGCGGTCACCGGCCGGATCGCCGTGCTGACGAAGGTCCAGGTGGGGTGGTTCTCGACGTCGAAGAAGTCGTTGCTCCGCAAGTGGTTGTCCCGGTTCTCGTCACGGGTCTCCACGCTGCCGGCCTCGATGGTCACCGACACCTTGGAGTCCTCGGGCCGCTCGGCCAGTTCGAGGGTGCCCTCGAACCTGCTGAACGAACCGCGTACCTTGGACACGGCCATGTGCCGCACCGTGAATCCGAGATTGGTGTGGGACACATCGAGGGCGTACGTACCGGCAGCCGGGTACTCGACCCCGTCTACCGTCCTGCTGGTCACTTCGGTCGTTGACGACATGGCAACTCCTTGGGTCTCGTGAGCCCGGCGCACTCTGCACCCGACGACTGCTTGTACAAGCAACTATATCACACTTATTTGCGTTAGCAAGTACCGGCGAGAGGGTTATACACTGAAGGCATGGGACGAGCGCAGGCTTTCGACGACGAGCGACTGACCACCGTGGGGCTCCTGTTCGAGTCGGCCTCCGGGCTACGACGGGTCTTCGAGCGCCGGTTGGAAGAGAGCCAGTCCCTCTCCAACCAGTCGTTCGACGTCCTCATCCGATTGGCCCGGAGCCCGGGATCGGAGCTCCGCATGAGCGAGCTGGCCGCCCAGACCTCGCTCACCCCGAGCGGGCTGACCCGTTCTGTGGACCGACTCCAGGAACAGGGCCTCGTGGCCCGCCGGGTCTGCCCCGAGGACCGTCGCGGGTCGTTCGCCGTGCTGACCCCCGACGGGCAGGACCTGATGGACCGGGCCATCCCCGACCACATCGCCCACATCGACGAGGTCCTGACCGACCTCTTCACCCGGGCCGAGGAGGAGACACTGGCTGCGCTGCTGCGGAGGCTACGCGACCACCTCTACGACCCGGGAGGCGAGTGGGGACTGACCCGCGACGAGGCCGACGTGTGCCCGGGGCCGGACTGACCCACGGGTGGGATCGGGCGACCCGGCCGGTACCGTCGGGCGCTCGGCCTCAGCGCAAGGACTGGGCGGCGGCGCGGACCCGCGTGTCGTCGAGGTTCCCCTCCATCGACGGACCGTCCGGCACCCCGACCATGGGGTCGACCCACAGCCAGCGGGTCAGTGCGGCCGTCCTCCCCCGCCCCGGTGGCCAGGGACGGGCACGGTCGGGGCCGTCCAGCATGGCGTCGAGGGCCGAGCCGATGCCCGGGGGATAGCGGACGACGCCGGCGGCGCGCTGGTCGGCGTCGTACTCCCGACCCCGACCGACGACGGTGTGGACCCGCTCGGTGGCCGACGGGAGCCCGACCACCAGGGAACACGGAGCCAGGACCGACACGGCGACGGTGGCCAACACGGTGTCGTGGCGCTTCACGTGCACCAGCTCATGGGCCAGGACGCCCTCCAGCTCCACCAGGGTGAGCGAGCGTTCGAGGGCGGACGTCACCACCAGGGCGGCGGACCCGGGATCCCGGCCGATGGACAGGGCATTGGGCACCGGACTGTCCACCACGTAGATGGCGGGCTGGGGTAGCCCCATGGTGGCGCACAGGCCGTCGACCAGATTGTGCAGCCGGGGACGGTCGGCTTCCCGGCTGGGTTGGGCCCCGATCGCCCGGAGCACCGCACCGGGGGCCCGCTGCCACAGCACCAGCAGCAGGCCGGCGGCCACCACCACGAAGGCCGCAGCCCCGACGTAGACGGGCAGGCCGACGGCGACCAGGACCACGCCGACGATGACCCCGGCGATCAGGCCGGGCACCAGGCACAGTCTGACCGCCCGACGATGATTGGTCCGAATGGTCCGCGACTCCTCGGCCCCGTCCTGATTCCGGACCGAGGTCGTGGCCACCGCCGCAGTCTTGGCCGCCGGGCCCGGTGCGCCGTCCCGGCCGCCGGATCCCGGGCGCTGGCCGCCGGAGCCGGAGCCGGAGGAGCCCGAGGCACCCGACCGGGAGGGGGGCCGGTTCCCCGACGAGCTGCGTCCTCCTCCCCCGCCGCCACCACTACGGGAGCCGCCTCCACCGCTCCGGTTGCCGCCGCCTCCCGAGCCTCCGCGGTTCGCGCTGGATCCGCCGCCGCCCGACGACCCGGACCGGTTACGGTTCCGATTCCTGTTGCGGTTGCGGTTCGACGACCCGCCCCCACCACCGGGGGGTCGGCCCCCTTGGCCCGGACCCGTCCGGTCGGACCCGCCCGGCCCGCTCGACGGGCCGCCCGGGCGACTGGATCCGCTCTGTCCGGAAGCATCCATGGTGCGAGCAGTGTACGACCGCTCAGGGTCCGGGCCGGACCATGACCCTCCGGTACCGGGTCTCGTACCATCCGGCCAGGCGCTCCATCGACCAGTGGGCGGCCCACGCCGCACCCCCGTCCGGCCCGGACCCTCCCGGGTCCGCCGCCAGGTCGGCCCCGATCTGCCCGACGGCAGGGCTCCCGGACAGGCAGTCGGCCAGTCCGTGGGCCAGGGCCCGGGCGTCCCCCGGGGGCACCAGCCGGGCGTGGCCACCGGCGGCCTCCCGGTAGCCGTCGATGTCGCTGGCCACCACGGCGGTCCGTGCGGCCATGGCCTCGAGCAGGACCATGCCGAACGACTCGCCACCCAGGGACGGCGCGCAGAGCACGTCGGCCCCGGCCAGCCGTCGCACCTTCTCCTCCTCGGTCAGGACGCCGAGCCACCGGAGGTCCACCGCGTCGGGATGGGCGGCCCGGAGGGTGGCGGTCTGGGGGCCGTCACCCCCGACCCACAGGGTGGGGGCCCGCCCTCCCCCGCCCGGCGGGGCCCCGTCCGCCCCGGGTCGTAGCCGCTCGAACGCCGACAGCAGCACGCCGAGGCCCTTCCGCTCCTCGTGCCGGCCGAGGAACAGGACGGTCGGCCCCGAGGTGGGCCAGGGCACCGCGCCGCCGAACCGCTCGACCTCCACCCCGTTGAAGCCCACCTCGTAGCGGCCCCCCAGGGCGTCCTCGGCCGTGGCCTGGGCCGCCGGGGACACGGCGCAGCGCACGGCGAAGCGGCCGGCCAGCCTCCGGGTCAGCGGTTTGAGCGCGTCGTAGAACGGGCTGCGACCGCTGCGGTGGAAGGTGGCCACGATCGGGGGGAGGCCCCGGCCCACCAGGAGGCCGAAGGGGACACCGGGGGTGAAGGGCTCGTGGACGTGGACCACGTCGAATCCCCGGGAACGGAGGTCACGCACGGCCCGAACCACGGCGCCGACCGACAGGGTGACCGGGGCCACCGAGCCGTTGGCGGGCAGGGAGGTCGACCGACCGGTGGCCTGCAGGTCGATCCCCGACGGGGCGTCGCCGGCGTGGTCCAGCGGTGCGAACACCGTGACCCGGTGACCCCTGGCCTCCAGGGCCCGGGCCAGTCCCACCACCTGGCCCTGGACCCCCCCGGGGCGGGACAGGCTGTACGGACAGACCAGGGCCACGGCCAGGATCGGGGAGGCCGGCCCGGTCGGGTCCACCAACAGGTCAGTCCGCCGTGGAGCGGCGCTCCCGGCGCCGGCTCCACTTGACCCCGTACATGGCGTCGTCGGCCCGGCTCAGGAGTCGGGAGGGATCCGTGTCGGGATGGTCCACGAAGACCCCTCCCACCGACGCCAGGGCGGTGAGGGTCCGGCCGTCGATACGGTAGGGCCGGGCGAGGGCGGAGGAGATCCGTTCGTTGATGACGAGCATCTCCTCCTCCCCGCGCTCGATGTCGCACACCACCACGAACTCGTCACCGCCCAGCCGGGCCACGGTGTCCGAGGGGCGCACCAGGGCCGAGAGCCGACGGGCCACGGCGATCAGCATGTCGTCGCCGACGTCGTGCCCGAGCACGTCGTTGATCTCCTTGAACTCGTCCAGGTCGAGCAGGAAGACGGCCACCCCCCGCTGCCCGTCGCCGCGGCGCTGACGGTCCCCGGTCGCCGCCGCCATCGAGGCGGCTTCCGCCGAGCGGGCCAGGCCGTCGATGGCCAGTTGGAGGCGCTCGGCCAGCAGGGTGCGGTTGGCCAGTCCGGTGAGGGGGTCGTGCAGCGCCAGTTCGGCCAGCCGCTCCTCGTTTCGCTTCTGCTCGGTCACGTCGTGCATGGCCACCACCGCGCCCAACATCCACCCGTCCTCGTCCAGCAGGGCCTGGCCGTTCACGCTGACCTTCCGGCGATCACCGGCCTCCGACTCCAGGATGATCTCCACGTCGCGGAGCTGCTCGCCCGACATGGCCCGGATCAGGGGGTTCTCCCGGGGCTCCATGGGGGAGCCGTCGGCCCGACGCAGACCCTGGTCGCTGGGGATCCTCCCGATGGGATCGGACGTCTCGGCCAGGCCGTGCAGCCGGCGGGCGGCCGGGTTGAACACGGTGATGCGGCCCTCGGCGTCGCAGGCCACGATGCCCTCCTCCAGGGTGTCCAACAGCACCTGGAGGAACTGCTCGTCCCGCTTCAGTTCGGCCGCCACCCGGCGGGCGGCGGTGATGTCGCTGCACGAGGCGATGGCGCCGGTGATCCGGCCGTCGGCCCCGGCCAAGGGCTGGATGTTGAGCCGGATCCACATCGGCGGGCGACCCGGGCGCCGCAGGCCGAGGACCACGCCGACGGACCGCCGTCCGCCGCGCAGGCTGGCCAGGACGGGGTGGTCGGCCACGGCCAGGGCCTCACCCTGGCCGTCGACCAGCTCCATCCCGCGGGCCGCACCGCTGGTCAGCAGGGCGTCGAGGGACCGTCCGACCAACCGGATACGCGGGGCCTCGAACATGACCTCGAATGCCTCGTTGACCCGTACCACGGTGCCGGCGTCGTCCACCATCATCACGCCGTCGGCCAACGAGTCGATGATGGTGGCCTGTCGGCGGTCCTCGTCACGGATGCGCTGCTCCAGCTGCTTCCGGCTGGTGATGTCGCGGATGTTGACCACGATCCCGCCGATGGGATCGGACAGGTGGTTGACGGCCACCACGTCGAGATCCATGGTGGTGCCGTCGGCGCGGACCGTCTGCATCTCGAGCGACACCGACAGCCGGCGACGCGCCACCAGGTCACGGAAGAGGACCCGGACCGGCTCCAGGCTGAGCGAGTCGAAGAGGCCGAAGGCGTCCAGGCCGACCACGCCACTGATGTCGTACCCGAACAGCCGCTCGGCCGAGGCGCTCACGAACATGAACCGACCCTCGGCACTGACCACGGCCACCACGTCGAACTCGTGCTCGCTCAACGAGTGGAACAGGAACTCGGGGGACCCGGCGACCCGGCCGTTGCCGCCGGCCCCGGGACCGTTGTGATCCGAGGTGTCCGGGCCGGTCCGGTCCCGGCCGGTGACGGTCGAGGCGGGCAACGGCTCGAACTCGGCATCCCCGGGCAGGGACCGGCTGTCGTACTTGGTCACGCCGCCGACTCCGGGCGGTCGGACAGCCACAGGGGCTGGAAGACGTGCCACTGCTCGGGGGCCCGGCGGATCAGGCCCTCGAAGCGGCTGGCGATGGCCTGGGTGAGGCGGGTCACGTCGGTCCGGAGCGAGCCCTGGCGCGCCGTGTCGAGTGGTGGTTCGACGATGGCCCGGTGATCGCGTCCGGGTCCGCTGTACACGGCCCCGGTGACCAGGCGGGCCCCGGTGCGTAGGGCCAGGGTGGCCGGTCCGGCGGGCATAGTGGTGGGCTCACCGAAGAACTCCACTTCGATACCGTTCCCAGCCACGTCCCGGTCGCACAGCAGGCCCACCAACTTCCCGTCGCGGAGGGTGGACATGACCGAGCTGCCCGACGACGCGTCCAGGGGCACGATGGTGAGACCCATGGCGGCTCGCTGGTCCACGAAGAATTCGAACAGCTCGGGCGGCTCGATGCGCTCAGCCACCGAGGTCATGGGAAGATTTTGCGTGGCCAGAAAAGCGCCCCCATACTCCCAGCTCCCAACGTGTGGCAATGCCATGATGACGCCCTGGCCGGAGGCCACTCCCTCGGCCAGGTACTCGAGGCCCTGGACGAACGTCCGCTCCTCGACCTCGGCCGGCGACGTTCGCCCCAGCCGGGCCCCTTCGACCCAGTACCGAGCGTAGGCCCGGAACGACCGGCGCGCCCAGTGGTCGAGGAGAGCCTGGTCGCCCGGCCCGGCGTCCAGCACCCGGGCCAGGTTGGCGGAGACCATCCGGCGCTGCTCGCCCCGAACGGCGAAGAGCAGGTCCCCGACCCGATTGCCGAGGCCCAGGGCCACCGGCTCGGGCAGCGCGGCCAGGCAGCGAGCCAAGGTGGTGTAGGTGCGAAAGAGCGCCTGTCCCTGGTTCACGAGCCCTCGTCCCCGATGAGTAGGTCGGCGGTCCGGCTCAGGAGTGACGTCGACCCGTGCGCTGTCGGAGCCCCTGGCGCGCCTGCCGGGCCCGCCACGTCCGACCCGACCGGCTGGCCAGCTCGCCCTGGCGGCGGGCCCGCCACCGTGACGGGGTGGTCGACGACCGGCGGGTACCGGCCCGGGTGCCGGCCCGGCTGCGCCGTTGGCGCCGGGGGGTGTCCAACGGGACCGGTGCCTCGGCCAGCCTCCACACCTTGACGAAGCGTCCCACCGCGGTGGCCGTGGTCAGGCCCAGCATGATCCAGAGCACGGGCACCAGGAACGCCGGGGACAGGAAGCCGATGCCCAGCAGGATCATCCGCTCGGCCCGCTCCATCAGTCCGCCCCGGGCCGAGATGCCGAGGGACTCCGCCTTGGCTCGCTGGTAGGAGACCAGTGAGGTGGCGGCGAGCACGGCGAAGGGGAGGAGGACCAGATGGCCGGGATGGGTGGAGACCAGATACCAGGCCACGCCACCGAGGATGAGGGCGTCGGACACCCGGTCGGTCACCGAGTCGAAGAACGCGCCCCGCACCGAGGAGGTCCCCGAGGCCTTGGCCACCGGCCCGTCCAGCAGGTCGTGGAGGCCGGTCAGGATGAGCAGCAGGATGGCCAGGTGGAGATGGCCCGTGCCCACGGCGAAGGCGGTGGCCGTCGCCGAGATGAGCCCCGTGGCGGTCAGCATGTCGGCGGTGACGCCTATGCGCCGAAGTTTTTGGCCGACCGGACCGGTACTCCGGTCAACCGCGCCGCGCCATCGCCCGTCAAACATACCGATCCTCCAGAAGGGTCATGCCACTCTACCATCTGCTAGCTGGAGTGAGCAGTTGACGGGCAGTCGCCCGGGCGGTCGCCCGGGCGACTGGGAATCAGGCCGGAGCAGGCCGTACCGTTCTGGTGGCCGGTCGGGGCGGCCGGCTACGGGCATCAGAGCATCAGTGGCTTGATCGGGGCCATGATCAGTGCCGGGTCGGACCTCCAGTCCACCCCGGCCACATCGATGTACAGCTCGATCTCGTTGCCGTCGGGGTCGAGGATGTAGAGGCTGTGGGTGACGGTGTGGTCGCTCGAGCCGGCGATGGGCACCCCGGCCTCCTCCAGGCGGGCCACCGCCTCCCGTAGCTCGTCGTCGCTGTCACCGATCTTGAGACCGAAGTGGTAGAGCCCCAGGTGGCGCCCTGCGGGCTGGGGCGTGGCCCCCTCCCCCACCTCGATGAGGAGCAGCTCGTGGTGGGTCCGCCCGGAGGAGAAGGCGGCCGCCGGGATCCCCAACCCGGTGGGAAAGGCCACCTCCCAGCCGAGGACGTCCCGATAGAACGCCGCCGACCGCTGGACGTCCTTCACGTAGAGCACCAGGTGCCCGAGCTCCTTGACCTGCATCACCGCACTCCTCTCCCTCCATCGACCCAACAGCCCGGCGGTCGGATCGATTCCGCACCGGGTCAGGCGGGTCCCCGCCACCGGGCCGGACCGGTCGACTGGCTCACGGGGGCCAGGCCTCGTGCAGCCGCTGCCAGGTCACTCCCAGCGCCTCGGGGAGGACCCGGGTGCCGGCCACCGTGGTCATGAAGTTGGTGTCCCCCAGCCAGCGGGGGACGGCGTGGAGGTGCAGGTGCCGGGGAATGCCGGCCCCGGCGGCCCGTCCCAGGTTGGCGCCCAAGTTGATCCCCTCGGGCCCGAGACCCGCCTCGAGGGCGCCCACCGACCGGCGCAGCCCCGACCACAGCTCGGCCCCCTCCTCGTCGGTCAACCCGCCGAGCGAGCCGACGTGCCGGGTGGGGACGACCATCAGGTGGCCGCTGGCGTACGGATAGGCGTTGAGCACCGCATAGGTGGTTGCACCCACCCACAGCACACCGTTGTCGGCCGAGGGCGGTCCGCTGGCCGCCAGACGGCAGAAGACGCAGTGGGCGGGGTCGTCGGGCCGGAGCGCCGCGCCACCCTCCGGGTCCTCGTCCACCGGGGGCGCACCGGATGCCGGACCGGTCCCGACCGAGGTGACGTACTCGCCCCGCCATCCGGCCCAGAGGTGGTCGAGGCTCACGGGAGCGGTTCGGGAAGCCGGCGCTCGGCGATCTCGGCCTCCAGCAGCTCGGTGAACCGGGTCAGCTCCACCCCGCGGTCGGCGCCATCACTGCCCCGCCGGTTGACGCCGACCGTCCCGGCGGCCACATCGTCGTCCCCGACCACCAGGATGTAGGGGACCTTGAGGAGCTTGGCCTTCCTGATCCGGGCACCCAGCTTCTCGTCTGCGGGGTCGACCTCGACCCGCACCCCCACCGCCCGCAGGCGGTCGGCCACCTTGTGGGCGTACCCCTCGTGATCGTCCCGTACGCCCAACACCCGCACCTGCTCGGGCGACAGCCAGGTCGGGAGGGCCCCGGCGTAGTGCTCGAGCAGGATGGCCAAGAAGCGCTCCACCGACCCGAACAGGGCCCGGTGGATCATGATGGGCTGGTGGCGGGCGTTGTCGGTCCCGACGTACTCGGCCCCGAACCGCTGGGGCGTCTGGAAGTCGAGCTGGATGGTGGACATCTGGTGGGTCCTCCCGATGGCGTCCCGGGCCTGGACGGAGATCTTCGGCCCGTAGAAGGCGCCACCTCCCTCGTCGACCACCAGGTCGAGGTCCATGGCCAGTGCCGTCCGGCGCAGCGTCTCGGTGGCCTCCCCCCACTCCTCGGGCGTGCCCACCGCCTTGCCCTCCGGCCGGGTGGACAGCTCGAGGAAGAAGTCCTCCAGACCGAAGTCGCGCAACACGGAGAGGACGAAGCTCAGCGTGGTGTGCAGCTCACCGGCCATCTGCTCCCGGGTACAGAAGATGTGGGCGTCGTCCTGGGTCATGCCCCGGACCCGGGTCAGCCCGTGGACCACGCCGGACTTCTCGTAGCGGTAGACCGTCCCGAATTCGAACAGCCGCAACGGGAGGTCGCGGTAGGAGCGTTGGCTGCTCTTGAAGATGAGGACGTGGAACGGACAGTTCATCGGCTTGAGGTAGTACTGCTGGCCGCCGTCGAGCTCCATGGGCGGGAACATCCCGTCGGCGAACCAGTCCAGATGGCCCGACGTCTCGAACAGTTCAGCCTTGGTGATGTGCGGGGTGGTCACGAAGTCGTAGCCGGCCGCCCGGTGGCGCAGGTACGAGTAGTCCTCCATCAGCCGGCGGACGGTCCCCCCCTTGGGGTGGAACACGGGCAGTCCCGAGCCGATCTCCTCGGGGAAGGAGAACAGGTCGAGCTCGGCTCCGAGTTTGCGGTGGTCCCGGCGCTCGGCCTCCGCCAGCCGGTGCAGGTGCTCGGCCAGTGCCGCGTCGGACTCCCAGGCCGTCCCGTAGATGCGCTGGAGCTGCTGGCGCTTTTCGTCGCCCCGCCAGTAGGCCCCGGCCACCCGCATCAGGGCGAAGTGGCCGAGCCGGCGGGTGGAGGGGACATGGGGGCCGCGGCACAGGTCGGTGAAGGCGGGCGAGTTCCAGTAGGTGGAGACCTCGGCGCGGTCGCCTCCGTCGGCCGGAGCGTCCACCTCGTCGTGACCGGCGCCCACCGCCTCGATGATCTCCCGTTTGAAGGGCTGGTCCTCGAAGAGGGCCAGCCCTTCGGCTATCGAGTGCTCCCGGCGAACGAACGGCTGGTCCTCAGCCATGATCTCCCGCATGGTGGCCTCGATCCGCACGAGGTCCTCGTCGCTGAAGTGGGCACCGTCCGGCAGTTCGAAGTCGTAGTAGAAGCCGTCCTCGATCACCGGCCCGATGGCGTAGTGGGCCCCGGGCCACAGCCGGAGCACGGCCTGGGCCAGGACATGGGCCGTCGAGTGCCGGAGCACGGCCCGGCCCCCGTCGGACTCGGCGGTCAGGATGCTGACCCGGGCGCCGTCTTGGAGCGGGGTGTCGAGGTCCACCTCGGTTCCGTCGAAGGTGGCGGCCACCGCCGCCTTGGCCAAGCGGGGGCCGATGGACTGGGCGAACTGGAGGGCGGTGGTGCCGGCGTCGAACTCCTTGGTCGAGCCATCGGGAAGTCGGACGCTGACGGCTGCCATGGGTGTGCCTCTCTCCTTCGGGTGGTGCGACAACCGATCCGGAGCTCGCCGGGACCGGCCCGGATCTCCCGGGGCCTACAGGGTAACGCCGAGCAGGGCCGCCCCTGCGACCGGCGAACGGCCCGCCGCGGCCTCGACGTCCAGCGCGGCCAGGGCCCCGGGGGTGTCGAGGTCGTCGTCGAGGTGCGACCGGACCAGTTCCAGGCCGGGGTCGGCCGGTGCGGCGGTTCCGGCGGTCGACCGCCGGCCGGGGACGGCCGCGGCCGCGGACCGCCAGGCCTGGAGCCGGTCTGCGGCGCCGGGCATGTCCTCGTCCGTCCACTCCCAGTCGGCCCGGTAGTGGTGGCCGAGGAGGGCCAGCCGGATGGCCGTCGGCTCCCACTCCTTGACCAGGTCGCCCACGAACACCAGGTTGCCGAGGGACTTGGACATCTTGGTACCGTCCAGGCCGACCAGGCCGATGTGGAGCCAGTGCCGGACGAAGGGCCGTCCGGTGACCGACTCGGACTGGGCCGTCTCGCACTCGTGGTGGGGGAAGACCAGGTCCCGTCCGCCACCGTGCACGTCCAGGGTCTCGCCCAGCTCGCGGAGGGCCAGGGCCGAGCACTCGATGTGCCACCCGGGGCGGCCCGGTCCCCACCGCGACTCCCAGGACGGCTCGTCGGGCAGGGACGGCTGCCACAGGACGAAGTCCAGGGGGTGCCGTTTGTTGGGGTCGTCCGGGTTCCCGCCTTGTTCGGCGGCCATGGCCAGCATGGTCGGGACATCGAAGTGGCTCAGCGACCCGAAGCCCTCGAAGGTGGTCACGTCGAAGTACACCGCCCCGGTGGCCTGGTAGGCATGGCCGGAGTCGAGCACCGACCCGATGAGGGTCAGGATCTCGGCGATGGCCGAGGTGGCCCGGGGCTCGGAGAAGGCGGGGATCAGGTCGAGCGCGGCCATGTCGGCGTCGAACCGGGCGATCTCCTCCGCGGCCAGGTCCAGGTAGTGGACGCCGAGCTCGCGGGCCTTGCGGAGGATGTCATCGTCCACGTCGGTGACGTTGCGCACGCATCTCGTCTCGTGCCCCAGGTCCCGCAGCCGCCGCTGCAGGATGTCGAAGGTCAGGTAGACCTGGGCGTGACCCAGGTGGGCCGAGTCGTACGGCGTGATCCCGCACGAATAGAGGGTGACCACCGGTCCAGCCTCCAGCGGGGCCACCGTCCGTCGGGCCGTGTCGTAGAGCTGCACTCGCCGTCCCCCGTCCACCCGGTCAGCCTCCCACCTTTGCCTGCTCAGCGATCGCCGTAGCCGGTCAGCTGCACGGCAGCATGGACCTTGTGACGGAGGTTGATGGTGATGAGCACGGCGGTGAAGGCCTCGACGGGGGCGGACTGGGCCAGGCTGCCGGCGTCGACGCCCCGCAGACCGTTGATCCGGTCGACCAACGCCACGGTGGCCTCGGTGGCCTCGGGGTGGTCGGAGCAGACCATCACGTCGGCCACCAGCGGGGTGGTCAGCTTCTCCATCTCCGACGCCGGAAGGTGGTGGAAGGAGGCCGACACCAACGATGCCGGCAGGGCGGCCTGTACGGCGGAGGCCACCGATCCCCGTGGTGGCACCAGGGCCAGGAACTCGCGGCCCTGTTTGGCCAAGGCGTTGGCCATCGACACCACCACCTTGCCCCGCAGCGCGGTGGCCAGGGGCATCACCGTGGCGATGGCACTGTCCCACGGGGTGGCCACCACCACCAGATCGGCGTCGGCCGTCTGCTCGTTGGCGGCACCGGTCAGGGCCAGGGCGTGGTCGGGCCAGGCCTGGGTGAGTCCGTCGGCGACGGAGCCGGCCCGTTCAGCGTCCCTCGAGCCGATGACCACCTCCTCACCGGCTGCAGCCAGCCGCACGGCCAGCCCCCGGCCGGCGGGCCCGGTCCCTCCCAGAATTCCGATTCGCATGGGCCTACCCTTCCACACCGCCCTGTCCTGGCCGGACGGGGCATGACGATAACCTGACTCGCTCATGGGACTGCTCGAGGGTAAACGGATCCTGGTCACCGGAGTGCTGACCGACGCCTCGCTGGCCTTCGCCGTGGCCCGACTGGCCCAGTCCGAGGGGGCCGAGGTGGTGCTGTCCGGCGCGGGCCGCGGACTCTCCCTGACCCGGCGCACGGCCCGGAAGCTGCCGATGGAGGCGGAGGTGCTCGAGATCGACGTCACCCAGCCCGACCAGCTGGCCGCCGCCGGCACCGTCCTGGCCGAGCGTTGGGACCGGATGGACGGCATGCTCCACGCCATCGGCTTCGCTCCCCCCGAGTGCCTGGGCGGCGACATGTTCCAGGCCGGATGGGAGGAGGTGCAGGTGGCCCTGCACGTCTCCGCCTACTCGCTGAAGGCCCTGGTGGAGGCCTTCCGGCCCCTACTGGTGGCGGCCGGCGTCGACGGCGGTGCCGGTGCCTCGGTGGTGGGACTGGACTTCGACGCCACCGTGGCCTGGCCGGCCTACGACTGGATGGGCGTGTCCAAGGCGGCCCTCGAGTCGCTCTCCCGCTATCTGGCCCGGGACCTCGGCCGGGACCGGATCCGCATGAACCTGGTGGCGGCGGGACCGGTCAAGACGCTGGCGGCCAAGTCCATCCCCGGCTTCGCCACCTTCGAGGACACCTGGTCGGACCGGGCCCCCCTGGGATGGGACGTGCTCGACACCGACGTGGTGGCCCGGGCGTGCGTGGCCCTCTTCTCCGATCTGCTGCCCATGACCACCGGCGAGATCCTCCACGTCGACGGCGGCGTGCACGCCACCGGGGCGTGAGCGTGACCTCCGACCAGCTCCGGGAGCGGATCGCCGGGTACGTGGAGGCCATCAACTCGAGGGACCCCGAGGCCATCGCCGCCCGCTTCACGGAGGACGCCGTCCATGCCGACCCGGTGTCGAACCCACCCAATCTGGGCCGGGCCGCCATCACCACCTTCTTCGAGCAGGGCATCGGGGCCAGCGACGGATGGACCTTCACCGCCAAGGCGGTGCACACCAGTGGCGACCACGTCGCCGTGGACTTCGCCATCGCCGTGCAGACCGGCGGGGCCACCATGACCATCGAGGGCATCGAGGTCTTCGCGGCCGACGACGACGGCCTGTTCCGCTCGGTCCACGCCTACTGGGACGACGCTGACCTCACCTTCCACTGAGGAGGACGCACGCCATGACCGACGCCGCCATAGCCGTGGGCAATCTCATCGCCCGGTACGCCGAGCTCATCGACCTCGGGGACTTCGAGGGCGTGGCCGATCTGTTGGGCGATGCCGCCGTCGGCGAAGGTGACAGCCCCGCGCTGCTGTCCGGGCGGGACGCCATCCTGGCCATGTTCACCTCCACCACCCGGCTGTACCCGGACGGGACCCCGGGAACCAAGCACGTCACCACCAACCTCATCCTGGACATCGACGACGAGGCCGGGACCGCCGCGGCCCGGACCTATTGGGTGGTGCTGCAGGCCGTTCCGGCCCTCGCCCTCCAACCCATCCTGGCCGGTCGCTACCACGACCGCTTCCAGCGGTCGGCGACCGACGGGTCGTGGGGGTTCTCCGAACGTCGGTACCTGATCGACCTGGTCGGTGACGTCAGCCGGCACATGCTGTCCCGGCTCCCGACCTGATCGGCACGCCGGTCCCGACCTGGTGGCGGCGCCGACCACGGTGGTCGATCCTGATCGGCCGCGACCGGCGCGCCACCCGTCGATCCACCCGTCAGTCTTGACCGCCGGGTGGATCGACCCTACGTTCCCTCAGATCGACGACGCGGGAAGGGGGAAGGGCATGGGACGACTCGACGGGTCGGTCGCCGTGGTGACCGGCGCCGGATCCGGCATCGGCGCGGCCTGTGCCGAGCGCCTGACCGCCGAGGGTGCCGCCGTGGTGACCCTCGACATCGTCGGCGACGTGGACCACGTGGTCGATGTGAGGGACGAGCCCGGGATCGAGGCCATGTTCCGGTCGGTGGTGGACGAGCACGGCCACCTCGACGTGGTGGTCAACGCGGCCGGGGTCATCGGTGGCGGGCCGGTCCACCTGGTCCCCGAGGAGGAGTGGGACCGGGTGGTGGACATCAACCTGAAGGGGACCTTCCTGGTGGACAAGCACAGCGCGATCCACATGCTGGCCCGGGGCCGCGGGTCCATCATCAACATCGCCAGCATCGAAGGCCTCGAGGGAACCGAGGGGGGCAGCGCCTACAACGCCTCCAAGGGCGGGGTGGTCATGCTGACCAAGTCCATGGCCATCGACTACGGACGTCGCGGCATCCGGGTCAACTGCATCTGTCCCGGTGGCATCGACACCCCGATGCTGCGGTCGGTCACCGACCTGGACGGGCTCAACCTGTACCAGGAGAAGCTGCGGGAGGAGCACCTCCTCGGGCGGTTCGGCCGGCCGTCGGAGATCGCCGCGGCGGCCGCCTTCCTCGCCTCGGAGGACGCCTCGTTCATCACCGGCCACGCCCTCGTGGTCGACGGGGGTTTCACGGCCGGGCTCCGGGTGGGCCTGCTCGAGCAGTTGGGCATGTGACCCGGTGACCGGCGTCGCTCCCGTCCGACGGCCGCGGCCGGCCCCACCCACCCCATTCGACGTCGCCCAGCGCCCAGGAGGAAGCCCATGCCCACCGTGACCGTCAACGGACCCGAGGCCGCCCGTGCCCTCCGGGGCCTGGTGGCCGAGGAGTCGGCCGACTCCGAGCGGCGCCGCACCCTCAACGGGCGCACGGTCGCCGCCCTGTGGGACAGCGGGCTCATGCAGTGGGCCAATCCCACCGAGGCCGGCGGCTGTGAGCCGTCATTCGCCGAGATGATCGACACCTGGATCGAACTGGCCTGGCAGGACGGCTCCCTCGGGTGGATCGGCATCGCCAACCTGCCCTCGTCGGCGGCCTGCGCCGCCTATCTGCCCGACGAGGGATTCGACGAGGTCTTCACCGGCCACGGCAACCGGGTGACCGCCGGTGGGCAGTTCTTCCCCAACGGGCTGGGCGAGACGGTGGACGGCGGCTACCGGATCACCGGCGCCTGGAACTTCGGCTCGGGGACGGGTCACTCGGAGTACGTGGCCGCCGGGTTCATGCCCACCGTGGACGGGGAGATGGTCGTCGACGACCAGGGGATCCCGCCCTTGCTGGTGGCGGTGATCCCCCGCCAGGAGATCGTGTTCACCGACGGCTGGCACGTCCAGGGCCTGAAGGGCACGGGCTCGTACGACTACAACGTGACCGACCTCTTCGTCCCCCGGTACCGGACCTTCGAGCTGTTCACCCGCACGCCCCACCGGGGTGGGTCGCCGGCCTTCCGGATGGGCCTCATGCCCATCACCGCCGCCGGGCACGCCTCGTGGGCCCTCGGCGTGGCCAAGTCGATGATCGACGACGTCACCGAGCTGGCCCTGACCAAGGTGCGCATGGGCGAAGAGGCGTCCATCGCCCACAAGGCGTCGTTCCAACGTGGCCTCTCCCATCACCGGGCCATGTGGAAGGCAGCCCGCCTCCTCGTGGTCACCACCTTCTCCGACGCCGAGCAGGCGGTGAAGAACGGCCAGGATCTCACCCCGGAGCTCCGCTCCGAGATGCGGGTGGCCGCCACCTACGCCACCGAGGCCAGCCGCGAGATCGTCCAGTGGGCCCACCTGGCCGCCGGTACGACGGCCATCCGGGAGGGGAGCCGGCTGGAGCGGGCCTTCCGGGACATGTACACCGGGACCCAGCACGTCTTCATCGGCGAGAAGACCTACACCGATGCCGCCCAGATCCACCTCGGCCTCATCGAGGACCAGCTGGGCATGTGACCCCGCGGGTCCGGTGACGGCCGCCGGTCGTCCATCGCGGCGGGCCGGTCGGGAGCCGATCCCGACGGATCCGGTCCGGTCACCCCCCGCATCCGGACCTCAGAGCTGCAGCGACTTGACCTCGAGGAACTCGTCGAGCCCGAAGGCGCCGAGCTCGCGCCCGTTGCCCGACTGCTTGTAGCCGCCAAACGGGGCCATGGGGTTGAAGCCGCCCCCGTTGACCTCGACCTGCCCGGTGCGGAGCTGCCGGGCCACCCGCTTGGCCCGCTCGGGGTCGCCCGACCACACGCCGCCGGCCAACCCGTAGTCGGTGTCGTTGGCCATCCTGACCGCCTCCTCCTCGGAGTCGTAGGGCATGATCACCAACACCGGTCCGAAGATCTCGTCCCGGGCGATGGTCATGTCCGGGGTCACCGACGAGAACACGGTGGGGCGGACGAAGAACCCACGATCCAGGCCGTCGGGAGCCTCGGCCCCACCGGTGAGGAGGGTCGCCCCCTCGCCGATGCCCTTGTCGATGTAGGTCCGGACCCGGTCCCGCTGCACCGCGGAGACCAGGGGTCCGAGCCGGGTGGCCTCGTCGAACGGGTCGCCCGGGGTGTACGTCTCGGCGGCGTCCCGGGCCAGGTCCTCGGCCTCGGCCAGCCGCTCCCGCGGGACCAGCATGCGGGTCAGCGCGCTGCAGGTCTGGCCGGAGTTGGCGTAGCACTTGGCCACCCCGTCCGGCACGGCCTGGGCCAGGTCGGCGTCCGGCCAGGAGCACGTTGGCCGACTTGCCGCCGAGCTCGAGGGCCACCCGCTTGACGGTGGCTGACGGCCACCTCGGCCACCCGCCGGCCGGCACGGGTCGAACCGGTGAACGAGACCATGTCGACGTCCCGGTGGGCGGCGATGGCCTCGCCCACGACCGGGCCGACCCCGGTGACGAGGTTGAAGATGCCGGCCGGGGCGCCGAGTTCGTCGAAGATCTCGGCCAGGACGAAGGCGTTGAGGGGGGCCACCTCGCTGGGCTTGACCACCACGGTGCAGCCGGCGGTCAGGGCCGGTGCCACCTTGGCGGCGATCTGATGCAGCGGATAGTTCCACGGGGTGATGGCCCCGACGACGCCGACCGGCTCCCGCACCACCAGGGAGTTGCCCACCTCCTGCTCCCAGGTGAAGTCGGCCGCGATGGGACCCATCGAGCCGAACGTGGCCATGGGCAGCCCCACCTGGACCAGCTGGGACAGCACCTGGGGCATCCCCACCTCGTGGGTGATGAGGTCGGCCAGGCTCTCCATGCGGGCGCCCAGGGCCTCGCTGACCTTGGTCATGAGGGCCGTCCGCTCCTCGACCGGGGTCGCCGACCAGGCGGGGAAGGCCGCCCGGGCTGCGGTCACCGCGGCGTCGATGTCGGCCGCCGTACCCTCGGGGACGGTGCCGATCACCGCCTCGGTGGTCGAGTCGATCACCTCGATGGTGGACCGGCCCGAGGGCTCGACCCAGGCCCCCCCGATGTAGAACTTGTCCCTTACGTCGGTCTGCATCGCTGCCATGGCGTTCCCTCCCTCGCACGGGCCGGTGCGGACCGGCCGTGGTGGTCGACTGGTGTTTCTCGTCACTCTACGTGTCGTGACCGGTCGACGGCCGGGAGTGGGGAACGGTGGGCTGTCGGCAGGCGGTACCGAGGCCGCGCCGCGCCGCACGGTTGCATCGCCCGGTGGCAGTGCCCGGTTGCATAACGACTCCAATATATGTACTGTCCCCCTGGGACGCCCGAAGGACGGGCGGTCCGGTGGTTCGGGGGAATGTGTCGCAGACCCAGGAGGAGCGCAAGGCCGAAACACGGACGCGGCTGCTGGCGGCCGCCGCCGAGCTCTTCGCCGGACAGGGGATTGATGCCGTGTCGGTCGACGCCGTGGCCGGAGCCGCCGGCCGCACCTCTGGTGCGGTGTACGCCCACTTCGGCAGCAAGCAGGGCCTGTTGCTGGCGCTACTCGACTCGTGGAAGGACTCGGTCATGACCGTGCTCCAAGCCGAGGTGGCGGTGACCGAGTCGCCGCTCGGCCAGCTGGCCGCGGTGTGGGGCACCGTGGCCGGCACCGTCGAGGAGGGTCCGGTCAGCTGGTCGCTCCTCGAGCAGGAGCTGTGGCTGCGGGCGGCCCGCGACGAGGCGGTGGCCGACGTGGTACGGACCCGGAACGCCGAGGCCAGGCAGTTCACGGCGCGTCGACTGGCCGGATGGTCGGCCGCGGTGGACGCCCATCCGGTGGCCGACCCCGATCAACTGGCCGTGCTGGTCAAAGCACTGCTCACCGGGCTGGCCATGCAACGGCGCCTCGAACCGGCGTCGGTCGACGACGACCTCGCCGTCAGGGGTCTGGCCGCCCTGCTCGGAGTGACCTACCCCCGGGACAGCCGGCGTCTGCCGGTCGCCGTCCGGCCGACCGCGGATGCCGGTTCGACCCGACGAGCCTCCCCGGCCGCACCCACCGCCGAACCAGTACCGACCCCAGAACCAGTACCGACCCCAGAACCAGTACCGACCCCACAAGGAGCCATGCCATGAACACCGAGATCCGACGGAAGCTGGGCATCGAGTTCCCCATCTTCGCCTTCACCCACTGCCGCGACGTGGTGGCCGCGGTCACCAACGCCGGCGGCATCGGGGTGCTCGGGGCCATCGGCTTCACTCCCGAGCAGCTGGAGGTCGAGCTGACCTGGATCGACGAGCACGTCGGCGACCGCCCCTACGGGGTCGACATCGTGATCCCGGCCAAGTACGAGGGCATGGACGAGATGGACCCCGACAAGCTGGAGGCCCAGATCCGAGGGCTCGTGCCACCCCAGCACAAGGACTTCGCCATGAAGATCCTGGCCGATCACGGGGTGCCGGAGATCCCCGAGGAGGAGCGCCGTTCGAACGGGATGATCGGCTGGACGGCGGCTCACGCCGCCGGACTGCTCACCGTGGCCCTGGCCCACCCCAACGTCAAACTGATCGCCAACGCACTGGGCACTCCCCCACCCGACGTGGTCGAGCGGGTCCAGGGGGCGGGCCTGATGATCGGGGCCCTGGCCGGCTCGGTGAAGCACGCCCTCAACCACAAGGCCGCCGGCCTCGACTTCATCATCTGCCAGGGCTCGGAGGGTGGCGGCCACACCGGTGACGTCGGCAGCATCGTGCTGTGGCCCGAGGTCGTCGACGCCGTCGCCCCCATCCCGGTGCTGGCCGCCGGTGGCGTGGGCAGCGGCCGACAGATGGCCGCCGCCCTGGCCCTCGGAGCCCAGGGCGTGTGGTCCGGGACCCTGTGGCTGACCGTCGAGGAGGCGGACATCCCGCCCAAGCAGATGGAGACCTACCTGGCCGCGTCCAGCCGCGACACGGTGCGGTCCCGCTCCTTCACCGGTAAGCCCTGTCGGATGCTCAAAAACGACTGGACCGACGCCTGGGAGGCCGAGGACACCCCCGACCCGCTGCCCATGCCGCTCCAGATGATGGTGGCCATCGAGGCCGTGTCCCGGGGTCACCGCTACCCCGAGGCGGCCAAGGACGTGAACTTCAATCCCTGCGGCCAGGTCATCGGACGGGCCACCGCCGTTCGCAAGGCCAAGGATGTGGTCTTCTCCATGGTCGAGGAGTACGTGGAGGCCACCGAGCGGATGCAGGCCGGCCTGACCGTCTGACCGTCTGACCGTCTGGCGCTCTGACCGTGTGGCCGTCGGACCGTGTGGCCGTCTGACCGTCCGGGCGTCGACCCGGCGGGCAGACGGGGGCCCGGTGGCGGGTCTGGCGCCGGGCCGGGCCCCCTGGCGGACACCGCTCCACCGGGGGACGGAAGGCCGGCCGAGTACACTCCGGTGATGCCTCGTCCGGTCCTCCAGCTGGAGAACCTCCGCACCGAATTCCACATGCGAGTTGGTTCCGTCGTGGCCGTGGACGGCGTCTCCTTCGAGGTGTCCGAGGGCGAGAGCGTCGGGATCGTCGGTGAGTCCGGCTGCGGCAAGAGCACCACCGGGCTGTCGGTCATGCGGCTGCTGCCGAACAACGGTCATGTGACCGGCGGGACCATCTCCCTGCTGGGGCGGGACCTGGCCACGTTGGACGAGAAGGCCATGCGTCAGGTCCGGGGCAACGAGGTCGCCCTCATCCCGCAGGACCCCATGACCTCGCTGAACCCGACCCTGTCCATCGGTCGCCAGATCGCCGAGGGGGTCAGGCTCCATCGGGATGTGAGCCGCCAGCAAGCCCGACAGCGGGCCCTCGAGGTGCTGCGCCTGGTGGAGATGCCCCAGCCCGCCGAACGGCTGGGCCAGTACCCCCACGAGCTCTCGGGAGGCCTGCGTCAGCGGGTGATGATCGCCATGGCGCTGGCCTGTGAGCCCAAGCTGCTCATTGCCGACGAGCCCACCACGGCCCTCGACGTCACCATCCAGGCCCAGATCCTCGACCTCATCGACGAGCTCCGCCAACAGCTGGCCATGGCCGTGGTCCTCATCACCCACGACATGGGCGTGATCGCCGGGCGAACCGACCGGGTGGTCGTCATGTATGCGGGCAAGGTGGCCGAGGAGGCCGAGACCGGTGAGCTGTTCAACCGGATCCGCCACCCCTACTCCGAGGCCCTGTTGGCCTCGGTGCCCAAGCTGGACCAGAGCCGGGACGAGCGCCTGGCCTCGATCCCCGGCCTGCCGCCCGACCTCTCCCAGACCATCACCAGCTGCCGGTTCGCCCCGCGGTGCCAATACGCCACCGACCAGTGCCGGGCTGAGGATCCACCGCTGGTCGACACCGACGACCGTGGCGAGCTGGTCCACCGCTACGCCTGCTTCCACCCGGTGGAGCCGGCCGCCCGAACCGGGCCGGCGGTGCCCGCCGACGGGGTCGGGGACGGGGTGGCGGACGTTCCGACGGCGGCCGAGCCCACGGCCACCTCGGGCGCGCCGGTGGTGCTGTCGGCCAACCAGTCCCGACGCCGCGACGCCCTGGGCCGGGCCGGGCACATCCTCGAGGTGCGCGACCTGGTCAAGGAGTTCCCGGTGCTGTCCGGCGCCGTCTTCCGCCGCCAGGTGGGAAGTGTCAAGGCGGTCTCGGGGGTCACCTTCGACATCCGCCAGGGCGAGACCTTCGGTCTGGTGGGTGAGTCCGGCTGCGGCAAGACCACGGTGGGCCGGTTGCTGGTCTCCCTCGACCGGCCCACGTCGGGGTCCATCCGCTTCGAAGGGGACGAGATGTCGTCCTTGGGAGCGACCGAACTGCGCAACCGCCGACGCGACCTGCAGCTGATGTTCCAGGACCCGTACGCCTCGCTCGACCCCCGGATGCGGGTGGGCACCATCATCCGCGAGCCCCTCAAGGTGCACGGGGTGGGCTCCCGCGAGGGGCAGGACGAGAAGGTCGGCTCCCTGCTCGACGAGGTCGGGCTGAGCCGGACGTCGGTGGACCGGTACCCGCACGAGTTCTCCGGCGGTCAGCGCCAGCGCATCGGCCTGGCCCGCGCCCTGGCCCTCGATCCGAAGATGATCGTGGCCGACGAGCCGGTCTCGGCGCTGGACGTCTCCATCCAGGCCCAGATCCTGAACCTCATGAAGGACCTCCAGGGCCGCCACGGCCTGACCTACGTGATGATCTCCCACGACCTGGCCGTGGTCCGCTACATGGCCGACACCATCGGGGTCATGTACCTCGGGAAGATGGTCGAGCGAGGCCCGGCGGCCGAGATCTACGCCCACCCGGCGCACCACTACACGCAGGGCCTGCTCGACGCGGTGCCGGTGGCCGACGTGGCCACCGCCCGGGCCAAGGCCCGGAGCGACACGACGGTGAAGGGCGAGCTGCCCTCGTCCGTCAACCCGCCCTCGGGCTGCCGCTTCCGCACCCGCTGCCCGGCCGCCCAGGACGTCTGCGGCGAGCTGGAGCCGCCGCTGTCGGACTTCGGGAACGGCCACGTGGCCGCCTGCCACTTCCCCCTCCAGACCCCGGTGACCCTGGCCACCGTGGGCCCCGCCGCCCGGGCCTGAACGTCACCGAGCGGCGCGCCGTCAGCGTTGCTGCAGCCGGACCTCCAGCGAGTCCCGGAGGGCGTCGCCCACGTAGTTGAAAGCCACCACCACCAGCACGATGCACAGGCCGGCGGGGTAGATCTGCCACCAGTACCCATTGCCGGCGGCATCCACCCCGTTGGACAGCATGGTGCCCCAGTCGGTCTGGGGGGCGGGCACCCCGAGCCCCAGGAAGCCCAGGGCGGCCAGCAACAGGATCGAGTCGGCCACCTGGAAGGTGGCGAACACCACGATGGTCCCGATGGAGTTGGGGATGATGTGCCGGCCGATGATCCGGGACCGGCTGCCGCCCATGACCCGGACGGCCTGCACGTACTCGCGGTTGCGCAGGGACAGGGTCTCCCCGCGGATCAGCCGGGCCGGCACCAGCCAGCTCACGAAGGCGATGACCACGATGAGCAGCGCCTCGGACTGGTGGTAGATGGTCACCAGGGCGATGAGCAGGAACAACACCGGGATGGACAGGAAGATGTCCACGATCCGCATGGCCAGTGAGTCGAACCAGTTGCCGAAGAAACCGGACATGGCCCCGTAGAGCGTGCCGAACACGGTGGCCACCAGGGCCGAGGCGAACCCGACGATGAGCGAGGCCTGTCCGGCGTACATGAGCCGGCCAAGGATGTTGAAGCCCGACTCGTCGGTGCCCAGGGGATTCCCGTTGCCCGGTGGGGCGTTGGTCGTGGAGTTCTGCAGGGCCAGCTGGGTGTCGGTCTGGTTGGTGGGATAGACGTGCGGGCCGACGAAGCAGAACAGCACGAAGAAGATGACCACCCCGACGCCCACGACGGCCAGCTTGTTCTCGCGGAAGACCCGGGACATCTGGCGGAAGGCGCCGCCGGTGGTCCTCGAGTCGCCCCCTTCGGGAACCAGGGCGTCGGCCTCGCTGAGTTGCCCGCCGGTCATGGTGGGACCGTGCCCGATGGGCAGCGGCGTGCGGGCCTCCTCGTCGTTGAAGATCCGGTCGGTATGGATGTCCTCGGGATCGCTCACGTCACTCCCCTCCCAGTCGGATGCGGGGGTCGGCCACCGCGTACAGGATGTCGGCCACCAACGAGCCGATCACCGTGGCCACGGTGATGACCAGGGTGGTCCCCAGCACCACCGGGATGTCGTCGTTGAAGGCGGACTGCACGGTGAGCAGCCCCATCCCCGGATAGTTGAAGACGTTCTCGACGATGAGGGCGCCGCTGACGATGGCGGGGAGCGACAGCCCCAGCAGGGTGATCAGCGGGATGAGGGCGTTACGCAGGGCGTGGCCATAGAGCACGCGTCCGCTGCTCGCTCCCTTGGCCCGCGCCGTGCGGATGTAGTCCTCGGCCAGGGCGTCCATCATCGACGACCGCATGTACCGGCTGAACGAGGCCACCGTGGTGGCGGCCAGGGTGACCACCGGGAGGACGAACGCCCTCGGGTCGGTGAAGACGGCCCAGGCCGAGGCGTCCGAGGGTGGGGACACGGGAAACCAGTGCAGGTCGAAGGCGAACCAGACGATCAGCAGCGTGCCCAGCAGGAAGTCCGGCATGGCGTAGAAGAAGAACGAGCTGCCGGTCAGCACGTAGTCGATGGGCTTGTTCCGCCGGACCACCTGGAGGATGCCGAGGGGGATGGCCACGACCAACGAGATGAGCACCGAGGCCCCGACCAGCGTGAGGGTCTTGGGCAGGCGCTGGCCGATGACCTGGCGCACCTCCTCGTTGTACTTGTAGGAGTAGCCCAGGTTGAGGTGGGCGAATATCCCCTCGACGTACCGCCAGAACTGGACGACGACCGGAGCGTCCAGCCCGTTGAGCCGGTTGAAGCGGGCGATGTTGGGTGCCGTGGCCTTGGACCCCAGGACGGCCTTGGCCTCGCCGCCGGGGATGAGCTTGGCCAGGATGAAGGTGATCAGGATCACGCCCAGGATCACGATGATGGCCTGGCCGAACCGGCGGAGGAGGAAGCCGGTCATCGCCGTTCAGCCATCCGATCCATCCTCCCTACAGAAACGGTTGGGCGGAGGGGCATGACACGGGCTGGGAGTGCAGGCCACAGGCGTGAGCCATCCGCCGACATCGTGGCCCCGATCGACGGCCGCCCATCGATCGGGGCCTCCGTCGCTCAGTACCGCCAGTTCTCCGGCGTGATGTCCTGGAGGGGGTTCTGGGGCAGGACGCCGCTGAGGCCCTTGCGGATCTCGGTGAGCGAGGTGACCTGGTTGGGCTGCCAGACACCCGGGACCTGCTCGGCCAGGTAGTTCTCGTACTGGGTGAGCGGCGCCTGGGTCACGTTGGTGGCCAGGATGTTGGCGTCGTTGGTGGGGTCGGTGTAGTTCCCCGAGTTGGAGCCGGCCCCCGTCTGGAAGATCGACTCCCCGGACGGGTAGAAGTCCGGGGCGAAGATCCAGCCGGCGCCCCAGTTCTCCAGCTGCCACGAGCACGACTTGCAGGGAGTGGCGACGCCGATGACCGTGTTGAACGACGCCTGCGACAGGGTCATGTTGATCCCGGCCTGGGCCCAGGACGACTTCTCGGCGTTCATCAACTGGGTGGTCGTGGCCGTACCGCTGGCGAACTGGAGGTTGAAGGACAGCTTGGCTCCGGCGGGGATGCCGGCGCCGCACTGGTTGGCCGCCGTGCCCGGCGACTGACAGGTGGACGTGCCTCCCGGGACGACCTTCCACCCGTGGTCCTTCAGCAGCGAGGTAGCCATACTCGGGTTGTACTTGAGCGGGTTGTCCTGGACCTCCTGGGACACGAACGAGTTCGCCGGGGTGACCGGCACCGGGCCGTAGGTGCCCACGGCGTAGCCCTTGTAGATCTTCTTGATGTAGAGGGGCTGGTCGACCAGGTACTGCACGGCCTGCCGGAAGTAGAGCTGGTTGAAGATCTTGCCCGCCGTCCCCTTGGTGTTGAAGTTGTAGGGGAAGTAGTTGATGGACCAGGTGTAGAGCGGGTCCATGGTGAAGTTGGTCAGCCTCGGGTTGTTGGGGCCGGCCTTGAGGGCGTTGGTGGTGGGCTGGGTTACGTCCTGCACCGGCAGGTAGCCCACGTCCACCTTGCCCCCGACCAGGGCGTTGAACTCGGCATCGTCGGTCGTGAAGGGCGCCTCGATGAACTTCTTGAGCGTCGGCTTGATCGGGCCCGAGTACGTCGGATTGGGTACGAAGGTGATGTTGCCCGAAGCGTTGAAGCTGGACAGCTTCCATGGACCGTCGACCACCTTCCAGATCGGGCTGGTGGCGTAGGTGGACAGCGAGTTGTTGCCTGCCTTGGGGTTGTTCGGATCGTACCCGGACTGCTTGGACAGGAAGGTGTAGACCGCCTTGCACTGGCTGTCGACGGTGCCGTAGGCGCCGGCGGCGCAGCCTCCCGAGTTGGGGGCTCCGCCCTTGGCCGTGATGTCCCAGGCGTTGGGCATGGGGGTGATCTGGGACAGCTCGTTGTACGTGAACCAGTAGGTGTTGACCGGACCGGTCAGGTTGAAGGTCAGCTGGGTCGGGCTGTTCTCGGTGATGGACGCGATGTCGTCCGGGAGGGCGCCCGCCGAGTAGCCGGCCCAATTGTTCTTCTCCGCGTGGAGCATGTTCATCCAGAACATCACGTTCTCCGCCGTGACCGTCTCACCGTTCGACCACTTGTAGGGGTCGAGGTTGACGACCACGGACTTACTGTCCGTGGCGTAGGTCGGGTTCTGCGCCAGCGAGATGGACAGGTTGAGATTGGGGGTCGAGCCGTTGCCGAACCAGTAGAGCGGCCGGTACATCAGCTGTTGGAATTGGGAGATGTTGTAGACGCTGAAGAAGGCCAGGCTCATGAACGGGAAGATGTAGTTGGGTTGCGACTGCGGCACTTCGGCGAACGTGGCGGAGGTGGGCGTGGACGCACCGCTCTCCGTGGTCGGGGCCAACGTCAGCGTGCCGGCCACGACCGCCGCCAACACCAGCCCGATCCCGGCAGTCTTTCGAATTCTCCCTGTACGACGCATCCTGAGTCCCCATCCTTCTGGTGGCCATCCACGGCCACCCTCGATCGCCCACGGCATACCGCACTGCTTACCCGCCGGTAACGGAGGACCGTAATGCAAATGCCGCGATCGCACAGGTCCGTCACCGAGTCGTCACAGTATGTTCACAATTCGCCACCGGACTACGAATTGCAAGGTCAGTTGCCAGATTTTTCGAAGTATTTCGTAAGCACTCGCTTCTCCAACTTCGTTTCGCGGCAGCGTGGCGAGTCGGCCTTCGGCCCCACCGCCCCCAACTCCCCGGCTCGACCTCCAGGAGGACCCCCTGTTCAGCGTCCCGTTCCAGAGCCGTGCGGACGCCCCTCGGCCGGAGGGCTCCCCTCGGCCGGCGGACGCGCCTCGGCCGGCGGACGCCCCTCGGCCGGCGGACGCCCCTCGGCCGGCGGAACGGACACCGACAGCCCCAGGTGGGTCTCGACCGGGTCGAAGCCCAGGGACTGGTAGAGGCGGGCCGCCGGGCCGCCGACGTCAGCCACGATGACCAGCTGCTCCGCACCCATCGTCGAGATGGCGAACGCCCCGGCCTCGGAGACCAGGCGTGAGGCCAGCCCTCGCCGTCGGAACTCGGTCCGGGTGGCGACGTTCTGGTACCGGGCCACGCCGCGGCCGTCCGAGGCGATGCCCACCACCGAACACAGCCGGTCACCCTCGAACGCCCCGAAGTAGGCGGCCCGCCCCTGGTCCACCAACCGGGAGGCCTCGACCGTGCTGCCCCGGAGGTACTCCGCGTGATGAGGTGGCAGGGGACCGTCCTCCGCGCTCTCGTCCCGGCGAAGCTGCAGCTCCTGGCGCCAGTCCTCGGCCGAGTGCAGAGGTCGGATGACCGGATCACCCTCCGCCGTCCCCGGGTCCGGTGGCCGACGGGCGGTCAGGACCACGCCGAACGGATCCGCCTCCAGGCCGACCGAGGCCGGGAAGGCGAGGGGCTCACGGAACTCCGTCCCGTCGATCCCGAGTGCGACATGTCCCGCACCGGGGAACTCGGCGCGGAACAGGTCGATCCAGGGCTCAATGGCCTCCCCCACCGGTAAGGCGTCCAGCAGGAGGAAGTTTCCCCAGTGGTACCAGGGGCGCGCCGGTGTTCGCACGACCAGGTGGCGGCCCTGGTCAACGATGATCGAGCCGGCCAGCCGGCGGACCATGAGGTCCGTACGGAACGCCAGCGACCGGACCTCCACCTTCGGGAATCTACCCGCTCGGCTGCGGCGGACCGGACCCCGACGTCGGTCCGGGTGCCGACTGCTCGTCGGGGCCACCACTCCGATCCGGAGACGGCCACGGGGACGGGGACGGCCTAAGGTCGCCGAGGCTGATGCAGTACGTCTACGTCTTCCTGATCGTGTTCGGGGTCAACCTGCTCCCGGCCTTCGGTCCACCCACCTGGACCCTGCTGGTCTTCGCCCGGCTCAATTGGCACCTGAATCCCGTGGCCCTGGTGGTCGTCGGCGCCGTCGCCGCCTCCTCGGGGCGGTACCTCCTGGCCGTCGGTGCCCGCCGTTTCCGGGGCCACCTGAGTGAGAAGCGTCGGGACAACCTGGCCGCAGCCAGCGATGCCCTGCTCAAGAAGAAGGCCGGCCTGATCGCCACCCTCGCCTTCTTCGCCGTCTCGCCCCTGCCCTCCGCCCAGCTGTTCATCGCCGCCGGCCTGCTGGAGATGAATCTGGTCCCGCTGACCCTGGCCTTCCTGACCGGGCGCATGGTGAGCTACTCGATCTACCTGTCGCTGGCCTCCCTGGCCGAGCGGCACTTCGGGGACGTGGTCGGACGGATCTTCGGGTCCCCGTGGTCCATCGCCGTGCAGCTCATCCTGCTGGCCGGGGTGTCGGTCCTCCCGTTCATCAACTGGAAGGACATCCTCGAGCGGCGGGCGGCCCAGCGGGGCGGAGGGGCGGCTCCGGAGTGACGCGGCAGTCGGAGGACCCGGGCCGGCCCGGCCGTCAGCCGGCGGTCGTCGATGGACCCGACGGGCGCGGCGGGGTGAGGAACTGCTCCACCGCGGTGGCGATGCCCTGGGCGATCACCTGCTGTCCAATCGGGCTGTTGGCGATGGAGCCCTCGTAGGGGTCGGTGAGATAGAGGGGTTCGACGACCGCTCCGGGCATCTGGCTCGGCGTGGAGAAGTACCCCGGGGCTGCCGGGCCCAACAGGAGTAGGTGATGGTAGGCCGCCGCCCGACCGGCGATGCCGCCGTCACCGGCGTTCCCCACGAACGACCCGAGGCTCCCGTCGGTCTGGACGCCGTCGTCGGGGATGGCCCAACCTTGGGCGCCCATGGCCTCCACCACGTCGTGCTGGACGAGGACGGCCAGGCGTCGGTTGGCCGAGGCAAACGACCGGGCGGTGTCGTAGGCGGTGAGGCTGCCGGCGTTGTCGGGTGACGCCCCGGCGTCGTAGTAGATCCCCACCATCACCTGGGCGCCGGCGTCGTTGGCGCAGATGTCGCGCGCAGCCACGTCGTCGTGGGCACCGGTCAGGGTCAGGAGGTCGCCCGAGGTGTCCGCCGGGCCCAGGCGCAGGACGGTGCCATCGGTGGTGCGGGACACCACCACCCGGTAGCCCTCGGCCCGGAGCAACTCGCGGACCTCCAGTTCGACGGGGAGGGTCTCGGTGGCCTCCTCGATGGTGCGGCCCGACAGGGTGGTGCCCACGCCGCCGGGGTCGATCCCCCCGTGACCGGCGTCGAGGAACACGGTCTCATGGCGGTCCCCCGACGTCGGGGCGAAGGCCTGGCACGAGCCGGCCGCGAACATCGCCGCGTCGAGGGACTCTCCCGACGACGTCGGTGCGGGGCCGTCCGTAGTCGCCGCCACGGCGACTACGACGCCGGCCACCAGGATCAGGAGCACGACCACGCGTCGTCGTCGCCGCACCATCCGGCGTCTTTCCTCCTTGGCACTCCGGCGGCGGTTCATGGTCCACGTGACGATTCTGCTCGGTGGCCTGGGACACCGGACCGACGGCCCTCGGCTCCCGGTGGCCCGGACGGCGACGCCGGCGGCGGCATGGTGCTGGACCCCTGGGGAAGCCCTGCCGGGATGGTAGCGACGCCCGGGCTCGGAGTGGCGTCGGCCCGACCGCCGATCCCCCTCACGTCCGGCCCCCACCGACGTAGCCTGACCCGATGCGCTTCGTGATCATCGGTGGTGGTCCAGCCGGCACCCAGGCGGCCACCCACGCCGCCCGCCTGGGTGTCGACGTCACCCTGATCGAACGGGATGTCGTCGGCGGAGCCGCCAACCTCTGGGACTGCATCCCGTCCAAGGCCATGATCGCCACCGGCGGGGCCATGTCCTACCTCCGGCGGATCGCCGGCATGGGCGTCGCCGGTGCCGGTGGGGCGCTCGACCTCGAGCTGCTGCGCGACCGGATCACCACCATCGTCGGCCACCTGGAGGCCACCAACGAGACGATCCTGCGCAGCCAGCACGTGGCCGTCATCCGGGGCACGGCCCGGCTCGTCGGCGCCCACACGGTGGTGGCCGACACGGCCGAGGGTCCGGTGACCTTCGAGGCCGACGCCATCCTGCTCAGTACCGGGTCCCGTCCCCGGGTCCCGGCCTGGGCCGATCCCACCGGAGACCGGCTGCTCACCACCCGCGACGCCTACCCGCCCGACGTCCTGCCCGACCGCCTGGTGGTCATCGGCTCGGGGGTCACCGGCGTGGAGTTCGTGCACATGTTCTCGTCGCTCGGCTGCGACGTTTCGCTGATCGTCAGCCGTCAGCAGGTACTCCCCCGGAAGGACCCCGAGGTGGCCGCCGTGCTGGAGGCCGACTTCGCCCGTCGGGGTGTCCACCTGCTCAAGGGGGCCCGGGCCGTGGGGGTAGACCAGGACGACCGGGGCGTGGTCGTCCGTTGCGACGACGGGCGGGTGGAACCGGGCTCGCACGCCCTGCTGGCCATCGGCTCGGTGCCCAACTCGGAGGGACTGGGCCTGGAGGTTGCGGGCGTGGAGATGGCCGGGGACGGCACGGTTCCCATCAACCGCCACTGCCAGACCAACCTGCCCCATATCTTCGCCGCCGGCGACCTGTCCGGGAAGCTGCCCCTGTCGTCGGTCGCCTCCATGCAGGGTCGCAAGGTGGCCGAGTACGTGGTGGGCGGCCACACCGTGACCCACCGCCACCCCAACTACGAGAGCGCCCCGTCGGCCATCTTCACCGAGCCGGAGATCGCCGACGTCGGCCTGGCTGAAGCCGACGCCTTCGCCGAGGGCCGGAAGATCCGGGTCACCAAGGTCCCCTTCGCGGCAAGCGCCCGGGCCCTGATCGACCATGACGCCCGGGGCTTCGTGAAGATCATCACCGACCCGGCCACCGGCATCGTGCTGGGCGGGTCGATCGTGGGCCGGAACGCGTCGGAGCTCATCTCCGTCCTGGCGGTGGCGGTCACCGGCGGGCTGGGGGTCAACGACATCGTGGAGTCCATGCTGGTCCATCCCACGCTGGCCGAGGCCCTGGCCGAAGCGGCCGAGTAGCGGTCATCAATTCGGGACACCTCGAGGGTTAGGGTGACCGAGTGACCGGTCCGACCACCGACGACGGCACGGTACCCGTGCCGGCCGACCGGGACGGCTCGGCATCGGGACCTGCAGGAACGGGAACCGTCACCGGGGCTGCCAGGGGTGCGGGTGCGGTGGCTGCCCCGGAGCCGGGGTCGGCCGTCAGCGGGCCGGGCGGCGGCCCTGGCTCCCGCATGGACCGTCGCCGGGAGACCCCGTGGCCCCGACGCAACGCCGCCACCCTGGGCATGCTCGGCCGGACACTCGGGGCGTTCACCCTGTCCCGGCTGGTCGTGGCCATGGGCCTCGGATCGGTGCTGGTGGTCAACCAGGGCCTGGCCACCCGCCACTTCGCGGGGCCGTGGCCGACGGTGCCCAGGGCCTCGCTGTTCCTCCAGGCCCTGGGATCGTGGGACGGGAGCTGGTACCTGCTCATCGCCGGACACGGCTACACGCCCCCCGCGGCGCAGTTCCCCATCGCCCCCGGGTCGGCCTATGGGTTCTTCCCGGTGTGGCCGCTGCTGCTGCGAGGCGTGTCCGAGGTCACCGGGCTGACCCCCATCGTGGTCGGGGTGGCGCTGGCCTTCGTGTTCGCGGCCGCCGCCTCGGTGGCCCTCTGGCACCTGGTGCGTCACCTGTGCGACGAGGCGGTGGCCGACCGGGCCGTGGTGCTCTGGGTGTTCTTCCCCGGCGCGGTGGTCCTGTCCATGGTGTACTCCGAGGGCCTGGCCGTCCTGCTCTGCGCGGTGAGCCTGCTGGCCCTGCTCCAGCGGCGGTGGCTGGTGGCCGGGTGCGCCGCCGGGGTGGCCACCGGGGTCCATCCCGAAGCCCTGGTGCTGGTGGCGTGCTCGCTGTGGGCGGCCGCCGTGGCGGTGCGGCGGGACCGGGACTGGTGGGCGCTGCTGGCCCCCGCGCTCTCCCTGGCCGGTGTGGGTGCCTACTTCCTCTACCTGTGGCAGGCGACCGGCGACATCCAGCGCTGGTACCACGTGGAGCGGGACCAGTGGGGGGGCACCGGCTTCTCCCACGACACGGTGTTCGTCGTCCGGCAGTCCCTGACCCACCCCCACGACCTGGAGGCCGTGGTTCCCGCCCTGGGCCTGGTGTTCGCCCTGGTGGGCCTGTACCTGATGGCCCGGTGGCGACCACCGGCCATCATCTGGATCTACACCGTCGGGATCCTGCTCTCGGCCTTCGACTCCAACATGGTCGGCGCCCGTCCCCGGGTGCTACTGACCGCCTTCCCGCTCATCGTGGCCGTGGCCCGACGGGTCCGTCCGGCGGCGTTCGGGACGGTGGCCGCGGTGTCGGGATTCCTGCTGGGTACGATGACGTTCCTGCTCTTCTCACTGGTGCTGGTGGCCCCCTAGGGGAACTCCCGGCCGTCGTTCCGGAGGCTCGCCGGGACATTCGCCCGGGCACCCCCCGGGACACTCGCCGGGGCACTCGCCGCGAGGCGGTGGGGTAGGTCGGGAGAGCGGTGCCCACATTCCAACCGACCGTCGTGCGTCCTGGTGGCGCAGAGGGGGGACCATGACCACAGCGATGCCGACCGGCCGGTGCCGGTCCGACCTCCGGCGAGGATGGGTCCGAGATGGGCGGTGACGGCCACGGGCGGGTCGAGGGCCGGGTGGCCGTGGTCACCGGAGGGGCCGGCGGCATCGGCAGCGCCACGGCGCGGGCCCTGGCCCGCGAGGGTGCCTCGGTGGCCGTGCTCGACATCGACGGGGCCGGGGCCGAACGGGTGGCCGGGGAGATCCGCGACCGCGGCGGCCGGGCGCTCGCCGTGGCCGTCGACCTCTCCGACGAGGCGGCGGTGGTCGGTGCCGTCCGGTCCGTGGCCGACCAGTTCGGACGGCTCGACATCCTGCACAACAACGCCGCGCTCACCGACTCCGACGCACTGACCGCGCGACACACCCGTGACCGAGCTGGCCCTCGAGGTCTGGGAGCGGACGCTGGCCGTCAACCTCACCAGCCAGATGCTGACCTGCAAGCACGCCATCCCCGAGATGGTCCGTCACGGTGGGGGCTCGATCATCAACATGTCCTCGGGTGCCTCCCTGAAGGGCGACCGCACCCGCACCGCCTACGGGGTGTCCAAGGCCGGGGTCAACACCCTGACCATGTACGTGGCCACCGCCCACGGCAAGGAGAACATCCGGGTCAACACCATCGTGCCCGGGCTCATCGTCACCGACGCCGTGCGGGCCCATCTCAACGAGGACATCCTGGCCGGTCTCCGCCGTGCCATCCTGACCACCCATCTGGGCGAGCCGGACGACATCGCCAACCTCGTTGTGTTCCTGGCCTCGGAGGAGTCGCGCTACATCACCGGCCAGATGATCTCCGTCGACGGCGGCATGTCGGCTCACGTCGGGAGCCTCGGCCGGGAGGAGTGAGCCCCCACCGGGACGGGCCGGCGCGGCAGCGGGCGCGGCAGCCGGCGTGGCAGCCGGTGCGGGTCGCCGGCCGCCGGCGACTCAGGCCGAGCCCAGGATGTAGGCACCGGTCTCGGGATGATGGGTCCACCCACCGGCGGCCTGGGTCCCGCCGTCCACGTGGATGGTCTGTCCCGTGATGTAGCTGGACATCGAACCGGCCAGGAACACGGCGGCCCCGGCCATCTCGTCGACGTGGCCCGCCCGACCCATGGGCACCGTGAGGCCGAACGTGGTCTGGGCCCCCGGCGGGGCCACCGCCATCATCCCCTCAGTGAGCGTGATGTCCGGGGCCAGGGCGTTGACCCGGATGCCGTAGGGGGCCAGCTCCAGGGCGGCGGTCTTGGTGAAATTGATGACCCCGGCCTTCGCCGCCGCGTAGGAGGCGTAGCCGGGTGCGGCCCGCACTCCTTCGATGGAGGTGATGTTGATGATGCTCCCGCCGACGCCGGTCTCGACCATGGACCGGGCCGCCCGCTGGGTGCAGACGATGACGTGTTTGAGATTGGCCCGGTAGAGGGCGTCGAAACCGTTCTCGGACGTCTCCAGCAGGGAGGAGACGAAGACACCGCCGGCGTTGTTGACCAGGATGCTCACCGGGCCGAGCTCGGCGGTGGTGCGGGCCAGGGCCTCGTCCACCTCCGCGGACTGGCGGACGTCGGTGGGGATGCCGAGTCCACCGACCTCCTCCGCGGCCGATGCGGTGGTCTCGGGATCCCGCTCCCAGATGGCCACTCGGGCCCCGAAGGCAGCCAGACCGACAGCGATGCCCCGGCCGATCCCCGCCCCTCCACCGGTCACGACGGCTACCCGGTCGGTCAGGAGGGCTGCGGAGGGGTTCATGGACAAGGGGACCTCGATCCTTATAGGTTCGCCATAGGAGCATTATCACCGACGAAGAATGATCGGTCACACCGATCGAGAGGGGGAGTGTATGCCACGGATCGAGCCGATCCCGATGGACCAGCTGGCCGAGGAGCCTCGACGCATCATCGAGGAGGGTGTGGCCGACGGCACGTACGCCACCCCGGTCCCCCTGCAGATCTTTGCCTACCGGACAGCCCAGATCATCCAGACCAGCATGGCCCGCAGCGCCTGGGGGAAGCAGAGCCTCCTCGGGGGTCGGATCCTCGAGCTCATCCGGATCAGGAGTGCCCAACTGGGTGAGTGCCAGCCGTGCATGCAGTCCCGCAAGCACGACTCCATCACCGACGAGGACGTGGCGTGCCTGATCGCCCCGGGCCACTCCGACCTGACCGACCAGGAGCGTCTGGCCGTGGAGTTCCTCGATCTGCTCTCGGCCGACCACCACGCCATCGACGACGAGACGTACCGTCGGCTGGGCGAGGTCTTCACGGCGGCCCAGATCGTCGAGTTGGGATTCACCTGTGCCAACGCCATGGGCACCCACCGTTTCATCCACACCCTGGACGTGTTCGGCTCGAGTCCGCCGGTCATCCCCTTCGACCCCGACCAGGTGGACGCGGCCTACGCCGACTCCCGCGCTCCGGCCGTGGCCGTCACCGTGGCCGAGCAGGCGCCGGCATGAGCGAGACGGTCTTCGTCACCGGGGCCACCGGCCTGGCCGGGGCCAATGTCTGCAAGCTCCTGGTGGAGCGGGGCGACTCCGTCCGGGCCCTGGCCCGGGAGGGCGCGGACACGGGGCCCCTGGCCGAGCTGGGCGTCGAGGTCGTCGCCGGTGACATCACCGACGCCGACGACGTGCGGCGGGCCGCGGTGGGCAGCGACGCAGCCATCCACTGCGCGGCATTGCTCGGTGGGGCCAGCCAGGACATCGAGCCGTTCCGGGCGGTCAACGTGGACGGGACCCGGTACGTACTGGACGCGGGCGAGGCTCTCGGCATGCGCCGGGTGGTGGCCGTCAGCACCGGGACCTTCTTCGACACCTCGGGTGGACTGGAGCGGGAGGACGCCCCGGTGTCCAAGGCTCCCAGTTCCGATCCGTACACGCTCACGAAGATGGCCGCGTTCGAGGACGCCATGGCCCGCGCCGCGGCCGGCCAGGATGTGGTCACCACCCACCCCGGGGCCATCTTCGGCCCCTCCCCCGTGGTCAGCAACGCGCTGGGCCGGACCAGCTTCAACCGGGTGCTCCTGTCCGCCCTCCGACAGCGCATCGAGCAGTACCTCCGGTTCCCGGTGAGCTGGGTCTTCGCCGACGACGTGGCCCGGGGCTGCATCCTGGCCCTCGACCGCGGCGTCGCCGGTGAGCGGTACATGCTCGATGGCCGGCCCGAGGACGTGGTGAGTACCGCCGAGGCCTGCAGCCGCATCTGCGAGCTGGCCGGGATGGAGCACCGGGTCGCCGACATCGAGCCATCGGACGATCCCGAACTGGCCAGGGTCTACGGCCCCACCCTGGTGGCCATCGCCGCCAAGGCGGCCACCGACCGGCGGGTGCGGCGCAGCCTCCCCGAGTCCAAGACCCACAAGCGGCTGGGCTACGACCCCATCAGCCTCGACGACGGGCTGGTGGCCACCACCGCCTGGCTGCGCGGACTGGGCAAGTTCGACTGATCCGGGGACACGCCGGAGCTGGCTGGACCGCCCGGGGTGCCGCGGGCCGGTGACCCGAGACCGGAGCGGACCCGGTCCTCTGTCACCCAGTCGCCGCCCCTGTCGTTGCCGTCCGGCCCGGCGTCCACTGTCCTACCATTCGCAGCCATGGATCTGAGCCGCCGGACCTTGAGCAAGGTTCCCGAGATCGCCGCCCTGTTCTGGGTGACCAAGCTGCTGACCACGGCCATGGGTGAGTCCACCTCCGACTTCCTGGTCAAGCGGATGGACCCGGTGGTGGCGGTGGGCATCGGCGCGGTGGTGCTGCTCGGTGCCCTCGTCCTCCAGTTCCGGGCCGACCGGTACATCCCGTGGATCTACTGGATCACGGTACTCATGGTGGCCATCGTCGGCACCATGGCCGCCGACGTCCTGCACATCCAGTTCCACGTCCCCTACGCCGTCTCCACCGTGTTGTTCGCCGTGGTGCTGGCCGTGGTCTTCGTGAGTTGGCACCGGGTCGAGGGGACACTGTCCATCCACAGCATCGTCACCCCCCGACGGGAGCTCTTCTACTGGGCGGCGGTGATGGCCACCTTCGCCCTGGGCACGGCGGCCGGCGACTTCACCGCCACCACCCTTGGACTGGGCTACCTCACCTCGGCGGTGCTCTTCGCCGCCCTGATGCTGGTGCCCGCCGTGGGCTTCTGGCGATTCCACCTGAACGCCATCCTGGCCTTCTGGACCGCCTACGTGCTCACGCGGCCCCTCGGAGCCTCCATCGCCGACTGGCTGGGCAAGCCCAAGCACGTCAGTGGGCTGGGATGGGGTGACGGGGTGGCCAGTCTGCTCTTCGGCCTCCTCATCGTGGGCTGCGTCAGCTACCTGACCGTGGCCGACCGCCAGGTGCAGGCGGCCACCTGACCGGCCACCGACGGGCCCGTGCAGACCGGTGGGGCCGCTCGTGACGGACCCGTACGTCCGATCCAGCCGATCTCGGGAGCCCCGAGGTCAGGCCGATCCGAAGAAGGGTGCGCTGCACGCGAACACGCTTCCGTCCGACTCCACCAGCCAGTACCCGCCGGTGGCCAGGTCGGCCGCCATACCCACCATCGGTGAGCCGGGAGCACCCTCCGGGCCGGAACCGAAGTCCGGTCCGCTGCCGGCGAAGACGGCATCCCCGAAGGCGAACACCCCTCCATCGTCCGCCACCAACCAGTAGCCCTGTCCGTCGCCGGTGGCGGCCATGCCGATCACCGGAGCGTCGAGCGGCTGGCCGGCCATCGAGCCCACGTCGGGTGCGTTGAACCCGAACACCCCACCCCGATTGTCCACCAGCCAATAGCCGCCCGTGGCCGGGTCCAGGGCCATGCCCACGATCGGGGCCGAGGACGCCTGTGCCCCGGTTGAGCCCAGGAACGGGGCATCCCCGAACGGGAACACGGCGCCGTCGACAGCCACCAGCCAGTAGCCCCGTCCGTCACGGGTGGGGGCCATGGCCACGATGGGGTCGCTGGAGGTGAGCCCGCCGGTCGAGGGATTGCTGACCGAGCCGAATGAGCCGGCATCCCCGAACGCGTAGACCTGGCCGTCGGCCGTCACCTCCCAATAGCCCCGCCCGTCGGGCGTGGCGGCCATACCCACCACCGGTGCCTCGATCGACAGGGCCGTGGCCGGGCCGTAGAACGATGCCCCGCCATGGGCCGAGACGTCACCTCGCCCGTCGACCAGCCAGTAGCCGGAACCGTCCGGCGTGGCCGTTGCGGCCACGACCGGGCCGGCCAGGACACTCGAGGTGGGTGGACCCGGATCCGGGGCGGCCGTGGCTTCAGCCGATGCCGGCGAGAACCCACCTCCGCCGAACGCCTGCACCGTGACGTAGTAGGTCGCGTCGACGGGAAGGTGGGAGACGGTGTACGTGGTGCCGAACACCAGTGACGCCCCGTTGACCGGGATGGGTCCCTCGCCCCCGGGCGTGGTGGCCACGTAGACGTTGTAGGCCTGGAGCACACTGTCGGGGTGGGGCGGGGCCTCCCAGGAGACCTGGAGCCACCCGGTGCCCTGGTCCACCGACACGCCGGTCGGGGCGGCGGTAGGCGGCGGGGTGGCCGTGGCCGGCGCCGCCGCGGTGGTGGCCGAGTCGGTCGATGTGCCCGGAGCGGTGGAGGGCGATGAGGGGCCGTTGGCCGACCGGGCGCCCAGCGCGCCGGTGCCGGAGACCGGCATGGATCCGTGCGCCGTACCGGACGACGGCGGCCTGATGATGCCCAGGACCGGCGTCAGGCTGAGGGCGTGCAGTCCGCCGGGACGGGACCCCGAAGTCGGGCCACCGGGGGCCCCGGCCGACGGCACGGTGTGGCCCGGAGCGGCGGGTGGCGGACTGGTGAACGGCGCCTGGTCCGTCTCGCGACCGGCCGAGCCGCCGGCAGCCGGGGAGTGCCCGCCGGTGCCGTACGCCGTGCTGCCGCCCGATCCCTGCAGGACCCCGGTGGCAACGGCTCCGACGCCGAGGAGCAGCGCCGCGACACCGGCCAGTGCGGCACGGGTACGGCGTCCGAGTGGCGCCCCGTCGCCGATCAGCCACCGGAAGACGTTCGTACCCATCCGGACGACACGATCCATGGACGGCTCCTCTGCGGATCCGGACACCATCTGGGCATGGCGCCCGAAACAACTACCGCCTCGAACCAGACCGAGACCGCTCAACCCCGAGCCTGCCGCCTACCTTTGGTCGCAAGCACCACTGAACCTACCCACGGCCGAGGCTCGGATCCATGCCATTCCGACGACTTTTCGGAATTTCTGTTGCACTCCACAGCAGGATTGCCGTCGAGTTGAACAATGGGACGGCGCGGCTCGGCCCACACCCCGGAAGGCTCTGACCGCCGACCCCGGGGTGGCCCCGCGTGCTCTCCGCACTCAAGACGCTGCTGGAGACGGGAGAGGACCCACCGGCCTAGAACGCCGAGTCGGCCTTCCCGGAGGCATCCAGCCAGGACTGGAACTCGCCCGGCGGGACCGTTCAGGCCGTCGAGCCCGGGCGCGGCTACTGGTCCGAGGCTTCAGAGCTTGAGCGGGAGGGTCTGGGTCTCCGCAAACGGACGATCGCCGCGGTGCAGACTCCGGTCGATCATCTCGGCCTGCGAGCGAATCAGCGAGGCAAACTCCCTGTTCGTCATGGCCCGGATCTCGTCCTCAGTCGGGTACTCCATACCGCCACCTCCACCCAAGGACCCTCGCACCCCTGATCCTGCCCAAGCCACACCGGTTGCGCAACCGGGTTTGACGCCTGAGCCGAGATATGTCTCTCAAGTTCGGCCGCCCGGCCGGGCGGCACGTTCCTTGCGGCACCGAACTGTCGGAGTGGGCGCTAGAGGGCTCAAACCTCCGACCTCAGCCGTGTGAAGGCGCTAGGAGCCGATTCTCTGACCTCCCGAGATATGCCATTTCGAAGGCTGAGTAGGGATTTAGCCTAACCGGCGTTTACCGGTTGTGACCCTGTGTTGTCGAGGTTGTGTGTCACGTCCGTGTCAGACTCAGATCATGGCGAAACCGGCGGAAGTCTGGCGACTCTACATGCGGCGAGCTTTTGATATTCCTGACGTCGTCTCGGAAGACAATGCTGTGGCGGCGATTGCTGCCCAACTCGTAGATGAGACCAAGCTTCAAGAGATTTACTCGGCCGAATCCATGACGGTTGCCCTAGCGATGTTGGAAACGGTGGCTGACATGGGGCTCCGGCACAGGCTGGATCCCCTGCTTGTCCCGGAGGGTTTGCGGAAGGTGTTCGCAGGGACCCAGGAGGAAATCTATGGCGAAGCGGCAACCTTGGTGAGCGATCGTCCGGAGGCTCGAATCGCGCCTGCATCCGGCAAGATGTTGAAGCTCCGCTCTCTAGCAATGGCGACGATTGACAAGATCACTCAATATGTCCGGGACAACCCCAGGCTGGATCTCGTCGCAGACCAGTAGTCACTCCCCCGCCCTACCCTGGCCCCATGGCCCAGCTGGCCCACTACTTGCGAGGCGTTCTCGCTCGAGTCGGAGCACTGCTTCCGGCTGATCCGTGCCGAGGACGGGACTGGGAGTCCAGCACGGTCCCTATTCACCTAATCGTTGGCGAGCGTTTTGGGGGCCCTGCTCCTCGGCATCGTGGACAGCCTGAGTCATGGACTGGGCGACGGCCTGGCAGTGCCGGTCGGGAAGCGGGTAGGGGCTGGCCGCCAGATACCCAACCGCAATACCCATTTTCTCTTTTGCTTGGGCCAGCGTCATCGTCAGCTCCTCCGTCGGAGTTTCGCCGAGCCTAGGCTCCCTGTTACCGGCTCGCCCTAGCCTGGCACTATGGCCCAGCTGGCCCACTACGCCGAGGCGTTCTACCTTACGACGGAGCAGTGCTTCCGGCTGATCCGAGCCGAGGACAGGACTGAGCACGCCCAGCACTGCCCCTGCATCACCGAGTGGCGTCGGCGGTTCCAAGATCGGGCCGGCAAGTGGCATACCGTCGAGTCCTGCGATGGGCACCGAGCCGATCTGGACTCGGTCCAGAGGATCGCTGGGACGGCTCCGCTCCGCTCAGGATTGCCCCGAAAGCCGCTGAAACGGAAGGCGTGGGGGTCACAGCTGCGCGTCAACGCTCTCCAAGATGTGGCCCGCAGTGAGATCGGGAGAGAAGCCCCTCAACAGGCTCGGCGACGGTGGTCCTTCGTCACGATCGCCGGCACCCTTGGCTCGGGAGCGGGTGGGCTTGCACCTCTCAGCCCACCCGCGCACCGAGCGTTGGTCGACCCGACAAGCGGCTCGGAGGGCCGCATGCCGACCGACAAGTGGATTGTGAGCTGCTCGGGAGGCATTGGCCAGAGGGAACCTCGCTCGGTGGTCGCTTCACCACCGACTCAGGATTGCCCGCCGACCCAGCCTGTGGCACACGGTGGAGTCCTGCAACGGCCACAGGGCGGACCTGGACTCAGTCCAGCGGATCCGCCCGCTCACTCAATAGCGAATTGAATCTGCTGAATCTCGAACTCGTCAATCAGTACACGTCCATCCATTTCCCATCCGCCATCGCACGTCCAGCATCGCAACACGGCGTGAACCTCGGGCCTGGCTGGAGTAGTGGCAAGCAGCCGTCGAACGTCCAAGCTGCAGCAGGTGGGGCACGTCGGAGTCACGAATTCGACCGATCCGACGGCGGTCGACAACTCAGCCGGGGTCATATCTCAACCTCGCTACTTGTCGAAAGAGGTACTCGGAGACTACGCCCCCTGGCGATTCGGTGTCGTTGGGCGTTGGCGGGGCCGGAAAGTTGTTGTTCCAGAGCCGATGAAGTGGGCCTGCCGGGGGTTAGGTGTGAGGGCATTGTGGTGCCCGTCGAGGTGGTCCCAAAATAGGTGTAGACCTGACCGTGTCGTCGGGTCAGCGGTAATAAGAGGGGATTCCTCAGCTGGCCTGGCGTCGGGCAGGGGGGCGGAATGTGCCCCCACCACCCCCACCTACGAGGGGCAGGGGAGGCAGGTGTGATGGGGGCAGCACCGACCGTACCCGAGTGAAGGTCTCCTGACAGTGCTAGACCTGTCCTAGGCGAACGCGATCCCGCTTGCGTCGCCTCACAGGGTGGGTCTCTGCCGGTGAGCCTCCGCCGCCCACCGGCAGAGGTCGCATCCATCCGCTCAGGGTTGCCCACGAGCCCAGAGGATCTTGTCTTCCGTTCGTCCGAAGGTGACCCGACCCGACTGTCCAACTGGCGACACCCAGTGTGGGAGCCGGCGGTACGGAAGGCCGGCCTCGAGCACCTTCGTCCACACGACCTCCGGCACACTGCTGTCGCACTGTGGATCGCGGCGGGTGCCAGCCCTCGAGAGATCGCAGCCAGAGCCGGCCACAGCTCCGTCGTGACCGTGCTCGACCGCTACGGGCATCTGCTCCCGGGATCCGAGGACAAGGTCAACGCTGCCCTCGATGCGATGGCCTCTGGCGTGTCAGACGCAGCCTCGGTCACGTCCATCGGTTGAATGGAGTGTGTCAGCCTCCTGTCACACTCGGTGGTGCGCAAGATTACGCACCACGGATATGGCCGCTGACCTTGGCTTTCGGAGTGGGCGCTAGAGGACTCGAACCTCCGACCTCAGCCGTGTGAAGGCTGCGCTCTAACCAACTGAGCTAAACGCCCGAAACGCCGACCGGGACCCCGGGGAGTCACGGCAGAGCAGACGGACATGCTAGCCCGACGCGGAACCGGGGAGCGCTCGTCGCCACGACGGGGGATGCTCCGCGCCGGGGTCGAGTGGGAATGGCTCCGTTTCGACAGCGGCGGCGGCGGGCGAGCAAGGTAAGGGTATGTCCGGACACGTGATCGACGGTGTGGCCCTCGACCATGTGGCCCATGCGGTGCCCCGGTGGCAGGACGTCTGGAACCGCTACGCCGTCGACCTCGGGGCGGTGTGGAATTCGGGAGGTCCGGGACCCGGCTTCGCCCCGGGTCAACTCCGGTTCGCCAACCGCGCCCGCATCGAGGTCCTCATGCCCTACGACCCCGACGTCAACGACTTCCTCCAGCGCTTCCTGGCCACCAATGGCCCCGGTCCACACCATCTGACCTTCAAGGTCCCCGATCTGTCGGACGCCGTCGAGCGGGCTCGGGCCGCCGGTTTCGAGCCCATCGGGATCAACCGGACGGATCCCGAGTGGATGGAGGCCTTTATCCACCCCAAGGCGGCCACCGGGGTTGTGGTGCAGATAGCAGAGGCTCCCAATGCATGGACCAGCCCCCCGCCCGCGGACTACCCGACCGAACGACGACAGCGACAGGACGGGTCAGGTCCCGTTCCCTCCGCGTCGTTCCGCCGGGTCGTGCACGCTGTCGATGAGTTGGAGCAAGGCGTCGCCATCTTCGTCAACCTTCTCGGCGCAGACGTCATCGCTGAGGGGACCCGCCCCGACCACCGGTGGATGGAGCTCGGCTGGGGCGGACCGTTGGCCCTTCGGCTGGTCTCCCCGACGCGGACTCCCTCCTCTACGCCACTCCGCCGATGGCTCGGCGACCGCGCCGGCCGAATCCACCATATTGAATTCGCCGTCGAAGAGCCCGGGGCCGTTCCCGGCACGGTGCCCGGCGACCTCGGCACCATCGGACTCGACCTTGAGTCTGCTGCGGGCCCCTTCTGGGTCATCGAGGCCGAGGACAACGCCGGACTACGGCTGCTACTCACGGCCGACTGATCGCGCCGAGCGCACACGACCCGGCACGCCGCGCCGGTTCGTCGCGCCGCCGCGCCTCACTCCTTCTGACCGGACCGCGGTGGGCTGGTGCCCGGGGTGGGCGGGGCCGGGCCACGGGCCCGGCGCCTGGCTCGGGACCGTTTGGGGACGATGGGGGTCTCCGGGGTGATCCACCGCCAGTTCCCCGGTCCGCCGAGGAGCTGGAACCCCTGGTGGGTGCGTTGCTGGTGGTGGCGGTGGCAGAGCCTGGCCAGATTGGCCAGGGTGGTGGGGCCGCCCTGGGCGAAGTCGGTGACCCAGTGGTCGTTCTCGAGGCCCAGCCGGGCGTCGCACCCCGGGACCACGCACCTCGAGTCCCGTTCCAGCAGGGCGGCCCGCACCGCCCGCGGAAGGTGGCGGCCCGGCGAGTAGACGGTGGTGACGTCCACCCCGTCGGTGACCACCAGGCGGGTGAGGGCCGCACCCAGGTGGGCCACCGCCGCCTCGACCGGGACCGGTCCCACCCCGGGGATCTCGCAGAGCTCGTCGCCCACCACGTGGCCCCGGCGCAGGGCGGTGAGGTCGGCCCGGATGAACAGCTGGGCCCGGGGGTCGGGGGGGCGCCCGGGGGTGGGGCCGGCCTCGTCGCCCCCGGGGCCGAGGACCCCCCGGCCGGTGACCAGGGCCACCAGGGCGTCGGCCCGGTAGGCGTCGGCCCCCTCGTGCTCCCCCGACCTCCGGGCCTGCTCGAAGTACCGCTCGGCCTGGGCCTCCAGGGCCACCAGCACCCGGGCCCCGACGTCGGGGGTGAGCACGGCCCGCAAGGAGAAGGCCCCGTCGGTGTCGGTGCCGGTGAAGCACCGCCGGTTCCGGTGCAGCCGCCGGTAGTGGCGGGCCTCCTCGGCGGGGGTGCGCCCCTGGGCCTTGGCCCGCTGGCACCGCTCCCGCAGCTGGGCGTCGGTGTCCCGCTTGGCCCCCTCCACCAGCTCGGCCTCCTTGCCCGGGTTCACCCGTACCGCGTCGGACACCTGGGCGGCCCGTCGGCGGGAGACCGACCCGTCGCAGAAGGCCCCGGCCAGCTCGGGCTGGTCGCCCAGCTGCTCCCCCAGCCGGATGAGGTCCTTCGTCTCGCCCACCGAGTCCCCGGTCTCGGCGGCCAGGTACTCGGCCGCCGACCGGTGGCCGCTCCGCCGGTGGAGGTGGGACTCCTCCACCCGCCGGGCGGCCAGGGTCTTGCCGGCCACCCCGCACCGCTCGACCCGGGTGAACAGGCGGACCCACTCGACCGAGTCCTCCCCCGAGTAGCGCTCGGACTCGAGCGAGGCCACGATGCCGGCCAGGACCGCCGCGGCCGCCTCGGCCCGGGCGTAGTCGGAGGCCTCGGCGGCCCCGGGCCGGCCGGGGCGGTCGGGCTCATCGGGACGGTCGGGCCGGTCGGTCTCGGGGGCGATCATTGCCACGGGGACAGTGAACCAGGCGGGTGTATCAGACCGGTCCCGGCCGGCCTCGGCGGCCGCCGACCCCCGGCGGCGCGGCGGGTCCCGACGGGGGCCGACCCGGTCCGGGCGGCGGGGTCGAAGGGCCCCCATCGGGCCCGATAGCCTGGCCCCCGTGGCCACCCGATCCCAGCATGGAGCAGGCGACGACGAGGATGCCGTCGACGACCAGGGTGCCGGCGATGGGGCATCCACGGGCGGAGCGGTGAGGCCGTCGCTGGCCGACCGGGTACGTCACGGCCTCCGGCCCACCGGCACCGACCCCGACCGGGCCCCGCGTTCCACCAAGCGGGCCATCGAGCGGCTGGACGATCGTGAGCGCCGGATCTGCTTCGCCGCCTCCGGCCTGGCCGTGCTCACCGGCGTGCTGATCTACGTGGTGGAGACGGAGAACAAGAACTTCCGGCTGCGCAAGGGCGAACTGACCCCGCAGACCTCGCTGGTCATCGGCCTGATCACCGGCGCCCTGCTCCTCGTGGCCACCTTGATCGGACGCCGAGCGCCCGTCGGGTTCGTCTCCCTCTTCGTCTTCCTGGCCTTCGGGACCCAGTACTTCTCTGGCATTCCCTTCCTGGTGCTGGCCGTCTGGCTGCTCTACCGCTCGTACAAGTACCAGAAGGAGGCGGCCGCCAACCGGCGGGCGGCCCTGGCGGAGAGCCCCCCTGCTCCATCCTCCCGGTCCCGGGGTCCGACGGGCCGATCGGGGGCGACCAGACCCGGTTCGAAGGCTGCGTCCAAGAAGGGCCCGACCCAGCCCGAGGGCAACAAGCGCTACACGCCCAAGCGACCGCTTCCCCCGCCTCCCAAGCCCTCCCGGCGGGAGCGCAAGTCGGCCCGGGCCGGCGAGTAGGCGTCCCGGAGGTCGGCGGATCGCCGGGTCAGACAGGTCAGACGGGTCAGAAGGCCGTCACCGAGCCCGACCGGGCGACGGACCCGCTTCCCCCGGCTCGGTGACCAGGGCCGAACGCAGCAGGTCCAGGATCTCGGTGCGCCGTCGGACCAGCGAGCGGGCCGTGGGCTCCTCGCCGAAGGCCCGCAGCACCTCCACCTCGGTGACCATCCCGATGACCGTGGAGTAGATGGCCAGGAGGAGCAGCCGGGGCTCGTGCCGGCGCATGTGCCCGGCGTCCATCTCCGCCCCGAGGAACTCCGACGCCCGCCTCACCATGGGGTCGAGGGCGGTGACCAGGCGGGTGGCGGCCGGGTTGCCCAGGCGGCCCATCTCCCGCACCAGGCCCAACAGCTCGGGGCGGCGGGCGGCCAGGCGGAACACCGACCGGACCACCGCCTCCACCCGGGCCCAACCCGATCCGGCCGCGGCCAGGGCCTCCTCCAGGGCGACGGACAACTCGACGGCACTGCGGTCGATGACCGCCTCGAGGAGGATCTCCTTGCTGGGGAACCAGTACAGGATGGTCTGCTTGCGGATCTCCAGGCCGGCGGCCAGGGCGTCCAGCGAGGAGGCGTCGTAGCCCCGGGTGGCAAAGGAGACGAGGGCGGCATCCAGGATCCGCTCCGACGTGCTGGCCCCCGGCGACCGGGACCCGTTCCCGGCCGGCACCGCCCGTGGCCGGCTCCGATCCCGTCCGGCGGGTGCCACCGCACCAATGGTCGACTCGCTCACTTACCATATGGTAGACAGATCTGGTGACCCGCGTCCGTGACGCCCTCGCCGGCAGGCAGTTCTTCATCACCGGTGCCACCGGATTCCTGGGAACGGCCCTGGTGGAGCGGGTCCTCCGCAGTGTGCCGGACAGCCAGGTGACGCTCCTGATCCGACCGGGACGGCGGGCCACCCCCATGCAGCGGGCGGCCAAGGAGATCCTGAAGAACGACTGCTTCGACCTGCTCCGCGAGCAGTACGGGGACCGCTTCGACGCCGAGGTGGCCGCCCGGGTGTCCGCCGTGGCCGGCGACGTGGCCACCGACGGCCTCGGCCTGGACCAGGAGGGCCTGCAGCACCTGTCCGAGTGCGATGTGGTCATCCACTCCGCCGCCGCGGTGAGCTTCGACTCCCCCCTCGACTCCGCCGTGGAGGTCAACCTGCTGGGCCCGTCCCGGGTCGCGGCGGCCATCGTGGCCGCCTCGGCGCTGGCCTCCGAACAGGGGCGACCCGGCCCGGTGCACTTCATACCGGTGTCCACGGCCTATGTGGCCGGTACCCACCAGGGCGAGGCCCGAGAGGAGCTGCTGGACGGGAACGCCTTCAGCGTGGACGTGGACTGGCGGACCGAGGTCGAGGCGGCCCGGCGCCAGCGCGGGGACACCGACGCCGAGTCCCGACGGCCCGAGCGTCTGGCCCAGTTCGCCAAGCAGGCGCGCGGCGAGCTGGGCGGAGCCGGGCTCCACCTGTTGGCCGAACGGGCCGAGCGCCTCCGGGAGGACTGGGTCAAGAAGCAGATGGTCATCGTGGGCCAGGCCCGGGCCCAGTCCCTGGGTTGGCCCGACGCCTACCCGTACACCAAGGCCCTCGGCGAGCGGGCCCTGGTCACCCAATTCGGCAAATCCGTACCCATGACCATCGTGCGTCCATCCATCATCGAGTCGTCGCTGGCCGAACCGCGGCCGGGCTGGATCCGGGGCTTCCGGATGGCCGAGCCGATCATCGTGTCCTACGCCCGCGGCCTGCTCCGTGAGTTCCCCGGGGTGCCCGAGGGCATCACCGACGTGATCCCCGTCGACCTGGTGGTGGCGGCCATCATCGCCGTGGCCGGCGAGGCCCTGCTGGATGCGGCGGCCGGCCTCCCCTACCCGGGTCCGACCGTGTACCACGTGGCCTCCGGTGTCCGGAACCCGTTCCGCTACGGCCGGCTGGTGGAGCTGGTCCAGGCCTGGTTCACCGAGCACCCGCTGTACGACAGCGACGGACAGCCCATCGTCGTGCCCGCCTGGTCCTTCCCCGGACGGGGCCGGGTGCAGCGCCAGCTGTCCCGGGCGTCCAAGGCCATGGACCTGGCCGAGAAGTTGGTCGGCTCGCTGCCCATCCGGGGCCGCCAGGCGGCGTGGATGGCCGCGCTGGAGGAGCAGCACCTGCTGGCCGACCGGGCGCTGGGCTATGTCGAGCTCTACGGCGCCTATACCGAGACCGAGGCGCGCTACCGGGTGGACCGGCTCCTCGCCCTGTGGGACCGCATGGATGCCGACGACCGCCAGGCCTTCGCCCTCGACCCGGCGGCCATCGACTGGGAGTCCTACGTCCGGGACATCCACCTGCCCTCGGTGATCGAGCACGCCCGGGTCCGCACCACGCCGGGCAAGTCGAACAAGCCCAACCGGGCCGACCGGGCCAGGAAGGCCATCCTCTCGCCCGACCGCCACCTGGCCGCCTTCGACCTCGAGAACACACTGATCGCCTCCAACGTGGTCGACTCCTATGCCTGGCTGGCCTCGCGCCACCTGGCTCCGGCCGAGCGGGCGGCCTTCGTGGCCGACCTGGTGGCCGAGGCCCCCTCCCTCCTGCTCCTCGACCGCCGGGACCGGGGCGACTTCCTCCGCTCCTTCTACCGCCGCTACGAGGGGGCCCCGGTCGACCGGCTGCGGGACGACGGGTGGGAGCTCTTCCACCACCTCCTCCTGGCCAAGTCGTTCCCCGACGGGTTCGCCCGGGTGCGGAAGCACCGGGCCCTCGGCCACCGGACGGTCCTGATTACCGGGGCGCTGGACCTGGTGGTCGAGCCGCTCCGGCCCCTGTTCGACTCCATCGTCTGCGCTCGTCTCGGGGAGGCCGACGGCGCGTTCACCGGCCGGCTCGACGAGCTGCCCCCCATCGGCGAGGCCCGTGCCCTGGTGCTGGCCGAGTACGCCGAGGCCGAGGGACTCCAGCTGGAGGAGTCCATGGCCTACGCCGACTCGGCCAGCGACCTGCCCATGCTGGAGGCAGTCGGCTTCCCCGTGGCTGTCAACCCGGAGGCCAAGCTGGCCGCCATCGCCCGGCGCCGAGGCTGGCACGTCGAGCACTGGCACAAGGTCGAGGGGGGCAGCCAACCCCTGCTCCCACTCGGCCCGGTCGACCGCCGCGGCTCGCTCGGGCGCGGTCGGACCAGTGCGGCGGCCCAGGCGGGGGCGGTCCGGCGCCTCCAGGCGGTGCGCCGGGCCGGCCGGGCCGGCCGGGCCGGGGCGACCCGAGCGGGGCAGTCATGAAGGCCCTGGTCTTCGAGCGGAACCTGCCGCGGTTCGCCGCCTCCCGGGTGGCCTCCCTCCTGGGCTCGGGACGCGGGGCGGGGATCGGCCCGCTGCAGCTACTGGAAGCCGGGGCCCCCGAGCTGCCGGGCGAGGAGTGGTTCCACCTGACGCCCCTCCTCTCGGGGATCTGCGGCTCCGACCTGGCCACGCTGGACGGCAGGAGCTCCCGGTACTTCGAGGATCTGGTCAGCTTCCCGTTCGTCCCCGGCCACGAGGTGGTCGGTACCCTCGAGTCGGGGGGCACCGACCACGCCGGCCGCCTGCTCGCCCCGGGCACCCGGGCGGTCATCGAGCCCGTCCTGGGCTGCGCTCCCCGGCACATCCACCCGGTCTGCCCCTACTGCGCCGACGGCCAGACGGGTCTGTGCGGCAATGCGGCGTTCGGCGCCCTCGAGCCCGGCCTGCAGACCGGGTACTGCGCCGACACCGGCGGTGGCTGGTCGACCGCGCCCCTCTGTGCCCACTCCTCGCAGCTCCACGCCGTGCCCGAGTCGTTCTCCGACGACGACGCCGTGATGGTCGAGCCCACCGCCTGCGCCGTCCACGCCGTGCTGTCGGCCGGCGTGGCCCCCGGCGACGTGGTGGCGGTGGTCGGGGCCGGGACCCTGGGCCTGGCCTGCACGGCGGCGCTGTGCCACCTGGTCCGCCCCGACACCGGCTGCACGGTGACGGTGGGGGCCAAGCACACCCACCAGCGGACCCGGGCCGAGGCCCTGGGGGCCGACACCGTGGTGGCGCCCGATCAGCTGGCCCGGGCCGTCCGGCGCCGGTCGGGATCGCTGGTCCTGGCCGGACGGCTGACCGACGGGGCCGACGTGGTCCTGGACTGCGTGGGCTCCTCCGAGTCCATCACCCAGGCCCTGGCCATGGTCCGGCCCCGCGGCCGGGTGGTGGTGGTGGGTATGCCGGGCAAGGTCAGCGTCGACCTGGCCCCCCTGTGGCATCGTGAGCTGACCATGGTCGGGGCCTACGCCTACGGCGCCGAGACCCCGCCCGGGTCCGCCGAGCCCCACCGGACCTTCACCCTGGCCCTCTCGCTGGTGGCCTCGGCCGGCCTCGGTTCGTTGGTGTCGGCCGGCTACCCCCTCGAGCGGTACGAGGAGGCCATCGCCCACGCGGGCGCGGCCGGCCGCCGCGGTGCCGTCAAGGTGGTCTTCGATCTCCGCAACCGGAAAGGAAGCACCCGATGAGCCCCAGGCCCGGTTTCGTGCTCGACGTCGACCGCTCCACACCGCCCACGCTGTTCTGGCGGGGCGAGCGGTTCAGCCTGGAGCGGCTGCCCGAGGGGAGCCGGGTCATCTACGCGCCGGAGCCCATCGAAGCGTTGAAGGACCCGTCGGCGGCCATCCGGGACGCCCTCACCCACCCCGTCGGGGACCAGGAGCCCCTCCCCGCGCTCCTCCGGCCGGACATGCGGCTGACCATCGCCTTCGACGACATCTCCCTGCCCCTGCCCCCGATGGAGCGGCCCGACATCCGCCAGCTGGTCATCGAACAGGTGCTGGACATGGCGGCCGAGGCCGGGGTGGACGATGTGGCCCTGATCGTGGCCCTCGCCCTCCACCGACGGATGACCGAGCCGGAACTGCGCCACGCCGTCGGCGACCGGATCTACGACGCCTTCGCCCCCAACGGTCTGCTCACCCAGCACGACGCCGAGGACCCCGACGCACTCACCCATCTGGGCCTCACCGAGCAGGAGGAGGACGTGGAGATCAACCAGCGGGCCGCCGAGAGCGACCTGCTGGTCTACGTCAACATCAACCTGGTGGCCATGGACGGCGGGCACAAGAGCGTGGCCACCGGGCTGGCCAGCTACAAGAGCCTGCGCCACCACCACAACCCCCAGACCATGCAGCAGTCCAAGTCGTTCATGGACCAGCACCGGTCGGAGCTCCACTCGGCCAACTGGCGCATGGGCCGGCTCATCGCCGAGAGCGGGCTCAACATCTTCCAGATCGAGACCACCCTCAACAACGACACGTTCGCCTCCGCCTTCCGGTTCCTGCAGAAGCGGGAGTGGGAGTGGAAGGCGAAGGACCGGTTCGGCTACCTGGCCGCCTCGACGGCCCTCGACCGCACCCCGTCCCGCTATGCCCGGCAGATCTTCCACTCGGTGAAGGCCCCCCACCGTATGACCTCGGTGCAGGCCGGAGAGGTGGAGGCGGTCCACAAGCTCACCACCGACAACGTCTGGGCCCAGCAGGGCGTAGTGGTCGAGGGCCAGACCGACATCCTGACCATGGGGCTGCCCTACATCAGCCCCTACAACGTGAACTCCATCCTCAATCCCATCCTGGTGGCCTGCCTGGGACTCGGCTACCTGTTCAACATGTACCGCGGCAAGCCCCTGGTCCGCGAGGGCGGCGTCCTGATCATGACCCACCCGACCCCGTGGGAGTTCAACCCGGTCCACCACCCGAGCTACATCGACTTCTTCGAACAGGTGCTGAGCGAGACCACCGACCCCATCGAGGTGGCCGACCGGTTCGAGGAGTCGTTCGCCACCGATCCCTGGTACATCCACCTCTACCGCACCGGCCACGCCTACCACGGGGTGCATCCGTTCTACATGTGGTACTGGTGCGCCCACGCCCTCCAGCACCTGGGAGGGGTGGTGATCGTGGGCGGGGATCCGGCCGCCGTCCACCGCCTCGGCTTCCGGGCCGCCTCCACCCTGGCCGACGCCCTGGAGATGGCCCAGGACGTGGTCGGACCGTCACCCACGCTGACCCATCTCCACGCCCCGCCGATCCTCATGGCCGACGTCCAGTGACGCCGGGCCTCCCGAAGAAGGGCTCCTCCAACTCCGTGCGCCCGAGGCGCGCCGTGCGCACCGATGCCGCGCTGGGCGGATCCTCCGGCGAGCGGGCCGGCGACGGCGCCATCGGGATCCTTCGAGGGTTGTCCCCCTCGGCCCTGGTCACCCGGGCCGGGAGGGCACCGTTTCCGCTGGCCGCGCCGAACTGGCCGGAGTCGGTCCCCCGGCCGGCAGCTACGCCGGATCTCGGCGTGTACTACGACACGGACTGGTCGCGGAAGTACCCGGCCCGCCTGGCCCGGGCCATGGTCCTCGACAACATCGCCCGGCCCCTGGCCCGGGTGGTGGCGTCGCCGCTGATCCGCGGTGACGAGGGGCTCTCCGGGCTCGAGGCCCCGGTGATCTTCGCCGCCAACCACGCCAGCCATATCGACACCCCGTTGTTGCTGAGCTCTCTGCCGCTTCGCTTCCGACACCGCACTGTGGTGGCCGGAGCCGCCGACTACTTCTTCGACCGGCGGTGGAAGGCGGACGTCTTTTCCCTCCTGCTGGCGGCCATCCCCATCGAGCGGACCAAGGTCAACCGGCGGTCCGCCGACCTGGCCGCCGGCCTGCTGGACGACGGGTGGAACCTGGTCATCTTCCCGGAGGGAGGGCGCTCGCCCGACGGGTGGGCCCAGGATTTTACGGGCGGTGCCGCCTATCTGGCCTTCCGCACCGGCCGCGCATTGGTGCCCGTCCACCTGGACGGAACCCGCCACATCCTGCCCAAGGGGGGCAAGGGCCTGCGCCGGTCGCGGACCACCATCACCTTCGGCACGCCGCTGTGGCCGGACGAGGGCGAGAACGCCCGCCGGTTCGGCGCCCGCATCGAGGCGGCTGTGGCCACCATGGCCCACGAGGCCGACACCGACTGGTGGACGGCGCGCCGACAGGCGGCGGCCGGGACCACCCCGGCCCTGCAGGGACCCGATGCCGCCCCGTGGCGCCGGTCGTGGATGCTGGCCGAGGCACCCGACCGGCGGGACCGGGACGCCGAGAACGGCACCGACTGGCCCAGCCGCTCCCGCTGACCGATCCCACGGTCGGGGGACCCGGGTAGGTGGAGACCCCGGGGATCTCAGCGCGGCCGGAGCCGGGGACGCCCGGGCCACCCCGGCCATCCCCACCGTCCCGGCCGGCCGACACCGTCGACGGCGGCCAACCGCTCGGCCCGGAGGGCAGCTTCCTGGGTGTCGTCCAGGGGGTCGAGCCCGACCGGGTCCACCGGGCCCCCCGCCTCGGCCGCCTCGGCCCACGGCGACAGGGCCCACCACAGCAACAGGTCGGCCAGGCCGATGTTGCGGGCCAACAGCGGGCCGTGCAGATAGCTCCCGAGCACCCTGCCCCGCCAGGCGCCCTCCGTGCCGTCACCACCACCGTTGCCCACGCCGTGTTCCACGAGGGCCAGGGGCCGGGCCCCGGGGCCCACCGTGGTCACCCCGCCGTGGTTCTCGAACCCGGTGAGTCGGGGCAGCACCTGTCCACCGGGCAACCGGGGAGCCCCGGCCGAGGCCGCCGCCACCAACTCCCCGACGGCCCGCCGACCCGTCCCTTTGCGGGTGACCACGTCCAACAGGCCGAGGCCCGGGTGGGGGCGATCGACACGGTCGGGGAAGGAGTGGCCGAGCAGCTGGTACCCGGCGCAGACCCCGAGGATCACCGCGCCCCGCTCCACCGCCTGGTGGAGCGCCCCGTCGGCCACCAGCGCCTCGGCCGCCCGGACCTGGGGCCCGTCCTCGCCCCCGCCGAGGCAGTAGATGTCGGCCGGCGGGAGCGGGGAGCCCGAGTCGGCCTCCAGGAGTCGGGCCTCGATGCCCCGCCACGACGCCCGGCGGGCCAGGACCAGCCCGTTCCCCCCGTCCCCGTAGGTACCGAGCAGGTCGGGATAGACGACGGCCACGGTCAGGGTCGCCCGGCGCGCCGGGGTCGGTTCGGCACCCGGCGTCATACCCGGTCCCGGAAGTCGGCGAAGGCCGTGTAGTTGCCGACGAAGTCGACGGGTCCCGTCAAGCCGGCCGACGCGTCAGACACGTCCGACGTCCGACGCGTCGACCGCCCGGTCCACGGCGGCCAACGGGTCGGCCACCACGGTGGTCACCACCCCGGCGTAGCGCAGACGGACGGCCAGGTCGAGGCGCCGGTCGCCGGTGGCCACCACCGGCCGGCCGACCAGGCGCTCGAAGGGCACGTCCCAGAGCCAGCTGGTGTCGAACCCGTCGGCCGTCCGGGCGTTGATGGACAGGACCAACGGTCCCCCGGCGGTCCGCTCCTCCTCCAGCAGGTCGAAGATGGCCGTCCACCCGGCCGGGTTCTTGGCCAGCAGCAAACGGACGGGACGGCCGCGGCGGGTGGTCGAGGAGAACCGTCCGGCGACCTGGTCCACCGCCGCCACCCGGGCCAGCACCGACCCGGGGTCGGACGCCGGTACTACCGCCCCGGACCCCCGGGCGTCGCCAGCCGGAGCCATGACCGGCGCGGCCACGACCACCATGGCGGCATTGGCCCGGTTGAACTGGCCGGGCAGGCCCAGCACCACCGGGAACCGCTGCCCGCCCGCCAGCACCAGCTCGGTACCCTCCAGCCAGGCGGCCCGCTCCGGACGGGTGAAGGTGCACCGGTCGCAGGCCCACCCCCCGGCCCCGTCGAAGACGATTCGGCCGCCACAGGCCGGACACCCCACCGCGTCCAGGTGCCACACCTGGCCGGCCCCCACCCACCGGACGTCAGGGGCGGCGGCCGCCGCCCAGGCCACCATGGGGTCGTCGGCGTTGGCCACCACCACCGTCCCCTCGGGTCCCCGGTGGAGGTGCTCCAGGGCGGCCCGCCAGCGCTCGACCAGCATGCGAACCTCGGAGATCCGGTCCAGCTGGTCGCGGGAGAGATTCAACAGGACCACCACCCGAGGGTCGGTCTCCTCGATGAGCCGACCGAGGTACCCCTCGTCGACCTCCAGCACGGTGGCCGCCCCTGCCGGGGCCCCGGCCAGTGCGGCCACGTGGCCGGCGGGCATGTTGGCCCCGGTGTCGTTGGACACCACCGTCGGACCCGTGGCGGCGGACAGCGCAGCCACCAACATCCGGGTGGTCGTGGTCTTGCCGTTGGTTCCGGTGACCAGGGCCACCCGGTGACCCCGGGCCAGGGTGGCCAGCAGCGAAGGATCGAGGGCCAGGCCGACCCGGCCGCCGGCCACCGTCCCGCTACCCCGGCCCAGGGAGCGGGACAGACGGTTGGCGGTGCGGAGGCCACGGACCGCGGCCGAGGCCCGCCAGGGCAGTACGGCGGCGGCCACGCCGTCCGGTCCGCTCACGCCGAGGGTTGCGTGCGGGCCAGGTCCTCGTCGGTCGGGATGTGCGGCATCCGGGCCTCTTCGGGCAGCAGGTCGGCGATGGCCCCCATGACCGCGGTGGTGTCCACCACCGCGTCCTCCAGGTCCAGGGCCACCGGCTCCCCCACCCTCACCGTCACCCGCGGCGGGTGGGGCAGCGCGGTCATGACGGGCACCTTGGACGATCGGGGCCAGACCCGCTCGGTGCCCCACAGACCGACGGGCACGACGGGGGCGCCGGTCTCCGCGGCCAGACGGGCCGTCCCGGTGTGACCCCGGAGCACCGGATCGAAGAAGGCCGGCCCGCGGGGAATGGTCCCCTGGGGGAGGACGATGACCACCTCGCCGGCCCGCAGGGCCGCCGCCGCCCGTCGCATGGGCTCGGACGAGCCGGCGCCCCGTTCGACGGCGATGCCGCCCAGGGATCGGGCCAGGCGACCCACCAGGGGAGCGTCGAACACCTCCTGTTTGGCCAGGAAGCGGACCGGGCGTCCCAATCGTGCGGCGACCAGTCCGAGGGCGGCGACATCGAAGTAGCTGCGGTGATTGGAGGCCAGCAGCACCGGCCCGCGGGTCGGGATGTGGTCCAACCCGCTGACGTCGAAGCGGGCGTAGGGGAACGACTCGGGCCGGAAGAACGGGCGGATGAGGTGGTAGGGCTCGAGGCCGATCACCGACGGGATGCCCGGGGGGCGGTCCCAGTGCTCGAGGGGCCAGCGTCGGGCCAGGGCCACGGCCACCAGCCTGGGGTCGGCGTTGAGGGGGTGGGGGTGCCCGACCGCCAGCAGCAGCGGCAGGTCGAAGACGCTGTCGGTGTAGGCGTGGGACGCCCCGAGGTCGACGGCGTGGTCGGCGGCCCACTGGCCCACGGCCGCCCGCTTTCCCAGTCCCCAGACGAAACCGCCGTCGAGCCGCCCGGTGTACCGGCCCTCTCGCTCGGCGTACCGGGTGGCGATGATGTCGTCGAAGCCCAGGGCATCGGCCAGGGGGGCGATGAGATCCATGGGCGACGTGGTGGCCAGTACGATCCTGAGGCCCTCGGCCCGGTGGGCCTGGAGGGCTTCGAGGGCCCAGGGCTGGACCAGGTCGACGAGGGGCTCGACGGCACGCTTGCCGGCCCGGCGGGTGGCGTCGGCCGGCCGGCCCCGCATGTACCGGGCGGCGGCCCGGGCCAGCCCGATGGAGGGCAGCGACTCCCCGAACCGGTTGTAGAACCCGTACAGCAGGCTCTCGCCGGGGACGTGGCGTCCTTCTCCGAGGACCCCCTCGGACACCATGGCCTCCTGCACCACCGGTCCACTGGCCGACCGGAGGAGGGTGCGGTCGAGATCGACGAATACCGCACCGGTCTGAGGAGCCATGCCACACGCTACCGCCCGACTTCCGGGTCGGGAAGGGCTTCGGAGCCAGGCCGCCCGGCTCGGACCGGCTCGTCGGAGGTCACGCCGGGACCAGGACGCGGTGGGGGCAACCGGCGCCCCGGACGCGGCAAAGGGACCGCCAGGGGGGGAAGGCGGTCCCTTTGCACTGACTCAACAAGATAGGAGGGGGATTCCTGTTTCCTGTGGTCTGCAGACACTGTATAACGGCCGCGAGCGATCAGTCAAGGAGCTAATCTTGATACCTGCTATCATCTAAGGCGATGGAGCTCCGACACCTGCAGGCGCTGACGGCGATCAGCGACCACGGCACGTTCTCGGCCGCCGCCGAGCACCTGAACACGGTGCAGTCGAACATCTCGGCCCACGTGGCCCGTCTCGAACGGGAGTTGGGTGCTCCCCTGGTCGACCGGGCCGACGGGCGGCTCACCGAGGAGGGCACCGTGGTGGTGGCCCGGGCCCGCCGCATCCTGTCGGAACTCGATGCCCTGGTGGCCGACGTGGCCGCCTGCAAGGACGAGGTCACCGGCACCGTGCGGGTGGGGATGATCGGGACGACGGCCCGGTGGCTGGTGCCCCGTCTCATGGACATGGCCCGCCAACGGCACCCCAAGTTGCGGCTGGTGGTGGTGGAGGGCATCGGGACCGGTCTGGAGCCGCAGCTGGCCAGCGGGCAGCTGGACCTGGCCGTCCTCAACCTGCCGCTCTCCGGCCGGGACCTGGTGGCCCGACTCCTGTTCGAAGAGGACCTCATGCTGATGGTCCCCCAGGGCCACGCCATGGCCGACCCCGACCACCCCCTCAGCCTCGAGGACCTCGCCGAGATGGAGCTGATCCTCCCCCTCCCGGGCACCGCCTTCCGGGACGAGCTCGACGCCGTCACGCGACCCCTCGGGATCACTCTCCTCCCCGCCGCGGAGATCGACGGGCTCCGGCTCATCGCCTCCCTGACCTTCGAGGGCTACGGACCGGCCATCCTCCCGGCCACCGCCATCCCCTCCTACCTCCGCTCGCAGTTCCACCCGGTCCCGATCGAGGGCCTGCCCCGTCGGCGGGTGGGCGTGGCCCAACGGAGCCGCGGCCTGCCGTCCGCTCCCACCCGGGCGCTCGGAGAGCTGTTGCGGGCCGTCGTCGCGGTACCCGAGGACCGACCCAGTGGCGTGCACGTCGGCGCCTGACCAGAACTCGGCGAGGTGAGCCGGAGGGGGCCGGACGGTGCCGGGCCGGCTCAGCGTTCGGGAACCCGGGGCTCGCGCCACATCCTCCACATCGGCGGGCTGCCCACCGCGGAGTGGAGCTCCTCGACCACCTCGAAGCCGAAGCGGGCGTAGAAGGAGACATTGCGCTCCTTGGACGACTCGAGGTAGGCCGGCATGCCGTCCTGATCGGCCAGGGCCAGGGCCGGCTGCAGCAGTGCGGCGCCGACCCCCTGACCCTGTCGCTCGGGTGCGGTGCCCAGCGTGGCCAGGTACCAGTGGGGCTCCTTCGGGTGCAGGCGGTCCACCTCGAACAGCAGGCGGAGCGCCCGGACGGTGCGGGTGCTCACCAGGTAGGGCGCCGTCGGCAGCAGCTGGAGGAGTTCGGTGAGTCCGTTGCGGTGACGATCGGGCGATCCCCACACGGCCGCCCCGGCCAGATCCTCGGTGGTGTAGACGTGCCCGCCCGGAAGGTACTGCCGGTTGATCTGCGAGGTGAAGAAGGAGTGGAGGCCGAGCCGCCGACGGCGGTCCCCGGCGAACATGAAGTTGGCCACTGGGTCGTCGGCGAAGGCCCGGACCAGCCGCTCGGTCACCGTCGGGACGTCGGCCTTGCGTAGCGGCCGCACTGGCGGTCGACCAGCTCCGGACTCCACGCCGCGATGGTAGCCGCCGGGCCGGCCGGTCTCGCCGGGCGGATGCGGGCGGTCCGGGCGGGCGTCGGGCGGGTGTCGGGTGGTCCGGTCGGTCCACCCTGACGAGGCGGTCGGGTCAGTTCATGGTGGGATCCTCGGGGAACCCCGAGACCACGGCCAGGGCACCACCCTGCCGCTTGAGCACCCGCCGCCACAGTCCCTCCGGATCGGCAGAGATCGGATCTCGGGCCTCGGCGGGCACGACGTACCACGACCCCTCGTCGATCTCCGCCTCCAGCTGGTCGGCGTCCCAACCGGCGTAGCCGGAGAACAGCCGGGCCCCGACGATCGACGCCGCGATCAGCGAAGGGTCCGAGGAGAGGTCGACGGTGCCGATCGGCCGTTCGTCATCCACCAGCAGCCTCCATCCGGACAGCTCGGTCACCGAGACCTCCACACCGTCGGGGCGGGCGCCCAGCCGGACCAGTCCGATGAGGGCGTTGCGGGCCACCGGTCCCCCGGTGAACAGCTCGGCGGGCGCGGTGGCCAACGGGTGCCACTGCGGCAACAGCTCCCCGACCGCCACCCCCCCGGGGCGGTCGATGACCACACCGAGGGCCCCATGGTCGCCGTGGTCGAGCACCAGGATCACCCGTCGGCTGAAGTTGGGGTCGGCCAGCCGCGGGCTCGCCACCAGCAGGTGGCCCACCAGCCGGTCGGGTGGGGCGGCGCCTCCGTAGGGCTCGAACGGGCTGAACGGTTCCATCGGCACACCTCGATGATGGCCCAACCCGGGTGGTGAGTGGCGCCGGTGGCCCGGTTCGGTGAGGCTGGGGCCATGGCCCTCGTCACCATCGAATCCGTGAGCGAACACGTCCGGGTCGTGTCGCTCGACAATCCGGCCCGCCTCAACTCGCTCTCCTTCGCCTTGGTCTCGGACCTCTACGACGCCCTGGGCGAGGTGGGGGCCGACAACCGCTGCCGGGTGGTCATCCTCACCGGCGCCGGCCGGGCCTTCTGCTCCGGCCTCGAGCTGGAGCAGGCGGGGACGCCCCCGGGGACCGAGGACATGGGCCGTCACCGCATGGGCCTGCGGGCCATGGAGTACATGGGCGGGATCGTGCCGGCCCTGCGGGCCATCCCCCAACCCGTCATCGCCGCCATCAAGGGCCCGGCCTACGGAGGAGGCATGTGCCTCTCCCTGGGGGCCGACATCCGACTGGCCGGTGAGTCGGCCCTGTTCTGCGGAGCGGGCATCAGCAACGGCCTGGCCGGCACCGAGCTCGGGGTCAGCTGGCTGCTCCCGCGGGCGGTGGGAACCTCCCATGCGGCCGAGATCCTCCTCACCGGCAAGAAGGTCGGGGCGGCCGAGGCGCTCCGGATCGGCATGGTGTCCCAGGTGCTGCCGGACGACGAGCTCCTCGGACATGCGGTCGGCATGGCCGAGGGCATGTGTGCCTTCAGCCCGTTCGGCCTGGCCCTGACCAAGGACACCATGTGGGCGGCCATGGAGGTGGGCAGCCTGGGGGCCGCCGTGGACCTCGAGAACCGGACCCAGCTGCTGGCCGGACACACCGGGAACCTCAACGAGGCCACGGCGGCGTTCAAGCAGAAGCGACCTCCCGTCTACACCGAGTAGCGAGGACGGGACCGACGATGGCCAAGGCCCGTCGGGGCGGCAAGCGGTCCCGTCCCAACGCCGAATCCACCCCGGGCCCCTCCGGGCGGGAGCACTGGCGGGCGGACGGCCGGCCGAAGACCCGCTTCGACTCCCGGGACGAGGCCAACCGCGCCTCCCTCCACCTGCGCCTGGACCAGGGCGCCGACCTCGACCCCTACCGGTGCGGCTTCTGCGCGGGTTGGCACCTGGGGAACAGGACGCGCTGACTATACCGTCCAGACGGTATAGTGGCGCCCGTGCCCCACAGCCCCCCACTCCCCCGCGCCCCGGCCCGGGGCGGGAGCGACACCAAGGCCCGCATCCTGGACGCGGCCGAAGAGGTCGTCCTCCGGGACGGCGTGGCCCGGTTGACGCTGGACGCCGCGGCGGCCGAGGCCGGACTGTCCAAGGGGGGCATCCTCTACCACTTCCCCACCCGGGACTCCCTGGTGGCCGGCATGGTTGCCAAGATCATCGAGGAGTTCGACCACGACATCGAGCGTCGGCTCGAGGCCGACCACCAGCCCGGCCGTTTCACCCGGGCCTATATCGGCGCCACCATGGAGCCGAGCGAGCCCCGTCCCGACCGTGAGGACCGCCTGGGCGCCGCCTTGATCGCCGCCGCCGCCGCCCAGCCGGAACTGCTGGCCCCACTGCAGCGGGCCGCCGAGCGTTGGCAGGACCGGCTGGAGGACGACGGACTCGATCCCACCACGGCCACGGTGCTCCGTCTGGCCTGTGACGGACTGTGGATGTGCGATCTGTTCGGCCTGGCCCCACCGGCCGCCGCCCGCCGTGCTGCCGTGGGACGGGCTCTCGACCAGTTGGCCCGGAGGCCGTCGTGACCGTCGACACCGCCGTCGACGACACCGTCGGAGACCCGCCCGGCGCCGTGGGCACCGGGGCGGGGGCGGCTCCTGACGACGGCCGGTCGCGCCGCCTGATCCGCACCCTCACCCTGACCGTCTTCCTCCAGTGGATGGGGGCCAGTGCCATCGTGCCCATGCTGCCCGTCTACATCCGGCACCTGGGCGGCACCGACGCCTTGGCCGGCGTGGTCATGGCATCGTTCTTCGCCGCCGGCGTCCTGTCCCAGTACCCGCTCGGACGGCTGGCCGACCGGATCGGCCGCCGACCGGTGCTGATCGCCGGGCTGGTCACCTACGGGGTGGCCAGCTTCTCCTTCCTCCTGCCCATCAACGCCTCGACGGCCATCGGATTGCGGGCGCTGCAGGGCGTGGGGGCCGGCGCGGCGACGGTGGCGGCGTTGGCCATGATCTCCGGCTCAGTGGCCGTCGAGCGGCGGGGGCGGGCCTTCGCCTCCATCTACGGGGGCGAGCTGGCCGGCATGGCCATCGGCCCGCTCGTCGGGAGCATCGTCGGCGTCCGCTACATGTGGGCCATGTTCCTGGTCTCGGGACTGCTGTCGGTCGGTGCCTGCCTACCCGCGCTGGCGCTCCACGAACCGGACGGCGTGGCCGAGGCGCTCGACGCCCGGAGGCGGGCCGACGGGAGCTTGCGTCCGCTTCGCCGGGTTCGGGCCAACCGGTCCATGACCGGCGCCCTCATCTGCGGCGCGACCCTGGGCCTGGCCAGCGGGGTCTACGACATCTGCTGGACCCTGCTGTTGCTGGCCCGTGGGGCCTCCGGCCTCGAGATCGGCATCTCGTGGACGCTGTTCGCCGTTCCCTTCGTCCTGGCGGCCAAGCCCAGCGGGTGGCTGGCCGATCACATGGACCGGCGCATGCTGGTGTTGCTGGGGCTCGGGACCTCCACGGTGCTGTGCGCCTCCTACCCCTTCATCCGCAACGTCCCGGCCCTGGTCCTGCTGGGGGCGGCCGAGGCCCTGGGCTTCGCGGCGGCCATGCCGGCGGTCCAGTCGCTGTTGACCCAGGGCTCGGCCGCCTCGGAGGTCGGCCGGATCCAGGGGCTGTTCGCCACCAGCCAGACCGCCTGCACCGCTCTGGCCGCGGCGGCGGCCGGCGCCGCCTTCGCCGTGGCCTCGTGGCTGCCGTTCGTCGCCGTGGCCCTGATCGGGGCACTGGGCCTGGCCGCGGCCACCGCCGTGTGGTGGACGGTGCCGGGTCGGGTGGGGCGGCCCGGGCTGTCGAATGGAGCCGGGTCGGCGCGGGTGGCGACGGCCGTCGGCCCGCCGCCGGCAGACCCTCCGGCGCCAGCTGGTGCGGGCGCCAAGTCCGCACCACATGCTGCCTCGGTGCCGCCCCGGTCTCAGCCGGCGGTGGCCGACGCAGTCGGCGTGAGCGTGGACGTGCGGTAGGCGCACCGGCCGGCCGCCTCGGGCACCTGGCCCGGCCACTCGGGGCACTCGGGCAACGGGTCCTCGGCGGGGGTGCGCCCCATGCGCTTCACGAGGGCGTTGACCGGCTTGACCGCCAGGGAAACGATCACCAGGGACACGATCACGAACGACAGCGCGGCGGCGATGACCACGGGACCGCCAGATCGAGCAGGTTGCCCCACAACAGACCTCCCCGACGGCCGAGCTGCCGAGGGCTGTCAGTCGTCCGCCGGGCGTGCGCCAGAGGCCCGTTCCTACGGTAGACCGGCGTGGACCGACGCCTCCCAACGACCGGTGGCCGGCACGGTGCACACCGCCGCAGCCAGACGGAGCAGCCAGTCCATCACCGTGCGAGGCGCGACGTCGGCGGGCACCAGGACCACCAGGCCCCGACGGGGATGGTCTTGGGTGACCCGCCACCCGTCGGGCAGGGGCAGGCCGAGGTCGCCGAGCCTCCAGGCCAGGTGGGTTCCGGAGGCGTGCTCGAGCCCGACCGTGGTCGGGCGGGTGGTGCCGTTGGCCAGTCGCTTGCCGGGCATCCAGGTGCCGGTGGGCACCTGGTGGGTGGAGCCACCGAGGAAGGCGAAGGGTCCCGGCGCCGGGGGCTCGTGCTCCTCCTCGATGATCGGGTCCACGTTGATCCAGCCGGTGCCGGTGGCCGCCACCTCGGCCATGTGGGCCATCAGTTCGGGATCGTCGTGGGCCACGAACTCGAACCGGACCGGACGGCTCCGGGTCACGTCTGGAGGTCGAGGACGCCGGCGGCCAGGGCCTCGAGCTCGGCCCGCCACGATCCGGGGTCGACCAAGGGACGGACCACGAATTTGGAGAATCCCACGGCCAGGAACTGCTCGATCATCGACCGCAGCCCGTCGATCCCCACCGGAACCACCAGGGCGGGGTCGACGCCCCGCCGGGACGACCCGACCGCCCGGGCGGCCCGGGGGGAGAGTGGCTCGGTGGCATAGGCGATGGAGACGCCGAAATGCTCCGGGCTGATGACCCGGCCGACCTCGGCGGCGCTGTCGTCGATGACCACCCGGGCCGCCACCACCTCACCGGGTGTGCAGGCCGAGGGCAGCCATCCGTCGGCCAGCCGGCCGCAGCGCCGGAGGGCCGCGGGAACCATGCCACCGGTCCAGAACTCGAGGGGGTTCTGGACGGGGAGCGGTGAGAGGGTGACGCCATCGAAGTCGCCGGCCCTCCCGTGATGGGAGACCGGCGACCCCGACCACAGGCTTCGGAGGAGCGGGAGCATCTCATCCATCAGCCCGGCTCTGTCGGGTCCCGCCACCCCGACCGCCCCGCGCTCGGGATCGCGGGGCAGCCCGGGCACGAAGGTGCACAGCAACCGTCCCCGGGACAGGACGTCGAGGGTGGCCAGCTCCTTGGCCAACCGCACCGGGTTGCGGCCGGGGAGAAGCATGGTGGTGCCCAGTTTGAGCCGGGGATTGTGGGCGGCGGCGAAGGCCAGACCGGACAGGGGGTCCAGGGTCGGTGCCGTCAACACTTCCGGCATCCAGATCGAGTCGAACCCGAGCTCGTCGAGATCGTCGATCAGCCGGGCAAAGCCGTCGGCCGTGCCGCCGGATGCCACCCCCATGCCGACGCCGATGCGCACTTTCACGGCCCGGCCCTCCGAACGCCGTGCCTCACCCGCCGCGGGGTCACGACTCGCCCAACGGGTCGCCGTCGAACCGGTCGACCGTGGCGAAGGAGGCGACCGGCCCGCGCCGCAGCTTGGTGGTCTGCCGGACCGGCACCCCGAGGGCCAGCACCCCCACCACCGAGACGGTGTCCGGCACCCCGAGGAGCTCCTTCACGGCGTCCTCGTCGCGCACCACCATGGTGGTCATGACCCCGGCCAGACCCTCGGACCGGGCGGCCAGCAGGACGCTCCAGGCGAAGGGGTAGATGGAGGCCCCTCCGACCATGGTGTAGTGACCGCAGTCACGGTCGACGGTGGACAGCTTGGCCAGGTCGGCCAGCAGCACCAGCATCACCGGCACCCGGTCGAAGTGCTCGGCGAACCCGCCGGGTCCCTGGGCCGCCGTCTCAGCCGCTTCGGGCGCCCCGAGGATGGCCTGGCGCTCGAGCTCACGGTCGGTGACCACCGCCCAGGGCGTGAGGCCCGCCGACGCCTGGGCCAGGTACTGGTACCAGCCCGGCAGATAGGCCTGGCGCATGGCCCGGCGGAGGGCGGGGTCCTTCACCACGACGACGCGCCACGCCTGGCGATTGCCGCCGTTGGGCGCGAATCGGGCGGTGTCCAGGATCCGGTAGACCGTGGCGTCGGGCACGGGGGTGTCCTCGAACTCCCGCACCGCCCCGGTACCCCGCAGGGCCTCGATGAGTTCCATGCCACCGACGGTAGCGGTCGCGACACCGCTCCGTGGTACTTCCGATCCCCGGTCGACGGCGCCGCCCCCAGCTGCTTGACTGGTCGCCCGCCCGGGCGGCAGCCGCCCCGAACCCGGGCCGTCGATACCCCTCTGTCCGAACCACCCCGAGGTGAACCACCGTGGCCGGCACCGACCTCGTTCAACCACCCACCCGCCGGTGAGGACCTCGATGACCCGCCGGACCCGGGTCCTCGCCGCCGCGCTGGCCACCGCCTCGCTCCTGGCCGGCTGCTCGTCCTCCGGATCGGGATCGCGGACCCCGACCACCGCCACCGCGCCGCCGTCCCGGAGCACCACGCCGAACAGTGAGCCGCCGACCACACCGACCACCACCTCGCCGACCCCCAATCTGAGCCTGGCCATCGAGCCGGCCGACCAGTACGAGTCCGTCTACCGGATGCTCCGCGACGCCCAGCACAGTCTGGACCTCACCATGTACGAACTGGCCGACCCCCGGGTGGACGACCTGCTGGCTGCCGCGCACCGCCGCGGCGTGGCCGTGCGCATCCTCCTCGACCACGACGGCACCGCGGTGAGCGTCAACCAGGGCGCCTATGACCAGCTCACCAACCTGAACGTTCCGGTCCGATGGGCGCCGGCGTCAGTCGTCTTCCACCAGAAGACCCTGACCGCCGACCACACCGAATCGGCCATCATGACCGGCAACCTGACGTCGAGCGATTACCCCACCAACCGGGACTTCGTGGTCTTCGACCGGAGTCCCACCGCGGTGCGGGCCATCGAAAGTGTGTTCGACCGCGACTGGAACGGAGGGGTGACGGGCCGGGGCCCGACCGTGGCGGGACTGGTCTGGACCCCAGGGGCACGGCCGAGGCTGGTTGGACTCATCAACTCGGCCCACCACACCCTGGCGGTGGAGAACGAGGAGATGGCCGCACCGGCCATCATCTCGGCGCTCAAGGCGGCGAGCCGCCGCGGCGTGCTCGTCACGGTGACCATGACGAGCAGTCCGGCGTGGAAGGCCGCCTGGACCGGGCTCACCCGGGCGGGTGTCCACGTGGCGACCTACCCCGACACACCCGGCACCATGTACATCCACGCCAAGGCCATGGTGGTGGACGACCTGACCGTGTTCGTCGGGTCCCAGAACTTCTCGAACGCAGGCCTGGCCCACAACCGCGAACTGGGCCTGACCACCAGCGATCCCGGCATCGTCGGACCCGTGTCTCAGACGCTCGCCGCCGACTTCGCCGGAGGCACCCCGTTCACGGTCAGGTCCCCCCGGGTGAGCGGCACCACCCCAGGCAGCACCACCCCAGGCGGCACCGTCCCAGGCGGCACCGTCCCAGGCAGCACCACCCCAGGCGGCACCGTCCCGAGCAGCACCACCCCCACCACCGCCGCACTCATCACCTCGACAACGGCCATCAAGGCTCCCTGAGGGCCAGATCGGGCGCTAAGGGCCAGGTCGGGCGGCGTCGGGGGCCGCCGGCCGGGGCGGCGGCGGCCCGGCCGAGCGTCCGGCCGTCAGAGCACCTCGAGGATGGCGTCGGCCGAACTGACGGTGAGGCCACCGGCCGGTTCCACGTGCAGTGCGGTCACCACGCCGTCCTCGATCACCATGGCGTAGCGCTGCGAGCGGGTGCCGAGGCCGAATCCGCTGCCGTCCATCTCGAGCCCCACTGCGGCGGTGAACTCGCCGTTGCCGTCGGCCAGGAGGGTGACCGTGTCCCCGACGTTCTGGTCCTCACCCCATGCGGCCATAACGAACGGATCGTTGACCGAGATGCAGGCCACGGTGTCCACTCCCTTGGCCTGCAGGGCTTCGTGGCGGATGACGTAGCTGGGCAGGTGGTAGTCCGAGCAGGTCGGTGTGAACGCACCGGGCACGGCGAACAGAACGACCTTGCCCGAGCCCAGCACCTCTCCGGTCTGTACGTGGGTCGGACCTCCGGGCCCGGACGTCATCACTCGGATGTCAGGGACGGTGTCGCCGACGGCAATGGCCATGGTGTCTCCTCCTGGTGGCTTCGGGTCTGGTGCACCACGGTGCAGTGCACGGTCTGGTGCAGCATATGGGGACGCGGTCCGTGTGCATCACCAAGGGATGAACGGATCATCGTCGGGACCCGACGGCCGTTTGGTGGACACCGCCCGCGACCAGTCCATCCGCCGGTGGGCGGCGACCAGCAGGAGCGCACCCACCCCGAAGGCCAGGGCCGATCCCACCAGCAGGCCCAGCTCGGAGGCGGCGACCAGCGGAGGGTTGTCGGCGAAGGCCTGTTCGGCGATGAGCAAGGGCACGGTGAAGCCGATGCCGGCCACTGCGGCGCCCCCGGCCACGTGAATCCACCGGACCCCGTCGGGAAGGCGGCCGAGTCCCGTGCGGACCACCAGATAGCACGCCGAAGTGATGCCCACCAGCTTGCCCAGGACGCGGGCGGCGGTGATCCCGACGAAGACGGCCGTGGCCCCAGGCGGGTCGAGCATGCCCACGTGGACCACGATCCCGGCGTTGGCCAGGGCGAACAGTGGAAGGACAGCGAAGGCCGAGATCGGAGCGGTGCGACGCTCCAGCCGTTCGGCCGGGTCTCCCCGGACTCCGGCCCGACGGCCCGGTACCAGCACGCCGGCGACCACACCGGCCAGAGCGGGCTCCACTCCCCCGGCGGCCAAGAGCACCCAGACGGCCACCCCGCCGGCCAGGACGGGCCAGGTCGGTAGACCGGGCCAGCGTCGGGCCAGCACCATGAGCAGGGTGACCAGCAGGGCCCCGAGGAGGGCCGGGGGATGGGTGCGGGCCGAATAGAAGACGGCCAGGACCAGGACGGAGCCGACGTCGTCGGCCACGGCCAGGGTCAAGAGCAGGAGCCGAAGCCCGGGCGGCACCCGGCGGCCCAACAGGGCCAGTGCCCCGAGTGCGAAGGCGATGTCGGTGGCCATGGGGATCCCCCAGCCCGAGGACCCCGGGCCCCCGTGATTGCAGAGGGCGTAGACCAGCCCGGCACCGGCCATGCCACCGGCCGCCCCGACCACCGGGACCATCGCGGTGCGGAGGTGACCCAGCTCGCCGGTTCGGTGCTCCCGGCCGATCTCCAGGCCCACCACGAAGAAGAACACCGCCATCAGCCCACCGTTCACCCACGACCGCACGGTGGTGAACTCGGAGAAGGCGGAGCCGCCCAGGTGGACGGGATGGTTCCACACCGTGGCGTACGTCGAGCCCCACGGGCTGTTGGCCCACAGCAGGGCCAGACCCACTGCGACCACCAGCACCCAGCTGCCGGCGATGTCCGACCCGAAGAACCGGGCGAGGCGTTCCCTCGGGGAGGCCCGGTCCGGCCCGCTCACCGAGGCACGGGGCCGGCACCCACCGCACCCGGGACTGCGCATCCGAAGGGGTGGATGACCGCGGCAGCGAGCCGCGCCTCGCCGCGATCCACCCGGTGGGTGGGCGGGTTGTGGGACACCTGCACGACGCTCCTCCTTCGTTCCCGGCCACGCCCGCAGCCGGACGGCGATCGGGCTGGACGTCCGATCAGGTCGACGATCCGACCAAGGTCTCCAACCAGCGTGGCACGCGCCGACCTCTCCCCCGGGCGTCCACGGCGCCGTGGACGGTGACGGCGGTGGCCCGGCTCTCGCCGGCCACCGTCAGGAGGTAGCCGACCTGGAAGGTGGCTCGGGTCAGGTGGCCCAGGGCGACGTGGACGTCGACCACCTCGTCGAAGTACAGCGGTCGGCGGTAGCGCACGTAGGCCTCCAGCACGGCGAACTCGATGCCCGCGGCCCGCACCTCGTCGTAGGGATGGCCGAGGTCACGCAGGAGGGCGGCCCGGGCCTCCTCGAGGTACGGCGCGTAGGAACCGTGGTGGATGATCCCCATGGCGTCGGTCTCGGCGAAGCGAGTGCGGATCGCATGGACGAACGAGTAGTCGTCCGGATCGTTCGAGGGGACGAGGGAGAGGCGCACTCCCCGAACCTACCGTGCCGGCTCGGGACCCTCCGCCCCGTCAGGCTGGTTCCATTCGATCCACCCGAGCCCCGAACGACCGTCGGCGGCCGTGAAGCGGGCCAGGGCCCGGGGGAAACGGCTGACCCGTCCGTCCGGGGCCTCCAGCACCACGGGGCCGAAGGCCACGGGGTCGATCCGGAGGTCGAGGCTCCCGGGCTCGACCGAGGCGTGGCCGACGTCGGGCAGTCCCTCGGGGCCCAGGGTCTCGGTGACGTCCAGTGAGGCCACCGACAGGACCACCCCATCCGGAGGTTGCAGGTAGCCGAACGCCAGGCGCTGGCCGGGGATACGGATGTCGGCGAGGTGGACCCGGGTCCCGTCCTCCAGCCGCGCCGCAGCCCAGCACCAGCCGAACGCCCACCAGTCCCGCACGCCCCACGAGTGGTCCCGCTGGCCCTGCCCCGAGACGACCAGTCGCTCGTCACCGATGGCGACCTCGCCGGTGACCAGACAAGGCACCTCGTAGCGGGAGGTCAGGTCGTAGTGGTACGGGACACCGTCGGTGGTCCAGGACAGGTCGAGGTCGATGGTGGTAGGGGCGCCCGGCGCACCCCGGTAGACGTCTTCGGGCCGGTCGTGGGCACGGGCCGGGGCGGTGCCCCGGAGACTCATCGTCTCGAGTGGTGCCTCCAGCACACCGTGCAGGTCGACGCCGTCGGATCCCAGGACCAGCCCGGTACCCCCGGCCACGGGGAGATGGTGGTCGACCGAGACCACCACCGGCCGGCCGGCACCCACCAGCGCGGCGGTCCACCAGGTGACCCCGAGGTTGGGATAGCGCCCGATTCGTGCGTAGCCGGCGATACCGCCCTCGTCGGTGACGAAGTCCAGGTAGTAGGACTCGTTCCACAGGGATTCTGCGTCCCGGGGCATGCAGCAGCTCGTCGCCGGGGTCGACGGCATGGGGCCCACCGGACGGGCCCCGCCCCACGGCCGGGCTCATCTGCGTCCCCGTTCCGGCAGCGCGGCCTCGGCGTCGAGGTCCAGCACCTGCTGGGCGTAGCGCCCGAGGCTGGTCACGAACATCTGGTCACCGCGGTCGGTCCGCTTGACCAGCATGGAGGCACCGACGGTCATCACCAGTCCCCCGAAGCACAGATAGCGGTACTCGCGGTCCAGCCGGTCCCGGTCGAACCCGGTCACCCCCATGGTCTCGAGGGCCAGGTGATAGGAGTCGACCAGTTCCTCCCCATGCCGGCGCCGGTCGTCCGTGGCGAGACACCCACCGACGAAATAGGCGACGTCCGACGCCACCGCGCCCCAGGCCGCGGTCTGCCAGTCGACCACATAGGGGCGGACCTCTCCCGGTCGGAACAGCAGGTTGTCGAGACGGAAGTCCCCGTGGGTCACCGTGGTGGCCGCCGGCCGGTCGGCCAACCATGGCCGGAGCACCCCCATGAATCGATCGCCCAGGGCCACGTGGTCGGCGTCCAGACGGTCCCGGTAGCGATCGACGAACCCGGGCCAGAGGGAGGTCACCAACCCGGCCAGGAAGTCGTCCGCCTCGTCGCCCCCCCGCTGCAACCACTCGAGTCCGGCCAGGTCGGTCCGGTCCCACGTCGGGCCGTGGAGTCCGGCCAGCTCCACCAGCGTGGCCGCGGCAGCCTCGACTCCGCACCCGGCCAGCTGGTCCCCCTGCACCGCACCGACCAGGTCCTCGAGCAGGAGGACGAACCAACCGGTGTCGGGATCACACCACCGGTGGTAGCAGCGGGGCATCCGGGTGCGGATCCGGGGGGCCACCTCGCCGTAGAAGCCCACTTCGATCTCGTAGGCCCGGGTCATCAGCCCGGTCGAACGACTCTGTTCGTCGGCCGACGCGAACTTGGCGATGACCGAGCGGGCCCCGGTGTCGGCCGGTCCGGTCCGATACGCCACACGGACGGTGTCGCCCATCTGCCCGGTCCCCACCGGCTCCACCGTGAACGAGTCGATCGAGGTCGCCGGCTCCAGAAGATCCGAACCGGCGAGCACCTCGGTCAGCCACCTAGCCGTGAGATCCCCCGGTCGGCGCACCAGTTCGCGTCCGGTGAGGGCGCTCACGACCGCTTTCCCGGGCGGGCCGGCGCCTCGGGTCCGAACACCTCGACCACCGGCTCGGGCCGATCGTCGAATTCGGTGCGGAGGGCGCGGGACATCACCGCGTGCTGGAGGTAGAGGCCGCCGATGTAGGTCAGCTCGAGGATCTCCTCGTCCTCGAGCTGGGACCGCAGCGCCTCGAACAGGCCGTCCGGTACCCGGCCCCGGTCGTAGACCAGGCAGTCGGTGTAGGCCAGGACCAGGCGCTCGGTGGGATCGAAGCAGGGGGCCACCGCCCAGTGGGGCAGCGCGTCGACGAGCTCGTCCCCCACCTCCAGCTCCCGGAGGGCCTTGCAGTGCTGGGAGTAGACGAACTGGCTGCCCGCGGCCCATCCGGCCCGCGCCTGGGCCAGCTCGCGGAGCCGCGGGGCCAGTCGGCGCCTCGGGCTCTGATAGAGGCCGAAACCCTGTACGGCGTGCTCCAGCACGTCCGGCACCAACGCGAACACCGTCCACCAGTCGCCCGTCGTCCCGCCGCCGGCCCCCGGCTCGGCCACCGGGTCGCGGTCCTCGAAGAGGTAGTCGTACATGGTGGTCACGATGGGAGCCGTGGCCTCGGCCCGCGGGACCTGGCGCAGTCGCGGCACGGCGGCCTCAGCCGGCGACCCGGTCCGCGGCCCGGGCTGGTCGGTGGCGTACGTCCTCGGCGCCCAACGGTCGGGTCCAACAGGCCAGCTCGAGCAGGATCCCGTCGGGATCCTGGAAGTAGACGGATCGGACGAAGACCCCCGGATGCACCTCGTCGGCGATGCCCCACTCGCTGTCATCGTGGTTGGCCACCTCGGTGCACGCCACGCCGGCCGCCACCAGTCGCTCCCGGTACTCGTCGATGCGGTCGGCGGGAACGGAGAAGGCGACATGGTTCATCGAGCCGATGGCGCTGGTCAGACTGCCCTGGTCCGGACGGCCGGTCGGAGCCGACACCCCCGGCGCCGGCTCCGGGGCGTCGGGGAACCAGAAGAAGGCCAGGGCATCGTCCCCGCCGCAGTCGAAGAAGAAGTGCTGGCCCATGCCGGCGGGGAGCTCGATGGTCTTGATGAGGGGCATCCCGAGGACCCCGCTGTAGAAGTCGACCGTGCGCGCCATGTCCCGGCAGACCAGGGCCAGATGGTTGACCCCCCCGAACTCGAACCGTCCCTCGGATGTCGTCATCGTCCTCTCCCCTCCCCGGAGCCGTCGCCGAGTCCGTCTCGCCGCCGCTGCTGCTCGGTGCTGCCTCCGGTCGCTTCGGGTCTGATTCCCGTCGTTCCCGGACGCGCCGCCCAACAGTTTCCGGCTCCGTGCACGGTCGGGCTCCCGATCCAGCGGACCCGCGACCATCACTGCGCCCACAGTACCGGTCGAACCCCCCGGTGGGCGGGCTTCCGTGTGTCGGGTCCCGACGGCGGGTGACGACCGGCGGTGCCACCTGTCGGGCGGTGACCTCGGTCATGCCGGTGGGCGAAACCGCGGCGGTTGCCCGTGGGCACCTCCGGACCACCGACGCCGGGTGGCGGTCGGGCAGCGAACCGGCCTCCGGTCCGCCGCCCCGTTCGAGGGGGCCGCCTGCCGGCCCCCGGGCGCCCTAGGGGGTGTAGATCTTCTTGTCGAAGGTGGTGGTCACCGTCTTGGCCTCACCCAGGCGGGGCAGACCGAACAGGTCCTCGATGGAGGCCAGCGACGAGTAGTGGTTGTAGGACGTCTTGGTGACCACCAGGCCCGGGGTGATGTGCGGGGAGATGAGGATGGTCCCGATCCGACCGCCGCCCGGGCCGCTGATCCCGTTGCCGCCCGAGTTGGCCGCCGGGCCGGGAGTCTCGCCGCAGCAGGCGGTGGCGTCCGGCCGTGTCGGCCTCGTCGAAGGTCACCTCGATGAGGCCGTCCTGCTGGTAGGCGGGCGAGGCCTCGATGATGGGGATCCACGTCTGCAGCCAGTCGCTGATGTCGTTGACGGCCGAGGTGTCCGGGCTGGTCACGTTGTGGCACGGGTAGTCGTGGCCGTCGTCGCACAGGTTGGGGGTGATGAAGCTGAAGTTGGGGGTGGTGGCCACCGACTGCAGGTCGGTGACCAGGCCGGTGGTGCCGGCCAGGGCGCCGGCCGGCAGGTTCCCGCTGGTGTCGCCCAACGGGACCACGTCCTGGTTGCACTCGGTGGTGTTGTCGATGATGGAGTGGAAGTAGACGAAGGGGTCGTGGCGGGAGGCGTAGCCGTCGCCGGGCACCGCCGCGGCGGTGCCGTCGCTGCCACCGACCGTCGGATGCCCGCAGTTGGCCGACTCCCGGGTCGGGACGTTGCCCATGTCCTCCTGGTAGCCCTTCCAGGTGAGCCCGTCCCCGGTGAGCTGGTCGGCCAGGGTGGGCACGGCCGCCGGGTACACGCAGCCGTTGCCCTGCTGGATGCCGTTGGCGTCCTGGCCGGAGCCGGCCGGGAAGTCGGCGTAGGCCGGCGGGGCCAGGCAGTCGATCTGGTTGTCCGCCGTCGGGGGCTGGCCGGAGATGAACCCGGTGTAGTTGCTGTTGGAGAAGTGGCCCACCCCGTAGTAGTTGGTCAGCAGGGCCCCCTGGGCCGGGAGGGTGGAGTTGAGGTAGTTGTTGGGCCCGCCGAAGGTGGCGCCGTAGCCCTCGTTCTCCAGCATGATCACGAACACGTGGCGGAGCAGCGGCAGTTTGGACTTGACGGCCAGGGTGGCGTCCAGGGTGGTGGTGCCCTGGGAGTTGGTGGCCTGGAGGGTGATCGGGTAGCTGCCGCCCAGCGGGGTGGGGTCGGAGACCAGGGCGGTGCCCGTGGTGTCGTCGGCCAGGAAGCTCACCCCGGGCGGCAGGGCCCCGACCACGGAGAGGGAGGCGACCGGGTTGGCCTTGGTCTTCACGGTATAGGCCAGGGGCTTGCCCACCTTGGCCTTGATGGTGCCGTTACCGGTGAACACCGGGGCCGAGAGGGCCTTGACCGCCCCGGCCGGCAGGCCGGACGGGAGGCTGGCCAGGAGGGACGCCGTGCCCACCAGGACGGCTCCGGACACGACGACGGCAACCCTGTTGCGAATGCGCATGCTTCCCCCTGCGTTCGATGCTGCTCTGATCTCCCCTTGGTCCACGAAACTGACAACCCCCCGTAGACCCAGCCGAAACGGCCCTGAACTTCTAGCACGAATGGAGGCCCGGTGTCGGCCCCCCTCCGTGAGAGGGGAAGGGTTTGGGGAAGGGTCACCGCTTCGACCAGCTCAGGCCGTCGGTGGGGGGACGGTCCACGGGCCCGGTCGATCGGGCGGGCCGCCAACTGCCCCTGCCGGGGAGCAGGAGGGACTCGAACTCGCCCTGGTCGGCGAGCCCGGGGGCCCAGCCGGCGTCCGACCACAGGGCCGGGTGGCCGCCGCCGGTCGGTGGCCCCACCGGGCGTACCGGTGGGCCCGACTACGCGCCGCTCCCGACGTAGACGGCATCGCCGTAGTCGAAGATGCCCCCGTCATGGGCCACGAAGCGGTAGCCCTGGCCGGTGGGAGTGCTGGTCATGGCCACGATGCTGGCATTCAGGGTCATGTTGCCGGCCGAACCGAGGAAGGGGGCGTCGAAGGAGAAGATGCCACCGTCGGCGGCCACCTCCCAGTACCCGCCGGTGGCCCGGTCGACGCTCATGCCGACGACCGGCCTGTTCAGCTTGGCACCTCCCTCCGACCCCTGGTACCGGGCATCACCGAAGCTGAAGATCCCGCCGTCCGAGGCGATCAGCCAGTACCCCCGACCGTCCTGCGTCGGGGCCATGCCAACGATCGGTTTGTTCAGATGCATCCCACCCATGGAGCCGTAGAATCCGGCGCTCCCGTAGGCGAAGACCCCACCGTCGGACGCCACGAACCAATAGCCGAGTCCATCCGGTGATGCCGCCATACCGACCACGGGTTTGTTCAGGTGGATGTTGCCGGTGCTCCCGTAGAAGGGAGCATCGCCGAACGAGAACACCCCGCCGTCACCACCGAGCAGCCAGTAGCCGTGCCCGTCGGCCGTCGCCGCCATGCCCACCAGCGGCGCACTCAGGGGCACGTTGGACAGGTCTCCGTACGACACGGCGTCCCCGAACGCCTCTACCTTCCCGCCCGACGCCACCAGCCAGTACCCGTTCCCCGAAGGGGTCGGGGCCATGCCGACGAAGTTGAACGAGGCATGGCCGGCGACGCGGCCCTGCGTCTGCGCGGCCGCGGGAACGCTGCCGGCGGCGACCACGGCGATGAGAGACGCGCCCAGGCCGGCCACGAGACCGACCCATCCCGGAGAACGTCCACGGATCCGGCGACCCCGTGCTGACATGGTGCCTCCCAGGCGGTCTGGCCGGTCACTCCGCAGGACCGACGACCGGCCGACTGTACCGACGACCGGCCGCCGTTGCGACTGTCACCGCCCAACGTGTTTTGCTCAGCACTCAGGGGAGCGGACCGGCCGCGGCATCGGCTCGGATGGTGTCAGGGGGACCCGACGACAGCATGGCAAGGCGCTCGACCCCGTCGCCGAAGGTCGCCACGTTCGCATCTCGGCCAGACGCGCTGACCGCTGCTCCCCTGCGTCCGCGGTCAATCGGCCCGGAACGCTCTCCGACGGCAGGGCGTCCGGCGGCCTCGACGGACCAGCCGATTCCGGGTGGGCCAGGTCCCCCGCCCCTGACCAGGATCTACGAGTTGGAGTTGCGCCACTGGTCGGATTTCGCGTCCGAGATCTCGTCTCGTTGCATGGTCCGTTCCGTCTTCGCGGCTTGGAAATGGATCAGGGCGGCAAACTCGCGGTTTGTCATCGCCCGGATTTCTTCTTCGGTCGGATTCTCCATGCTGACCTCCGCCTCGACGGTTCCCGTCATCGGCAATTATGCCGAGTGCCTCCCCCAACTGCAACTGGTGTAGTCATCCTGACATCCTCCCTGACCAACGGGTGGGCCGGCCGAGGTGCTCGCTGTGGTCTCTGGCCAAGGAAGCGGTCACTGGGCGATCCCGCAGCGACGCGCTCGGCGTCTGGCGGTCGGCAACGGCATCGACCGGGTCGAGCGCAGCGCCGGAGCCGCAAGGAATGGCCGACGCCACTCGTCGAGCCTCCGTGCCGAGCCGCGTCTGCTCACTGAGATCGAACTGCAACACTCCTCACAGGTAGCGCTAAGGATCTACTCGTAGGTTCATCCATGCCGAGTCCGATGAGCCAGGTGATTTCCCCCTGTGCTCCGGACCCGGCGCTATCTGCTCCCGTGACCACACGGGGGCGTCACCAACTGTTCACTCAACCTGAGCCGCCAGACCGTCGATGACCTCTGTGCCGGGTGTCGGACGACCACAACGTCCCGACCAGCGCAACGGAGGTCCGTCAGTGGAAACATTCAGCGACTGGGAGGCGGAGTCTGCGCCCGTGGTCCAGGCGATCCTGACCGCTCTCAACCAGTGCGGCCGGACCTACGAACGGCGGTGGGCACCCGCACTTCTGTCTCATGCCGACCAGCTCAGCGCGACGGCGAGCACGGTGCGGCTGTGGAGCACTGATCACCCGTGCCCGCTCGCCGCCTTCGACGCCCAGCTCCTACGCCTCTCCCTCGCCTATGCGTACGCGGCGGTCAGCTTCGAATCGGTGGCGAAGGGTTCTTCGATCACTTGGCTGGTCGTGGATCGTGAGCTCCGGCGCCTTCGCGACGTGGTGGCGGAACTCTTCAACATGCTCCACGACCAGATGGGGCACCTGGCTCGGCAGTGATCCTGGCCGACGGCCTCCGACCGATCCGGAGCGGACCGGTGGCGGACCCCCACTCCCGGCCCGGCGTCGAGGCCGTTGCGCCAGTCGAGACCGGACTCGGCAGGGTGCCGCGCTGGATCGCCTCGGAACTCCCCTGCACTGGTAATTCGTGGTGGGCCGTGCGGGACTTGAACCCACGACCCCTTGCGTGTCATGCAAGTGCGCTACCAACTGCGCCAACGGCCCAAGGCGTTCGACGATACCACCGCCGTCCCATCCGCCCCCGCCGACCTGGATCGGCAGTCACCGGCCCCGACTTGACCGCCCTAGGGCACCGCCGAGTACACGGCCGGCGTCGACCGTTCGATGGCTCCCCATCCGCTGAACTCGCGATGCCGCTCCAGCTGCACGGCATGGCCTCCCCGGAGGCCGAACAGTCGCTTGGCCAACAACAGGTACACGGCGATGGCCACGTTGATGACCAGCGTGATCACCTTGAAGACGCTCACACGCAGCGACAGTTCGTAGAGCTCGATGGGGATCAGGGCCACCGTCGCCACCAGGGTCAGGTACTCGGCCCATCGCTTGGAGAACCACAGACCCACCATCTCCGTGGCTTCGAGCGCGGCGTAGGCCGTGACCAGCAGGCCGAGCTGGATCAGTCGGGCCGGCGAGTACTTGAAGGCGCGACCCAGGTAGCCGAGGACCCCCCTCACCTGGGACTCGCCCGGGGTCGTCCCCGACAGGTCGCTCATGATGTTGACGTAGTCACGATGGAGCGTGGCGTCGTGCCGGGCGAACGTGTAGAGGATGATGGCCAGAGCGGTCAGCACGATGACATGGATCGCCCGGTCGACGGCGATCAGGCGGAGTACGTACCGGTCCCGGAGCATCGGGCCGCGCAGGGGTACCTCGATCTCCTCCCGGTCCGGCATCCGGTCACGGGTCGGCTCCGAGGGTGGTGCGTCGGCCACCCAGGCGTCGCAGCGGAGACAGCGGTACCACCGCACGCCGTCCCCCTCGCGGGCCAACATGCCATCCTCGGGCACCAGGTGGGCGACATCGGTGCCCACCAGGGCATGGTCCTTCCAACCGCAGGTGATCAGTTCGTAGAAGTTGTCCGGCCGCCGGTTGCGTTTCTTCCTGGCCACGTCAGCACCATAGGCTCGGAGTGTGACGAGTTGGTGAAGGGGGAGGCCATGGTGATCGACGTCGGGGCCCATGTGGATCGGATCGAACGCGACGGGTACACCATCGTGGAGGATGCCATCGAACCCGAGCTGGTGGACGCCCTGGCCGAGGACCTCCTCCGGCTGGAGCACGATCTGGGCGCGGTGCCGGCCCGCAACACCTTCGAAGGGGAGCACACCACCCGCATCTACAACCTGCTGGCCCACGGGTCCCGATTCGAGCAGATCCCGGTCCATCCGGCCATCCTCCCCATCTGCGAACGGGTGCTCGACGAGGGACTCCTCGTGTCGTCCCTGTCCTCGATCGCCATCGGCCCCGGGGAGACGCCGCAACCGATCCACGCCGACGACCAGGTCATCCCCCTGCCCAAACCCCACCCGCCGACCGTCTGCAACACCATGTGGGCCCTGACGGACTTCACCGACGCCAACGGCGCCACCCGGATCATCCCCGGCTCCCACAAGGCAAGCGAGTCACCCGACCTGAGCCGTAGCTACGACTCCATCCCGGCCGAGATGCGGCGGGGAAGCGTACTGGTCTGGCACGGGAGCCTGTGGCACGGAGGAGGAGCCAACACCACCACGGCCCGGCGGGTCGGCATCGCCATGAACTACTGCGCCGGCTACATCCGCCAACAGGAGAACCAACAGCTGGGACTGCCCCTCGGCACCGTGCGGCACTTCAGCCCGCGGTTGCAGCAGTTGGTCGGCTTCGGCGTCTACCGGGGCCTGATCGGTCACATCGACAAGCAGATCCCGGCCAACCTCCTCCTCCAGGGTTCAGAGGACACCCATCTGGTGTGGGACTACGCCTCGCCCTCCTGAGCCGAGACCGCCGGCGCACCCTCTCGTCAGCCCGCACCTCGTGCTGGCCCGCACGCCGTGCGCTCCACAGATTCGGGACCCCGACCCCTGCCGGCCCGGCGCGGTCACCGGTCCGTCCGCCTCCCGAGCGGGTAGGGCCCCGGTCAGGCCGACCGACCCGCTGGGCGGGGGCGGCACCGATGCCGCGGTGCTCCGGATGGAGGCGGCGGGCGGAATCGAACCGCCGTACGGGGCTTTGCAGGCCCCTGCCTAAACCACTCGGCCACGCCGCCGTGGCGTCCGGCGATCCTACCCTCCCCGCCGGGATGCTTGAATCTCTCCATGCGGATCGGAATGATCGCCCCACCTTGGACTCCCATCCCCCCTCTGCTCTACGGCGGGATCGAGCTGGTGGTCGATCAGCTGGCCCGGGGTCTGCAGGACGCCGGCCACGACGTGCTCCTCTTCGCCACCGGCGACTCGACCTGCCCGGTACCCCGCCAGTGGGTGCTGCCGGCGGCCGAAGGCACCCGGATCGGCATGCGCCGTGCCCGAGATCCGCCACGTCATCCACGCCTACGAGGCGGTCCGTGACTGCGACGTGGTCCACGACCACACCGTGATGGGCCCGTTCCACTCCGAGCACTATCCCGGGCCTGCCGGTGGCCACCACCATCCACGGGCCGTTCAACGAGGAGCTGACCGACATCTACCGGGCCAACGCCGACCGGGTCCCGATCGTGGCCATCTCCCACGCCCAGCGGCGGGCGGCGCCCGACATCCCCATCGCCAGGGTCATCCACCACGGCGTCGACGCCTCGCACTTCCCGGTCGGCGACGGCCGCGGCGACCAGGACGGCCCCTACGTCCTCTTCCTCGGTCGCATGGCCGCGGACAAGGGGGCGCACCGGGCCATCCGCGATCGCCCGGAAGGCCGGCATCCGGATCCTCATGGCGGCCAAGATGCGGGAGCCGTGGGAGATGCGCTACTTCACCGAGAAGGTGGAGCCGCTGCTCGGACCGGACGCCCTCTACCTCGGCGAGGTCTCCCACGAGCGCAAGCTGGAGCTGCTGGCCGGAGCTTCGGCCCTCCTGTTCCCGATCCGATGGAACGAGCCGTTCGGCATGGTCATGATCGAGGCCATGGCCTGCGGCACCCCGGTCCTGGCCTTTCCCGAGGGAGCCGCCCCCGAGGTGGTCGACGAGGGGCGCACCGGGTTCCTCTGCGAGGACGAGGACGCCATGGTGGAGGCCATCGGCCGACTCGATCAGCTCCAGCGGAGCGACTGCCGACTGGCCGTGGAGGGCTACTTCTCGACCAACCGGATGGTGGCCGAGCACATCGAACTGTTCGAGTCGATGATGGCCTGACCGACGACGGCTCAGGAGCGCCGGCGGAAGACCAGCTTGGCCACCAGGGCGATCAGGGCCACCACCACGATCACCTTGACGACGAACCAGATGATCCCGGCCACGAAGCTGAGCACGGCGAAGGCCACGAAGAGGGCGATCACGCCCCCGCCGATGATCAGCACGCCGTCGAACAGGCTGAGTCCGGTACGTTCCTCTTCGGCCATGCCTACAGCGTAACGGGCGCCGCAGGACTTCGGTCGGCACCCCTTCCCGACCCGACGGCGGTGCCCAGGATCGGCGAGGCCGCCCCGGCGCCGGTGGTACGGTCCGGCCGTGTCCCTGCGTGCCCGACGGCAGGCGCTCATCGAGCGCACCGACCTCCACGGGGACGACTTCTGCCGCGCCTACGCCGGGGCCGCCGACGAGTGGCTCACCGGGCTGTTCGAGCGAGGCCACGGGCGGCGACGGCCGGGGCATGGCCCTGATGGCCGTGGGCGGCTACGGCCGGGGCGAGCTCTGCCCGTTCAGCGACCTCGACGTGGTCCTCATCCACAAGGGTCGGCGAAACGTCTCGGCCACCGCCGACCGGATCTGGTACCCGGTCTGGGACGAGGGCATCACCCTGGACCACAGCGTCCGTCGGCCCGGCGACGCCCTCGAGCTGGCCGGCGAGGACCTCCGGGTGGCCCTCGGCCTGCTCGACGCCCGGGTGGTGTGCGGGGATCCCAAGGTGGCCGAGCCGGTCATCGAGGGGGCCCGAGACCGCTGGGCCAAGCAGAAGCCGCCCTGGCTCGGCGTCCTGGCCGACCTGGTGGCCGAGCGCCACCGCTCGAACGGCGATGTCGGCTTCCTGCTCGAGCCGGACCTGAAGGAGTCCCACGGCGGCCTCCGGGACATCGCCGCCCTCCTCGCCATGATGGAGGCCGTGCCGGTCCTGGCCGACTACGTCGACACCGTGGCCATCGACAGTGCCCGGGCCGTCCTGACCTCCATCCGGGTCGAGCTGCACCGGCGGGCCGGACGCGAACAGAACCGGCTGCTCCTCCAGGAGCAGGACCAGGTGGCTGACGCCCTGGGCCAGCCGGACTCCGATGCGCTGATGCGCCGCGGTGGCCACCGCCGGGCGCACCGTGGCCTGGGAGGGGGACGATGCCTGGCGACGCCGCGGGGCATGGCAGCGGTCCAAGAAGCCCGGGCGGTCCGGGCGCCGGGCGGAGATCCGCGGACGCTCGAGCCGCCCGGGGCCGGAGGCGACTCCGCCGGCCGGCGACCCCGACATCGGACTGACCGAGGACGAGGTCGTGCTCACACCGGCGGCCGACGTCACCGGTGACGCCTCCCTCTCCCTCCGGCTGGCCGCGGTGGCCGCCGAGCGGAACCTGCCCATCGCCCGCGACGCCCTCAACCTGTTGGGCCGGAAGGCTCCGGAACCACCCGAACCCTGGCCCGACGAACTCCGGGCCACCCTGGTGCGGGTGCTGGCCACCGGCCCACCGGCCATCGCCGCTCTCGAGGCCCTCGACCAGCGCCACCTGCTCGAGCGGTACCTCCCGGAGTGGGCCGCGGTCCGCAACAAGCCCCAGCGCAACCCGTACCACCGGTTCACCGTGGACCGACACCTGCTCGAGGCCACGGCCAACGCCGCCACGCTGGCCCACCGGGTCTCGCGGGCCGATCTGCTCCTGCTCGGCACCCTCCTCCACGACATCGGCAAGGGCTTCCCCGGGGACCACACCGAGGTGGGCATGGCCGTGGTGGCCGACATCGGCACCCGGATGGGCCTTCCTCCCGACGACGTGGACACCCTGGTCACCATGGTCCGGCTCCACCTGCTCCTCCCCGACACCGCCACCCGCCGCGACCTCGACGATCCGGCCACCGCCGAACGGGTGGCCAAGGAGGTGGGCAGCCGCTCCACCCTGGAGCTGCTGGCCGCACTGGTCGAGGCGGACAGCCTGGCCACCGGTCCCTCCGCCTGGGGACCGTGGAAGGCCGGGCTGGTGGCCGACCTGGTCGAGCGGACCGGTCGGCTCCTGGCCGGCGAGCCGCTGGCCCCCCCGACGCCGTGGATCACCGACGAGCTCCGGGTGATCATGGACACCGTCCGGGTCCACGGGGTCCCGGCCCTCTCCATCGATGACCCCACGGTGACCGTGGTGGCCCCGGACCGCTCCGGGCTGCTTCGCCGAGGTGACCGGGGTCCTGGCCCTCCACGGTCTGAACGTGCGCTCGGCGGTGGTGGCCGGCGAGGACGGCGTGGCCGTCGAGATCTTCACCGTCGAGCCGGCCCGGGGCCGGTGGCCGGCCGCCGCCCGCCTGTCCGACGATCTGGCCGGCGTGATGAACGGGACCCTGTCCATCGAGCGCAAGCTGGCCGAGCGGGCCCGCACCTACCGCAACGAGCGCCGGGTGGTCACCCCCCACTTGGTGTCCACCCAGGTCAGCGTGGACAACAACGCCTCGGCGACGGCATCGGTGGTCGAGGTGCGGGCCGAGGACGTGGTCGGCCAGCTCCACCGGATCACCCAGGCACTGGTCGACTGCCGCCTCGACGTCACCTCGGCCAAGGTCTCCACCTTCGGTTCGGCGGTGGTCGACGCCTTCTACGTCCGCGGCCCGGACGGTGGGAAGTTGACCGATCTGCAGCTGATCGCCGACGTCGAGGCGGCCATCCGCCACCGGATCCAGCCCGCCGCCCCGGGGGCGGCCGGAGGCTGACGCCGGTCCGGCGGTGCCAGGACGCCCGGACGCAGCGCCCGCGCTGCCGCGGTAAACGCCCCGGTGGACTAGTACAATGGTGCCTCCGGAGGAGAGACATGCCGTCCCAGCACGCACATTCGAAATCCTCGCCGCCGCCCACGCGCCCGATCGGGTCGCGCGGGCCATGCCGGTCGTCGTGGCCGTGGTGGCCGTGGCCGTGGTCGTCGTGTCCGTGCTGGTCGGCGTCACCCGCTACCGTGCCAATCGTGCCGCGGCGTCGCCCACCACCACGGCGGTCCGCGCCGTCGATGCCGCGGCCCAGGAGGGCCCGCTCGCCGTGGTCACCACCACACCGGCCGCCGGCGCCACCGACGTGCCGACCGACGCCACCGTCTCGGTGCACTTCTCGGTCCCCCTCGACCCCCACTCCCCCACCCCGTCCCTGACGCCGGCCGTCGCCGGCGCCTGGCAGGAGATCACCCGGACACCTTCGCCTTCGTGGCCTCCGTCCCCCTTCGTCCCCTCCAGCCACCGAGACCCTCACCGTCCCCGGCGGTAACGGAGGGGTGACCAGCGCCAGCGGGAAGCACCTGGCCGAGTCCTCGACCTGCCACGTTCACCGTGGCCACCGGCAGCACCCTCCGGCTCCAGCAGCTGCTGGCCCAGCTGGGCTACCTGCCGGTCAGCTTCACCCCGGCCCGGCCCCTGAGCGCACCCCAGGAGGCGGCCCAGGCCCAGGAGGGCTCGTTCAGCTGGCGGTGGACCGAGCCCGCCTCCCTGGTGAGCCTGTGGACGGTGGGGACGGCCAACCAGATCACCAAGGGCGCGGTGATGGCCTTCGAGTCCCAGCACGGCATGAAGACCGACGGGCTGGCCGGTCCGGCGGTGTGGCAGCAGCTGCTCGGCGACGCCGCCGCGGGCACCGTCGACCCCTCGCCGTACAACTACGTCTACGTCTCCAAGTCGCTCCCCGAGACGACCACCGTCTACAGCAACGGGTCCGCGGTGTACTCCACCCGGGCCAACACCGGGGTGGCGGCGGCGCCCACCGCCTCGGGCACCTTCCCGGTCTACGTGCGGTACCGGGTCACCACCATGTCCGGCACCAATCCCGACGGCTCGAAGTACGTCGACCCGGGCATCCCCTGGGTGAGCTACTTCAACGGGGGCGACGCCCTGCACGGCTTCGTGCGGGGCAGCTACGGCTACCCGCAGAGCGACGGCTGCGTCGAGATGCCGCCGGCCAACGCCGCGGTCGTCTACCCGTTGACACCCATCGGCACCCTGGTCACCGTGTCCTGAATCGGAGCCCGGCCCGGTCGCCCGGCGGTCTGCCGCGCTACTGGGCCAGACGGGCCGAAGGGAAGTCGGGCGGGCGGCGCTCCCGGACCGCGGCCAGTCCCTCGGCGGCGTCGGGACCGAGGAAGCCCAGCATCTCGAGGGCCAGGGACTCGCCGAACGCCGGGGAGTTCGGTCACCATCCACTGGTTGAGGACCCGCTTGGTCCACTGCACCGCGGTCCGGCTCCCCTGGGCCAGGCGACCGGCGATGGCCAGGGCCTCGCTCGACGACCTCCTCGTCAGGCACGCACTGGGTGACCAGGCCGATCCGCTCCGCCTCGGGCCCGTCGACGAAGTCCGCCGTCATCAGGTAGTACTTGGCCTTGGCCATGCCGCAGAGCAACGGCCAGAGCAGGGCGGCATGGTCGCCGGCCGCCACGCCCAGCCGGGCGTGGCCGTCCGACAGCCGGGCCGACCGGGCCATGATGCTCACGTCGGCCAGCAGGGCGACGGCCAGGCCGGCCCCGACGGCCACGCCGTTGACGGCCGAGACGATCGGCTTCACCGACGCCAGCATGGCCGTCGACCACGGCGTTGGCGTCCCGCCACTGCTCGACGACGGCCGCGTGATCGGTGGTCATCCGTTCCACCATGGCCAGGTCGCCACCGGCCGAGAAGGCCCGGCCGGCTCCGGTGATCACCGAGACGGCCACCGAGTCGTCGGCGTCGACCACCGGCCAGACCTCGGAGAACTCGCGGTGGAGCCGCTCGTCGGCCGCATTGAGGACGTCCGGCCGGTCGATGGTGATGAGCAGGACCCCGGCGTGCGGCCGCGTCGAACCGGAGGTGCCGGAAGTCGGCGTAGGACGAGAAGGATGGGAGCGGTCGGGCATCGGCCATGGCACTGATCATGGCCTGAGCCCGGGACGGCCGGCGAACCCGGTGCAGCGCCGGCCGGCGGCCCGAACCCCCGCTCGGCACCAGCCACGTTGCCGCCCTGATGGAAAAAAACCACTTAAAGTGTGGAGTAGGCCACTTATCGCGGTTAATGTAGGAGCCGAAGGTGTCGCGAACGAAGGACACGGAGATGGCTTGGAGACGCCGGTCCTCGGAAGGATCACCCATGGATGAGCAGGTGAGCAGCATCGACGAGGAATTCGGCCAGCCGGCGGACCCGGTGGCCAGCGCATCGGAGTCCGGAGCCGGAACCGTCCCGGTACCCGGCGCAACGTTCTCGGACACGACGATAGAGGGGAAGGAACCCAGCATGAACCAGCACGAGTCCTCCGAGGAGGCGCCGGCGGCATCCCTGGTGGGGTCGCTGGCGGCCTTCTCCCTGTCCGACATCCTCTCCATGCTTGCCTCCACCAAGCAGACCGGGGAGCTGCAAGTGGTCAGCGAGGCGACCGACGGGAAGGTGTGGCTGGCCGACGGCGAGCTCTCCAACGCCAACGTGGGTGCCGCCGCCACCATCGGCCAGGCCGTCTTCGAGCTGGCCTGCATCAGCGAGGGTTGGTTCTACTTCACGGTGGGCGTCGTCTCCTCGAGTGGGCAGCCGACGGTTCCCGTGCTGGCCGTGCTCAACGAGGTCCGTCCCCAGGTCGACGAGTGGCGCGAGATCCGGAGGGACGTTCCTCTCGAGGCCGTGGTGACGCTGGCTCCCGAGCCCCCGGGGCAGGACGTCCAGATCCGCAACGACCAGTGGCGGGTCCTGACCACCGTCGGCACCACAGGGCACTCGGTACGAGCAGTGATCGAGCAGATCGGTGGTGACCAGATCGTCGGGCCTCCGCACCCTCCGGGACCTCCACGCGGCCGGGCTCATCGAACTCGACAGCGGCCCTTCGGACCGGGTGAGCCGGGACTCCGAGCTGGCCTTCCAATCCCCGGTGGACCATGGCGCCGAGGTGACACCGGTGCCCGACCCTCCGACCTTCACCCACGCCGGCATCGATGACGTCCAGACCCTGCCCACCGCACCTCCCCCGTCGGACGAGGACACGGCGGCGGACGACGGCCATCAGGACGGCCTGGCCGAGGTGGCCATCATGCCTCCTCCCATCGCCGACGATCCCTGGGCGCCGACGCCCGAGACCACCAGCGCGAGTGACAACGGAGTGGCCTGAGCAACCCCGCGACCGGCCACGACCACCCGGCCCGACATCGATGGTTTGGGCCTAGTTGCCGAAGTTGTAGGTGTTGGTGGTGCAGTTCCCGGTCTGGTCGCAGTGATGGACCAGAGCGACCACCGCAATGGTAAAGAGGATGACGGCCACCAGTCCCACGAAGCCGATGATGATCCCGGCGACGGCCAGGCCATTGCCTTGGACGTTTCCCTCGGACCGCTTGATCTGAGACCGTGCCATGAAGCCGAAGACGATGGCCAGGATCGAGCCGAGTCCGCCGAGCCACACCAGGGAGCACACCAGCGAGGCCACGGCCAATCCGTTGGTCTTCTGCACGGGCACGTATCCGTACGGTGGTCCTCCGGACGGATAGCCGTATCCCGGATCCATCGGGGGCACATACCCCGGGGGGAGGGGCGGCGGTCCGTAGCCAGGCGCCCCCGGCGGCCCGGGCGGCGGATAGTTGGGCGGCCCCGGGGACGGTCCAAAGCCCGTGTCGACAGCAGGCGGGTAACCGGGTGGGCCGGGGGGTGGCCTGTAGCCGGGCTCGACCGGAGGCACGGCGCCAGGCCCGTGGTACCCCGCGGCCGGCGCCGGGACCCCGGAACCACCAGCTGACGGAGCGGCCAGATCGGCGTCACCCTCAGCGGGACGTGCCTCCGCGGCGACGACCGGAGGGGCAACGCCGGGGACCTGTTCGGGCGGGTACCACCTCCCGTCCGAAGCCAGCCACCAACCCGGCCCCTGCGACACCTCACTCACAACAGGTCCTCCCCGGTCTCCAGAGCCACGACGCTAGCCGCCGTCCGGTGCGTTCAGGAGGACCCGACGGCCCCCGCCAGCCGGTCGGCCAGGGCCCGGAAGGCCCGGCCGCGGTGGGAGATCCCGTGTTTCTCCGCCGGGCTCATCTCGGCGAAGGTGCGGCCGCCGAATCCGTCGGGGGCGAACACCGGGTCGTAGCCGAAGCCGCCGGTACCCGCCGGGCCGGAGGCTGATGACACCGTTGACGGTGCCCTCGGCCCACACCTCGCCGCCGTCGGGAAAGGCCACGAACGCCACCGAGCGGAACACCGCCCTGCGTTGCGCAGGCGCGGTGGCTCCCACCCGGTCCAGCTCGGACAGCAGCTTGGCCACGTTCTCGGCGTAGGTGGCGTGCGCTCCCGAGAACCGGGCCGAGTACACCCCGGGCGCACCCCCCAGGGCGTCGACCTCGAGTCCGGTGTCGTCCGAGCCACGGCGGCCATCCCGGTGGCCGCCATCAGGGCCACGGCCTTGAGCCGGGCGTTGTCGACCAGCGTGGCCCCGGTCTCCTCCACGTCGGGTACGTCGGCCGGGCGGGGATGGAGCTCGACGCCCGCGCACCGGCCCCAGGATGGCGGCGATCTCGGCCGCCTTGTCGGGATTGGCGCTGGCCACCACCAGTTGCAGGCCGTTCATGGTGAGGTCCGCCGTACGCTCACCGAGGGGTCGGCGGAATCGGCCAGTGTCTCGGTCTGAAGGTCGAGCAGCTGGGCGATGCCGTGCTCGGCCAGGCTCAGCATCTCGTCGAGCTCGCCCTTGGTGAAGGGCATGCCCTCGGCCGTTCCCTGGACCTCGATGAACCGGCCCGACGAGGTCATCACCACGTTCATGTCGACCTCGGCCCGGCTGTCCTCCTCGTAGGGGAGGTCGAGCATGCAGACGCCGTCGACCACGCCGACCGACACCGCGGCCACCGCCTCGGTCAGCGGATTGGCCCGGAGGGTTCCCTTCTGGACCAGCCGGGTCAGGGCATCGTGCAGGGCCACGTAGGCGCCGCAGATCGACGCCGTCCGGGTGCCGCCATCGGCCTGGAGCACGTCGCAGTCCACGGTGATCTGCATCTCGCCGAGGGCCACCATGTCGCACACCGAGCGCAGGGACCGGCCGATGAGGCGCTGGATCTCCTGGGTCCGGCCGGACTGCTTGCCCTTGGCGGCCTCCCGGGTGACCCGCTCGCCGGTCGATCCGGGGAGCAGGGAGTACTCGGCGGTGACCCATCCCTTGCCGCTGCCCCGCATCCACGGCGGGACCCGCTCCTCGACCGACGCCGTGCACAGCACCCGGGTCCGTCCCATGGACACCAGCACCGACCCGGGGGCGAAGACGGTGAAGTCCCGTTCGAACGAGGCCGGCCGCAGCTCGTCGGTGCCCCGGCCGTCGCCGCCGGGCCGTCGGTCCCTCAGTCACAGTACGAATTCCTTTCCGATCGCCGCCTGCTCCACCGGTCCGCCGAAGGCGGCCTCGGCCTCCGCGACCACGGCCGAGGCCGGCGATGGTCGGCCACCGGTGGGTCAGCACCAGACGCCGGGCGCCGGCTCGGTTCGGCCTGCTCTCCCGCCTGGCGTCCACTCATGTGCCCGGCGGTCCCTTCGTGCTCGGCGGTGTAGGTGGCCTCGCACAGCACGAGGTCGAGCCCGGTCCCGAGCTCGGCCAGTGACCAGCCGGGCCCGGTGTCGGCAGAGTAGCCCAGGGCCCGACCGGCGCCGTCGATGCGGACGGCCAGGGTCTCGACGCCGTGGTCGGTCCGGCGGAACGACAGGTCGAGCGCCTCCCGAGCCGGACCGGATGCGCCGCCGGTCACCGGACGCCAGTCGATGACCGGTGTCCGACCAGGCCGGTTCGATCGAGCGAGGTCGGCCGGCGCGTAGACGGGAATCGACTCGCGATGGAGGGCGAACTGGGCATGGGTGACCAGCGAGTAGAGGTCGGTCCAGTGGTCGGGGTGGTGGTGGGTGATGACCACGGCGTCGATCAGTGCCGGATCCAGATCGCGCTGGAGGGTGGCGAAGGTGCCCGGGCCCAGGTCCACCACCAGGTGGGTCCCTCCCGCCGTCACCAGGTACCCGCTGCCCGCCCCGCCCGGCCCGGTCCAGCTCCCGTCGCAACCGAGCACCCGGAGGGACAGCCGGACCGCACCCCCGCCGGCAGCAGGTTCGTTGCACGGTGGAACCGTCAGGCACCGCCTCAGCGTAGGCGCACGGTCGGCCGGTCGGAGGGCCCGGATCGACGGCGTCAGAAGTAGGTGATGGCCTTGGCCCGCTCCTCGACCACGTCGAGGTCGTCGGTCCAGGCCCCGGTGGACAGGTACTTCCAGCCGCCGTCGGCGGCGACCACCACGATGGTCCCGGCGTCGAGGCGGGCGGCGGTCTTGGCCGCCCCGGCCAGGGCCGCCCCGGACGAGAGGCCGGCGAAGATGCCCACCTCGGTCAGTCGCCGGGTCCACTCGATCGACTCGCGGGGCCGCACGATCCGCTTCCCGTCGAGCAGCTCCGCCCCGTGGTTGTCGACGAAGATCGGCGGGATGTAGCCGTCGTCGAGGTTGCGCAGCCCGTCGACCATCTCGCCGGCCGGAGGCTCGATGGCCAGCACCTTGACGTCGGGATTCTGCTCCTTCAGGTAGCGGCCCACGCCGAGCAGGGTGCCCGACGTGCCCAGTCCGGCCACGAAGTGGGTGACCTCGGGGCAGTCCCGCCAGATCTCCGGGCCCGGTGCCCTCGTAGTGGGCCTTGGGGTTGGCCGGGTTGGCGTACTGGTAGAGGAAGGCCCACTCGGGGTGCTCGTCGGCCAGCGCCTGGGCCCGGCGCACCGCTCCGTTGGACCCCTCCGAGCCCGGGGACTCGATGATCTCGGCACCCCACACCTCGAGCAGCTGGCGCCGCTCGATGGAGACGTTGGTGGCCAGCACCACCTTCAGGTGGTAGCCCTTCATCCGGCAGACCAGGGCCATGCCGATGCCGGTGTTGCCCGACGACGGCTCGATGAGCGTCTGGCCCGGGCTTGAGGATGCCGTCCTTCTCCGCCTCCTCGATCATGGACAGCGCGATCCGGTCCTTGACCGAGCCGCCGGGGTTCTGCCCCTCGAGCTTGATGAGGATCCGGACGTCGGGATTGGGGCTCAGCTGGCGTGATGTCGACCAGCGGGGTGTTCCCGATCAGCTCCAGGACGGAGCCGTAGCGCGGTCATCGCGGTCGGAGGCTCCGCTGGGTCCGACGGCTCCCCCGGCCACCGCGGGCAGGATCGAGATCTCGTCGCGAGTCCTTGACCGGGGTGTCGAGCGCCGACAGGTACCGGACGTCGTCGTCGTTGAGGTAGACGTTCACGAACTTGTGCAGCGATCCCGTCGTCGTTGATGACCTGGCCCGACAGGCCCGGGTACTGGCCGGCCAGGGCCGTCAGGACCTCGCCCACGGTGGACCCCTCGACGGAGACGGTCTTGGCGCCTCCGGCGTGGGACCGCAGGACGGTCGGCAGGTTGACTTGGACGGGCACGGGGTCTCCTCTGGCTCTGGATCGGGTTCCGGTTCGATTCGACCGCTCGTCGGCGGCAAAAGTTGACGAGTTCGGTGGGGATTCTACCGGGGCTGCAGCCGGACCGGCTCCTCGGTGATCGCCCCGTCCACGATCCGGTAGCTCCGGACCACCGGCTGGACGTCCCGGAGCGAGACCAGCACGTAGTGCCAGGTCGGGTCGGGGGCCTGGGCGACGTCGGTCGGGCGACGGGTAGGCCTCGGTATGGGTATGGGAGTGGAAGACCCCGATGATCGAGTACCCCGGCGGCCTCGGCGTCCCGGTCGGCCCGCAGGTGGTCCTTCGGGTCGACGGTGTAGAGCTTGGCCGAGGCGGCCAGGTTGCGGGTCGGGTAGCAGGTGACCACCTCGCCGGTCTCCGAGGTCGCCGCCCAGCAGCCCGCAGCCTCGTCGGGCAGGCCGGTCAGGCAGTGGGCCACCATCTGGTCGTGCACCGGTTTCGGGAGCAGGAGCATGGTGGAGTGCACGCTAGAGGAAGCCGGTCGCCGGATCGGGCGACTACCGTCCCTGGGCATGGCCGCAGCAAAGAAGAAGGCGACCGCCGTCGGCTCGGGCCGGCCGGGCCCGGCCAACGGCCCAGGGCAGAAGCCGGCGCGGAGGCCAACCGGGTGGTGGCCTCCAATCGGCGCGCCCGCCACGACTACGAGATCCTCGAGACCGCTCGAGTGCGGCATCGTCCTGCAGGGCTCCGAGGTGAAGTCGCTGCGGGCCGGCCGGATCGCCCTGCAGGACTGCCTACGCCCGGATCATCGACGGCGAGATGTGGCTGTTCGGCGTCCACGTCCCCCCCTACGCCCAGGCCAACGGGTTCGGCGCCCACGAACCCGACCGGCGGCGCAAGCTGCTCCTCCACCGCCGGCAGATCGACGAGTGGATGGGCCGGTCCCAGCAGCAGTCGCTGACCATGGTGCCGCTCTCCATCTACTTCAAGGACGGGCGGGCCAAGGTCGAGCTGGCCCTGGCCCGGGGTCGGCGGCAGTACGACAAGCGCCACGCCATCGCCACCCGGGACGCCAGCCGGGAGGCGGCCCGGGAGGCCCGGGCCGCGGCCAAGGGCGAGCGTCGCTGATCGCGGCTGACCGGGCGGTAGGCATGGGCGTCTCGACCGGGCACCTCGTCCGGCCGTGTGGAGAAACCCCAGGGGGTGACAGGCTTCGACTCTGGTCGTCGAGGTGGGAGAAGCGAGCCGTGGTCTCCGGAGCCACGTTAAAGAGCCGGAACCAAAAATAAACGCCGAGCCTCAGCTCGCGCTCGCAGCCTAGAAACTGCGACGTCCGACCGGTCTCAGTCCCACGGGCCGGAACCGGGCGCCATCTAGTGGGGCTCACCTGAACCGACTGCGCCGACGGGCCGTCAGGGACAACTTCAGTCGGATACGGAACGACACTGCCGCCGGTAGCGGAGACGGTCCCGACAATCCAACACCGGCTGCGCTCGGAGAAGACCCACTGAGAAGCCGGAGGACGCGGGTTCGATTCCCGCCACCTCCACGATGCCCTGACCTGTTTTCCCGCAGGTCAGGGCATTGTCTTGTCCGGATTATTGGCCGTCAGGGTCCCAGAGGGCACAAAAAGGGCACACGGGGCACGCCGGAGCATCGCTAATACGCCCGACTGGGGACCATCAAGCCGGGCGATGATTCCCGACGACGGATTACGTCTGATAGCTCCATGGACGATGTGCACCAGACCTTCGACACATCACCGCAGGCCCCAGGGCACTGCTTCTGGCTCGTGGCGGACTCTGAGTCCCTCGTCCCGTGCTCCTCCCCGGTCGAGTTCGAGGGGCGGTTCAGGGACTGGAGGGGCACCTGGCACTCAGTAGAGGCCTGCTCCGGTCATGCCGGCCACCTCACCGACTGGAGCCGGATCAAGGCAAGCGTGATCGACATCTCAACGGCCCGGAAACGATCTCGATCCCCTTACCCCGGCCCGCTGCCGGCTTAGTCGTCGCTGCCCTGCCCTACCCTGACCTGCGTGGCCCAGCTCGCCCACTACTGCGAGGCCTTCTCGCTCGAGTCGGAGCGCTGCTTCGGGCTAGTCCATTCTGAGGACGGAACGGGGCACGCGAAGCACTGCCCGTACTTCACCGAGTGGCGTGGGCGGTTCAAAGACCGAGCTGGGCACTGGCATACCGTCGAGTCCTGCGATGGTCACAAGGCGGACCTGGACTCGGTCAAGAGGATCGGTGGGACCACTCCACTCCGCACGGGACTGCCCCGGAGCCCCTGAAATGGTCGGGCCCACCTGTCACTCCCCCGCCCTACCCTGGTTCGGTGGCCCGGCTCGCCCACTACTGCGAGGTGTTCGCACCTCAACCCAGGTGACTGTTCAGGTGGCTGTGCGTACCCCGCCGGTGCGCACAGCCCAAAACGGCTCCGAGAGCAGCAGGAGTGAACCCACGTAGGCGTTCGCCACTCCGGGAGCTGCCTGGCTGGCGATACCCGAAGGGGTCCTCGCTCCGCTGTATCGGTCGCTGAAATAGCAGGTAGGACCCTGCCCGGCCCTCAGACAGGTGATGACTGGAGCTTGTCCCCCCACGACATCGACGGTGACCTCGCGGTTATGCACGGCCCAAGTGCCGCTGTTGGGGGGAGGTCCGACGGTGTGGTCGCGGAACAGGACGAGGGTCTGCGTGCCAAAATCCTGGACAAAGACCTGGTAAGTGCCCGACACCCAGGGAGTGCCCGCAGCCGCCGGTTCGGCCGGGCTGAGCAGCACAAAAGTGGCGATCAGCGGGAGTATGACCAGCGCGTAACGGGCCGTCGCAGCACGGTGGCACCTCCAACTCTCGGTCGAGAGGAATACTACCGAGCGCTGGGCTCGAGGTCATTCCGTCGCCGCACGTAGCGGCCACAGGGACGATGTGGACTCGGTCCAGAGGATCGCTGCCGATCCGCACAGGATGCGCCAGGAGGCTCGCAATCGTCCCTTCTGGACGTAGGTACTACGGCCCCGGGCCAGGCCTACATGACCCGATCGGCGGGAACCGGCCATCTGGTCGGCGGAACCAGGGCCGGGCCCGGGGCGTACTTGCAGATACCCAGCGCCGGCCTGTTGAAACATTCCCTCAGAGCCTCCGGACGGCGAACTCGTCCACGGAGGCGTCACACTTCCGGCAACTGTGACCTTGCCCGCCGGCAGGGCAGCTAGGCGAGTGGTCCTCCCAAGGGCCGGAGAGGACTCCTCCGCTATGTGGGCACCCGACCACGTCCTCGAGGTCTAAGTCGTCGGTCACGCTGCCACACCCAACCAGTCAAGAGTCGCCGTTGCGTGGGGAAAGGCGAAACGGACCGGAAGGTCGGCGGCCCGGGTCACCTCCCCGCCCGCCAAATGGCAAGCAATGGGGCGGGTGGAACATCCACTGCTGTGGAGCTGACGTCAGCTTGACCCATTGGGTAGCGCTCGGTCAGACGGGACCTCCGGCCCTATCCGGACGGCCTTACAAGGAATACGTTTCTTGCAGAGGGGAGCAACCGGCCGGAGGTGGTGGCGATGGCGACGAGGCGGATCAGGGTCGTACTGGTGCTCGTTCTCCTCGGCGTAGCCGGGCCCTTGTCGGCCGGATCGGCTTGGGCCAAGAACCGAGGCCAATTATCACCGGGCTGTCGGCCTCACCCACCACGGTTACTACCGTCTCCGGCCAGTCGACGATATCGGCATTGGTGTCGAATGCCACCTCGTGCACCGTCTCGGCCACGCCGGCACTGCTGGCTGGTGCCGGCTCGGTCGGCTGCTCGGGCGGTACGGTCAACCAGGTCGTGGCCTTCCCCCACAACTCGTCGCCAAATCCAAAGAGTGGCGTTATCTACAAGATCACCCTCACCGCCACCGGTCCTGGCGGCATCAGGTCGAAGGAGGTAAGAGTGAAGGGCTTCGTCCTGTCTGGGGCCGTTGTCGGCCTGTCTCCCCTGGGCCCTACGGGCGCAGGCGCAGGTTCTACGTGGTTGGAGAGTCCCGTCCCCAGTCCCAGTCTCTACAGCGACCTCCAAAGCGTCTCCTGCACCAGCGGATCAAGCTGCATCGCCGTCGGAAACCAATCGGACGGTTCGGTGGAGCAGACCCTGGTCGAGGCATGGGACGGGACCACTTGGACGGTGGTCCCCAGCCCGGCCCCGGGTCCGACAAGCCACCTTAATAGCGTCGTCTGCACGAGCGCATCGGACTGCGTGGCTGTCGGTGTAACAAGTTCCGGTGCGTATCAGACCCTGATTGAGATGTGGGACGGGTCGGCTTGGTCAGTAGCCCCTAGCCCCAATCCCAGCAACGTGGATGTCCTCAACGACGTGACATGCACGGACCCATCGAACTGCGTGGCGGTCGGATCTCAGCAGACTGGTGCGGGTCCGCAGGCATTGATCGAGGCATGGGACGGGACCACCTGGACGGTGGTCCCCAGTGCGGCCACGGATGCGGCGATCGTGCTGAGTGGAATCTCCTGCACGAGCGCATCGGACTGCGTGGCTGTGGGTTTGAGCGCGAGCACGGCGAATCAGCCGCTCATCGAAACCTGGGACGGGACCAACTGGGCGGTGACGCCCAGCCCCAGTTCCAGCGTGGCGGGCGTCCTGAATGGCGTTTCATGCACAAGTGAATCGAGCTGTGTGGCGGTCGGCTATGCCGGAAACGCCAACGGGTCGCAGGATGAGACTCTGGTTGAGAGCTGGGACGGGACGGCTTGGTCGGTAATCCCCAGTGTGAGCCCGGTGAGCCCCTACAGCGAGCTCTTCGGAATCTCCTGCGCCACTGCATCAGACTGCGTGAGCGTCGGTGAGGTCGCGGACGTCCAGGGGGCGCGGACACTGATCGAGACATGGGACGGGACCGCCTGGTCGCTCACTCCGAGTCCCACCCTGTTGCGCCCATACAGCGACCTCTGGGGCGTCACCTGCATCAGCCCATCGAACTGTGAGGCCGTCGGTCAATCCCGGAATGGACAGGCACTTGTGGAGACGAACAGCTATCCGCCCGGCTCGACCTCAACATCTGCCTCCGTGTCCCCCTCTTCCGTATCGGCCGGCAGTTTCGTGACCTACTCCGCTGCAGTGACGGGGCCCGGCACGGCGACTGGAATTGTCACCTTCACTATCGGATCGACTCTGCTTTGTACGGCGACACTTTCCGGTGGCACCGGTTCATGCACCACATCGAACGCACCTGTCGGCGTCGATACCGTCACAGCCACCTACAGCGGCGACACCGAGTTCGCCCCCTCATTTGGGACCACGATCCTGACCGTCACGCTCATTCCGACGACCATCACGCCGTACTTCACACCCTGGAATCCTGTCGTGGGATCTCCTGTGACCTTCGGCGCCTTGATCAGCCCGTATTGGGAGGTGATCCAGCCGTCGGGCACCGTCACTTTCAGCATCGGCGACGCAACACTCTGTACGGCGCCGGTCTCTGGGGGCGGGGGTAGCTGCTCGGCGACGACGGCTCCACTCGGATTCGACGAAGTCCACATGTCCTATAGCGGTGACGGCAACTTCGCATCGTCGTCTGACGACGCTTCTCTGATGGTCACGAACCCGGCCCCCAGCGTCACATGCTCAAAGGTCGGGGGGAACGTCTACGTCTCGCACACCACCAACTTCACCTCGTGTGTGCCTCCCATGGGGAGGCTGGACAAGAAGGCGACTACACCTGGCGGCTATCTGAGTTTTTCGGGATTCAGCCTGACGTGGTCGAGGACAAATCAATCGACGCTCGTTTCCTTCCGGCAAACCTTGCCGGGTCAAGGTGCATGCAATACGAAGTCGACCGAGCGCGAACATTTCTGGAATCGTGAGGGGCGGCACGTCGACGTACACTCAGCTCTACGATCCGGTATCGCTACGAGTCTGTGTCACCAAGGGAGGCCACGTCAGTCTGGTGCCTGGGACAACGGCGGGCCTCTGACAGAACCTTGGCGACCGATGCCCGGTCACAACCCTGTCGCTGGCGTACGACGCAGGTGAACCTTCGCCACCCTCGTCGGAGAGCACCACCTAAATGGCTTCCGACCCAGAAGGGCCAATTGCGCCCGCGAAGTTGCTCAGCTGAGGAGCAAGTGGAGCACTTTGGGCGTCGCCCGTGCTCGGCTATCTCGCTCCGTCCAACTATGGCTCTCAGGTCTGCCGGCTGTCCGGGCTCTGGGCGGCAGAGGCGGTCCTGTCCTTCCTGCGCCAACTCTGGATTAGCAGTGCTCACGGCGGAGAACCTGAGACATCTCGTCAGACCCTGCCCGCTCTGGATAATTCTCAGTCCACATCTCCCCGTAGTGGGATGCGGCATACCTGTTCTCGGAACCCACTCTCCCCCTGGGCGACTTCACTCCGTCGCACTATGGGTCGTTGTCACCACCAGCCCCGCGAGCGCATACGTCTGATGCTTATCGAGATTGTTCCTGGCTCGGTCGTACCGCCTGGTAGTCCTGGGGTCGGCATGACCAGCAGCATCCTGGACGTCCCTCAGGCTCGCTCCAGCGTCCAGTGAGAGCGTCACGAAGGCGTGTCGGAGATCGTAGGGTACAGACTGCCTGTTTTGTCCGGGAGGGACCGAAGAGCCAGTTTCCTCATCAGTCTCCATGCCCCGGTGCGGTCCAGACGTGGCCCCGTAGAGGTCGTCCGATATCCCGTCCTCCTCCCCCACGTCAACTAGAGGTTGATCTCCCGGAGAAGGTGCAGGGTCATGCCGTTGGTCGTGCGGTACACCTTCCGGCGGGCCACTCGCTTGGCGTAGGCACCTGGACCCCTACTGGCGGCCTGGACGTTGCCGAGGTCTCTGGCCGCTCGGTAGAGCTGGCTCCTGAGCGAGTGTCGTGCCATTTCTCCATCCTCCCTGTCACCCTGGCCTCCCTGTCACCCTGGCCCTTTCGGCCGCAGCCGCCAGGCCCACACGTGCGCCGCCTTGAGCTTCGCCACCGGCTCACGGAATTGGACAACCGGACTGCGTCATGGACGACGACGACCGAGGCACCTCGCATGCCCAAGCAGTCGCCTTGAGCCGCCCCGCCAGGTTCGCCGGGTCGACGCTCCTGACGGGCACCGCCAAACGCTAACCCACGGGAGCTGCTGCAAGGTGTTGTGCGCTCGACAACACCGCTCGTCCTGCAGTCACCACCTGTCGGAGATCGGCCGGCTCCGCCGCCCACACCGTGGGGGGTCGTGCCAGGAGGTACGCGGGCCCTAGGATCGCTGCGACCACCCCAACGACGAGAACCGGTTGGACCACCCGTCGAGGTCGATCCGCCGCCTGGACCGTCCATGCGGGCAACACGTCCCGTTGCAGCCTGGGCCTTCGCCCGGGAGTGCCGATCCGGACGAACAGCGGCGGGCGAACATCGTGCGCCGCGGAGGCGACCGACCGTCCAAACGAGTGTTTGAGGTCCGATGTTCACAATCCTGCAACCCATCGAGAGGGTGGTCGTGTTACAACGGGGAGCGGGTCGGTAGTGTGATCCGGCCGTCACGGGTGATGCGCCACCGTCGAACCATCCCCCCCGGATCGACGGTGGGCGCTCCCCGTGCCGAGTGTCGGCCGAGGTCCGGGTCGCAATTCAAATGCTTCCAGTACCGAGGACCGCGGCCTGCTCCTGTACGGGAGAATCCGGAGAGCCGGGCAATCTCGGCACGGCCTCCCCGACCGAACGGCGGTCCGATGCGACGACGCGGCCACGCTGGTGCGGTTCACAGGTGACGCGGTCCAACGGATCGGCTGGATCGCCCGGTGGCGGGTGGGCAGCCCCTGGTCCCCACCCACCCGCACCGAGTCCGGGACCGGCGATTGGCAAGGGCGGTTCGCGGAAACCGACACCGCCGATCCAGTGTTGATTCTGACGGAAGTCCCGACTCCCTGACCAGAGTCGACATCGTTCCGTGGTCGAGATGCCGCGGATGGCGGTCTCGCCCCTGCCTGGAGGGGGAGGGTGTTTGCCAAACGTTCATCCGGCGCGACGTCCATTTCGGTTCACGACTTGCTACAACATTTTGCGGGCCGATTCCCCCCTCCGGCCCAGGGCGCGGGACTCAGTGCTCGCCGCCAGCCCACTTCGGCGGCGAGCACTGGCCGTGCCTGCCCGAGTGCCGGGCCTTCCGCTTCGTGGCCTACAGGCCGTCGAAGAAAGGATCGTGTGCCTCAGGGTCGTTCGGCAGGTCCCACAGGTCCGTGACTCGACCATCAGCGTCCAGCGCCAGCAGATGGACTTCGTCGACATCGAGGGTGGCTCCGTCTGGACGGCTCGCCGTTTCATAGACCACGACTACGGCGTGACGGTCGTCGGCGAAGATGCCGGAGATCTCCAGCTTCTGGGTTCCGCCGGTCAGTTCGAACGTACCGATCAGTGCCGCGGCAATGCTTGGCCCCCGTGTGATCCCCGCTGAGCGGACCCGAGCCGGTGAAGTGGAAGATGGCATAGAAGGCGAGATCCTCGAGGCCCCGTCAACATCGAGATTGGCGACAGCCTCATAGGCGTCACGGACCCTCTCGACATTGGGATGCTCCGTGAGGTCGGGACTCCTCTCGATGGGACGGTCCATGCCTACCAGCAATACGGCAAACGTGGACTTGACCAGGGAACGACCTGGCGAACCGAATGGCTGGGCGAACGAGCTGAGTTCTCGAGGAGGCCGGAAAGGCACGCCCGGCTGGACCGCACACGCCTGGCCGACGACCACGGCCGGTGGTTTGACTCCCGCCGAGCCGGGAACCCCGTCGGACGGATTCCTCAGACGTCATCCCACTGAGGCCGCACGGAGGTCGACAATTCGGTTGAGTGTCGCCCAGGTGACAGACGGGTTGGTGATGGAAGCGCACGATGTGAGGGTAGGTCGGGTCTAACGACTCCTGACCGGCCCCGGAGTCCGGGTGGCGACCCCCCCCTCCACCCAACGGGGACCGGTCAGGAGCGGTAGGCCCCGAGCCGGCCTACGTAGCCGGGTTGGCGGGAACCGGGTCATCTGGTGGCGGAACAGGGCCGGCTCGGGGCGACCACAAGCCAAGACCGCCATACCTATTGCAACTGAGGCCCCTCTTCCCAAATAGCAGCCGAATCGCGCTCTCGGCGGCGTATCTTCCGAGTTCCGGCGGGAACCGGGCTGGCAGGGAACTCGGGACCGGCGGACCCGGGTGCCGCCAGGGTCCGTCGACCCCCAGGTCCGTTCGTGAGCAGAGCTCAGCGGTTGGTGCCGCCCACCCAAATGAAGGTCAAAGGTTCGCTGTACGGACGGACACCGGCCGGTGGCAGACGGGTGAGGGTTGCGGAGCGACACCGCTGGCAGCATCCGCCGAGCTGTCGGCGTCCGCCAGCGCCGCCCGGACCTCACGTAAGGGTCGGGCCAAGACGTCGATGGGAGTCGGAAGAACCCGAGCCGCCTTCATGACCGGTTGGCGGGATCCGATCAACCGGAGGCGGAATCCGGGGCCGACCCGGGATAGTGCAACGCTAAGATCCGGCCCTTGAAATCAGCTGAGAATCGCTCGGCCGCAGACTGGCGCCCTCACGAACAGGAGCTACTGATGGACCTCAGCCATGAACTGGTGAAGGCAGGCTCCCACTGCTCCGTCCAGAGTGTTTGGAGCTCGGGTGGCATGCCAGACAGCATCTGGTCTCTCTGCTCGGGCGTTAACCGCTCCCGCACCAGTCCGAGCGCCAGCCATGGCTTGTCGGTTCTGATGGACCGTAGGGCATGACCGGGGAGTTGACCCCATTCTTCCGGGCTCATCCAGGCGCCGGCAATGGGAAGCACCGTGCTCTCCTCTTCGGCCAGATGGGGTCGGAGTGTCTCGTCGACCGTTCCGATCAGGTTCACGACAGCCTGACCGCCGTCGACGGAGGGGTCGGCCCGCCAGGCGGCGATCGCCACCCGTGCCTCTTCCATCGGCTCATTGAGCAGGCTGTGCTGGGCGTCAATCCGCTCAAGGGCCGCCTTCTCGCCGGCGCAGCGCTCCTCCAGGACCGGATAGATCAATTCGTCCTCGCCGGCATGGTCCGCGTGCAGGAACTCCAGGACATTCTCGCAGAACGACCCGATCACCTCGACACGTTCAGGCTGGTCACCGGCTCGGCCGACGAGGGCTGGTGCCGCGTCCAATGCTCCGACCAGAGCCTGATGAACGGCGATCATGTCCGAGGTCTGGGTGGTGTAACTGCCTGGTGCCGTCATGACGAAACGGGTTCCTTCCGGTGATGGATCCGGTCCACCGAATCGGCGGACGTCCAGGGCCGGCCTGGACCGGGTTCAAGCTAATCGACGTGCCTGGGAGTTAGGTGTGACCCGGACTTCATCGGAGTGCGGGCCGCAGGGGCACCGGCCCGTCACGTCCCGCCCGCCAGGTACCCGATCCTCGGCCGTCGGGGGCCCGGCACGGTCGCACCGTCGGTGACGGCGGTGACCGTCGAGAGGCACCCGGCATCACCCGCGGCTTTGGTTTGGCCCGATTGACGTCGGATCGGTGCCCGGTCCCCCAGCCGGGGCTCGATGGTAGGCGAATCTTGCAATCGACTGCATTGTCTCTGGCTCGAGTGGCGATTGACTCCCCAGCCCGGGAGGTGCAGGTTGGGGTTATGACCACAGATGAGCGACTCGACATGATCGAGAATGCACTGGCGACACTTGCCGACATCGTGGAACAGCGGTCGGGCTGCTTCGCACACGATCAGCAACCGGTCGTCCAAATACTCGGGGAGAAGTTCCAACTGTTCCGGGAACATGTCGCCGCCCAGCGATTCTCCGGTTCGATTCGGATCGACGTCCCGGACCGACGCGGCACGACCACCGGGAACCAGTTGACGTTGTAGGGGTCCCCGACCACGGGAGGGATACTCGTCCCGCGGCGACGGGCCGCGCCCCGTTCGGAGGGCGATCCGGAGGGATTTGGGCCGCCCAGAAGACGGGTCGGGCTCGACGTTTGGGGGGTGGTCGCAGCCTCCGTTGACCACTTCACCGCCCGCCTCTTGATTGTCCGACCAGGCAGGTGCACAGTCGAACCATGGGGGTAGTAGTACCTCGGAGGCCATGATGGGCAAGGACCAGAACTCGATCGTCTGCCTGAGATGTGGATCGATCGGAAGTACGGAGGACGTCGTGCGGCCGGCGAAGCCTGGCGGAAGGGGGGCGGCCGACCGGTGGGTCAAGCAGTGTTGGGTGTGCGGCTTCGAATGGGACGCTCCCGGGCTTCGCGATGCGTCGTGAAGGAGGAGTAGACGGACGTTCCGGGACGAGCATCTCTCGAGCTCGCCCACCGCGGCGCGAGAACCTTGGCCATCATGGCGTGTAGCCCCTTCAAATTCCGGTCGACCACCAACCAGGTGCTCGACGAGCCCGTAGCCACGGATTCGAGCGTGGTTGCCGCGTGGCATAGGACCGTGCCAGCCGGGCCAGCTGCACATCGAAGTCAGGATCGGGGCTCGGATGGTCCGTGCTCCACCGCCGACAGGTCCCCGAAGCGGCCCTCGATTGATCGGCGTTGGCCACGAGGGCGGGCGCCCACCGTCGTTCGGCCGTCGCGTCGCACTGGTCCAGAGCGGCCACAATTGTGGCAAGGATGGGGGCGAAACCCCTCTGCCACTCGACGAATGTCTCCACTGGCTGCCCCGACCGCGCCCGTTGATTCCACGACTTTCGAATCGGCGGACGACCCCCCTGGCTGCCGTCCGCCCGATTCGAATGGCCCAGTGCCACATTCGTTGACGATGCCGATACAGGGCCAGACGAGGATTATGAACCACTCCGATCGGTTTGCCTAGAGCAGACTGCGAAGCGTGGTCGTCGCACTTCATTCCACACATCTCGGCATCGGAGTGCTCCTGGTCCGCCACTCGGGGACCGGACCGCCCCGATTGCCGGTGCGCCACTCACTCCGGGCCGCCGCCCCCCGATGGCGCCCCACGCCGAAGGTCACCCTGGGCTTCGTCCGGCGCTCCGACCGCGTCCAGGCCAACAGGGCGGCGCCGAGCACCGGCGCGGCGTCGAGCCGGCGGAACCGGGCCCGCGGGGCCACCCGGACCCGGCCTCGACCCGCTCGCCGAACCCCGCGTACGCGCTGTCGAACAGGCCGCCGCCCAGGACGACCTCGACGCCTTCGTCGGCCACGCCGAGCCGCCGTGGTGGCCGTGGCCATGGCCACCACCTCGTCGGCCAGGATCCGCGGCCCCGGCGGCCGGCGGCGTCCCCGGCGGCGGCGGCGTCGAGGCAGACCCGGGCCAGCTCGAAGAGGCGCCCGTAGCTCGAGCTCGCCGGTGTAGACCGCGGTCAGCACCGCCTCGGGGTCGGGCAGGCCGAAATGGGCCGGGACCAGCTCGGCCAGCGCGGTCGGCCCGCCCCGCCCGTCGCGGGACCGCAGGGCCAGGCCGAGGGCCCGGACACCGAGCCACGAACCTCCGGGGGCGAAGTCGCCGGACAGCTCGGCCAGGGACGGGAAACCGCTCGATCGAGCCGTCGGGCCCGAGGCCCACGCAGTTGAGCCCGGAGCCGCACACCACCCCCACCCCCCATCCCGACCGGCGCCCCGGCCCGGAGCACGGCCAGCGGTGTCGTTGCGGACGAGGTCGGCGGTGCTCCAGCCCGCGGGCGTCGATGGCCTCGGTCAGCCGCTCCTCGTCCACGGGGAGGTCGACGCCGGCCAGGCAGTACACGCCGGTGCCGGCCACCGGCGGGCGGCCCGGGACCGAGGCCGGCGTCGCGCCGAGCGGCCTGGCCGATGGCCGACCCGAGCGCGTCCATGGCGCCGTCGAGCCCGGAGAACTGGTGGTTGGAACCGCCGCCCCGGGCCGTCCCCAGGACCGCGCCGTCCGCGCCGACAGCCACACGTCGGTCTTCGACGCCCCACCGTCGACGGCGAGGATCAGCGTCGTCGGCGTCGCGGCCGTCCGTCACCGTCCGCCTCGCGTCGCGTCCACCCGGTGATGTTACGTTCGATGCGTGGGAACGAAAGTGGCCGTGGTCGGGGGTGGGAGCACCTACACGCCGGAGCTGGTCGACAGCCTGTGCGCCCACGAGGACCGGCTGGTGGTCGACGAGCTGGTCCTGCTCGACCCCGACCCCGACCGGCTGGAGGCGGTGGGCGGCCTGGCCGGGCGCATCCTCGCGGCGCCGGGGCTGGGCCGGGGACCTGGTCACCACCGATGACCGGCACCGGGCCATCGACGGCGCCGACTTCGTGGTCATCCAGCTCCGGGTGGGCGGGCAGGCGGCCCGCCACACCGACGAGACGCTTCCCGATCGGGTACGGCTGCCTCGGCCAGGAGACGACCGGGCCGGGCGGGCTGGCCAAGGCCCTGCGCACCGTCCCCCTGGTCCTCGAGATCGCCGAGGAGACGGCCGCACCGGGGCGCGGCCGGCGCCTGGGTGGTCGACTTCACCAATCCGGTGGGGATCGTGACCCAGGCCCTGGTCGACGAGGGGCACCGGGCCGTGGGCCTGTGCAACGTGGCCATCCACGTCCAGCGGCGCATCGGCCACTACCTCGACGATCGATCCCGACACGCGTCGAGCTCGAGCACGTCGGGCTCAACCACCTGACCTGGGCCCGGTCGGCGCGTGGTCGACGGCGTCGACCGGATGCCCGAGCTGCTCGACCGCTTCGGCCCCGAGCTCGAGCTGGAGAGCGGTGTGCCGGCCGGGCTGCTCCGCCTCCTCGGGGCCCTGCCCTCCTACTACCTCCACTACTACTACTGCCTCGACCAGAACCTGGCCGAGCAGGCGGCGCCGGGCTGGCGGTCGCGGGCCGAGGTGGTGGCCGAGCTCGAGGCCGAGCTGCTCGCCGAGTACCGCGACCCGGCCCTCGTGACCAAGCCGGACAAGCTCTCCTACCGGGGCGGGGCCTTCTACTCGGAGGCGGCGGTCCGGCTGATCGCCTCGCTCCATGCCGGAACCGGCGACGTCCAGGTGGTCGACGTGCGCAACGACGGCGGCCTTCCCGGGCTGCCCGACGACGCCGTGGTCGAGATCCCCTGCACCGTCGACCGCGACGGCGCCCATCCCGCTCCCCCAGCGGGCCCTGCCGCCCGACATGGCCGGCCTGGTGGCCCACTGCAAGGCCTACGAGCGGCTGGCCGTCGAGGCCGCGCTGTCGGGGAGCCGGAGACCATGATCCGGGCCCTGGTGGCCAATCCGCTGGTGGGGCAGTACCCGCTGGCCGAGCGGCTGGCCGACGCCCTGCTGGCGGCCAACCGCCAGTTCCTGCCGCGGTTCTTCCCCGACGCGCGAGGCGCGCCGGTGGCGTCCGGACCCCCGATTCGCGGGCCGTCCTCGGGTTTCGCGCTCAGGGCCACCGAGGAGACACCGGTAGTGACGTCTCTGGCCGGGGCGGCCGTACGTGTCACCATCGGTGGAGTTCGGTGGTTCCCCTCGTGCGGGTCGGCTCCACCGGTCGTCGGGCCGGTATCGGGTCGACGGGCGGAGCACCGACACGGTCGAGCGGCAATCGTCCACTCGTCGCGGTGAATCACGACGACGGGGCGCACCATGTCGGGCCGATGGGCCGCTGCGAACGCAGGGGCGCGGTGCGGTTGTAGGAGGCGGAGTTGTGGGGAGGGGAAGAGGAGGAGCTCGGTGGCCGATTAAACGAGCGGAGACGAAACGTTCTGGCGTTGGTCCATCGTCATCGCCGGGGTGGTGATCGTCGTCGGCCATCAGCGCCATTCTCTTCGCGGGCACGCCATGACCAACTCGTCGGCGACCCACAACTGGCCGGAGCGGCTGCCCTCGTACCGGCACCCGCCGCCACCATCCGAGCCATCCGATCCGATCCCCGCCCGCGCCGACGGCACTTCCCACCCGGGCCCGGCCTCCCCGTTCCTGTTCCTGGTCGCCCCGGCCGGCAAGCCCCACAGAAGGCCACGGAAAGAGCGCCCGTGGTGTCGAGCTTGCCATCCTTCCTCACGCTCCCCTTCAGCTTCGCTCGCCGACGCCGTCGCCGCCGCCGACCTCGACCCCGCCGCCGAGCCCAGCGACACACCGGCGGGCACGCCTCCCACCACGACCCCGCTCCCCCCACGACGCCGCCGCCCCGACCACGACGACGACCGGACGCCGCCCACCACCCCACACGCCCCCACCACCACCACCACCACGACGACGACCACGACCGACCATCCCCCGACGCCCGCACCCCGCCGATCACTCTGCCGCTGGGACTGACCCTGACAGCCGGCCGATCGACGGGCCGGCCCTCAGTCGTGGCCGTGGACGACTTGACGCGACTGATCACACCCGGGCCCAGACCACCCTGGGGCGAGTCGGGCGACGAGTCGAGCGGGGCTGACTTCCCCCAGCCCGGCCGGATCGAATCAGCACAGGTTCCCCTAAGACCACGGATCCCGTCGCCCGAAGATCATTCCCCGTCCAAACCTGGCAAGATCACCGGGTGGGTATCCGTAATCAGCCGTTGCGAATCGTCGTCGTCGTCGGACTCTGGGCCATGTGGGTGCTCTGGACCATCAATCGGTTCACGAGCACGGTGATCACCTCGATACCGTCGACCACCACCTGCCCCAGCAACCAGGGTTGCTCAGCGGCGTCCGTGGTGGCGGTCACCCGGCAGTTCAGTTGGAGCTTCTGGCACTTCGCCTTCACCGTGATCGGTGCCGTCCTGCTGGTGGCGGCATCGATGATGATCCTCCGGACGCCTCGGACCGTCGACGAGATCTAGCCCCCCCGGTCTCGCCCGGCCGCAGGTGCCGTCAGGCCGTCGCGGCGCCGACGGGGCCGAGTGCCTTTTTGCCGAGACTTACCCAGAACTCGTTCAAACCGACCCTGGGTTTCTTCACGTAACCCACGATGACTCTCCAGCCCCGACCAACGGGATGAGCACCCAGAACCCGGTGATGCCGGTCACCGGAGGTTCGCGACCTTCCCGGGCGTAGAGATGGCCGACCTCTGCGGGTCATGAGGAAGACGTTCACGATCCCGAGCAGAATGGCCAGACGCAGCCCCACTCCGCACCGGTGCCACCCGGCCCACCGGTGTGGTGGCCCTCAACGACCGGCACCGCTCCCTGCTCGCCACCGCGGCCGACGGCCTGGGCCTCGACTTCCACTCGCCGAAGGTGGCCCGACGCCAGTCGAACAAGTAGCCTACCAAGCGCCAGGCCATGCAGACCGCCGGACTTCCCGTCCCGCCGTACCGGGAGGTCCCCTACGGGCTGACGGATCACGACGCCGAGCTGTTGGCCGGCTCGGTGGACCTCCCGGCCGTACGAAGCCCCGGGCCGGCGATGGAAGCCGCGACGTCCATAGGTGCACTCCGTCGAGAAGTTCGACCGACTGGTCACTAGGTCGTCGACGACCGGACGGACCGGCTGGCTCCCGAGGGCTATCTCGCGGGCACCACCCGACCGGTGTCCCGATTTGCCGACGTGGTCTCGGTCGAGAGCTTCGTCCGCGCCGGTGCCATCGAGCATCTCGCCGTCACCGGACGCTTCCCGTTCGCCGAGCCCTTCCGAGAGACGGGGAGCGTGCTCCCCGCCGATCTCGAAGCGGACGACGCCCAGGCCGCCTGCGAACTGGCATCCGCCGCGGTGACGGCACTCGGGACCCGAACCGGGTGTCAGCACACCGAGCTCAAATTCACGCCGGAAGGACCCGCGGTAGTGGAGGTCAACGGCCGGGTCGGCGGCGGTGTGCCCGAGTTGATGGCACTCGCCGGCGGCGAGGTGTCCCTCTACCGGGTCGCCGTCGAACTGGCTCTCGGAATGGCGCCATCGGTCGAGCTCCCCCTCACCTTCCCCCGGGTGGCCTACCGCAGGATCGCCACGCCGCCGGTCACCGCCCACCGTGTGGTCGGCATGGTGGGGCACGAGCACCTCCAGGACGTGCCCGGCGTGGACGAGATCACCATCAACCGACTGCCGGGAGACCCGGTCGACTGGCGACTGGGCCTCGGGGAGTTCATCTTCAGCGCCTTCGGCTCGGCCGACGACTACGACCAGGTCGAGGAGCGGTGCGCGGCGATCGACGGGACCGTCGACGTGGTCTACGACACCGAGACCTACGCCCGGACCGGCCGGTAGGCCCGAGGCACGACACTGCACAGGCGGCGACCCCGGGCTGCCACGGCGAGGGAGGTGCCGATAGTGTCGACCCCGGAGCGGGCTCGGGAGGTCCCGCTCCACTCACCACGGTCGACCGGGAGGGGACATGCCCACCATCGAAGACCTGGCGGGCAGGTGACCGCCCTGGGACGGAGGGTCGAGTCCGCCGAGTCGGTCCTCCAGCTCCAGGGCCTCAAGGCCCGCTACGGGGACCTGGTGGATCAGCGGTTCTGGTGCGGTCGACAGGTCGACCAGGACAGCCTGCGCCCTCGCCGGGGCCGCCGCCTCACTGTTCACCAACGACGCGGTCTGGGACGGGGGGACGGGACTCGGGCGCCACGTGGGCCGGGCGGCCATCGCCGCCCGCCTGGCCCGACCGACGCTGACCTTCTCGAGGCACCTGTTCGTGAAGCCCCGCATCGACGTCGACGGGGACCGGGCGAGGGGTCGATGGGACCTTCTCAGCCCCTGTCGCCGAGCGGACGGGTCCTCGTGGTGGATGTGTGGGTTCGAGGACGATGAGTACCTCCGGGTGGACGGAGTCTGGCTCCACCAGAGGATGGCCCTGACCACCGTGTTCCTGTCCCGGGTGGACCAGGGCTGGTCACCGTCCTGGCCTGAGGGACACCTACCCGCCGCTCTCGTGCCCCGGTCACGGTGGCGGCACTACGATGCTCGGTCAGGCCGGGCCTGCGAACCGGGTTACCGCGAGCGAGGGGCGGCATGCCGACCGATGCCCGGATCAGTCACGACCGTGACCGACGAGAGCCAACTGACGGCACTGGACATCGCCCGCAAGGCCACCCTGCTGCCCATCACCGCGGTGGCCCGGGACATGGGGATCGCCGAGGACCTCCTCCAGCCCTACGGCGACTACGTGGCCAAGGTCCGGCTCGACGCCATCGACGCCCTGGCCGACCGCCCCAAGGCCCGCTACGTGGTGGTCACGGCGGTCACCCCCACCCCGCTCGGCGAGGGCAAGACCACCACCACCCTCGGCCTGGCCCAGGGGATGCGCCATATCGGCCAGCGGGCCACCGCGGCCATCCGCCAGGCCTCGATGGGCCCGACCTTCGGGATCAAGGGCGGGGCGGCGGGCGGCGGCTACAGCCAGGCCGCCCCGTTCGAGGCCCTCAATCTGCATCTGACCGGGGACATGCACGCCGTCACCGCCGCCCACAACACGCTGTCCGCCATGGTCGACAACCACCTCTACCAGGGCAACGAGCTCGACCTCGACCCCTCCAGCATCACGTGGCGCCGGGTCCTCGACGTCAACGACCGAGCCCTGCGCAACATCGTCATCGGCCTCGGCACCCGCCGAGGACGGGGTGCCCCGCCAGACCGGCTTCGACATCACCGCGGCCTGCGAGGTCATGGCCATCCTGGCCCTGTCGACGTCGCTGCGGGACATGCGCCGCCGACTGGGGCGAGATCGTCGTCGGCTTCACCGCCAAGGGCGCGCCGGTGACCGCCGAGCAGCTCCGGGCCGCCGGGGCCATGGCCGTGATCATGCGGGACGCCATCAAGCCCAACCTGCTGCAGACGCTCGAGAACACGCCGGTCCTGGTCCACGCCGGGCCGTTCGGGAACATCGCCCACGGCAACTCGTCGGTCGATCGCCGACCTGATCGGCATCCACACCGGCGACTTCCTCATCACCGAAGCCGGCTTCGGGGCCGACATGGGGGCCGAGCGGTTCTTCAACATCAAGTGCCGGGTGTCGGGACTGGTGCCCGACGCCGCGGTCATCGTGACCACGGTCCGCGCCCTCAAGGCCCATTCGGGCGCCCACCGGATCGTGGCCGGCAAGCCGCTGCCGGCGGCCCTGCTGTCCGAGAACCCCGACGAGGTGCGCGCCGGAGGGGCCAACCTCCGCAAGCAGATCGAGAACGTGCTCCTCCACGGGGTGACGCCGGTGGTGGCCATCAACGCCTTTCCCGAGGACTTCCCGTCCGAGTACGCCGCCATCCGCGAGATCGCCGACTCCATGGGGGTGCGCTCCGCGGTGACCACCCACTTCCGCGACGGCGGGGCCGGGGCCACCGAGCTGGCCGAGGCCGTGGTGGCGGCGGCCGAGGAACCCAGCGAATTCCGCTTCCTCTATCCGCTCCGAGGCGTCGCTGCGGGAGAAGATCGAGACCATCGCCACCCGGGTGTACGGCGCCGACGGCGTCGACTACCTGCCCGCGGCGGCCCGCAGCCTCGACCTGTTCGAAGCCAACGGGTTCGGGGGGCTTTCCCATCTGCATCGCCAAGACCCACCTGTCGATCTCCTCGGACCCGTCCCTGAAGGGCGCCCCGACCGGCTGGCGGCTCCCGGTCCGCGAGGTGCGGGCCTCGGCCGGGGCCGGGTTCATCTACGCCATCTGCGGCGACATGCGGACCATGCCCGGGTTGGGCCGGCACCCGGCGGCCGAGCGACATCGACCTCGACGAGAACGGCGACATCGTCGGGCTGTACTGACGGAGCCACGGACCCGGGGGCCGACCCGGGGCCGGCGGTGGGTGAAGGGAGGTCCGAGCAGCGTGGCTGGTAACGTCCGCCGGCGGAGCGCCTGATGCAGAAGACCCTCGTCGAAGCGCGCCCGCCGGCTCGAGGCCGCCATCACGGCCCCGACGTCGTCGCCGGTTCTCCCGACTGCCGGCTGATCGGGGTGGGCCTGGCGTTGACGGCGTGCGGCTCGTCCTCGGCCCACCCCCGGCGACCACCGAACCTCCGCCGCAGCCTCGACGCGCACGGCCGCCGCCGCGGTGGCGGCGGCCGCGGCGAAGACCACGACCCTCCGATCGCCTTCACCATGGCCTTCCGCCGCGCCACGGCCCCTACGGCGTCGTCGACGCCAGTGGGAGCGTACGGCCTGGTCGACTTCACCGGCCCCTCGGGAACCATCACCCTCGAGCTGCCCGGCGGGCCGGGGTCCCGGGAGCAGATGGTCTTCCTGCCCGGGACGGTGTTCGTGAAGCCGCCGTCATCGAGCCTCCCCCTTGCAGCCCGGGCGGCCCTGGATCTTCGCCAACTTCGCCGACATCGCCAAATTCCAGGTCAAGTTCCCCCCGTACATCGTGCAGACCGAGTCGGTGAATCCGGCCCTCGCCCTGGCCGAACTGGCCTGGGGAGACCACGGCCGCCCCGCTACGGCACGGTGTTCGACGGGGTCCCGACTTACCGCTACCGGGCCACGGTCGGCCTCGGCCTGGCGTTGGCCCGTGCCACCGGCCCGGCGGCCGCCGTCTTCGTCCAGGCCATCACGACGGAGATCGCGGCATCGGGGGGGAACCCGTTCGCGGCACCGGTCTCCATCCCCATGGACGCATGGGTCGACGCGACGGGTCGCGTTATCGGTGCCCGGGTGACCCCCCCGGGGGCCGGGATCGGGACCGTGACCCTCTCGCTCGACCGGTTCGGATCGGCGGTCGCAGGCGACCAAGCCCCCGCGGTCCAAGGTGGTCGACATCGCCGCCATGATCCCCGGCGGGGAACAGGAAGCCCTCAACGGGGGCGACTCCGATGGGGCCTGAGCGCACGTGGAGCCCGACGTGACCAGCCCGGGCCCGGTCGGAGACCACCCACCGGCCGTCCAGATCGAACACCTGACCAAGCGGCTGGGCAACGGCGTGACCGCCGTGGACGATCTCAGCCTGACCGTCGAGGTCGGCCAGGTGATGGGCCTGGTGGGACCGAACGGATCGGGAAAGACCATCACCTTCAAGATCCTGCTCGGGCTTGGTCCGCCCGACCGCCGGGCGGGCCTCGATCTTCGGCGAGCCGGTCCGGCCCGGCGCCCCCGTGCTGGCGCGGGTGGGCGCCCTGGTGGACGGCCCGGGGTTCGTCCCCCACCTGTCCGGCCGACGCAACCTCGACCTGGCCTGCCGACTGGTCCGACTGGCCGGGGGGAGCCCGATCTGGAGGGAGCGGTGGCCATGGCCGGCCTGGGCACGGCCATCGACCGACCGTTCGCCGACTACTCACACGGCATGCGCTACCGCCTGGCGCTGGCCCAGGCCCTCCTCGGGGGGCCCGATCTCCTGATCCTCGACGAGCCCACCACGGGCATGGACCCGGCCCAGGTGCTGGAGGTGCGCAAGGCCATCGCCACCAGTGTGGCCGCCGGCGCCACCGTCCTGCTCTCCAGCCATGACTTCTCGGAGATCGAGCTCGTCTGCACGCACGCCGCCGTCCTGCGGGACGGCCGACTGGTGGCCTCGGGATCCATGGCCGAGCTGGTCGGGCAGCGTCCGCGGATCCGGCTGGGGATCGGCACGCCCGACCGGGCGCTGCCCGTCCTCCGGGCCGTGGCCGGCGTCACCCGGGCCGACATCGTGGGCGAGGGTGCGGTGCTCGTCGAGGGCAGGCTCCGTCCGCGCCGGCCGACCTCGTCCGTGCCCTGGACGCCGCCGGGATCGCCGTGGCGGAGTTCCGCGGCGGCACCTTCGAGGACTCCTATCTCGCACTCTTCGAGGACGGCAGCGGTCCTGACGACGAGCCACCCCCGCGAGTGACTTGATCGCCGTCGAGTGGACCAAGCAGGTCCGGCGGGCCAAGACCTACGTGACCTTGGGTATGGTGGCCGGCTTCGCGCTGGTCCTGACCGTGGCCCTGGCCGCCACCGGCCCGGGACAGGTGGAGTTCGTGGGCGATCTTCCACTGGTGATGGTGCCGAGGACCTCCGGGCCTCAGCGTGCCGCTCATCGCCCTCAACAGCACGATGAAGTTCTTCCTCCCGCTGGCCGTCTCGTTCTTCGCCGGCGAGGCGGTGGCCGGCGAGGCCGGGTGGGGCAGCCTCCGCTACCTGCTGGCCCGACCGGTGTCCCGCGCCCGGGTGCTCTGGTCCAAGGCGGCGGTGGCGGCCGTGTTGTCGTTGGTGGCGGTGGTCACCCTGAGCGTCGTGGCCGTCCTGGTCGGGGGCCTGGCGTTCGGTTGGCACCCCCTGCACGTGATCGACGGGGGCGCCTCGAGTCCGGGTCACCCGATGGGGGCCACCCTGTCCACCGGCGCCGTGCTGGGTGACCTCGGGCTGTCCACGCTGTACGTCGTGGCCGGGATGGCCAGCATCTTCGCCGTGGCCTTCTTCCTGTCCACCACCACACGCCGGCCGCTGGTGGCGGTGGCCGGGGGCGTGGCGCTGACCATCGTCTCCCGGGTCTTCAACGCCGACTACCTGCCCGGGGTGGCCGTGGTCAACCGGTACATGCCCAACAACGACATCGATCTCTGGAACCACCTCTTCGTCCGCCCCGCCGTCGACCCAGGGATTTGCCCACTTCCTGACCCTGCAGGCGGTGTACTTCGTGGTCTTCATGGGACTGGCCCACTGGTGGTTCACCCGGAAGGACATCCTCGATTGATCGCCATCGAGCTGATCAAGCAGCTCCGTCGGCCGAGGGCGTGGATCGTCTTCGGGGTCCTGGCCGGCGTGGCCGGGGTGGTCACGCTGATCATCGCCCTGACCAGTGCCGGAACTCCCGAGCGCATCGGGAACTGGGGATCGGTGGTCCCGAACTCCTCGGGCTTCACCATGGGCCTGATCGGCCTCAACGCCCTGCTGCTCTTCCTCATCCCGCTGGCCGTGGCCGTCTTCGCCGGGGAGTGCGTGGCGGGGGACGCCGGCTGGGGCAGCCTCCGCTATCTGCTGACCCGGCCGGTGTCGAGGGAGCGCGTGCTGGCCAGCAAGGCAGTGGTGGCCGCCCTGCTCTCCCTCGGAGCGGTGGCGGTGGTCGTCGTGGCCGGCGTGCTCTCGGGGGTGATGGCCTTCGGCTGGCATTCGCTGGCTGTGTTGGATCTCCAGCACAGCACCCCGTTCTCCAGCGGGCAGTCCACCCTGACCCCCCTGGCCGCACTGGGCCGCCTGGGCCTGGCCGTACTGGTCGTGGCCGGCACCATGCTCAGCACCTTCGCCTTCGCCCTGCTGTGCTCCACCCTCACCGATCGGGCCTTCAGCGCGGTGGCCGGCGGCGTCCTGTTCGGGCTGGTGTCCCGTTCCCTCGACAACATCCCCGGCCTGCACGCCCTGACCCCCTGGCTCCCGCTGACCGACCAGGGCACCGACATCTGGAACGGCCTGTTCTTCACTCCCACCGACTGGAGCGGGCTCCCCCACCTGGCCGTCGTCCAGGGGGGCTATGCCGTCGTCCTGCTGTCGGCGGCCGCGGTGGCGTTCCACCGTCGCGACGTGTTGAGCTGACCGGCCCCGTCCGCGCTCGGGTCGGGCCCGGGGGGCGGCGGCCCGACGGGCCGCCTCGGCCCGACGGCGTCCCCGATCCGTCACGCCATCACGTAGCCAGCGGCTCGCCGGCGTTCTCGATCTCCACTTGGCGGAGGGACCCGGGATCGAGTTGCTCCCGCGGCACGCCGTCGGAGCAGGACCATCGCCATCACCGTTCCCACCCCGACGCTGGCCGCCGCCACCAGGAAGGACAGGCGGAAGCCGCCGCTCAGGGCGGCGGCGGCCGACTGGCCCGCCGACTCCAGCCCGTTGGTGCGCTCGGTGGCGATGGTCCCGAGCACGGCCAGGCCCAAGGCCCCGGCCATCTGCATGGAGACGTTGACGATGCCCGAGCCCAGTCCGGCGTCGGCGTTGGGTACGTCGGCCATGGCGATGGACAGGAGGGGCATGAAGGACGTCCCCGCCCCGAACCCGATGAGCACGAAGGCCGGGGCCACCACGGTGGTGTACGACGACCCCGGTCCGATCCGGGTCAGCAGCAAGAGGCCCGCGGTGGCCGCCGTCATCCCGGGGACGAGCACCCGCTTGGCGCCGAACCGGGTGACCAGCCGGGCGGTGACCCCGGTGGCGAGCAGACCCATGACCAGCGTGATGGGCAGGAAGCCCAGGCCGGTCATGATCGGGCCGTAGCCCAGAACGTTCTCCAGGTAGAGCGCCCCGAGGAAGAGCGTGGTGCTGATGCCGGCCATGAGAAAGGCGCGGATCATGCTGGAGTTGACCAACGTCGGGATCCGGAGGATGCGCAACGGGAGGATGGGGTTGGCCAGACGGGACTCGAGCAGGACGAAGCCGGCCAGCAGCACCAGTGAGGCGGCGCCGAAGGCGAGCGTGTGGACCGAGACCCATCCGTACTGGGTGGCCTCGATGATGGCGAAGATGCCGAGCATCAGGGCCAGGGTGACCATCACCGAGCCGGTGGCGTCGACGCCCTGACGGAGGCCCAGGCCCACGTTCTCGTGGATCAGGGCCCGGCCCAGGAGGAAGGTGGCCACGCCGACGGGTACGTTGATGAAGAAGATCCAGTGCCAGGACAGGGCCTGGGTGAGCACGCCTCCCACCAGCAACCCGATCGGCGCCTCCTCCCACGGCCACGAAGATGTAGGCGCTCATGGCCTTGGCCCGTTCCGCCGGCTCGGGGAACTCGGTGACGATGATGGCGAGGATCGCCGAGGCCGACAGGGCCCCGCCGACGCCCTGGACGAAGCGCCCGATGACCAGCATGGCCGGGCTCGGCGGCCGCCCCGCAGAGGATCGAGGCGGCGGTGAACACGGCGATGCCGGTCAGGAACACCCGCTTGCGGCCGACCAGGTCACCCAGGCGGCCGGCCATGAGCAGGAAGCTGGCGAAGGTGACCAGGAAGGCGTCCACCACCCAGATCAGGCCGGACTGGCTGAAGTGCAGGTCCCGCTGGATGGCCGGCAGGGCCACATTGACGATCGAGGCGTCCAGGGAGTTCATGAACATGCCCAGGCACACCACGACCAGGGCCCACCACCGCCGCCGGCCGGTCCGCGCCGTCCACCGGTGGGCAGGATGGCGCGGGCATCGACCAGGTAGTAGTTCGCCCAGGGTGGGGGCATCAAATCGACGGGCGTTCGGGCAGGTCGGACCCAGGACCACCGGGTGGGCACCCATGACCGACCCCGGGTGCCGCCGCGCCGCACCGATTGCTTCGGATCATCGCAGGTGGCACACTGCGCCGGTGCACGACGAGGGGTCGGGAGGGCCAGGCTGGCGGGTGCTGGTTGTCCCCTTGGCCCTCACCGCCGTGCTCCTGACCGCCTGTGCGAGTATCTCCGGACGGGACTCCACCACCTCGTCACCCTCCGCCGCTGCCCGAAGCCCCACCACCCCTACCACCCCCCCACCCGTACCCGTCTCCCCCCCGTGCCCCCCCCCCAACGACTGGACATGCCTCTTCCCACCACCACCCCCCCCTGGTTTCCCGTTGGTCCCCCCCCCCCCCCACCGGCACCCCCCCCGAAGGGCGAGGCCCCGGTGTGAGCCCGGCCAGCGACACCAACACCCAGGGTCGGGGATCCTCGGTGCGGGCCCATCAAGGACCTGTGGCGGCGGGCCCCCCCCCCCTCACTGCGATCAGAGAGGGTTCGGCAGCGGCGGGCGGCGCCCCCCCCCCCCCCCCTCCCGGCCCCGCGAGCGCCGCCCCCTGATCGGCGGCTGGCCCCCCCCCCGGCCCCCCAACTAAACACCAGGGGACCCCCACACCTGTCCGGGGCCGGTGGCTCACCGGAGGGGGGCTCCACCCGGCTCCCCCCGCGCCCACCCCCGCCGCCCCCCCCCCCCCCCCCCCCTCTCCCCCCCCCCCTCCCCCCTACACAAGCCAACACACACAACCACCTCCCCCCCCCTCCCCTCTTCCCCCCCCCCCCCCCCCCACCCCCCCCCTCCCCACCCCCCCCCCCCCCCCCGCCCCCACCCCCACAAGCACCCCCCCCCCCCCCCCCCGGACCCCCCCCCCCTCCCCCCCCCCCCCCCCCCCCCCCCCCTCCCCCCCGACCCCTAACCACCCTCCCCTCTCGCCAGACACCCCAGGTGCCAAACAACCCAGGCCCCCCCTCCAGGTGTGTTTCCCCCCCCGTCCCCCCCCCCCCCCCCCCCCCCCCCCCCCCCCGCTCAATCGCTACGTGAAGCAGCACGCCTCGGTGGCCACCGGGCCCGGCTTCCGGTTCGTCGACCAGGACGGGACGGACTACTCGGCCCCGAGTTACCCCCCGGCCGCCGGACGGCCGGTGACCGGCTCGGGGAGCGGCACCCTTTCCCTCGTGGCCACCGGCGGATCGGGACCGGCCGCCGTCTCGGGCAACGGCCAGCTCCTGGCCCGCCTGGTGGCCCCGATCACCCCGGCTCGGGCCGCCAACGCCGTCACGGTGCCGGTCCCCTTCGGACGGCGGGCGGCCGTGGTCGTGGGCGCGCCCCGCCTGGCCCTGACCTACCGGGGCACCGTGGCCGCCGGGGCCCGCCCGACCCGGATCTTCGCCCAGCTGGTGGACCCCACCACCGGGCTGGTGCTCGGCAATCAGGTCACCCCCGTCGCCGTCACGCTGGACGGCCACAGCCACACCACCTCGGTCCCGCTGGAGATGGTGGCGTACACCGGCCGGGCCCGGACCTCGGTGGACCTGCAGCTGGTGGCCACCACCGTGGCCTACGCCCGACCTCAGCTGGATGGGTCCGTTCACTTGGCCCACATCGGCGTCTCCCTACCGGTGGCGGCCGGCATGGCTCCCCGGTAGCGGGCCGCCGGCCCCTACGCCGGCAGGCCGTCCAGAAAGTCGAGGATGGCCCCGTTGACCGGCCCGGGATGGGTGAGGTTGGCCGAGTGGGTCCCGCCCTCGATCGCCACCACCACGCCGCCGTGGGGCAGTCCGGCGGCCAGCCGTTCGGCTCTCTCCATGGCGATCGACTGATCGGCAGTGCCGTGCACCACCAGCGCCGGTGCGTCGATCTCGCCCAGCCGGTCGGTGATGTCGTCACGGTCGATGAGGGCCCGGCCGGGTCGGGCCATGGACTCCTTGGGGCGGGCCAGCCAGCGGGGCACCCACTGTGCGCTGAGGCCGGGGTCGCCGAAGATCAGGCCCGACACCGTCTCGGCGATCTCGTCGGAGGGACCGCGGAGGACCCACTCGTCCAGCATGGCCCGGTACACGGGGACCACGTCGGGTTCCTCCGCCCCGGCCTGGGTGTCCAGCAGGATCAGGCCGCGTACACGCTCGGGCGCCTTCAGGGCCACCCGCAGCGAGACGAAGCCACCCTGGGACATCCCGCCGATGGCGGCCCGCTCGATGCCCAGATGGTCCAGCAGGGCGAGGCAGTCGGCGGCCAGGTCCCAGTACGAGAAGGGCTCCCCGTCGTCGACGGTGGCTCCGTGCCCCCGGCTGTCCCAGGTGATCACCCGGAACCGCGGGGTCAGCGCCTCCACCTGGTGCGCGAACATGGTCCGGTCCATCAGGAACCCGTGGGCCAGCACCACCGGCGGGCCGTCGCCGCCGGTGTCGTCGTAGGCCACATCCACACCGTTGAGGGAGGCGCTGGTCATCGGGGCTCCTTGTCGTCGATCCGGAGTACCGTCCCGCCGGCCGGCAGGCGCACTGGGGGGCAGGCGGGTCCTCGTGGGTGACCTGGTCCGGTGAGCGTAGGCCACCGGACGGCGGCAAGACGGTACCGGGAGCCGGCGGAGGCGGCCGGACCCGACGCGACTACTGCCGGTAGCCCTCGACGGTGTCCTCGGAGCGGAGGGTGGCCTCGTCGGGACTCCGGCCGGCGCTGCGCAGGGCGCGGCGTTGCCGGAGCAGGTCCCACATCCGGTCCAGGGTGACCTCGAGGGACTTCATGCGCGCCACCTCGTCCTCCGAGAGCCCCTCACCGACGTGCCGTTCCTCGAGGCGCTGCTCCTCCTCGGCCAGACTCCCGATCCGGGTGATGATCTCGTGGTCGTCCACGGCTGCCTCCTTGGTAGGCGGGCATGCTTCGGCCCGGGCCCCTCAGGTTAGAGGTTGGCACCGGAGGGCGGTCCGGTCCACGCCGGTCCCGCGGTCGTCGGCCCGGCCACGGGCATGGTGCGCCTAGCGAGGGGCCCGGGGCATGCCCAGACCGATCATGGCGATGATGTCGCGCTGCACCTCGTTGGTCCCGCCCCCGAAGGTGAAGATGGTCTGACTCCTCGACGCCTGCTCGAGGCGGCCCCGCAGCACGGCACCCGGCGAGCCCTCGGGCAGATAGCCGGCCTGGCCCACCACTTCGAGCAGGAGCCGGTAGGCCTCGAGGGCGAATTCGGTACCGAACACCTTGGTGGCCGAGGCGTCGGCCGGGTTGAGGCCCTTGTCGGCCGCCCACGCCACCTTCCAGTTGAGCAGCTTGAGGAACTCGGCGCGGGCCAGGGCCCGGGCCAGATGGACCTGGACCCACTCCCGGTCGATCACCCGGCCCCCGTGGACCGGCGCCTCCCGGGCCCACGCCTCCACGTCGGCGATGCTGCGCAGGATCCCCGACACCGGGCAGATGGCCACCCGCTCGTGATTGAGCTGGTTGGTGATCAACTTCCACCCTTCGTTCTCCGCACCCACCAGGTTGGTCGCCGGAACCCGGACTCCGTCGTAGAAGGTGGCGCTGGTGAACTCGCCGGCCACGGTGCGCAACGGCGTCCAGCTGAACCCGGGCGAGTCGGTGGGGACGATGAAGACCGAGAGCCCCTTGTGCTTGGGGGCGTCGGGGTCGGTACGGACGGCCAGCCACACGTAGTCGGCGTACTGGATCGCGCTGGTGTAGAGCTTCTCACCGGTGATCACGTACTCGTCCCCGTCGCGCTCGGCCCGGGTACGGAGCGAGGCCAGATCGGTCCCGGCCGTGGTCTCGGTGTAGCCGATGGAGAAGTGGACCTCACCCCTGAGGATCCCGGGCAGGAGGCGGGCCTTCTGTTCGTCGGTGCCCAGCGTCATCAACGTAGGGCCGACGCTGTTGAGGGTCAGGAGGGGCAGGGGTACGCCGGCCCAATGGGATTCCTCGACGAAGATCATCTGGTCGATGGGGCCGCGGCCCTGGCCGCCGAACGCCACCGGCCAGCCCAGGCCCAGCCATCCGTCGTGGCCCATCCGCCGGATGAGACGGGTGTAGGAGGGTTCCGGGTCGTCGTTGCGCCCTTCCTCCTCGACCAGTCCGGTGAAGTAGGCCCGCAGCCGGTCCTGCAACCCCTGCTGCTCGTCGGTCAGTGCCAGGTGCATCCTCACCCTCCCGTGTCCGCCCGAACCCTAACAACCGGAGGCGGTGGGACCGGCCGGCACACGCTCGGCTCAGCCGGCCGAGCTCCTACTCTGAGCCCGGACCCTCCGCACCGCGCCAGGGCCGGCCAGGAGGAGACCATGGACGTCGTGCTGTTCGGAGCGACCGGGAACATCGGCGGGGCCATCGCTGCCGAGCTGGTGGCCCGAGACCACTCGGTCACCGGGGTCACCCGGTCGGGAGGGTCCGGCGCGGCGACGCGGGCCGGCGTGACCCAGCGGAACGGCGACGCCACCGATCCGGCCAGCGTGGCCGCGATGGTACGGCGGGCCGACGCGGTCATCTCGGCCGTCGGCCCGGTGTTCGGCTCCGGCCAGCCCCAGCCGTTCGTGGCCGCGGCCCACGGCCTCGTGGCCGGGCTCCGCCTCGCCGGGGTCAGCCGGCTGCTGGTGGTGGGCGGGGCCGGCAGCCTCGAGGTGGCACCGGGCCTCCAGGCGGTGGACGCCCCGCAGTTCCCCGAGGCCTACAAGCCCAATGCCCTGGCTCAGCGGCAGGCCCTCGAGTACTACCGCACGGTCGACGACCTCGACTGGACCTACATCTCCCCGGCGGCCGAGATCGGTCCCGGGCCCCACGTGAAGGACTACCAGCTGGGCCACCACCTGATGCTGTTGGCCGACGACGGCCAGAGCCACATCAGCTACGCCGACTACGCCGACGGCGTGGTGGACTGCCTCGAGGAGGGTACCCACCTGCGGGAGCGGATCACCCTGGCCGACTGAACAGCCGCGGTGGCCCGGCCGGGCCGTCCCCACCCGGCCGGCGTCGGGCCCGGGGTCAGCTCCGTCGGTGCCCGGCCGACGAGGTTGCACTACCGTCACCTCCCATGAGCGACCTCACCCCGCCCCCGGCCCCCACCTCCCCGGAGCAGTTGTTCTCGGTGGCCGGCAAGACGGTGGTGGTCACCGGGGGCACCCGGGGCATCGGCCGGATGATCGCCGGCGGGTTCGTGGCCGCCGGGGCCACGGTGGTGGTGGCGTCACGCAAGCCGGAAGCGGTGCAGGCCACCGTGGCCGAGCTCTCACCCTTCGGCCCCTGCTCCGGGGTGGCCGCCGACCTGTCCACCGAGGAGGGGGCCCGGCGGTTCGCCGAGCAGGTCGGCGCCGACCATCCCGCGGTCGACGTGCTGGTCAACAACGCCGGAGCCACCTGGGGGGCGCCGCTGGCCGAGCACGACACCGCCTCCTGGGACCGGGTGCTCAACCTCAACGTGCAGGGCATCTTCCACACCACCAAGTTCTTCCTGCCGCTCCTCGAGGCCCGCGGCACCGCGGCGACGCCGTCTCGGGTCATCAACATCGGTTCCATCGACGGCATCCACGTCCCCGTCCTCGAGTCCTATTCGTATTCGGCGTCCAAGGCGGCGGTGCACCAGCTGACCCGGCACCTGGCCAAGCGGTTGGCCCCGACCGTGACGGTGAACGCCGTCGCTCCGGGCCCCTTCGAGTCCAAGATGATGGCCGCCACCCTCGAGGCCTTCGGCGACCAGATCGCGGCCGCGGCCCCACTCAAGCGCATCGGTCGGCCCGACGACATGGCCGGCGTGACCATCTTCCTGGCCTCGGCGGCCGGGGCCTACCTGACCGGCGCCGTCATCCCGGTCGACGGAGGCATCGCCACCACTGCCTGAGGGGGACACCGGCCGGGCGTCCGGCGAGGTGGGTGCGGCCTCAGTCGAAGTCGGGCAGGTCGGGAAGCCGGCGGGCGACCAGCGCATCGGCGCGGTCCAGCAGCTTCTGCGGGTAGGCCTCGTGGGTGAGGATGAGGAACTGCTCGGCCCGGATGCCCTCCACCACCTTGCCGGCCACCTCGCCCGGTTCCATCCCGGCGTCCACGGCCTGGGCCAGGAACTCGGAGACGAACTTCTGGTCCTCGGTGAACTCGGTGGCCAGCCGCTCGGGGCGGTGACGCTCGGAGTCCAGGATGTTGGTGCGGATCATCCCCGGGCACAGCGCGGAGGCCCGGAGCTTCGAACCGGTGGCCACCAGATCGTTGGCCAGGCACTCCGTGGCGGCGAAGGCGGCGAATTTGGAGATGGCGTAGGGCGCCTCGAAGGGTGCTCCGAGGAGCCCGGCCACCGAGGCCGTGTTGACGATGTGACCCTCGGTGTCCTGGGCCAGCATCCGGGGGACGAAGGCCCGGATGCCGTGGAGGATCCCCCACAGGTTGGCCCCCAGGACGAATTCGAAGTCTTCGACCGGCCGGTCCCAGATCACCCCGCCCACGAACACGCCCGCGTTGTTGCAGACCACATCCACCTGGCCCCAACGGTCGAAGACGGCGTCGGCCAGGGCTTCGACCTCGGCCGCCCGGCTCACGTCACACCGCTGGGTCATGCACTCCACCGAGGATGCCCGCTCCCCGATCTGGCCCGCCGTGACGGACAGGGACTCCTGGTCCAGGTCGGCCAGGGCCACATGCATGCCCTCGGCCGCCAGGGCCAGGGCCAGGGCCTGGCCGATCCCGCTCCCCGCGCCGGTGACCACGGCGACCTTCCCTCGGAACTCCTGCATGCTCGCTGTCCTCTCGTCGACGAGTCGGGTGCCGGACTCAGGGGGCGGCCGGCCGGCCGGGCGCTCCGGCCGACACCCCGAGCTGGTCGGCCAGGAAGGCACCGATGGCCACGATGCTCTCGTCCGACTCGGGGATGATCGCACCGGGAAAGGCCTGGAACACGTGGATGAGCTCCGGCCACACGGTGAGCGAGACCGTCCCGCCGGCCGCCCGGAGGCGGTCGGCCAGGCCGGTGGCGTCGTCGAGCAGCACCTCGTGGGCCCCCACCTCGATGTGCACGGGCGGCAGACCGGTCAGGTCCTCGGCGAACAGGGGCGACACCAGTTCCCCCCGGGGGTCGGCCACCCCCAGGTAGCACCGGGCCATCTCGTCCAGCCCGGCACGGGACACCATCGGGTCGAGGTCGGCCAGCGAGTCGTAGGACGGGGCCGACTGGGTCAGGTCGACCCACGGCGACAGACAGACGGCGGCGGCCGGGAGCGGGTCGCCGGCCTCCCGCAGGGCCAGCAGGGTGGCCATGGTCAGGCCGCCTCCGGCGGAGTCCCCGGCGATGGCCGTACGGGCAGGATCGGCGCCCCGGCCCAGCAGATCACGGAAGGCCGAGGTGGCATCGGTGACGGCGGCGGGGAACGGGTCCTCGGGAGCCAGGCGGTAGTCGAGCAGGGCCACCGGGGTCCGCGATGCGCCGGCCAGACGTGCGGCCAGCTGCCGGTGGCTGTCGAGGGACCCGCTGCAGTAGCCGCCACCGTGCAGGTACAGCACGACCGGACCGGCCTCGGTGTCGTCGGCGGGCCCGTCGGCGCCGTCGGGTGTGATCCGCTCGGCCGGCCGGCCTCCGAGGGCGATCCGCTCGACCACGACGCCCTCCGGGGGCGGGGACCCCTGGGCCGACTGGTCGAGGGCGGCGCGGCGTTCGGCCACCGTGCCCGACGTCAACCCGGAGTCGGCCAGGAACGCACTGATCATTTCGACACCGGGATGGCTCACGACTGGCGGACTCCTCTGCTGCAGACGGGTCGGACGGGTGCGACCGGTCGGACCCGTCGCGGGACGGACCGTACGCCCTGAGTTTCGCAGGACTTCGGATCCGATGTCCGACTTGCTCGCCGGGGCCCGCTCGCCGGGGCCGGCCGGCCGTCCGACGTGGGGCGGCCACCAGGGTTCGTGCGCCCGCCGGCGGGAGGGGCACCAGCCCGCTCGGTTGCCCGTCTACCACTTTGCGTGGCAGACTGGCTACTCAAGGCGTTGGCGGTCGACGCCCAGGGGCACAGAGGGGCGTGGAATGGGGCATCCGTGGAGCGTGCGCGTGTCGGCCGGCGCCGCCGGGCTGATGGTGTGGGGGGCCCTCGCGGCTGCGGTCGCCTTCCCCACACCGGCCGGGGCCGCCGCACGGCTGGCCGGGAATTCGGCGACCATCCCGGTGGCCGGGCACGTCAACCGGGCCATCGCCGTGGCCGGGCACACGCCGGGGCTGCCGGCGCCCGACAACTTCTGGCTCACCACCCCCAGCGGATCGCTCACCGCCTTCGGAGTCCCGTCCTACGGCGCTCCGGGCACCCCGCTCAACCGGCCGGTGGTGGGCATGGCCGCCTCGGGTGATCAGCAGGGGTACTGGATGGTGGCCTCGGACGGCGGGGTGTTCAGCTACGGGGACGCCCACTTCTTCGGGTCGACCGGCAACATCCACCTCAACCGGCCGATCGTGGCCCTCTCCGCCACCCGCGACAGCCGGGGCTACTGGCTGGTGGCCTCGGACGGCGGGGTGTTCACGTTCGGCGACGGGGTGTTCTACGGGTCGACCGGCTCCATCGCCCTCAACCGACCCATCGTGGGCATGGCCCCGACCCCGGACGGCAAGGGGTACTGGCTGGTGGCCTCGGACGGCGGGGTGTTCACGTTCGGCGACGGGGTGTTCTACGGGTCGACCGGCTCCATCGCCCTCAACCAGCCCATCGTGGGCATGGCCCCGACCCCGGACGGCAAGGGGTACTGGCTGGTGGCCTCGGACGGCGGGGTGTTCACGTTCGGTGACGCCGCCTTCTACGGGTCGACGGCCAGCGCGCCGCAGGATCCGGTAGAGCGCCTGGTCGCCTCCCCGTCCGGCCACGGCTACTGGGTGGTCCAGCAGAACGGGACGGCCACCCCCTTCGGGGACGCCGGCTCGTCCACCCCTCCGGCCCAGGCCCTCATGTTCGCCCCGGTGACGCCGGGCGACAAGGCAGTGACCTTCGCCTTCCAGCAGTTGGGCAAGCCGTACATCTGGGGCGGGAACGGGCCGGTGGGCTACGACTGCTCGGGGCTGGCGCTGGCCTCGTGGCAGAACGGTGCCGGCGTGTCGTTCGCCCGGGTGGCCGACGACCAGTACCACACTGCGGGGACCCCGGTCCCGATGAGCGACCTCCGCACGGGAGACCTGGTCTTCTGGGGCACCAGCGCCACGGACTGGACGAGCGTCTACCACACCGCCCTGTACGTGGGGGGGAACCGGATCGTCGAGGCCACCGGGGACCACGTCCAGCTCAACGATCTGGGACAGTGGGGCTCGGGCGACCTGATGCCCAACGCCCGCCGACCCTGACCCCGACTCGTCCGGGCTCCGGCCCGCGCCGGCCACCGTGCGGACGGCTCGCTCGGGTGCCGCCGTCAGGCGGTCCGTACCCACGCCGTCGCCGTGTGGGACGGTGTCGAGATGACCTCCGGGCCCGAGTCTCCGGCCGGCCCCGACGCCGACGGCCTCCGCTACCGCTCGGCCCGCGGACGGTGGGTGATCGCCGCCACGGTGCTCGGGTCGGGCATGGCCGCCATCGACGCCACCGTCATCGGCATCGCCCTCCCCACCATCGGGCGGGACTTCCGCGCCTCGCTGGGCACCCTCCAGTGGGTCGTCACCGGCTACACCCTGACCCTGGCCTCCCTCCTCCTCCTGGGCGGCTCGCTCGGCGACCGCTTCGGACGGAGGCGGGTGTTCGTCATCGGCGTGACCTGGTTCTCGCTGGCCTCGGCGGCCTGCGCCCTGGCCTCCGGCTCCACCGAACTCATCGTGCTCCGGGTACTCCAGGGGATCGGCGGTGCGCTGCTGACCCCGGGAAGCCTCGCCATCCTGGAGGCCTCGTTCGCCCCTGACGACCGGAGCGAGGCCATCGGGGCCTGGTCCGGTCTCGGCGGGGTGGCCACCGCCGCCGGTCCCCTGCTCGGGGGGTACCTCATCACCGCGGCCTCGTGGCGCTGGATCTTCATCATCAACATCCCCCTCGGTCTCGTGGTCCTGCTGGTCTCGGCCCGCCATGTGCCGGAGTCGCACGACCCGGCGGCCACCGGCCGCATCGACGTGGCCGGCGCGGCGCTGGCCACCGTGTCCCTGGCCGGCGTGGCCTACGCCCTCATCGAGGGTCCGGCGGCCGGGTGGACCGCACCGGCGGTGCTGACGTCGCTGACCGTCGGGGTGCTCGGCACCGTGGCCTTCCTGGTGACGGAGGCCCGGTCTCCCGCCCCCATGCTGCCGCTGGGCCTGTTCCGCAACCGGCAGTTCTCCGTGACCAACGGCGTCACGTTCGTGGTCTACGCCGGACTGGGCGGCGTGCTCTTCCTCCTGCCCGTGGTCCTCCAGGTGGTCGACCACTACTCCCCCCTCGAGTCCGGGGTGGCCCTGCTCCCCGTCACCTTGGTCATGCTGGCCTTCTCGGCCCGCTCCGGCCGCCTGGCGGCGACCATCGGCCCGCGGCTCCAGATGACCGCGGGGCCCGTGGTGGTGGGCGCCGGCCTGGCCCTGCTCAGCCGGGCCCCGAACGGCGGCTCGTACGTCACCGCGGTGCTCCCCGGCGTGCTGGTGCTGGCCGCCGGGTTGGCCATCACCGTGGCCCCGCTCACCTCCACCGCCCTCAACTCGGTCTCCGAGCAACGCGCCGGGCTGGCCTCGGCGGTCAACAACGATGTCGCCCGGCTGGGCAGCCTGATCGCCGTGGCCGTCCTGCCGGCGCTCGGGGGCATCACCGGGCTGAGCTACCTGCACCCCCAGGCCCTGGCCCACGGCTTCCGCCTGGCCGTGCTCATCGCCGGGTCGTGGTGCGTGGCCGGAGGCGTGCTGGCCGGGGTGGGCATTCGCAACCCACCTCGGCGCCCCGGGCGGCGGCCGATCGAGCCTCCGGAGCAGCTCACCCACTGCGCCCTGGAGGCGACCCCGCTGCGGGAGGCGGGTTACCGGGTGGCCCCGAAGGCGTCGTAGGGCCGGCCCAGGGTGCCGGCCAGCGCCTGGCCTGCCTCCCACTGGAAGGGGCTGATACCGCCGGGCTCCCAGGGTCCCACCGAGCCCTGCTCGACCGCCCTGGGAGCCTTGGCCACCACCCCGAAGTGGCTCCTGATCCGGTCGACCGGCTGGTCGGCGAAGGCAAACCAGTCCACGCGCAGGAAGTCGATGCTGCCCGTGCAGAGGGCCCCCCGCCGCATGGCGTCTCCCAGCCGGGTGGCCACGCCGGCCCGGGACAGGTGGCCGCCGTCGGACCGGAACAGGCCGGCTCCGCTGGGCAGGTAGGCCGTCTCGAACAGGGAGACCACCATGGCCAGGAGCGAGAAGGCCCGCATGTCGTCGTTGGCCCGGGCGATGAAGGCGAAGATCTCGAGCTCCGATTCGACCGTGGTGCCGTAGTCGGCCAGCACGTGGACCCAGTCGTGCTGGGCCAGGAACGGTGGGGCGGAGTCGGGCGTGCCGGGGTAGGTGAATCCGCGGGCCCGATAGAAGTCGGCCACCCGGCGACCCAGTGTCCCGGCCGGCAGGTCCTCCAGCCCGCGCCACCGCTGGGCCAGCGCCGGGTCGTCGGCCACCGCGTCCCAGGCGCCGGCCAGGTGGGTGGACAGGTGCAGGGCCGACTCGTCCCCCGGCGCCCAGGTCGAGGCGTACCCGTTGCGCTCGAAGTCCAGAGCCGCCAGCCCGAGGCTTCCGGCGGCGAACTCGTGGGCCACGGTCAGCATGTCCTCGGCCACGCCGGCCTCACCGGCGAACCGGTCCACCCGGTCCACCACGGCGAGGGGGACCGGCTGGAGGACCAGGACGTAGAGGATCACCATCTGGACGATGCGGGTCCGGAAGGCCAGGTTGCGGTCGGCCAGGCTCTGAGCGAACTCCTCGGGCGGGACCGGCTCGGCCGCCAGGTCCGGGGCGAACCCGGTCATGGCCGACACCACCGCCTCGATGAGGATGCGCTGCAGCTCGGTGAGCCCACCCTGCGGGGCGACCACACCCAGGACGCCCCGACTGAGGGCCAGCACCTCAGCGGCGTCGGGGGGCTGACGGTCCTCGGTGGACGGGTCCGGGAGCGGCACGGGCACAGCAGCGACGATATCCTCCCTCCCTGTCCCGTCCGACCAGGAAAGCCGCCTCCATGCCGGCCACCGCAGTCAGATTCGGAGTTCTCGGGGCCGCCCGGATCACCCCGGCCGCCCTGCTCAAGCCGGCGGCCGCCCACCCGGAGGCCAGTGTGGACGTGCTGGCCGCCCGCCACCTGGCCCGGGCCGTGGACTACGCGGCCAAGCACCGGATCCCGAGGGTGGTCGACCGCTACGAGGCCGTGGTGTCCGACCCCGCGGTGGATGCCGTCTACATCCCCCTGCCCAACAGCCTCCACGCCGAGTGGACGCTGGCCGCCCTGGAGGCCGGCAAGCACGTGCTATGCGAGAAGCCGTTCACCGCCAACGCCGTGGAGGCGATGCGGGTGGCGGCGGCGGCCGATCGCGCCGCCCGGAAGGACGGCCTGGTGGTCATGGAGGCGTTCCACTACCGCTACCACCCGCTGGCCCATCGCATGGGCCAGATCGTGGCGAGCGGCGAGCTCGGCGAGATCCGCCACGTCGAAGCCTGGCTGTGCGCCCCCATCCCCAACAAGTCGGACATCCGGTACCAGGCCGACCTGGCCGGCGGGTCCATGATGGACATGGGGTCCTATGTGGTCCACTGGGCCCGCCTCCTGGGCGGGGAGGAACCCAGCGTGGTCTCGGCCACCGCCAAGCTGCACGACCCGGAGATCGACCGGGCCATGGACGCCGACCTGCTGTTCCCGAGCGGCCACACCGGCACCGTGCACTGCTCGATGTGGTCCCGGTCGGTCCTCCACCTGGCGGCCCGGGTGACCGGCGACCAGGGGGAGCTCCGGGTGTTCAATCCCATCGCCCCCCAGACGTTCAGCTGGCTCACCGTGTGCGCCGGCGGCCGGCGCCGACGTGAGCTCACCTCGCGACGACCGACGTACGCCTACCAGCTCGACGCCTTCTGCGACGCGGTCCTGCGCGGGGGACCGGTCCTGACCCCACCGGACGATGCCGTGGCCAACATGACGGTCATCGATGCCGTGTACCGTGCAGCCAACATGCGCCCCCGCGGAAGCTGATCCCGCCAGGCAAGGAGGCAGTCCCATGAGTCCGTTCCCCTACCAAGGCCGGTTCCCCGTGCACCGCGTCCTCCCCGAACACGGGACCCCTCGCTCCGACATCCTCGAGACCCTCCACACCATGGCCGCCGAGGAGGACACCTCGTGGGAGTCGGGCAAGTGCTCGGGCACCATGTACTGCGGCGACCACGACCACTACGACTTCATGGCCGAGGCCTTCGGCCTGTTCGGTCACGTCAACGTGCTGCAGCGGGACCTGTGCCCCAGCGCGACGAAGTTCGAATCCGAGATCATCGCCATGACCTTGGACCTGCTGCACGCCGAAGCCGTCACCGACGGCGATCCCGTCGGACTGGTGGCCACCGGCGGTACCGGGAGCATCTGCCACGCCATGCTGGCCTACCGCGAGCACGCCGCCGTCCACCGGGACATCCGCCGACCCAACGTGATCAAGCCGGAGACCGCCCACCCGGCCTTCGACAAGGCCTGCCACCTGTTCGGGATCGAGCTGCGGGTGGCCCCGGTCGACCCGGTGAGCACCCAGGTCGACACCGAGTGGGTCGACCGGCACATCGACCGAGACACCGTGGCCGTCATCGGCTCGGCCTGCAACTACGGCTACGGGACCATCGACCCCATCGCCGAGCTCGGCGAGCTCGCCCAACGCCGCGGGGTCGGCCTGCACGTGGACAGCTGCCTGGGCGGGTTCATCCTGCCCTTCGGCCAGGAGCTGGGCTATGACGTCCCGGTGTTCGACTACCGGATTCCCGGCGTCACCTCGATCTCCGCCGACACCCACAAGTACGGCTACGCCTTCAAAGGCACCTCGGTCCTGACCTTCCGGGAGAAGGCCGTCCGCAACGCCCAGTACTTCTTCCTGAGCGGGTGGAGCGGAGGCAAGTACTGCTCCCCGGGCATGGAGGGGTCCCGCTCCGGAGGTCTGATCGCCGCCACCTGGGCGGCCATGGTCCAGCTGGGCCGGGAGGGGTACCGGCACTACGCCCGGGCCATCTTCGAGACCGCGGCCACCATGCAGGAGGCGGTCCGGTCCCATCCGGAGCTCCGGATCCTCGGAAACCCGACCTTCCTGTTCAGCTTCACGTCCGACGAGTTCGACGTCTACCACGTCAACGACTTCATGCGGGGAAGGGGCTGGCGGTTCAACGGCCAGCAGTACCCCAACGCGCTCCACATGGCCGTGACCCGCCCGCAGACCCAGCCCGGCGTGGCCGACACCTTCGCCACCGACCTGGACGCGGGGGTCGCCTACGCCCTGGAGCACGCCGCCGAGGCGCCGGCCTCAGGGGCCGTCTACGGCGGGGTGGCCGGGGGGATGACCGACGAGGCCGACGACTTCATCAAGATGGTGATGGGCGACATGATGGACGCCCAGCAGGCGGTACCGACCGACGCCTGAACCCCGACGGCGACGCTTCGGCCGGGGCCCGTTCCGGACGGGCCGGCTAGGTCTCGCTCAGCACCCGCTGCTCGGTCGGGAAGGCCTCGGCCGGACCGGGTCGTCCCAGCAGGAAGCCCTGGACCTCGTCACAGCCCATCTCGTTGACCGCCCGGAGCTCGGCCTCGGTCTCCACCCCTTCGGCCACCACCTGGAGGCCCAGCTTGTGGGCCAGGTCCACCACGGTGGCGACGATGGTCGGGTCCTGCCCGGCCGACCCCAGCCCGGACACGAAGCTCCGGTCCACCTTGAGGCGGTCGATGGGCAACCCCTTCAGGTACAGGAGGGACGAGTAGCCGGTGCCGAAGTCGTCGAGGGCGATGTGCACTCCGAGCTCCCGGAGTTCCTGCATGACGGCGCGGATACGGGCCATATCCATGACGAGGGCCGACTCGGTGATCTCCAGGATGAGGCAGCGTGGGTCCAGGCCGGCCAGGGTCAGGGCGTGGCGCACGTCGTCGGCGAAGTCGGGGTCCTGGAACTGACGGGCCGACACGTTGACCGACACGGTGAGGTCGGGATGGCCCTCCTCCTGCCAGGTGCGGCACTGTCGGGTCGCCTCGTCCAGCACCCACCGCCCGACGGGCACGATCTCGCGACTCCGCTCCAGCAGGGGGATGAACTCGTCGGGCGTGACCGAACCGAGCTCGGGGTGCTGCCACCGGAGGAGGGCCTCCATGCCCACGATCCGTCCCTCGAAGGTGAACACCGGCTGGTAGTGCACCGACAGCTGACCCAGTTCGTGGGCCACCCGCAGCTCGTGGGTCAGCTGGCTGGTGCGCCGTTTGTCCTCGCCGATCACCGGGTTGTACGCCTCGTAACGCGCCGGGCCACCCCGCTTGGCCTGGTACATGGCCGCGTCGGCCTGGGCCAGGCACACCTCGGGGTCGGCGTCGGGCAGCACCGAGGCGATGCCGATGCTCACCGAACTGTGCAGCTGGCGCTCCCCCACCGTCACCGGCTCCCGCATGGCCAGGTGGATGCGCTCGGCCAGCGAGGAAGCGGCGGCCTCGGGGTCGGTGAGGTCGGCGGCCAGCACCACGAACTCGTCGCCGCCCAGCCGGGCTACGGTGTCGCCCGACCGGGACAACGCCTGCAGGCGTTGGGCCACCGTCACCAGGAGCACGTCGCCGGCCGGATGACCGAACCGGTCGTTGATGGCCTTGAAGTTGTCGAGATCCAGGTAGAGCAGGACCGCGCCGGTACCCCGTCGGTCCAGCGAGCCGGCGGCCTGGCGGAGCCGGTCGGCCAGCAGGGCCCGATTGGGCAGTCCGGTGAGCTGGTCGTGCAGGGCCCGGTGGGCCAGACGGGCCTGCTCGTCGTTGAGGCGCCGCTGGAGGGAGCGTCGGGTGTCGTCGAACTGGCGGACGATGCGGACCAGACTGCCGTCGCAGCTGAACCGCACCACATTGGTGGCCAGGACGAGCAGGTCCTGGCTCACGCCCAGCCGGTGACCCTCCTCCTGCAGCACCGCGGCGGTGACGTCCCGCCAGGCGAAGTAGGCCTTGGCCACGCTGGCCAGCACGGCATCCTCCAGGATGGCCTGCTCCCCCTGTTGGGCCAGGACCGCCTCGTCCTCGTCGGACGCCGCCCTGTCGGTGACCAGCCACCGGCCGATGAGCTCGGTGCCCAGCCGGGCGGTGACGTAGGCGTTGCCCCGCAGGTCCACGGCGAACTGTTGGTCGACCATCCGCCCGACCTCGTCGGCCCGGGCCATCAGGGCCCGGCCCAGTGCCCTCCGTTCGGCGCTCACCGGGGCGTCCACCGGTCCGACCGCGGTGGCCATCAGTGCAGCACCCTGGTCAGTCCACCCCAGGTCATCGCGTCGCGGTGGTCGTGGCCGTGGACGGGGGCCACGGCGACCCCACCGCGCGCCTGCACCCACGCCCAGAAGTCCTCCGGTGCCATGGGCCTGGCCAGGAAGTAGCCCTGGGCGCTGTCACAGCCCAACCGGCTGAGCTGTTCCCAGGTCCCGAGATCCTCCACCCCCTCGGCGATGGTCCGCAGGCCCAGGTTGCCGGCCAGGTCCACCACGGCCCGGACGATGACCTCGTCGTCCGAGTCGCCCCCCATGTCCTGGACGAAGGTCCGATCGATCTTCAACTGGTGGACGGGCAGGTCGCGGAGGTAGGCCAGGGACGAGTACCCGGTCCCGAAGTCGTCGATGGACAGCGTCACGCCCATGTCGGCCAGCTCGGTGAGCACCCGCCGGGCCCGGGTGGGGTCGGTCATGATGATGGTCTCGGTGATCTCGAGGTCGAGCAGATGGGCCGGGACCTGCCAGCGGGCCAGCGCCGCCTGGACCACCTCGGGCAACGAGGCGTCGAGCAGGCTGCGGGTGGACAGGTTGACCGAGATGGAGAACTCGAGGGGACCGGAGGGCCCGGCCTCGTCCATCCAACCGCGGCACCGGTGCAGGGCCTCGTCCAGCACCCAGTGGGTGATGGGCTCGATCAGCCCGGTCCGCTCGGCCTCGGGGATGAACGAGTCGGGATACAGGAGACCGAGGCTGGGATGCTGCCAGCGGATGAGGGCCTCTGCCCCCTCCACCCGTCCGGTTCGCAGGGAGGCCTTGGGCTGGAAGTGGAGGATGAACTCACCGCGGCCCACGGCGGCGCGGAGGTCGCCCAGCAGGGCCAGGCGGTCGGGCGTGTTGACGTCCAGCTCGTCCCGGTACACGACCACGTGTTCCTGAGACTCCTTGGCCACGTACATGGCCACATCGGCCCGCTGCAGCAGCAGTTCGGCCCCGCGTCCGTCGGTCGGGGCCATCGAGATGCCGCAGCTGGCCTCGATCCCGAGAATGGTCCCCTCCACCTCGAAGGGGAACTCGAGGACGGCGATGATCCGGTTGGCCACCTGCAGGGCGTCAGACTCCCCGTCCACCTGGGGCAGGAGCACGCAGAACTCGTCGCCCCCCAGCCGGGCCAGCGTGTCCCCGGCCCGGAGGACCGAGGTCACCCGGGGCCCGACCTCGGTCAGCACCCGGTCGCCGTAGTTGTGGCCCATGGTGTCGTTGATCTCCTTGAACCGGTCGAGGTCGAACAACATCACCGCGGTGGAGGATCCGTCCAGGACCGCGCCGGCCAGCACCGCTTCGGTGCGGTCGTAGAACATGGCCCGGTTGGGCAGGCCGGTCAGCATGTCGTGGAGGGCTTGGTAGGCCAGTTGGCTCTCGGCCCGTTCCTTCTTCTCTCCAGTGGCCCCGGCCATCCGGATCACGATGGCCAGCACGAATGCTCCGAGGGCCCCGATGGTCTCGGCCTGCGACCGGGTCAGCATCGAGGGCAGCAGGCCGTACCAGACCAAGACCTGGGCCACCGCGATGTTGAGCAGCGACCACCCCATCACCGAGCGCCACAGGAACGCCCCCCAGGTCTGCAGCTCCTGGAGCGCCACGAAGGCGTACGCCATTCCCAGTGCCGGGCCCCAGCCCGACATGTAGATCACCGCGGTGACGGCCAGGATGTGGATGGCCATGCGGGCGTTGAGCTTGATCGAGCCGGCCGGGGCGCTGTGCCACGGCTCCACCAGCATCGACGCCAGCGCCGCCCCGCCGATGGCGGCCAGGTACGCCCAGACCGGGACCCGGGCCACCAGGCCGAAGTACCGGAAGACGAGCAGGAGCCCGAGGGCCAAGGGGCCCACCACGTAGGCGAGCACCAACGGGGAGAGGCTGGCCGATCCCCCGGCGGCCTCGGCCCGTTCCACCGAAACCGCATCGGTCGAGGAGCTGTCCGCCGTGTGGGACCGCCGCTCCAGCATCTTGCCCCCCTCCGGATCACTCCCCACACTGCTGTATCGGCACCGCCGAAGGCCCCCTTGAGCAGCCCGATCCGGTCGCCGCCGCCGGTGGACGGTCGGGGCCCGGGACCGGTGCGACTCCGGTCAACCTGGGAGCGGGAGGGCAACTCTCTCTGTCTAGTAGAGCGTTATCTCGAGAGTTGAGGGTTGAGGGTTGAGGGTTTGGCGGCCGCATTGACTCACCCTCTCGGGACCGGAGAGACCTCGTGTCCGGCGCCCGGCCTCCACGGCACGGCCCCGGTCGGCCGGTCGCCTGCGTAAGGTGGCCCCCCGGAGGACGGAGGAGTGTTCCCATGAAGGCAGCGGTGTACTACGAGACCGGGGGTCCGGAGGTGTTCCGGTACGAGGACGTTCCCGACCCCACCGTCGGGGACGACGACGTGCTCCTGCGCGTCGAGGCGGTGAGCATCGAAGGCGGCGACACCCTCAACCGTCTGGGTGGGGCCATGACCGCCGTCCCCCACATCGTGGGCTACCAGTGCGCCGGGACCGTGCTTGCCACCGGTGCGTCCGTCACCGGCCTGTCCGTGGGCGACCGGGTGGTGACAGTGGGCCTGGACGGGTCCCACGCCGAGCTGCGGTCGGTGGGCCAGCCGTTCTGCTGGCTCGTCCCGCCCGGGCTGACCGCCGAGGAGGCGGCCTGTGTCCCGGTCCCCTTCGGCACGGCCGATGACTGCCTGTTCGAGTTCGGGCGCCTGCAGGAGGGGGAGACCGCGCTCATCCATGCCGGGGCCAGCGGTGTGGGCATCGCCGCCATTCAGCTGGCCAAGCGGGCGGGGGCCCGGGTCCTGGCCACAGCCTCCAGCCCCGAGCGCCTCGACCGGCTGACGCCGCTGGGCCTGGATCACGGCATCGACTACACCGCCGTCGACTTCGTCGACGCCGTCCGGCAGGCCACCGACGGGCGGGGGGCGGACGTCATCGTGGACTCGGTGGGCGGATCGAATCTCCAGAAGAGCCTGCACTGCCTGGCCTACCGTGGCCGGTGCGTCTCCTTCGGGGACGCCGGCCGTGAGGGCCCCGGCCCGCTGGACGTCGCCACCATGCGGGGGAACAACCAGACCCTGGTGGGGTACTTCCTCGGGGCGGAGCTGTTCCTCGGCACCCGGGCCCACGACCTGATCGCCGGGCACCTCGACGACCTGGCCGCCGGCCGGCTCCAGGTGGTGGTGGACCGGAGGTTCAGCCTCGAGGAGGCGGGCGAGGCCCACGCCTACATCGAGGGGCGGCAGGCCTTCGGCCGGGTCCTGCTGATCCCGTGAACCCAGGCGGCCGGAGCCGGCTCGACACCCGTACCGGTCGCCGGGGTGGCTAGCCTGCACCCGTGATCCGAGCTGCCGTCGCCGGCGACGTGGACGAGCTCGTGCAGTTGATCCACGACCTGGCCGAGTTCGAGCGCTCGCCGCAGTCGGTGCAGGTCACCCCCCAACTGCTGCACGACGCCCTCTTCGCTCCATCCCCCACCGTCTTCGCCCACGTGGCCGTGGAGCATGACCGGGTGGTGGGCATGGCCGTCTGGTTCCTCACCTTCTCCACCTGGACCGGGCGGAGCGGCATCCACCTGGAGGACCTCTACGTCCGGCCCGAGGCCCGTTCCGCCGGGGTGGGACGGGCACTGGTCGCCGAGCTGGCCTCCCTGGCCCGTCGATCGGGGCACGCCCGGGTCGAGTGGTCGGTGCTCCACTGGAACGAGCGGGCCCTGGCCTTCTACCGCTCACTCGGCGCCGAGCCCCTCGACGAGTGGATCGGCTACCGCCTGTCGGGCGCCGCCCTCGCCACCCTGGCCACCGGCTCCCACCCCCGGCCGACCGAGGGGACGGAGTAGGCCGGGCACCGGCCAGTCTGCGGAGCGCACCCCTCAGATGGTGAACGCCAGGTGGTCGGCCAACCGCCGGGACAGCAGGGGGTCACCGGACAGCCGCACCTCGCCGCCCGGTCCGGACGGTCCGTCGTCCCGTCCGCCGGCCAGGCGTAGGAACAGGGGTACCGGCAGTTCGATCCCCACGGTGACGGGACCGTCGAGTTCGTCCACCACCGAGGCCCGGCCGTCCACCTGGACCAGGTACGTACAGGCCGGCTCGCCGGTGAGCTCGATGGCCACGCGCGAACCGTCGGGCAGACCGGCGCGCCGCCCCACGATGTAGCCGAGCCCGGTGGCCACCTCCTCCAGGCAGGAGGCCTGGTGGTCGCCAGCGGCCCGGGCCGGCAGGCCCAGGGCGAACCGGATGTCGTGCTCGTGCATGAAGCAGTCGAAGTGCCGGATCCTCATGAACCGTCCGTACGTCTCGTCGCGCCCGACCGGTGTCCATGACGGTGCGTCGAATTCGGCCTGGGTCATAGCGTCCAGCGTGGCCAGACGACCGGCGGTGACCGCCTCCCACCGACGCCAGGATCTCCGGACCACCGAGCGGCCGCATCGACTCCACCCAGACCTCGTTGGCCTCGGCGACGGGGTTCTCCATGTGGCACCAGGTGGGCGATGTCCACCGTCGGCGGTGCGGTGCCGGACAGCATCGCCTCCGTCCCCACCATGTGGCTCAGGACGTCCTGGACCGACCAGCCCGGCAGGCAGGTGGGGGTCGCCCACTGGTCGTCAGTGAGGGCCGAGCACAGCGTCGGCGAGGGCGGCGAACTCGCTCCGCAGGAGGTCGGTGGTCCGGTCTCGGTCGACGATGGTCGGCACGGGGCCACGGTACCGGCCCGGGAGACGAGCCGCGGGTCCCCGGGTCCCCGGTCCCCCATCAGTCGACGGCAAAGTTACCGACGGCCCGAGCAAACACTCAATACCCGCGGGGTCGGAGCCGATAGAGGAGGTGGAGCGAGTGGGGCGATGTGGAGACCGACGGATGAGGCAACACGCCTGGAAGTACTGGATGATCAGTGGTGCCCTGGTGGTCGCCGGGTACTTCGCGCTCCCCGGGCCCACCGCCCAGGACGTCGTCTTCCTGGTCATCGGGATCGCCTCGGTGGCGGCCATCCTCATCGGGACCGCCCTCCACCACCCCCAGGATCGACTCAGCTGGTACCTGTTGGCCGCGGGCGGTGGCCTGCTTCACCCTCGGTGACGCCGCCCAGAGCGCCTACGGGCTCATCCTCCACCGGGCCGTGCCGTTCCCCTCGGTGGGTGATGCGCTCTACCTGGCCGGCTACCTCTTCGTCTTCGCCGGGATCCTCCGGCTCACCCGCAGCCCCGGCCGGGGCGCCCGCCGGGAGGACAACGCCGACGCCGCCATCATGGCCATGGCCGGACTGACCGTCTGGTGGCAGTTCCTCATGGACTCCTACGTCCACAACGGATCCCTGGCCACCAGCGGCAAGCTGATGACCCTGGCCTACCCGGTCATGGACGTGATCCTGGTCTTCATCGTGTTCCGGGCCCTGTTGTTCGGCCGGGTCAACCAGCCCTTCCACAAGCTGCTGGCCCTGGCCCTGGGGGCCATGTTCCTGTCCGACTTCATCTATGACCTGCTGGTGCGGCAGCAACCAGTACGCCACCGGCAATGCCGTGGACGCCCTCTTCCTCCTCGAGTACGTCCTCATCGGCGCGGCCGCCCTCCACCCGTCCATGGCCGAGGCCGTCACGCCCACCCCGCAGCAGAAGGCCAACATCTACGTCCGGGAGAACGACGGTCGGCGCCGCATCCCCGTGGTGGCCTTCGCCGGCTTCGTCCCTCCCAGTCTCCTGCTGGTCGCCAGTCTGCCTCGGCGCCTCCGTCAACGTGCCGGTGCATGTCCGGCATCTGCATCGCCGTCTTCGCCCTCATCTACCTGCGGTTGATGTGGCTCATCGGCACCATCACCGGGCAGACCAGCGAGATCGAGGCCCACGCCCGCGCCCTCGAGGCGTCGCTCCGGCAGCGAGAGGCGCTCGAGTCCGACCTCCGGCACCTGGCCTTCCACGACGAGCTCACCGGTCTGGCCAACCGGGCGCTGCTCCACGACCGGGTGGAGCAGGCGTTGGCCTCGGCCCAGCGCACGGGCCAGACGGTGGCGCTGTGCTTCGGCGACCTCGACGGGTTCAAGACGGTCAACGACACCCTGGGCCATCACGTCGGCGACAGCGTCCTGGTCCGGGCCAGCCGGCTGCTCACCTCCATCGTCCGCCCGGGCGACACCGTGGCCCGGCTGGGCGGTGACGAGTTCGCCGTCCTGATGGTGGACGTCGGACGCCCGGACGCCGCCGTCGACTTCGCCCACCGGGTCGTGGCCGTCCTCCGTGACGCGCCGGACTTCGAGGGGACCCAGGTCGGGCCTGTCGATCAGCGTGGGCGTCGCCTACGGGGAGCCCGGCAAGACCACCGAGCAGCTCCTGAGCGAGGCCGACTCCGCCATGTACGAGGCCAAGGAGACCGGGAAGAACCGGGTGGAGGTGTTCCGGTCCTCCATGCGCTCGCGCATGCTGGAGCGGCTCGACCTGACCAGCGGGTTCCGGTGGGCGCTGGGCCGGTCCGAGTTCTTCCTCGAGTACCAGCCCATCGTGTCCCTGGCCGACCAGCGGTTGGTGGGCTTCGAGGCCCTCGTCCGCTGGAACCACCCCACGTCTGGGCGAGGTCGAGCCGCTCCGGTTCATCCCCATCGCCGAGGAGACCGGCTTCATCGTGCCCCTGGGGCGCTGGGTGCTCGTCGAGGCGTGCGAGCAGCTGGCCGCCTGGAGCACCGAGTCGGGGCAGCCGCTCACCCTCTCGGTCAACCTGTCGAGGCGACAGCTCATCTCGCCCCACCTGACCGACGAGGTGCGGACGGCGCTGGCCCTGAGCGGCGTCGATCCCCACCAGCTCATGCTCGAGGTCACCGAGAGCGTCCTGATGGAGGACCCCCTCCGGGCCACCCAGGCCCTCTCCGACCTCCGGGCCCTGGGCATCCGCATCGCCGTGGACGACTTCGGTACCGGATACTCGTCCCTCAGCCACCTGCAGCGGTTCCCGGTCGACGTGCTCAAGATCGACAAGTCCTTCATCGACCCCCTGGCCCTGCAGAGCCCGGAGAGCTCTGCGCTGGTCACCGCCATCATCGGCCTGGCCGGCACGTTGGGCCTGGAGGTCATCGCCGAGGGCATCGAGCACCAGAGCCAACTCCACCGTCTGGTCGAGCTCGGCTGCCACCGTGGCCAGGGCTTCCTGATGGCCCGACCCCTGGGCCCGGACGCCGCCGAGAGCTTCATCACCGAGTTTGCCGGGAGTGCCGCCGTCGGGTGACCGCCGGGTGACCGCCGACCGGGGCGGGCCAAGGACCGGGACGGGGGACAGGGCAGCCGCCATCGGGACGCTCCCCTACACTCGACGGCACCGGTACCGTACCGATCCAGGGGGACCTCGATGGCGATTGCCGATGGCGGCTGACCGATGACCACCGCCCAGACCCAGTTCACGCCGGCCGAGTTGTTGGCCGACCACGAGACTGTCGAGCCGCTGGTCGTCGGCGGCGTGCGGTGCCACGGCGGGTTCGACGACCGGGGCCGGTACGTCTCACCACGGACCAAGTCCGGTGGCCGGCCATCGAGGCCTGGGAGGAGCAGCGCCGGGCCCAGTTCGGCACGCCCATCCTCGACGTGCCCCTCGACACCTGGCCGGAGAACTTCCCCAACGTGGCCCAGTCCAAGCTGCTGCTCCGGTCGGGGGCACCCGAGGCCATCATCAGCGCCCTGACCCGGATCGGGACGGTCGAGGGCTTCGGGGGGATGCTCCGGCTGCTGCCCGTCCCCGACTTCGCCCGGGCCTTCGAGGAGGACGTCGCCGGTACCGCCGTGGCCCACATCGGCGGCGGCCTGTTCGAGGCCCACGCCCGCGACGAGTCGGGCTTCGGCGACCAGGCCGGTCACGATCGCATGTGGTTCGTGGCCCGTGACATCGCCTTCGAGAACCCGGTGACCGAGGACCAGACCGCCGCCATGCTGACCCGGATGGGCATCGACACCCGACCCAAGTCAGCCGAAGCAGATCGGCCGACTCCGCCGCGCCGCCGTGGAGACCCGGGTGCTGCCCGACGACATCGACTTCACCCTGGAGATGGTGGTCGGTCGGATGATCGGCCTGCTGCTCATCGAGATCTCCGCCTTCCACGGGTTCCAGTGGGCCGAGGAGGTGCTGGGCGACGCCGAGCTGGTGGCGGGGGACGGGGCCGCGGCCACCCTGGTGTCCTACATCCGCACGCGACGAGACGCCCCACGTGGCCTGGCTGCGCACCGCCCTCTCGGAGATGCGCGACCGGACCTGGGTGGGCACCGGTGGCCGCACCCACGCCGGCGACCGAGATGATCGGGCGACTCTGGGACCGGGCCCTCCGTGACTCCCTCCTGCTGCGCCGCGGCGACAACCTCCGGTTCGTCATGGCGCGAGATCGAACGGTCGCTCGAGCGGCCGGGCCGACGCCGGCGACCTGGTGGAGGAGATGCTGTCCCTGGGGTCCGTGGTACGGGCGCCCGATGGGACCCTGTCCGACCCGCCCGGCACGCTGGTGCTCGGCTGAGCCGAACCGGCCGCCACCCGTCCGCGCCCATCCCACCGACCGACTCCCCACCGGCACCGCCGGGCGAAAGGGTCCACCATGAAGTTCGGGATCTTCTACGAGCACCAGCTCCCCCGCCCCTGGACCGGGGAGAGCGAGCAGCAGCTGATCACCGACGCCCTCGACCAGATCGAGCTGGCCGACCGGCTCGGCGTGCAGTACCTCTGGGAGGTCGAGCACCACTTCCTCGAGGAGTACTCCCACTCCAGCGCGCCCGAGGTGTTCCTGGCCGCGGCCAGCCAGCGCACCCGGCGCATGCGCATCGGCCACGGTGTGGTCCAGACGGCGCCGCGCTACAACCACCCGGCCCGCATCGCCGAGCGCATCGCCATGCTCGACCTGGTGTCCGACGGCCGGGTCGAGTTCGGCACCGGCGAGTCGTCCTCCGAGGCCGAGCTGGGTGGGTTCGGCGTCGACCGCGACACCAAGCGGGAGGCGTGGCTGGAGGGCCTCGAGGTGGCCATCCGCTGCATGACCGAGACGCCGTTCGGCGGCGTGGAGGGACGCTTCGTGTCGATGCCTCCCCGCAACGTCGTGCCCAAGCCCGTGCAGAAGCCGCACCCGCCGCTGTGGGTGGCCTGCAGCCGGCGCGACACCATCCTGCTGGCCGCCGAGAAGGGCATCGGGGCCCTCAGCTTCGCCTTCATCGAGCCCGAGGACGCCCGGCAGTGGGTCGACGACTACGAGGCGGTGTTCCGCGACCGGTGCGTCCCGGTGGGTCTGTCGGTCAACCCGCAGGTGGCCTGCGTGACGCCGATGATGTGCGCCCGGCGCGAGGAGGACGCCCTGGCCCGGGGACTGGAGGGAGCCAACTTCTTCGGCTACTCGCTGGCCCACTACTACGTGTTCGGCGACCACGTCCCGGCCTCCACCGACGTCTGGGAGGAGTTCCGTCGCGCGCCGGGGCAAGATGGGCTACTCCCCCGAGGCCGCCCTGGCCAGCCGGCACCAGACCCTCGGGGCCAAGGCGGCGGCCGGCGACCAGACCGGGCTGCGGGGGGCGATCGGCACCCCGCAGCAGCTGCGCGAGTTCCTTCGCCGCTACGAGGCCGCCGGGGTGGACCAGCTGATCTTCGTGATGCAGGCCGGTCACAACCGGCACGAGGACATCATGGAGTCGATCGAGCTGTTCGGGACCGAGGTGCTCCCCGAGTTCGTCGAGCGGGACGAGGCGCAGAGCCGGGCCAAGGCGGCCAAGTGGGAGCCGCTCATCGACGCGGCCCTGGCCCGCCGCCACCGGGAGGACCCGGTCATGCCGCCCGAGTACGTGATGCGGGCCATCCCCAAGCAGATGGTCGAGGCCATGGCCAGCGATCCGGCCCGGCAGTGGTTGGAGGACCTCGCCGACAAGCAGGCCGCCGGGGTACACGACGAGGAATTTCAACGCCTGATCGACGGGTAACCGGGGCGCACCGCCCGCCGATGTCCGCTCCGGCGGTCCGAAGAATTACGCTGTGGGGGTGACCTCGACCCCGCCGACCGCCCTCCCCGGGTCCGCCGACAGCCCCGGGGTCACCGGTGGAGCCACCGCCGAGTTGCGGGTCGAGGGGATGCACTGCGGGTCGTGCGTCGCCCTCATCGAGGAGGCCCTCCACGAGCAGTCGGGCGTGACCACGGCCTCCGTCGACCTCGAGTCGGCCCGGGCGGTGGTGGCGTACGACCCGGCCCTGGTCGGTCCGGATCAGCTGTGTGCCGCCATCGCCGAGGCGGGCTACACCGCCGCCGCGGTCGGCTAGGGGGACTCCGCCCATGCCCACGGCCCCCGGAGCGGCCCCGCTGACGGTGGGGCCGGACGACCTGGTGTTGGCCACCGCCGAGCTGGAGCTGGGTGGCATGCACTGCAGCGCCTGCGCCACCCGGATCCAGAAGACGCTGGGCCGCCTGCCTGCCGTGGCCAGCGCCTCCGTCAATCTGGCCACCACCCGGGCCTTCGTCTCCTACGACCCGGCCCGGCTGGACACCGACCTACTGTGCCGCGCCGTGTCCGAGGTGGGCTATACCGCAGCCCCGGTCGTCGACGACCAGTCCGGTCCCGGCCCGTCCGATCCCGACCACTGGCTCCTACGGGCCGCCATCTCGTGGCCCTTGGCCCTGGCCGCCCTGGTGGTGGCCCTGGCCGCGCCGGAGTCGGCCGCCGCCGGCTGGACGGTGCTGGTCCTGGCGGTGGCCGTCGAGTTCGCCGGTGGCTGGCCCTTCCTGCGGGACAGCGCCCGGCTCCTGCGCCACGGCGCCACCAGCATGGACACGCTGATCGCCCTGGGCACACTGTCGGCCCTGGCGGTCAGTGCCGTCGAGGCCATCGCCCTCGGTGGGCGCCACGTCCATCTCGGGGGGAGCGGCGCCTTCGCCGCCCGACTCCACGGGGTCATGGCCCCGCTGATCGTGGCCATCCTGGTGAGCGGGAGGGCCGTCGAGGCCCGGGCCCGGGCCCGGGCCGGCCGGGCCCTGCACTCCCTCCTCTCCTTGAGGCCTCCGGCCGCCCGCGTGGTGGCCGGCCCCGACGACGACACCGGCGAGCTGGTGGCTCCGGAGAGCGTCCCCGTGGGAGCCCTGGTCCGTGTGCGTGCCGGCGAGGCCCTTCCCCTCGACGGGACGGTGGTGGCGGGGTGGTCTCCGGTCGACGAGTCCATGCTCACCGGCGAGCCCCTGCCGGTGGAACGGGGGCCCGGCGATCCGGTCACCGGTGGGACCCGGAACGGCGGAGGGGTCCTGGTGGTCCGGGTCGACTCCGTGGCCAGCGAATCGGTACTGGCCCGGTTGCAGCGCCTGGTGGACGACGCCCAGCGGGACAAGGCCCCACTCCAGCGCCTGGCCGACCGGATCAGCAGCGTGTTCGTGCCCGCCGTGCTGGTGGGGTCGGCGCTGACCTTCCTGGCCTGGTGGTTGGCGGTCGGCAACCCCGGCCAGGCTGTCCTGTCCGCCCTGGCCGTCCTGCTGGTGGCCTGCCCCTGCGCCATGGGCCTGGCCGCCCCGGTGGCCATGATGGTCGGGTGCGGTCGGGCTGCGGCCCTGGGCATCCTCATCCGCAACGGCGACGTCCTGGAGCGCCTGGCCAAGGTGGACGGGGTGGCATTCGACAAGACGGGCACCCTGACCGAACGTCACGCCGTGGTGACCGCGGTCACCGCGGTCCCGGGCGTCACCACCGAGGACGTGCTGTTCCTGGCGGCGGCCGTGGAGGCCGAGAGCGAGCATCCCATCGCCTCGGCCATCACCCTGGCCGCGTCCGACGGGACCAGGCCCCCGATCCCCGCCGTCGACGTGCACTCCATCCCCGGGGTCGGCGTGCTGGGCACCGTGGGTGCGCACTCGGTGCGGGTGGGACGCATGGTGCCCGAGGACCTTCCGGCGTCACTTCGGGCCGGCGTCATCGAGCGCTACGAACGGGGCGAGACGGTGGTGATGGTGGAACGGGACGGGGCACCCCTGGGTGCCATCGCCGTGACCACGCCGCTCCGGCCCGAGGCCGGGACGGCCGTCGGGCGGCTGCACGCCATGGGCCTTCGGTCGGCCATCCTCAGCGGCGACAGCGAACCGGCCGTGCGGACCGTGGCCGGCGCCCTGGACATCGGGGATGCCCGCGGCGGGTTGAGCCCGGACGGGAAATTGGCCGCCCTGGCCGAGATGCGCACCGCGTCCCGTCGCATCATGATGGTCGGCGACGGGGTCAACGACGCCCCGGCCCTGGCCGCCGCCGAGGTCGGCTGCGCCATCGGCAGCGGATCCGAGGCCGCGCTGGCCAACAGCGACGTGGCCCTCCTCGGCAACGACCTCGAGGGCGTCCCCGCCGCCATCGGCGTCGCCGGATCGACCTACGCCATCATCGTGCAGAACTTCGGGTGGGCCATGGGCTACAACCTCGCCGCGCTGCCCCTGGCCGCCTTCGGACTGCTGGACCCGCTGGTGGCCGCCGTCGCCATGGGGCTGTCCAGCATCATCGTGGTCCTCAACAGCCTCCGGCTGACCCGGGTGGGCCGATCCGGGCTCTCCGGGGTCCGACCGCCGCGGGTCCTCCGGGGCCGGCGGGGCGTGGCGGCGTCGGTGGTCCTCCCCATCGTCCTGTTCGCCGGCCTGACCGGGGTCAGCCAGCTCGTCTCGCCGGCCCGCGGCCAGTCCCTGCTGCCCGATCTCCCGTCCATCGCCACCCGGGCCCTGCCCCAGGGCGGGTCGGTCGAGACCTACATCGAGCCAGGACGGCCCGGGGTCAACCAGTTCCATCTCGTCTTCTCGGGGAGCCCCTCGGTGGTGGCCACCGTCCATCCGGTCGTCACCGCCGCCCCCGACGGCGGCACCCCCCGCCTGCTCCGCCAGCTGACGGTGAGTCCCGGTCACTTCAGCGAGGTGGCGGTCCTCACCCCCGGGCCCTGGCGGTTCGCCGTGACCACCCCCTACGGCACCGGCACGGTCTCGTTCACCGTGACCGTCACGGTCCCCCAGGGATAGCCGGACCGGAGGCTCTCGACCAGGCGGCCACGCTGCGTGACTGAGGCCACACGTGACGTGAGCTTTCGACCCACCCGGGTGCGGGGTCCCGGCACCCGATCAATTGACAGTGATGCCGACATGAGGCACCCCGGCGCCGATAGGCTCACCGCATGTCAACTCGGGGGATTCGCCTGACCTTGGTAGGAGTGCTGGCTGCGGCGGCCGTGGCCACCGGAGCGATCGGATCCAGCGCCGGCGCGTCCACTCCCAAGGTCACCACCATCAGCATGCAGGGCAATGCCTACACCCCACACGCGCCGTCGGGCGGTACCGACGACTACCACTGCACGCTGGTCAATCCGCACGTCACGCAGAACTCGTTCATCGTCTCCAGCCAGTTCTACCCGAACAGCGTCGAGGTCCATCACGCCATCCTCTTCCTGGTCCCTCCGAGCGAGGTGCCGGCGGCCAATGCCGCCAACCCGGGTGGCAAGGGCTGGACCTGCTTCGGCGAGACCGCCCTGCCCGGCACCGGCCTCGCCCAGATCTCCCAGACCCCATGGCTGACCGCCTGGGCCCCCGGACACGGTGAGGACATCGTGCCGAAGGGAACGGGGGTCAAGCTGCCGGCCGGGAGCATGGTCATCATGCAGATCCACTACAACCTCCTCCGGGGAGACAAGCCGGTGAGCGCCAGACTCACGCTGCACACGGTGCCCGCCGCCACGCCGTTGAAGCCGCTCGCCCTGGAACTGATGCCGGCTCCGCCGGACGTCCCGTGCCCCGCCGGCGTCACCGGACCACTGTGCGACCGGGCCGCCTCCCTGGTCGATCTGGGACAGCGCTTCGGGGCGGCCCAGGTGGGATTCGTCGATTTCCTCGAGCGCTTCTGCGGACGCTCGATGACGGATCCGCCGGCCGGTGACACCACCTCGTGTTCCTGGCCGGTGGACGGAGGCCGTGAGATCGTTCGCCTCGGCGTCCACATGCATCTGCTCGGTCGGGGCATGAAGATCGTCCTCGACCCGGGTACGCCCGGGGCCAGGACGCTGCTCGACGTGACCAACTACAACTTCGACTACCAGCGGTCCTACACGTTGAAGACGCCGGTGCTCACCCACCCGGGGGACACCATCGGTGTCACCTGTACCTACGACCCGACACTGCGACAGGAACTCCCCCAGCTGCGGAAGCTCCCACCGCGCTTCGTGACCTGGGGGGATGGATCCTCGGACGAGATGTGCCTGGGCTCGGTGCAGACCATCTCGGCCACGGGCAAGGCGGTGTACTGACCCTCCGCCTCAGTCCCCGGACCAGCAGCCCAGGATCACGTCACCCACGGTGACGGCCACGTCCCCCGAGCTCGTCGGCGGGACGCCGAACTGGGGCGGGAGGGCGGAGGAGTCCACCAGCAGGACCTTCCAGTCCTTGCGCACCACCACGGACCCGTCGGTGGTCTGGAACGCCCCCTGGCCCAGGCCGGGGAGGTGGCGCGACTTCCCGAGCGTGGCGGCCAGCGAGTTGAAGTACTGCTTCGTCTGGGCCCAGCTGGACAGCTCCTTGACCGAGACCTCCATCGAGCCGGAGGGGTAGCCGTACCGGCAGGCGTAGCGGTGATCGATCCAGGTCGGCTTGGACACCGTGGCCCGCTCCCCCAGCGCCGAGTCGATCTCGCTCGCCGCCTCGTGTGCGCAGACCATGACCGAGATTGGGGACGGGGTCGTCCCGGCCGGCTGCGGGGCGCGGGTGGTCGGAGTGGTGGCGGCTCCACTGGAGCACCCGGCTCCGAGCAGCCCAACCAACGCCAGTAGCACCGCTCTCCGTCCACGCACAGGGTGAGAGTACCAGTGCACGCGCGTCGGTCCTGGTCAGGCGATCGCCTGCTCCTCCGCCGGCAGAAGGATGGCCACCAGCTCCACGTGCTCGGTCATGGGGAAGAGGTCGAGGCCGTCCAACTGGCCCACCGTCCATCCCGCGTCGAGGGCCACCCGCAGGTCCCGGGCGAACGAGGCCGGGTCACAGGAGACGTAGGCCACCCGCCGGGGGGAGGGATCGAGGGTCACCAGCGCCTCCATCACCGCCCGGCCGGCCCCCTGGCGCGCCGGATCCAGCACCACCAGGTCCGGCCGCCCCAAGCCGTCGGCCACCAGCCACGGGTCGACCTCCGACCGGACCACCGATACCTGGTGCAGGTCGGCGGCGTTGCGCACGGCGTCGGCACAGGCCCGGCCGCTGCGCTCGACGGCCACCACCGAACCCCTCGGACCCACCGCCCGGGCCAGAGGCACCGTGAACAGCCCGGCACCGGCATAGAGATCGGCCACCCGCTCCCCCGGGCGGGGGGCCAGGCCGTCGAGCACCCGCCTGGTCAACACGGCCGCGGCGCCGGGATGGACCTGCCAGAACACGCCGGTGCTCACGCTGAAAGTTTCCCCACCCACCAGGAACTGGACCCGGTCGGGTCGCCGGCGGGTGCGGCCGTTGACCACCAACCCGGCCTGGACCGCAGGGGGATCCACCAGGGTGCGTCGGCCCGTCTCCACGGCCACCACCGGTGTCCGCCCCCCGGGCGCGGCGGTCACCTCGACGTGGTGGGCGCCCTCCCAACCGGCCTCGCCGACCCCCACCCCGTCGACCGCCGCGCTCGCCAGCGGGCAGTGCGCCACCGGCTCGATCTCGTGGGAGCGGTGACGGTGGAGCCCGACCTGGCCGGCCCGGTCCACGGCGAACCGCACCCGGGTCCGCCACCCCAAGCCCTCGGGCGACCCCGGCACCTCCTCCACGGTCACGCCCCGGTCGATGCCGGCCAAGCGACGGAGCTGCTCGGAAACCAGGGACTCCTTCAGGGTCCGCTGGGCCGGGACGGCCACATGCTGGAAGTCGCACCCGCCGCACCGTCCGGGACCGGCCAGCGGACACGGGGCGGGCACCCGGTCGGCCGACGGCTCGAGCACCTCGACGGCGTCGGCCCGGAGGAACGAGGTGGTCTCCGAGGTCACCTGCACGACCACCCGCTCGCCGGGCAGGCTGTGGCGGACGAACACCACCCGGCCGTCCCCGGCCCGGGCCACGCACCCACCCCCGGCGGCGATGGCCCCGGTGGTGAGTTCCATCCTCACCGGCGGAGTGGAGTCGGACCCGGGGGACGAGACGTTCGGGGGAGCCTCCATGGTCCCGGTCTTAGCACCCACCGATGGATCCCCGGCCGCAAGGCCGCCCCATCGCTCCCGCGGCGGTGCCGCTCCTCGTCGCTCCCGCGGCGATGCCGCTCCTCGGCACTACGGTGAGCGGGCCAGCCCGGTCCGGCACCGGGCCCGTCCCAGGGGAGGCATCCGTGGACATCGACGAAGCGCTGTACACCACCCGGGCCATGCGCCGGGTACGACCAGATCCGGTCCCCCTCGAGATCCAGGCCAAGATCCTCGACGCCGCCATCCGGGCCCCGACAGGCGGCAACAGCCAGAGCTGGCGGTTCCTCCTGGTGGACGACCCTCTGGTCATCGGCCGGATCGCCCCCCTCTACCGAGACTCCACCCAACAGCTGTGGGCCACCGTCTACGCCGATCGGGTGGCGGCCGCGTCGGCCGATCCCGAAGCCGAGTCGAGTATCGAGTTCGGGAAGCTCCAGCGATCGGCCCAGTGGCTGGCCGACCACTTCGACGTCGTCCCCCTGTACCTCTTCGGCTTCGTGCAGGCCGATCCGACCGGTGGGTCGATCTTCCCGGCGGTGTGGAGCGCCCAGCTGGCCGCCCGGGCCGAGGGTGTGGGCAGCGCGCTCACGGTGATGATGGGCTTCTTCCATCCTGCCGAGGTCTTCGAGATCCTCGGCGTCCCGTCCGACGAGCAGTGGGTCATGGCCTGCTGTGTGAGCTTCGGCTACCCCACCGGGACCTGGGGCGTGGCCCCCCGACGGCCGGTCCACGAGGTCTCCTATCGCAACCGGTGGGGTGCACCGGTGGGCTTCACCGTCGACCGGCCACTCTGGGGGCCGGGCTAATCTGTACCGATTCACCGGTGAGGCCACGGGATGGCCGGCGCCGCCCGCGGGTGTAGCTCAATGGTAGAGCTGCAGGTTTCCAACCTGCTGACGAGGGTTCGATTCCCACACCCTCGAGTGGTCGTCGATGATGTTGAGGACCTCGAACACCTGGCCGTTGGGCAGCGGCACGTGGGTCATGTCGGCCTGCCAGCGCTCGTTGGGCAGATCGGCCTCGAAACGGGTGTAGGAGCTCGTGGGCCGCTTGTTCGGCTGGGGGGTGACGAAGCCCCGGGCCCGGAGCACCCGCCAGATGGTGGGGACCGAGGGCGCCTGGCGGTGTCGCTGGCTCAGGTGGAAGTGGATGGTGGCCGCCCCGGCGTCGAAGCCGGCATCGGTCAGCTCCTTTCGCAGGACCACGATCTCGTCCTCGTAGAGATCGGCGATCCGAGACGGCGAGGACTTGGGACGCCGGCTCCGGGGCTCGAGCCCTGCGGGACCCTCCAGTCGGTAGCGGCGGAGCAACTTGAAGAGCCAGCTCGGATTCACGTCATGGGTCCGGGCCAGCTCTTTGATCGGTTTGCCGGTTCGCAGGTGCATCTCGACGAGAAACCGGCCCATGTCCACAAGAGACCCTCCTCAGTAGCGGTCTCCTATGTCTTGACACATCCCCGTGAGGGGCGGTGTCCTATGTCCTGAATTCACACACCTTCACCCGCTCCCTTTACCCGCTCTCGCCCTGGCGCCGGCAGAAGCCCGGGCCCCGTCGGACAGGCGGGATCCGTCCCCTGATGACCTCGTCGGGCTCGGCCCTGGAACCGACAGCCGATCACGCAGCGTGGCCTCGGAGCGCATCGACGCACCACCTATGTCATCATGAGTGCGATGCTGGCGGTCACTTTGGCGGACCTGGCGTATCGATACCGGCAATTCCTGATTGCCGTGTTCGGCGCCGGGGTGGTCATGGCCATGGCCCTGTTGATGGCCGGGCTGGCCCAGGGTTTCTCCACCGAGACGATCCAGACCGTCAATGGCGTGGGCGCCGAACGGTGGGTGATCACCGCCAACTCGAGCGGGCGGATCGCGGCCGTAGGTGTGTTCCCTCAGGCGGACGTGGCCCGGATCGCCCACGCCTCCGGGGTCACCCGGTCCGACCCTCTGGCCATCCTTCCCCAGGAGGTGCTCCGGGTCGGCGGGAGGAACAGGACGGTCAACGTGATGGGCGTCCAGGTCGGTGGGTTGGGCGACCCTCAGGTGACCTCGGGCCGGCCCCTCAGCGGGAGCCACCAGGTGGTCCTGAATGCCGCCGTCGGCGTGCCGGTCGGTCGCACCGTACGCATGGGTCCTACCGAGTTCCGGGTGGTCGGAGAGGTAGACAACCGGACGCTGCTCGGCGGAACGTCCATGGTCTACATGTCGCTCCATGACGCGCAGGCCCTCACCCTGGGCGGCCGGGCGCTGGTCACTGCGGCCGTCACCCAAGGCGTTCCCCGCACCGTTCCGGCCGGCCTGGAGGTGCTCACCAACCAGCAAGTCGAACAGAACACGCTCCAGGCCCTGGGCCCGGGTGTGTCATCCATCAACAACTCCAAGATCCTGATGTGGGTCATCGCCGGCATCATCATCGCCGCCCTGCTCTACGTCTCCGCCCTCCAGCGCGTCAGAGACTTCGCCGTGTTGAAGGCCCTCGGTTCTTCGTCGGCGGCACTGCTGGGCAGTCTGGCCATGCAGGCCGTGCTGGTGGCCCTCGGGGCCGCCGCCTTCGGCATGGTGATCTCGAACTTCATGGGCGGTGTGTTCCAGCAGACCGTGGACATCCCGGCCAGCGCCTACTACTCGTTGCCGGTCATCGCCATCGTGGTGGGACTGCTGTCGAGTCTGGTGGCCCTGCGCCAGGCCACCGGTGCCGATCCCGCAGCGGCGTTCGGAGGCTGAGTGATGGCCACTCTCGTCGCCGACCAGTTGACCATGGAGTTCAACTCAGGGGGCTACAAGGTCCGACCCCTGCACGACTTCTCCTTCCAGGCCGCTGACGGCGAGCTGGTGGTGCTGCTCGGTCCCTCGGGCTGTGGCAAGACCACGCTCCTGTCGTGTCTGGCCGGACTGCTCTCGCCGACCAGCGGTTCCATCGCCTTCGACGGGACCAAGGTGACCGAGCTCACCGGAGCGGACCTGTCGCAGTACCGACGCCAGACCGTCGGGGTGGTGTTCCAGGCCTTCAATCTGATCCCGAGCCTCAACGCCCGGGCCAATGTCATGGTTCCTCTTCGGTTGGCGGGGGTGGGCCGCCGGGCGGCCCAGCATCGGGCCGACCTCTTGTTGGAGGAGGTGGGCCTCGGGGAACGGGGCCACCACCGACCTGGTCAGATGTCCGGAGGCCAGCAGCAGCGTGTGGCCATTGCCCGGGCCCTGGTCCAAGACCCTCCTTTGGTACTGGCCGACGAGCCCACCGCCCATCTCGACTACATCCAGGTCGAGGGGATCCTCCGCCTGTTGCGCACCATCGCCGCTCCGGGCCGCATCGTGGTGGTGGCCACCCACGACGACCGAATCACCCAGCTGGCCGACAACGTGGTCGAGCTGGTGCCCCACCTCCCCGACGTCGAGCGCGAGCCTCAACGGGTGGAGCTCACCGCCGGACACGTCCTGTTCCACCAGGGCGACGGCAGCGATCTGGTCTACCTGGTGGAATCCGGCGAGGTGGAGATTTTCCGAGAGATGGCCGACGGTGGCGAGCAGCAACTGGCACTCATCGGACCGGGCAACTACTTCGGCGAGCTCGGCCCTCTGCTCAATCTCCCCCGCAGCGCATCGGCCCGGGCCCGGACCGATGCCGAGCTGACCGGCTATTCGAGTCGGCTGTTCCGGGGGCTGCATCCGGACGGCCGCGACTCCGGAGGCTGATCGTCAGTCGGAGGCACGGTGGCCGGTGCTCGGCCATCTCGTTGCCGACGACCGGCGTGCCCTAGCCTCGGCGACGCCGACCGTTCGAGAGGCGCCACTTCCGATGCACATTCCCCTCCCCTTCCACGAGAAGACCACCACCGTCGCCGTCTCCACCGGCGAGCTTCCCGACGTCGAGGTGGTCGAATCCCTCCTGGAGGAGGTCTACGCCACCTATCGCACCCTCGACGAGGGGGCAGTGGCCGACTACATTCCCGCGCTCGTCGGGCTGCCGGGCAAGAGCGGGGTCAGCGGGGGCATCGTGACCATCGCCCCGGGCAAGGGAGGAATGGGGACCTTCTCCCCACCGCTGGACGCCGCCGGCAACAGCGTGCGGGGTCAGCGGGCCACCCGCCATCTGGCCGAGACGCTGGGCCTCAACGTCTTCGCCTCCAAGCCCCCCGAGCCCGCCCGTCCGGTCCCGCCCGTCCCGCCCGTCGGGTCCGGCGCCTCCGGCTGACTCGGCCGACCATCCGGCCCGGCTCGCCCAGAAGTCCCTGGTGGCCGAAGTCGGGGACCTCGGGCCGGGCCCCCTCCGGACCGATCCGGCCACGCCCCGAGGGGATGCCGCGGGTCCCAACGCACCTCGCAGACGCGGTGCCGGCAAACATGCAGTGAAGTGCGGACGAGCGCACGGTGCTCAAGAAAGTCCTGGCGGGGGCCGATACCCGGAGGGTGAAGTTCGACCGCAACCGGCCCATGGAGCATCAATTCCGTGAGGGGCTGATCTCGGGATTGATCGCCGTGTCGATCATCATCCCCCTCCTGGTCACCGTCAACTTCGTAGGACACCGCCCCATTCGGTGGGCCTACGTCGACGCCGCAGTGGCCTGTGTCCTCGTCTCGGTCGTCTACGCCGCCTTCTTCATGGTCCTGACCTCCAAGAAGTTCGACATCGCCACCCGCGCCGGGATGGTCTTCGTGATGGTGTGCCTGGCCATGGCCGCCCTCGGGCTCATCGAACTCGGCTCGTCGACCACCTTCGGGACCTACACGCCGGCGATGATGGTCGGGGTCATCTTCATCAGCATCATCGGCGACCGGTGGATGCGGATCGGGATCGACGGGTTCACCATCGTCCTCATCGGTGTGGTCAGTTGGGTCGGGGGCGTGCGCGGCTCCGATCTGGTGGCCGTGGAGCTGGTCTACGCCTCGACCATCGTCATCATCACCTGGATCGCCGCCCGGACGGTGGGGTCACTGAATCAGAACGTCAACTTCCGGCACGCCGTCAACACCCTCACCGAGGCCATCGACGGCGGAGACCCTGGGGATGCCACCACCAACGCCGACGACATCGCCGACGTGATCCGACGCGGTCTCCCCGTGGTGTCCGACATCATCCCGGCCGACCGGGTGGCGGTCTTCGCCCGCAACGGCCGGGTGGGGCGGTTCACCAACCTGGGTACCTGGCCCGACCTCCGGGACGCCGCCACCGATCTGGCCGACCTGTCCGAACTGCCCCAGGCCCTCCGGGCCGATGCCGTAGTGGTCAGCCCGGCCCACTGTGTCATCCCGATCGGCTACTGCACCGAAGGGGAGCTGGTCCTGGTGGTGGCCCGAAAGGATGCCGGGGGCTCAGCCCAGGTCCGGACCGAGGAGGGTGCCGCCCTCATCGCGGCGGCATTTCTGCGGGTGACCAGCCGGGCCAACTTCGTGAGCGGCCTGCAGGCCGAGAGCCGCACCGACCCCTTGACCGGGCTGGCCAACCGGCGCACGCTCTACGAGCGCATCGAGATCGAGATGGAGCATGCCCTCCGGTCCGACACCCCCCTGACCGTGGCCATGGTCGACCTCGACCACTTCAAGCACTACAACGACCAGTTCGGCCACGTGGCCGGGGACACCCTGCTGCGCTCCATCGCCGCGTTGATGGTGTCCAACATCAGAGGTCAGGACCTGGTGGTTCGCTACGGCGGGGAGGAGTTCTGTCTCGTCCTCCCCGAGACCGACATCCTGGGTGGCCACCACCTCCTCGACAAGCTCCGCGAGGGCGGCCGGGACGCCACCACCGACTTCGGCATCACGCTGTCCGCCGGCCTGACCAGCTGGGACGGGATCGAGGACATCACGTCGCTCATCGAACGGGCCGACCAGGCGCTCTACCGGGCCAAGGAGTCCGGACGGAACCGCGTGGTCTCCATCCAGTCCTTCACCGAGTTCTGATCGCGCCCGGCCGCCGGGCCGGGGACCATGGCGTCGGGCCCGGGGGCTCAGTCGCCCTGCCGCAGTACCAGGTAGACACTGTCGTCGACGGCGAACGAGTTGATCAGCTCGAACCCCTCGACGGCCGCCGCGTCCAGCCCCTGTTCCAACTCCAGGCGGCGCTCGTCCACCACCAGCCGCCCCCCGTGCACCCGGAGCACCCGGTGGCTGGCGCTCACCTCGGGACCACCCGGTCGAGTCCCGGGGGGTCGGCATCCGATCCCGCACCCCCGGTCGCGGTGGCATCGCCCAGCAGCAGCGCCGGTTCCCAGTGCTCGGGCCCGGAGTCACGGGGCTCGGGTCGGATCCGGATGAACCACTCCCGTCCCCACACCAGCTCGAACACCTCGTCGGTCATCGACAGGAAGAAGCTGTCCTCGCTGATCTGGCTGACGTGGGCCCGCATGGCCCGGCGCTTGCGGTCGATCCACGGGACCACGTCCACCGCGGTGGTGATGCGACTGGCCGGCTCACCCATCTCCTCCACTCCGTCGGCCACTGCCTCCGGTGGTTCCAGGTCGACGCCACCGGCCTCGCTCATCAGTTCCCCGACCTGGTCACGGTTCATGGTGGCGAAGTAGACGACGGGCGTCCCGGCCCGGTCGGCGGCCGCCATGCCGACCCGGTGCACCTGGATGTGGTCGGGATGCCCGTAGCCTCCGTGCTCGTCGTAGGTGACCAGCACGTCGGCCGACTCGCTGCCGAGAATGGCGGCCAGCGCCTCGCCGGCCTCGTCCACGTCGGCGGCGGCGAAGCTGCCGGCACGGTGGTTGGTGTCCTCGCCGGCCATACCCGAATCGAGGTAGTCGAGATAGACCTGCCGGGCCACACCGAGGATCCGGCAGGCCTCGTCGAGCTCGACCCTCCGCCGCTCGGCCAGCGTCTCGCCGGGTCCGAGCAGGCCCTCGGGGATCTCCCCCAGCTCGCCCCGGGTGGCGGTCACCAGCACCACCCGGTGACCCTGGTCCGAGAGCGAGGCCATGGTCCCCGCCGTGGCGATGGCCTCGTCGTCGGGGTGGGCGTGGAAGAACACGATCGTGGCCATCACGGGCACCCTACTGCCACCGTGGCGCCGACCGACCGGCCCACCGACCAGCTCCGGGTCGACGGCCCGGGCTGGTGGTCAGAGGAGAGGGAGCTGAGGGGCCTCGGCCAGCGAGAGCTCGCCGGAGGTGGCGTTGCGCCCGCCGGGCCGCGCCCCCTTCTTCTTGGTGACGGCGAAGATCCGCTCCGGACCGAACGAGCGGATCTTGTTCTCGCCCGGCCGGCCGCCGACCACCTCGATCGACTCCGTCCCGTTGTGGTGGTTCAGCACATGGGCCCGGAACCGCCACTCGGCGCCGCGGGCGGCCACGCCGGAGACCACCACGCGGTCGCCGGCCCGCAGGCCGTTCCACGCCTCCGAGCGCTCGAGGTGGTCGGACGCCTCGAGCGCGGCCCGGCGCACGGCGGACGTGCGGGCCCGGCTCACCTCCGCTCCTCCCGGACCACCCGGATCCGGTGCCAGAACAGGACGGCCACGGCCATGACCACCAGCACGGCGGCCACGTAGCCGGCGTAGCTGAAGGCCTTGAGCACGTGGTGGTAGCTGGACCCGAGGGAGTAGCCCAGGCTGGTCAGGGCGGTGCACCAGATGGCACAGCCGATCACGGTGAACACCAGGAACTTGCCGAGGGCCATCTCCCCCAGGCCGGCGGCGAAGGACACGAAGGACCGGAGCAGGGGGACGAACCGGCCGAACAGGACCACCGGCTCGCCCCGGCGGGCGAACCAGGCCTCGGCCCGGTCCAGGTCCTTGTGGGTCAGAAGCACGTACTTGCCCACCCGGTCGACCAGGGGTCGGCCCCCGTAGTAGCCGATCAGGTAGCCGGCCAGGGAGCCCAGCACCTCGGCCAGGGTGGCCACCAGGATCACCACCACCACGTTGAGGTGGTGGGGCTCGTTGGGGATCTGGCCGCTGGCCAGTACCCCGCCGTAGATGATGGCCACCTCGGCCCCCACCGGCAGGCCCATGGAGGAGATGAAGCTCAACACGAAGACGGCCAGGTAGCCCCAGGTCTCGAGAAAATGCTCCATAAGCCAACAATGTCTAGTCGGTCCCGCTCCCGCCCGGGGCAATGCCGGCCGGTGTCCGTGGTGCGGCCGTTCCCGGAGGTCGGACCGGTCTCCCGGCGGACGCGGGGCCCGGAGGCCCGCTGGGCAAACCAACCGGATCCTGGCCCGGGCTGCGGTACCGTCACCTCCGTGGCCACCAACGACGGACTCGACTCGCCACCCCGGGAGTGGTGCGTGACGCCCGACGGCGTGGGGGTCGCCGTCTACGACTTCGGGGGCGTGGGCCCCGACCTGCTGCTGGTCCACGCCACCGGCTTCTGCGCCGGGCCCTTCGGTCCGCTGGCCCGGTACCTGGCCGGCCGGTTCCACTGCTGGGGCCTGGACCTCCGCGGCCACGGCCTCTCTGACCGCCCGGCCGACGGCGACTTCGACTGGTCCGGATTCGCCACCGACGTCCTGACCGTCGTGGACCACCTGGGTCTGGACCATCCCTTCGGGTTCGGACACTCGTGTGGAGGGGCCGCGGTCCTGCTGGCCGAACAGGCCCGTCCCGGACGGTTCCGGTCGCTCTACTGCTTCGAGCCGGTGGTCATGCCCGATGCCGCCCGGGCCCGCATCGCCGGGACGAACCCCCTGGCCGACGGCGCCCGGCGACGACGGGAGTCCTTTCCCTCGACCGGTGAGGCCCTGGCCAACTACGCCTCGAAGCCGCCCTACGGCGAGCTGGACCCCGAGGCCCTCCGCCTCTACGTGGAGACCGGCTTCGAATTCCTCCCGGCGGCAGAGGGTGGGGACGGACGGACCATCCGGCTCCGATGTCGGCGCCAGGACGAGGCCGCCGCCTTCACCGCCGCCGTCGACCACGACGCTTTCGCCCATCTCGGGGAGGTCGCCTGCCCGGTGACCCTGAGCTGCGGGGCGGAGACCGATGCCTTCGGGCCCCGCCTCATGCGGGCCGACGCCGAGCCCATCCGGCACGCCCGCGTCGAGGTCCTGCCGGACATGGGCCACTTCGGGCCCCTCCAGCGGCCGGCCGCCGTGGCCGCCTCGGTGCTGGAGGCCTTCGAGTCGACCGGGACCGACACAGGACGTGCCGCTACCAGCCCGGCGGTGCCGGGAGGCCCGGTGAACCCCGGCGATGGCACACCCCCGTCGTAGTCTGTACCCGTGCCCTTCGAACTCCCCCGGACCCTGTCGCCGTCCAAGGTCACCTCGTTCCGTGACTGCGCCCTGGCCTTCCGCTTCAACGCCATCGACCACCTGCCCGACCTCCCCACCATCTGGACGGTCCGGGGCACCTTCGTCCACAGTGTGCTGGAGGGCCTGTTCTGGCAGCACGGGGCTGGCCACCGGACCCTCGAGGCCGCCCGGAACCAGCTGGACCGGGCCTGGTCCGACCTCCAGGGGGATCCCGACTACCTGTCGCTGGCCCTCACGCCCGAGCAGGCCGACCAGTTCCGGACGGAGTCCCTGGCCCTGGTGGACAACTACTTCGCCCTCGAGGACCCCAACGACGTCACCCCGGTGGGCGTCGAGCTCCTCCTCGAGGCCCGGGTGGGGACCATGCGGCTCCGGGGGATCATCGACCGGCTGGACCGCACCCCCGACGGCGAGCTCGTGGTGGTGGACTACAAGACCGGTCGGGCCCCGTCCCCGGCCTACGAGCACGCCAAGCTCATCGGGGTCAACATCTACGCCCTGCTCTGCGAGGAGGTGCTGGGCCGCCGCCCGGTGCAGGTCAAGCTGCTCCACCTGAAGGAGCCCACCGCCATCATCGCCGAGCCCTCCGAGCAGGCCGTCCGGGGTCAGCGTCAGAAGGCCCTGGCCATCTGGACGGCCATCGAGCGGGCCTGCCGCGACGAGGACTTCCGGCCCCGGACCTCACCGCTCTGCCGCTTCTGCCGGTTCCAGGCCTTCTGCCCGGCCTTCGGTGGGAGTCCGGACCAGGCGGCGGTCGTGCTCGGCGCCACGGTGGGTGGAGCGGCTTGACCCCGGCACTGTCCCGGGGGCCGGACTCGGATCCGGGCCCCACGGCGGCCGACGCCACCCCGATAGGTGGCGATCATGCCCCCCCGTCCGAGGCAAGGGCGCCGTCCGGCTCGCCCGCACCGGCCGGCCCGACCGGCCCGACCGGCCTCAGCCGCGTGGTCCGCCTGGTCGACGACCGGGTCGATGCCTGGTTCGAGCCCCTCCGGGGGAGGCCGTCGGTGGACGGCGTCGCCAAGGTGGTCACCGGTCTCGGGGACCACGGGATCATGTGGGCGGCCACCACGGTGTGGCGGGCCCGACGTTCCGGTCCCGATCGGGCCCGGGCCGTGCGCGCCCTGTCCATCGCCGGCATCGAGTCGACCATCGTCAACCGGACATTGAAGGCGGTGGTGGACCGCTCACGGCCGGATCCCGAGGGCCTGGCGCTCGCCGCCGGGGGGGTGCCGGTCCGAGCGCCGACCTCCAGCAGCTTCCCGAGTGGTCACACTCTGGCCGCCTTCTGCGCGGTCACCGTCATGAGCCAGCGGGGTGATCGTGCCGGCAACGCCCTGTTGGTCACCAGTGCGTCGCTCGTGGGCCTCAGCCGCCTGCACCTGCGGGCGCACCACGCCTCCGACGTCCTCGGCGGCGCCGCCATCGGCGTGGCCCTGGGCCTGGTCGGTCGCCGGTTCCTCTGAGCCGGGGGGAGCCGGGCCCGGTCGCTCCAGGATTGGGCACCCGTCACGGAATGGATCCTCCCCACCGGGGGTTGGACAGCCATGACCTCTCGACAGACCTTCGCCGTGACCTGGGACTATCGGTGCCCGTTCGCCCGGATCGGCCATGAGCACATCCTCGACGCCCTGGAGGCCGGGGCCCCGTGGGACGTGACGTTCGTGCCCTTCTTCCTCAACCAGTCCCACGTCCCCGAGGGCGGCATCCCATCGTGGGAGGACCCGGCCCAGCAGCCCGACCTGGTGGCCCTGGCCGCGGGAGTCGTGGTGAGGGACCGGTATCCCCAGCAGTTCTTCGCTGCGCACCGCGCCCTGTTCGACGCCCGCCACGCCGACGGGGGCGACCTCCGGGAGCGCTCGGTGGTGCGGGACGCCCTGGAGCGGGGCGGCGTCGATGCCGACGCGGTGCTGACCGAGGTGGACGCCGGCTGGCCGGCCAAGCAGGTGCGGAGCGAGCACGAGGACGTCGCGTCCCGGCTCGGCGTCTTCGGCGTCCCCACCTTCATCGTCGGGGACCAGGCGGTGTTCGTCCGGCTGATGGCCCGCCCCGAGGGCGACGCCGACAAGGCCCGGGACACCGTGGAGCGGGTCTTGGGGCTGATGACCGACCATCCGGACCTCAACGAGTTCAAGCACACCCGCCTGGCCACCTGAGCCCGTTCTCGCGGCCGCCCGGTCGATCGCCCACTCAGTCGCCCACCAGCCCGGACAACGCCTCGACGGTGGCCCGAATCTCGTCGGCCGAACCGAACGGGGCCCCGCAGAACTCGGTGGTGCCGATGGCCGCCAGGCGGCGGATCTGCGCCTGCACCTCGGACTCGGTGCCCACGATGGCCACATCGGCCGGGCCCTCGGCTCCCTCACGGTCGAGCATCGCCCGATAGGACGGCAGGGTGCCGTAGATGACGAAGAGCTCGGCGGCCTTGGCCCGGGCCGCGTCGGCGTCGCCGGTGACGCAGACGGGCAGGCCCACCCCGATGAGCGGCTCGGGCCGCCCGGCGCCGGCGGCGGCCGACCGGATGGTGGGGATGATGTGGGACTCGATGGTGGCCGGGCCGGTCATCCAGGTGACCGTGCCCGTGGCCAGCCGGCCGGCGAGGGTCAGCATGGTGGTGCCCAGCGCCGCCACCAGCACCGGCGGGGTCGGAGCCTCGATCTGGAGCGGTCCGAAGGTGGAGGCGCTCAGGGTCTCGCCGACGAAGCTGGCCGGCTCCCCCTCGAGCAGGGGCATGAGGATCGAGAGGTACTCCCGCATGTGGCGGGCGGGCTTGTCGAAGGACTGGCCGAACACGTTCTCGATGACCACCTGGTGCGAGAGCCCGATGCCCAGGGTGAGGCGGCCGCCGGTGGCTGCCTGCACGGTCAGCGCCTGGGCGGCCAGCATCACCGGGTGCCGCGGGTACGTGGGCACGACCGCCGTCCCGAAGGCGATGCCGGCCACCTCCCGACCGACCGCGGCGATCGTGGTGAGCGCGTCGTAGGCGAAGATCTGCGACGCCCAGGCCGTCTCGATACCGGCATCCCGCAGGCCGGCCACCTGGGCCACCACCTCCTCGAACGGCCGCTCGGTCTCGAACATCACGCCGATGCGCACAGTGCTCCTCCTTCGGACGGTCCCGTGGTGGCGCCCACCGTACCGGCCCTCGTGGCCGGACGCCGGCTCGGGGCCCCGGGCGCCGTCGGGGCTCCAGGACCAGCCGGATGTGACCGACCGGTGCGCGTCGGGCAGAATGCGGGCATGTCCGTTGCCATTCTCATGGGAAGCTCATCCGACGCGTCGATCATGGACGACGCCGTCCAGACCCTCCGCTCGTTCGGGGTGGTGGCCGAGGTCCGGGTGCTCTCGGCCCACCGCACCCCGGACGACACCATGGCCTTCGCCCGGGGGGCCGCCGACAAGGGGATCCAGGTGATCATCTGCGCCGCCGGGGGGGCGGCCCACCTGGCCGGCGTGGTGGCCGCCGCCACCCCCCTGCCGGTGATCGGCGTGCCCGTGGCCCTGGCCAACCTGGGCGGGCTCGACTCGCTGCTGGCCATGGTCCAGATGCCCAAGGGCATCCCGGTGGCCACGGTGGCCGTGAACGGGGCCCGCAACGCCGCCCTGCTGGCCGTGCGGATCATGGCCCTGTCCGACGAGCGCCTGGCCGCCGAGCTGGACCGGTTCGTGGCCGACCTGGCCGACCAGGTCAGGGACATGGACGCCGAGATCGTGGCCCGCTACCCCGCCGAGTAGCACCCGGACCAGCCTGGGCCCGGCCTCACCCGGGGCGGTGCGGGCCCGGGGGTCGGACAATCGGTTCGGCGGGCCCCCGGATCCCTCAGGCCTTCCAGGGTGGGGCCAGCCCGGCGACCGCCTCCTCCAGCGACACACCCAGCGGGATGACCGCCATCACCGGGATGTCCACCCCGTTGGCGACGTAGCGGCCCACGTGGGCCCGGCACTCGTCGTAGGAGCCGTGCACCACCAGGGCGTCCACCACGTCGTCGGGAATGGCGGCCAACGCCCCCTTGCGGTCACCGGCCTGCCAGGCTTCCCACATCGGCTCGAGCCTGGCCCCCCGGCCCAACCAGCGGTGGAAGGAGGCGTACACCCCCACGTTGAGGTACGCGGCGATCATCCGGCGTCCGACGGCCCGCACCATGTCGGTGTCCTCCGACGGACAGACGAAGATACGGGCGGCCACCGGGATGTCCGCCCTCAACTCGGGTGTGACGGTGGCCACGTCCTCGGCGGACAGCCAGTTGATGATCACGCCGTCGGCCTCGCGGCCGGCCAGCCGGAGCATGCCGGGGCGGAGGGCGGCCAGGAAGAGCGGCGGCGGGTGCTCGACCGGACGCGCCAGCCGGAACCCCCGCACCCGGAAGGTGTCGTACTGCTCGTCCACCTTCTCCCCGGCCAGGGCGGCCCGCAGGAACCGGATGGTGTCCCGGGCCCGCTTGTAGGGCTCCTCGAACGCCACGTCGTTCCACCGGCTCACGATGACGTCCGACGACGTCCCGAGGCCCAGCGTGAACCGGCCGGGCGCGGCCTCGGCCATGGCCGCCACGCTCTGGGCCAGCAACGCCGGGCCCCGGGTGTAGGCGGGGAGGATGGCCACGCCCAGCTGCAGTGCGGGGGTCCAGGCCGCGGCCAGGGCCAGCGGGGTCAGCCCGTCGGCTCCGTCGGTCTCCGCCGACCATGCGTCGGTGTACCCCAGCCGCAGCAATTCCTCGTACCACCTGCGGTGATCGGCCAAGGGGATCCCGTCGAAGGGGACGGTGATCCCGTACCGGGGCCCACGTGGCGAAGCCGTCTGATCGTCAGCCATGACCCCAGTGATACACCCTCCCGGCATGCTGTACCCATGACCCCAGCCCACCGACGCCACCCCCGCCAGGTCAGTCCCAGCCAGCCCCAACTGCCTCTTCGCGAACCGCCCGGCTCGACCACCCCCGGGCGCGACGCGGAGTGGAGGCTGGATGACCGGACCCGCCAGATCGGGCTCCGGGGCGTGGCCCTGGCCCGGGCCCGACTGCGACCATCCGACTCCGGTGGTGACCGGGGCCGCCGGGACGGCAGGGGCCCGGCCGGGCGGGCTGCCTGACGGCCGACGCACTACGGTCATGGCCATGCCGACCGTCGCCGAGCGTCTCGGTCACCCACCCGAGGCCAAGCTGCTCATCATCAACTGTGCTGACCTGGGGCTCTGCCACGCGGCCACGGTGGGTGTGTACGACGCCCTCCGCGAGGGGATCGGCACCAGCGCCTCGCTCATCGTCCCCGCCCCCTGGGCCCGCGAGTCGGCCTCGCGATTCCGGGGCGACGACGTGGGGGTCCAGCTCACCCTCAACGCCGAGCACGACCGGTATCGCTGGGCGCCGATCACCCACGCCCCGTCGCTGCTCGACGGCGACGGTGGGTTTCCCCGCACCGTGACCGACGTGTGGGACCACGCCGATCTCGACGAGGTGCGTCGGGAGTGCCGGGCCCAGGTGGAGCGGGCGGTCCTCTGGGGGTTCGACATCAGCCACCTGGCCGCCCACCTCGACGCCCTGCTGTTGCGGCCGGAGTTCTTCGACGTCTACCTCGAACTGGCCGTGGACTTCGCCCTTCCCCTGCGCCTACTGGGTGCCGAGTCCGAGCCCAATGTGGGCTTCCCCGTCCGGCAGCTGGCCTCGGACGAGGGGGTGCTGTTCGCCGACCGCTTTGCCTCGTTGCCTGCCGTGGGCAATCGCCTCGCCTTCTCGGAGCTGTTGGCCACGCTCCAACCCGGCCTCACCGAACTGTCCCTCCGACCCGCCGTGGACACCCCGGAGCTCCGGGCCGTCGCCACCGACTGGCGGGCCCGGGTGGCCGACGAGGTGCTGCTGGTGGCCGATCGGGGCCTGGATCAGCTGGTCTCCGAGGCCGGCGTGACCCTCATCGGCTACCGGCCTCTCCGGGACGCCATGCGCCAGGCCTGAGCGAGACCCGGCCTCCGGTAAGCGCGGGACCGCGCCCGGATTCCCCGATGGTCGGGAGGCCGCCGGTATCGTGTGGACCTTCGATGGGAGTGGACGTGTCCGAGGGTGACCAGCCGGAATCGCAGGGTGCCGCCACCGAGCGGCGACTCGCCCTGGCCGGGCCCGCCCCCCGAACCGTCCGGCTCGAGGGTCTGGTGCTGCTCGACACGGCCGGGACCGAGCCGGTGGCCATCGAAGCCATGCTCTTCGCCGACGACGGCATCGGGGTCATCCGCGCCCGCGGCGAGCGTCCCCGAGTCCTGCCCTGGTCCTCCCTCTCGGCCCATGCCGTCGAGAAGTGGGTGGGTGGGGAGATCCCGGCCCACTGGCTGCAACCCGAGGACGCCGGCGGTCGCCAGGAGCCTTGGGCGGGAACGGCCCCGGCGCCGCCGCCACCTCCACCTCCACGGCCCCGCGTGGCCGCCGGGGCGCTGATCGGCATTCAGACCTCGTACGGGACCTACCGATTCCTCTACCCCGGCGGAGACCCGGCCGAGCTGTCGCGCTGGGTCACGGCCTTTGCCGTCCGGCACCAGGGACCGGCGGCGGCCTCGACGGTCACCCGGGTGGTGGCCTGGGGCCAGGACGTCGAGCGTCGACAGTCCCGGCGTCCGTCACCCAAACCGGCCGGCTGGGCCCGCGCCCAGCCCTACCTGGTGGTCCTGCTGCTGGTGTTCATCGCCTCGGTGGTGACCCTGATCCTGCTGCAGAGTGCCGGCACCATCCACCTCCCCCTGCTCGGGGGGTCCGGGTCCGGCTCCGGGGCCGGAGCCATCGGGACCCACGGGGGGGTCAGAACTCCGTGAGCTCGGCCAGCTGGCGCCGCACACCCTGACGCTCGGGTCCCCGGGCGGCCGACAGGAGGTCCATGGTCAGCGCCATCGACCCGGTCACCTTCATCCGGCCCTGCATGAACGCCACGCTGGGGTCGAGGGTCCCGGCCTGGACGGCGGCGGCGTCACTCCACGACAGGGTCAAGGTGACGTCGGGTGCGTCGAGCGACCCCGCCGCCCACGACGTGGGGCGGCCGTCCTCGAGCACCCACGCGCCAGGGACGTCCCCGTCCGGGCCCCCGGTGATCAGCAGTTGGACCCGGCCCGTGAGCCCGGGCCGCTCGGGCAGCCCGGACCCCAGCGACAGCCCCCGGGCGAACCACTCGTCCGACAACCACTTGCTCACGCGGTGCCTCGTCCCATTGCTTGGCTACTCGTCTTACCTGGCTACTTGGCGGGCCGCAGGCCGGCGAACAGATCCGACTCCACCGGTCCCTCGGCCCCGCCGGGGTCCGATGCCCCCGGCGGGGCCACGGTGCCGTCCGCCCCGGCCACCAGGGCCAGGCGGTAGTCGTCGTAGGGGTGGATGGTCCGCATCACCTCGGGCGGGAGACCGAACCAGAAGGGCGACTTGGGGTCCACCTGGGTGGCGTGGGCCAGCAGCGCCCGGCTGCGGACGTCGGCGAAGTCGGAGACGTCGATCGACGTGGTCACCGAAGGGGCGGGAATGTCCTCCCACCGCTTCCGCCACTGGGCATCGAACGGGGACTCGAGGCCCAGCTCCTCGAACTTGGCGTGGACCTCCTTGAAGCGGGTCACCGAGAACTCGGTGTAGTAGAGCTTGCCGGGCTGCCAGGGTGCCCCGGCGGCCGGATAGCGGCGGGGATCACCGGCGGCCCGGTAGGCCGCCACCCCGATGTCGTGGACCCGGAGATGGTCGGGGTGCGGATAGCCGGACTGCTCGTCGCCGTAGACCACCATGACCTGGGGGCGAGCCCGCCTCACCACGGCCACCAGGCGCTCCACCGCCTCCTCCAGGGGCGCCCGGGCGAAGCTGGCCGGGTTGTCGTTGGCCTCGGAGCCGGCCATGCCCGAGTCGCGGTAGCCCAGCATGACCACCTCGTCGTAGCCGATGACCCGTGCGGCCCCGGCCAACTCCTCCCGCCGCAGATCGGCGAGGCGGGCGTGGACCTCGGGGGTGTCCAGGGCCGGATTGAGGACCTCCCCCTCCTCCCCACCGGTGCAGCAGACCAGGACGGTGCGGATCCCCTCGGCATGGTAGAGGGCGACCGAGCCGGCCCCCTTGGAGGACTCGTCGTCAGGATGGGCGTGGACGGTCAGGAGGCAGAGCGGTTCGGGCACGCTGATCACGCTATCGGGCAGGGAAGCCCTAAGCTTCACTGGCGACGATCGAGGAAGGATCCAACGGTATGGGCGTGATGAAGCGTTTTACTGGGATTGTCCAGGCCAAGACCAACAAACTGCTCGACAAGGCAGAGGATCCGAGGGAGTCGCTGGACCTCTCGTACCAGAAGCAGCTGGAGAGCCTCCAGAAGGTGCGGCGGAGCGTGGCCGACGTGACCACAGCCAAGAAGCGGATCGAGCTGCAGGCCTCCCAGCTCCAAGGACAGGCCGACAAGCTCCAGGGACAGGCCAAGGCGGCGCTCACCCAGGGCAACGAGGACCTGGCCCGCGAGGCCCTGGCCCGCCGGGCCGCCCTGGCCGAGCAGCTCGCCGACCTCAAGACCCAGCACGACCAGGTGTCGGGCCAGGAGCAGAAGCTCATCGACACCGCTCAGAAGCTCCAGGCCCAGGTGGACTCCTTCCGCACCAAGAAGGAGACGATGAAGGCCACCTACACGGCCGCCGAAGCCCAGACCAAGATCGGCGAGGCCGTCTCGGGCATCTCGGAGTCGATGAGCGACGCCGGCATGTCCATGCAGCGTGCCCAGGACAAGATCGACGGCATGCAGGCCCGGGCCGGGGCCATGGACGAGCTGCTGGCCTCGGGCGCCCTGACCGACCTGACCAATCCGGTGGACGACATCCAGGCCCAGCTGAACAAGGCCTCCACCACCTCGACCGTCGACGCCGAACTGGCCGCCCTCAAGGCCGAGGTGGGCGCCGGGGCGCCTCCCGCACCCGAACTGGGGGCGGCCGGGTCGCCCGGGTCAGCGGAGACCACGGCGGCCCACGAGGAGTCGCCGTCATGATCGTCCGGATCCTGGGCGAGGGCCAGTACCGGGTGCCCGACGACCAGCGGCCCGCGCTGGAGAAGCTGGACGACGACCTCGACGCCGCCGTCCACGCCGGGGACGAGGCCCGGTTCGGCCAGGCGTTGGCCGCCCTGACCGCCGAGGTGCGCTCAGCCGGCGATGCCCTGGCCGACGATGCCTTCGCCCCTTCCGACCTGGTGGTGCCGTTCGCCGACGCGACGCTGGACGAGACCAAGGCCATGCTGGCCGACCACGGCGAGAGCAACGGAGGAGACGACCGCTGAGGTCCACCTGATGAGCACTGCACGCAACATCCCCAACGACCGCGGACTGACCGTCCGGATGTTCACCACCGGCCTCATGCTGGTCATCCTGTACGGGGCGGTGATCGGGCTCCTGATCGCCTTTGGCCTGTCCATCGGCATCGTGCTGGTGTTCGCCGCCGTCATCCTCTTCGTCCAGTACTGGTTCTCCGACAAGATCGCCCTGTTCGGCATGGGCGGTCACCTGGTGACACCGGAGCAGGCGCCCCAGCTGCACGGCGTCATCGACCGGCTCTGTGCCCTGGCCGACATGAAGAAGCCCCGGGTGGCGCTGGCCGACACCGACGTACCCAACGCCTTCGCCACGGGTCGCAGCCCCAACTCGGCGGTGGTGTGCGCCACCACCGGGCTGATGCGGCGCCTCGACGAGTCCGAGCTCGAGGCGGTGCTGGCCCACGAGCTCAGCCACGTGGCCCACCGGGACGTGGCCGTCATGACCATCGCCAGCTTCCTCGGCATGGTGGCGGGCATGATCACCCGCATCATGTTGTGGACCGGGCTCATGGGAGGGTTCGGCGGTGGCTCCAACAACAACAACAACCAGGGCGGCGACAACGCCGCCGTGGTCGAGCTCCTCGTGCTGGTGGTGTCGGTGGTGGTCTACGCCATCAGCTTCCTGCTCACCATGGCCCTGTCCCGCTACCGGGAGCTGGCCGCCGACCGCTCGGGGGCCCTGCTCACCGGCCGGCCGTCAGCCCTGGCCTCCGCCCTGGTCAAGGTGACCGGCGAGATGTCCCGCATCCCCACCCGGGACCTGCGTTCGGCCGAGAGCTTCAATGCCTTCTACTTCACCCCGGCCATCGCCAAGAACGGTGTGAGCCTGTCCACCCTGTTCTCCACCCACCCCTCCCTCGACCAGCGCCTGGCCCAACTGTCCAAGATCGAGGCCGAGCTGGGTCGCCCCTCGTGAGCCGGATCACCGTCGGGAGGGGACGGCGACCCCCGATCGCCCCCGGCTGATGGGACTGTTCAGCTCGATCTTGGGCAAGACCAAGCCGGTCCAGGCCAACCTCGACGCGCTGTTCGCGCTCCCCTCCGCCTCCATCACCCTCCAGAGCGCGGCCGGCATGTCCTGCTCGGGGCACGCCGGGGTCTGCTTCAAGCCACCCACCGGACAGGGGTTCGAGCAGATGCAGTCCGAAGTGGTCTCGTTGCTGTCCATGGACGGCACCGGCGGACTCCATCAGGAGAAGGACAGCTTCGGCTACCAGTGGCTGGTCGTGGAGGACACCGACATCGAGCAGCTGGTCACGCGCATCCACCTGGTCAATTCGCTCGCTGTCCGACTCGGGATGGGGGCCCCAGCTCCTCTGCTCGGTCTTCGGACTGGCCGACCTGCCCACCGAGTCGGCAGCTGCCGACCCCGGCACCGATGCCGAGTCGGCGGCCCTGGTGGAGACCTCGGCCGGCCCGGGACGGCTCCTCGGTTCCACGGCCTTCCTGGTCTACCTGTTCAAGCGGGGCACCTTCTACCCCTTCGTGCCCGAGGGCCACGAGCGCCGGGACACCGAGCAGGAGCTGAAGCTGAAGAGCCTGGTGGCCGACGATCTCACGGTGGAGGCCGACCTCGACCGGTGGTTCCCGCTCTGGGACCTGCCTGTCGGGTGACGGCCGGCCAGCTCGTCGGCGTCGGCGCCCCTCCCGTCACCTGTGTCTCCTGGGCCCGTGCCCCCGGCCGGGCCTGCTGGACCGGCTGGGCTCTCGCCGCCTGCTGGCCCCGCTGACCCGGTGAACCTGCTGCTCCGGCCCGAGACCCTGACCGTGTGCCGACTCCCCCCCGGAGCGCCCTTCCCGGCCGCCCCCGACGACGGGTCGCTCTTCTCCACCTCCTGGGCCGGCGACGAGCGGTCCCTGGTCTGCCGAGCCGACCTGGCTCCCGCCGGGGCCCGGATCGAGCCGGGATGGCGGGCGCTCTCGGTGGCCGGCCCGTTGGACTTCGCCCTGGTCGGTGTGCTGGCCGACCTGACCGTTCCCCTGGCCGACGCCGACATCAGTGTCTTCGTCCTGTCGACCTTCGACACCGATCACGTCCTGGTGCGGGCCGACGACCTCGGGAACGCCGTCACCGCGCTGACCTCGGCCGGCCACGGGGTCACTCCCGAGCCGTAGCCGGTCTGGTCAGTCCGGGCCCGGCGTCCCGACCTGGTCGATGGCCCGGGCCAGGTCCAGATCGAGCTGGGTGATGCCACCCGAGTCGTGGGTCATCAGGGCCAGGGACACCCGGTTGTAGCGGATGTCGATGTCCGGATGGTGGTTGGCCGACTCGGCCAGCCGGCCCACCTCCCCCACGAAGGCCAGGGCCCCCACGAAGTCGGCACAGGCCACCGTCTTGACCAGCTTGCCGGCGATCAGGTGCCACGCCGGCCCATCGTCGGCGGACAGCACCGAGATGACCTCGGCCTCGGTCAGGACCGGCTCGGACATCTAGGCCGACGCCCCCACCGGGGCGGAGGGCGTGAAGACCACCGGCATGGCCTCGTACCCGGAGACGAAGTTGGCGGCCCGCGTGGGGGGCGGCCGGTCGTCGGCCAGGGTCAGGTCGGGCAGACGGTCGAGGAGCCGGTCGAACATCACACTCAGCTCCATCCGGGCCAACCGGTTGCCCAGGCAGAAGTGCGAGCCGAACCCGAAGGCCATGTGGTCGTTCGGCGTCCGGGTGATGTCGAACACCTCTGGGTGGTCGAAGACCAGCTCGTCGCGGTTGGCCGACGGGTAGAGCAGCAGGAGCTTCTGGCCCTGGCGGAGAGTCTCCCCGTGGAGGTCGACGTCCCTGGTCATGGTGCGGGCCATGTTCTTGATGGGCGAGACCCACCGCAGCATCTCTTCCACCGCGGCGGGCAGCTGCGTGCGGTCGGCGGCCAGGCGCCTCAGCTGCTCCGGGTGCTGCAGGAGCTCGTACATGCCGCCGCTGATGACGTGCCGGGTGGTCTCGTCCCCGCCGATCAGGATGAGGAGGGACTCGTAGATGATCGACCCTTCGTCCAGGCGGTTCCCCTCGATCTCGGCGTGGACCAGCGTCCCGATGAGGTCGTCGGACTGGCGGTCCCGCCGCCGTTGCTCGGCCACCGCCGTGATGTACTCGGCGTACTCCACGGCTGCGGTCGCCGCCTTGTCCATGGCACCGGGGTCCGGCGATCCCAGTGACTTGAGCATGTCGTCAGACCACCGCAGCAGGTCGTCGCGGTCCTCGGGGGCCACCCCCAGCATGTTGCCGATCACGATCATGGGCAGCGGTGCGGCGATGTCGCGGACGAAGTCCGCGGTCCCCGCCTCGCACACCCGGTCGATGATGGCGTCGCAGATGGTGCGGATGCCCTCCTCGCTCTCCTTGATGCGCCCGGGCGTGAACCCCTCGCTGACCAGTCGCCGTCGCCGCACATGCTCGGGTGCGTCCGTCTCGATCATCATGGGCAGCGGGAAGCCGTCCGGGCGGATCCCCCCGGCGTTGGAGAAGGTGTCGGGGTCCTTCGAGATCTCCCGGATGTCGTGGTAGCGGGTGATGCCCCACACCCCGGAGGACTCGTCGAAGTAGGCCGGGGCGTGCCGGCGCATCCAGGCGAAGGCCGGGAAGGGGTCGCCGCCGTAGAAGGTGCCGTCGGCCAGTCCGATGGTCAGCTCGGCAGGCGGTGTGGTCATCGCTCGGTCTCCCCGTGGTCTCGAGGCCGGCCGCCACCCGTGTGGCCCGGATCCTCGCCGAAGTATAGGCCCGCGATCTGACGCACCGTCAGGTCTCCGGCGGCGGACGCGGCCCGGACGAGGCGGGCGGCTCACCGGCGTCGCGGCCGCGGGTGGAAGGCCAGCGGCACGTGGTTCACCCCGGCGTGCTTGTTGGTGCGCACCCGCTCGACCGGCCCGTCGAGCTCGAACCCCGCCAGACGGTCGAGCACCTCCCCCAGCATCACCCGGATCTCGAGGCGGGCCAGGTTGGCCCCCAGACAGAAGTGGGTCCGGTGCCCGAAGGTGAGGTGGGGATTGGGGTCACGGGTGATGTCGAACCGGAACGGCCGGTCGAAGACCAGTTCGTCCCGGTTGGCCGACGGCCACCACAGGGTGACCTTGTCCCCGGCGGCGACGGCCTGACCCCCCAGCTCGGCGGGCCGGGTGGCCGTCCGCCGGTTGTAGAGGGTGGCGGTGGTCCAGCGCAGGATCTCCTCCACCGCCGAGGGCATCAGCGACCGGTCGTCGCGGAGGGCGGCCAGCTGGTCGGGGTGCTCGATCAGCGCCACCATGCCCAGGGCGATGGAGTTGCGGGTGGTCTCGCTGCCCGCCACCACCAGCAGGTTGAAGAACATCAGCAGCTCGAGATCGGTGAGGGGACGGGTCCCCCCGCCGTCCTCCTCGATCCGGGCCCGGGCGGCCACCGAGATCATCCCGTCGTCGGGTGCCGCCCGCTTGTCGGCGATGAGCCGGCCCCCGTAGGCCGCCATCGACGACGCGGCGGCGGCGACCTCGTCGCTGCTCTCCCCGAGCTCCCGGCCCTCGTAGTCGAGGGTGGTGTTGGACCACGCCATCAGGTCGTGCCGGTCCTCCTCGGGCACGCCCATCAGGGCGGCCACCGCCTGGATCGGGAGCTCGGCCGCCACCTCGGCGAGGAAGTCGCACGAGCCCCGTTCGGCGATGGTGTCCACGATGCGCCGGGCCCGCCCGGCCAGCTCCGCCTCCATCCGGGCCAGGGCCCGGGGCGCCACCGAGGGGGTGACCAGCCGCCGGATGCGGTGGTGCAAGGGGTCGTCGGTCATGTTGAGCAGGACGCCGGGGGCGAACCCGTAGGGCAGGTCCGCCAGGATGGTCCCGCCCCCCGTGGCCCCCGGGCCGCGCTCGGAGGAGTACGTCTCCGGGTCGGCGGCCACGGCCGCCATGTCGGCGTGCCGGCTGACCACCCAGAAGCCCACCCCGTCGGGGGTGTGCTCGGTGGGCCGGTGCCACCACACCGGGGCCTCGGCCCGGAGCCGGGTGAACACCTCGTCGGGGAAGCCGTGGACGAAGCGGTCGAGGTCGGTGAGGTCCAGGCTCCCCAGGTCGTCGTGGGGCGGGGTGCCGGTGTCGGTCACGCGGTCGGGCACGCCCGGGGATGGCCGCCGGTCAGGGATGGGTCATCGACTCCGGCCGCACCGCCTCGTCGAACTGCTCCCCGGTGAGGTAGCCCAGGGCGAGGGCCGACTCCCGCAGGGTGCTGCCCTCCCGGTGGGCCTTCTTGGCCACCTCGGCCGCCTTGTCGTAGCCGATGAGCGGGTTGAGCGCGGTGACCAGCATCAGCGAGTTCTCGAGATGCTGACGGATGCGGTCCTCGTTGGGCTCGAGGCCGTCCACGCAGAACTCGGTGAAGGCCAGCGAGGCCTCGGTCAGCAGCCGCACCGAGTGGAGCACGTTGTGGATGATCACCGGCTTGCACACGTTGAGCTCGAGGTTGCCGCGGGCCCCGGCCATGGCCACGGCCGCATCGTTGCCGTAGACCTGGATGCACACCATGATCATGGCCTCGCTCTGGGTGGGGTTGACCTTGCCCGGCATGATGGAGGAGCCCGGCTCGTTCTCGGGGAGGTTGAGCTCGCCGAGCCCGCTCCGGGGGCCCGATCCCAGCCAGCGCAGGTCGTCGGCGATCTTGATCAGGGAGGCGGCCAGTGGTCCGCAGCGCCCCACTGGTCATGACCAGGGCGTCATGGGCGGCCAGGGCGGCGAACTTGTTGGGGGCGGTGACGAACGGCAGCCCGGTCAGCTCGGCGATGGCCGAGGCCACCCGCGTCCCGAACTCGGGGTGGGTGTTGAGTCCGGTGCCCACCGCCGTCCCCCCGGCGGCCAGTTCGTAGAGGTCGTCGAGGGTCAGCTCGATGCGGCGGAGGTCGGCGTCGAGTTGGGCCACGTAGCCGGAGAACTCCTGACCCAGGGTGAGGGGCACGGCGTCCATCAGGTGGGTCCGGCCGATCTTGGTGATGCCCGGCGTACGCCTCGGCCTTGACGGCCAGGGCGTTCCGCAGGGTCCGGACGGCCGGGATCAGGCGGTGGGTGATCTCCTCCACCGCGGCGATGTGCATGGCCGTCGGGAAGGTGTCGTTGCTGGACTGGCTCATGTTGACGTCGTCGTTGGGGTGGACCGGGTCCTTCGAGCCCAGCACCCCCCCGGCCAACTCGATGGCCCGGTTGGCGATGACCTCGTTGGCGTTCATGTTGGACTGGGTCCCGCTCCCGGTCTGCCACACGCTCAGGGGGAACTCGTCGTCGAGCTTGCCGTCGGCGACCTCCCGGGAGGCGGCGATGATCAGGGCCGACTTCTCGGGGGTCATCTTGCCCAGATCGGCGTTGACCTGGGCCGAGGCCTCCTTCAGGACCCCGATCGCCCGGATCAGCGGTTTGGGCATCCGGTCGTCGCCGATGGGGAAGTGGTGGAGGGACCGGGCCGTCTGGGCCCCCCAGTACCGGTCGGCCGGTACCTCGATGGCCCCCATGCTGTCCGTCTCGGTGCGGGTCGGCGGGCCGGTCTCACTGGTCATGGCGGCGTCCTTTCGGTCGTTCGGTCGATCAGGCTCCCCCGGTGGCGCGCGGTGACCCTACCGTGTGCGCGCCCCGTGGGTAGTGGGGCCCGGGCCCCGGCCCCGACCCTCAACCGCCGCCTTCCCGGCAGCTGGGACACACCCCGACCAGGTCGAACTGGTGCCCGGTGACCTCGTAGCCCTGCTCGTCGGCCACCACCCGGGCCGCCTCGGCCATGGCCCGCTCCAGCCGGGCCGACGGCGCCACGTCCTCGACCTTGCCGCACCGGCCGCAGGCCAGGTGGTGGTGGTGGCCGGCCAGCTCCTCGGCCAGCTCGAAGCGCCCGTGGTCGTCGACCCCGGTGACCCGGCGCACCACGCCGGCCTCGATGAGGGACGTGATGTTGCGGTAGGCGCTGGACTGGGGCAGCTCGAGGTTCGAGGCCAGGATCTCGGGAATCGACAGGGGACGTCCGGCCTCGGCCAGGGTGGCCACCAACGCCCGGCGCACCGGCGTGTAGCGCTGCCCGTGGCCGGCCAGCCGCAGGGCCACCTGCTCGTGGACGGACGACGCGGCGATCATCGGCCCGATAGTACGGCGTCGACCGGCCCGTTCCCGTCCGCCCGGCGCCGGGTCTCGCCTCCGGTCCCGCCCGAGCCGTCGCCCGAGCGGGCCCGAGGTGGCGGCGATGGCCCCGAGGTAGGCGGCCGTGGCCACGGCAAGGATCCCGAAGCTCGGGGGCACCTCGGGGGCCAGGTAGGCCAGGGTCAACCCGATCCACATGGACGCCACGGCGATGCCGGCCGAGAGCCACACGGCCAGGAAGGGCCGTGAGGTGAGGCGTTGGCTGGCCCCGGCCGGTGCCGCCACCAGCCCCAGCAACAGGAGGGCACCCACGGCCTGGGTGGCCACGCCGGCGGTGACCCCCAACAGGACGAAGAAGGCATAGCCCAGGGCCCGGACCGGCACGCCCCGCGCCGCGGCCACGCCTCGTCGAGACTGGCGAAGACCAGGGGCCGACCGACGGCCACGAAGACCACCACCACGCCGAGGGCCACCAGGGAGTCGGCCAGGGCCTGGGACGGGGAGAGCCCCAGGATGGAGCCGAACAGCACGTTGACGCCGGCGTCGGACCCCACGGTGCCGGTGCCGCTCTGCGAGGTGGTGAAGACGGACAGGAACAGGGCGCCGAGCCCGAGCACCCAGGCGAACACGCTGCCGGTCACGGTGTCGTCGGCGGTGGCCCGCCGACCCAGGGCGGCCAGCAGGACGGCGAAGACCACACAGGCCCCGTAGAGGCCGGCCCGCAGGTCGACTCCGAAGGCCAGGGCGGCGAGCGCCCCGGTGAAGGCCACGTGCGAGAGGGCGTCGGCCGAGAACACCTGGCCCCGGAGCACCACCACATAGCCGACCAGTCCCGCCGCCAGGGCGATGCAGGTCCCGGCGGCGAACGCCGAGCGCAGGAACGGGTGGTCCAGCATGTGGGCCAGGCCGGTGAGCGGATTGACGGCACCGGCCAGCTGCCAGGCCGTGGTCATCCACCCACCGCCGCGGTAGGGGCCGGCCCGGGGACGCCCCGGGGGGCCCGTCGGGCCGGCCCCGGTGCCCGGGCACCGAGCCGGTCGCCCAGGGCCCGGCCCGAAGCGGCCAGCACGTAGACCCCGAACCCGATGGTGGACACGTAGAAGCCCACCGGGTAGACGGAGTAGAAGGCCACCAGCAGCGACACCCAGGTGACGGCCAGCGCCAGCACCACGGTGAGGGCCAGGCTGAGGGCGGGCCGGGCGGTGATCTGCTGGGCGGCGGCGGCCGGCATGACCAGCAGGGCGAAGACCAGCAGGGCCCCGGTGATCTGGCTGACCTCGGCGGCCGCGCAGCCGAGCAGCAGCAGGAACACCACCGACAGCCCCCGTACCGGTACGCCGCGGGCCCCGGCCACGTCGGCGTCGACGCTGGCAAACAGCAGCGGGCGGGCGATCAGGGCCAGCCCGACCAGGACCCCCACGGCCACCAGGGCCAGGGTGACCACCTGGCCGTCGGAGATCCCGAGGAAGGTGCCGAAGAGCAGTCCGGTGAGGCTGTCGAGGAAGCCGCCGTACAGGCTCACGAACAGGACCCCGCAGGCCAGGGCGAAGGCCTGCACGGTGCCGATGACGGCCGACTCCTCGCTCCGGGCCCGACCCGAGGTGGAGCGGGGCACCATGGCGATGGCCAGGGCGGCCACGATGCTCCCGGCGAAGTAGCCGGCGGTGGCGCTGATGCCGAGCCAGATGGCGCCGGCCGCGCCGGGGAACGACACCACGGCCAGGGTGTGTCCGGCGAAGCTCTGGCGCCGGAGCACCATGAACCACCCGATGGCCCCGGCGATGACGGCCACGATGGTCCCGGCCCGGAAGGCGTTGACCATGAAGTGGAGGGAGAGCATCTGGTGGAGGTCGGCGCCGAGGTTCCAGCTCGCTCCCCCGCCGTTGGTCGCCATCGGTGCGCTCCGGACGGTCGGGACGGTCGGGACGGTCGGTACGGTCGGGACGGTCGGGACGGTCGGGACGGTCGGGACGGTCGGTGGCCATCAGTGCGGGTGCCCGGTGTGGCGGTCGGCGTGGTGGGCAGGCGCCTCCGGACTCCCCACCACCACCATCTGGCCGTCCGAGGTCCGCAGGACCTCGATGGGCGTCCCGTACAGGGTGGTCAGGGTCTCCGAGGTGATGACCACGTCGGGCGGCCCGCACACGGCACCGCCGCGGGCCACGTAGACGACACCGTCGAGGTACGGCACGATGGGGTTCACGTCGTGGGCCACGATCAGCACGGTGATGCCGAACTCGCTGGCTGATCTCGGAGATCAACGCAGCCACCGCGGCCTGGTTGGGGAGGTCGAGGCTGTCGAGGGGCTCGTCCAGCAGCAACATGCTGGGCCGCCGGACCAGGGCCTGGGCGATCAGGAGCCGCTGCTGCTCGCCGCCCGACATCTGCCCGATGGGCCGGTGGGCGTAGGACGAAGCCCCGACCAGGTCGATGACCTCGGCCACCCGTTGGCGCCGCTGCCGACCGCCGGCGAAGAGCGACGACCCACCGGGAACCGGGAGGCCCCAGCGGTCGCCATCGCTGCCCAACCGCACCACGTCGATGCCGCGGATCCGGAGGTTGGGGTCGAAGCTCCGGCGTTGGGGCAGGTAGCCGATCTCCCGACCGGAATGGCCCGGGGGCGGCCGAGCACGGTGACCCGGCCCTCCGACAGCGGCAACATGCCCAGCACCGCCTTGACGAGGGTCGACTTTCCGGCCCCGTTCGGCCCCAGGACGGCCACGAACTCGCCGGTTCCCACCTCCAGGCTCACCCGCGACCAGACGGGGCGCCCACCCAGCCGCACCTCGGCCTCGGCGAAGACGATGGCGGGGTCCGGTGCTGCCGGTTCGGCGAAGTGACCGGCGGGGTCCACGGGCTCAGCCATGGGCACGGGCCAGCGCCGTCTCGATGCCGAGCAGCTGTCGGGTCTGCCACGCCTGGTAGGTGGTGTTGGCCGGCTGCAGGGTCTCGGTGATGGTGGCGAACGGGATGTGCTCGGCCTTCACCTCGTGCAGTTGCGCCTGGACATCGGGCGTGACGTTCTGGCTGTTGTAGACGTAGATCTTGATCTCGTGGTCCCGGATCTGGGAGTCGATGGTCTCCTTGTCGGCCACCGAGACGTCGGTACCCTCGCTGACGGCCTTCAGGAACGAGGGCGGTGTGATCAGGTCGAGGCCGAGCGAGGGGGCCAGCATGGCGAAGATCGACTCCGAGGCCCCGACCCGCGTGCCGCGGTACTTGGCCTTGATGGCCTCGACGGCGTCGTCGTAGGGCGCCAGTGCGACGGTCTCGAAGTGCCGGCGTCGCGCCGCGAAGTACGCCCCGTCCTTCGGATCGAGCCGCTGGAGGTCGGAGGTCATCTGTCCGATCACCTCCCGCACATCGTCGGGGTCGTACCACCGATGGGGGTTGGACCCGTCGGCCAGGCCGAGCCGAGAACCCACGTCCAACCTGACGATGGCCCCGCCGTCGGCCGACAGCAGCCTGTCGACCCAGGGGTCGTAGCCGATCCCGTTCTCGACGACCATCTGGGAGCCGGCCAGGACGCGGGCGTCGGCTGCGGTGGGCTCGTACGAGTGTGGATCCGTGTTGGGATTGGTGATGAGACTCACCACGTGGGCATGGGTGCCCCCGAGCTGGCTGGCGATGCTGCCCCAGAAGTTCTCGGCCGCCACCACCTGGACGACCCGAGCGGGGGCCGACCCGGAGGAGCCCGGGAGGCCGAGGAGGCCGAGGAGGCCGACGTGGGGTCCGGGCCGGAGCAGGCCGCCGTCACGAGGGCGGACGCCAGCAGTACGCCCACCACCGGCCACCATCGGGGTGGGGCCGGGCGGGGACGGCGACGCTGGGCGCACGGGCCATGTGGTCGGATGGGGGACAACAGCAGGCCTTCGGTCGACGGCACCCACGGTGGCGGTGCCTCTCCGGCCAGCGTAAACGAGAATGGTTCTCATTACAACACGGCGTTGCGGTGGCGTCAGGCCCGCAGTTCCACCCCCGCCTCCCAGACCTGCCGGGCCGTGGCCACGTCCTCGGCCCGGGGCCCGTCCCCCTTGCCCGGCACCTCCAGGATGGCCGGGAGACCCTGCAGGTCGGGATGGCCCAGCAGCGCGGCCAGCCCCTCCGAGCCGATGGTCCCGTCGCCGATGTTCTCGTGGCGGTCCCGGTTGGCGCCGAAGGCCACCTTGGAGTCGTTGAGGTGGAGGCACTGGAGTCGGTCCAGGCCCACCGTGTCCCCCACCAGCGCCACCAGGTCGTCGGCCTCCTCGACGGTGGCGAAGGGCACCCCGGAGGCCCAGAGGTGCTGGGTGTCGAGGCACACACCCAGTCGCTCGTCGTCGCCCGCCGTCTCGATGACCACGGCCAGCTCCTCGAACGAGCGCCCGACCGTGTCCCCCGCCCCGGCCGCATTCTCGAGGAGGATCGGGCAGGGGTCCCCGTTGACCTCCACCGAGTCGAGCGCCTCGCTCAGTGCCTCGACGATCCCCGGCAGGGCGGTCTGGAACCCGCTGCCCCGGTGGCTCCCGATGTGCAGGACCAGTCCGTCCGAGCCCATGCCCTCGGCCGTGGCCAGGTTGGCGTTGAGGCAGGTCCGCGACTTCGCCGTCAGCGCCGCATCCGGACTGGCCAGGTTGATCAGGTAGGTGGCATGGCAGAACGTGGACCTGACCGTGGGGTGGTCGGCCTGGGCCTCCCGGTAGCCGGCCAGCACCTCGGGGCCGTACTGGGACGGCTTCCACATGCGGGGGCTCTGGGTGAAGATCTGGACGACCTCGGCTCCGATCTCGTCACCGTGCTGCAGGGCCGGTACCAGGCCCTTGCCCGCCCGTACGTGGGCTCCGATGCGCATGCCCGCACCGTAGTCGAGGCCGATTCGGGGGCCCTTCGACCCCGCCGCCCGGACCGGGTCGGCCCCCGTCGGGACCCGCCGCGCCGCCGGGGGTCGGCGGCCGCCGAGGCCGGCCGGGACCGGTCTGATACACCCGCCTGGTTCACTGTCCCCGTGGCAATGATCGCCCCCGAGACCGACCGGCCCGACCGTCCCGATGAGCCCGACCGCCCCGGCCGGCCCGGGGCCGCCGAGGCCTCCGACTACGCCCGGGCCGAGGCGGCCGCTGCGGTCCTGGCCGGCATCGTGGCCTCGCTCGAGTCCGAGCGCTACTCGGGGGAGGACTCGGTCGAGTGGGTCCGCCTGTTCACCCGGGTCGAGCGGTGCGGGGTGGCCGGCAAGACCCTGGCCGCCCGGCGGGTGGAGGAGTCCCACCTCCACCGGCGGAGCGGCCACCGGTCGGCGGCCGAGTACCTGGCCGCCGAGACCGGGGACTCGGTGGGCGAGACGAAGGACCTCATCCGGCTGGGGGAGCAGCTGGGCGACCAGCCCGAGCTGGCCGGGGCCTTCTGCGACGGGTCGGTCTCCCGCCGACGGGCCGCCCAGGTGTCCGACGCGGTACGGGTGAACCCGGGCAAGGAGGCCGAGCTGGTGGAGGGGGCCAAGCGGGACACCGACGCCCAGCTGCGGGAGCGGTGCCAGCGGGCCAAGGCCCAGGGGCGCACCCCCGCCGAGGAGGCCCGCCACTACCGGCGGCTGCACCGGAACCGGCGGTGCTTCACCGGCACCGACACCGACGGGGCCTTCTCCTTGCGGGCCGTGCTCACCCCCGACGTCGGGGCCCGGGTGCTGGTGGCCCTGGAGGCCCAGGCCGAGCGGTACTTCGAGCAGGCCCGGAGGTCGGGGGAGCACGAGGGGGCCGACGCCTACCGGGCCGACGCCCTGGTGGCCCTGGTCACCGGCCGGGGGGTCCTCGGCCCCGGGGGCGACGAGGCCGGCCCCACCCCCGGGCGCCCCCCCGACCCCCGGGCCCAGCTGTTCATCCGGGCCGACCTCACCGCCCTGCGCCGGGGCCACGTGGTGGGCGACGAGCTCTGCGAGATCCCCGGGGTGGGACCGGTCCCGGTCGAGGCGGCGGTGGCCCACCTGGGTGCGGCCCTCACCCGCCTGGTGGTCACCGACGGGGTGGACGTCACCACCGTCTACTCGCCGGGCCGCCACCTTCCGCGGGCGGTGCGGGCCGCCCTGCTGGAACGGGACTCGAGGTGCGTGGTCCCGGGGTGCGACGCCCGGCTGGGCCTCGAGAACGACCACTGGGTCACCGACTTCGCCCAGGGCGGCCCCACCACCCTGGCCAATCTGGCCAGGCTCTGCCACCGCCACCACCAGCAACGCACCCACCAGGGGTTCCAGCTCCTCGGCGGACCGGGGAACTGGCGGTGGATCACCCCGGAGACCCCCATCGTCCCCAAACGGTCCCGAGCCAGGCGCCGGGCCCGTGGCCCGGCCCCGCCCACCCCGGGCACCAGCCCACCGCGGTCCGGTCAGAAGGAGTGAGGCGCGGCGGCGCGACGAACCGGCGCGGCGTGCCGGAGCGACGAACCGGAGTGACCAGCCGGCGCGGCGGGCAGTCGGATCTGCGCGTCACTACACCTGGCGGACGGTTGTGCCGGTGCCGGCCAACGCCTCGCCCACGCGGGTCACGTCCTCGGGTGAAGTGCCCGAGTCGAAGGGAACGAGGCATCCGTCGACGCCGGCACCGAACAGCTGGTGGACCGACTCCACCACCCGGACCACCTCGACCGGCGCACGGGAGCCCAGGGATCCGAGGGCGCCCACCTGCTCTCCCACCCCGACCAACTGGAGCGCCGCCGGCCGCACCGCCGTCGCCCCGGCACCGGTGGGCGCCGCGCCTCGTACCTCGGCGATCATGGCGCCGACATCGCCGGGACCTTCCCGGATGATCACCGCGTCAGCCACGACGGCCAGCGCGGCCAGCGAGGCCGCCGGCAGTCCGGCGGGACCGGTCCGACGCGGAGTCACGATCACCACCGGGACCCCTGCCTCCTGCACCGGCCTCGGGTGGTTGTAGGCCGCGGTGATCGCGTAGTCGGTACCCAAGAACGTCGGGGACTCGTCGTCGAGCATCGCTCGGCCGACCTGTACCGCCTCGGCCACCCGCCACTCCCGCTCGGCGGGCCCGGCGCCCTCCCTCTGGTGATCGCCCCCGCCGTCCGCCCGCCCCTCCTCCTCCATCCCGAAGGTGAGGATCCCCCGCCCCTGGGAGATCACGTCGATCCCGGTCACGATCTTCGTCACCATCGACGGCGGTCGGCGATCGGACCCCAGGGGGATCGCCCCGAGACGAACGGTGCGGGTCCGCACGGCCAAGGCCCCGAGCACCGAATAGGCCTCGAGGGACGAGTGGTTGGCCGCGCCCCCGCCCCGGGAGCCACCTCGTCGGTCACCCAGAACGAGTCGAACCCGGCTCCTTCGGCGGCCTCGGCCACGGCGCAGATCCACTCCAGTGGCCGGCTCCCGTCGGGGGGCACGAGTGGGCCGGTCATCCAGCAACCCAGTCGGGTCACGGGTCGCGGGGCCTGGGCTGGATCCACGCCCGTCAGGGTACCGTTCCGGCCGCGCCGGACCCTCAAGTCCGGCCTCCGGTCGGTCGATGACTCAACGGTGGGACCAGGACCAACCGACGCGGCCGGAGGCCGGACGACACCGTGGCACCGATCGGCGGTCCCACGCCGCGCTACCCACCCCGCTCGGACGGTGTGGACCCGCCGACCTGGCCGCCGGCCGGCGCCGCCGCGAGCGTCGGTCACCACGGATGCCGGGTTCTCCATGATCCTCACCCTGCTGAGCCTGGTGGCCGTGGCGTTGCTCTCCCTGGTCCTGCTGAGCACGACCTTCCACTCGGGCGACGACTCGAGCACCAACCTGTCCCACGCCCCGGGAGTGGCCCAGGCCGACGACCTGGTGGCCCAGCAGGCCCTGTCCACCGCCCTGACCTCGGTCGGCACCGCCGCGGCCAACGCCGGCGGCTACGGCGCGCTCGACGTGGCCACGCTGTCGGCCTCCGACCCGACCGTCTCCTACGTCGCCGGTCCCACCACCAGTGCATCGACGGTGAGCATCGCGGTGACCGGTGGGGCGTCCGGCGGCTCGGCCGGCGCCGGGGTGCCCGGCGGGGCCATCGGCGCAGCCATCAACGGCGCCAGCGGCGGTAGTGATGAAAGTGGTGGCAGCGCCGGGAGCGGCACCGTCACCTTGGCGGCGCGGTCCTCCGACGGGACGTGCTGGCTGGTGTGGAAGGGTGACGGTACCGCCACCTGGTACGGCGCCCAGACCGGCCTGGGCAGCTGCACCGCCCCGGCACTGACCTCGGCGCCCGACGCCGGAACGGTGACCTCGTCCAGCATCGGGTGGCAGCCGGGAAGCTTCCCTCCCGGCTGACGCTAGCCCCCGGTCCGCCACCTTCCACGAGCAGCCGGCCTTCCGCCACCATCCGGCACCGGCGCCCGGCCGCCCCGCTCGGTCGCACGGTCACGGCCCGCCGATCGGAACCCACGGCTCCATCGGTTGTCCCCTCCCCAGCCGGGCCAGCAACACGGCCACCAGCACATCGGTGGCATCCCGGACCGGTGTGCACCCGTCGACGATCAGCTGGTTGGTGCCGTCCGACGCCCGGGACCGGACCGAGCCGGGAACGGCACACACCGGAATGGACCGTCGGGAGGCCGCATCGACCATCATTTCGGTGCCGTCCCGGTGGCGGCTCTCCACGACGACCACCACGTCGGCCAGTCCGGCGATGATCCGGCGGGTGGCCGGGAACAGGCGGGGGTGGAGCGGCGTCCCCAGGGCCACTTCGGAGAACACCGGACCCGTGGTCACGACCTCGTCCCACAGTGGCTGACGCGGCGTGGCCGACGGCCGGTCCAGCCCGGTGGCGACGACGGCAGCCGGAGGAGTCGCGGGGCGTCCGGCGCACCGGAGCGCGCCGACGTGGGCGGACGCCTCGATACCCACGGCCAATCCCGACACCACCACCACGCCCGCGGCGGCCAGGTCGGACGCCAGCTCGGACGCCACCCCCTGACCGTACGGCGTGGGCGATCGGGTCCCGACCACCGCGACCCGGTGCCGACCCTCGACCACCGAGGGGTCGCCCAGGGCGAACAGGACGGCGGGGGGACATGGATCCTCGGCCAGTGCCGACGGATAGCCCGGCGAACCCCGGAGCAGGACCGACACGCCGGCCCGGCGGTAGCGCTCGCCCACCTCGTCCACGTGCGTGGCCTGGGCGGAACGGGTGAACCGGCGGCGTGGGTCCGCCGCATGGGTCCCGGACCTCACGGCCTCCCAGGCCTCGGTCGGGGGCATCCCATCGAGCAGTCGGGCCAGACGGACCGGGTGCATCCCCGGGAGGCCGGCCAGCGCGGCGGCGTGCGCGGCGGCCGACCCCGGTCCGCTCATCCCCCGCCACCCCCCAGCAAGAGCTCTCGCTGGCATCGCAGGACGAGGGCCTCGCGCACGTGGGACTCCTGGACCACGACCCCGGCCCCCTGCAGGTCGGCCACGGTCCGGGCCAGCCGCTGCACCCGGTGGAGGCCGCGGGCGCTCAGGGCACCCGAGCGGAGCTTCCGCTCGACCAGGGCGGCCGCCGGGGCACTCATCGGGGCCAGGTCGGCCAGCGCGGGCGTCGGGAGTTGCGCATTCGTGCCGACCCCGCGCTCGGCGGCCCGTCGGCGGGCCTCCGCCACCCGCGCCGACACCGCCGAGGACGGCTCCCCTCCCGTCGGTGCCAGCAGCTCGTCGGACTCGGGCCGGTCCACTCGCACGGTGATGTCGAACCGGTCGAGCAGGGGGCCGGAGAGGCGCCGGGCGTAGCGCTCCCGTGACAGCGCACTGCACCGGCAACGACCAGGGACCGCCCCTTCGCCGCACGGGCAGGGGTTCATGGCGCCGACCAGGATGAACCGGGCCGGGAACGAGGTCGAGCCCCGGGCCCGGCTCACCCGCACCTCGCCCTCCTCGAGGGGCTGGCGCAGGGCATCGAGCACGGGGGCCGGGAACTCCCCCATCTCGTCGAGGAACAGCACGCCACCGTGGGCCAGGCTGATCTCGCCCGGGCGCATCCAGCTCGTCCCGCCACCGATCATGGCCGCCGAGGAGACCCCGTGGTGCGGGGCGCGGGAACGGAGGGTGCTCGATGAGGCCGGCGGGCGGCAACGGCAGACCGGCCACCGAGTGGATGCGCGTCACCTCCAAGGCCATCGACCGCGAGAGGTCGGGCAGCAGCCCGGGGAGCCGGGCCGCCAACATGGACTTGCCCGAGCCCGGTGGACCCACCAACAGGAGATGGTGGCCCCCGGCCGCCGCCACCTCGAGTGCTCGCCGGGCGAACCGCTGCCCGCGTACATCGGCCAGGTCGGGAGCCCGCTCGAGCCCCGTCCGCCCCCACCGGCCGCCGTCCTCCCGGCGGTCCGTCCGGGGGCCGTCGATCCCCCTGGGTTCCCTTCGGCGACGGGAGGCCACCCCCCACTGCTCCTGATGCGACAGCCCCGCCACCAGTCCGGCCAAGGTGGCGGACGTCAAGAGGTCGGTCCCACCGGCCAGGCGGGCCTCGTCGGCGCTCTCCGTGGGAACGACCAGTCGGAACCGGCGCAGCGAATCGGCCAGCGCCACCATGCCGGGGACCCCCCGCATGGATCCGTCCAGGCCCAGCTCGCCGACGAAGGCCAGCCCCTCGACCAGGGCGGGGTCGACCACCTCCGAGGCCACCAGCACCCCGACGGCGATGGGCAGGTCGAGTCCGGCGCCCCCCTTGCGCATGCCGGACGGCGCCAGGTTGACCGTGACCCGGCGGAGCGGCCACGACAGGCCGCTGGACAGCAGTGCCGCCCGGACCCGGTCGCGGGACTCGCGCACCGCCGTGTCCGGCAGTCCGACCACGGTGAAGCCGGGAAGCCCGTTGGACACGTGGACCTCGACGGAGACCGGCTTGCCGTCGACGCCGACGAGCACGGCAGAGGGAATGGAGGCGATCACGGCGCCCTCCGATCGATGCGGTCCGGCATCGTGGCCCGGGGGGCGGAGCGGTGCCGGAGGAAGAAGGAAGGGAGGGCCGCTCGCCACGTGCACAGGTGGGTGCCGACGGCCTCTCGAGGGCACTGCGAACGAGCCTAGGGGTGGGGTGTCACAGGCGCCTTGCCGGAGGCGCCGGAGGGTGCCAGGCGGCGCCTCCGCCGCGGCAGCCGCCGCGGCACCCGCAGCCGCAGCCGCAGCGTCAGAAGGCATCCTCGATGACGTCCACCGTGCCCGAGGTGATGGACACCACGTCGAAGCGGACCACCACCCGGGCCCGGCCCACGGCCGGGGTCAGTTCGGACAGCCACCGGGAGGCCAGGCGGCGGATCCGGCGCTGCTTGGCCGGCAGCACCGACTCGGCACCGGTCCCGAAGCGGTCGCTCGAGCGGGTCTTCACCTCGCTGAACACCACCGTGGCGCCCCGGCGCACGATGAGGTCCACCTCACCCTCACGGCGGCGCCAATTGCGCTCGAGGACCTCGTATCCCTGCTCCTCGTACCACCGGGCGGCCTGGTCCTCGCCGCGGGCACCCAGGGTCCGTCGGCCGTCGGCTTCCTGGTCCGGGCGCCCCGACGCGCCCCCGCTCACAGATCCTTCTCGGGGAGCCGCTCGATGTTGACGTCGCGGAAGGTGAGGATCCGTACCGAGGGCACGAAGCGGGCCGGGCGGTACATGTCCCACACCCACGCGTCCGACAGGTTGACCTCCACACAGGCCGGCGTGGAGTCGGAGCGCACCGCCACCTCGACCGTGTTGGCCAGGTAGAACCGACGTTCGGTCTCCACCACGTAGGCGAAGAGCGGCAGGACGGCCCGGTACTCCTGGACCAGGGCCAGCTCGATCTCCGACTCGTACCGCTCGAGGTCCTCTTCGCTCATGGAGCCACCGACCAGGTTCCAGTTGCCTCGGCCGTCGACCAGACCGGACCTCGGGGGCGTCGTCGGGACACGTTCACGTAGACCGGGCTCCGGGCCGGGCCCGATCGGGCGCCGACCCACGACGGGACCATCGGGTCAAGGACGGGCAGTCCGCCGTTCCTTGATCTTGGCGGCCTTACCGTGCCGGTCGCGCAGGTAGTAGAGCTTGGCCCGCCGCACGTCGCCCAGCGAGACCACCTCGGTGTGGTCGATGACCGGGGAGTGGACCGGGAACGTCCGTTCCACGCCGACGCCGAAGCTCACCTTGCGCACCGTGAACGTCTCACGGACGCCGGTGCCCTGGCGACGCACCACCGCGCCCTGGAACACCTGGACCCGCTCGCGGGTGCCCTCGACCACCCGGACGTGCACCTTCACGGTGTCGCCGGGCCGGAAGTCGGGGATGTCGTCTCGGAGGCTGTCGCGGTCGATGATGTCGGTCGGGTTCATGGGGCGCGTCTTTCCAGGAATCGTTCGAACTCTCCCCCGCCGGAGGCCCTCATGGGAGTCGTCGCCGAACGGTCGCTCTGACCAGGGCGTTCTCCGCACTGCGGGCCATCGATGGCGATCACCGGACAAACCGGCGCCGACGAGGCTCACCAATCGTAGCCGTGTTCGCGCAACAACTGCACCTCATCGTGCCCGACCAGCAGGGCCACCTCGTCCGGGTCCAGCCCACCCCGAGCCTCGATCAGGTCCGGGCGGCGCCGGAGGGTGCGGGCCAGGGCCTCGGCCCGGCGCCACCGGTCCACCCTGCCGTGGTCACCCGAGCGGAGCACCTCGGGCACGTCCCACCCCCGGAACGAGGCCGGTCGGGTGTACTGGGGGTACTCCAGGAGCCCGGCGGTGAAGCTCTCGTCACCGGCCGACCGGTCGTTGCCCAGGACGCCGGGCAGGAGCCGCACGACGGCCTCCACCACGACCAGGGCGGCCAGCTCGCCTCCGGCCAGGACGAAGTCCCCCACCGAGAGCTCCTCGTCCACCAGGTGGTCGGCCACCCGCTGGTCGACCCCCTCGTAGCGGCCGCACAGGAGCGAGAAGCCGCCCGGCAGCCGGCCCAGCCGGCGGGCGACGTCCTGGTCGAACCGGCCGCCCGAGGGCGACAGCAGGACCAGGGGCCGGGGCAGCCCGGCGTCCGAGCCGGCCACCCCCTCCACCGCCCCGAACACCGGTTCGGGGCCCAGCACCATGCCGGCGCCGCCGCCGAAGGGGGCGTCGTCCACCGAGCGGTGGGGGTCGGTGGTGGCGTCCCGGACGTCGTGGGTGCGCAGATCGAGCAGACCGCCGACCCGGGCCCGGCCGAGGATGGAGGCGGCCGCGTAGTGGTCGATCACCTCGGGGAAGAGGGTGAACACGTCGATCCGGAACGGCGGGACCACGGGGGCGGCCCCGCTCACGTGAGGTCGAGGAGGCCGTCGGGCACCTCGACGGTGACGCGCCGGCCGGGCACCGAACCCACCACGAAGCGGAGGGGGATCAGGGCGCCCCCGTCGAGCACCAGGAGGTCGCTGGCCGGGTTGGCCTCGACGCTCACCACCGTCCCGAGCCGGGTGCCCCCGGTGTCCTCGACCACCGATCCGATCAGGTCGTGGACCCAGAGGGTGTCGGGATCCTCCAGCGCGGGGGCGAAGAGCTCGGTGCCCCGCAGCTGTTCGGCGTCGTCGATGCCGACCACGCCGTCGAAGGCCACGATGAAGCGGCCCCCGTGGGGCGAGGACCGCACCACCCGGTACTGCCGGCCCTCGGCCGTGGTCAGCACGGAGCCGGGGTCGACCCGCTCGTCCCGGTTGGTGGTGAGCGAGACGATCACGTCGCCGCGCAGACCGTGGGGCTTGACCATACGGCCCACGTGGAGCAGCGGAGGCCCGCCGGAGGCAACATCGGCGTCGGTGCCGGATTCCCCCTCGCCCTCGGGGCGGGCGGGTCCGCGCACCACGGGGGCTCAGTCGTCGACGATGTCGACGCTGGTCTGGACGCCGTCACGCGCCCCGGCCGCGGCCACGACGGTACGGATGGCCTGGGCCACCCGTCCCCGCCGGCCGATGACACGGCCCATGTCGTCCGGCGCCACGTGGATACGGAAGCGGATCGAGTCGCCCCGCTCCTCGGTGTTGATGACCACGGCATCGGGATCGGAGGTGATGGAGTTGACCAGATAGGTGACCACGGCCAGCGGCGTCCCGCCCGACACCCGGTTGCCGGCGTCGTCGTCCTCGTGGCCCTCGTCGTCATCGATGGTGTTCACGTCGTCGGCGGAGTCCACCGCCAGCTCGTCGCTCACTTGGCCGCCTTGGCCGTGGCGAACTCGTCGAGCGCGCCCGACTTCTTCAGGATCTTCTCGACCCGCTCGGTCGGGGTGGCTCCCTGGGAGAGCCACTTCACGGCCTTGGCGTTGTCGATCTCGATGACCGCGTCGGGCTCGGCCAACGACTTGCCGCGGGGTGCATAGGTCCCCACGATCTCGATGAAACGACCATTCCGGGGCGACCGGCTGTCCGCCGCCACCAGCCGGTACGTCGGCTGCTTCTTCTTCCCGATCCGCACGAGGCGGAGCTTTACTGCCACGGTGAACTCCTCTGCATTCTGTCGATAGCGCCCGATAGTCTCCCACCATTACCGGGGGCGGCGTGCACCGGCCTGATCGGCCGTCCCCGGGAGCGGTCGACCGGCCCATGCCGGTCGGATCAACGGGCCTTGGGGGTGACCCGCCCTCCGCCCTTGCCCTTCTTGCCGCCCTTGCCCTTGGACTTGGACTTGGACGTGCCCCGGGAGCCACCGGGCCGGCCGCCGGACGGGGCCATGGATCCGGCCCCGAGGGCGGCCGGATCGCCGGCCGGGCCGCCCATGCCTCCCAGTCCGAACTCGTCCCCGTCGAGGCCGCCCCGCTCGGCCATCTCGGCCATGGCCTGGGGCGACAGCTTCGGACCACCCCGTCCGAACATGCCCCCCAGACCGCTCAGGGCACCGCCCATGCCCCCCTTGCCGAACCCCTTCATCATCTTCTGCATCTCCTTGAACTGCTTGAGGAGTGCGTTGACGTCGGAGGTGGCCGTCCCGCTGCCGTTGGCGATGCGGACCCGACGGGCCCCGTCGATGATGGCCGGATCGGTGCGCTCCTTGGGCGTCATCGACTGGATGATGGCCTCGATCTGGCCGATCTGGCGGTCGTCGACCTGTGACGAGGCCTGCTTCAGGTCCTTCGGCACCCCCGGGATGAGGGACATCATGCCGGAGACCGAGCCCATCTTCCTGACCTGCTGGAGCTGCTGGAGGAAGTCCTCCAGGGTGAAGCGACCCTCCAGCATGGCGGCGGCACCCTTGGTGGCGACGTCCTTGTCCATGGTGCGCTCGGCCTGCTCGATGAGGCTGAGCACGTCGCCCATCCCGAGGATCCGGTCGGCCATCCGGTCGGGGTGGAACAGGTCGAAGTCGTCGAGCTTCTCGCCGGTGGAGGCGAAGGCGATGGGCCGGCCCACCACCTCTTTCACCGACAGGGCGGCACCGCCACGGGCGTCACCGTCCAACTTGGTCAGAATGACCCCGTCCAACGTGAGGGCGTCGTGGAAGGCCGAGGCGGTGGACACGGCGTCCTGGCCGGTCATGGCGTCGATGACCAGGAACGTGTAGTGGGGGTCGACCGCCCCGGCGATCCGGCGGATCTCCTCCATCAGGTCCTGGTCGATGGAGAGCCGGCCGGCGGTGTCCACGATCAGGACGTCGCGGCCCAGGCGTCGGGCCTCCTCCAGCCCCGAGCGGGCCACGGCCACCGGGTCGGTGGGCTCGCTGAACACGCTGACGCCGGCCTGCCCGCCCAGCACCCGCAGCTGCTCGACGGCCGCCGGTCGCTGGAGGTCGGCGCCCACCAGCAGGGGGTTGCGCCCCTGCTGCTTGAACCACCGGGCCAGCTTGGCCGCGGCGGTGGTCTTCCCCGAGCCCTGCAGGCCGGCCAGCAGGATGACGGTGGGCGGCCGCCCGGCGTAGGTGAGCCTGAGGGTCTCGCCGCCGAGGATGGCCACCAGCTCCTCGTTGACGATCTTGATGACCTGCTGGCCCGGGCTGAGGGCCTGGGACAGCTCGAGGCCCACGCAGCGGGCCCGCACCGCTTCGGTGAACCCCCGGACCACGCTGATCTCGACGTCCGCCTCCAGCAGGGCGGTGCGGATCTCGCGGAGCACCTCGTCGACGTCGGCTTCGGTCAGCCGGCCGCGGTTGCGGAGGCGGCTGAGGATCCCCTCGAATCGGTCGGACAGGCTCTCGAACATGGGTGCCTCAGGCTACAGGAGCCCGGGTGGAACCGTGGCCCGCGGTGGCTCGCCGGGTCCCGTCCCGGCTCCCGGGTCCGGGTCCCGGGGGAGCCGGGTCCCGACGGGGACGGATCCGGGGAACCCGATCGGAATCAGAACAGGGCATCGACGAAGGCGGCGGCGTCGAAGTCGACCAGGTCGTCGACGCCCTCGCCCAGGCCGACCAGCTTCACCGGCAGGCCCAGCTCGCGCTGGATGGCCACCACGATGCCGCCCTTGGCCGTCCCGTCCAGCTTGGTCAGCACCACCCCGGTCACATCCACCGCGTCCAGGAACACCTTGGCCTGGGCCAGGCCGTTCTGGCCGGTGGTGGCGTCGAGCACCAGCAGGACCTCCGTCACCCGGCCCGGCGGCCGGCCCGCCACCCTCCGGATCTTCTTCAGCTCCTCGATCAGGTTGACCTTGTTGTGCAGCCGGCCGGCGGTGTCGGCCAGCACCACGGTGTGGCCCTTGGCCCCGGCCCGCTGCACGGCATCGAAGACCACCGAGCTCGGGTCCCCGCCCTCGGAGCCCCGCACGATGTCGGCGTCGGCCCGGGAGGCCCACATGGCCAGCTGCTCACCGGCGGCCGCCCGGAAGGTGTCCCCGGCGGCCAGCAGGACCCGCGTGCCCGAGGCCGACAGCCGGTTGGCCACCTTGCCCACGGTGGTCGTCTTGCCCACCCCGTTGACCCCGACGAACAGCCACACCTCGACCGGGTCGGCCGGGTCGGCCGGGTCGGCCGGCGCGTCCCCTGAGCCGGAGCCGGCCGGATCCGGGCCGTCTCCCCCGGGCGGGCTCCCCGGTCCCGGGCGGCCCCGGGCACGGCCAGCGAGGCATCGGCCGTCGACAGCATCGCCACCAGATCGTCCTTCAGGGCGTCGACCAGGGCGTCCGGACCGGCGATCTCCCCGCCCTTGACGCGGGACCGGAGGTCGTTCAGCAGGCCGTCGGTGGCCCCCACCCCCACGTCGGCCCGGATGAGCGCCTCCTCCAGGTCGTCCCAGGTGGCGGCGTCGATCCGCCCCTTGGAACGGACGGCGCCGAGGTAGCCGGAGAGCAGGCCGCGGGCCTTGCCCAGCCGGCTCCGGTAGGTGGCCGGCTCCGGGACCGGCTCGGGCTCCGCCGTGGGCTCGGCGGTGGGTTGGGGGGTGGGCGCCGGCCGGGGCGGGGCGGTGACGGTGTCCGTGGCCCGGTCCGCCGCCGGGCCCGCCTGGGTCGCCTCGGCACTTCGGGCCAGTTCGATGTCCGTCGGGGCGTCGCTGGCCACCTCGCCGGGCGGGACGGCGCTCTTGCCCCCGCGCCCCCGGAGCCGCATCCCGACGGCCACCCCGCCGCCGACGAGCAGCACCGGAATGGCGATGGCGAGTCCGATGACCACGTCGGAACCCGACGCCATCAGGGACGGCTCGATCACGACTCGCTTCCCCCGACCCGTTCGGGCCGGACGACTCGCGGCTGCCAGCCGGTGGGACCGATCCCCGGCTCGGACCGGGGAGCCCCGGATGCGGGGGCGGTCCCGCCGTCGGGCTCGGTGCCGCCGTCGGCGGCCGGGACACCGTCGGGGGCCGGGACACCGTCGGCGTACGGTTCGTCGTTGATGACGTCCTCGAGCCGGAACTCGTCCTCGGGCTCAGACTCGGACTCTTCCGGTTCCGAGTCGACCGGTTCGGACGCGGCGGCTTCCGAATCAACCTGTTCAGACTCGTCCGGTTCCGAGTCGACCGGTTCGGACGCGGCGGCTTGCGACCCGGCGGGTTCCGCAGTTTCGTCGGCCGGCAGTTCGGCGACGAACTCCGGCGAGAACCCGGCGTCGGGCACCGGCACCGGATCGAGGTGGGGAGCCGGGACGAGTTCGACATGCGGAGCCGGAACGAATTCGACGTGCGGGGCCGGAACGAACGGGGGTCTGTCCTCGGAGATCCCGTCGGGCTCGAACTCGGCGGCGGGGTCAGCGACCACCCATGGCTCCGTCGCTTCGGCCGCACCGGTCCCCGGCAGGTCCTCGGCCGACACGGACTCCCGTACCGGCGCCACCCGCGGATGGGCACCACCGCCCTCGGCCCCCCCGGTGCCGCCCGTCTCAACGGCACCGCCCGTCTCAGCGGCACCGCCCGTCTCAACGGCACCGCCCGTCTCAGCGGCACCACCGGCCTCTAGGGCACCATCCGCCTGAGCGGCACCGTTCGCCTCGTCGATCCCCAGGTCCGGACCGACCCGATCGCGGGGTACCTTCTGGCTGATCACCTTCGACGAGCCACCGGGAGCCATCGTCACCCCGTAGAGGGCGTCGGCCGCCTCCATGGTGCGCTTCTGGTGGCTGACGATGATGAGCTGGGCCTCCCCCCGGAACTCGTGGACCAGCCCGAGGAACCGCTGCAGGTTCACGTCGTCGAGGGCGGCCTCCACCTCGTCCATGAGGTAGAAGGGCGACGGACGGCTGCGGAACACCGCGAACAGGAAGGCCAGCGCCACCAGCGAGCGCTCGCCCCCGGAGAGCAGCGAGAGGCGGCGCACGTTGCGTCCGGCCGGCCGCACCTCCACATCGACCCCGGTGTCCAGCAGGTCCTCGGGGTCGGTGAGGGACAGCCGGCCCGTCCCCCCGGGGAACAGCGAGTCGACCAGGGTGGAGAAGTGCTCGTTGACGTCGGCGAAGGCCGAGTCGAAGACGCGCATGATCTCCTCGTCGAGGGTCCGGATGACGTGGTGGAGCTCGCGTCGGGCGTTGCGGACGTCCTCCACCTGGGCCTCGAGGAACTGGTGACGCTCGCCGAGCTCGGACAGCTCCTCCAGGGCCAGCGGGTTGACCGGCCCCAGGGCGGCCAGCTCGGCCTCCAGCTGCTCGATCCGGGAGGGCGGGTCGATGCCCTCGGCCAGCTCGGGCGCCGGCGCGGCCAGGGCGTCCTCGGGGGTGCAGGCCAGATCGTGGCGGAGCGTCTCGACCACCGTCTCCCGCCGGATGGTGGCCTCGACCAGGTCGAGCTCGATCTTCTGCAGGCGGCCCCGGGCCGCGGCCAGCTCGTGCTCGCTGGCCGAGCGCTGCCGCCGGAGCTCTTCCAGGCGGGCGCCGCCGGCCTTGACCGCCTCCAGCTGCAGCCGGTAGCGCTCCCGCAGCTCGGCCAGGGCCGAGTCCAGGCGGGCCTGGGCCTCGGCGACCACCTCGAGGAGCCGGGCCACCGCGGTGGCGTCGGCCTCGAGGCGGGTCCGGCGCTCCGCGGCCTGGCGACGCTCATCGGCATGGCCGGTCAGCCGCCGCTCCACCTCCTGGAGCCGCTCGGTCAGCACCCGCCGGCGTTCGACCAGCCCGGCCGACCGCACCTCCCACTCGTTGCGCAGCAGGGCGGCCTCGGCGATCCGCTCGTCGATGGCCTGGCGCTCCTGGCGGGCCTCGGCCACGCGCTCCCCGGCCCGCGCCCGGGCCCGCTCCAGCTGGGGCAGCTCGGCCCGCAGGGCCACGGCCCGGGATGTGTCCCGGACGATGCGCTCGTCGAGCTCGGCGTGGTCGCGGCGGACCTCCTCGAGCTCGGCGGCCAGCGCCATCAGGTCGTTGGCCACCCGCTGGTGGGCCACCCGGGCCGTCTCGTGGGCCACCTCGTTCCGGTCGTCGGCCCGCACCGCCTCGGCCGCCGCCGTCCTCGCTGCCTCGACCTCGGCCCGGGCCCGAGTGCGCTCCTCGGTGGCCTCGCCGGCCGCCACCGCGGCCACGTCGGCCCGCGAACGGGCCTCCTCCACCAGCGCGGCGGTGACCACTCCACCGGCGGCCCGCACCCGCCAGCCGGTGGGCGAGAACCGGTCACCTTCGCGGGTCACGACCACCAGATCGGGACGGGCCAGGGCCAGGTCGATGGCCTCGGACCACCCGCCCTGGGTACAGCACGAGCCGGCCAGCAACGTGTCGAGCACGGACTCCAGCCCGGAGATGTCCCGCCCGGCGGCGTGCGGTCGCACATGGCGACGGATGGACTCGGTCCCCGGGGGGACCGGGACCGCACCGCCGGACCCGGCTCCACCGGGACCCGCCGCGCCGCCTCCGGCGGTGGCCCCGGTCAGGGCCAGCACCGCACCGGTGGCCCCACCCTGGCGGAGCCTGGACAGGGCGGCCTTGGCCGGCTGGCTCCCGGACACCACCACCGCCGCCACCGAGGCCCCCACCGCCGCCTCGAAGGCGTCCTCCCACCCGGCGTCCACCTCGACCACGTCGAGCAGGGTGCCCACCACCCCGTCGATCCCGGCCAGCAGCTCGGCCCCGGCCGCGCCCCGGGCCTCGTCCAGGGCCCGCTCCAACGCATCGGCCCGGGCGGTCGACCGGGCCAGCTCCTGCTCGGCGTGGCGGAGGGTCTGCTCGGCCGAGTCCAGCCGGCGGATGGCCCGTCCGTGGGCCGCCTCGGTCTCGGCCACCACCGTCTGGAGGTGGTGGCGGGCCTGCTCGGTCTCGGCCACCCGCTCACTCAGCTCGTGGTCCTCGCCCTCGAGGAGCCCGGCCCGACGCTCGGTGGAGGCCAGCCGGGCCGTCAGTTGGGCCAGCGCCCGGCGGTCCCGCTCGAGGGCGTGCTCGAGAGAGCCGACCTGCCCCTCGGCCACCGTCACCGCCTCCTCGGCCTGCCGCAGCTCGGCCCCGTCCCCCCAGGCGTCGAGGTGGACCTGGAGCTCGGTGGCGGCCTCCGCCTCGGCGGCGGCCACCACGTCCTGTTCGGGGGCCAGGGCGGCCACCTCGACCTCGGTGGCCTGCAGCTCGCCGGCCAGGCGGGCACCCTCGGCCTCCAAGGTGGACACCACGTCGGCATCGGCGGCGGCGTCGAGGGCCTGGGCCAGGGAGCGCTGCCGCTCGCGGAGCACGCCGGACAGGCCGCGGGCCCGCTCCACCATGCCCTCGGTCCGCCCCAGCGCCGAGGCCAGGTCGGACTCCCGTTGGGCCGACATCTCGTCCGCCGTGCGCTCGGTGTCGGCGTCCAGCTGGGTGAGGGAGTCCCGGAGCCGTGCCTCGGTGGCGGTCAGCTCGGCCTGGGCCCGGGCCCCCTGGGCGTGCCGCTGGTCGAGCGCCCGCAGCTCGGAGCCGGCCACGGACAGGCGGACCGCCCGCAGCTCGTCGGAGAGCCCGGTGTAGGACCGGGCGGCGGCGGCCTGGCGCTCGAGCGGCCGGATCTGCCGCTTCACCTCACGGACCAGGTCGAACAGGCGCTCGAGATTCTCCTCGGTGGACGCCAGCCGTCGCTCGGAGCGCTCCCGACGCCGGCGGAACTTGAGGACGCCGGCCGCCTCCTCGATCACCGCCCGCCGATCCTCGGGCCGGGCCTCCAGGATGGCGTCCAGGTGGCCCTGGCTGATGATCACGTGCTGCTGGCGCCCGACCCCGGTGTCGGAGAGCAACTCCTGGATGTCGAGGAGCCGGCAGGGCGCCCCGTTGATGGAGTACTCGCTGTCGCCCGAGCGGAACAGGGTCCGGGTGATGGTGATCTCGGCCAGGTCGGTGGCCAGCTTGCCGGCGCTGTTGTCGATCGTCAGGGTGACCTCGGCCCGGCCCAGTGCCGGCCGGTTGGCCGTGCCCATGAAGATGACGTCCTCCATCTTGGCCGAGCGCAGCGTGCGGGGACCCTGGGCACCGAGCACCCAGGCCACGGCATCCACCACGTTGGACTTGCCGCTCCCGTTGGGACCGACCACCACGGTGATGCCGGGTTCGAATTCGAGCAGCGCCGGGTCGGCGAAGGACTTGAACCCTTTGAGGGAGAGCGACTTCAGGAACACTGCGCGCTCACCCTATCGGCCGACGCCACCCTCGGGGGAGACCTTGGCCGCGCCGGGGAGGGGCGGGCCAGACCGGCCGGGCGGCCCGGAGCGACCGGGGGACCGACGGGCGGGGGCTGGTCCGGCCCGGGTCCGGGTCGGACCCGGGCCGGGTCGCCCTAGACCTGGCAGTGCTCGCAGAAGAAGGTGGATCGCCCGCCCGACTTCACCCGGACGATGGTGGCCCGGCAGCGCCGGCAGGCCTGGCCCTCGCGGTCGTAGGCCTGGTGCTGGTCCTGGTAGTCGCCGACCTCCCCGAACAGGTCTCGGTACTGCTCGTCGGCCAGCGAGGACCCCCGCCGCTTCACCGCCTCGGCCAGCGTCTCCACCATCGAGCGGTAGAGCCGCCGGACCTCCTGGGAGGAGAGGGAGTTGGACAGGCGGTCGTAGCGGAGCCCGGCGGCGAAGAGGATCTCGTCGGCGTACATGTTGCCGATGCCGGCCACGAACTCCTGGTCCATCAGCAGGGACTTCAGCCCGCTCTTGTGCTGGGACAGCAGGACCCAGAACTTCTCCCAGCTCATGATGTCCTCGAGCGGGTCGAAGCCCAGGTGGGCGAGTTCGGGCAGTGGCCGCTCCCCCTCGGCCGGAGGGGCGGAGACGAACAGCTCCCCGAAGGTCCGGGGGTCCACGAAGCGCAGCTGCCCACCCTGCGTGAACGTGAGGACGGCATGGGTGTGGGGGGCCTTGGCCTCCTTGGCGCTCTTGGCCCGCTGCAGCTGGCCGCTCATCCCCAGGTGGACGACCAGGGTGGCGCCGTCGTCCAGCCCCAGGAGCAGGTACTTCCCCGAGCGACCGATGTCCTTGATGGTGTGGCCCTCCAGCCGGGCGCGGAACTGCTTGGCGCTCGGGTGGCGCCGGACCGTCCGACCGTTGCGGACCTCCACCGACTTGATCTTCCGGCCGACGACCTCGCCCTGGAGATCGCGCCGGATGGTCTCGACTTCGGGAAGCTCAGGCATTCCCCCCGCCTCTCTCGACTTCCAACGATCCGCAGGCGACCTGGGCGGCCATCTGCTCGGCGTCTTTCTTGGACCGCCCCTCCCCCGTGCCGAGGCGCTGGCCAGCAACGTACACCGTGGCCAGGTACCGCCGGGCATGGTCGGGGCCCGAGCCCTGCACGTCGTAGTGGGGCACACCGCGGCCCAGGCGGACGGTCAGCTCCTGGAGGCGGCTCTTGTGGTCCGACTCCCCCGGCTCGCCCACGGCCAGGGTGATCCGGCCCTTGAGCAGGGAGAGGATGACGCGCTCGGCCTCAGCCAGTCCCCCGTCGAGGAAGACGGCGCCGAAGACGGCCTCGGTGGCATCGGCCAGGATCGACTCCTTGGCCCGCCCTCCCGAGAGGTCCTCCCCCCGGCCCAACCGGAGGTGCTCGGCGATCCCGACCTCCAGGGCCACCTCGGCCAGGACCCGGGTGTTGACCACCGAGGCCCGCACCTTGGACATGGTCCCGTCGGACAACTCGGGGTGGTTCCGGAAGGAGTACTCGGCCACCACCAGGCCCAGCACGGCGTCGCCCAGGAACTCGAGGCGCTCGTTGGAGGTCCGTCCCGGCTGCTCGGCGCACCACGAACGGTGGGCCATGGCCTGGTCCAGGACGCTGGGGTCCCCGAACCGGTAGCCGATCCGATGCTCGGACCAGTCGCCGCCCCCGGGACGATCGCCCGACCAGTCGCCCTCGTCCGGGGGCGCTTCGCTCGGCCGGTCCTGCCCGGGCGTTCCCGAGTCGGTGGAGGGCGCCATGGGGCGCCTCAGGCCCCTCCGAGTTTGGCGTAGACGTAGTCCACCGCATCCCGCACGGTGCGGAGCTCCTCCAGGTCCTCGTCATCGATGCGGAACCCCACCGAGCGCTCGCCCAGCTCCTCCTCCAGCCCTTCCACCAGCTCGATCAGGGCCAGCGAGTCGGCGTCCAGGTCCTCGGCGAAGGACGAGGACTCGGTGATCACCGAGGGCTCGATCTCCAGGATGTCGGCCAGCAGCTCGCGGATGAGCTCCAGGACCTTGCTGCGGTCGAGCGGACCCTCGTCCACGTGGGTCTCTGCGGGCACGGTGTCTCCTGTTGGCTAGCGGTCTGGTCGGTCCAGGCCCCTCGGTGAGGAACTGCCGTCCGGAAGGGCCGCGGGCCTCCCCGGCGCCGGGCACGACCACCGGTTTCGCGCTCAGCACGGGCCGGTCGGTCAGCACGGCGCCGAGACACCCTGCGCCCGCCCAGGCCGGTACCTCTCACCTGGGCATGAGCATATCGGACCGGGACATTCACGGAGTCGAAACACACTGGCAACCCGTCTGACCCATCCCCGACGTATCACTTGGGTGTGGACGAACACGATGCCCTCCCCGCGCCCACGCAGGGAGCGTCCGGCGGACCCTCAGCCGGCCCGGTGAGGTGGCCGTCGTACGACCCCGGCCGCTTCTACGACGAGATGGTGACGGCCACCGGGGTGCCCCGGCCCGAGGCCGAGGGCCTGTGGCGCCACTTCTCCGAGTTGGGGCCCGAGGCCCTGGCCGAGCGGCAGGGCGCCGCCGACCGCGAGATGCGGGCCATCGGGGTGACCTTCACCGTCTACGAGGGCTCCACCGGCGTGGACCGGCCCTGGCCGTTCGACATCATCCCCCGCATGATGACGTCGGACGAGTGGCACCTGGTCGAGTCCGGGCTGGTCCAGCGCCTGAACGCCCTCAACCTGTTCATCGACGACGTCTACCACGACCAGCGGTCGGTCAGCGGCGGGGTGGTCCCCGCCGAGCTGGTCTCGGGCTCCCCCAACTTCCGTCGGGAGTGCGTCGGGGTGGACCCGCCCGGCGGGATCTGGGCCCACATCTGCGGCAGCGACCTCATCCGCGACGCCGACGGCACGGTCTACGTCCTGGAGGACAACCTGCGGGTCCCTTCGGGGGTGTCCTACCTGCTCGAGAACCGGATGGTGGCCAAGCACGTCTTCCCCGAGATGTTCCGCCACTACAGCATCGAGCCCGTGGACCCCTACATCGGCCGGCTGGCCAACCTGCTGGCCTCCGTGTCCCCGTCCACCGGTGACCCCACCATCGTGGTGCTGACCCCCGGCATCTACAACTCCGCCTATTTCGAGCACGCCTTCCTGGCCCAGCAGCTGGGGGTGGAGCTGGTGGAGGGGGGCGACCTGGTGGTGCTGGACGACGACTGCGTGTACGCCCGCACCATCGACGGCCTGCAGCGGGTCGACGTGATCTACCGCCGGATCGACGACCTGTACCTGGATCCCGAGGCCTTCGTGCCCGACTCCCTGCTGGGCGTGCCCGGGCTCATCCGGGCCTGGCGGGCCGGCCGGGTCGCCCTGGTCAACGCCCCGGGGGCGGGCGTCGCCGACGACAAGAAGGTCTACTCCTACGTCCCCGACATCATCCGCTTCTTCCTCGACGAGGAGCCGATCCTGGCCACCGTGCCCACCCTCCGGTGCGGTGACGGGGACTCGCGCCACTACGTGCTCGGCAACCTCGAGCACCTGGTGGTGAAGCCGGCCAACGAGTCCGGTGGCTACGGCGTCCTGGTCGGCTCCCAGGCCACCGGCGACCAGCTGGAGCAGGCGACCAAGCAGATCGAGGACGATCCCGGGAAGTGGGTGGCCCAGCCCGTCATCCCGCTGTCCACCGCCCCGACGCTGTGCGACGGGGAGATCGCGCCGAGACACGTCGATCTCCGACCCTTCACCCTGCTCGGCCCCGAGGGTGCCTACGTCACCCGGGGAGGACTGACCCGGGTGGCCCGCCACGCCGGCTCCCTGGTGGTCAACTCCTCCCAGGGGGGTGGGAGCAAGGACACCTGGGTGGTGGACGCCCGGCGGGTGCGCCCCGGCCCCACCTCACCGGAGCCCCCCGGTCCACACGCGGCCCGACGGCCGGCCGGATGACCCATCCCTCCGACCCGGACGGCCGGTCCCACCACCCGTCCGCCGACCACGACCCGAACCGCGAATCGAAGGAGCCCACCATGCTGCTCGCACGAATGGCCGACGCCGTCTACTGGGCCGGGCGCTACCTCGAGCGCGCCGAAGGCACCGCCCGGATCGTCCAGGTCCACACCGACGCCCACGTGGACCTGCCGGTGGGTGAGGACGTGGGCTGGGAGCCGCTGCTGGCCATCGTGGGCGTGGACAGCGAGTTCGCCGAGCAGTACTCGGCCGCGGCCGGGGAGGACGGAGGCGCGGCCGAACACGATGTCATCGAGTTCCTCCTCCACGGGGAGGACAACACCTCGTCCATCCTGTCGTCCATCGCCACGGCGCGTGAGAACCTCCGCACGGCCCGCCCGGTGGTGCCCCGCGAGGCGTGGGAGGCCTGCAACAACCTGTGGCTGGCCAGCTCCGACAACCTGGCCGAGGCCGCCACCCGTGAGGGCCGGGTGCTGTGGCTCCGACGGGTCATCGCCGGTTGCCAGCGGATGAACGGTATCTTGCTCGGGACCATGAGCCGAGACGAAGCCATGTCGTTCCTGACCATCGGCCAGAACCTCGAGCGGGCCGACCTGACCACCCGGGTGCTCGACGTGCGCTCCGAGAGCCTGCGGCCCGACCGGGGTGACGCCTACGACGAGGTCCACTGGATGGCCGTGCTCCGCTCGCTGGCCGCCTACCAGCCCTTCCGTCGGGCCATGCCGGCCCGCCCCCAGGGCGGCTCCACCCTGCGCTTCCTGCTGCAGGACGACCGGTTCCCGCGGGCGGTCAGTGCGTGCCTGACCGAGGCCCGGGCCCAGCTGAAGGGGCTGGCCCGTGCGGAGGACGCCCTCGACGCCTGCGCCATCGCCTCGTTGATCGTGGCCTCGGCCGCCGTGCCCCACCTGACGCTCGGCGGGCTGAGCGAGTTCCTCGACGAGGTGCAGGTGGCCCTGGACGACATCCACCGGATGGTCGACGAGACCTACTTCCGCCCGAACTCCGTGGGATGGCGGCCCGAGTCGGTGGCGTCGTAGCGAATCGATGATCCCCGCGTGACCCGCCCATGACCACGGCGACCACCGCCGGGCCGCTCGACGGTGGGGACCTCCCCGGCGCCGGCGCCGGCCCCGTCCCGGAGTACCGCGCCGCCCCCGGACGGAGCGACGAGTACCTGGGACCGGACGGCACGGTGCGCACCCGCTGGAAACGGGTGGCCGCCGAGATGGCCGGGCTGGGGCCGAGCGGGCTCATGGCCCGGCGCTCGGAGGTGGCCCGACTGCTCCGCAACGAGGGCGCCACCTACAACGTGACCCGGGACGGCCAGAGCCGGCGCCAGGCGTGGTCGCTCGATCCCTGGCCCCTCGTGGTCGATCGGGCCGAGTGGTCGGCCCTCGAGTCGGCGGTGGCCCAGCGGGTCCGGATCCTCGACCTCGTCTTCGCCGACCTCTACGGCGAGCGGCGGCTGGTGGCCGGGGGGCACATCCCGGCCGAGCTGGTCCTCGGGCACCCGGCCTTTCTGCGGGCCTGCGTGGGGATGGCCTCCCGGGAGCCCCGTCGGATGTTCCTCACCGCGGTGGACCTGGTCCGCGACGCCTCGGGTGAGTTCCGGGCCATCGGCGACCGGGCCCAGGCCCCCTCGGGGCTGGGGTACGCCCTGGTCAACCGCACCATTCTCTCGAGGGTGCTCCCCAACTTGCACCGGGAGTCGGGGGTGGAGCGCCTAGCCGGGTTCTTCCGTTCCATCCGGTCCGGCGTGGCCTCGGCCGCCCCCGAGGGGGTCGACGAGCCCCGGGTGGTCATCCTTACCCCCGGCCCGCTCAGCGAGACGTACTTCGAGCACGCCTACCTGGCCTCCTACCTCGGCTACGCGCTGGTCGAAGGTCGGGACCTGGTGGTCGACAACAACCGGGTCTGGCTCCGCACCCTGGCCGGCTTCGACCCGGTCGACGTGGTCATCCGACGGGTGGACGACCAGTGGTGCGACCCGGTCGAGCTGCGGGCCGAGTCCCTGCTCGGCGTGCCCGGCCTGATGGAGGCGGCCCGCCGGGGCCGGGTCACCGTGCTCAACCCCCTCGGGACCGGCGTCATCGAGGACCCGGCGCTCACCGGCCTGCTGGGCGACCTGGCCCCGATCCTGCTCGGGGAGGAGCTGGCCCTCCGGGGGCCGCAGACCTGGTGGTGCGGCCGGGCCGACGGACTCAGCCACGTCCTGGCCCATCTGCAACAGCTCATCCTGCTGCCGGTCCGGCCCTCCCACTCCCAACCGCCGGTGGTGGCCCCCGGCCTCTCGACCGAGGGACTGGCCGACCTGGCCGACCGGATCCGGGCCCGGCCCGCGGCCTGGGTGGGCCAGGAGATCATCGAGCCGTCCACCGCCCCCACGGTCACCCACGCCGGCACCCTCGAGCCCCGGCCGGCCATCATCCGGTCCTTCGCCGTGGCCGACGAGCACTCGAGCACCGGTGACCACCATGGCTACCGGGTGCTCCCCGGGGGCCTGACCCGGGTCGGGGCCGCTCCCGACTCGGTGATCATCTCGAGCCGCAGCGACGGGACGAGTAAGGACACCTGGGTGGCCTCGGCCCAGCCGGCCCTGCAACAGAGCACGTGGCTGCGGTCGGCCCGCACCACGGTGCGCCCGCCGGTGGCCGACGCCCCGACCCTCCTCCCCGGCCGGGTGGCGGCGCAGCTGTTCGTGCTGGGCCGGACCGCCGAGCACTCCGAGCTGGTGATCCGGTTGATCCGGACGGTGCTGGCCCGACTCGACCAGCCGCTGGCCATCGGCGTGGACGGGGGCGCCGAGTCCCTCCAGGTCCTGCTCACCGCCCTGGGCGCGGTGTCCGGGTTCGACCCGGTGTCCGAGCCCGACGACGAGGAGGTCCCGACCCGACCGGGACCCGATGCCCCGGTCGGAGCGCCGCCCGGCCCCGAGGTCCCCACCGACCGACGGGCACTGGCCCTCCTGCTCGACGCCGGTGTGGACGGCAGCCTGGTCTCGTCCCTCGGGCTGCTCGTGGAGGCGGCCTACTCGGTACGGGAGCAGCTCTCCGGTGACTCGTGGCAGCTGGTGGGCGACGTCGAGGAGGAGGTGGCCCGGCTGCGCAACCGGCCACCCACCCAGCTGGTCGGTGTGCAGTCCAGCCTGCAACGTCTCCTCCAGGCCCTCCTGGCCCTGGCCGGCCTGTCGGCCGAGAACATGGAGCGGGACTCGGCCTGGCTGTTCCTCGACGCCGGACGCCGACTCGAACGCGCCCAGTCCCTCGTGCGCCTGCTTCGCTCGGTGCTGGTGCGCCAACGGGCCGGCGTCGTCGAGGATCTCCTGCTCGAATCGCTGCTCAAGACGTCGGAGAGCCTGATCATCTTCCGCCGGCGGTCCGGACCGATCATGCGGGTGGCCGGCGCGGTGGACCTGCTGGTCTACGACGTGGCCAACCCCCGCAGCGTCATCTACCAGCTCGACCGGCTCTTCACCCACCTGACCGACCTGCCCAAGCAGTCACCGGGCCAGCGCCTGGGCGACGGGGAGCAGCTGGTGCTGCGGACCACCACCCTGCTGCGGCTCACCGACGCCGCCCAGCTGGCCGAGGTGGACCCGGACACCAGACGCCGGACCGAGCTCGATGCCGTGCTGGGCCGGGTGGATCGGCTGCTGGCCGAACTGCTGGACAGCCTGCGGTCGACCTACTTCGCCCACGAGCGACTGTCGGTACTGGCCGGCCTCCAGCACAACCTGGGACGGGGCCCGTGATGTACCGGATCGTGCACCGGACCGACTACCGCTACGGGGCGCCGGTCTCCCGCTGTCGGAACGAGGCCCACCTGCGCCCCCGGGACACCGATCGGCAGCACCGCCTGGCCAGCGAGCTGGTGGTGGAGCCCACGCCCGCCAGCTGGACGGAGCGGACCGACTTCTTCGGCAACCCGGTCGTCGCCTTCGCCGTCGACGGCCCCTTCGACGAGCTCACCGTGGTGTCGACCAGCTCGGTGTCGGTGTCCGGGCGGGAACCCCTGCCCCCCGCCGGGCCGGCCTGGGAGCAGGCCCGGGACCGTCTGGCCGAGGATCTGAGCCCGGAGATGCTGGCCGCCCGAGAGTTCTGCTTCGAGTCCCCGCTGGTACCCGCCTCGCTCGGGGTCCGCACCTACGCCGAGCTGTCCTTCGGACCGGGGAGGCCCCTGGTCGAGGTGGTGGCCGAGCTGACCGAACGCATCTTCCACGACTTCGCCTACGACCCCGGATTCACCACCGTGACCACCCCCCTCGAGGAGGTGCTGCAGTTCCGGCGCGGGGTGTGCCAGGACTTCGCCCATCTGGCCGTCGGCTGCCTGCGGTCCATGGGCCTGGCCGCCCGCTACGTGAGCGGCTACTTGGAGACGGCGCCCCCGCCCGGGGAGGAGCGCCTCGTGGGGGCCGACGCCTCCCACGCCTGGCCGTCGGTGTTCGTCCCCGGCTGGGGTTGGCTGGACGTCGACCCCACCAACGACCAGATCGTGGGGTCCACCTACGTGACCACCGCCTGGGGCCGGGACTACTCGGACGTGTCGCCGCTCAAGGGGATCGTGTTCGGTGGGGGCGGCTCGCACTCGCTGTCGGTCTCGGTGGACGTCACCCGGTCGGCGTCGGTGGACGGGTAGCCGGGAGCCCACCGGCGACCGCCACCCGCGTCCCGATGGGCCCACACCCGCCGGTCGGCAGCCGGGTCCCGGTCAGCCCGGCTGGTTGATCAGACTGCGGGCGGCCATGGCCAGATAGTCGAGCAGCTCCTGGCGGTCGTCCGGCTCCAGGCCGGCGGCGTCCACCGCCTCGGTCATGTGCCGGAGCCAGGCGTCGGCCGCGGCACTCCCGATGGGGAACCGGGCATGACGCATCCGCAGCCGGGGGTGGCCCCGCTGCTCGCTGTAGTCACGGGGGCCGCCCCAGTACTGCATGAGGAACAGGGCCAGGTGGGCCTTGGAGTCGGTCAGGTCGTCGGGATACATGGGCCGGAGCAGGGGGTCGCTGGCCACGCCCTCGTAGAACCGGTCGATGAGGGCGGTGAAGAACGGCTCGCCGCCCCAGCGGTCGAAGGGGGCCTGCTCCGGCTGGCGCGTGAGTCGCACGTACCGACTGTAGGCGGAGCTCGGTTAGCCTCGAGAGCACTGCGACGTGGTGTCGGGTACCCCGGAGGTCGATCGTGTTCGAGTGGTCCGAAGAGCAGCTGATGGTGAGGGAGGCCGTGCGACGGTTCGTCGAGGCCGAGGTGGTCCCGAACATCGAGGCCCTCGAGCACGGCGACCTGCCCCCCTACGACATCATCCGCAAGCTGTACGCCACCTTCGGCATGGACCAGATGGCCCGGGACCGCTTCAAGAAGCAGCTGGAGCGCAAGGCGGCCGGGGTCGGGGTCGGGTCGGGGTCGGGGTCGGGGTCCGAGTCCGAGGAGGAGCGGGGCGGGCGGGCGGGGGACGGGGGTGCGGCGGCCATGACCCTCATCCCCATCATCGAGCTGTGCCACTACTGCCCGGGCATCGTGACGGCCATGGGCGTCAGCCTGGGCCTGGCCGGCGGGACCATCATGAAGCAGGGCACCCCGGCCCAGATGGAGCGCTGGGGGCTCGACCTGCTCACCGTCGACAAGGTGGGGGCCTGGGCCATCACCGAGCCCAATTCGGGATCCGACGCCCTCGGTGGGATGCAGTCCATGGCCCGGCGGGACGGCGACGAGTACATCCTCAACGGGAACAAGACCTTCATCACCAACGGGCCCTACGCCGACACCGTCGTCTTCTACGCCAAGCTCGACGACGGCTCCGAGACCCCGGTCCGTGACCGGCAGGTCCTGACCTTCGTCCTGGAGAAGGGCATGCCCGGCCTGGAGCAGTCGAAGCCCTTCCGCAAGATGGGCCTGCACTCATCGCCCACCGGCGAGCTCTTCCTCTCCGATGTCCGGGTGGGTCGGGACCACCTGCTGGGCGAGACCGAGGACGAGTCCGCTGGGAGCGGGCGTGACTCGGCCAAGGGCAACTTCGTCACCGAGCGGGCCGGGCTGGCCGCCATGTCGCTCGGCGTCATCGAGGAGTGCCTGAAGCTCTCGGTGGAGTACGCCAGGAACCGCATGCTGTGGGGCCAGCCCATCGGGGACCGCCAGCTGATCCAGCTCAAGCTGGCCAGGATGGAGGTGGCCCGACTCAACGTGCAGAACCTGGTGTTCCGGCACATCGAGCTGTCGGCCGCCGGCAGGAGCCTGTCGCTGGCCGAGGCCTCGGCCATGAAGCTGTACTCGGCCCAGGCCGCCTCCGAGGTGGCCATGGAGGCCGTGCAGCTGTTCGGCGGCAACGGCTACATGGCCGAATTCCGTGTGGAGCAGCTGGCCCGGGACGCCAAGGTGTTCCAGATCTACGCAGGCACCGACGAGATCCAGATCACCCACATCGCCAAGGACCTGCTCCGGGGCTAGGGCCTCCGGTCGGACGGACGGACGGTGGGTCGGACGGTCGGCCAGGGCCGGTCCTGACCCGGGCACCGGTCGCGGCCGGTCAGGCCGCCGGTACAGTTGGTTGATGCCCCGCCGCGTCCGGTCCGCTTCCACCTCCCTCGCCACCGCCTCGCTCGAACTGGCCCGCCCCCGCGACTTCGGGGCCGCCTACGGCCGGGACGTGGACCGGGGACTTTGCCTGGGCGGGGGTGGCCTGTACTTCGTGGCCTGGCAGGTGGCCTACCTGCAGACCCTGGCCAACCGCGGCATCCGGTTCGACGACGCCGATCGGGTGGTCGGCACCTCGGCCGGCGCCATGGTGGCCACGGCCCTGACCAGCGGGAAGCTGAAGCGCTTCCACGCCGAGGTGTCCCTGCTGTCGAAGGTCCCGTCCCTGGTCTCGGCCCTGGCCCCGGCCTCCACCCTGAGCCCGAGCCAACAGCGGGCGCTGGACCTGTTCATCAAGGCCACCGACGGGGAGCCGGCGACCGTGCAGGAGATCGGACACGCCGCCCTGGCCGCGGCGGCGCCCAGGCCCGAGTTCATGCGCCGCAACATCTCCCTGGTGGTGGGCACCGGACCCTGGACGTCGGGCGCCCTCCAGATCACCTGCGTGGACGCCTACACCGGCGAGCGGTGCGTGGTCACCCGGCAGTCGAGGACGAGTCTCCCCCGGGCCGTGGCGGCCAGCAGCGCGGTTCCCGGGGTCTTCGCACCCCAGCCCATCGGCGACCGGCGGTGCATGGACGGCGGGGTGAGCGGCACCGGCACCCACCTCGACCTGTTCGGCGGGGCCCGACGGGTCCTGGTCCTGGCCCTCACCGACGGCAGTGACGTCTCCGAGGGCATGATGACCTCCCACCCCGGCGACGGCCTGCAGGAGCTCGCCGACCTGGAGGCCTCCGGCGCCGAGGTCGTCCTCCGGGTGCCGTCCGAGGTGGACCTGATGATGCTGATGGAACCGTCCTCGGTGCCCCGGGCCCTGGCCCTCGGGGCCCGGCAGGCCTCCGAAGACGCCGCCATGCTGTCGACCTTCTGGAGCTGACCCCCGGGATCCCCCGGCGGCCACCGGCCGCTTCCGCCCACCGGGGAGGGCTCAGTCCGTCGCCGTCGGTGTCACCGAGGCGGCCACCGCCTGCACCAGGCCGGCCACCGCCAGGTCGTGGGCCACGGTGATGGCGCTGACCATGGCCGCCGCCGAGGACGAGCCGTGGCTGATGACGCAGACCCCGTCCACCCCGAGCAGCATGGCCCCCCCGGTGGTGTCCGGATCGAGGTTGGCAGCCAGCGGGAGGAGCTGGGGGGCGAGGGCCTCGGCGGCCTCGGCGGCCTCCGGGCGGCCCAGGATCTCGGTCAGGGCCCCGATCAGGAACCGCAGGGTCCCCTCCATGGTCTTGAGGGCCACATTGCCGGTGAAGCCGTCGGTCACGATCACGTCGGCCGTGTCGTCGAAGAAGTCCCGACCCTCGACATTGCCGACGAACTCGAACGACGGCCCCCCGGCCCCTTCGGCCAGCAGGCCGTGGACCTCTTTCTCCAGCGGCGTGCCCTTGGACTTCTCCTCGCCGATGGAGAGCAGGGCCACTCTGGGCCGGTCCACCCCGTAGCGCTTGGCCGCGAAGGCCGCGCCCATCTGGGCGAACTGCACCAGCATGGCCGCCGTGCACTCGGCGTTGGCCCCCGAATCCAGCAGGACGGTGGGCCAGGCCCGCTTCAGGTTGGGGATGGGGGTGGCGATGGCGGGTCGGATCACACTGGGCAGACGCCCCATCCGGAGCAGGGCCGACGCCATCGTGGCCCCCGTGTTCCCGGCCGACACCATGGCCATGGCCTTCCCGTCTCGGACGGCCTCGGCCGCCCGCACCAGGGAGGAGTCCTTCTTCCTACGCACCCCCTGCCCGGGGTCGTCGTCCATGCCGATGACCTCGCTGGCCGGAAAGCACGGGAGGTCGCCGGTGTCGCCCATCTCCCCCGGTCGGCCCACCAGGGCCACCTTGATGCCGGTCTGCTCGGCCACCTGTCGGGCCCCGGCGACGATGGCGTCAGGGGCCCGGTCGCCGCCCATGGCGTCGACCACCACCGGGAGTGCGGCCAACGCGTCGCCCGCCGGCCGTGCGACGCCTCGCGCCACTAGTCGACTTCGATCGCCTGTCGGCCTTTGTACCAACCGCAGTTCGGGCACACGACGTGGGGCAGCTTGGCGGAGCTGCACTGGGGGCAGACGGAGCGGGCCGGCGCCTTCAGCACCCAGTTGGATGCCCGGCGACTGCGGCTCTTCGCCTTGGAGGTCTTCTTCTTCGGTACGGCCATAGGGATGGCATCCTAGGCGATGCCGGCCCGCCGTTGAGCACGCCCCCGCTCGGACCGCTCAGGTGCAGACCAGACGATCGGGACCGGACCGGGACGACGGGGACCCGTCCCTACGGGTCCCGCAGGGGGTCGAGCGCCGCCCACCGGGCATCGGTGACCGGAGGGCAGCCGCAGGACCCCTCGTTCCAGTTGGCCCCGCACTGGGGGCACAGGCCCAGGCACCCCTCGGAGCACAGCGGGGCAAGGGGCAGGTCGAGCAGCACGGCATCACGGGCCAGCGGCTCCAGGTCCAGCTCGTCCCCGGCCAGCGGGTAGGCCTCCTCGTCGGCATCGGTGCCCCCGTCCGGCGCGTAGCGCTCGCGCACCCGGGCCGTCACCTGGCCGGTCACCGGTCCGCCGCACCGGCGGCACTCGCCCTCCCACGGAGCGGTCACCGTGCCGGAGACCGTGATGCCCCCGGGGTACGACGCCAGCTCGACGTCGGCACAGATGGGGGAACCGCTCGGCACCGACACCCCGACGGCGGCGAGGCCGTCGATCACCCCGCTGCGGGTCACCTGCCGGGTGGTGCCGGCCACCTTGCGCACCGCCGCCACCTGCACGATGAACGGCCGCGGGGCTCGGCGAGCCGCACCGTCCCCGAACGCGGGGGTCGGGGCCGCGGCTGGGGTCCCGGGCTCCACGGCCTGCACGGGGCCGACCGGAGTGGGGTCGCTCCTCACCGGCTCGATCGGCTCAGGCGAGATCCTGGTCGAAGAAGCCCTCCGGCTCGTCGGCCCGGCTCCCGGTCCCGTTGGTGCCGGGGGAGGGCGCCACCGAGGTCAACCCACCCTCCCCGATGTCCACGTTGGGGATGGGTGTGACCTGGAGCTTCTCGCGGCCGGCCTGGACGGTCTTCATGGTCCGGTCGAGCACGATCTCGAAGCTGGCCAGCTTCTGGTCGGCGTAGTCCTCGGCCTCGTGGCGCATGCGACGGGCCTCCTCGTTGGCGTCGTCGAGGATGCGCTGGGCCACGTGGTTGGCCTGCCGGACGATCTCGGTGCGCTGGACCATCCGCTCCGCCTGGACCCGCACCTCCTCCAGCAGGGCGTCGGCCTCACGGCCCTTCTCGGCCAGGAACTCTTCCCGCTCCTTCAGGAGCCACCGCGCCTGCCGTAGCTCGTCGGGCATCCGATCGAGCGCGGCCTGCAACAGTTCGGCCAGCTCCTCCCTGGACACCAGCACCGAGGCCGACAGCGGCATGGCCTTGGCCGTCTGCACCAGGTCCAGGGCGCTCCTGATCAGCGCCTCGGCATCGAGCTCCTCGCCGGCCGCCCGCTCCCGGTCGAGGTCCTCGAAGAGATCACTCATCGGCAAACTTCTCCTTGAGGCGCTGGGCCACCAACTCGGGAACGAAGGACGTCACATCGCCGCCGAACCGGGCCACCTCCCGCAGGAGCTTGGAAGCGATGAAGGAGTGGGTCGAGCTGGTGGGGATGAACAGGGTCTCCACCCCGGAGAGCTGTTTGTTCATCTGGGCCATCTGCATCTCGTTCTCGAAGTCCGACACCGCCCGCAGACCCTTCACGATGACGCTGGCGCCGACGTCCTGGGCCACGTTGACCACCAAGGTGGACAGGGAGACGATGCGCACGTTGGCCAGGTGGGCGAGGGACTCCTCCAGCATCTCCTGGCGCTCCTCCAGCTCGAACAGGGCGCCGCTCTTCTGCGGATTGCGGAGGGTGGCCACCACCACCTCGTCGAACAGGCGGGTGGCCCGCTCGATCACCTCGAGGTGTCCGTTGTGCACCGGGTCGAAGGACCCAGGGATGAGCGCAATCCTCACGAGGCACCTTTCTCCGCAGCCATTTCCGGACGGGTCTCCGTGACCAGTTCCGGACGGGCCACGGTGACGATGGTACCCCCATACCGCCTCGATTTGATGACCACCCACCCCTCGGGAGCGGTGATCTCGGCCCCGGATTCGAGAACGGCCAGATCGGCGGGCAGCCGCGCCACCAGGCCCGGCCACCCGTCGAACCGGTAGGGCGGGTCGACGAGGGCCAGGTCGTAGCGGGACGCGGTGGAGGTCACCCAGGACTCGGCGTCGGCCCGCACCACGGTGGCGTCCCCGTCCCGCTCCGCCTCCCCCAGACCGACGGAGACCAGGTTGGCCCGGATGGCGGCCAGGGCGGCGGGGTCCCGCTCGACGAAGGTCACGGTGGCCGCGCCACGCGACAGGGCCTCGATGCCCAGGGCGCCGGTGCCGGCGAAGAGGTCGACCACCTGCGCCCCCTCCACCCCTCCGTGGCTGAACAGGATGTCGAAGATGGCCTCGCGGACCCGGTCGGAGGTGGGGCGGACCGACATCCCCGGGGGTGCCGCCAAGCGGCGGCCACCAAGGTCTCCACCGATGACACGCACGTCATCAGCCTACCGGCCGGCCCGGCCGGCCCGGAAGCGGTGGCGGCGGCCGGCGGCACGCCGGACTCAGCTCTTGAACAGGAACTCGGCCTCGTCGTCGTCGATGAAGATGCGGAGCTCCTCGACCAGCAGCTCGTGCTCGGTCAGCCCGGGGTCCTCGCCCACCAGCGACACGGCCATCTCCCGGGCCCGGACCACGAGATCCTGGTCGCCGATGAGCCTGGCCAGACGCAGATCGCTCCGTCCCTTCTGACGCGCGCCGAGGATGGTGCCCTCGCCCCGCAACTGGAGGTCCACCTCGGCGAGGGCGAAGCCGTCGGTGGTGCCCTCCATGGCCGACAGTCGGGCCTCCGGCTCGGCCGCCTCGCTCTCGGACAGCAGGTAGCACCAGGCCGGCTCCGTCCCCCGGCCCACCCGGCCCCGCAGCTGGTGCAGCTGGGCGATACCGAACCGGTCGGCGTCCTCGATGACCATGACCGAGGCCTCGGGGATGTCCACCCCCACCTCGATCACGGTGGTGGCCACCAGCACCTCCAGCGTGCCGGACCGGAACTCGGCCATGACCCGCTCCTTCTCGGCCGACGGCAGCTGGCCGTGCAGCAGCCCCACCCGCAGACCGGCCAGCTCCGCCGCGGCCAGCCGATCGGCCTCGGCCACCACCGAGGTGGCCTGCACCCGGTCCGAGCCCTCCACCAGGGGGCAGACCACGAAGGCGCGGTGGCCGGCCGCCACTTCGTCCCGCACCCGCGACCACGCCTCCCCGACCTCGAGCGGCGTACGCAGCCACCGGGTGACGACCGGCTGCCGCCCGGGGGGCAGCTCGTCGATGATGGTCATGTCCAGATCGCCGAAGACCACCATGGCCGCCGTGCGCGGGATGGGGGTGGCCGTCATGACCAGCAGGTCGGGATCCCGGCCGGTGCCGTCCGCCCCCCGGCCCTTGGCCCGGAGGGCGGCCCGTTGCTCCACCCCGAACCGGTGCTGCTCGTCGATGACCACCACCCCGAGCGAGGAGAAGGCCACCTGGTCGGTCAGCAGGGCATGGGTGCCGATGAGGATGTCGACCGTGCCGTCGGCCAACCCGGCGTGGATGCGGCTCCGCTCGGCGGCACCGCTCCGGTTGGTCAGCAGAGCCACGCCCAGCGGGCGGCGGCCCTCGAGGGTCGACGGGTCGGGGACGGTCAGGCCGGCCAGCAGTGAGCGGACCTCCTGGGCGTGCTGCTCGGCCAGCACCTCGGTCGGGGCCATCAGCGCGGCCTGGTGCCCGCCCTGGGTGGCGGTCAGCATGGCGGCCACGGCCACCACCGTCTTGCCCGAACCCACATCCCCCTGCAGCAGGCGGTGCATGGGCAGGGAGGCGGCCAGATCGGCGCGGATGGCGGCCATGGCGTCCCGTTGGGCCCGCGTCAGCTCGAAAGGCAGACCGGCGAGGAACTGCTGGACCAGGGTGGACGCTCCGCCGGCTCCGTCGGCTTCGCCGGCTCCTTCGGCTCCGTCCGCCCGGTCGGTGCCGTTGGCGGAGCCGACCACATGCCGGATGCCGCGGGCGTCGCGCTGCAGTCGGGCCTGGCGCAGGACGAGGGCAAGCTGCAGGCGGAACAGCTCGTCGAAGGCCAGCCGCCGACGGGCCGGTTCGGTCTCGTCCATGGCGGCCGGGCGGTGGATGTGGTCGAAGGCGGTGGTGCGGTCGACCAGCCCGAAGCGGTCCCGCCAGGACGGCTCCACCGGATCGGCGAAGTCCTTGGCCCGGTCGAGGGCCTCGCCGGTGATCCTGCCGATGCGGATCGACGTGAGCTTGGCCTTGTCGGTCAACGGGTAGACGGGATAGATCCGCCCGCGAAGTGCCCCTCCGTCCTGTTCGTGCCCGGGTTCCCGGTCCTCGTCGTCCCCGCTGTCCTCGCCGTCCCCCCCGGCCAGCTCGAGGACCTCGGCCATGGGACTGTTCAGCTGGAGGGCGTCCCGGTAGGAGCCGATGGACCCGAAGAACAGGGCCAGCGTCCCCACCGGCAGCTGCTTGGCCCGCCAGGCCTGGTTGAAGAAGACCACCCGGAGGCGGCCGCTCTCGTCGGCGATCTGCAGTTCGACCCTCGACGGCCCGCGACGGCGGCCGCGTCCGTAGCCGGACGACGCCTGGCCCACCCGGACCACCCGGGCCAGCACCGACGCCTTCTCCCCTTCCGCCAGCTCGGCGATCGGGAGCAGGCGGGTGCCGTCGATGTAGCGACGGGGGTAGTGGGTCAGCAGGTCGAGCACCGACTCGATCCCGAGCTCCGCCAGTTCGCGCTCGGTCTTCGGTCCGACCGTCCGCAACTCCGCCACCGGGAGCTCCGCCAGTTGCCGGAGCTTGCGTTCGGTCCTCCCGGTGCCCTGGGTCGGGGCGGAAGGGCTCACTCGATGGAGAACAGGTACGGGTAGAGGGGCTGGCCCCCGTGGTGCACCTCGGTCTCCACATCGGGTCGCTGGTCGCGCAGCCATTCGGTGATGCGGCGGGTGTCGGCCGCGCCCGACCCCTCGCCCTCGATGATGGTGACGAGGGCGTGACTCTCGTCGACCAGCGTGTCGAGCAGGTCGCACGCCGCGCCGGCCAGGGAGTCCCTCACCACCTCGATGCCGCTGCGGGACAGGCCCAGCCAGTCACCGGTGCTGATCGGGCCGGCCCGGCTGTCGGAGTCCCGCACCGCCCGGGTGACCTCCCCGGCCACCACGCTGCGGGCCGAGGTCTCCATGGTCTGGGCGTTGAGGGAGCCGTCGGCCTCGGGGTCGTAGGCCAGCAGGGCGGCAAACCCTTCGGCGATCGTGTCGGTGGGCACCACCCACACGGACTTGGACGTCAGATCGTTGACCCGCTCGGCCACCGGCCGGATGTTGCCGTTGTTGGGGAGGATGATGACCGAGTCGGACCGGACCGCCTCCACGGCTTCGACCAGCTCGGCGGTGGACGGGTTCATGGACTGCCCGCCGGCGATGAGCCCCTGGACCCCGAGGGACCGGAAGATGCGCCCGATGCCGTCGCCGGTGGCCACGGCCACGACACCGGTGGTCGGGGGCGGCCCTGGTGGGGTGGCCGACGGGCCGGTGCCCACGGTGCCGGCGCCTTCGCGCACCCAACGCTCCTCCTCCACCTGCTCCAAGAGGTCGGTGACCCGCAGGTTGCGGGGTCGACCGGCATCGAGCGAGGCCTCGATGGCCGCCCCGATGTCGTCGGTGTGGATGTGACAGTTCCACAGACCCTCCCCGCCCACCACCACGATGGAGTCCCCGAGTCCGGCCCAGACCTCTTTGAACGAGGAGATGGTGTCGTCGGGGGCCTCGAGGAGGTACATGACCTCGTAGCGGAGCCCGGACAGGGCGCGCTGGGCGGCATCGGCCTCGTGGTTCCCGTACGTGGCCGGTGCTGCCATGCCCGGAGCCTCGGGGTTGAGCGGTCCGAACAGGGTGTCCGGCAGTTCCGAGGGCAACGGCATGCCCCGCCCGTCCACCACGGTCAGCAGGGCGTCGAGCAGCAGCAGGAAGCCGGTGCCGCCGGCGTCCACCACGCCCGCCTGCTCCAGAACGGGCAGGAGCGAGGGCGTTTGGGCCAGGGCTTCGGCGGCTGCCGCCCGGGACGCCTCGGCCACCCCCACCAGGGTCCGGCCCGCCTCCACCGCGGCGAGGGCCCCCTCGGCCGCTCCTCGGGCCACGGTCAGGATGGTGCCTTCGACCGGCCGCATGACCGCCTCGCGCGCCAGCTTGTCGGCGATGGTCAGCGCCTCGGACAGCTCGATCGGCCCGGGACGGCCGGAGGGGCAGTTGAGGCCTTCGGACAGTCCCCGGAGGAGCTGCGAGAGGATGACCCCGGAGTTGCCCCGGGCCCCCATCAGGGAGCCGTGAGCGATGGCCCGGCAGGTGGCGTCGAGGTCGGGTGAGTCCAACCGGTCGAGCTCGTCGGTCACCGACTCCAGCGTGAGGGCCATGTTGGTGCCGGTGTCGCCGTCCGGGACCGGGTAGACGTTCAGCCGGTTGATGAACTCACGGTGGGACCGGAGCCCGTCGCGGAACTCGGTGATCACGTCAGACAGCTCCGCTGCACCGAGCGCGTCGAGGACCACCATGGCCAGGATGCTAACCTTTGTGCCTTACCCAGAGGATCCTACGAGGAAGTCGGAGTGTCATGGCAGCGGTGTGCGAGGTCTGCGGCAAGAAGCCGTCGTTCGGTATGAACATCAGCCACTCCCACCGCCGGACCAAGCGCCGTTGGGACCCGAACATCCAGCGGGTCCGGGCGCTGGTGGACGGTTCCCCCACGCGCCTCAATGTCTGCACCTCCTGCATCCGGTCCGGCAAGGTCACCAAGCCGCCGGTCCGGAACATCCCGGTCTGAAGTCCCCGGTCCGACTTCCCGCTGGTCGGGGGCGCCGGAGCCGGCGCCCCCGACGCCACACCGCTCGGCCCGACCGACCGGCCGCGCCCCGCCGCCCGGCGATCTGACGATGGCGGCCGCAGATGCGGGCCTCGGGACCCCTCCGTCCGGCGTCGGCCGTGGCCCGCGCCGGCGCCGCTCCTAGGTGGCGGTCAGCCTCCCGCCGGTCGGGGCGGGGGTGCGGGGACGGTGACCGGAGCGGTCGTCGTCGAGACTTCGGCCGTGGGGTTGGGCACGGGACGAGGCTGGGTGACGGGGAGCCGCACCTCGAAGGTGGCCCCCGGTCCGGGCAGGAGGGCCACGCTGCCCCCGTGGGCCTCGACGATGGCGGCCACGATGGCCAGGCCGAGACCGGCGCCACCCGACGAGCGGGATCGCGACGGGTCCGACCGGTAGAACGCCTCGAAGACGCGGGGGGCGTCGACCGGGTCGATGCCCGGCCCGTCGTCGTGGACGGTGATGACCGCCCCGACCGGACCGCCCGTGGCCGACCGTGGGGCGTCCGCGGCTACCCGGATCTCGACGGCCGTGCCGGGTGGCGTGTGGCCCACGGCGTTGCCGGCCAGGTTGTCCACCACCTGGCGCAGCCGGTCGGGGTCCCCCTCCACCACCACCGGCCCGTCCCCCTCCACCACCACCGGCCGGTCGGGGGAGGACACCGAGACCCCGTCGGCGGCCCGGTGGACCAGCTCGACCAGGTCCACTTGCTCGATGCGCATCGGTCGCTCGTGGTCCAGCTGGGCCAGGAGAAACAGGTCGTCGACCAGGGTGGCCATGCGTCCGGCCTCGTCCCGGATGTGCCGCAGGGACACGGCCAGGTCGGCCGGCCGGTCCTGCATCCCGAGGTCGAAGAGCTCCGAGTACCCGAGGATCGAGGTGAGCGGGGTGCGCAGCTCGTGGGAGGCGTCGGCCAGGAAGCGCCGAAGCCGGTCCTCGGACTCCGTCCGCTGGGCGAAGGCCATCTCGATCTCGTCGATCATGGTGTTGAACGCCTCGCCCAGCTGACCCACCTCGGTGCCGCCCGACACCGGGGAGACCCGCTGGGTCATGTCCCCCTGGGCGATGGCCCCGGCGGTGCGGGTCATCGACTCGAGCGGTCGGAGGTCCCGGCGCACCATCACCCACGAGAGCACCCCCAACCCGAGCAGCACCAACCCGGAGACGACGAGCTCGATCCACAGCAGGTGCCGCAGCGTGGACTCGAGATCGCCCAACGGCACGGCCACCACGATCACGCCCCTCCCGTCGGCCAGGGGCTTGGCCAGGGCCCGGTAGTTGACGGCCCCGGGTCCGGTGCCCGAGGTGGTGAAGTAGTAGTCCCGACTGGCCGGCAGGCCGCGGCCGGGCAACCTGGCCGGGATCGTCGGGGCCGAAGGCGCCTTGCCGCCGTAGGCGAAGAACAGGTGGGCCTGGACGGTGCCCTGGGGACTCCGCAGCTGACCGTAGGTGCCCGGTGGCACCAGCACCCCCCGGTCAGCGGCCCGGCCGTGCCCGAAGAGGCCGCCGCCGTTGCGGAAGGCACCCGGCGAGGCGAGCGGGTTGGTGGGCGTGAGGGATCTGCCCCTCTGCGTCGTTCCCGTCGGGGTCGGGCCGGTGGACGGCGTGCCGCGGCCCACGGAAACGTCGGGCGGGGCCGCCGGCACCTGCGGGCCGAGGCCGGAGGACGAGAGGAGGGCCCGGCCCACCGGGAAGGCCGCCACCTGCAGCTGCTGGTCCACCCGGGTGGTCAGGAAGGACCGCAGCGCGTTGTAGGTGACGACATCGGAGATGATCAGGCCGGCGGCCACGATCCCCACCAGCAGCAGGAGGAGGCGGAGGCGGAGGGTCACGCGCCCGCCGCCCCGGGCCCGGACCCGGCGGCGTCCCCCGGGCCCCCGGGCACCGGGCGGACCCGCATGCTGTACCCGATGCCCCGCACGGTGCGGATCAGCGGTGGGCCGTGGGCGTCGAGCTTCTTGCGCAGGTAGCTGACGTAGACCTCGACCATGTTGACCTTGCCGTCGAAGCTGTAGTCCCACACCCGGTCCCGGATCTGGGCCTTGGACACCACCTGACCGGCGTTCATCATGAGGTAGTGGAGGAGCCGGAACTCGGTGGGCGTGAGCTCCACGGCCACGCCGCCGCGGCTCACCTCGTGGCTCTCCTCGTCCAGCGCCACGTCGGCCACCACCAGCCGGGGTCCGACCTCGGTGTCACCCTCGGCCCGGCGCAGGATGGCGTTGACCCGCAGCAGCATCTCCTCGACGCTGAACGGCTTGGTCATGTAGTCGTCGCCGCCCAGCGCCAGTCCCCGCAGACGGTCGTCGAGGTCACCGCGGGCGGTGAGGAACAGGACCGGGATGTCCGAAGTCTGCCGCTCGTGGCCCAGGCGCTCGAGCACGGTGAAGCCGTCGAGGTCGGGCAGCATCACGTCCAGGACGACAAGATGGGGTCGGAACGCCTGGACGGCCCGGAGGGCCTCGGTGCCGGTATGGGCCACCTCCACCGTGGCTCCCTGGAGCTGCAGGGCCATGGTCAGGAGGTCGGTGATGCTCCTCTCGTCGTCCACCACCAGGATGCGGTGCCCGGCCGATGTCTTCGTCACCACCCGCCGCCATCCGTTCGGTCCCGTCGGACCATCCTGCGCATCCCCCCATGGTGCCGGATGCTCCTGTGGGTTTCCTTAGAACTGGTGCCGCCAACCCCCCGGCGGCAGGGGATCCCCGTCCAGGGTGTGCTGCCCAGGCTGGTCGGTACACCAGCCCACGGGCAGCGGGTCCCTCAGCCCGGCGGCCCGGAACGCGGCCACCAGGTCGTCCGGGGCCCCGGTGGCCACCAGCAGCTCGTAGTCCTCTCCCCCGCCCAGCGCCTCACCCCGGGTGGCACCGTTCGCCACCGGCACGGACCCGAGGGCCGCCCCGACCCCGGAGGCCTCGGCCAGGTGGACCACGTCGGCCACCAGCCCGTCGGACAGATCGATGGCCGCCGAGGCCCCGCTGCGCCGGGCGGCCTCCCCTTCGGCCAGGCGGGCCGTCGGTCGGCGGTGGGCCCGGACGAGGTCGGAGTCAGGCGGCTGGAGGTGGTCGGATCCGTCCGTGCGCAGCAACCGCAGGCCGGCGGCCGACCGGCCCAGGTGGCCGGTGACGAACAGTCGGTCCCCGGCCCGGGCTCCCGAGCGCAGCAGCGGGGCCGGCCCCCCGGACTCGGCCAGGCCGAGGACCGCGGTCGACAGGACCAGCACCGGCGACGAGGCCAGGTCGCCGCCCACGATCACACAGGAGGCGTCCCCGGCGGCCTCGGCCAGTCCGGCTCCCAGCCGCTCGAGTGCGGTGCCCTTGGGACCGGCCACCGACACCAGGGCGTAGTCGGGTCGGACCCCCATGGCGGCGAGGTCGGAGACCGCCACCATCAAGGCCTTGTAGCCGATGTCCTCGGGACTCGAGAGGTCGGGGTCGACGTGGACGCCCGCCACCACCAGGTCGCTGGCGGCCACGGCCCGTTCCCCCGAGGGCAGGCCGACCACGGCGGCGTCGTCCCCGATCCACGTGTCACCCAGCGGAGGGACCCGGCCACCGGGAGCGCGTCGCCGGGCCGCCGCCTCGAACTGGATGCGCAGCCGGGCGATGGCATCGAACTCGTCGACCGGTCCCGGCGGGCCCGGGGCACGGCCCGGGACACCCCCGGAATTGGGACTCTGCACCCCACTTGCCTACCATTGAGGGGCAGTTGCGCCACTACAATCGGTGGATATCCGGTGGACAGGCCGCACCGAGGCCCGGTTCGCCGGCAGCGCCCCGCCGGAATCCCGAGGAGGACCACCCAGCCCATGCCACCGACCGCCAACAAGAAGCTGATCGCATGGGTGGACGAGATCGCCGCACTGGCCGAGCCGGCCGCAGTCGAGTGGTGCGACGGGTCGGCCGAGGAGTACGACCGCCTGTGCCAGCTCCTGGTGGACAACGGCACCTTCACCAAGCTGTCCGACGCCAAGCGGCCCAACAGCTACTGGGCCCACTCCGATCCGGGTGACGTGGCCCGCGTCGAGGACCGCACCTACATCTGTTCGACCCTCGAGTCCGACGCCGGGCCGACCAACAATTGGCGGGACCCGGCCGAGATGCGCGGCGTCCTCACCGATCTGTTCCGGGGCTCGATGAAGGGCCGGACCATGTACGTGGTCCCCTTCTCCATGGGACCGCTGGGTTCCACGATCGCCCACATCGGGGTGGAGATCACCGACTCGGCGTACGTGGCCGTGTCCATGCGGATCATGACCCGCATGGGACGGGGGGCGCTCGAGGTCCTCGGCGAGGACGGCGAGTTCGTCCCCTGCCTCCACTCGGTGGGCGCCCCCCTGGCCGAGGGCCAGGCCGATGTGGCCTGGCCGTGCGACGCGGAGAACAAGTACATCGTCCACTTCCCCGAGACCCGCGAGATCTGGTCCTACGGCTCGGGCTACGGCGGGAACGCCCTGCTGGGCAAGAAGTGCTTCGCCCTGCGCATCGCCTCGGTCATGGCCCGGGACGACAACTGGCTGGCCGAGCACATGCTGATCCTGAAGCTCACGTCCCCCGCCGGTGAGACACGGTACGTGACGGGCGCCTTCCCCTCGGCCTGCGGCAAGACCAACCTGGCCATGCTCATCCCCACCCTCCCCGACTGGAAGGTCGAGACGGTGGGCGACGACATCTGCTGGATGAAGTTCGGCCCCGACGGCCGGCTCTACGCCATCAATCCGGAGGCCGGCTTCTTCGGTGTGGCCCCGGGCACCAACAGCCACACCAACCCCAACGCCATGCTGACCCTCGACGGCAACGCCATCTTCACCAATACGGCCCTGACCGACGACGGGGACGTGTGGTGGGAGGGGATGACCGACGACGCCCCGGCCCACCTGACCTCGTGGAAGGGCGAGTCGTGGACGCCCGAGGCGGGATCGCCGGCCGCCCACCCCAACGCCCGGTTCACCGTCCCCGCCTCCCAGGACCCGGCCATCGCCTCGGAGTGGGAGGACCCCGCCGGTGTGCCCATCGACGCCATCCTCTTCGGCGGACGGCGCGCCTCGGTGGTCCCGCTGGTCTTCCAGTCGCGGGACTGGGAGCACGGCGTGTTCCTGGGATCGATCATGGCCTCGGAGACCACGGCGGCGGCGGCCGGTGCCGTCGGGAACCTGCGCCGCGACCCCTTCGCCATGCTCCCCTTCTGCGGGTACAACATGGCCGACTACTTCGCCCACTGGCTCAGCATCGGGGCCTCGGCCGATCCCGAGAAGCTCCCCAAGATCTTCTACGTCAACTGGTTCCGCAAGGACGCCGACGGGCGCTGGCTGTGGCCGGGCTACGGCGAGAACTCCCGCGTGCTGGAGTGGGTGTTCGAGCGGGTGAGCGGCACCGGTGAGGCGACCGAGACCCCCATCGGGTACATCCCGGCGGCCGGGGCCATCGACACCGACGGGCTGGACGTGTCGGCGGAGGACATGGAGAAGCTCCTCACCGTCAACGTCGAGGAGTGGCGGGCCGAGGTGCCGAGCATCCGCGAGCACTACGCCACCTTCGGCGACAAGCTCCCCCCCAGCTGGCCGCCGAAGTGGACCGGCTGGAGGAGCGGTTGGGCTGAGCGAAGCGGGGGTACCCGGTCCGAGGGAGCCGTTGCCCGGTCAGGTGGCCGGGCGCATCCTCTGGCTCCCCTGGACCGCCCGCCGAGAGCTCATGTAGGAGAGCGCTCCGACCGCGGCCACCACCGCCATCACCAGGCTGCCGGCCGCCACCGGCAGGGAGAGCACCACCGGGACGAACGAACCCACCACCCACATGAGCTGGAACCGGGTCTCGAATCGGGCGAAGGCCCGGCCCTGGTTGGACTCCCGTACGTGCCGCTGGACCAGGGCGTCGAAGGACGGCTTGGCCACCGCGCTGGCCAACCCCACCACCAGGGCGATCACCGCCCAGAACCACCGCACGGGGTAGAAGGCGCCGGCCACCGTCACCGCCGAGACCAGGAGCAGCGAGCCGGTGAGCATCTGCTGCTCGTCGAGGTAACGGCGGATCCTCGACACGAGGAGCACCCCGACCAGTGCCCCGGCGGTGAGGCCACCCAGCACGAAGCCGAACCACCAGGTGGCCGCCCCCGAGCGCCGCAGCCCGAAGGCGAACAGGAAGGTGGTGAATCCGACCAGGGCCTTCAGCACCGACATGGGCATCAGGGCCAGGATCACCTCGGTGTCGGCGATGGGCCGGAAGGCGGCCAGGTCCTCCTCGTCCCCGGCCCACTCCGGGTCGAAGTCCGGTGCCATCCCAATCCCCGCGTCGGACGCCGCCACCGAGGTGCCGGCCAACGAGTCCTCAGAGGGGGTCCGGTGGCGGCCACCTCGGCCCCCGGGGGGTCGGGCGTTCAGCCTGCGGGCCAGCCGACGGGGCACGGGCAACCGGGCGCCGGCCGCGGCGGCGGCGGCGAAGACGGCGATGCTCACCCAGATCACGCTGGCCGCCCCACCCAGCTTGAGGATGATCACGGCGGGGACGGCGAACGCCAACCCGGCCAGCGACGCCAAGAGGCCCAGGCGGGCGTTGAGCGTGGCCAGGTCCGGCTCCACCAGCTCCTCACCGGTGCCGGGGTCCTCCACCCGGATCACCGGTGTCCCGTAGGGCGGGGTGGGATCGGGGCCCAGGGGCGGCTGGGGCCCGGGCCCGGCCCGGGCGGCGGCGATCCTGGCCTCCTCCTCGGCGGCCCTGACGGCGCGACCCGATCCGGCATCGCCGCCCTCGGTGGACCCCGCCGCCTCGTCCAGCATGCCCAGCGCCGCCATCTCCGGCACCAGGGCCCCTTTGGTGACCAGGTACACCTTCGACAGGACGAGCATGGCGAAGGCCTCGGGGAACAGCAGCAGCGAGTGGATGTCCCGGGCCAGGAACGGGCAGAGCGCGGCGCGGCCCACCGCCGAGGCCACCACCATGGCCCGCCGGGCCCCCCGGCTGCGGTCGATGAGGGGACCGAGGGCCGGCGCCACCACGGCGAACGGTCCCATGGTCAAGAGCAGGTAGAGCAGCACCTTGTCCTTGGCCGCAGTCGGCGAGATGGAGAAGAACAGGGAGCCGGCCAGCGACACCGCGAACAGGGTGTCGCCCGCCGTCATCAGGACGTGGGTCAGAGCCAGCCGCCCGAACGGCCGGCGCTGGTCGAACAGGTCGGTGATGGCCGAGCGGGCCAAGCGCTTGAACTGGTCGCTGCGCTCCCGTACACCCACAACGGCATGGTAGGCGTCCGGCCCTCCGGGACGGGCCCACCGTTCTCCTGGCCGGCGGGCGACGACCCACGGGGCCGGCCCCGGAGGGGCAGTACCATCGGCACCGTCGCCGCCCGCCATCGCTACGGAGGAGTCCCATGCCGGTCAACGCCTACGTGCTCATCCAGACCGAGGTCGGGAAGGCGGCCACCGTGGCCCGCACCGTGGCCGCCTTGGACGGTGTACTGGCCGCCGAGGGGGTCACCGGTCCCTACGACGTGATCGTCCGGACCGAGGCCGAGACGGTGGACGAACTGGGGCGGATGGTGGTCGGGGCCATCCAGCTGATCGAGGGGATCACTCGCACGGTGACCTGCCCGGTCGTCAACCTGTAGGCCGGCCGGCGGGCCGGTCGGCCTAGGCGATGGCCCCCGACCGGCGCAGGCCGGCCACCTCGTTCGGCTCCAGTCCCCAGTCGGCCAGGGCCTGGTCGCCGTCCTGGCCGGGGTTGGGGGGCGGGCACCGGATGGCCCCCGGCGTGCCCTCGAACCGCGGGGCCGGGGCCGGCTGGATCACGCCGGCCACCTCGGTGAAGGTCCCCCGGGCCCTCATGTGGGGGTGGTCCGGTGCCTCCACCGGGGACAACACGGGCGCGGCGCAGGCGTCGCTCCCCTCGAAGATCAGCTCCCACTCCTTGCGGGTCTTGGTGGCGAACAGGGCGGCGAAGCGCTCCTTCATCCGGGGCCACGCCTCCCGGTCCATCTGGTCGGGCAGGTCCTCCTCTTCCAGCCCCAGCCGCCGGATCAGCTCGGCGTAGAACTGGGGCTCGATGGCCCCGAGGGCGAAGTACCCGCCGTCGGAGGTCTCGTACACCTCGTAGAAGTGGGCGCCGGTGTCGAGCAGGTTGGTCCCCCGCTGGTCCTTCCAGATACCGGCCGACATCAAGGTGTACGTCATGGTCATCAGCGAGGCGGCGCCGTCCACCATCGCCGCGTCGATGACCTGGCCGGTACCGGTCTGGCGAGCACTGATGATGGCGGCACACATCCCGAAGGCCAGCAACATGCCGCCGCCCCCGAAGTCGCCGACCAGGTTCAGGGGGGGCACCGGTCGGTCCCCGGCCCGGCCCACGGGTTCGAGGGCCCCGGCCAGGGCGATGTAGTCGATGTCGTGCCCGGCCGTCGCGGCCATGGGCCCTTGTTGGCCCCACCCGGTCATCCGGCCGTAGACCAGCCGGGGATTGCGCTCGAGGCAGACCTCGGGCCCCAGGCCGAGCCGCTCGGCGACGCCGGGGCGGAAGCCCTCCATCAGGCCGTCCGCGCCCTCCAGTAGCCGGAGGACCAGGGCCACCCCGTCGGCGTGCTTGAGGTCGACGGCGACCGAGCGCCGGCCTCGGTTCATCAGGTCCACGTGGGGGGCCGTGTTGGGCGGGTACGAGGCCCGGTCCGACCGGTCGATGCGGATGATGTCGGCGCCGGCGTCGGCCAGCATCATGCCGGCGAACGGTGCGGGCCCGAGCCCGGCCAGTTCGACGATGCGGACGCCCTCGAGGGGGCCGCTCACCGGGGAGCGTCCGGTCCGGACGAGAAGGTGATTGTCATGGGCGGATGGTGGCCCTTCCGGCCCCCGGAGGTCAAATGCGACGATCGGACCGGGTAGCCTGCCCGCTGGGCCGGGATCCGTCCAGCCCCGCCCGACCGTCACCCGAGCCTTCCGTCCGAGGAGCGTGCGCCGTTGCCCGAGGCCCGACGAGCGGTGGGACCGGGTCGGGTGAACCTGATCGGGGACCACACCGACTACAACCACGGTGTGGCCCTGCCCCTGGCGGTGGGCCTCGGAGTCACCGTCACCTTCACCCCCACCGGGAGCCGGACGCTCGAGGTGGTCTCCTCGGCGTTCGCCGAGCCGGCCACCGTCCTCCTGGCCGGCGATCCGCAACCGGCCGCGGACCCGGCATCGTTCGAGCCGGCCTGGGCCCGCCTGGTGGTGGCCGTGGCCACCCGGTGCCACCTCCACACGGGCGGCACGCTCACCATGGAGTCCACCCTCCCGGTGGGGTCCGGGCTGTCCTCCAGTGCGGCTGTCTCGGTCGCCCTGGTCGAGGTCTTCGGGGGGCCGGGTGCCGCCTGGGAGATCGCCCGCCTGTGCCAGCAGGCCGAGCACGCCGTCGGCGTGCCGGTGGGCCTGATGGATCCCCTGGTCTGCGCCGGGGGCCGGGCCGGCCACGCCTTGCTCATCGACTTCGACACGCTGGACGTCCTGCCCGTGGCCATCCCGGCCGACGCCGAGATCGTGGTGGTCGACAGTGGGCAGCCGCGGACCCTGCAGGCCTCCGAGTACGCCACCCGCGTGGCCGAGTGCCGCGCCGCCGAGGCCGAGGTGGGCCCGCTCGGACGGTGTGGACCCGCCGACCTGGCCGCCCTGCTCGGGGCGCTGGACGATCCGGTCCTGCGCCGCCGGGCCCGCCACGTCGTCACCGAGTGCTCCCGGGTCCGCGACACCGCCGACGCCCTGGTGGCCGGCGACCTGGCCGGAGCGGGGGCCCTCCTCTCGGAGAGCCACCGCAGCCTGGCCCGCGACTTCGCGGTCACCACGCCGGTGCTGGACAGGCTGGTGGCCGACCTGAGCGCCATGCCGGGGGTGTTCGGGGCCCGGATGACCGGCGCCGGGTTCGGGGGGTGCGTGGTGGCCCTGACCCGGCCGGGGTCGGTCGACACGGCGGCGTGGCCCACACCGGCCTGGGCCGTCCGGGCCGCCGACGGGACGCTGGCGGCGAGAGCCTGATCCGCTCGGTCGGCCCGGCCCTGCTACCCGTAGCCCAGCTGGTTCTGGTCCTGGCCGGAGGGGTGCAGCCGCCGGGTGATGATCCGCTGCAGGATCACCGGCTTGCGCACGTCGTCGATGCGGCGGATCTGCTCTTCGCCGCGGATCTCGAGCTCCAGATGGCCGGTGCCGAGGATGCGGCGCACCATCGACTGGACGGCCAGGACCGAGACCACGTCGGCCAGCGGGGTCTCGGCGTACCGCGGAGAGAGCACTCCCCACTGTTCGACCAGCCGGACCGAGGTCAGCACCAGGCTGCTGGTCCACCACCGGGCGGCCCGGGTGGCCAGCCACAGGCAGGGCACCGCCACCACCAGTCCCTCGATCCAGTGGACCGTCACCGAGGTGTGGGGGAAGCCCACGTCGAGCGCCACCCCGACGGCGATGACCAGCGTGGCCACGGCCAGAGGGCCCGAGAGGTACGTCCAGTGGGGTCGGATGTCGACCAGCACCCGCTCGTCGGGCAGGAGTTGGAGCCGGCGGACGGCCAAACGCCTCAGCCCAACTTGCCGGCGATCGATCCGGCCGTCCGCAGGACCGTCCCGTCGGCCCCTGCGGCCGAGTAGGCGTGGGTGGGGCGCTGACGGGCCTCATCCAGCAGGTCGTGCAGCAGGGTGGCGAACGGCAGCGCCGGATCCACCCACAGGTAGCGGGCCAGCGAGCCCGGGATGGTGTTGATCTCGTTGACCACGAAGTGCTCGCCGTCGGACAGGTAGTCGATCCGGGCCACGCCGCGGACGCCGGTCAGCGCGGCCACCGTCTCGGCGGCGTGTCGCAGCTCCTTCTCCAGCCCGGCCGGGATCCGGGCCGGCAGCTCGCGGTTGGCGCCGGCCATCCCCTCCCCGGCCACGTACTTGTCCCGGTAGTCCAGGATGTCGGCGCTGCCCGAGGCCCGGATGGGCCGCTCCACCGCCGAGAGCTCCAGCGAGGGCCAGCTCCTCACGGCCACCTGCAGGTCGGTGAGGTCGGGCCGGTAGGGCTCCACCACCGCCCCGAACCGGAGATGCGGGTTGGCCTGGAGCCGGGCGGTGGCGGTAGCCACGTCCTCCACGACGTCGATGCCGATGGAGGACCCACCGAACCGGGGCTTCACGATGTAGGGCCCCTCGAACGGCGGCGGTGGTCCCGGGGCGCTGAGGAGCACCCGGGGCAGCGTGGGCAGCCCGACCGAGGCCATTGCCGCGCCGAAGGCCAGCTTGTCCATGCCCAGGCCGGCCCCGGCCACGGTGGGACCGGAGTAGCGGATACCGGCCAGGTCCAGGGCGGCCTGGAGGGTGCCGTCCTCGCCCGGTCCTCCGTGGCAGCACACCAATGCCGCGTCGAGCTCGAGGGCCCGAACTTTGCCCAGCCGCCCCCCCGGCTCGGCGAAGCCCCCGCCGGGTGTGGCGTGGAGCTGGAGCCGGCTGGCGCCCCGGGGCACCCCTTCCACGAAGGCCTCGGCCTCCAAGGTGGGGTCGACCTCGTACCACTCGCCGGTCTTGGACCAGAACAGGGCCCGGACGGCGGTCGTCGGTCCGGGGCCGGCGCCCAGACCGCGGGCTGCCTGCAGGCCGGTGAGCACGCTCACGTCGTGCTCGGGCGAGGGTCCTCCGAAGATGACGGCTACGTCGGGCACGGTGCGGGGACTCCTCCGATCGGCGGGACAGGTCGGCGGGCCAGGTCCGGGGTCCGGGTCCGGCTGGGCGCCTCAGCCTGTCAAGGGTAGTGGTCCGGCAGATCGTTCTCGTACAACACCGCGTCGCCGGGACCGAGGTGTTCCCGCACCCAGGCCACCGCCTGCTCCCGGTGGTCCACCAGGACGACCTCGACGGTGGCCCCCGCCGCCGAGGTCGCGCCGGCCAGCAGGGCCCGTCGGTTGGTGCGACCCACCACGAGGAGGTAGTCGGCCACGGCGGCGGCGGCGGCGGCGAATGCCCGGTTTTCCTGGAACTGGCGGGTGCCGAGCTCCACCATTCCCGGGGTGACCACCACGCGGCGGTGGGCGGGGGCTGAGGCGGGGGCTGAGGCGGTTGTCAGGTCGGCGGCCGGTCCCGGCACCGACAGCTCGAGGGCGGCGAGGGCCTCGGCGGCGCCGGCCGGGTTGGCGTTGTACGTGTCGTCGAGGATGGTGACGCCGGCGCCCGAACGGGATGCCTGCAGCCGGTGGTCCACCGAGGGCAGGGCGGCCAGCCGCTGGCCGACGGTGGCGGGATCGATGCCGAGGGCCAGGGCCACGGCGACGGCGCACGCCACGTTGGTGGGCTGCGTGCCGGTGGGCACCGTCACGTCCTCGGCCACCATCCGGCCATCGAGGTAGGCCGACACTGCGGTGCCGTCGGACGAGCGGACCACACAGACGTCGGCCTGCCGGTCCACCGCCGAGCACCGCCGGACCCGCTTCCCGTCGGCGGCGGCCCCCGCGGCCACGGCGGCCAGGCGGGGGTCGTCCACCGGGAGGACCACCTCCCCCGCGGCGACCAGGATCTCGGACTTGGCCTCGATGATGCGTTCCTCGGAGCCGAACCGCTCGAGGTGGACCGGCCCGATGGCCGTGATGACCGCGATGTCGGGCGGGCACCAGCGGCACAGCTCGGCGATCTCCCCGGGCCCGTAGGTGCCCATCTCGGCGACGAACACCTCGGTGCCGTCAGCCAGGTGCTCGTTGACGGCCCGGGCCAGGCCGGCGCGGTTGTTGAAGCTGGCCGGGGTGGCCACCACCGTCCGGGAGGGACGCACCAGTTGGGCGATGTGGCCCTTGGTCGAGGTCTTCCCGTAGGAGCCGGTGACGCCCACCACCGTCGGGTGGACCCGCGCCAGGCGCGTACCGGCCTCCTCGACGAAGTGGGTCGCCAGTCGGCGCTCGACCGGGGAGGTGATCAGGCAGGCCACATCGACCAGGAGGGGCACGGCCACAGCGGCCAGGGCGGCGACCGGGGCGGCCGGTCCGAGCACCGCGCCCACCGCCACCAGCACCAGCTCGGTCCCCGCCCACACCGAGGCCAGGGTCTTGAGGCGCCGGGTCCAGGCCAGCGGGGAGGTCCGGCCCCGCAACGAGAGGCCGACGGGCCCGGCCGCCACCCCGACGGCGGCGGCCAGTCCGGCCAGCGGCCACCGTACCGAGAGACCCAGACCGGCCAGGACGACGATGGCCAGGGTGGAATTCAGGGGGGTGACCCGCCACCAGCGGACGGCGAACCGGGACGCCGACCCGGGCAGGTAGTGCTCCCGCTGAGCCACCCGCAACCACCGGAGGCCGGCCGGGACACAGGCCAGCACGCAGGCCACCACTGTCACCCAGGCCACGCCCTGGTGGAGCCGGGCCGGACCGAGGAGTGCCGTCACGTCCGCGGACCAGTCGGGTCCCGGCCCAGGATGACCTCGGCCAGCGCCCGAGGGGCCTCGGTGGGGGTCAGGTGGCCCACCCCCGGCAAGGTCACCAACCGGGCCGAGGGGAACATGGGCTGGGCCCGCACCGCCACCTCCAACGGGGCCTCGGTGTCGCCGTCGCCCCACACCAGGTCCACCGGGCAGTGCACGGCCGCCATCTGGTCGGTGTACTGCTCGGCCAGCAACCGTACGAAGACCCCCCGCATCACCCCCTGGGCCGCCCGGTAGTCGGGCGAGCCCCGCTTCTGGCGCACGGCCTCCATCCGCTCGTCCCCGACGATGCCCAGTCGGTGCAGACGCCGGGCCAGGCGGTACGCCCGCGCAGGACGGGCGCGTCGGCCCTCCCGGTCGAGCAGGGGGACGCCGGTGAGCACCACCCGCTCGATGCGGTCCGGCACCAGGGGAACGAGATGGACGGCCACCCGCCCGCCGAAGGAGTGGGCCACCAGCACGATGCGGTCGGCCAGGACACCCGGCTCTTCGAACAGGGGCAGCAGGTGGCGGGCGTACTCCTCGGACCCCCAGGGCTCAGGAGGAGGCGGCGTGGCCCCGAAGCCGGGCAGGTCGGGGCCCAAGGCGCTCAGGGGGTCTGCCGGCGGGGAGGAGGCGGCACGGAAGACTGGCGTGAAGTCGTCGTGGGTGCGCCGCCAGCCGTGCAGGGCCAGGACCGTGGGCGTGCCCTCCCCCCAGCCCCCGCCGAACAGAGCACCGCCGGCGAACGACTTCAGCACCGGCACACCCTACCGATCGACCCGGCCCGGTGGCACCATGGCGGCGTGCGGCGTGGCCGTCGGGAGGTCGGACGGATCCGGGCGGGCGCCGATGAGTCGGGGTGATGGCAGACCCGGCCGGTACTCTCGGTGCTCGTGGAACCCCCCGAGTCCGGCGCGATGCCGAACACCCCGCCGCCGGCGCCCGACGACGAGTTCAACCGCGCCCTCGGCTCGCTCACCCAGGGCCAATGGGAGGCGGTGCACTCCCCGGCCCGGTCACTGTGCATCGTGGCGGGGGCCGGGTCGGGCAAGACCCGGGTGCTCACCCTCCGGGTGGCCCGCCGCATCCGGGACGGCTCCGCCGACGCCGACCACACCGCGGTGTGCACCTTCACCCGCAAGGCGGCCGACGAGCTCCGCGGGCGCCTCCGCCTCTACGGCGTGCCGGTGTCGACGCCGGCCGCTCCGGGGAGCGCCCCCGGGCCCGGAGTCAGGGCGGGCACGCTCCACCAGCTGGCCCTGACCCTCCTGCGTCGCCACGCCCTCGACACCGGGCAGCCCCCACCCCTGGTCGCCGAGCACCGTTGGCGAACCATCACGGGCATCGTGGGCGACCCGCTCACGGCGTCGGCCGTCGACACCGAGATCGGCTGGGCCAAGGCCCGCGGCCTCCGGCCGGGCACCTATGCCGAGGCCGCCTTGGGCGCGGAGCGGTCGGCGCCGGTGACGCCCGAGCAGGTGGAGGAGGCGTTCGGCGAGTACGAGGCGGCACTGGCCCGACGGCACGCCCTCGACCTCGACGACGTCCTGGTCCGGGCGGCCGACCTGTTCCACGACGACGCCGGCTTCGCCGAGCGGATGCACTGGCGGTACCGGCACCTGTCGGTGGACGAGTTCCAGGACGTGAACCCGGCCCAGTTCCGCCTGATCGGCGCCCTGCTCGGGAGCCGGGACGACCTGTGTGCGGTCGGCGACCCCAACCAGGCCATCTACGGGTGGAACGGGGCCGATCCCACCCTGCTGGCCCGCCTCCCCCAGGTGGTCGGAGGGATGGAGGTGGTCCGCCTGGACGACAACCACCGGTCCACGCCCCAGGTGGTGGCGGCAGCCACCGCGGCCCTGGGCCGCACCGTCGCCGTGCCGCCCCGGTCGGCGACCGACGACGGACCCATGCCGGTGGTGACGTCCTTCGACGACGACGGCGCCGAGGCCGAGGCGGTGGCGGCCGCGCTGCTCGACCGCTCGGAGGACGGCGCGCCGTGGTCCGACCAGGCCGTGTTGGCCCGTACCCACGACCAGCTGGCCACCGTGGCCCGCGCCCTGACCCGCGCCGGGATCCCCCACCGCATGGCCCCGGGCCCCGAGTCCCCGGCCGGGGAGGGCGCCGACCGTCGGGCCCGAGTACGCCGGGGGCCCGATCCCGGCGACGATGTGGTCGAGCTGGCCACGTTCCACCGGGCCAAGGGTCTCGAGTGGCGGTCCGTCCACGTGGTGGGCGTCGAGGAGGGCTTCGTGCCCATCGTCTACGCCGAGTCCTCCGAGGCCCGAGACGAGGAGCGCCGGCTGCTGTACGTGGCGCTCACCCGGGCGTCCAGGGACCTCCACTGCTCGTGGGCACGCTCGCGCCGGATGGCCAACGGACGGCAGATGGACCGGCAGCCGTCACCGTGGCTGGCCGCGGTGGCCCGGGTCTCGAGAGCCGGCACCGGGCGAGCGCCCCGGCGCGACACCAGCCGGATGATCGCCGAGATGCGGGCCGGTCTCGGACGCTGAGCCCCGAGACGGGAGCCGGGCACCGCGCGTCGTGCCGGGGAGTGTGTCAGACCCCGGTGGTGTCGATGAACACCGGGGTGTGGTCGGAGGGCTTCTCCCCCTTGCGGGCGTTGCGGTCGATGAGCGCCCAGGTGGTCCCTGCGGCCAGCACCTCGGTGACGAGGATCAGGTCGATGCGCATGCCCTGATGGCGGTGGAACGAGCCGCCCCGGTAGTCCCACCAGGTGAACAGGCCGTCCTCGTCGTAGACCCGTCGGAAGGCGTCGACCAGCCCCCACGCCTGCAGGTCGGCCAGGGCGTCGCGCTCCGGTGCACTGACGTGGGTCATGCCCTCGAACTGGGTGGGGTCCCAGACGTCCCGGTCATCGGGGGCCACGTTGAAGTCGCCGCACACGGCCACCGGCCGGTCCGGTGAGGTCGTCTCGTCCAGGACCGCCTGCAGGCGCGCCAGCCAGGCCAGCTTGGCCGGATAGTGCTCGCTGTCCAGGCTCCGGCCGTTGGGTACGTAGACCGAGACCACCCGCACCCCGCCGCAGTCGGCGGCGATGGCCCGTGGTCCCTGGTCGTCGTGCCCGGGTCCCAGTCCCTTGGCCACCCCGCTGAGCCCCACCCGACTGGCGATGGCCACCCCGTTCCACCGGCCGTCCCCGTGGTGGGCCGTCTCGTAGCCCAGGGCGGCGAAGGCGGCGACGGGGAAGGCGGACTCGGCCTGTTTGGTCTCCTGCAGGCACAGGACGTCGGGCTTGGCGTACTCGATCCACTCCTCGACCCGCGGGAGTCGGGCGGTCAACGAGTTGACGTTCCAGGTGGCGATGCGCATGGTCACAGCGGCCCTCGATCCTCGGTCGTCGTTCCTTGGCCTTCGGGTGTCGGCGCTCAGGCCGGGCCGGACCGGTCGACATCGGCCTGGGTGTCGGTGTCGGTGTCGGTGAGCTCGGCGTCCACCAGCACGAACAGCAGCTCAGCCTGACAGGCCAGCTCACCACCCACCGTGGCCCGGCCCGTCCCCTTGCCGGCCCGGGCCGACATCCGGCCCAGGGTCACCTCGAGGTCCAGTCGGTCCCCAGGCACCACCTGGCGACGGAACCTGGCCTTCTCGATCCCTCCGAACAGCGGGAGCTTGCCGGCGTAGGCGGGATCGGCCAGCACCGCCACCCCACCCAGCTGGGCCAGGGCCTCGACCATCAGGACTCCGGGAAGGGTGGGACGACCGGGGAAGTGCCCGACGAAGAAGGCCTCACCCCCGGTCAACTGCCAACTCCCCAGCGCCGACTGGCCCGGTTCGACGGCATCCAGCTGGGTGACGAAGAGGAACGGGTCTCGGTGGGGCAGGTAGTCCTCGGCTCGCACGACAGCCGAGGCTATCGGTCCGCGCACCGGCATGGCTCCCGTGGGAGGGCGGGATGTGGCGGACCCGCCTATCCGGCCATCTCCGGGAGGGCCAGCTCCGCCCGGCGACGGGCCGCATCCAGCGACACCAGCGTAAAGGGACGGGTCTCGCCCTTGGTCAGGACCTGGCGGGCCTTGTTGGGAGGCGGATCGGCCAACAGGCGCAGGGGCACATGGCAGAGCATGCCGCCCACGTCGATGTGCGCACCGTGGGAGGTGAAGGACACCACCGTGCCCTCGAAGGTACTGCCGATCGGGTGGTCGGCCACGAACGTCAGGAACGTCATGGGTTCGTTGAGGGCCTCGCTCCGGGATCCTGGTGAGGTGGTGGCGGATTCGGCCGGCGATGCCAGCTTGGCGGGCTTGCCGGTCTTCACCGCCGTGGCCGCGCCCGTGGCCTTGGTCGATTTGGCGGCCTTGGCCGCCTTGTGGCCTTGGGCCTTGACCGCCGGCTCCGCCTTCGTGGCCTTGGCCGTCTTCGTGGACTTGGTGGCCTTGGTCGACTTGGCCGCCTTCGTGGACTTGGTGGCTTTGGTCGACTTGGCCGCCTTGCCGGCCGGCTCCGCGTGGCTGGCCGGCTCCGCCTTGCCGGCCGGCTCCGCGTGGCTGGCCGGTTCCGCCTTGCTGGCCCGGGTGGCCTTGGCGGCCTTGGTGGCGGCCTTCGCCGGACGGTCGCCCCGACCCGACCGTGCCCGCGAGCCCGAGTCGGGCCGCTCCTGCTCGTTGCCCGGTCCGGCCTGCTCCACCCCTGCGGTCTTGGCGTCCCGCTTGGACTTGGACGTCACCGATCGGCTCTTCGCCCCCCGGACCGGGGTCCTCGGGGTGAAGATCCAGCCGACTCCGGGGACCGGCTTCCCACCGATGAGGCGGCCGGGCTCGAACAGCCAGGGACGCTCGGCGTGGAACTCCTGGAAGGAGTCGTTGGACAGCACCAGGGCTCCGGACTTCTCGGCGATGCGCAGGATGAACCCGTCGCCCCGGCCCACCGCACCCGCAGGAGGGGCCACCATCTCCCCGTGCTCCACCGCCTGCTCGAAGTCGGCCACTTCCGAGGGGTCGATGCGGTGCCCGAACGAGGCGTCGACCACTACCGTCACGTCCGAGGAGGTGAAGCCGCGGTACTCCTCCAGAAAGGCTCGGATGGCCTCATCGAGCTGGGCCAGGCTGGGGAGGGTCCGTCCTTCGGTGGCGATGTTGGACCCGTCGACGACAACGCGCCGGCGGTCGGGAAGTTCTTGTTCCATAGAAGTCACCAGTCAACCATCTGACCAGGGGGTCCCCGACCATACCCGCCCTTGGCTGAAGGGTCGGCACCCTAGGATGACGTCGTGGCATCTGCGAGCGACCGGACCGGGGAAGCCACCGACCTCCTCCAGCACCTCATCCGGAACCGGTGCGTCAACGACGGCACGGCCGCCTCGGGCCAGGAGCAACGCAGCGCCGACCTGCTCCGCACCTACCTCGAGGGCTCGGGCGTGGACATCGAGTCCTATGAGCCGGTTCCCGGGCGGACGTCCCTGGTGGCCAAGCTCCACGGCTCCGACCCCGACGCGCCGTCGCTGACCCTGCTGGGTCACACCGACGTGGTCCCGGCCAACGCCGACGACTGGAGCCACGACCCCTTCGCCGGCGAGCTGATCGACGGGGAGGTGTGGGGTCGGGGAGCCATCGACATGCTCAACCTCACCGCCACCATGGCCACGTCCCTCCGGCACCTGGCGCTCGCCGGCTTCCGGCCGGCCGGTGACCTTACCTACGTAGCCGTCGCCGACGAGGAGGCCCTGGGAAACCACGGGGCCAAGTGGCTCTGCGACCACGTCGCCGACGAGGTCAACGCCGACTACGTGATCACCGAGTCGGGGGGGTTCCCCATGGGAGCGGCCGATGGCACCACCCGGCTGCCGGTGATCGTGGGCGAGAAGGGCGTCTTCTGGTGCCGGCTGGTGATCAAGGGCACTTCGGGGCACGGGAGCCAACCGCTACGCACCGACAACGCCCTGGTCAAGGCGGCCGAAGTGGTGCGCCGCATCGACCAGTACCGGCCACCGGCCCAGCTCCACGAGGCATGGACCCGGTTCATCGAGGGCGTCGGCTTCCCCCCCGCCCTGGCCGGGCCGCTCCTCGACCCCGACCGCATCGACGAATTCTGCGACCAGCTCCCCCTGGTGGGCCTGGCCCGGCAGGCCCACGCCTGTACCCACACCACCATGGCCCCGACGGTGATGCAGGCCGGCACCAAGGTCAACGTGATCCCCGACCGGGTCGAACTCGGCGTGGACATCCGCTCGCTGCCCGGATGGGACGCCGCCGACGTCGCGGCCATGCTCGACGAGGTCATCGGAGACCTGGCCGACGACGTCACGATCGAGATGGACTTCGAGGACCCTTCCACCACCTCCCCGGTCGACACGCCGCTGTGGGACGCCCTCGAGCGGGTCAGCCGGATCTTCTACCCCGGGGCCCGGACCGTGCCCTACTTGACGGTCGGGGCCACCGACGCCCGCTTCCACCGCGCCCTCGGCAGCGTGGCCTACGGGTTCGGCCTCCACAGCGAGGCCATCGGCTTCGAGCAGTACGGCGCCATGTTCCACGGGATCGATGAGCGGGTGGACGTGGAGTCACTGCGGCTGTCCACCGAGATGTGGATCGCCCTGGCCCACGACTTCCTCGTCTAGGCGCGGCGGCCGAACGGCCCGTCGGCGGAGAGACCGCGCCCCGGCCCCGTCTTCCCGCCCTCAGCCCACCGAACGGTCCAACAGGTCGTCCTGCTCCAGCCGGTGCAGCGCAGCGCTGCCCGACGCCGGACTGGCCGACTCGGCCCGGCTGACGTGCCGCAGGAGGTGGGAGGTGCGCAGCATCTTGTGCAGGCGGCCGTGCACGAAGTTCCACGCCCCCATGTTCTCGGGCTCCTCCTGCAGCCACACCACCTCCTCGGAGTGGGGGTAGCCCTTGAGGACGTCCTGGATCGTCGACATGGGCCACGGGTAGAGCTGCTCCACCCGCACCACGGCGACGGCCCGGCCGGCGGCGCCGAGCTCGTCACGCCGGGCCAGCGCGTCGTAGGCCACCTTGCCGGTGCACAGGACCACCCGCTCCACGGCACTGCGGTCGAACCCCTCGTCCCCGGCAGCCGGGTCGTCCAGCACCTCGAGGAACGACCCGGAGGTGAAGGCCTCGATGGGTGAGCGGGCCTGGCGGTCCCGGAGCAGCGACTTGGGGGTGAACACCACCAGCGGCTTGCGGTCGGACCCTCTGACCTGCGAGCGGAGGAGGTGGAAGTACTGGGCCGCGGTGGTGGGGTCGGCCACCCGAAGGTTGCCCCGTGCGCACAGGCTCAGGAACCGCTCGATGCGGGCCGAGGAGTGCTCGGGACCCTGGCCTTCGTAGCCGTGGGGCAGGAGCAGGACCAGCCCGGACTTCTGACCCCACTTGTCCTCGGCCGCCACCAGGAAGTTGTCCACGATGATCTCGGCCCCGTTCCAGAAGTCGCCGAACTGGGCCTCCCAGGCCACCAGGTCGTCGGGGGCCACCACCGAGTACCCGTACTCGAAGCCCACACAGGCGTACTCGGACAGCAGCGAGTCGCGGACGGTGAACCGACCGCCCTCCAGGCCGGCCAGGGGCACGTGCTCGGCACCGGTGGTGTGGTCGACCAGCACCGCGTGACGCTGGGAGAAGGTGCCCCGGCGGGTGTCCTGGCCGGTGAGACGGACGTTGGTCCCCTCCAGCAGCAACGAGCCGATGGCCAGGGCCTCGCCCAGGGCCCAGTCGATCTCGCCGTCGGCCACCACCTTGTCCCGTTGCTCGAACTGCCGGGCCAGCTTGGGGTGGATGACGAAGCCCGCAGGCACCGTGCGCACCTCGGCGGCCAGCCGGGACAGCACGGTGGCGTCCACCCCGGTCTCGACCGGCGGGACCCACAGGTCGGGCACCACGTAGGCCGGCAGCACCGGAGCCCGGCCCGACGGGTCGGCCCCGGCCTCGGCCTCGGCCCGCGTCTCGTCCAGGGCGGCCTGCAGTCGGGCGGAGAAGTCGTCGAGCGCCTGCTCGGCCTCCTCCAGCGAGATGTCCCCGCGACGGACCAGGGACTCGGTGTAGAGCTTCCGCACCGACCGCTTGGCTTCGATGAGGGCGTACATGAGGGGCTGGGTGTAGCTGGGGTCGTCGCCCTCGTTGTGGCCGTGCCGGCGGTAGCAGACCATGTCGATGACCACGTCCTTGTGGAAGGCCTGCCGGAAGCCGAAGGCCAGGCGGGCGGCCCGGGCACAGGCCTCCGGATCGTCGCCGTTGACGTGGAAGATGGGGGCCTGGACCATCTTGGCCACGTCGGTGGGGTACACCGACGTCCGGGCGGCCTCCGGCGCGGTGGTGAAGCCCAGTTGGTTGTTGATGACGATGTGCACCGTCCCGCCGGTGCGGTAGCCGGCCAGGCCCGAGAGGTTGAGGGTCTCGGCAACCACGCCCTGACCGGCGAAGGCGGCGTCGCCGTGCAGCAGGATGGAGAGCACCGGGAAGGGATCGCCCACGCCCTCCTCGAGGTCCGGGCCACTCCCCCGCTCGCCGCCCAGGGCGTCCTGCTTGGCCCGGGCCATACCCACGACGACCGGGTCCACCGCCTCGAGGTGCGAGGGGTTGGAGGCCATGGCCACCGGGAGGGAGCCGCCGTTGCGGGCCACGAAGGTCCCCGACGCCCCCTTGTGGTACTTGACGTCGCCCGAACCCTGGACCGAGTCAGGATCGAGGTTGCCCTCGAACTCCTCGAAGATCTCGCCGTACGATTTGCCCACGATGTTGGCCAGCACGTTGAGCCGGCCCCGGTGGGACATGCCCATCACCGCCTCGTGCAGGCCCTCGCGGACCGCCTCGTCCAGGATGGTGTCGAGCAGCACGATGGCCGACTCCGCTCCCTCGAGGCCGAACCGCTTCTGGCCCACGTAGCGGGAGTGGAGGAAGCGCTCGAACACCTCGGCGGCGTTGAGCCGGCCGAGGATGTGGCGCTGCTCCTCGGGTGGCAGGAGCGACGAGACCCCTTCGAGGTGCTGTTGGATCCACTGCTTCTGGGCCGGGCTCTGGATGTGCATGTACTCCACGCCCAAGGTGCGGCAGTAGGCGTCGCGCAGGATGTGGAGGATCTGGTCCAGGGTGGCCAGGTCCTTACCGGCCAGCCCATCGGCCACGAAGTGCCGGGGCAGGTCCCAGATGGTCAGCCCGTAGTGCAGCGGGTCGAGCTCGGGGTGGAGCTCGGGGGGCTCGGCGTCGAGGGGGTCGAGATGGGCGATGAGGTGGCCACGCACCCGGTACATGTTGATCAGTGTCTGGACGTGGACCTGCTTGATCAGCCGGAGGTGGTCCCCCTCCCCCTCGTCGTCGGCCGCGTTGACGTCGAGCTCCCACCGCGCCGGCTCGTAGGGCACCTCGAGGGACTCGAAGACCTCGTCGTAGAAGCCGTGCTGGCCCATCAGGCACTCGGCCACATGGGCCAGGAACAGACCGGACTCGGCCCCCTGGATGATCCGGTGGTCGTAGGTCGAGGTCAGGGTCACCGTCTTGCCGATGCCCAGATCGGCGAGGGTACGGGGATCGGCGGCCTCGAACCCCGGCGGGAAGCCGAGCGCCCCGACGCCGACGATCAGTCCCTGCCCGGACATCAGCCGGGGCACCGACTGCACCGTGCCCAGGGTGCCGGGATTGGTCAGGGTGACGGTGGTGCCGGCGAAGTCGTCGGGCGCGATCTTGTTGGTGTGGATCTTGCGCACCAGCTCCTCGTAGGCCCCGACGAAGGTGCGGAAATCGAGGGTGTCGGCATCCTTGATGCACGGCACGAGGAGCGTCCTCGTACCAGGGGCCTTCTCCACGTCCACGGCCAGACCCAGACCCACGTGGCGGCGGCGGATCACCCCGGGCGTGCCCTTCCCGTCGGCGTCGTCCACGAACGACGCGTTCATGGCCGGGACGGCGACCAGCCCCTTGACCACCGCGTACCCGATCAGGTGGGTGAAGCTGACCTTCCCGCCGGTGGTCCGGAACAGCTGGTTGTTCACGATGACCCGGTTGACCTCGAGCAGCTTGGCCGGCGCAACCCGCACGCTGGTCGCCGTCGGCACCCCGAGGGAGGCCTCCATGTTGGCCACGATCCGGCCGGCCGCTCCCCGGAGGGGGGTGACCGCCTCGGGCTCCTCGGCCGCCGGCGGCGGGGTGGCGGGGCCGACCGGCGTGGGACCGGGGGTGGATCCTGCGGCGGCGGGGACCGGCGCGGCGGCGGGGACCGGCGCGGCGGCGGCCGGCACGGGTGCAGGGGCGGAGGGACCCGGCGTCACCGCACCGGCCGACGGCACGGCCGGGGGCGGGGCGGGGCCGACGGCCGGGGCGCCGGGGGCCGAGGGCGTCGGCGCCCCGGCCGGCCGGTAGTCGGCGAAGAACTCGCGCCACGAATGGGAGACCGACGTGGGGTCGTCCAGGAACCGGTCGTACATGTCCTCGACCAACCAGGCGTTGGGACCGAACGCCCCCGTCCCCGCCGCGGCCCGCGGGCCCGCCGCCCCTCCGGTTCCGTCTCGTTCGTCGCGGCCGCCCATGGCCCTCCAGCCTACTGGGGCCCACCCTGGCGATCGGTCCGTCGATCGGGACCCGCCGCACGGGTCCGGCGCGGTCGGGACCGGGCCGGTGCCGGTGGACAGCGCCGGTGGGCCGCGCCCCGGGATCTCACCCGGGGTCACGGCCCACCGACCCACTGACGGGCTGCGTGCGGACGCAGCCTGGCCACGGTCGGCTACTTGGCCTTGGCGATCTTCGGTGCCGGGGCCTGACCGTTCACGACCTTCTTGAAGGACGCACCGGCCGAGACCTTGGGGCTCTTCGAGGCCTTGATCTTGATGGCCTCGCCGGTCTGCGGGTTGCGACCGGTGCGAGCGGCACGCTGGGCCCGATCAAAGGTCAAGAAACCGGTGATGACCACTTTCTCGCCTTTGGCCACGTTGGCCACCACGACATCTTCGAGGCCGGCCAGCACCGTCGCCACGTCCTTGGAGGTGGAACCGGTGTGAGCGGCCACGGCCGCGATGAGATCGGTTTTGGTAAGGGGCACTGTCTCTCCTTCGTCTTTGGAAGCCTCAACAATGCACGATCTGAGCGGGCCATGTGTGCATTTGACCCCCGATGGCCCCGAATTCCGGGCCTTCCGCTCCCCTCAGCCCCTGCCGGATGCGACCGGGAGCTGCCGATATGGCATTCCTCCGGGGCACCTGACAGTCTGGATCGGCGATGCCCGATCCCCTCCCGCTGGCCGTCACCGAACGCGTCCCGGACTCCGGTGGCGACGGCCTTCCGCTGGTGGTCCTGGTCCACGGATCGCTCGACCGGGCGGCCAGTTTCACCCGGGTCCAGCGCCGGCTCGACGATCTGCACACGGTGGCCTACGACCGCCGCGGCTACCAGGGCTCACGCGCCGCCGTGCCCCCGGTCACCGACCTCGACGGCCACATCGAGGACCTGCTGGCGGTGATCGGCGGTCGTACCTCGGTGGTGGTCGGCCACAGCTACGGCGGGGACGTCGCCGTCGGAGCGGCGCTGCGCGGTGGTGCGGACTCGGGGATCGTGTCGGTGGTGGCCTACGAGCCACCCATGCCGTGGTTGGGGTTCTGGGCCCGCAGCGCCACCAGCGCCGCAGCGATGGAGTCCGGGGGGCGCCACGGGCCGGCGGCCCGGCCCGGACCAGCCGCCGGGCTCGGCGCGGTGGAGGAAGCCGAGCGCTTCTTCCGGCGGATGGTGGGCGACGCGGCATGGGACCGGCTGTCCGAGTCGGCCAAGGACGAGCGACGGGCCGACGGGCCGGCGCTGCAGGCCGAGCTCGCCGCCATCCGGGTCAGCCAGCAACCCTTCGACGTGTCCCGGCTCACCGTACCGGCCACCTTCGGCCGGGGCGAGCAGTCCACCGCTCGGCACCGGGACACCGTGGCCTGGCTGGCCGAGCATGTGGTGGGGGCGGAACTGGTCGAGATCGCCGGAGCCTCACACGGCGCCCACCTGACCCACCCGGACGCCTTCGCCGCCATGGTGCGCTCGGCGGTGGCCCGGGCCGGCTACCGGATGGCGTCGTCGGCGTGAAGCTGCTGGTGACCGGGGCCGGCGGGCTCATCGGCACCGCGCTGCTCGAACGGGCCCGACAGGAGGGGCACACGGTGACCCGGCTGGTCCGGAACGGCTCGGGCCCGAGCCGGAGCAACGGCGCCGTCACCTGGGCCCCCGAGCGGGGCCAGATCGACGTGTCGGCCCTGGAGCGGGCAGGCCCCTTCGACGGCGTCGTCCACCTGGCCGGGGCCGGCATCGGCGATCGACGGTGGTCGGCCGACCGCAAGCAGATCATCCTCGACAGCCGCACCGACTCCACCCGCCTGCTGGTCGACACCCTGCTCCGCCTGTCGGCGGCACCCCCGGTCCTGGTCAGCGCCTCGGCCGTGGGCGTCTACGGCGACCGGGGCGACGAGGAGCTCACCGAGGCCTCGACCACCGGGACCGGGTTCCTGGCCGAGGTGTGCCGGGCCTGGGAGGCTGCCGCGCAACCGGCGGCCGATGCCGGGATGCGGACCGTGCTGCTCCGCACCGGCATCGTGCTGAGCCGCCGCGGCGGCGCGTGGGGGAAGCAGCTCCCCCTCTTCCGGGTGGGACTGGGTGGGAGGATGGGCTCCGGCGACCAGTACCGGAGCTGGATCACCCTGGACGACGAGATCGGTGCGGTCCTGCACTGCCTGTCCGCCGACGGCCCCTCCGGTCCGGTCAATGCCACCGCACCGGCGCCGGCCACCGATGCCGAGTTGGCCGACGCCATCGGCACCGTGCTGCACCGGCCCACGCGGCTGGTCGTGCCGGCTTCCGGCCTGCGACTGCTCCTGGGTGCCGAGATGGCCGCCGAACTGGTGCTCGGTGGCCAGCGGGTACTCCCCCGGGTCCTGGAGTCGACCGGATACGCCTTCGCCCACCCCGAGCTGCCTGGTGCCGTCCGCTCGGTGTTGACCGGCTGACCGGTACCGGACGGACCAGGCGCGGGGCCGTGCCGCAGATCGCCCCGGGGCAAGAGGCACGGTTACGCTGTCGGCGAGTCCGGAAGGGCGGTTCGAGAGGGACCGTGTCGGGCATCGACACCGTGAAGGGGACGCCAGCATGAGCACTGTCACCGAAGCCGGTCCCGAGGACCAGGGCGCCGGAAGGGGGTCGGAGGCGATCGGGCCCGACGAGTTCGAGGCGGAGGCCCGGACCTTCCTCGAGGCCCGGGCCACGAGGCGTCCGGACGAGACCTTCGTGTGGGGCACCGGATCGGAGCACGTGGGCCTGTTCCCGGAGCGGACGCCCGAGCAGCAGCTGGCCGACCTGGCCGCGGCCCGGGCCTGGGCCCAGATGGTCTTCGACGCCGGCTTCGGGTGGATCAGCGGGCCGCCGACCTACGGGGGCCGGGGGCTGCCCCGCGACTACCAGCGGATCTACCACTCGGTGGCCGCCGACTACGCCACCCCGTCGATGGCCGCCTACGGGATCGGCCTGGGCATGGTGGCGCCCACCATCCTGGCGCACGCCACCGAGGAGGTGAAGCTCGCCTACCTGCGGAAGATGTACCGGGGGGACATCGTGGCCTGCCAGCTGTTCAGTGAGCCGGGCAGCGGCTCGGACCTGGCGTCGCTCCAGACCAGGGCCGTCCGGGACGGCGACGAGTGGATCGTCAACGGACAGAAGGTGTGGACCTCGGGGGCCCAGCTCTCCGACATCGGAGAGATCATCTGCCGGACCGACCCCGAGCTGCCCAAGCACCGGGGCCTGACCGGCTTCGTGGTGGACATGCACGCCCGGGGCGTGGAGGTCCGTCCACTGCGCCAGATGACCGGGGGTGCGTCGTTCAACGAGGTCTTCTTCACCGACGTCCGCATTCCCGACTCCCATCGGCTCGGTGAGGTGAACGGCGGCTGGACGGTGGCCCTCACCACGCTGATGAACGAACGGGCGGCCATCGGCGGCGGTGGCGGCGGAGTGGGGCTGCCCACCACGACCCGACTGATCGAGATGTGCCGGGCCCTCGGGCGCTCGGAGGACCCGCTCATCCGCCAGCAGCTGGCCACTGTGGTCATCAACGACCGGGTGGCCCGGTACACCAACCTCCGGGCCATGGCCAAGATCGCCGTCGGCCAGCTTCCCGGGCCGGAGATGTCCCTGGCCAAGCTGGCGCTGACCACCAACATGGTACGCACCTGCGACCTCCTGTCCACGGCTCTCGGTCCGGCCCTGATCGCCGACACCGGTGCCTGGGGGACCTACGCATGGTCGGAGTTCGTACTCGGCATACCCGGGATGCGGATCGCCGGCGGTTCCGACGAGGTCCTGCGCAACATCCTCGGTGAGCGGGTCCTCGGGCTGCCCAAGGAGCCGGTGGGCAACTGACCGGGCGCGTCGTAGCTTGGAGCGCGCCGGACGGCGCGCACTGAGCAACCGCGGTCTCCGAACTGTCACACACCCCAGGCCCCCGGCCCCGCCTCACTCCCGGGGCGGCGGTCGCTGGCTGCCGTGGTTGCGCATCCGGTTGTGGGTGCCGCACAGCAGGCGCCCGTTCTCCTGGGTGGTGGGTCCGCCCTCGGCGAAGGGCTGGAGGTGGTCCACCTGGCACCGGGAGGCGGGGACGGCGCAGCGGGGGTGGCAGCACTCCCGGTCCCGGACCTCGATGGCCCGCCGGGTGGCCCCGGTGAAGCACCGGTGGCTCGGCGGGCACTCCACCCGGGTGACCGGGGCGAAGACGGCCTCGGCGAACTCGGCGGCGGCCACCGTCCGGCACCGGGCGGTGGCCCCGATCCCGACCGTGCCGTCCGACCGGTACTCGGCCCGCTCGAGGTCGGCCCCGGGCAGCCAGGGCAGGAGCGAGCCGGGGGGGACCACGGTCCCGTCCTCCAGCTGGCAGATCCTCCCGTGCAGGGTCTCGTAGCCCACCAGCACGGTGAACAGGGGGGCGGGCCGCCGGCCGTCCGGGGGGGCGGTCCTCGAGCGGGTGGCCATCTCGACGAAGGCGTCGGCCCGGCGCTGGGCCGGGGTGCGGTCCAGGTCGGCGACGGTCGGCTCCCGTCCGAGCCGGGCCCGGGCTTCGGCCCAGTCGTCGGCGAAGAGCATCGTGTCCAGGCGGTGGAGCTCGTTGCCCACCGTGGCCCCCGAGACCGGGTCGAGGGTCAGCTGCCCCAGCCACCGGCCGTGCACGCTCCGGACCAGGTAGGCGTCCCTCCGGGTCCGGCGGTCCTCGGCGGCCTGGTCGGTGCCGTCGGGGTCGGCCAGCTGCTTCCAGTACCCGACCAGGCGGACGAACTCCTCGTGGGTCCGCCGGCACCCCTCGCCCACCAGGTAGTGCTCGTCCTGTTCGAGGTGCGGGCCGGTGGGCCCCGTCCGGAGGGGGGCCAGCACGTCCACGTGGTCCCCGGTGAGCTCGCCCCGCTCCCAGGCCCGGGCCGCCTCGGGCAGGCGGGCGAGGGCCCGGCCCCGGCGGACCTGGGCCCGGGCCGCCCGCTCGGACAGCCGGGCCTCGGCCTGCAGCCAGGCGGTGGCCGACCTCGCCCCCGACAGGGACCAGCCGCCCCCGGCGTCGAAGGCGGCCACGGCCCGGGCCACGAAGGCACCCAGCCGGGCCTGCTGGCCGAGGAGGCCGGCCAGGGTCTCCGGATCGCCTCCGGCCTCCGGACCGGCGGCGAACAGCCGGTCGACCGCCGCCTCCAGATCGTCGAGCACCGGGTCGGGAGCCACGAGGACAGTCAACACCGGGGGTGTGACAGGACGGAAACGGAGGGCACCGCACCGGCCGGTCGGGCGGCCAGGCGGAGTGGCGGTTCCGGCGGGTTCCGGCGGGTTCCGGCGGGTTCCGGCGGGTTCCGGCGGGTTCCGGCGGGTTCCGGCGGGTTCCGGCGGGTTCCGGCGGGGCCGGGCTACCGGAACACCAGGTCGTCGACGAAGGACCACGAGCGGCGGTGGATCGAGGTCAGTCCGAAGCCGGACAGCGCCGTCCGGTGGGACGGCGACGGGTAGCCCTTGTTCCGGTCGAAGTCGAAGGGAGGGAAGCTCTCGGACCAGGACCGCATCATCCGGTCACGGGTGACCTTGGCCATGATGGAGGCGGCGGCCACCGACAGACAGGTGGCGTCGCCTTTCACCACGGTCCGGACCGTCGGGGTGCCGGCCGCCGGGCCTTCGGGGGCCCCGGTGTCGGGGTCGGTGTCGGGGTCGGGGTCGGGGTCGGTGACGAAGTCGAACGACCCGTCCACCAGCACCACCGCGGGCGGGGCGCTGAGCTCGGCGAGGGCCCGGTGGGCGGCGAGTCGGAGGGCCCTGGTCATCCCTTGCGCATCGCACTCCTGGGCGCTGGCGTGACCCACGGCCCACTCGGTGCACCACTCGGCGACCCGGGGGAAGAGCTCCTCGCGTCGGGGCTCCGACAGCTGCTTCGAGTCGCGGATGCCGGCGGGTGGCCTGGTGGCGAACGAATGGACCACCACCCCCACGGACACCGGCCCGGCCCAGGCCCCGCGTCCCACCTCGTCGAGCCCGGCCACCAGGGGGAACCCGTCGGTGACCAGCGAGCGCTCGAGGCGGTCGTTGGGTGACTTCGGTCTCCTCGGTCGCCGGGTCCCCATTCACCCCCTCCTCTCTCCGCTCGATGCTCCGGATACGCACCACCCGAACCGTGCGCTCCAGGAACGAAGTCTGCTACACCGGAGGTGTCGGACGGGGTCTCTCGCGACCCGGCCCGGGAGACAGGGCACCAATCTCCGACCACCGGGTCGGGAGGGACCGAAAGGACGAGGCCATGGGATTGATGGACAAGGTCAAAGCGACCGCCGAGGTAGGCCTGGCCAAGGCCAGCGAGGCGGGCAAGGCCGGGCAGGCCAAACTCGACGCGGCGCAGGCCAAGCACAAGGCCGACGGCCTGCTCCGGGACCTGGGTGCCGCCATCTACGCCGACCACCTGGGCAAGGGCAGCGACGAGAACACCAAGCAGGCCGAGCGCATCGTGGAGGAACTGAAGGCCTACGAGGCCGAGTACGGGCCCATCGGGGCATGACCGCCGAGGAGACGCCGCCCGGGGCACCCCGCAGGGTGGCGGTGGTCCCCCACACCCACTGGGACCGGGAGTGGTATGAGCCATACCAGACCTTCCGCCTGAAGCTGGTCCGGCTCATCGACGGTCTCCTCGACCAGATGGAACAGGACAGCTCGTACCGGCACTTCCTCCTGGACGGCCAGCTGGCCGTCATCGACGACTACCTCGAGATCCGTCCGGAGCACGAGTCCCGACTGGCCGCCCTCACCGCGGCGGGGCGGATCACCGTCGGTCCCTGGTACATCCTGATGGACGAATTCCTGGCATCGGGCGAGACCATCGTGCGGAACCTGCAGGCCGGGCTCCTGCGGGCCGCGGCCTTCGGTGGGGCCATGGACGTGGGCTACCTGCCCGACATGTTCGGCCACGTGGCCCAGATGCCCCAGATCCTGGCCGAGGCCGGGTTCGAGCACGCCGTGGTGTGGCGGGGCGTGCCCTCGGCCATCGACCGCAACGCCTTCCGATGGGCGGCCCCCGACGGATCGCGAGTGCGGGCCGAGTACCTGGTGGCCGGGTACGGCAACGGCGCCGCCCTCCCGGACGACGCCAAGGCGCTGGTGCGCCGGCTCCAGGCCCACGTCGAGGAGTTCGGTGCGTTCATCCGGCCCGGAGATCCCCTCCTGTTGATGAACGGATCCGACCACCTGCGGCCCCAGCCCTGGCTCGGCCGGGTGGTGGACGAGGCCAACCAGGCCCAGGGCGAGTTCGACCTGGCGGTCAGCTCCCTGCCCGAGTACCTGCGGTCGGCTCCCACCGAGGGGCTGCCCGAGTGGAGCGGCGAGCTGCGGTCGGGGTTCCGCTCCAACCTGCTGATGGGCGTGGGGTCCAACCGGGTCGACGTGAAGCAGGCCGCGGCCCGGGCCGAGCGGGCCGTGGAGCGGCTGGCCGAGCCGCTGTCGGCGCTGTTCCTGCCGGCCGAGTCGTGGCCGGCGACCTTCGTGGACCTGGCCTGGACGCTGATCATCCGCAACGCCGCCCACGACTCCATCTGCGCCTGCTCGGTGGACGAGGTGGTCGATGCGGTGCTCCACCGCTACGCCGAGGCCCGCCAACTGGGCGAGGGTCTGACCAAGGAGGCGACGGCCGCGCTGGGTCGGTCCATGGCCGACCCCGGGCCGGTGGTGGTCAACCCGTCGGCCCGCGACCGGGGCGGGCTGGTCGAGGTCGTCGTGCCGGTGGACGGACCGGCCGGCCCGGACGTCCAGGTGGTGTCGGAGCGGGCCGGCCTGCCCGGCTCCTTCACCGTGGACGGCGGTACCGTCCTCAACATGCTGGGGCTCCTCCAGGGGGCCCGCATCAGCGACGACGCCTACGTCACCGACGCCTCGTTGGCGGTGGACGAGACCGGTCTCGACATCACCCTGGTCATCGGCACCGAACCTCGGGACGGGGTGCCGGTGGAGGAGATCAAACGTGAGCTGTACACCAGGCTCACGGCCAATCCGGAGACCGAGGTCCGACTGACGTTGGACCAGCCACCGGTGCGTCGGATCCTGGCCCGTCAGAAGGTGGTGCCCGGCTTCGGCTGGTCCCGCTTCGGCGCGGCCACGCTGGCCCACCCGGTGCGGGAGGAGACGGGCGAGGTCGACGGGGCCGGTGGTGTCCCCCCGGTGACCCTGACCAATGGACTGGTCACCGTGACCGTCGACCCGGCCGACGGCACCTTCGCCCTCAACGGCGTACCCGGGTACGGGCGGCTGGTCGACGACGGCGACCACGGGGACACCTACAACTACTCGCCGCCCCAACAGGATGCGCAGGTGGACGCGCCCGACACGGTGTCGGTGGGCGTCGAGGAGCGCGGACCGGTCCGGGGGGTGGCCACCATCGCAGCCGCGTACACCTGGCCCGATCGGGTGGACGACTCCACCAAGTCGCGGGTCGGCGGCCACACCGTCGAGGTGGTCACCACCGTGGAACTCCGGGCGGACGAGCCCGTGGTGCGGGTCGGCACCCGGTTCGTCAACCCGTCCCGGGACCACCGTCTGCGGGTCCACCTCCCCCTGCCCCGGCCGGCGGCCACCTCGCAGGCCGAGTGTGCCTTCACCGTGGTCGAGCGCGGACTCGTGGCCGAGGGCCGCCGGGACGAGGCCGGCATCCCGACCTTCCCGTCCCGCCGGTTCGTCTCGGCCGGGGGTCTGACCGTGGTCCACGAAGGGCTGCTGGAGTACGAGTTGGTCGACCTGGAGGAGGGCCCGGGCGACGGGGCGCGGGCCGCCACCCTGGCGCTCACCCTGCTACGGGCGACCGGGATGTTGTCCCGTCTGGGCATGGCGCTCCGGCCCCTCCCGGCCGGTCCCATGCTGCCCCTCGAGGGACCCCAGATGCTCGGTCCGGTCGAGGTGCACTACGCCCTCGCCGTGGAGGAGGACGACCCCTACCGGCTGGCCACCGACGTGCTGGACCCCCTGCTGACCACGGGATCCTTCGGTGGCGGTGACCGTCCGGCACGGGGCTCGGCGCTCAGTGTCCGCGGCGCCGAGGTCTCCGCCGTCGTGCGGAAGGGCGGCCAGGTCGAGGTGCGGGTGTTCAACCCCGCTCCGACGTCCACGACGGTGGAGATCGCCGACCGATCGGGCTGGCTGGTCGACCTACGCGGGCGTCCCGTCGCTCCGTTCGAGGGGAGCTTCGAGCTCCGTCCCCAGGGGATCGCCACCGCCCGGCTCGACGGCGACTGAGCCGCCGGCGCCGTCGACCGCGGGGACGGACCCGCGACGGACCACCTGTTCGCCGCGGTCGCGGAGCTCATCGAGCTCGCGGAGCACACCTTCCAGCCGCTCCCACCGCATGTTCCGCCTACGGTCGGTGCCCGGCACGGCGCCGGCCCGGGACAGCTTCCAGGCCTGGATTCGCCCGATGTCCTTGAGGTTTCGGGTGCGAAGGGCGCGCAGTTCGAACCGGGCCGCACCCGCGCCATCGGTCCGGCCCCCGCCATCGGTCCGGCCCCCGCCATCGGTCCGGCCCCCGCGGGCGGCTCCGGCCTCCGCCTCGGTCTCGGCCTCGGCCAGCAGGGCGGACCGGAACTCCTCCGAGGCCAGGACGGTCCCGGGATTGGCCACGCCCACCAGCCGGCTGGCCAGGTTGACCACCGGGCCGTAGAAGTCGCCGTCCTGGATCAGGACGGGGCCGATGGCCAGGGCCACCCGGACGTCGGAGAGCAGATCGTCCGAGGCGTACGCCTCGGCCAGGCTCAACCCGATGGACGCCGCCCCGGTGGCCGTGGGCACCACGAACATGACCTCGTCGCCGATCATCTTGACCACCCGGCCGCCGAGGGCCACCACGGTGTCGTGGGCCAGAGCCTCGAACCGGGCCACCACCGCAGCCAGCTCCTCGTCGCGGAGGTGCTGGCTCAACATGGTGAAGCCCACCATGTCGGCGAACCCCACCGCCATGACCGGGCTGATCCCGTGCTCGCCCCCCGGGCCCGGTGGAGCATGGCGCGGCGGGTGGCGGCCTGCAGGTGCCGGCGCCACACGTACTCGAGGAGCCGGGCCATGGCCGGCAAGGAGGTACCGGCCTGGCTGGCGAACTGGTCGGCGTCGATGACGCTGTCGCCCGACGAGACCAGCATCGGCGTGGAGCCCGGTCCGGCCTCGGCCTCGGCGATCCGGGCCATGGACGAGCCGATGACCCGGGCCATCTGCACGGCCGTGTCGGTGTCGATCAGGCCGACCGCCACCATGGACTGGAACAGCCGGGCCGCTTCGATGTCCATGTCGGTGAAGACCGGGTCGTCGTCCCCCACGTCGAGGAAGCCGAGGGCCCGCCAGAACCGTCGAGCGGTCTCGATGGGGATGTCGGTGGTCTCGGCCACCTCGACCTGGGTCATGCGGCGCTCGGTGGGCAACACCAGGCGGTCGACCATGAGGAGATCGACCACGTCGTCGGCGACCGCCCGGTCGATCTCCTGGTCGGTGCAGCCGAGGTCCTCGAGCAGGCCGCGCACCCGCACCAACGCGTCGCGGTGCGCCTGACCGGTGTTGTCGAGGTCGTCCGGCACGGGCACACCCTACCGGGGGCGTGTGCACCCACCCGGTCCGGGGAGCGCGGGCAGGGCCTCCACCTACACTGGCGCGGTGGCAGCCGCCTCCCCACGGTCCGCAGGGCCGGGACAGGAGCCCCGCATGGGACCGCGTGCCGTCCTGGTCCCGGTCAAAGCGTTCGACCAGGCCAAGCGACGCCTGCACCTGGCCCTCAGCGGACCCGAGCGGGCCGAGCTGTCCCGGGCCATGGCCGACCGGGTGCTCGGAGCCGCCCATCCGCTGCCGGTGGCGGTGGTCTGTGACGACAACGACGTGGCCGAATGGGCCCGGAGGCGGGGGGCCCTGGTCATCTGGGAGCCGGGACGGGGCCTGAACGGCGCGGTGGAAGCCGGTGTGGTGCACCTGGCGGCCCTGGGCGTGGCCCAGGTCACGGTGGCCCACGCCGACCTGCCCCGTGCCTCGGATCTCACCGCGGTGGGCGACGCCACCGGCATCACCCTGGTGCCCGACCGCTACGGAAACGGGACCAATGTGATGGCCCTGCCCACCGACACCGGGTTCCAGTTCTCGTACGGTCCGGGCTCCTTCGCCCGCCATCGGGCCGAGGCCCTCCGCCTGGGGGTTCCCGTGCGGGTCCTCGACCGGCCGGACCTGGCCTGGGACGTGGACGAGCCGGACGACGTGGTGCCGGTGCTGACCGCCGGGCCTGGGCCATCGTGACCGTCCTGGGCGCCGGACCCGGCGAGGCCGGACGTCCCCCGGGGCCCAGTGGCCTGTCGGTGGGCGACCTGCTGGCCGTCGGCCCGGTCACCGTGGACCAGCCGGTACCGGGGAGCGCCCTGGCCATCGGCGCCCATCCCGACGACATCGAGTTCGGCTGCGGTGCCACCCTGGCCAAGTGGGCGGCGTCCGGATGCCGGGTCCACCACCTGGTCCTGACCGACGGCTCCAAGGGGAGCTGGGATCCTGGCGCCGACCAGGACGAGCTGGTGGCGGCGCGGGAGGCGGAGTGCCGGGCGGCGGCCGCGGTCATCGACGGACCCCCGACCGCCCGCCCGGGTGCCGGACCCTCCGGTGACGGCGCCGTGGGTGGGCCGGAGCAACGGGTGCTCTTCCTGCGCCGGGTCGACGGCGAGCTGGAGAACGGCGTCGGCGAGCGACGGGACGTCGCCCGCATCATCCGGTCCCTGCGGCCGGAGGCCCTGCTGGTCCACGACCCCTGGCGTCGGTACCGTCTCCACCCCGATCACCGGGCGGCCGGGTTCCTCACCCTCGACGCCCTGGTGGCGGCGCGCGATCCCCATTTCTTCCCGGAATTGGGACTGGCGCCGCACCGACCGGGCGCCCTGCTCCTGTTCGAGGCCGATTTGCCCAACCACGTGGAGGACGCGGGCGGCTTCGAGAGCCAGAAGATCGAGGCGCTCCTCTGCCACCGCAGCCAGTTCGAGTCGACCATGGGCATCCCCGACCCCGGCGGGACCGACGGGCGTGACCCGGCGGGACCCGGCGGCCGGCCAGGCGGGCCAGGAGGGACGCCCCGACGGGCCGATGACGGGTACGCAGCCTTTGCCACCAAGTTGCGCCATCAACTGATGGAGCACGGCTCCCTGGCCGAGCGGCCCTCGGGCGAGGCGTTCCACCGCATCACCGCCGTCTGACCCGGGCCCGGACGCGTCACCGGGGGCCCGAAGGCCCCCGGTGAGCACGGGTGCGCGACGCCAGAGGCGCCGGACTCGGTACTACCTGCGCTTGGCCGTCCGCTTGACGGCCTTGCGGGCCGGTGCCTTGCGGGCCGGCGCCTTCTTGGTCGTGCGCTTGGCCGCGGTCTTCTTGGCTGGAGCCCTGCGGGCCGACGCCTTCTTGACCGTGCGCTTGACGGCCTTGCGGGCCGTAGCCCTGCGGGCCGACGCCTTCTTGACCGTCCGCTTGACGGCCTTGCGGGCCGAAGCCTTCCGGGCCGGAGCCTTCTTGGCCGTGCGCTTGGCTGCGGTCTTCTTTGCTGCAGTCTTACGGGCCGGAGCCTTACGAGCCGGAGCCTTCTTCACCGCCTTCTTGGCTGTCGACTTGCGGGCTGTGGTCTTTCGGGCCGGAGCCTTCTTGGCCGTCCGCTTGGCTGCTGCCTTCTTCACTGCCATTCCTATTTCCTCCTTAGGGTTCAACGCCGTCTTGAACGTCGAACCGGTGGCGAACCGAACGCCTTTCGACGCCGGGATGGGTACCACTGCACCGGTCCTCGGATTTCGACCCACCCGGGGGCCACGGTCGATCGGGTTGAATGAACCGAACCCGACCACTGTGACCTTCCGTCCGGACCGAACCTCGGTGACGATCGTGTCGAACAGAACATCAACCACGTCTTCCACAGTTCGTCGAGTCGACTCGGTCGAATCACTCACTGCTTTGACGAGTTGAGACTTGTTCACGATCACCTCCTCAGCGATACGCAACAACTACCAGCAAAATGGCTTTTCTGGTCCAGGTCAAGCACCAATCACCGTGAGGCGCGTGCGAACCACTGCCGCGAGTGCGGCCTGTATGCGCATCGGCGGCGTCGACCGGACCGCCGATCAACGCGGCGACAAACCGACCATGGACAGAAAACCGTTTGTTTGCAAGGATTATTCGCATCGTCGCATCACGCGCCGTACTCGCGGCATCCGTCGTCCGCCGCCTTCAACCGTCAGCGAATCACCGGTGTACGGGATGGATGATCGATGAACAATTTTTCCGCTTCACCACCTTCACAACGCACAACAACGCAACATCGCGTCGCTTTGGATGCACTGGCGCGCGCCGGGCACGGCGCGTATCTCGGCCACGATGCGCACGGTTGGCGCTTCGTTCCGCCCGAGCATTCGGTGATGATCCTCGGTCCGCCTCGGTCGGGAAAGACGTCGTCACTGATCATTCCCAACGTGCTGGCCGCCAACGGACCGGTGGTCTCGACGTCGACCAAACCCGATGTGCTCGATGCCACGGTGGCGGCGCGATCGGCACTGGGTCGGTGCCACCTGTTCGACCCGGGCGGCTCGGTCCACAGAACCGGAGAGTTGGTTCCGCTGCGATGGTCGCCGCTGCAGTCGTGCGGGACCTGGCCGGGGGCCCTGTCCATGGGCCGGTCGCTGGTGGAGGTGGGATCGGCCGGCCACCGCCAGAGCGGACACCCGGGGGGCGGATCGCACTGGACCGAGCGGGCCCAGGCCCTGCTGGCGCCCCTGCTGCACGCCGCCGCCCTCGACGGTACCGACATGCGCGCCCTTCTGACCTGGGTCGATCGCCATCAGGCGCTCCCGGCCCAGCAGATCCTGGCCGGCGCCCCGGGCCGCACCACCGAGCTGGCCCGCAATCTGCTGGACGGCATCGCCGCCACCGAGGCGCGGGAGCTCAGCGGCATCTGGTCGACCGCCTCGGGCTCGCTGGCCGGGTTCCGGATCCGACCAGGCCCTGGAGGCCACCGCCGAGCCCACCTTCGATGCCTCCGGGTTCGTCGAGTCGGCGGACACCATCTACATCGCGGCGTCGGCCCACCACCAGGCGGCGGTCGCCCCGATGGTGGTCGGCCTGCTCGAGGACGTCCGGCGGGCCGCCTACGCCCGCCATGCGTCGGCCGTCGACGGGCCGACCGCCGCGGTTCGCCCTCCCTTGCTGCTGGCCCTCGACGAGGTGGCCAACATCGCCCCCCTCCCCGACCTGCCGGCCATGGTCAGCGAGGGGGGAGGCCAGGGGGTCATCACGTTGGCCTGCCTGCAGGACCTGTCCCAGGCCCGACAGCGATGGCCCGGGCGAGCCGAAGGCTTCGCCTCCCTCTTCGGCACCACCGTGGTGCTGCCCGGGATCGGCGACGTGGCCACCCTGGAGGCCCTGTCCACGCTGGCGGGTGAGGAGGAGCTCATCGTCCGGACGCTCTCGGCCGGACGGGCGGTCAGCGACCGTCCGTTCACCGACGTCCTGACCGGCGGGCGGCCCCACCGGGGCGAGAGCGTGACCACCCAGTGGCGTCGTCGGCTGCCTCCCGACGTGATCACCCGGGGCGTGGCCGGTCATCTGCTGGCCTTCGACGAACGGAATCAACCGGGATGGGTCCCCCTGGCCCCCTCGTATGCCACCGAGCCCTGGCGCACCCTCCGCGACCTGGGTCACGACCGGGGACTCCGTCCCGATCGGGTCGCCGAACGCTCCCCCGGGCCGACCGTGGGCATCGAGCGCTGAACCTGGGGCGGGGTCGGCGGGGTCGGGGGGATTGGAGGGGTCACCGCTCGAGGCCGAGGGAGCGGGCCGCCGGCCCGGGCCCGTCGATCCCGGGGTCGCGGCCGACCGAGCCCTCGAGCACCCGGTCGGGGCGGGACCACGTCAGGGCGACCGGGGCCGGCCCCACCCCCTCGGCCAACGAGGGAGTGAGCCGCCCACCCTCCACCGTGCGGAGCAGGTCGGCGGGACTCCATCGGCCCGCCGGGGCCAGCCCGGTGGGCCGGGAGATCCCCGACCGCCGGCCCGATCCGCCGTCCTGGGCTGCGAACGCCTCGATCAGACGGGCCGCCGCGGTCTCGACGGCCTGCCCCACCGCTCCACCGGGCGTGGAGGCGGCCACGGCGGCCACCACGGCCTCACGACCGATCGAGCGGTGGTCCCGGGTCAACCCGACGAGCTGGTGGCACAGGCGCTCCGGGTCGATCACCGGCTCGGGATCCCGGCGGTGGACACCGACGGCCCGGGTGAGATCCCCGAGGTCGAACCCGAACTCGGCGGCGCGCTGACGCCACTCGTCCCTCAGCTGGTCGACGGTGACCGTGGCGTCCTTCTCCGGTCGGTCGGCGTAGAACTCGGCCCGGCTACGCCCCGGACGGGAGCCGTCGGGTGGTCGGTGGGCCGGGACGCCGGCCTCCGGTGCCCCCACCGGGGGCCCACGGCCCGTCCACGGTGGTGGTGCTCATCCATCGAGGCCGTGCGCTGGGAGAACAGTCGCCGCAGGGTTGCCCCCACGCCGACCACGTCACCCATCCCGGACGGCCGGAGCTCCCAGGCGGCGCCCATTCGGTCGCCGAGCTCGAATCGCAGGCGGGCGTGGTACACGGACTGGGCCGCGGTGAGGTGGGCGTGGAGCCGCCGACTGTCCAGGCTGGACCAGGCCCCGTCGACACCCTGGGCCACGTTGGCCACCACCACGTGGGTGTGGAGATGGGGATCGAGGGCACGGCTGGTCCGGTGGAGGAATGCTCCGGCCACCGGCCCGGTGGTGGACAGGAAGGCCACCTGCCCCCTGCGGGTGCGCCGGACCCCGACTCCCTCCCGCCCCAGATAGCCGAGGGCGTCGGCCACGGCCACCTGGTGTCCGGCCCCGGCCGCGGCGCTCATCTCCCCCGGGCGCCAGCAGGTGGAGCAGGCTCACCGACTTCGGGGCACAGAAGGTGAGGTCGAACCCGGCCGAGCTCCGATCCCCCTGGAGGCGCCGCAAGCTCCGGCCCGAGCTCGGGTCCCGGCCCTCGAGCACCTCGGCGAAGTCCCACGACCCCACCGGGCCGGCCAACCCCAGCGAGCCGGCGCCGGCGCCGGTCCATACTCCGGGTTCTTCGCCGGCCACCAGACCGCCCTCGGCCCGCCCGGGGACCAGGTCGTGCACGTAATAGTGGTGGCCGCCCTGACGGACGACATGGATCGTGAGTACCACCGGGAAGCCTCCGGACCCGATGGTACCGACTCATACAGTTTCAATCAATATCAGTATGCTATTCATGATTTCTCACTCCTCATACCGTCGCAGCACCCGGGCGGCGGCCTCTGCGGCCAGGGACCGGTAGCCGGGGGGATCGATCACCCGGGCGTCGGGGCCGAGGCGCAGGAGGAGTCGGGCCAGCCAGGCGTCGCCCCCGACGAACAGCTCCACCTCGATCCGGTCCCCCACCTCGATGGGCGGTCCGGTGGACGGAACGGACTCCACCAGCCAGGCGGTGGACGGGTCGAGGGACAGTCGCACCCGGTGGCTGTCGGGACCGGGGACGAACGGGTCGAGCGTCACCGTCGCATCGGCCCGGTCGGACGGATCGCCGACGGCACCGGAGCCGTCCGCACCGCCCGGCTCCCCCGGGCCGGTGTGCTCCGGATGGGCTCCGGCGGGCAGCACCGCCTCCTCGGGGAAGTCGGCCTCGAGGGCTTCGGCGGTGTTGATCCGGTCCACCCGGAACCGGCGCAGGTCGCCGGCGGTGCGACACCAGGCGTCGACGTACCAGTGCCCCTCACTGGCGAAGAGGCGGAGGGGGGCGATCTGCCGGTCGGTCACCCGGTCGGTGGACGCCGAGTAGTAGGAGATCTGGAGGGGCCGCCGGTCGGCGACCGCCGCCCGGACCAGGGGGAGGAGGACCGGCGCGTCGAGCTCCACCTCGATCTCCTCACCGCCGAGGGCCCGATCGAGCTTGGCCAGGGCCCGGGACAGGGCGCCGCTCTCGTCACTTCCCGGAACCGCCAGGAGCGCCCGCGCCGACGTGGCCAGGGCGAACCCCTCGGACGGACTCAGTCGCCGGGGACGGGCCAGCGACGTGCCCACCCGGACCGACACCGTGGTCTCGGTGACCACGATCTCCATGAGCTGGTCCGGGGTGTACGGGGGGACGCCACAACAGGCAGCCATCTCGAGCTCGGTCACCAGTGAGGCGGGCGTGAGGTCGAAGCGCCGGGCCGTCTCGTCGATGGGGGCCTCCCCCACCTGGGCCAGCCAGGCCAGGATGGCCAGCAGCCGACGCAACCGGTCAGCGGTGCGCTCGGGCACGGTCAGCTCCCCGGTCCGTCCGATGCCGGCGGCCCGTCCGGCGCCGACAGACCAGGCGGCGCGGAGGCCACCGTGGCCCGCAGGCGCTCGACCACGGCCGAGCGGACCTCCGGCGGACCGATCACCTCGGCGTGATCCAGGAGGTCGAGGACCCAGAGGATGAGGGCCCCGACGTCGCTGACCGACAGGCGGACCACCACGGCACCGTCGTCGGCCCGCGCCACCACCGAGTCCGGCCCCAGCTCAGCCACCACCCGCCCGGCCTCGGCCCCGTCGACCACCACCTCCACCTCGACCTCCTCCCCCGTCCCGAACTGCCACGGGTCCCGGGCGAAGGCCCGGCCGATGTCGAAGTCGTCGGGCACCCGGGCCGAGCCCGGCGGGCCGAGCTCGGGCACCTCGTCGATGCGGTCGACCCGGAAGGTCCGGGCCTCCCCCCGGTCCCGGTCGAACCCCACCAGGTACCAGTGGCCCTGCCGGAACCGGAGTCCGGCCACGTCGACCTGCCGGGGCCGGCCCCGATAGCCGAAGGCAACGACCGCACCCTGGCGGATGGACTCGAACAGCGGGGGCAGCGCGGGCAGGCCGCCGAAGGAGGGGAGATCCACGAGCGGGACCGGGGCGTCCCGCAGCGGCGACTCGCCCCCCGCCCCCAATTTCAGGAGGGCCTGCCGGCCGATAGGCTCACCCAGGTGAACGCCGGCCACGGCCAAGTTCAAGGCGGCCTGCTCCTCTGCCTCGAGTCCGAGGTCGGGAAGGTAGTAGGCGGCGGGGTCGATGCGGTACCCCAGCTGCTCCTCCCCTCCGATGGGCACCACCAGCACGGGCACGCCTTCGTCGCGGAGGAGCCGCTTGTCCCGCTCGAAGGCCTGACGGCGGGCCACGTGGTTGTCGGGGTAGCCGGGCACCCGGTAGGCGATGTCCCGCAGGCTCAACGGGCGCGGGGCGTCGAGCAGCACCAACAGCAGGTCGGTGACCCGCTCGAGCCGATCAAGACGTTGCATCGGGGTCAATCTAGGGCGGGGCGGGCAGGCGGATGATCGGGGTGGCCGGCGCCGGACCCTACGCCTGGGATCCCCATGGGTTCTCGTGGGCCGTCCTGGTGGTGGCGGGCGGGTCGGTGATCCTCGGGCACCGCCGGCTGGAGCGGTCGAGCGAGCACCCCATCCCGTGGACACGCCGGCAGATGGCCGCCCTCGGCGGCGCCTGGCTGGTGGCCGCCTTCGCCCTGACCTGGCCGCTGGGCACGGTGGCGGCCCACTGGTCCCTCACCGCTCTGGTGGTCCAGCGCGTCCTGCTGGTGCTGGCGGTGGCACCGCTGCTGCTGGTGGGCCTGCCCTACGACCTCATCCAGTGGCTGACCCGCCCCCGGTGGGTGGATGCCCTCCTGCTGCGGCTCCACCGGCCCCCGGTGGCCATCCCGGTGGTGACCGTCCTGGTGGTGGGCTCCATGGCCCCGGCCCTGGTCCGGGCCCAGGCGACGTCACCGTGGGCCCGTGGCCTGCTGGACCTGGCCATGGTGGCGGCCGGGCTGATCCTGTGGATCCCGGTCGTCGGGCGGATCCCCGGCATCCCCCGACTCAAGCCCGTGGTGCGGTTCGGGTACCTGGTGGCCCAGGCCGTCGTTCCGGCCTTCCTCTCCTTCATCTACATCTTCTCCAACCACCCGCTCTACCCCGAGTTCGCCCGGTCCCATGCCGCCATCGGCATGCGACCGCTCAACGACCAGCAGATCGCCGGGTTCGTGTCGAAGCTGTCCATGCTGCTGGTCCTCCTCATCGTGGGAGGGGTGGTGCTGTCCCGGGCCCCGCTGTCCGACGAGGAGTTCGCCCGGGACGACCCCCTGGTCTGGGCCGACGTGGAGCGGCAGTTCGAGCGGGTCGACCGGAAGGGCACCCGGTCCGGCGGCCCGGCTCCCGGGGAGGCCGACCACCCCGCCGACGATCCGGATCCGGGAGGACCGGACGGCGATCTCACCGACCACCAACACCGCGGCGAATCGCCCGAGGGGGAGGGCCCCGAACCCGCCTGACGGGGATGCACGGCGGAGGGGTGGTGGGCTCCGTAGCATGGCCGGGTGACCCTGGACACCCGCGTCGCCCGCGTCGCCCCCACCGCTCCCATCTTCCGGAGACTGGTGACCGGCACCGTCCGGGCCGGGATCGAGGAGCTGGGCGGACGGCCGGCCATGGTGGTCCGCACGGTGTCCAGCCTCCGCCGGGGGGCCCTCTCGGTGGAGGACGGCGAGACCATGCGGGTGGCGGCGGCCACCGCCCTCAGCTTCCGGATCCCGATGGTGCTGGTGCTGGCCTCCAGCGGGGCCGACGTGTCCGGGGGCGTGGCCTCGCTGCACGGGTGGGGCCAGGCGGCCCGGGCGCTGGCCCAGTGCTCTGGCGTGGTCCCGTTGCTGGTGGTGGTCACCGGACCGGCCATCTCGGGACCGGCGCTCATCCTCGGCCTCGCCGATCTGGTGGTGATGACCAGTGACGCCTTCGCCTTCGTCTCCGGACCGGCCATGGTCGAGGAGTTCACCGGGGTCCGGATCGGGATCCATCAGCTGGGCGGCACGGCCATGCACGCCCGCTCCAGCGGACTGTGCGCCATCGAGGCCGGGTCCGAGGAGGACGCACTGGCCCACGTCGACCACCTGTTGGGCCTGCTCCCCGCCCACCTGGACGAGCTGGCCCCGACGGTGGCCACCGACGATCCGGCCGGGCGGGAGGTCGAGGACCTACGGGAGATCATCCCGGCCCGGACCACCAGCTCCTACGACGTGCGCAAGGTGGCGGCGGCCCTGGCCGACGGGCACGACGTGACCGAGCTGTGGACCCGGTGGTCACCCCAGCTGGTCACCGCCCTCGGTCGGATCGACGGGCGCACGGTGGGCTTCGTGGCCAACCAGCCCCAGGCGCTGGCCGGCACCCTGGACATCGCCGCCTCGCAGAAGGGCGCCCGCTTCGTCCGGTTCTGCGACTCGTTCAACGTGCCGCTGGTCACCCTGGTGGACACCCCCGGCTTCCTGCCGGGCAAGGACCTCGAGTGGCGGGGCATGATCCGGCACGGCGCCGAGCTGGCCTTCGCCTACGCCGAGGCTTCCGTGCCCCGGGTGTGCGTGATCCTGCGCAAGGCGTTCGGCGGGGCGTACATCGTGATGGACTCCAAGGGTCTGGGCAACGACCTGTGCTTCGCCTGGCCCGGAGCGGAGATCGCGGTGATGGGGGCGGAGGGGGCGGTCCAGATCCTCCACCGCCGGGTCGAGGATCCCGCGGACGGGAGACCCTGCAGGACGAGTACGCCGAGCGGTTCCTCACGCCGTACCAGGCCTCCGAACGGGGGTTCGTCGACGCGGTGATCGATCCGGCATCCACCCGGGCCGTGGTGGCCGAGGCCCTGGCGACACTGGCCACGGCCCGTGAGCTGCTGCCCGGCCGGAAGCACACCGGGGGCCGCTGTAAGCGCTCGGTCGGTCGGACCGTCCGAGGGCCGCTCAACTGATCGATCGCGGCCAGGCCGACCGTCGCAGCCAGCCGCCGACCGATGCCCGACCGCCGAGCGGCCGCGGCCATCGCACAGGCCAACCCGATGGCCAGAGAAGGCCACCATCGGGACCCAGTATCCCCACTCGGAAGCGCGGTGGAAGGCGAACGACCGTGGCCACGCATGGCGACGGCCCACGGCCCGACCAGCCGCGGTCCGGCTCGCACACATGGCTGCGGTCAGGACGATGAGGGCCAGCGGCGGTCCCAGGTAGAAGGCGACCATCACCGACTCGAAGAAGCACCGCAGACTGAGGGCCAGCGCACACAGCCAGAGGAGTCCGACGATCGACGGGCGGCCTCCGATAGGCCAGCAGCCGATCAGGACGGCCGCGACGACCGCGATCATCCGTCCGGGTCCGGCGCCGACCGTGGTCCGGGACAGCGTGGGCGACAGGGCGATCCACGGTGTCGCATGATCGAGGAACCTGGCGTTCGCCTGGTGGAGGAGGACCGCCGAGGTCTGGTGCCACTGCGTGGCCAGGGGGGCACTGAGAAGGACGACCGAGGGGAGCGCGCCGTAGCAGGCACAGTCGAGTCGCTGCGGCTCGGGGGTCCGGACGAAGGCCAGGGGGAACATCAGGATGACCAGCGGCTGGGCCACGATGGCCGCCCCCCACAGCCATCCGGACAGCGACCATCGACCACGGAACGTCGCCAGCAATGCGTAGAGGGCGAGGGCCAGCGCCAGCACGTCCTCGGGGTGACCCCAGATGGTGACGACCTGGAAGATGACGACGGCCTCCATGAAGCTGAGGACGATCCGACGGCGGCGGCTGACCCCGAGCTCCTCGGCCATGGCGTCGAGGGCCACCAGACACGATCGATCCCAGCAGCAGGATGGCCGGTCCGAGCAACAACCACGACGTGGGCTGGCTGAGGAAGATGGGGGCGATGCGACTCCCCCAGTCCGAGTGCGCCGCTGACCATGGCCACGGGCGCCAAGAGGACGGCGATCCCGGGGAACGTGACCAGTTGGGTGTCGCTCCCGTAGATGCCGCCGATGTTGCCCCAACCCACCCAATGGGCGGCCCGGAACGTGGACCAGATGTCTCCGGGGATCACCCAGATCATGAGAATGATGGACGACCGGGTTCCACCACAGCGAATAGACCATGGACACGATCACGAAGGTGAGCATCACCGCCAACGGCCACCGTCGCCGACGCAGATGCGCGACCACCAGGACCACGCGGCCCGGTCGGTCGTCATCCGGCGCTGGCTCGTGACCGATCCGGGATCGCCCGTTCGTCACCTCGACGCTCGATGGCACGACGCCGTCACCGTGATTTCCCGGGATCCGCAGCGACGGTGTTGTCACGATCGGATGCATCCGGCACGGCCCATCGACGAGTTGTCGCCCGGCGCCACGCCTGGGTCGACCGAGAGGGACTCGGTCCATCCTCAACCATCGTGCCAGTACAGGGCCCCGCCTTGAGCGCCGGACCCGCCGGCTGACCGACTCGGGCTCGGACATAGAGAGTGCCCCCTCCCGGAGGAGGGGGCACTCTCGTCAGTTGACTTCGGACAGCCGGACTTGGCCGGCTATCCGAGGGTCAGCCTCCCGATCAGATGCTCGGGAAGGCGGTGAAGGAGTACCGGTAGCTGAGCATGGCTGCAGGTGCACTGGCGGGCACTGGCAATCTACAGTGTACCCGCGGTAGTGGTCTTGATCTCGGCGTAGGTGGGGCCAAGCTGCGACGTCGAGAAGTTGATCGCAGAGGCACCCGCCACCGCCAGGGTCGTGTCCACAGCCACCGTCGGCGTCTGTGCGGCGGCGAACGGAGTCGCCACTGCAGTTGCCACCGGCGTGTCCACGACGATCCAGCAGTTGCTGGTCGCCTTGGAGTAGGCCGTCATGACCAGCGCGTTGCGTGTCAGCCGACACGAACACCGAGATCTGGTTCTGGTCGGTCGAGGCTGTCGGCCTGGAAGCTGAGGGCGGCTCGGCGCGGACGTCAGAGCGGTGACCAGGTTGGCCGTGGTCGGATAGGTCTGGCTGTTGTTCTGGTACTGCGCCTTGGCGTTCAGCAGGGCCGTGTTCAGGTTGGACTGCGCAGCCCGGTCGTTCGCCGACTTCGTCACACCGAGGAAGGTCGGGATGGCGATGGCGAGCAGAATGGCCAGGATCAACAGGACCACCATGAGCTCGATGAGGGTGAAACCGGCGTCTTCACCGACCTCTCCCTCGGCGTCGCGCCTGTCATTCAGGCGCTGAATAGCGGATGAAAACATTTACTGCCTCCTCGTAGTTATTGATGCATCAATGTCGACGCCCGGTTTGGGTGCCTGACTGTTGCTATCGGCCGCGTTGTCGGGTGCCTTTAGCAAATTTCTTTGACATCCGATTCTGGCACGACGATCGATTCGACTGCAACGATTGGTCTATCACTGGCGCGTGCGTCGGCGAGCCACGACACTCTCGCGGAGATCGCCCTCCGGACGAGTCTCACGCTCGGCCATTGCCGAGCCGAAGGTTGGACTCCCCGAATCCGATTGATCAGGCAATGCCATCAGATGCTCGGGAAGGCGGTGAAGGCAGTGACGGTACGAGCTGGCTGCAGGTCGCCTGGGGGGCACTGGCAACACCGTCTACCCCCGGTAGATGGTCTTGATCTCGGCGTAGGTGGGGCCGAGGTGCGACGTAGAGAAGTTGATCGCAGAAGCACCCGCCACCGCCAGGGTCGTGTCCACAGCCACCGTCGGCGTCTGTGCGGCGGCGAACGGAGTCGCCACTGCAGTACCACCGGCGTGTCAACGACGATCCAGCAGTTGCTGTCGCCTTGGAGAAGGCCGCCATGACCAGACGCGTTGGTGCAGTCGACACGAACACCGTGATCTGGTTCTGGTCGGTCGAGGCTGTCGGCCTGGAAGCTGAGGGCCGGCTCGGCGGAGTCAGGGCGTGACCAGGTTGGCCGTGGTCGTATAGGCCTGGCTGTGTTCTGGTACTGCGCCTTGGCGTTCAGCAGGGCCGTGTTCAGGTTGGACTGCGCAGCCCGGTCGTTCGCCGACTTCGTCACACCGAGAAAGGTCGGGATGGCGATGGCGAGCAGAATGGCCAGGATCAACAGGACCACCATGAGCTCGATGAGGGTGAAACCGGCGTCTTCGCCGGCTCCGGCCTGGCATCTGATTCCTCGGGCCTGAGCATTCCGCGGGCTGCAAGGAACGGACGCGAACGCCAGCTGCCTCCACGATGGAAGGAGACCGCCGACGCCAACCCCTCGGCGTTGTCGGAGCGGAGGAAGAGGTAGAACCCATGCCTTGATCATCGGCAGTATTTGCAAGCGCCTGTAGAGAGAATATCCAGGTCAGAAACTTGGAATGACCTTGGAATTACCGATTGACACTACGATTCAGCGGCCGCGACACCGCCCGGTACATCGACCACCGGGGCCCGCGCCCCGGATCGCCCGTTGCATCGCTGGCTCAAGAGGGGTGCGACATGCCGACCGCTCCCCGGCCGGACCCCGAGGCCGAGGGCCGACCGGTCGACCGGTCGCGATCGCACACCGCCCCTCCGGCCGCGTTCGAGGCAACGATAGAAGAGTTGACGACTTGACGTCAGTTGTGGATCAGCTTGATGTAGTCGAACATCGGAAGGTAGAGGCAGATGACCATGGCTCCGACGCCGATACCCATGAACACGGTCAGGAGCGGTTCGAGGAGGGCGGTCAGGTTGTTGACGGTGACCTCGACCTCCTGGTCGTAGAACTCGGCCACCTTCTTCAGCATCCCGTCCAGAGCACCGGTCTGTTCGCCGACCTCGACCATCTGGACGACCAGGGTCGGAATGACGTCCTCGTGCTCCCGGAGGGGATCGGCGAGTGGCCGACCGGCCCGGACGCCCTCCTTGGCCAGGAGCAGCACGTCCCCGACCGTCCGGTTCCCCGACGTGTCGGCGCAGATGTCCAGCGACTCGAGGATGGGGACGCCGGAACCGATCAACGACGCCAGGGTTCCGGTCATCCGGGCCAGCGACACCTTGTGGAACAGCTGACCGAACACCGGGGGCCTGAGGATCAGCTTGTCCCACTTGCGACGGCCTTCATCGGTGGCGATCCACTTCCGCAGGCCGATGATGCCTCCGATGCCGATGGCGATGATCAGCAGGACCCAGGGACTGGTGATGATGTCGGAGATCTTGATGAGGACTCGGGTCGGGAACGGGAGCTTGCCGCCCGAGGGACTTGAACAGGTTCTGGAACACCGGCACGATGAACACGATCATGGCGGTGAAGATGACGACCATGACCGCCCAACACCACCGCCGGATAGGTCATGGCCGAGCGGATGGTCCGGTTGAGTTGCGCCTGCTTCTCGATCGTGTTGGCCAGGCTCCCGAGCACCTCGTCGAGGTTTCCGCCCACCTCGCCGGCCTGCACCAGCGTGCAGAACAGATGGGAGAAGACCTTGGGGTGCTTGGCAGCAGGCCACGGACAGCGACGAGCCGTGCTCGAGGTCGAGTCGGACCTCGTCGCAGGACCTTGGCCAGCGCCGGGTTCTCCACCTGTGCGGCCAGGATCCCCAGCGAGCGGACCACCGACAGACCCGGAGTCGACCATGGTCGACAGCTGCCGGGTGATGACCGCCACCTCGCGGAGCTTGACCCGGTCCGAGATGCCCGGGATCTTGATCTCGGTCTTGAGGTTGACCGCCGACTTGGGCGTCACCGAGATGGGCATGTACCCCATCTCGCGGAGGCGCCGGACGACCAGCGCCATGCTGTCGCCCTCCAGCTGCCCCTCGACGAGGCCGCCGGACTTGTCCCGGACCTTGTAGTCAAATGTCAGTGCCACGGTTCCCCGATTCGTTGATCAAGCACATGGATGGAGTGCACTAGGTGTTGAGGTGGTTGCGGAGGTCCTCTTCGTTGGAGGACCGGTCGTAGGCGATGGCCTCGGAGATGACGCCCTGCTTGACCAGGGCGGCGAGGCCCTGGTCCATCGTCTGCATCCCGAACGACGCTCCCACCTGCATCAGGGAGTAGATCTGGTGCGTCTTGGACTGACGGATCAGGTTCCGGATGGCCGACGTGCAGACCAGCACCTCCGAACACGGCACCCGGCCGGTCCCGTCGGCGGTGACGATGAGCTGCTGGGTCACCACCCCCTCGAGCGTGGCGGCCAGCATGACCCGGATCTGCTCCTGCTGGTTGGTCGGGAAGACGTCGATGACCCGGTCGATGGTCTGGGGCGCGTCCTGGGTGTGCAGGGTGGCGAACACCAGGTGGCCGGTCTCGGCGGCGGTCAGCGCCGTCGAGATGGTCTCGAGGTCCCGGAGCTCACCGACCAGGATCACGTCGGGGTCCTGTCGGAGCACCCGCCGCAAGGCCTCGGCGAACGAGTTGGTGTCCTCGCCGATCTCGCGTTGGGTGATGATGGACCGCTTGTGGTCGTGGAGGAACTCGATGGGATCCTCCACCGTCACGATGTGCAACGGCTTGGTCCGGTTGATGATGTCGATGAGCGACGCCAAGGTGGTCGACTTACCCGAACCCGTCGGACCGGTGACCAGGACCAGTCCCCGACGGAGGTCGGTGAACGCCTTCACCGCGTCCGGGATGCCCAGGGAGTCGAACTCGGGCATCTCGTGGGGAATGGGCCGGAGGGCGGCGGCAATGGTGCCCCGCTGCAGCGACACGTTGACACGGAAGCGCCCGACCCCGTTGATCGAGTGCGACGTATCCAGCTCCAGCTCCTCCTCGAAGCGCTCACGCTGCGAGGCCGGCAGGATGCCGAACACCATGTCCCGGATCTGCTCGTTGCCCAGCGCCGGACAGCCCTCGATGGGACGGATGGCCCCGTGGAGCCGGATGGACCCGGGCTGGGACGCCGTGAGGTGGAGGTCCGAGGCCCCGACGGCCACCGCGTACCTCAGGAGGTCGTCGATGTGCAGGGGCATGGTGCCGCTGGTGGCCTGCGCGGGGATTCCCGTCTGGAGCAGCTCCTCCACGTCCGGAGGTCCGGCGGTCTCAGCCGGAGGCGGGCTACCGTCGTCGACCAGGGGCGATGCCGATGTCGGACCGGGAGGGGGCGGCGGCACGCCACCCTCGGGCAGTCCGAGCAGTTGGGCGATGACCGTCGGGTCGGCCAGGACGGGATTGACGCGGAATCCGACCTTGGCGGCCAGGGCGTCCACGTCCTCCTGCGATGGCGGCTCGCTGAAGGCCACGGCCAACACGTTCCCGTCGAACTGGAGGCCGATGGCGGCGAACTGCTGGCCCACCGCATCGGGCATGGCCGTCCGGGCCTCGGGGCTCGGGGTCATGGCCGCCAGATCGACGGCGGGGAGCTGGGCCAGATGGGCCAGTGCCCCCACCACGACGCCGGGGAGCGCCAGGTTCTGGCTGATCAGGACGGAGGCCAGGGACTGCCCGGTCTGCCGGGCTTCCTCCATCACGGGAGCCAGGTTGGACTCGGTCTCGTAGCCACCCTGGATGAGGGCCTGGGCCAGCCGGCCCGACCACTCGCTTCGGGATGTTGCGGTGAGCGGGCTCATGCGACCACCCGCAGCACTTCCTCGAGGGTCGTTTCGCCCTCGACGGCCTTGCGAAGGCCGCTTCGCCGCAGTGTGGTCATGCCTTGGGCCACTGCGAGCCTATGGATGTCTTCCACCGATCCTCCTTCGATAATCATTCGTTCGATCTCCTCACTCAGGGGCATCAGTTCAGCCAGTGCCTTCCGCCCGCGATAGCCGGTGTTGGCGCACGCCGAGCAACCGATGGCCCGGTACACCTGGGGAATCTCCCCTGCTGCGTTGACCTCGTCCGGAGTCCAACCGGCAGCGACGATGTCTGCTTCGCTGGGCTGGTAGGGCTCCTTGCAGTGCACGCACAACCGTCGGGCCAGGCGCTGGGCCAGGACGGCGGACAGCGACGACGTGACCAGGAAGGGCTCGATGCCCATCTCGATCAGACGCATCGGCGTGGACGCGGCACTGTTGGTGTGCAGCGTGGCCAGCACCATGTGGCCGGTCAACGCCGCTTCGATGGCGATCACCGCGGTCTCCTGGTCCCGGATCTCGCCCACCAGGACGATGTCCGGGTCCGACCGGAGGATCGACTTGAGCGCCGAGGCGAAGTTCAGGCCGGCCTTGAGGTTGAGCTGCACCTGGTTGACGCCCTTCAGGGGCAGCTCGACCGGGTCTTCGACGGTGATGATGTTCTTCTCGGGCGAGTTGAGCGCGGTCAGCGTCGTGTAGAGCGTGGTGGACTTGCCCGAGCCGGTCGGGCCCGTCACCAGGATGGTCCCGTACGGCTTGGTGTAGATGCTCTCGTAGGTGACCAGGAGGTCGTCGTCGAATCCCAGCGAGTCGAACCCGAGCACGACGCTCGACTTGTCCAGCACCCGCATGACCACCTTCTCGCCGTGGATGGTCGGAAGGGTGGCCATCCGCAGGTCGATGCCCTTGGCCCCCACATTGAGGGAGATGCGGCCGTCCTGGGGGACGCGGTGCTCGGCCACGTTCATGTCGGCCATGACCTTCAGGCGGGTGGTCACCGCCGGGGCGATGGTGCGCGGTGCCGTCGAGACGTCGTGGAGCACGCCGTCGATCCGGTAGCGGATGCGGAGGTCGGTCTCGGTGGGCTCGACGTGGATGTCGGAGGCCCGCTCGTTGAGGGCCTGCAGGATGAGGAGATTGACGTAGCGGACGATGGGCGCTTCCTCGGTGACGGACTGGATGTCATCGATGCCCGACTCGGAGCTCGAGCCGTCGACGCCCAGCGAGGCCTCCATGGCCATGTCCGCGGCGTCGTTGCCGCTGTTGAAGGCCTTTCCGATGTACGCGGTGATCTGGGTCCGGGTGGCCACCACCACGGTGAAGCCCCGGCCCATGATGGTCCGCAGGTCGTCCATGGCGAAGACGTCGGTGGGATTGGAGGCCGCCACCACCGGAACGCCCTCCCTGGCCCCGATGACCAGCACGTTGTGGTGCCGGGCGGTGTTTTCCGGGATGGCGCCGGCTTCGACGAAATCGACGCCGGCGGTGTCGAGATCGACGAATTCCAGGCCCATCTCCTGGGCCATGCCCCACATCAGATCGGCCTCGGTCACCAGGTTCTGGGCCGTCAGGATGCGGGCGATGCTCTGGCGGGACTCCCGGTGCTCCTCGAGCACCGCCTCCATATCGGTCAGCGAGACCCGCTCCCCGTCCACCAGGGCCTTGGCCAGGGGCGGGAAGTGGGCGGTGGCCGACGAGCCGGGGCCATCGTCGGACAGGAAGACCTGCTCGTCGCCGTGTTGCTCCTTGAACGAGGCCACGGCCTCGGCCACCAGGTCGGCCGCCATCGCCGCCGAGTCGGGGTCTGGGATGCCGGCGACGCCCGACACCGAGCGGGCGAGTTCCTCGAGCTCATCGACACCGCCGCCGAGGGCGTTGACGCCGAGGGACGACGGATCGTCGGTCGGCGCGTCGGATCCGAAGGCGGGCAGCACGCTGGTGGCCGGCTCGAGGTTCGGAAGGCCCTCGCCGAACCCGGTCGCCGGACAGCGCTTCGGGAGGCGGGGGCGGCGGGGGCGGCGGGAGCTCCTCGAAGGTGAGGTCGTCGACCGGATCCCCGGATCCCGTGCCGTCATCCGGGTCGACTGGCCGCCGGGATCGATCGGCAGCTCGGGTTCGGGCTCGGCTGCCACCTGCTCGGTGACCGGGTACTGGTCGACCTCCGGCTCGACGCCCGACTCAGCACCATTACCGTTGACCTGCTCTTCTGTCGGAATCTCCTGCCATTCGGCCTCGAAGGACACCGGCGAGATCTCCAGCGCCGACCGTCCGGTGGCGCCTTCCTCGTTCGGCGGCGGCCTCGTCGACACCCCCACCGGGCTCGTCGGACTGATCGCCCTCGATTCCGGCGTCGTCGGCGATGGCCGACTCAGCCTCTTCGACGATGCCGGACGCCTCCTCGAGCTCGTCGACCAGCAGTTCATCGAAGGGATCGACATCCTCCCGGCCGTCGGTGTCCACCAGCACCGAGGCGTCGACGGACTCGGACTCCACCTCGGTGTCGATCTCGTCCGCCGCCTCGAAGGCCTCCGAGCCGCCCTCCGGCGCGGCCTCCCCGGCGTCCGAACCGAACAGCTGATCGAGATAGTCGCCGATCTGGTCGGGCGCGGCGACCACGGAGATGAAGTCACGGCCGATCGACGTACGCACGCTGTCCTGGGCCGTCAGGTCGTCGGGGTCGGCGGTGGCGATGACCGGAGTGCCGAATTTGCGCTTGACCGCCACCACATGGTGCTGCCGGGCGAGCGACGCCGGCAGGATTTCGCCCGCGGTGGGGTCGACCCCGTAGGTGTCGAGATCGACAAACTCGAGGTCGTGTTCGCTTGCCATCTGGCGAATGGCATCGACATCGCTCATCTCACCACCATCGGCAGACTGCGGACCGAGATTGAACCGGAATCCAAATGTTTCCGCCCGGGCCCGGCGAGTGCCGACTAACCGGACCGGCCGCAGCCCCCGGCGCTCAAGGCCGGGGCCGGTGGATGCCGATACTCCATGAGTGGAGCCATGCCCGCAGTGGCTGCGGGTCCGCCACGACCTCCGATGCCGACCAACGCCCACTCCGACGACCCTCGCCCAGCCGGGCTCCCGGACGGATTCCGGCTGACTCGGACCGTGGTGGCTGGACCCACTCGTGCCGCCCCGCTGATGCGTTCGGACCAGTGCTATGCATTCTGAGTACTCTTCGATGCTTCCCTTGACGATTTCCCTGGCCGGCATGATCGGCCTGTTCGTCGGCTCGTTCCTGAACGTCGTGATCTACCGGACACCCCGCGGGCTGTCCGTCTCTGCCCCGCGGTCCTTCTGCCCCACCTGCGATCGGCAACTGCTGTGGTGGGAGAACGTGCCCGTGGCCTCCTGGCTCGGTCTGCGGGGGCGGTGCCGGACCTGTCAGGAAGCCATCTCGATCCGGTATCCCCTGGTGGAGTTGGCCACCGGCGCGGCGTTCGCCGTCACCACCTGGGCATGGCACGGCACGATCCTGGCCGCGGCCTACTGCGTGCTGGCGGCAGCCATGATCGCCGTGGGTCTGATCGAGTACGGCGGGCAACGAGCCCCGCTCTCGGTGGCCGCCGTCGGCACCGGACTGGCCCAGACCATCATCGTCGTCGGTGGAGCCTGGCAGCATCGGTGGACCGTCGTCGTCGGGTCCATGGCCGGCACCGTCGTGGCCCTGGCCGTCTGCGGCCTGCTCCACGCCGGAGATCCCGACACCACCGATGCCCGGTGGCACGGCCGGAGCGGCCTGGTCCTCGTCGGCTGTTGGGCGGGGGGCCTCGGACTGGCCGCCACGACGGTGGCAGTCTCCAGCGGGATGGTGACCTACCTGGCCTGCATGGTCGGCGCCCGGGCCACCGCCCGGTCGGCGGTGTCAGCCGGCGGCGCACCGATGGTGCCGGAACGAAGGCTCCACCCGGTGCTGGGAACTCCCCTGGTGACGGCCATCGCCGTGGCCATGGCCGCCTCGCTGGCCGTCGGGGTGCGATGAAGCCATGGACTCCGTGAACACACGCTCGCTCCACTCCGCTGTCGCCCGCCGCCGGCGCGCCCGAGTCGGTCACCGCGCCGCCGGTCCGCCGGGTGGTGGTCATCGACGATCACGAGCTGCTCCGGACCGGCACCCGGCGCATCCTGGACGATGCCAGCGGGTTCACCGTGGTCGGCGAGGCGGACGACGGCGAGGCCGCGCTCCGGGTCATCGACGAGACCGAGCCGGACGTCGTGCTGGTGGACATCCGGCTGCCCTCCATCAATGGCATCGACCTGGCCCGCCGAATCGTGGAGTGCCACCCGGCTACCACGGTGCTCATCCTGAGTGCCTACGACGACGAACACTACGTCCGGGCGGCGCTGTCGGCCGGTGTGGCCGGTTACCTGCTGAAGACCACGCCCAGCGAGGAGCTGGTCCGATCGATCCGGGACGCCTGCGACGGCTTCTCCCTCGGTCGGGGCCCCTCGGGGTGGGGGGAGAAGGCGCCGTCGGCCGACCCGGCCGCCGGCGCGGTCCGGCTCACGGCCCGGGAGCAGGAGGTGGTGCGCCAGGTCGCCCGGGGCCGGTCCAACAAGGCCATCGCCCACCAACTCGGCATCAGTCCCCGCACCGTCGAAGGGCACCTCAACCACGTGTTCGAGAAGGTGGGGTCGACGTCGCGCACCGAGTTGGTCCACTACGCGCTGGCCAGTGGTCTGTTCGTCCGGGAACCGGACGAACGCTCGGAACCACGACGGTGACCAGGCTCGACGCGCCCACCGTGGAGCGGGACCACGGGTCCGACGGCACCGGTCCGCCGTCGGTGGCCCCGTCACGGCGATCGGGGAGCGACGGATTGCCAGGACTCATGGCGTCCGAGTCCGATCCCACGCCTGTACCTGGATCCGAGCCGATACCCGGATCCGAACCGTCGAGGGTTTCCGGTCGTGACGAACGCCCGTGGACCAGCTCGGGATTCTGGATCCTGCAGCTGGTCGTCCTGGCCCTCGACGCTCGTCAGGGTGGCCGCCACCGTGGCGTTCCACCTCGACACCACGTCACTGGTCCTCGAGTTCTCCACGCTGGCCCTCTTCCTCATCCCGGTGGTCTATGCCGCCCTCAACTACGGCCTCGCCGGGGCGCTGTTCACCTCCGGTTGGCTGACCGTGCTGGCCATCCCGCGGTTCTTCGCCGCAGTCGTCCGCCCACGAGTACGTGGCCGCCTGGGCCGAACTGATGCAGGTCGTGCTGCTCGACGTCCTGGCCTTCCTGATCGGCCAGCGGGTGTCGGCCGAGCGGGCGGCGCGCCGTCTGGCCGAGATCTCCCGCGAGGCCCATCTCAATGCCGAAGCCATGTACCGCGACCTGTTCGACTCGAACCAGGCACCGATCCTCATCGTCGACGGTGACGGTTTCGTCGTGGAGGCCAACGCAGCAGCCCAGCACGCCTTCGACCGGCCCACCGCCTCCGCTGCGGCCGCTCCGCCTCGGTTGGTGGACATGATCGGGCCACAGGCGGCCGGCACGCGTCCTGACCCAACTCATCTCGTGGCGGACGCCCGGCGGCGAACCGCGTGACGACCCGTCGGCCGACCCCGGTCGGGTCGAGCCCATCCCCTTCGACGTCGGGGACGAGCATCGGCTGTTCCGGCCCACCGCCACCATGCTGGGACCGACGGAGGGCGGCCAGCGAATGCAGGTCATCTTCGAAGACGTCACAGCGGAGACCCGACGCCACGACCGGATGGAGGCCTACGCGGCACGGGTCGTACTCGGCCAGGAGGAAGAGCGCCGGCACATCGCCCAGGAGCTGCACGACGGGCCCCTGCAATCGCTCATCCACCTGTGCCGCCAGATCGACGAGATCGACGCCGCGCACACCGGGAGCACCCCACCGGGTGCACCACCGCTCACCGAACTCCGCACCATCGTGGAGGACACGGTGGCCGAGCTGCGCTCCATCGCCAAGGGCCTGCGCCCGTCGGTCCTCGACGACCTCGGTCTGGTCGCCTCGATCAATCAGATGCTGACCGAGGCCGGCGAGCGGCAGCAGTTCGAGACGTCGTTCGGGGTCACGGGCGTGGAACGGCGACTGTCCCCCTCAGTGGAGTTGGCGCTGTTCCGGATGGCGCAGGAAGCCCTTTCGAATGTCGAACGACATGCGGCGGCACAGCGGGTCGCCGTCGGGATCGACTTCGAAGCCGGAGGGCTCCGGCTGCTGGTGAAGGACGACGGCGTGGGATTCGACGCATCGGCCCGGCCCGACGGGAGCCGTTCCTCTTCCCTGGGCCTCCCGGGCATGACCGAACGAGCCCACCTCATCGGATCCCGCCTGGTCATCCACTCGGAACTCGGCCGGGGAACCACGGTGGACGTCTGGGTCCCGGCAACGATTCTCGACCGGAAATAAGCCATCTGCCACGGATTCGTCATCAAGTCGGCGTCCGCACGGTCGAGTCGGCCCGTCGTTCCGGCGAGGCGTCCCGTCAGGGATCCGCAACTGTCACTCAACCGACATGAAATCGAGGGGGGAATCTCCCCAAATTATGGGATACTGGTCCAGTGGAACAGATCGTCATCGAGTCGTGCCACAGCACATGGATCATCGACATGGAGCATTCGAGGTTCCGTCGGCTGGTCAAGGGATCGGACCATCACACCACCGCCTCCACCGAGTGGCAGCCCTGTTACGGCGTGGAGATCGACCCGCTCTCCGAGTCGTTCGTGGTGCTGTTGAATCCCGAGGGCACCCGCCTGCTGCGCAGCTGGCGGCATGTGGAGCACTGCTCGCAGTGCGGAGGCGAGGCCACGTCCGAGCTCTCCCTCCGCGACCTGCGTTCTGCAGTTCGCGGCTGACAACCCCCTGCGGTTCCCGACCTGGCACCGTCGCGCATCCGAGGAACCCGGTAGGACCGCCGAAGCGGTCCGGGTTCGTGGCGGCCTCCCGGTGACACTCGAGAAATTTCCCGAATAGCCCCTGTCGGAATCGGGCATCGAGCCGGTAATCTGGTCACGAACCGCTCGCACGATCAGGGGCCCGTGCCGGGTCACGCACCCTCACACACATGAACTACGACCACTCCATCAGCTCGACGGGCAGCGAGGCTGCTGCAGGACGGGTACCAGAATTCGCGGTGAGTGACGTGCCGCCACCACCTCCCCCTCCGTCGGCTGCCCCCAGGGTGACCGCCGACTTCGCAGCCAGCGCCGCCATGGCCAACGACATCCTCGCCCTCAGCACTGATGACCAGGGGGCGATCACCGCGCCGGCACCCCCTCCGCCGCCCCCGGTGGCCGGAGCCCCGAAGCCGCAGCCCGTCCCCGACCTCGACCTCGAGGTGCCCGTCGAGAGCCCGACGTGGACCAGCGAGTCACCGATGGCGCCCGACTTCTTCATCACCTCGTCTCGAAGCAAGGCCAAGCGGAAGCCCTGGAAGACCTCGCGCTGACGATCCACTGCGTCGATCGGCGGGACAGCCGCCCCGCCGTTCACCGACCCGAACGCTCAACCGCAAGGCTCAGGAGAGGGGGTCCCGCTTCCACACGCCGGAACTCCCGCCGGTCTTCTCCCAGAGCATCAGCTGGCCGATGCTCATCGTCCGGTCGGTGGTCTTGCACATGTCGTAGACGGTGAGCGCGGCGATGGCGCACGCCGTCATGGCCTCCATCTCCACCCCGGTGCGGTCCACGGCCTCGACCTTGGCCTCGACCTCGACGAAGTCGTCGCCGATGGTGAAGTCGACGTGCACGGCACCGACGAGCAGGGGGTGGCACATGGGCACCAGATCGGCCGTGCGCTTGGCCGCCTGGATGCCGGCCACCCGGGCCGCAGCCAGGACGTCTCCCTTGGTGATGGCGTTGTTGGCCACCTTGGCCGTGGTCTCGGGCTTCATGGCCACCTTGCACCGGGCCAGGGCCCGGCGGTGGGTGGCCTCCTTGGGCGAGACGTCGACCATACGGGTCCCGCTGAATGGGTCCAGGTGGCTGAGGCTGCGGTCGGTCATGGGGCGAGGCCGTCGGTCACGTCCCCAGTGTACGGGAGACCAGGCCCGCAGGTCGGCATTGGCACTCTCTCAAGTAGACTGCCAATCTCACCCAGGTCTCGGATCGAGAGGACTACCCGGTTGCCAACCTACGAGTACCGCTGCGACAGCTGCGAGAAGAATTTCGATGTCGTCCAGTCATTCCACGACGACCCGTTGACATCGTGCCCCACCTGCGGTTCCCCGGTGCGCAAGGTCTTCGGGAATGTCGGGATCGTCTTCAAGGGCAGCGGCTTCTACAAGAACGACAGCCGATCCGGCGGATCGGGCAAGGCGCCGGCCGAAGGCGCGGCGGCCGCCGCGTCCGGGTCGGACGGTTCCGGGTCGGACGGTTCCGGGTCGGACGGTTCCGGGTCGGACAGCTCGGGGTCGAACGGTTCCGGGTCAGAGGGCTCGGGTTCGGACAGCGGCACTCCGGCCACCACCTCGGCCGGCAACGGTGCAGCCAAGCCGTCGTCGGACTCGGGTTCCAAATCGGCTACGCCTTCGGCGCCGCCGGTTCCGGCCTCGACATCATCAAAGAAGTCCGATACATAGAATCAAAATGTGTCGTCCAACCCAGTAGTATCGGCTCATTCTGCCCCGATCTTGAGGCCCAATTAATTTGGAATTATCCCTGGCCAAATGGGTCTTTTTGCTCATACAATGGTGGCCGTGGACCTCTCTGATCTCGATAGTTTGCTGATAATGCTGTCCGACCTAGATGGTTCGGACCTGCATATCAAGGCAGGATCTCCTCCCCGTATGCGGTTGGCCGGAGCCCTGCGGACCATGGACGACGAACCGCGGTTCACCCAAGAGGAGACCCTGGCCATCGCCGAGTCGATGATGGCGCCGTCGATCCTGGAGACCTTTCGGGCGCGACACGAAGTGGACTTCGCCTACTCGCTGGCCGGAACGGCCCGGTTCCGGGTCAACGCCTACTACCAGCGGGGCTCGGTGGCCCTGGCCATGCGCCGGGTGAAGGCCAACGCCGCCACCGTGGAGGAGCTGGGTCTGCCCGAGGTGGTCACCCGGATGGCCGAGGAGATGCGCGGCCTGGTGCTGGTCACTGGACCGACGGGATCGGGGAAGACCACCACCCTGGCCGCCATGGTCGACCACATCAACCACACCCGGTCGTGCCACGTGGTCACCATCGAGGACCCGGTGGAGTACCTCCACACCGACGACCTGGCCGACATCGACCAGCGGGAGGTGGGGTTCGACACCGACACCTTCGGCTCGGCCATGCGAGTGGTGCTCCGCCAGGACCCCGACGTCATCCTGGTGGGCGAGATGCGTGACCAGGAGACGGTCTCGGCCGCGTTGACGGCCGCCGAGACCGGGCACCTGGTGTTCTCGACCCTGCACACCATCAATGCCACCGAGACCATCAACCGGATCGTCGACTTCTTCCCTCCCCATCAGCAACAGCAGACCCGGGTCAGTCTGGCCGGGTCGCTCAAGGGCATCATCTGCCAGCGGCTCATCCCGACGGCGGACGGAAAAGGCCGCGTGCCGGCGCTCGAGCTCCTGGTGGTGAACGGGAGGATCCAGCAGTCCATCATCGATCCTCTGCTCACCGGCGACATCGAAGGCATCATTGCCGACGGTGAGTACTACGGGATGCTCACCTTCGACCAGTCCTTGGTCACGCTGCTGTCTGACGGCGCCATCGATCTCGAGGAGGCCATGAACACGGCCACCAACCCCCACGACCTCAAGGTCATGCTGGAACGCAAGGGCATCATGCAGACCGGCCAGTTCGCCAACACCTTCGCCTGACCCACCGTTCCCCCTCCCGCCGGCGGGTCCCTCCGCCGGCCCGGACTCGGGCCCCCGCGCCGCCGCGCACGCTCCCTCGGGGCACCGGCTCCCACCAGGCGCGGCCGTGGCCACCGGGGGGCGGACACCCTGGATGGCCCATCCGGAACGGTGCCTACTTTTCGGTAAGACAGAGCCTCAAGCTGGGCGACATTTCGTCCGATAGACCTTCGTACAGTCTGGTGCCCTTGCACTCGGCACCTTCAAACCATGGATTGCTCCTGAGCGATCACGAAGGACCGGAGACACAACAGTGAACATCGAGATGGAGGCCAGGCGAGGTACTCACCCCGGCCCTGCCGGGGACGTGCTGTCTGTCGTCGTTGGTGGTGGCGGCCGAGGATCCGATGCCCATCGTTTGACCGCAGGGGGGCGCTGACATGGCACAGCTCGTCGTAGGACTCGACATCGGCACCAGCGCCGTGCGCGCCGCCGAGCTCGACATCAGTCACTCCCAGCCCGTGCTCCTCACCTACGGCCAGGTCGGTCTGCCCCCTGGTTCCCTGGTGGACGGCGAGATCCGAGACGGATCGTCGGTCACCGAGGCCATCAAGAAGTTGTGGGAGAACGGCCAGTTCTCCGGCTCCACCGTCATCGTCGGCATCGCCGGGCTCCGGGCCATCACCCGGGAGATCGACCTGCCCTTCGTCCCGGACAACGAGGTCGACAGCGCCGTCCGCTTCCAGTCCGAAGAGGTCATCCCCTTCCCACCCGAGCAGACCATCCTCTCGTCCCAGATCCTGGCCGACTACACGTCGCCGGAGGGGGACAAGATGCGGCGGGTCCTGGTCGCCGCGGCCCACACCGACCTGGTCAACGGGGTCATCGACACCGTCGAGAAGGCCGGGCTCACCGTGATCGGGGTGGACCTCATCTCGTCCGCCCTGGTGCGGGCCATCGGCGGGCACGAGGACTCCGAGCAGCCCGAGGCCATCGTGTCGGTCGGAGCGGGCCTGACCGTGGTCGTCGTGCACCAGAACGGCCGGCCCCAGTTCGTCCGGACCATCGGCATGGGTGGCAACGCCACCACCGCGGCCATCTCGGGTGCTCTGGATCTCCCCCTCTCCGACGCAGAGGGGATGAAGCGCCGGCTCAACGAAGACGACCCCCAGCTGCTCACGGCCAGGCGGGCGGCGCAGGCCAGCATGTCGGAGCTGGTGGGCGAGATCCGGAACTCGATCCAGTACTTCGCCTCGCTCCCGGGTCGCCTCCCGGTGTCGCGGGTGCTCGTCACCGGCGGCGGGTCGGCCCTGTACGGCCTGCTGCCCATGCTCGAGGACCAGGTCCACCTGCCCGTCCTCCCGGTGTCTCCCCTGGCTCGCCTGAACACCTCGAAACTGGATCTCACCGACCTCCAGATGAACGAGGTGGGTCCGGTGCTCTCCACGCCCATCGGCCTGGCCCTCCCCGAGCCCGACAAGACGGTCAAGAAGTTCAACCTCCTGCCGCCCGAGGTGGCCAAGCGCACCCGGATGAAGCGGATCCAGGAGCGCACCCTGGTGGGGTGTGTGGGCGTCGTGATCCTCCTGCTGGCCTTCGGCGCCTGGAAGTTCCTCCAGGTGCACAACGCCCAGAACAACGTCAAGCCTCCTGCAGACGCAGATCACCACCCTCAACGCCCAGGTGCCCAAGTACGACTTCGTGGTGGCGGCCAACAAGGCCTATACCGCCGGGGTGGCCCGCCGGGCCTCGGTCTTGGACACGGCCATCGACTGGCCACTGGTCTTCAACAACCTGGTGGCCATCACGCCGCCGGGCGCCAAGGTGCAGGGGTTCGACGGCGCCGCCACCGTGACGACCGGCTCGACATCGGCCGCGGGCGCCACCACCACCGCTTCGACCGCCGCGGCGTCGACCACGACGGGCACGCCGGAACCGGCAGTTCGAGCGCCCGCACGTCGGCCGCCATCGGGACCGTCCAGCTGGGGGTGACCGGGCCGGGGCCGAGCCTGACGATCTCCGAGGCGTGGATCAACGCCGTCTCGTCATCGCAGCTCTTCGCCAATCCCCTGCAGGGGCCGACGACGGCCAATCCTGACGGGAGCATCTCGTTCCCGTTCACCTTGTCCATCACCCCGAATGCCAGCCTCTCCAAGAATGCGAGCCTGAAATGAACGAAGTCCGCGAGTACCGCGTCCCCCTGCTGATGGCGGCGGGGACGTTGGTGGTGGCCCTGCTGCTCTGGGCGGTCCTCATCTCCCCCCAGAACTCCAAGCTCTCCAGCCTCCAGGCCCAGGAGACCACCCTGCAGACCCAGCAGACGACGCTCCAGACCAAGCTGGCGTCGCTGAAGACGGAGCAGCAGAAGCTCTCGTCGAGCTGCGCCGACCTCCAGAAGATCGCCACGCAGATCCCCAGCGTCCAGAGCCCGACCGACGTCGATGCCGAAGAGTCGTCCTTCGAGAACCAGTTCAACGGTCTGACGGCCGGTTCGGGAGTCACCCTGACCCAGTTCAGCGGGTTCGCCCCGGCCACGACGGCCCAGGCCACACCGGCCCCCGCCCCGGCTCCACGGGTACCTACGCCGGCCGGAGTGGTGGCCGTGCCCACCACGCTGGCGGTCACCGGCAAACTATGACCAGATCCACGCCTTCATCGACGACCTCGACGGCTTCCCCCGGCTGTTCGTGATCCAGAACGCTCACCCTCGCCTACGGCGACCTCGGCAGCTCGGCCGACCGCCGGCGTCACCAGCTCGCCGGCACCGGGACGGCGTCGGTAGCTCCGGTGCGGGTCAGCCGCCGCTGTGGACCGGGTGGCAGTCGCCACTCCGGGCAGCGCCGGTCCGTACACGCTGGCCATCGACGGGCTCGATCTACTACACGTCTACGCCCAGCGCCCTGGATGCCTGCACCAAGGCCACCGCGGCCGTCCACTGAGCCGATCCCGCACCGCCGGACCGCTCCGGTCGCACGACCGAACGAGCCGCCGGACGCTGCACCAGGACGGCTGGATGGCGTCGTCGCCGGCGGCCAGCCGCCTAGACGCCGCTGACCTGCATGTCGCCCACGGCCAGGGTCTGGCCGGCGGCGATGCCCGGGAGCCACTCCACATCGGCCCCGATGGCGGCCAGGGACTGCAGGATGCGCTGGAGGGTCGAGGCCACGGTGATCTCACGGACCGGCTCGGCCAGCCGGCCGTCCCGGATCATCAGGCCCTCCGCCCCCACCGAGAAGTCACCGCTGATCGGGTTGACCCCCGAGTGCACCCCGGTCATGGACTGGACGAACAGGCCGTCACCCACCGCGGCCAGCACCCCGTCCTCGTCGTAGCCCTCCGGGCCGGGGGCCAGCGTGAGGGCCCGGCAGCCCGGGCCGGGGGTGCCCGAGAAGCCACCCCGCACGGCCGATCCGGTCGAGGACACGCCGGCCCTGGAGGCCGACACCGTGTCGTACACGAAGGCACGCAGCACACCCTGGTCGATGAGGACGTTCCGCCGGCAGGCCAGTCCCTCGGCGTCGTAGGCGGCGGCGCCGTACGCCCGAGGGTCGGTGGGATCGTCGACCAGGGTCAGGCCGGCCGCTCCCACCAACTCGCCGATACGGCCGGCGAAGAACGACCGCCCCTTGGCCACGGCCTCACCGGAGAGCGCCGAGGACACCACCGACAGGAGGGTGGTGGCCACCCGCCGGTCGAAGACCACCGTGGACCGGCCCGAGGGTCCCTTCACCGCGCCGAGCATGCGCACCGCCCGGGTCACCGCGTCGGACATGGCCTTGTCCGGATCGAGCCCGGCGAAGCCCCGGTCGACGCTGAAGCCGCTCCCCGTCTGACTGGCCTCGCCCTCGCCGGCGATGACCCCGACCGAGAGATACCCGGACGTCTTCCGGCTGGACGAGCGGATGCCGGTGGTCGAGACCAGGGCCACCTCCACGGCGGCGTCGCCGTAGTCGGCGTGGTCGACCTGACGGATCCGCGGGTCGGCGCCGCGGGCCCGGGCCTCCAGGGCCAGGGCCAGGGCCACCTTCTCGGTGGTGGGCACCGAGCGCAGTCCGTCGTCCCACAGGTCGACCGGGACGGCGGCCACCCCGTCGGGGACGGCCAGCTGCACGTGCTCGTCGGGGGTGGCGTAGACGGCGTTGTCGCGGGCCTCGGCCAGGGTCTCCTCCAGCACGGCCGGGTCGAGCGAGCCGGCCCAGGCCACACCCAGTCGGTGGTCGACCACCACCCGGATGCCGATGCCGGCCGAGGTGGCCGAGGTGAGGGACTCGACCTCGCCGTCGTAGGCGCGGATGTCGGTCTCGTCCCCCCGGGCCACGTAGACCTCGAGGTCCTCGCCCGACCGGGCCCAACCGGCCACCCGGTCGGCCACCGCCAGCAGCTCGTCGGGACCGGCCCCGTCGGTCCCGGCCGCCACCGTCGTCCCGGCCGCCGCGTCGGTCACCGCGCTCATTCGGCGGTCCCACCGATGGTCACGCCGGTCAGCCGCATGGTGGCCTGGCCGCACCCCACCGGGACGCTCTGGCCGTCCTTGCCGCAGGTGCCCGGCGTCATGGCGAAGTCGGTGGCCACCGCGTCGATCCGCTTGAGGATCTCGGGCCCGTTGCCGATGAGGTTGGCGTCCCGCAGGGGCTCGGTGATCTTGCCCCCCTCGATGAGGTAGGCCTCGGTGGTCCCGAAGACGAAGTCGCCGGTGGTGGTGTTGACCTGGCCCCCGCCGAGCTTGGCCACGTACACCCCCTTGGGCGTCTGGGCCACGATCTCGTCGGCGTCCTCGGTACCGGGCAGGAGGAAGGTGTTGGTCATCCGCACCATGGGCAGGTGCTGGTAGGTCTGGCGGCGACCGTTGCCCGAGGAGACGCGGCCCTCCTTCCGGGCCCGCAGGTAGTCCCACAGGTAGTCGGTCAGGACGCCCTGGTCGATGAGGACGTTGCGCTGGGCCGGGCGGCCCTCGTCGTCCACGCCGATACGTCCCCCACTCGGAACCGACGGTGCCGTCGTCGACCAGCGTCACCAGGGGGCTGGCCACCTGCTGGCCCACCATCCCGGTGTAGACCGAGGCGTCCTTCACGATGTGGTCGGCCTCGAGGCCGTGGCCGCAGGCCTCGTGGAACAGGATGCCACCGCTCCCCCCGGCCAGCACCACGGGCAGCTCGCCCGAGGGGGCCGGACGGGCCGACAGCTTGGACAGGGCGCGGCGGGCGGCCAGGTCGGCCAGCTCCTCGACCGACACCTCGTCGAACAGCTCGAAGCCCAGGGTGCGGGCCGCCGTCTCGAAGCCGGTCTGGAGGCCGGTGTCGCCCGAGGCCACACACGACACGGAGAACCGGCTGCGGGCCTGCTCGTCGCGGGCGTAGAGGCCTTCGGAGTTGGCGATGAGGACCCGGCGCCTGGATCCCCCGCACCCGGCCTGGACCTGGACGATGGCGGCGTTCGACGCCCGGGCCGCCTCGTCGGCCCGGGCCAGCAGGTCGAGGCTCTCGCCTTTGGAGGCCAACGAGAGGGACGCCGAGGCGTCGTCCTCGACGTCCCCGCCGGCGGCCGGCGGGCCGGCGGTGCGCAGCGGGGCGACGGCCACCGTGCCGGTCCCGCCCCCGCCGCGCCGGGCCACGGCCGAGGCCGCCTCGGCGGCGCGGCAGCAGGCCGGCCTCGGACAGGTCGGCCGTGTGGGCGAAGCCGGTGGTGTCCCCGGACACCACCCGGATGCCGGCACCCCGCTCGCGACCCGAGGACAGTTCCTCGACCCGGCCGTCGTCCAGCAGGGCCGACGAGGTCGACCGGTCCTCGGCGAACACCTCGGCGAACTCACCGCCGTGGCGGAGGGCCTCGCCCAGCACCCGCTCGAGTACAGGGGTATCGATCACTGAGCCTCCTTGTTCCACTGCCCGGCGCCCGGTGGCCGATGCCTGCGGATCTCACGTATCGTACCGGCGTGGCTCCCCGTACCGGTCTGTCGGCCCGCATCGAACTGCTGGTGACCGAAGCCGACACCGCCGAGGCCTTCCGCTCCGGGACGGTGCCGGTCCTGGCCACGCCGCGGCTGCTGGCCCTGTGCGAAGAGGCCAGCTGCCAGGCCGTCGAGGAGGAGCTCCCCGAGAACTGCACCTCGGTGGCCAAGCGACTGCAGTTCGACCACCTGGTCCCGGTGGGTGTGGGCGGGACGGTGTGGGCCGAGGCCACCCTCGACCGCATCGAGGGTCGCCGGCTGGTCTTCACCCTCTCGGTGTCGGAGAGCGCCGGCCTGGTGGCGGCGGGCAAGCTCATCCGGGTCGTCGTGGACCGGAAGGCCTTCCTCGCCAACGTGCGTTAGGTCAGCGCCGGGACGGGCACCGGTCGTGCTCGTCGGGGGTCCGCGCCCCGGTCCCCGCCTGGGCCTCCGACCCCGACCACGGCCCGGCCGCCGGTCAGCCCTTGACCTCGTCCCAGTAGACCCCGTCCAGCATGCGGGCCAGGTGGGCGTGGTGGAGGATGGCGTGGTCGGGGTCCTCGGGCATCTCCGCCTCGCCGAACCGGATGGAGCGTCGGGTGATCCGGAACATCACGATACCGTGGCGCAGGGCGGCGTAGGCCGTGTAGAAGTCGAGGTCCCTGGGCTGGTAGCCGGTGAGTGACCGGTACAGCTCGGCGACGGTGTCGCGGCGCAGGATGTGGGGCATCCCGGGCAGGCCGAGGTCCTCCACCAGGTCCTGGAAGAACCGGTGGATGTAGATCATCCACCCGAGGTCGATCTCCCGGGGGCCCACCGAGGCCATCTCCCAGTCCAGGACGGCCACCGGCTCGAAGTCCTCGAACATCATGTTGCCCACCCGGGCGTCGCCCCAGCTGAACACGGCGTCGTCCTCGTTGCCCGGCCAGTGGTCCTCCAGCCAGGCAAAGCCGCGCTCGAGGAGCGGCGAGCGGACCCCGTCGGCGGCCACCCAGTCGTAGTAGGCCCGCTGCCCCTCCACGTGGTGGCGCAGGGGGCTGACCCCGTCGTCCGCCCCGGCCAGGAAGGCGGCCGGGCCGTCGGCGGTCAGCTGGTGCAGGGCGGCCAGCGCCTCCACCGCGGTGCGCTCGAGGCGCTGCTGGTCGGCCAGGGCCGCCTCGAAGAACCAGTTGTCCCCGAAGGTGTACGGCAGGACGTCGGGCGGCACGACGCCGTCGACCCGCTCCATGACGAAGAACGGCACCCCGATGACGTCGGTCCCGTTCTCCAGCCACAGCACGGCGGGCACCGGGACCTCGGTGTGCTCGGCCACCATCTGCATGGTCCGGAACTGGCGCTCCATGTCGTAGGTCTGGAACACCGGATCGGCGGCCGGGTCGGGGGCGATACGGGCCACCAGGCCCCGGGGCTCGGGCTCGCCGGGCACGGTGAGGTCGAACAGCACGGTCTCCGACGACATGCCGTTCGACTCGGGGACGACGAGCTCGGACACCGTGGCCCCGGGCACCCGCGCCTGCAGCCAGCCCTCCAGCTGGGCCCGGAGCCGGCCGTAGTCGCGGGTCGAGGTCTTGGGCCGCTCGCTGCTCGGTCCGTCGGTCATGGTCATGGGTGGCGCACCTCGTGGGGTCGGTGGTCGGTGGGTCGGTGGGTCGGGGGTCAGTCGGCGGCCCGGGAGCGGAGGAACTCCCGGATCCCGGTGGCACTCCAGTTGTCGTGGTCCTCGCCGTAGGCGGTAATGCCGTCGAAGGTCCACTCGGTCAGGCAGTTGACCGAGTACAGGTTGGGGTTGAGGAACAGCCCGAGCCCGTTGAGGCAACGGCCCTCGGCGTGGAGGGCACGGCCCAGCTCGTCGACCAGGTCGACGGCCACGGCCACCGGGTAGGCGGTGCCGGGGTGGCGGGCCAGCACCGTCCGGCGGCCCGAGCCGACCTTGGACCACGCCCCGTCCCGCAGCACGTACCCGTGGATGGCCGTGCTGCCGTCCCCGAACCCGCCGCTGAAGTCCATGGTGATGGCGTGGAAGGCGTCGGCGTCCGAGGCGGTGGCGTAGCTGTAGCCGCCGCACCGGGCCGGCGTGCCGTGGATGCCGTAGCCGAACTGGGACCGAGGGCCCCAGGACCGGTCGCGGAACCCGTAGGCGTCCACGGCGAGCTCCTCACCGGCCAGGGTGACGGTGCCCTGGTAGCGGCCGGGCTGGTCCAGGTGGGTCAGGCCCAGGTAGTTGGGTCGGGCGATGCTGGTGAAGGTGAGGTCCACGCTGATGACCGGTCTGTCCCCGCCCGCCTCCCCCTCGTCGTCGGGATCCCGGTAGGACACCTCGTAGCGGTGGAGGGGCTCGACGCAGCGGTAGGCGATGCCGTTGGGCAGCCGGATGTCCGAGAGGGGCTGGTCGGGGATGGGGAGATGCCAGAAGTGGCGGGCGTGGAGGATGTCGGCCGGGGTGCGGCCGGTCTGGTCCCAGAAGTAGGCGCCGGCCGACAGCACCCCCTGGGTGGTCCGGAAGAACGGGTAGAACTGGCCCGACAGGCGGCGCTCGGGCACGGTGAAGGTGAACCAGCAGGTCTCGGTCCAGAAGGGGTCGGACGGGTCGGCGGGGTGGAACTCGTCGTCCGGGTGGTGGTCGACCACTGCGCTCCCCTCCCCTCCTACCGTCACGGCCTCTGGCCGGCCGGTCGCCCGGACCGGCCGGCTCCCGAACCTAGCTGACCGGCTGTCAGCGGTGAAGGTGGGCCGGGGCCGGGCGGGGGCCGGGGGGCGCCGGGGGCCGGGCCGGACCGCACCGGGCCGGGGGTCCTGCTATCAGCGGGCGGCGAGGTGAGGCGCTGGTAGCCTCATCGCAAAGGAACCGTCACCGACCCATGATCCTCGAACACATCGACAGCCCCGCCGACCTCCGGGCCCTCGGCCCCGAGGAACTGTCCCTCCTGTCCGCCGAGATCCGCGAGTTCATCGTCGACGCGGTGACGGCCACCGGCGGCCATCTCGGCTCCAACCTGGGCGTGGTGGAGCTCACCCTGGCCCTGCACCGGACCTTCGACTCCCCCCGCGACGTGATCCTGTGGGACACCGGGCACCAGGCCTACGTGCACAAGCTGGTCACCGGGCGCCGCGAGGCGTTCCCCCAGCTCCGCCAAGCCGACGGGCTGTCCGGGTACCCCAACCGCACCGAGTCCGAGCACGACTGGGTGGAGAACAGCCACGCCTCGACCATCCTCAGCTACGCCCACGGCCTGGCCAGCGCCTTCCAGCTCCAGGGCAGCCAGCGCCGGGTGGTGGCCGTGGTCGGGGACGGGGCCCTCACCGGCGGGATGGCCTACGAGGCCCTCAACAACCTGGGCCACTCCGGCACCCCGGTGGTCATCGTGCTCAACGACAACGGCCGCTCGTACGCCCCCACGGTGTCCCGGCTGTCCCTCAGCCTCACCCACCTCCGGCTCAACCCGGCCTACGTCCAGGCCCGCCAGCGGATCCGGCACCTCATCCGCGAGCTGCCCGGGGTGGGCGACCTGGCCTACTCCGGCGTCCACGGCCTGACCAGCGCCCTGCGCGAGGTGGTCACCCCCCACACCTTCTTCGAGGCCCTGGGCATCCGGTACGCCGGGCCCATCGACGGGCACGACATCGCCGGCGTGGAGCACGCCCTGGCCAACGCCTCGGAGTGGCTCGGTCCCATCGTCGTCCACGTCGTGACCCAGAAGGGCCGGGGCTACGCGCCGGCCGAGGAGGACGACGTCCAGCGACTCCACGACGTGAAGGTGGCCGTGGCCCCCACCGGCGAGCCCCCGGTCGACGAGTCACCGGTCGACGAGCCCCCGGGAGACGCGGACCGGCTGGCCGCGGCACCGGCCCCCGACGACGTTCCGGCAGTGGCCGCTGTGCTGCCGGTGACCACCTTCACCGACGCCTTCACCCGCTCCCTCCTCCGGCAGGCCGCCGCCGACCCCCGGATCGTGGCCATCACCGCAGCCATGCCCGGGCCCACCGGGCTCCTGCCCTTCGAGGCCCGCTTCCCCGACCGGTTCGTCGACGTGGGTATCGCCGAGCAGCACGCGGTGACGGCGGCGGCCGGCATGGCCATGGCCGGCCTGCGCCCGGTGGTGGCGGTGTACTCCACCTTCGTGTCCCGGGCCTTCGACCAGGCCAACCTCGACGTCGGACTCCACGGGCTGCCGGTGGTGCTGGTGCTGGACCGGGCCGGCATCACCGGGGACGACGGGCCCAGCCACCACGGGGTGCTGGACATGGCCCTCGGCCTGTCCATTCCCGGGATGACCGTCTTCGCCCCGTCCTCGGCCCAGGAGGTCGAGGTCATGCTGGCCGAGGCCCTGACCCTCCCCGGCCCCTCCATGATCCGCTTCCCGAAGACGCCGGCGCCGTGGGTGGCACCGGGCACGCCGGTCCCGGTGGGTTCGGGGCTCGAGGCCCGCCAGGTCCGGGCCGGCGACGGCTCGGTCTGCGTGCTGGCGGTGGGCAAGCTGGTCACGGCGGCCGAGGAGGCCGCCAGGACGCTGGCCGACGAGGGCGTCGAGGCCACGGTGTGGGACGTCCGGGTGGTGTCGGATCCGGATCCGGCCATGCTGACCGACGCCCTCCGCCACGACGTGGTGGTGACCGCCGAGGACGGCGTGCGCCAGGGCGGGGCCGGGATGTTCCTGGCCGATGCCCTGCGGGCGTCGTGCCCCCAGGGCGTGGCCCCCCCGGTGGTCACCCTCGGCATCCCCCGGGCCTACCTCCCCCAGGACAAGCCGGACCGCATCCTGGCGCGGTTGGGCCTCGACGCCGAAGGGTTGGCCCGCTCCGTGCGGGGAGCGGTGGGGTCGGTGTCCCGGCCCAGGGCCGGCGGGCCGGTGGCCCCGGTCGTTCCTCCCCGGCCGGCCACCCTGACGGCCCAGGACTCGGCCGACTGACCCCGACCCGGTCGCTCCGGGGTGCCCCCACCACCGGGTCGGGACACGCCCGGCCCTCCCACCTCAGGTGTTTGCCGCCCGAATCGAAACGTGTTCTACTGACTGGCCGATGACGTTCAACCTGGCTGATCTGTTCGAGGCGGCGGTCGACGCCTTCGGGGACCGGGAGTACCTGGTGGCCGCGGGCGAGCGCCGCACCTTCGCCGAGATGGAGGCCCGGGCCAACCGGTTGGCCCACTTCATGGCCGCCCAGGGGATCGGCCCCGGCGACCACGTCGGCATCTACTCGCTCAACAGTGTGGAGTGGGTGGAGACGGCGTGGGCGGTGTTCAAGCTGCGGGCCGTGTGGATCAACATCAACTACCGGTACGTGAAGGACGAGCTCCGCTACCTGTTCACCAACGCCGACCTGGTCGCCCTGGTCCACCAGGCCAGCTACGGGCCCCAGGTGACCGAGCTGCTGCCCGAGCTCCCCGACCTCCGACTGGTGGTCACCGTCGACGACGGGTCCGGCCAGCCGCTCCCCGGGGCCGCGGTCCCCTACGAGGAGGCGGTGGCCTCGGGGAGCCCCGAGCGGGACTTCGCCCCCCGGTCCGGCGACGACCACTACATCCTCTACACCGGCGGCACCACCGGCATGCCCAAGGGCGTCGTCTGGCGACACGAGGATGTCTTCTACGCCCTGGGTGGGGGCGTCGACCCCCACACCAACACCCGGGTGGAGCGGCCCGAGGAGATGGTGGAGAAGGGCAGGGGCGGCCAACTCACCCTGCTGCCCATCGCCCCGCTGATGCACGGGGCCACCCAGTGGTCGATCATGGGCCAGAGCTTCGTGGGCAACCGGACCATCCTGGTGCCCAAGTTCGACCCCCACGAGGTGTGGACCCTGGTGGGGACCGAGCGGGCCAACTCCATCATGATCACCGGTGACGCCATGGGGAAGCCGCTGGTGGAGGCGTTGGACGAGCCCGGCGCGGCCTACGACCTCTCGTCGCTGCTGGCCATCACGTCGTCGGCGGCGCTGTTCTCGGCGCCGGTGAAGGACGAGTTCTTCAGACACCTGCCGTCCATCTACATCGTGGACGCCATCGGCTCCTCGGAGTCGGGCAACAACGGCATGGTGACCATGGACAAGGACAACACCGCCATGAAGAGCGGGCCCACCGTCTCGGTGCTGGGGAACACCGTGGTGTTCGACGACGACCTGAAGGTGGTGGAGCCGGGCTCGGGGGTCATCGGCAAGATCGCCCGGTTCGGCGACATCCCGGTGGGCTACTACAACGACCCGGTGAAGACGGCCGAGGTGTTCATCCACGTCGACGGGGTTCGCTACGTGATGCCCGGCGACTACGCCACGGTGGAGGCGGACGGCTCGGTCACCCTGCTCGGACGGGGCTCGGTCTCCATCAACTCCGGCGGCGAGAAGATCTTCCCCGAGGAGGTGGAGTCGGCCGTCCGGTCCCACCCCGAGGTGTTCGACGCCATCGTGGTGGGTGCCCCCGACGACCGCTGGGGCCAGCGGGTGGCCGCCATCATCCAGCCCCGGGCCGACAAGCACCCGTCGTTGGAGGACATCCAGGTCCACTGCCGCGACGCCATCGCCGGCTACAAGGTCCCCCGGCAGCTCCATGTGGTGGAGGCCATCGTCCGCTCCCCCAGCGGCAAGCCCGACTACCGGTGGGCGGCGGAGATCGTGGCCGGCGTGCCCGAGGAGACCGACAGCGGGGGGCTCCGGACCTCGTCGGGACAGTGACCCCGATGCTCGTCGTCCGGGGAGCGGGGCCCAACCGGTGCCCGTCGACCTGAGCGAGCTGGCCGCCCCGGAGGGGTGTGCCGTCCTGACCCAGGAGATCCAACGCGGGGTGATCGGGGACCTCACCTCCTTCCCGCAACTGGCCGAGGTGGCCCGTTCCGTCGGGGTGGTCCCCAACACCGCCCGCCTGCTGGCCGCCGCCCGGGGCCGGGGCGTGCCGGTGGTCCACTGCACGGCCGAGTTCCGGGCCGACCGGGCCGGGTCCACGGTCAACTGCTCACTCATCGCCGCCATGGTTCGCAACCCCGACCACCTGCTGGTGGGCAGCCCGGCCGCCGAGCTGGTCCCCGAGCTGGGTCCCGAGCCGGGTGATCTGGTGTCCAACCGCCTCCACGGCGTGTCCCCGTTCACCGGCACCGCGCTCGACACCTGGCTGCGCAGCCTCGGGGTGACGACGGTGGTGGCCACCGGGGTCTCGGTCAACCTGGGGGTCCTGGGGCTGGCCGTCGAGGCCGTCAACCTGGGCTACCGGGTGGTGGTACCCCGCGACACGGTGGCCGGCCTCCCCGTCGAGTACGCCGATGCCGTGCTGGACAACACCTTCCCCCTCATCACCACGCTGACCACGGTGGACGAACTGCTGGCCGTCTGGGCGGGCTGAGCCGGGACGGTGGGATGGTCCCGTTGGGTCGGGGCGGGGCGGTGCGGTGCGGTCGGGGCAGTCGGGGCGGTCGTACGGGCCTCTGCACGAGGTCCCGAGGTCCCGAGGTGCCGAGGTGCCGATGACTCGAGAACCCCGGGCGACAGCCGTCTGACCGGGGAGAGCAGCGGACCCGGGACTCTACACCTCTACCAGACGGTGAGACTGCTTCCTTCGGGGGTGGGCCGGCTGTCCCATCGGTCGGTGGGCCGTCGCCGCGGTTCCGGCGGTTCCGGCGGCTGCGGGGATGTCCGGTGGTTCCGGCAGGCCCACCGGACACCGACCGGCGGCGACTACAGCGTCCGGGAACCGTCCAACTGGATCATGGCGTTGGTGGGCAGCTCCTCCACGGTGATGTCCGGGATGGGGAAGTTGAACGGCTGGTACTTGGGCCGGGCCGCTTCCCGGAACCGCGTGGTGGAGTGCAGCGGGTCGGAGTCGAACTGCGGGATGACCTTGGTCCCGAACACCTCGAGCATCTCGTGGACCTCGTCCTCCATCAGGGAGTCCGACGGCAGGCCGAAGACGAGCTGGTCGCAGCCGACCGTCTGGTAGCGGGCCGCCTGCTCCGCCACCTCGTCGGGCTCGCCGCACAGCAGCCAGCCGTTCTCGATGAGGTAGTCGAGTTGCTCCTCGTTGCCGATGGTGTGGGGCCGCTCGGGCCAGACCGGTACCCCCTCCTGATGGGGGATGGTGTCGTGGTAGTTGCACACCAGCGAGTACAGGTAGCCCCGGCCCCGGCGGAGGGCGACGGCCCGCGCCCGCTTGCGGTCGTTGAGACAGATCACCGCGTTGGTCATCATCACGTTGTCGTTCTTGTACTGGCCGAGGGGCTCGGTGCAGTTGGCGATCCCCTCCTTGTAGGCCTCGATCCGGCCCTTCAGGTTGTAGACCGGCTCGAAGTTGAAGGCGATGGCCCCGATGCCCAGCTCGCCGGCCTGGGTGAAGGTACCGGGGTTGCCGCAGCCGACCCAGATGGGCGGATGGCCCTTCCGTTGGTACGGCTTGGGCAGGACGTTGTGGGGATAGGGGACGGTGAAGCTCTCCCCCTCGTACATGTAGTCCTGCTCCTCCCACATGCGGGGGATCTCGCGGATGACCTCGTTCCACTCGGCCTTGGTGGAGTTCTTGTCCAGGTTGTTGAAGGTGGCGATCTCATGGCTGCCCGCACCCCGCCCGGTGCCCCACTCGAAGCGTCCCTCGAAGAGGTGGTCGAGCATGGCCACCCGCTCGGCCGAGCGCACCGGGTGGTTGACCCGGGGCGAGAGGTTCATGATCCCGGTGCCGACGTGGATCTGCTCGGTGGCGTGGGCCAGGTAGCCCATCACCACCTCGGGGGCGGACATGTGGCTGTACTCGGTCAGCGAGTGGTGCTCCCCCACCCAGGCGTACTTCCAGTTGTACTTGTCGGCGGCGACGACGTAGCCGATCTCCCGCTTGAACATCTCGTGCTCACAGGCCGGATCGTGTGCGGCCTGACCGGGCAGGTAGCCGTTGAGAAAGACTCCGAACTCCATGGGGGGTGGTGCTCCTCTCGGTCCGCGCCAGGGTGCGCATTTACGGTAACACGCAGGCCTGATAAATTGCAACGTGTTCCAGATTTGTGCCTAGCTCGCCCCCCAAGTGGGCGATCGGACCTACGGTGGCCTGCCGGCAACACGTCCAGCGACCGGCACCACCGCCGGCGACCAGGGGGAAGCGATGCAGACCATCGACCAGTTGATCCGCCAGCGGATCGGCGACCGCCGGGTGGGCCTGGTGTTCGCCGACCGCACCTGGACGCACGACCAGGTGGTCCAGGCCCAGGCAGCCCGGGCCGCCGTGCTGGCCTCGCTCCGGCGACCCGGGCCGTTCCACGTCGCCCTGCTGTTGGACAACGTCCCCGAGTACGTGTTCTGGATGGGGGCGGCCGCCCTGGCCGGCGCGGTGCTGGTCGGGGGCAACCCCACCCACCGGGGCGACGAGCTGGCCCGGGACCTGTCCCACACCGAGTGCCAACTGCTGGTGACCAACAGTGACTACCTCCCCCTGGTCGACGGCTACGACCTGGGGACGGCGCTGCCACCGGATCGGATCCTGGTCATCGACGATCCCTGCGGCGACCTGTCGTCACCGGCGAGCCCGTACGGCGCGTTGGTCGGGGCGGCGGCCGGAGCTCCCCTCCCCGACCCGGCCGACACCGCGGTCACCGAGGAGTCGCTCGGCCTCCTGCTGTTCACCTCGGGCACCTCGGGCGCCCCCAAGGCGTGCCTGTGCAGCCAGGGGAGGTTGGCCCGCATCGGCGGCATCGTGGCCCAGATGTTCTCGCTGACCGGGGACGACGTCTGCTACCTGGCCATGCCCCTGTTCCACTCCAACGCCCTGATGGCCGGGTGGGCGCCGGCCCTGTCCGCGGGGGCCACGGTGGCGCTCCGGGAACGGTTCAGCGCCTCGCAGTTCCTCCCCGACGTGCGGCGCTTCGGCGTCACCTACTTCAACTACGTGGGCAAGCCGCTGTCCTACGTGCTGGCCACGCCGGAACGCCCCGACGACGCCGACAACCCGCTCCGACGCTGCTTCGGCAACGAGGCGGCGGAGGCCGACGTGGCCCGGTTCGCCGAACGCTTCGGCTGCACGGTCCAGGACGCCTACGGCTCGACCGAGGGCGGGGCCGCGGTGACCCGCACGCCGGACACCCCCCGGGGTGCCCTGGGCCGGGCCCTGCCCGGGACCCTGATCATCGACCCCGACTCGGGCGAGGAGTGCCCGCGGGCGGTCTTCGACCCGCACGGTCGCCTGCTCAACGCCGAGGCGGCCATCGGGGAGATGGTCAACCAGACCGGTGGGGCGGGCTTCGAGGGGTACTGGCACAACGCCGAGGCCGAGGCGTCCCGGGTGCGTAACGGCTGGTACTGGACCGGCGACCTGGCCTACCGGGACGCCGACGACTTCTTCTACTTCGCCGGCCGGGACTACGACTGGCTCCGGGTGGACGGGGAGAACTTCGCCGCCGCCCCCATCGAGGGGATCCTCCAACGCCACCCCGACGTGGTGCTGACCTCGGTCTATGCCGTGCCCGACACCGCGGTGGGCGATCAGGTGATGGCCACCGTGCTGCTCGCTCCGGGGAGGTCGTTCGACCCGGCGGAGTTCGCCGGCTTCCTGGCCGACCAGGCCGACCTGGGTACCAAGTGGGCGCCCCGCTACGTCCGGGTCACCGACGATCTGCCCGAGACGGCCACCACCAAGGTGCTCAAGCGGGTCCTGCGCAACGAGGGCTGGCGCTGCCCCGAGCCGGTGTGGTGGCGGCCGGAGAAGGACGCCCCGTACCGGTTGCTCACCGACGCCGACGCCGATGCCCTGGACCGGGCGGTGGCCCAGCGGTAGCACGGGTCGCCCGGCGGGACGGGACCAGCCCGGGCCGGCCGCGCCGCGCTGGGGCGCGGGCCGTGTAACGGGCCGGCGAGGCCGGGCGACTGCAGCCACGTACCTCCGTTCACGAGACAGGAAGCCCATGCCCCCGACCATGGCGCCCGGACGGGTCCCGTCCACCGCCCACCGGACCACCGGGCCCGGCCCTACGCTTCGTCCTGTGGACTCCGATCCCGAACTGCTCGCCCGCGTGCGGGCCGGTGACGAGGCGGCGTTCGTGACCCTGGTGGAGCGCTACCACCGCTCCCTGCTCCGGGTGGCGCGCGGCTACGTCCCCAACGAGGCCGTCGCCGAGGAGGTGGTCCAGGAGACCTGGATGGGCGTGGTGCGGGGTATCGAACGGTTCGAAGGGCGGTCGTCGTTCAAGACCTGGCTGTTCCGGATCCTGATCAACCGGGCCCGCACCGCCGGGACGCGTGAGCCCCGGAACCTGCCGTTGACCGACGACGAGCCGGCAGTGTCGGCGTCGCGGTTCACCACCGCCGGTGCCTGGGCCGAGCCCCTGGAGTCGTGGGAGGCCGACACCGATGACCGGCTGGTGGCCGGCTCCTGGGCCGCGTCCCTGCGCGCGGCGCTGGACGAGCTTCCGCCCCGGCAGCGCGAGATCGTGGTCCTCCGCGATGTCGAGGGCCTGGCCAGCGAAGAGGTGTGTGAGGTGCTCGGGGTGAGCCAGGGCAACCAACGGGTCCTGCTCCACCGGGGACGGAGCCGGCTCCGGTCGTTGCTGGAGACCGAGCTCGGGGCGAGGGGGCGGTAGTGCACCTCCTCCGACGACCGGCCGACCTGGCCTGCCAGCAGGTGGTGGAGCTGGTCACCCAGTACCTCGAGGGAGCCCTGACGCGCCCGGAGCGCAGGCGGTTCGAGGGCCATCTCCGCCACTGCCCCAACTGCACCGCCTACCTCGAGCAGATGCGGGCCACCATCCGGGCCACCGGCGCGCTGCGGGCCGAAGATCTGGCCCCCGAGGTGCTGGACGAACTCACCGAGCTGTTCCGGGGATGGCGGTCCGATGGGGGTGGGGGTCGGATCTAGTGATCCCGGCGACCGGTTCCGGGACCCCTTCGGGGATCTCCACGGGCTCCGGAGCCAGTCCCTCCCCGGCTCGGCGGGTGGCGCCGTCGGGACCGGGGTGGTCCGGCGGCCGTCAGCCGTCGACGCCCAGGATCAGCCCGCTGGTGGGCACCCCGGTGCCCGCCGTGACCAAGGTGTGGTGCACGTCGGGTACCTGGTTGACCGAGGTCCCCCGCACCTGGCGGACCCCCTCGGCGATGCCGTTCATGCCGTGGAGGTAGGCCTCACCCAGCTGGCCGCCGTGGGTGTTGACGGGCAGCCCGCCCCCGAGCTCGATGTTGCCGTCCCGTACGAAGTCCTTGGCCTCCCCCTTGCCACAGAAGCCCAGCTCCTCGAGCTGGTAGAGCACGTAGGGGGTGAAGTGGTCGTAGAGCACGGCGGTCTGCATGTCGGCCGGGGTCAGGCCGGAGGTCTGCCACAGCTGACGGGCCACCGACTCCATCTCCCCCAGACCGGTGAGATCGTCGTAGTAGTAGGAGGTCATCATCTCCTGACCCGGCCCGGCACCTTGGGCCGCCGCCTCGATGACCACCGGGGTGGACGGGAGGTCGCGGGCCCGCTCCAGGGAGGTGACCACCAGGGCCTGGCCGCCGTCGGTCTCCTGGCAGCAGTCGAGCAGGTGGAGCGGCTCGACGATCCACCGCGACGCCTGGTGGTCCTCCAGGGTGATCGGCTTCTCGTAGAACCACGCCTTGGGGTTGGTGGCGGCGTGCCGGCGGTCGGCCACCGCCACCCGCCCGAGGTCCTCGGAGGTGGCCCCGGTCACGTGCAGGTAGCGCTGGGCGGCCATGGCCACCCACTGGGCCGGCGTCAACAGGCCGAAGGGCGCGTACCAGGCGAAGTTGGCCGTCTCGGCGTTGGGTACCGGGGCGCGGTCCTGCACCCCGGTCCCGAACCGATTGCCGGACCGCTCGTTGAAGGCCCGGTAGCAGACCACCACGTCGGCCACGCCGGCCTGGACGGCCAGCGCCGCCTGCTGGACGGTGCCGCACCCCGCTCCCCCGCCGTAGTGGATCCGGCTGAAGAAGGTCAGCTCGCCGATGCCCAGGCTGCGGGCGATCTCGATCTCGGGGTTGGTGTCCGAGCTGAAGGTGACCAGCCCGTCGACCTCGGCCGGCTCGATGCCGGCGTCCCGGAGGGCGAGATCGACCGCCTCGGCCGCCAACCGGAGCTCACTGCGCCCGGACTCCTTGGAGAACTCGGTGGCCCCGATGCCGGCGATGGCGGTGTTGCCGGTGAAGGCGTGGCCGTCCCTCGCTCATCGGGCCGCCCCCGTCGAGCCCGGGCCTTTGGGCAGGAGGAGGCGGACGGTGCCCGAGACGTGGTCGCCGAGCTGGTTGGCCCCCCGCAGGGTCACCACCACCGCGCCCCTCCCCTCCGTGGCGCCGGGTACGGGATCGGCGTCGACCTCGGTGACCGACCCGGTCAGGGTCATGGTGTCGTCGGGGTAGTTGGGCACGCCCAGCCGGATGTTGACGTCCGTCAGCACCGCCCCCGGCCCGGCCCAGTCGGTGACGTACCGTCCCACGATGCCGTTGGTGGAGAGGATGTTCATGAAGATGTCCTTGGAGCCGCGCTCCACCGCCAGCACCGAGTCGTGGTGGACGTCCTGGTAGTCGCGGGAGGCGATGGCGGTGGACACGATCAGGGTGCGGGTCAGCGGGACGACCAGCGCCGGGAGCTCGTCGCCCACGGCCACCTCGTCGAAGGCCCGGGTGGTGGTGTGCCCGCTGGCGGTACCGGTCGCTCCGCTCATACCGTCACCTGGTGGCCGGCCCCGAGCTCCCCCACCAGCTGGCGCCCCAGACGGGCCAGCTGGGCGCTGGGCGGGCCCAGCATGAGCTCGATCTGCTTCCCCCACAGGAAGTAGCGGTGGATGGGGTACTCGATGTCGGCCCCGATCCCGCCGTGCAGGTGCTGGGTGGCGTGGACCGCCCGCTGGCCGGCCTCGGCCGAGAACCACGAGGCCACGCTCACGGCCAGGTCGGCGTCGAGCCCGTTGTCCAGCCGCCACGCGGCCTGCCACATCGTGACCCGGATGGACTCGGTGTCGATGGCGGCGTCGGCGGCCCGCAGCATCGTCCCCTGGAAGGTGGACAAGGGCCGTCCGAACTGCTCACGGGTGTTGAGGTACTCGGCCGTCTGGGCCACCGCCGCCTCGGTCACCCCCACCTGGAGGGCGCACAGTCCCGTCCAGGCCCGGTTGAGGATCCAGAACAGCACCTCGTGGCCCCTGGTCGGGTCGCCGTCGGCCAGCAGGTGGTCGCCGGCCACCACCACCCCGTCCAGGTGGAGGTGGGGATGGATCTCGCGGTTGGTGGTGACCGCCCGCTCCACCGTCACCCCCTCCGCCTTCGGGTCGATCACGGCGATCACCAGGCCATCGTCGGCGTCACCGAGCGAGACCGGGACCAGGACCCGGTCGGCTACGTGCGCCGAGGGTACGGCAAAGGCCGTGCCGGTCAGCACCAGGCCATCGGCACCCGGCTTGCCGGCCACCGCCGGCCGGCCCGGGCCGCCGCGGGCGATGTCGTCGGCCACCCCGGCCAGGGCCGCGGTCAGGAGCTGGTGGCCCGAGACGACCCCGGGGAGCACGGCGTCCTTGAGGGCCTGGGACCCGAATTCGGCGATGGGCATCGCCCCCAGGACCAGGGTGGCCCACAGCGGGACGGGTGCCACCGAACGCCCCTGGCCCTCGAGGAGGAGGGCCAACTCGACCATGCCGTAGCCCCCGCCGCCGTAGGCCTCGGGCAGTGACAGACCGACCAGGTCGGCCCGGGCCAGCTCGGCCCACAGCTCGCGGTCGATACGGTCCTCGGTGCCCTCGACCCGCTGGACCCGGTCGGGGGTCATCAGCCCGGAGAAGATGCCCTCCACCGCCTGCTGCACCGCCTTCTGCTCTTCGTTGAAGGTGAAGTCCATCGGATCGGATACTCCTCGTCTTGGTGTGTCTGTTGGTCTGTCTGTCGTTTGGTCGGTCGTCTGTGGTCGGTCGTCTGTCGGGTTGGCTGCCGGTGCTCCGGTGGGTTCGCCGCCCGGTGGGTTCCCGGTGGTGGACCCCGGCGCCTACTCGGCGCCGGCGGCGGGCGGTGCCGGCCGGAACACCGGAAGGGTCAAGTCGTCGTCGAAGGCCTCGAACGTGGCCTCCACCGGCATGCCGATGGCCACCGTCTCGGGGGTGATGTCGGCCACGTTGGCTACCAGGCGGGTCCCCTCCTCCAGCTCGACCAGCGCCACCACCAGCGGGTAGTCGAACGCCGGAACCTGGGGGTAGTGGTTCACCGTGTAGCTGTAGATGGTGCCCTGGCCGGACGCCTCGAGCGCATCCCACTCGAACGAGCGGCAGTTGGCGCAGGCCGGACGGGGTGGGTGCCGGAGGGTGCCGCATGCGGTGCACCGTTGGATGAGGAGCTTGTGCTCCTTCGCCCCGTCGAAGAAGAACCGGTTGTCCTGGGTCAGGGCGGGCCGCGGGCGCTTGGGGCGGGGCTGCGGCTCTGGCGATTGCTCCCGGGGCTTGAACTTGAGAATCCGGAACTTCATGGTGGCCACCGACTCGCCGTGTTGGTCGGTGAACTCGAGCCGATTGGTGATGAAATGGCCGCGGCCGAGGCCGGTGGCCTTCTCGCCGCTGACCGAGTCGATCACGCCGGTGACCTCGAGCACATCCCCGGGGACCAGCGGGCGCACGTAGTGCTGATCGCAGTTGGTGGCCACCACCGACGTGAAGCCGGCCTCGTCCAACAGGACCATCAGGGTGTCACTGGGTGAGCTGCTCTCGGCCCCTCCCTTGGCCCGCGACGCATCTCGGGCCAGCGTGGCCCGGAGGCCCGCCATGTTCCAGGCCTGCAGCATGGTCGGCGGCGCGATGATCCCCTCGAATCCGGCGGCGCGGGCCGCCTCCTCGTCCACGTAGACGGGGTTGTGGTCGCCCATGGCCTCCACCCAGTGGCGGATCATGGGGATGTTGACGGCGTCGGGGGCCTTGCTGGCCGGTCCCGAGGCCAGACCGACGAAGGCCTGGAGGCGTTCATCGAGCGACGGGGCGTCCCGTGCCCCCTCGGCGGCGCTCACCGTGACGACCGCTTCATCCCCAGACCGGCCATGGCCAGGATCTCGCGTTGGACTTCGTTGACCCCGCCGCCGAAGGTGTTGATCTGGGACTGCCGGCCGGCCCGCTCGAGGTCGCCCCGGAGGGCCGCCCCGGGATTGTAGGGGTGGAGATAGCCGGCCGAGCCCACGATGCCGAGCAGGCGGCGGAGGACCTCGAGGGTGGTCTCGGTGCCGAACACCTTGACCGCCGAGGAGTCGGCCGGGCCCAGCGTGTCGTCGGCCACGGCAGCCACCATCCGCCAGTTGAGGAGCTTCTGGGCCTCCAGAAGGGCGTAGGTCCGGGCCAGGTCGGCCTGGACCCAGTCCACATCGGCCACCCCCTCGTCGATGGCCCACCGGGCCGTCTCCGCCCATAGGCGAGTGGGAAGGGCGGTCATGGCGCCCAGACCCACCCGCTCGTGGTTGAGCTGACCGGTGATCAGACGCCATCCCTCGTTGAGCTCGCCCACCAGCGCCGTGCGGGGCACCCGGACGTTGTCGTAGTACGAGGCCGTGGTGACCACGTTGCCCACCGTCACGATGGGCGTGCACGAGAACCCGGGGTCGGTGGTCGGCACCAGGAAGATGGAGATGCCCTTGTGCTTGGGGGCGTCCGGGTCGGTGCGGGCGGCCAGCCAGATGAAGTCGGCCTGGTCGCCGCCGCTGGTGAAGACCTTGTTGCCGTTGATGATCCACTCATCGCCGTCGAGCACGGCCCGGGTGCGCAACGAGGCCAGGTCGGTGCCGGCCCCGGGCTCGGTGTACCCGATGGCACAGCTGATCTCGCCGGCCAGGATGCCGGAGAGGAAGTAGCTCTTCTGCTCCTCGGTGCCGTACCGCATGAGCATGGGTCCCACCGTGTTCAGGGTCACGAAAGGAAACGGCGCCCGGGCCCGCTGGACCTCGTTGAAGAAGATGAACTGGTCGGAGACCGGGCGACCCTGCCCGCCGAACTCCGGGGGCCAGCCGATGCCCAGCCACCCGTCCTTGCCCATCTGGCGGACCAGCGTGCGGTGCATGGCCCCGCCCTCGGTCTGGCTGTCGAGGGCCCGCCGGGCCTCGTCGGTCAGGAGGTCGGCGAAGTAGGCCCGGAGCTCGGCTCGCAGGGCCAGCTGCTCGGGAGTCTCTTCGAGGTGCATGACAGGTGGTCCCTCCACTCATTGACGCTCAGGCGTTGACGCCGGCTGCTAGTCGTTGACACTGCGGCCGACCGACGATGTGGCTCGAGGGAGAGTGACGAGGTCGAGGTGGCGGTCGCCGCCCCCGTCGGGCCTCTCTCCCCCGGTACCGCATCATTGTCGTGCCAAGTGCTCCCCGGCCAACCGCCGGTGGAGCCTCGGGCACGACTCGCCTATGATAACTGATACACGTTCTAGAAACGTCATTGGCCGGATCGGTGCGCTCCGACAGCCGGCCGGCACCGACAGCAGGCCGGTCGCCACCGGAGATATCAACCAGGGTGGGCACCAGGAGGCACCGAGCCGGTCCGGTCCGAAACGGGCAGACCAGGGCAGACCAAGACCGACCAGGGGGAGACACCATGGAAGTCACCGACATCAACCTGGCGGACCCCGGTTCGTTCGTGGACGCCGTCCCCCACGAGTGGTTCGCCTATCTCCGCCGGGAGATCCCGGTTCAGTGGCACCCGGACCCCGACGGCTCGGCCGAGGGGTTCTGGTCGGTGACCCGCTATGACGACTGTGTGGGGGTCAACCGCGACTACGAGCACTTCTCGTCCTACCGGGCCGCCACCCTGTTCCACGACTTCGACGAGGAGGTCCTCGGCCAGCAGCGCATGATGATGCTGAACATGGACCCGCCGATGCACACCCGGTACCGCCGCCTGGTCAACAAGGGGTTCACCCCCCGGATGATCCGGGACCTCGAGGTCAAGGTGGTGGCGGCCACCGACGCCATCCTGGACACCGTGTGCGAGCAGGGCTCGGCCGACTTCGTCGAGCAGATCTCGGCCGAGCTGCCCCTCCAGGTCATCGCCGACCTGATGGGCGTGCCCCAGGACGACCGCCACCTGGTCTTCGACTGGTCCAACCGAATGGTGGGCTCGGACGACCCCGAGTACCAGCTGGATGTGGACGCCGGTGCTCAGGCCTCGATGGAGCTGTTCGCCTACGCCGACGAGCTGTGCGAGAAGAAACGCCTCGACCCCCACGAGGACCTGTTCAGCGTGCTGACCCAGGCCGAGGTCGAGGGCGACAAGCTCTCCCAACTGGAGCTGGACCTCTTCTTCATGCTGCTGGCAGTGGCCGGCAACGAGACCACCCGCAACCTGATCTCCGGGGCCATGGTCGCCTTCTTCGACCACCCCGACCAGTGGGAGAAGCTCAGGGCCGACCGCTCGCTCCTCCCCTCGGCCATCGAGGAGATGCTCCGCTACGTCTCGCCGGTCATGCACTTCCGACGGCAGGCCTCGGCTGACGTCGTCATCGGCGACCAGAAGATCGCCGAGGGCGACAAGGTGGTGTTCTGGCACATCTCGGCCAACCGGGACGAGTCGGTGTTCACCGACCCCAACACCTTCGACGTCACCCGCAGCCCCAACAACCACATGGCCTTCGGCGGGGGCGGCCCCCACTTCTGCCTGGGGGCCAATCTGGCCCGCATGGAGATCCGGGTGATGTTCGACCGCCTGCTCGACCGGATGCCCGACATCCGGCGGGACGGCGAGGTCCAGAGGCTGCGGTCCAACTTCATCAACGGCGTGAAGCACATCCCGGTGGCTTTCGCCCCCTCCGCCCCGGTTGGCGGCTGACCCGGGGATTCCCGACCTCCGAGCACCACGACGGCGAAGCCTCCGAAGCCCAGAACCTCCGAACCCGACCAGAAACGGACGCCCAGCGCATGCGGTTCCACCAAGCAGTCACCTTCCTTCCCCTCGACGAGGTGGTGAGCCTGTCGAAGGCGGCAGACACGCTCGGCTACTCGGGGATCTACCTCTCCGACCACCTGTTCAACCCCAAGGACCTGCGGTCCAAGTACACCTACTCGAAGGCCCCGGACGGCTCGCCGTTCTGGGAGAAGGAGACGGCCTGGCCCGATCCCATGTGCCTCATCTCGGCTCTGTCGGGGGTGACCACCACCCTGACCTTCACCACCGGCATCTACATCGCCCCGGTGCGGGACCTGATCACGGTGGCCAAGACGGTGGGCACCGCCGCCGTGCTCTCGGGCAACCGGGTGCGCCTCGGCGTCGGGGTGGGTTGGTGCGAGGAGGAGTACGTCCAGACTGGCCAGGACTTCCGCACCCGGGGCCGCCGGCTCAACGAGATGATCCCGGCCCTCAAGGCCCTGTGGCAGGGCGGCTGGGTGGAGTTCCACGGTGAGTACTACGACGTACCGGCCTGCCAGATGAACCCATCGCCCACCGAGCCCGTCCCCTTCATCGGCGGCGGGAACTCGGAGGCCGCCCTGCTGCGGGCCTCCACGCTGTGCGACGGGTGGGTGAACACCGGTGCCGCATCCCCGGAGCAGGCCTTCACCGAGGTGGCGGCCATCAAGGACGCGGTCAAGCGGGCCGGCCGGGAGCACGAGCCCTTCTCCATCTATGTGGCCGTGAAGGCCTTCCCGGACCTCGACCTCTTCCGTCGCCTGGAGGACGCCGGGGTCACCGACCTGCTGTGCGCACCGTGGATGGCGGTCGAGGCCAAGGAGGGCGACACCCCCGAGACGGTCCATGCCGCCCGCCTCGCCGCCTGCGAGCAGTTCGCCGAGCACTACATCGCCCCGATGGGCTGAGGGATCCGCGGGGCCGGGCCGGGGGACGACCCGGTCGTCACGGTGACGACGGCCCTCGGGGGCGTCCGCAGGCGGTGCTCGGCGGCCGGGACGCCCCGACGCCTTGCCGGGACGGTCAGGAGCTGCCCAGCACCGGCCCGGTGGCGGCGACCGGGTGGTCCGCGAGCACGTCGGTCTGGTCCGGAGAGGCGGTCGGCTGGTCCGGATAGGCGGTCGGCTGGTCGGGATGGGCGGCCAGTCTGCGCAGCGGGTAGTAGATGGCCCCGGCCACCAGGAAGCCGACCAGGAAGGACAGGTCGGCCCCGTCCAGCTGCTTGGCCACCGGGCCCACCACGAGACCGGTGTCCATGAACGGCACCATGAGGCCGAAGCCCACCACCAGGGAGAGGAGTGCAGGCCACCCCGACCGCAGGTTCCGCCACTCCAGCATGTGGACCAGCGTCTCCCGGTTGACCCCGTTCCGGCGGTCCCGCCAGTCGATGGCCACCACGGCCAGGAAGGGTGCGATCCAGTACGCCGTGAAGAGGAGGACGTTCTGGAACTTGGCCGAGACGTCTCCGGTGTCGAGCCACAGGATCAGGAAGTACGCCACCACCGTCCCGATGATGGCCGAGACGTGCCGCTTGATCCGCACCCCCCCGGCCTGGGCGGCCAGGGATCCGGAGTAGTCGTTGAGGGCGTTGCTGGTCACGGCGCCGAACATGATGGCCACCAACGCCAGCCCGCCCAGCAGTCCCCCGCCCATGAGGTGCTGCACGCCGGCCGCGGTCTGGTTGGCGAGCGTCCTGGCCCCCAGCAGGCCGATGGTGTACACCCACAGGAACGAGCCGGCCAGGCCGGCGAAGGTGAACCAGAACAGCGGCCGACGGGGGGTGTCCTTGGCCATGTAGCGGCTGTAGTCGGCGGCGTAGGTGGCCCAGCTGAATCCCCCGGAGAAGGCGATGGTCATCATCAGGAAGAACATGGCCACGGCCACCCCGCCGTGGACACTGTTGTGCACCGGGAAGTCGCGGTGCTCGAGGATCTTGTAGGTGAGGAGCACGAACAGGACGGTGAGGATGGCCGCGCCCCAGGTCTCCAGCCGGTGGATGAACTCGTAGCCCAAGAAGCCGACCAGGCCTTCCAGGGCCAGCACCACCAGCACACCCACCGCGAAGGGGACGTGGAAGAGGATCTGGGCGGCCTGGCCTCCGAACAGTCCGACCAGGGCATCCCAGGCCACGGCGGACAGCCACTGGACGAGGGCCGGCACCGAGATGGACTTGCCGAAGGGGAGGCGGGCCAGGGGCAGCTGGGCCATGCCGGTCTTGGGCCCCCACAGGGAGAGGGCGGCGACCGGCGCGGCGCCGAGCAGGACGCCGACGACGATGGCGGCGATGCCGGTGGCCAGCCCGAGACCCAGCGTGGCGGCCAAGGTGCCGGTGAACACGCCGGACAGCTCCATGTTGGGGGCGAACCAGACGGTGAAGTTCCGCCAGTTGGCCCCGTAGCGGCCGTCCTCGGGGATGGGGACGATGCCGGCCGTTTCGAGGGTGAGGTCGCCCTGACGGGTGGGCCGGGCCCCGTCGAAGACGCTGATGGTGGTCACCGGTGCTGTCCTCGTTCCTTGTCTTCGGTCGGGTCTGCCGGTCGGGTCTGCCGGTCGGGTCTGCCGGTCGTGCCGGTCGGGCTGCCGGTCGGGTCTGGCAGGCCGGATGCCCGGACGGTCGCCGGTCGGCCGCCTACCCCGTTGGTTTTCCCGGGTCGGTGATGGATTGATTCTGCACCGGATCCGACCGACCGGCGCAACCGGACCGGGACCACGCTCGATCGGCGGGCCCGGGCGATCGATGCCACCCCCGCCACTAGGGTCGGGTCATCACGGCCCAGGAGAGGAATCCATGAGGGATATGAAGCTCGGACTGCAGCTCGGGTACTGGGGATCGGGCCCGCCGGCCAACGCCCCCGAGCAGGTGGCCGAGGCCGAGCGCCTCGGGTTCGACTCGGTGTGGACTGCGGAGGCCTACGGCTCCGACGCCCTGACCCCGCTGGCCTGGCTGGGGTCGCAGACCACCGAGCTCCGGCTGGGTACCGCCTTGTGCCAGCTGTCGGGTCGGACCCCGACGGCCATGGGCATGGCCGCCATCACCCTCGACCACCTGTCCGGCGGCCGGTTCGTGCTGGGTCTCGGAGTGTCCGGTCCCCAGGTGGTGGAAGGCTGGTACGGGCAGTCGTTCGAGAAGCCACTGGCCCGCACCCGCGAGTACCTCGACATCGTTCGCCAGGTCATCGCCCGCGAGGGGCCGGTCACCAACGACGGCCCCCACTACCCGCTCCCCTACCCGGGCGGCACCGGACTGGGCAAAGCCGCTGAAGCCCATCGTGCACCCGCTGCGACCCGAGATCCCCATCATCCTGGGAGCGGAGGGGCCGAAGAACGTCGCCCTGGCCGCGGAGATCGCCGACGGTTGGTTCCCCATCTTCTTCTCGCCCAACGCCGTGAAGGCGTTCGAGCCGGCGCTGGCCGAAGGGTTCGCCCGACCCGGGGCCCGACACACGGCCGACGACTTCGAGGTCATCGCCTTCGCACCGACCATCATCGACGACGACGTCGAACGGGCGGCCGACGTGATGCGGCCGTCGGTGGCGCTCTACATCGGGGGCATGGGGGCCAAGTCGATGAACTTCCACTTCGACGTGTACTCCCGGATGGGGTACGAGGCCGAGGCCACCAAGATCCAGGAGCTGTACCTGGCCGGCCACCGGGACGAGGCCACCGCGGCGGTCCCCACCTCCCTCATCGAGGACACCGCCCTGATCGGGCCCAAGGAGAAGATCCGGGACGACCTCGAGGGGTGGAAGGAATCCATCGCCACCACGTTGCTGGTGTCCGGAGGCCCCGACACCCTGCAGACGATCGCCGAGTTGGTGCTGTAGGCGCCACGACGAGTGGAGGTCGGGGCCCGGTCGGTCCATGACCGGCCCGTCACCCCCGAGGGCCGCTGAACGTCCGGCGTCGGCTGAGCTGGCGGTAGAGCTCCATGGTGTTCGGGTGGACGGCGTCGAACGGCTCGATCCCCTCGGCCACCAGGGTCAGCAGCTCACTCATCAGGGCGTCCACCCCGGCCGGATTGCCCCCGAGGTCGGAAGCTCGCATCAGCATGCGATACAGCCGCTCGTCGTAGGGACTGACCACCAGCCCCCTCCGGGCGGCCCACTCGGCTCCCTGGGCATCCCCTTGCTGCAAGCACGCACCGGCCAGCCGTCCGGCGAGGTCGACCACCGCTGACTCGATGGCGGGCGCAATTCCCTCGAGGATGGGCCAGTCCGAAGCCCGCAAACCGTCGAACGGGCGGCCTCGAACCAGGATCAACGCCTGGCGCCACTGGTCGGGATCGTCGGAGTCGGAGAGGGCCACGAAGCGGCTCCAGTCGGTGGTCACTGTGGCCGCCAGCGCCAACCTTCCGTGGGACCGCGGCAGGTGGTCGGCGCCGTCGGCGCTCTGACCCAGCGACCGTCTCGCCACCGATGCGGTCGAGTGGAGGCTCGACGGGGCCATCAGTCGATCGGGCCACAGCGCGGTGGCCCAGGCCTCGTTGGACGCACCGTTGGGATGCATGGCCAGATACACCACCAGCTCTTCGGCCCACGCCCGCGAGAACGGGCGGGCCGCGCCACGGATACCGATGGGTCCGAGAACGGCCACCTCCACCTCCGCCTCCGCCCCCGCCTTCGGCTCCGTCTCCGCCTCCCGGTCTGCCGCCGCCTCTTGGTCCGATTCTGTCGGCACCGGCCCGACCCGGGTCGGTAGCCAGGTGTCGCCGTTCACTGTCTGCGGTAGCCGGATGGGGATCGTCACGTAGGGCTCCTCTGAAGTGAGCACCGACTGCCGGGACGCCGCAGTGTCCAGCAGTGTCGTGACCTTGCCCAGCTCATCGCCATCGAGCTGCTGAGGGAACACCGCGGAGCCGAGCAGCTCGAGGGCCGTCGCCCAACCGTCGCCGGTGAGTCGCACCGAGTACTGGGCCTCCATGCGCTCTCCCACGGCCACCACCGCAGTGCCGCGGGCCGGGTCAGACGCCGCGTCGAGGATCTCAGCGACCTCGGCATCGGCCACCGTCGGCCCGCAGATCACAGCCAGGGGCGCCCAGCGATCCGAGTCCTCGACCTGACGGGCGTGGGCGAAGGACGAATAGCCTCCGGCGTCCAGCAGTTCTGTGCCGCCGAGCTTTCGTCGATACAGGACGTTGAGCAGCTCGTCGGACTCGAAGTAGGACCGGACCCCCGGGAACCGCTCCAATTCCGAACCGAACCCCACCACGGCGAGCGAGAACTGACCGGACCAGAACGACGTACTCAGCTCCAGCGCCAGGGCCCGCACGACGGCATCGGCAGCGGCCGGATTGCCCCGGACGACGAGCGAACCGAGCGACTCCAGGTTGACCATGACCAGACCCGTGGGGCTGTGGCCGACCGTGGCCAGCATCGGAGCGGGGGAACGGGGGCGGGCGGGAGACGGCCACTCCCGACCGGGAGATCCGGGCGTGTGCGGGGGTGACGAGGTCAGGCTGGAACGATCCACCACCACCGGCGGCCGTTCAGGGTCAGCCAGCACCAGCTCGATGACCTCCGAGTGCACACGAACACCCAGTACCTGCGGAAGCTCGTCCTGCCGGACCGAGACGGAGGCGGCCAGCTGTCGGATGGCCGTCTCCACCTGGTGGGTCAGGACCCATCCGTCGCCCACCCGCAGCCGCTGCTCGAACCCGCTGAGGTCGCGTTCGGGCAGCCTGATGTAGCTGCCCTCGGGGCGGTACCGCTGTTGGACCCGACGCATCCGATCGAGCAGCCTGACCACGCCGGCGCCGACCACGCCGGCGCCAACCGGGACCACCGGAGGGGCGGGCCCCCGAGGCAACTTCGGACCGGCCCCGCCGTCGGCGCCAGGACCGAGGTCATCCTCAAGATGGTGTGCGCCCGGGCGCTCGGCATCGGGGCGGGCTCGGAGTTCGGACCGAGGTTCCGGAGGTGGTCGGAAGACGATGTCCTGTCCAGCCTGGGAGCGACCTTCGTGCCCGAGATGGAGCATGGGGCCCGGAGCCCCATCGACGGCACCCGGATCCGATTCTGCCCAAGCCGTCGGCATTGGTGGTGCGGCAGGCTGGGGAGGCTCGGAAGGGGGAGGGTTGGGGGGAAGTAGGAGTCTCCACCCCGCCGTGATCCAGTGCCCTGCATCCAGGGCTCGGCCGTCCTCTTGGGTGACTCCGTAGTTGAGCTGGGCCAGCTCGTGCCAGCGAAGGGCGGAGCCGAGCTCGTCCTCAGCGATGGACCAGAGGGTCTCCCGCGAACGGACCAGGTGGGTCTTCGGCACCACCAACGGGTCCGGTGGCATCGACGGGGCGAGCGGTTCCGCCCGTCCCCGGGGCTCCGTCGGCACCGTGGACGTTCCCGTAGCTGTGGTTTGGCACCCCGGGTCCGAGATCCTCGGAGATGCCGGCTCCTTGTCGCGCAACGGGAGCTCTCGGCCCACGGGTCCGACCAGCTCCGCAGGCTTCACGTCTTCGAGCGGCGCATCTTCGAACGGCGTGTCGGGCCACTCGGTCAGCACCGCCACCGTGGTGCCGACCGGGGGTGCAGCCGACACGGCCGCGTCGTCGGCGTGACCATTCCGACTGGCACGCTCGGCCGTGAGCAGTGTAGCGATGGGCACGATGTCGTCGTCGGTCGGGTCCGGAGGGACCAGAGGAGTCAGCGAGGCCGCCGTCGCGCCTGCCGTTCGCCCGACCGGCGCGGGCACGGCTCGCCCGCTCGCCGACACGGCCAACGTGGTGCCGACCAGGAAGGCGACCAGGGACTGCGCAGCACGGCTGGCGGGCAGTCGGACCGGGGTGCGCCCGGTGGCCCACGAGCGGACCTCGATGACGACACAGAGTGCCACCCACACCCAGACGGACCAGGCCAGCACCAGGGCGATTCCGGCGATCCAACGAGCAGCTGCTTGCGGGGTGTCGCTGAGGTGTGAGGCACCGACCCGTCCGGCGAGCTGGCCTATCCCGCCATGCGAGAACGGCACACCTCCCAGCTCGCTCAGCGCCACGGGAATCCCCACGACCAAGGCGGCCAGAACGGCCGCCGTCGTCGCCACCTTCACCGGACGCCAGCGGTCGGTGGCCACCGGGTAGATGCCCCTCGTCACGGTGAACCCACCGTGACGCCCTGGATATCCACGGCGGAGGCCTGGGCCGACACGGGCAGTGAGTCGATGCCGATGATGCCCAGGACCTCGGTCGGGACCCGGAAGCGGATCTGCACGGTCACGACGCCTCCCGAAACGGTGGCCGTCCCCGGGTGGCCGGCTGCCCGAGCAAACAACTCGGCGGCGGCCACCGCGGCCGAGGGGTCGAGCTGCAGTGCACCGGCACGAAGGGCCTCCACCGAGAGGGCGCCGGCACCCGCCCGGGCCGCCTGTTCCGCCTCGTCGGCCGCGGACTGCCGGGCGGCCAGGGCGGAGCCCCCGTCGACGACCAGTCCCAACAGCGCCGTCATGGCCACCAAGAGGAGCACCACGAAGGCGGACAGGGATCCATCCTGGTCCCGACGGACGACACCCCTCACCCCGCTCACCGCTCATGCACCGATCGGTACGGGTCGATGGGTGCCGTCGACGACGCCCGTACAGTCGTCGATCCGGGCAGTCCGGGAACGGCGACGTCGCTCAGTGGGACCCGGCACACCACCGTGACGGTCACGTAGCCGCCCGGGTAGAAGTGACTAGTGTCGGTCAGGACCTGACGCACCGCACAGGTCCGGATGTGGCCCGAGGTGCTGATGGCCGCGTCGACCTCGGACGCCGCCTGGGCGCTGGCCGGGTCCGGCTCCACCGCGGCCACCTCGGCCCCGGCCCGGGCCGCCTCGACCACCTGCTGGCGGGCTCCGGCCACCCGGCCCAACACCACCACCACCAGGACTACCATCAACAGCACCGGGGTGAGCGTCACCAATTCCACGGTCAGGCTGCCGTGCTCCTCCTTGGGTGGCCGTCGAGTCATCCTGAGGTTCGGAACTGCTGCAGGGGGCCCACCCGGGTGGCCGAGACGGGCAGGTTCAGCCAGGGGAGCACCGCTTCGGCCCGACCCGTCACCGTCACCGTCACCTGGGACTGCTCCGACGGCAGGAGCGACACCGCGGCGGACGCCGAAGTGACCGTCGACCCCGACGCGGCCAGGACGGCATCGGCCCGGGCCTGCCCAGCGGCGACGCCACCGCCCCCGGTGCGCGCCGCCCGGTCGCCCTCGGAGGCGGCCAGCTGGACCACCTGAGCCGCATGGGCCCAGAGCGCGAATTGGACGACCGCCAGGAGCAGCAGCATCATGACGGGGATCACCAGTACCGCCTCGACCACCACCGAGCCCTCCTCTAGTTGAGATTGATCGAGTTGGCCTTGGCGGTGACCTTGGTGACGATGATGGCGCCGACGGCGATGGCCAGCGCCGCGAAGATGGCCGTCAGGATGACCTTTTCGACGACGGTACCGGCCTCGTTCCAGCCACCGGCGGCCCGGGTCCGGGCACGGAGATAGGTCCAGAGGAGCGTGACCTGGTGAGGGTGCATGATGGTTCCTTCCTGTTGGCGGGGCCGAAAGGCCCGGGTCTGAGTGATTCACCGGTGTGGGTCGACGGGAGCGTGGCGCTCGGAAGGGAGGTGCCCCGGTGGGGCGGCCGACCTCCCGCGGCGCGTTGAGGCAAAGGGGGCGCTCCATCACCCGCCTCCGAGGATCCGGCTGAAGGCGGGATAGCCCACGAAGAGGAGGAACCCCAAGAGCAGCAGGGCACCGGGCAGGAAGAGGCGCTCGGTCGTGGCGTTGGCGGCCGACTCCGCTTCGGCCTGCTCGTGCCGGCGCAGCGATACCGCCCTGGCGCTCAGGGACTGCCGGATCTGCGTTCCTTCGGTGCCGGCCAGTTGAAGCGACGATGACAGTTCCACCAGATCCGGCACACCGAGCTCTTGCCCGAGTCGGCCAAGCGCGCCCCACGGCGATTCGCCGCTGTCCCGCGCTCGCAGCAGGACCCGGTGCATGCGGCCGGCGGCCCAGTCCGAGCTGACCTGAGAGGCAGCCAGGAGGGCTCCCTCGATTCCGACGCCCCCGGCCAGGCTGAGGACCACCAGATCCACGAAGGAACCCACCACGCTGCGGAAATGGCGCCGACGCTCCCTGGCCCGAGTAAGCAGTCCCATCGCCGCCGCGCCGGCGCAGAGTGGGGCGGCCACCACGCCGGCCGCCACCGCCACGCCGAGCGGAATGGACCCTCCGACCGACCAGTCGAGCGCCCAGAGCACCGGGGGGGCCATCAGACCGGCCGCACCGGCCATGACCATCTTCGTCACCAACTGCTCGATCGACTCCCCGGTTACCCCGAGGCAGGAGACCACGCTGGCCCAACGGGGGTGGCCGGAGCACCGACCGAGCTCGAGCCGGGCGACGACTTCGGCTCCCAGACGCTCCGACCGCCATCGGGCCGATTCGTCAGGAGATGGCGATCCGACCGGTCGGTCGAGGGCGACCACCAGGGCCGGGAGGCTGGTCGGCGGCGGGTAGGCCCCGCGGACGACACCGAGGACACCCAGTCCGACCAACGCGCCGATCACGATCCCCACCGTCACCTGGCCACCACCTCGGCACCCAGCAGTCGGACCGGCGCTGGAGGTCGGGCCAACCAGACCATCAGGGTCAGCCCCATCGCGTAGAGGGCCCCGACGGCGGACAGCACGAGCTGTCCCTCCATGGTTGCGAAGGGGGCGAGGTAGGGGCGGGCCAGGACCGCCAGTCCGACGGCGAACGCCACGGAGAACACCAGCACCGTGCGAACCCCACTCCGCACCGAGGCTCGACTGGTCTCGATCCGCAGCCGCAGGGCCACTTCGTCCCGCGTGGAGTCGGCCAGGGCCGCCAGCAGATCCCCCAGGCGCTGGGCTCGGGCCGCGGTGGCCAACAGCAGGGCGCACACCACACGGTCGGCGCTCGGGTCATCCAGCTCGTCGGCGAACTGGAGGAACGCCTCCCTCGACTGAGCACCCGCCTCGAGCCGGGCGGACAGTCGGACCGTGGCGGGCCGGATGGGGAGGGGTGCCAACGGCGCCGTGGCCATGATGGCCTGGCCCAGGCCGGCCGACGCGGTGAGGGTCCCCTGGAGCATCTCCGTCCAGGTGGCAACGGCCTCGATCCGGGCGATCGCCGCCGAGTTCGACGTCTGGCTCAGCAGCCTGGGAAGCCCGACCATCGCCACCCCGGCAATCGGCACGGCCACCGGCCAGCCCGTGACCAGGAACGCCACCACTCCCCCCAGGACCGCGAGCAGCAGTACTCGCCAGTCACCCGGCCGCCTTCTCCAGATGGCGGTCCGGGCGGTGGCAGAGCGCCTCGGCCCCGGTCCGGCAGGTGCGCCGGCCTCCGACGCCATTCGGCCGGTCCGGTCGGAGCGCTCACCCCACCACGACAGCACCAGACCGACCAGTCCTGCTCCCAGACCCGCCCCACAGGCCACGGTGAGCCACGGCACTGCGCCTGCGGCCGCCAGGGAGCTCATGCCGGTGTCCCGACCCTGGGCGACCGGGATGGGTGGAAGCCGGCACGGTGCAGCTCCTCCACCGTCTGCTGGCGAAACGGGGACGCCGGCACTGCCCGCCCGTCCGGTCCGGGCCGGTAGACCTCGTTGGACACCACTTGGACACCGTCGGCGTCCACCACCTCCCGGATCGATGACACGAACCGCCGACGCGACAGCACGGCGGGAAAGTCCTCGACCACCGGGGGACCGGACGTCGCTGACTCCAGAAACCCTTCCGAGTCGACACCGGCGGCTGATTCCGGGCCACCGGTCTCGCTGTCCAGGTGCACGACGAAGTGGACGGAACCGGCAATCAACAGGTTGCTCGCCTCCAGCGGGAGGCGCTCCGGCGCCTGGACGGCATAGGAGGCGATCCTCCGGAAGACGCCGGCCGAGGAATCGGAGTGAATGGTGCACATCGATCCGGAGCGGCCCTGGCTCATGGCGTTGAGCATGGGCAGCACCTCGTCGCCCAGCACCTCCCCCACGATCACCCGGTCGGCATTCATCCGGAGCGCCCGGCGGACCAGATCGGAGACGGCGATCAGCCCCGCTCCCTCCACGTTGGGCGGCCGCGCCTCGAGTGCCACCAGATCGGGGTGCCGACGCTGGTCGGCGTCGAGGCCCAGCTCGAGGGCCTGTTCGATGGTCACGATGCGCTCACGAGGAGGTACTTCTGCGGCCAAGGCCCGGAGCATCGTGGTCTTGCCGGAATTCATGGCCCCGGAGACCACGATGTTCTTGCGCGCCCGCACCGCGGCCGCCAACAACGACGCCAGCTCAGTACTGATCGTCCCGAGGTCGACCAGGTCGGCCAACGTGAGAGCGGCATATCGGTGCCGACGGATGGAGACGGCCGGTCGGGTGGTCACGGCCATCACCGCCGAGAGCCGGCTCCCGTCGGGAAGTCGCAGGTCCACCTCCGGTCGGGCCAGGTCGAACCGCCGCTCGGCCAGGCCGAACCGGCTGGCGGCTGTCCGCACCATCTCGATGACCTCCTCGTCAGATCCGGCGATCGGCGGCATCAGGCGTTTCGACCCGTCGGCGAAGGTGGCCCAGACCCGATCGCACCCGTTGATGTCGATGTTCTCGATCTCGGGATGGTCGATCAGCGCCTGGAGGCCGCCCATGCCGAACAGGGCGTCCAGGACCGACTGGGCCAGGAGCCGCTCCTCGTCCGGATCGCTGGGCATCGCGAGCGCCCCTGGAGCGACGGTGGTGGTCAGAGTGCCCGGACCAGCCGGTCCGTTGGCCGGAGGAGTCCCGAGCCGTCCGGTGGCCCTGCGGTGGGCGAGGCGATCGAGGTGGACGAAGATCCGTTGGCGGGCGAATTCCCGGCGATGGTCGCCACTCAGTCCCAGTGCGCTGTTCCCGGCGAGGTCCTCGGCCACCAGCTCACGGATCTCGCTCGCCAGGGCCCGATTCACTGCATCACCTCGCGCCGAGGACCGTCGGTCCTCCGCCGGGCCTCCGCCTGGGCCTCCGCCTGGGCCTCCGCCTCGGCCGGGGCGGGTGCCAGCGCCCGGGTTTCGGCAGGGTCCCATGCGGAATCGGGTGTCGATGCCGGTCGGGGCGAGGGCGCGACATCGCCGCTGGAGGCACTGATCCTTTCCCGGCGTCCCTGCCGCCGGAAGAAGTGTGTCAGGTGGTGAGCCGATCGCGTCTCGGCGATTCGCCTTAGGGCGGATGCATGCCTTTGGTCCCCTCCGACCTCTCCCCTGTCGCCTTCGCCCTCCCCTGTCCGGCCGGCGGTATCTTCCTGTGCCCCGATCTCGGGGGCGTCCCCGTCGCCATCCCCGGCCACGTCCCGGTCCCCGGCCACGGCCAGTGCCAGCCGGCGGGCCGATGCCACCAACAGTGAACGGGTCAGCTGACGGGCGCTCCCGGCCCCGCCTGCGGCGACCTGCGCCGCGGCCGAGTCGAGGGGGACCTCGCTCAGCACCGAGAGCCCGGTGAACTCCTCGATGGCGGCGCTGCCGTGCGGTCCCCGCCCGACGACGACCAGGCGTACCCGATCGCCACACCGTTCGGCCAGGCCCGGAGCCCGCTCGCGCACCTTGAGGATCGACGGAGGGTCCCGGCGGGTCACGACGAGCACGAGATCGGAGCGATCGAGCCAAGGCCCGGCATCAGTGTCGTCGGCGCCGTTGACCTGGCTGGTGCCAGCCCACCCGCTGTCGGCCGGGAGTCGCCCTCCGTCGACCACGAGATCCCGGTGGCCGTGCTCGGGGGAACACGAGCTTCGCAGGAGCGAATCGACCGTGCGACCGGTGACCACCCGCCTTCCATCCGGACGGACCAGCACGTCCAGGCCGCCCGGCAGCGCTTGCAGGTGGGGTGAGAGGGGAACGCTCCCCTCCGAGCGCCTCGAAGCAGTGACATAGCTGGACCATCCCCACACGGTAGAGAGCTGGAACCGGGCGGCCAGGTCACCACCGAACGGGTCGGCCTCGACCACCGCTACGCGACGATGGTCGGGCCAGGTGGCAGCGACCAGACAGGCCAGCGTGGTCACGCCCGGGGCACCCTTGACGGAGACGAAGGTGACAACACGCATCAGGAGCCCGATCCACCGTCGGTGCCCTGGGCTCCGGGCGGGAGCAGCACCAAACTCACCTGCGACGCCGCCGCCGCCGTGGCCACCGCGGCGGCCAGGGTCGACGGCACCTCGACGGAGACCAATTCGGAGGCCCCCGATGCGCTGGTCGTTGAAGGGACGGCAGTCTGGAATACCGTGGCCTGGCCCACGAGCACGCCGGTCGATGACGGGACACCGCCGTCCGTTCCATCCGCAGCTCCGGCACCTGCACCGTCGGTGGTGCCGTCGCCTCCGGCCGCCCCGGCCAGCGGAAGGACCGCAGCGGCGCCGAGCGTCTGGACGACCATGACCTCATCACCGGGTACGAGACCGGTCGAGGGCAGTTGCCCGTCCTTCAGGGCAAGGCCTACGACCGCGTTCCCCCTCGACACCGGGCGCTGCGCCGTCACGTCGCCTCGGGTCAAGAGGGACCCGGCCGGGACGGTCACCGCTGCCCACGTGCCCGAGAGCTCATCGGCACTGGACACCGAGATGGTGGCCAGCCCTCCCGAGCTGGCCACTTGGGCGGTACCGAGATCAGCCGAGACAATGCGCTCACCCTGCTGGATGGTCGACGTCACCACGAGGACCGGCACCCGGTGGCCAGCCGACGAGTAGAGGTTGGCAAAGATGGCGATGCTGGCCAGGACCAGCAGGGCGGAGGCGACCGTGACGACCGGTCTCCGCCCTCGAGGCACGACAGGGAGCCGGTACTGGCTCCTGCCGTCGGTCGTCGTCGGCCTGGCTGGCCGTTCGAGCAGCGAGGTCACGGCAGGGCTGGATCCGATGGGGCACGGGGACCGGAGCCTTCGGACCCGGCGGACAGGCCGTCGAGTCCGGAATTGACGCTCTCGACCTGCACCACTCGGACGGCGGCCTCGGCGGCGGTGGTCAGGGGCGGCAGGACGCCCTGACCGGAAGCACCCACCGCGGCCCATGAGACCGACCAGGTCACGGTGGCCCGGACCCGGTAGGCCGCATCGTCAGGATCTCCGTTGGAGGACGGCTGGCCGATGGACGAGGCCTGGTAGGTGTGCTGGCACCCGGTTTCCTGATCCTGCGCCGGCACCGCGAAGTCGAAGGGCCGGCCCGGTCCGCGGCACACGACCTGGCCGCCGTCGCCCGTCTGCCACGTGACCGACGTCGGCGTAGCCACCGCGGTGGCGCTCACCGACCCCGCCGTCGCCGTGACAGACAGCGGGTGCCAGATCGACGCATCGATCCACAGCCACGTGGGCAGGTTGACCACCGAGGAGGACGGCGGATTGAAGTGCAGGTCCGGCGCGGGCAGGCGCAAGGAATTCTCCGCCTGCAGGGCCACCACCCGGGGGTCGACTCCGGGAGCTCCCGGTGGGGCGGACGGAAGGGACGGTGCGGCCGATGGAATCCACTCCGTCTGGGTCGTGCTGGCCCCGTTGCGCGGGTTGACACAGGTCACGGAAAACCACCCCCCCGGGGTCGGGCCGCCCGGGGCGAAGCCTCCCAGGTCGTTGAGCAGCAACGACGTGGAGGTACAGGCCCAGGGACTCCCCCCGCCAGCACCTGATCCGGGTCCGGAGCCTCCTCGGGTCGTGCCGGGTATCCCCCCAGCACCCGAGGTGCCGGGGCCTCCGGCGGACGAGCCGCCGTCGGAAGCGCCGACCGAGACGGTCCCCCCGGGGCCTTCGGTCCCCGACGCCGAGGCGGAGGCGGGTCCCGCGTCCAGCAGGCAGGCCCCGCACACGGCACCGACCGCCGCGAACGCGGCGATCGCCGCGCACCGCGATCCCCACGTCCGGGTTGCCGATCGGTGTCGATGCTCCTTCCTCATGGCGAGCAGACGATACGAACGACTCTGCCGTCGGGCCATGAAGACTGCACGAGGCGTGCAACTAGTTCGGTCCCGGACCGAGGCAAGAGGCGGGCGTGCCAGCGATGGCTCGAGGGTGGTGGTCCAACGGTGGCTCACCGGCTCATGGTCGGTCTGCAACGTTGCTCCCGACCTGGCCTCAACCTTGCACGGTCGTCAGGACTACTCCGGCTCGCGTGTCACGTCAGCATCTGATCGGGTGTTTTCACTTGCCACACAAGGTATTTCTCGGGAATCGGCTTCTCCGCCGCGCCTTGTCCGTCCACCTGCTTGGAGTGCCGACGGCCACCGGCCCCGATCGATGACCGCGCCGACTCGGACAGCGATCGGCGGCGAAGTCCTGACCCCGACTCGGGAGATGGGCCGATCCGGGCCGTTCACCCCCTGCGCTACAGCGACCACAAGGCGTGTTCGAGGTTGGCGGTGACAATCCCGCGCCGTAGGGATTGTCCGGGTGGTCAGGCCTCGTCGAGCGTGACGGATCTGACCGGAGGACCGGAGGGAGGCGGGCCACTCGATGCCGGTTGGGTCGATGCCGGTTGGGTCGGATGCCGGTTGGGTCGATGCCGGTTGGGTGGATGCCGGTTGGGCGGATGCCGGTTGAGTGGATGCCGGTTGAGTCGACGGGGTGGGTGCGGCGGCGGGAAGGAGGGACGAGGCCGTCGAGGGGGCAGAGGGCGGTTCGAGGGACACGGGACTGCCCTGTTCCGATGCCCCTTCGACCTCGACCGCCTGGCCGGTCACCAGCTTGGCGCTGAACTTGACGGCCTTGGTCGCCGTCACCGCACCGGTCTGCAGGGGGACGGCGATGACCAGCAGGATGACTCCGACCACAAAGAAGGGCCGGATCCCGAGCAGGATGATCCCGACGCGGCCGAGTAGATAGGGCGGGGAGCAGACCACCGCGCCCACCGCGCCGCCGATCGCGGTGGCGGTCAGCTTGTCCCGCCTCGATCGGTCGGACTTGACCCCGATGATCCGGGCCGGAACGGCCACGTAGGTGATCATCATGATGGCTACGACCACGCTCAGGACGAGCGCGAACCAGATCCTGCCCCAGCGGGACATGACCATGGTGGCGAACCCGAGCCCGAGCCCGATGACGAACCCCCAGCCGAGAACGGTCTTGCGGTGCTTCCGGGCACGGGCGAAGGCCGGGCGGATATCGGGGTGGAGGGGATCGGCCACCGAGAAGGCGAACACGGCATTGAGGAAGTAGGCCGCCGCGGTGATGGCGGCGATGGCCAGGACGATGGGAATCAGGATGGGCCCTTCGATGATGCGCAGGCTCTTGCCCCGGAGCAGGTGGAGCTTGAGGTCCAACATGGCCAACCAGATCAGCATGGCCGGCAGTACCTGAATGAGAGTCAGCCGCCAGTTGGTGAACAGCAGCTTGACCCCCTGGAACAGCATGGCGAACGCCCCCACCACCAGGGTCAGGGGGGCGAGGAGGCGGCTGCGCTGGCTGAGGGAGAGGATGACGCTCTCCACCAGGGCATCGTCACCGTTGCGGATGGCTGCCACCATGCGGTGTAGCTGGCTGTAGACGCTGGCCCGTCGGGTAGTGGTTTCCGGATCGGTCGCGTCGGCGGTGACCGGTCCCGGGTTCGGAGATCGCGTTGGCCCCTCCGGATGCCCCGGCGGGCTCGCAGCCCCAACGTCACGCGCCCCTTCGGTCACCGCCCCAACGCTACTTGCCGTCCTGGCCCAGGAGTACCCCGAGGTTCCCGAATTCGACCGTGTCCCACGGCTCCTCCGGCTGGGCCACACTGGACGCATGGCAGCCCAGTACATCTACACCATGCGTGACCTGCGGCGGTTCTATCCGCCCGACCGGGAGGTGCTGAAGGGCATCAACCTGTCCTTCTACCCCGGGGCCAAGATCGGCGTGATCGGGGGCAACGGCTCCGGGAAGTCCTCGCTGCTCCGGATCATGGCCGGGGAGGACGACGGCTTCACCGGGGAGGCCCGTCTGACCTCCGGCTTCACTGTGGGCCACCTGGCCCAGGAGCCCCAACTCGACCCGGCCAAGGACGTCCTCGGGAATGTCTCCGACGGGGTGCGCGAGACCAAGGACCTGGTGGACCGGTTCAACGCCGTGTGCGCGGCCATGGGCCAGCCCGACGCCGACTTCGACAAGCTGCTAGCCGAGCAGGCCGAACTGCAGGACAAGATCGATGCCGCCGGCGCCTGGGATCTCGAGCGCACCTTCGAGATCGCCATGGACGCACTCAGGCTTCCCCCGGGGGACGCCGAGGTCTCGACCCTCTCCGGCGGCGAGCGCCGGCGGGTGGCGCTGTGCCGCCTGCTGCTGTCCAAGCCCGATCTCCTGTTGCTGGACGAGCCCACCAACCACCTCGACGCCGAGTCGGTGGCCTGGTTGGAGCGGACCCTCCAGGAGTATCCGGGAACGGTGGTGGCCGTCACCCACGACCGGTACTTCCTGGACAACGTGGCCGGCTGGATCCTCGAGCTGGACCGGGGCGCGGGGATCCCCTGGGAGGGGAACTACTCGTCGTGGCTGGAGCAGAAACAGACGCGGCTGGCTGGCGAACAGAAGGCCGACCTGTCCCGCCAGCAGGCCCTGCAGCGGGAGCTCGAGTGGATCCGCATGTCGCCTCGGGCCCGCCAGTCCAAGGGCAAGGCCCGCATCAACGCCTACAACGACCTGGTGGCCGAGGCCGAGGCCGCCGAGCGCCGGGCCGACAAGTTGGAGATCACCATCCCTGCCGGCCCCCGTCTGGGGGACCGGGTGGTCGATGCCGAGGGCGTGGTCAAAGGATACGGCGACCGGCTGCTGATCGACGGGTTGTCGTTCCTCTTGCCCCCCGGTGGGATCGTGGGCGTGATCGGACCCAACGGCGCCGGCAAGACCACCTTGTTCCGGATGATGGTGGCCGACGAGAAGCCCGATGGAGGATCGCTGGACGTGGGGACCACGGTGCAATTCGCCTACGTGGACCAGTCTCGGGACGAACTCTCGCCCCAAGCCAGCGTGTTCGACGAGATCACCGGCGGCCACGACCATCTGGTGGTGGGCAGCCGTGAGTTGCACGGACGGGCCTATGTGGCGAGCTTCGGGTTCACGGGCAGCGACCAGCAGAAGAAGGTGGGGCAGCTGTCGGGGGGAGAGCGCAACCGGGTCCAATTGGCCAAGGTGCTGAAGGAAGGCGGCAACGTCCTCTTGCTGGATGAGCCGACCAACGACCTGGACGTCGACACGCTCCGGGCTCTGGAGGAGGCCTTACTGGGCTTTCCCGGGTGCGCCGTGGTCATCAGCCACGACCGGTGGTTCCTGGACCGCATCGCCACCCACGTGCTGGCCTTCGAGGGCGACTCCGAGGTCCGGTGGTTCGAGGGGAACTTCAGTGACTACGAGGCCGACCGCAAGAAGCGGCTCGGCGTGGACGCCGACCAGCCCCACCGGCTCCGTTACAAGCCGTTGGTTCGTGACTGACGTCGATGACGGCCGGTCGAGGTCGACGATGACGAACCCGGGCCGGACCTTCGCCAGCGACAACTGGGCCGGGGTGCACCCCGAGGTGATGGCTGCGGTGGTGGCCGCCAACGGCGAGCACGTGCCCGCCTATGGGGAGGATCCGATCACCCGGGCCACTCACGCCCTGTTCCGTGACCACTTCGGTGCAGCAGCCGAGATCGTCCTGGCCTTCAACGGCACCGGGGCCAACGTGGTGGGACTCCAATCCCTGCTGCGTCCGTTCGAGGCGGTGATCTGTGCCCAGTCTGCCCATATCAACGTGGACGAGTGTGGCGCGCCCGAACGCTTCCTCGGCAGCAAGCTGGTGGCTGTCGCGACTCCGGACGGGAAGTTGACCCCGGAGCTGGTGGAGGCGGTGGCCGTCGGCATCGGCGACGAGCACCACGTGCAGCCCCGGGTGGTGTCGATCACCCAGTCCACCGAGGTGGGCACGTGCTACCGGATCGAGGAGGTGTCGGCGCTCGCCGAATGGGCCCACCGACGAGGGATGTGGCTCCACCTGGACGGGGCCCGGCTGTCCAACGCCTGTGCAGCCATGGGGGTGGGCCTGGGGGCATTCGGGTCGGCCGCCGGGGTGGACGTCCTCTCGTTCGGCGGGACCAAGAACGGGGCCATAGGGGCCGAGGCCGTGGTGTCGTTCCTCCCCGCCGAAACTGCCGGACTGCGCTACATCCGCAAGCAGTCCATGCAGCTGGCTTCCAAGATGCGGTTCATCGCCGCCCAGTTCGACGCGCTCCTCCGCGACGACCTCTGGCTGCGGAATGCGACCCATGCCAACGCCATGGCCCGGCGGCTGGCCGAAGGGGTCTCCGATCTGGCGGGGGTGACCCTGGCCTACCCCACCGAAGCGAACGGGGTGTTCGCCGTCCTGCCCCCGGCGGTGACCGAGGCGCTGCAGGCCGAGTACCCCTTCTACGTGTGGGACGAGGCCTCCGGCGTCGTGCGGTGGATGGCGTCGTTCGACACCACCGAGCAGGACGTGGACGCCTTCGTCGAACTGGTGGCCGAGGTGATGGGCGAGCTCGGCTGACCCGGTCTGGTCAGAGCCGGTCCCGTCCTCGGCCTCCGGCTCCACCAGGGCCTCCGACCTCGGCCGGAAGTGCTCGCGGCCTCGGTACAAGCCGGCGAGGGCGGCCAGGCGGCCTTGTCAGGCGACGAGGCCGGGAATCTGATGCAACTCCTGGGGGATGTGGACGGGGCTCCAGTGCCGATCGATCTCCTTGTACGTGCACGGGTTGGCGTGCATGTAGAGGTAGAGGACCCCGATCTCCGAAGGGTCGAGTGGCATCGGCGGAGGGCCAGTAAAGCGCTCCGGAATCGTCAAGGGAGACATCAAGAAGGAGAGGGCGAACACCTGGAAGTCGCCCTCGTCCACGGGCTTCAGGTCGATGCGGCACATGCGGTCCCAGCTGCTCGAGAGCACGATCCCGGTCGACGATTCCTCGAACAGCATGAGGTTGTCGGCGGTGACCAGCAGGATCACCGGCGTCAGGGCGACGGGTCCGGTGCCGGCGCCGTTCATCACGGTGTCCGAGTCGAGCAACAGTCCGATGGTCCACGAGCCCTCGGCCTCGGCATCGAGGCCCGGGACTCGATCCTCGAACCGCTCGAAGTAGTCCGGGGTGAGGGACCGCATCTCCAGGATCTCGAAGAGCTCCTTGGCGTACTCGGGCACACTGGCGAGCGGCGAGGTCGGGAGGTGCTCCCGTTTGGTCCACATGGACACGGCCGGCGCCTAACCGTCTACCCGGGACGATGGGCGCCCGAGACGTGGACCTGTCCGGGCCGGTAGACCATGCCCGGGCAACCCCGGAGGTGGAGGGAAGGAAGAAGGCAGGGCAAGCGTCCCCCCACGCACGCCTCGCCGGCCAGCGGCAGTTGACACTCGATTCGGATGCATCGGCACAGCAGGCGGATCTCCCCGGTCTTCGTGGAGGGCAGTTTCGACGCCCATCCACCGTCTCTATCGGCCCGGAGCCGGCCAAACCTGAGTCCGAGTCGCGGCATCGGTCGACGGTGGGCACTGAACCTCCGTGAGGTCGCGACGGACTTCCGACGAATCCCAGCGAATAGCCAGCTCAGACGAGTACTTGGGCGGGGCCGGCTCGTCCCGGACCGTGGCCCGTGCCAGGAGGCCGCGCCTCACTCCTTCTGACCGGACCGCGGTGGGCTGGTGCCCGGGGTGGGCGGGGCCGGGCCACGGGCCCGGCGCCTGGCTCGGGACCGTTTGGGGACGATGGGGGTCTCCGGGGTGATCCACCGCCAGTTCCCCGGTCCGCCGAGGAGCTGGAACCCCTGGTGGGTGCGTTGCTGGTGGTGGCGGTGGCAGAGCCTGGCCAGATTGGCCAGGGTGGTGGGGCCGCCCTGGGCGAAGTCGGTGACCCAGTGGTCGTTCTCGAGGCCCAGCCGGGCGTCGCACCCCGGGACCACGCACCTCGAGTCCCGTTCCAGCAGGGCGGCCCGCACCGCCCGCGGAAGGTGGCGGCCCGGCGAGTAGACGGTGGTGACGTCCACCCCGTCGGTGACCACCAGGCGGGTGAGGGCCGCACCCAGGTGGGCCACCGCCGCCTCGACCGGGACCGGTCCCACCCCGGGGATCTCGCAGAGCTCGTCGCCCACCACGTGGCCCCGGCGCAGGGCGGTGAGGTCGGCCCGGATGAACAGCTGGGCCCGGGGGTCGGGGGGGCGCCCGGGGGTGGGGCCGGCCTCGTCGCCCCCGGGGCCGAGGACCCCCCGGCCGGTGACCAGGGCCACCAGGGCGTCGGCCCGGTAGGCGTCGGCCCCCTCGTGCTCCCCCGACCTCCGGGCCTGCTCGAAGTACCGCTCGGCCTGGGCCTCCAGGGCCACCAGCACCCGGGCCCCGACGTCGGGGGTGAGCACGGCCCGCAAGGAGAAGGCCCCGTCGGTGTCGGTGCCGGTGAAGCACCGCCGGTTCCGGTGCAGCCGCCGGTAGTGGCGGGCCTCCTCGGCGGGGGTGCGCCCCTGGGCCTTGGCCCGCTGGCACCGCTCCCGCAGCTGGGCGTCGGTGTCCCGCTTGGCCCCCTCCACCAGCTCGGCCTCCTTGCCCGGGTTCACCCGTACCGCGTCGGACACCTGGGCGGCCCGTCGGCGGGAGACCGACCCGTCGCAGAAGGCCCCGGCCAGCTCGGGCTGGTCGCCCAGCTGCTCCCCCAGCCGGATGAGGTCCTTCGTCTCGCCCACCGAGTCCCCGGTCTCGGCGGCCAGGTACTCGGCCGCCGACCGGTGGCCGCTCCGCCGGTGGAGGTGGGACTCCTCCACCCGCCGGGCGGCCAGGGTCTTGCCGGCCACCCCGCACCGCTCGACCCGGGTGAACAGGCGGACCCACTCGACCGAGTCCTCCCCCGAGTAGCGCTCGGACTCGAGCGAGGCCACGATGCCGGCCAGGACCGAAGCGGCCGCCTCGGCCCGGGCGTAGTCGGAGGCCTCGGCGGCCCCGGGCCGGCCGGGGCGGTCGGGCTCATCGGGACGGTCGGGCCGGTCGGTCTCGGGGGCGATCATTGCCACGGGGACAGTGAACCAGGCGGGTGTATCAGACCGGTCCCGGCCGGCCTCGGCGGCCGCCGACCCCCGGCGGCGCGGCGGGTCCCGACGGGGGCCGACCCGGTCCGGGCGGACCGGCGAAGGCCTGGGCCACCGACATCCAGTCGGACGCCAGGTCGCCATCGACGACGAGCGCGGTGTCGTCCAGGTTGCGGCGCTGGGTCACCACCAGGCAGAAATCGAGGGCCAGGCCGGTGACCGACGCCACCGGTCCGCCGTCCTCGGGTGATCCGGCCACGAAAGTCCACGGCTCCCCAGCCGGAGAAGTCAGCACCACGTCGATGTGTCCAGGGGGTACGTCACGGCCGCGTACCAGATAGGAAAAGGTCCGGGCCCGGACGCCCAGGTGGGCCACGTGCCGCAGGCGATGGGTGGGCTCTCGTGACAGCCCCAGGGCATCGGCCACGTCGGTGCCGTGGGCCCAGGTCTCCATGAGCCGGGCCGAGATGAAGGACAGCATCCCCATCGGCGGTCCGAACCAGGGGACCCGGGCGGCGGGATCGGCGCCGGCGAAGGCGGCCATCATGCCGGTGTGGGCCGTGTCCCACCAGGTCAGCAGCGCATCGCCGTCCTCGGCCCGGCCCCGCACCAGGTGGACGTCCATGGGATCCCCAGGCTGGGCCATGGCGTGGTCGACCAAGCGGGAGAAGGTCTCGGGCTCCACCATGGCCATGCGGCCAGCGTCGTCGAAGAAGGCCAGGTGGCTGATCTGGTCCCGCACGGCCCAGCCCTCGGCCGGTGTCGGGAGGTCCCACCCGGGGGCGGCGGCGGGCCAGGAGCCAACCAGGCGGCGGCAGTCGGCGTACTCCTCGTCGAGGTCGCTGAGTAGTTCCGGCAGCGTGGCCATGGGCCGAGGTTACGCCCGGCCCGTGCTCACCGGCGGGGCCTCACTGCCCGGTCTCCAGCCAGCTGCGGTGCTCACCCAGGACCTCGACCTCGGGATGGGACCAGACGAAACGCTCCACGGCGTCGAGCACCTCCTCCACGTGGCCCGGGGTGCCGGCGACTGCCGCGAAGCCCAGCTCCGACCGCTGCCACTGCTCGAGGTAGCCGACCTCGGCGGCGGCCACGCCGAACCGTGACTTGGCCACCTCCACGATGTGCTTGACGACGGCCCGCTTGGCCTTGAGCGAACCACTGACCGGGATCCGGAGTTCCATCGAGAGGGCGCAGGCATGGAGCATCGAGCAAGCATCGTCGTCACGGAGACGGGGTGCCAGCATCCGGGCCCGTCGCCGGACCAGGCGGCCCCCCTTCTCCAGGCGGTCGCCATACTCGAAGGTGTCCGAGTCCCGACCCGAGGCCAGCAGGGTCCGGGGGGTCGCACCTCCTCAAGCTACCGACCGGCCGCCCTGACCATGGCGTCGACGTCCGACCACCCGAAGCCCACCGTCTCCCCGGCCACGGTGCGCGTCAACGGGTCGACCAAGACGAAGAACGGATAGCCGGTCACCCGGTAGTCGGCCCAGGCCTGGTCGCTCATGATCACCGGCACCGACTCGGCGCCCACGGCCAGGTGGGCGACCTCGGACGCGTCGACGGTGGACGAACCCCTGGTGACGGCGACCACGGTCAGCCCATCGGGCCAGCCGGTCACCGGTGGGTCGCCCAAGCCCCGCCAGAACCCCTCGCAGCCGTCGCACTGCGTCTGGAGGAAGCAGAGCAACAGCGGGACGGACTGCGAACCCAGCCCGATCCCGACGGGCTGGCCGTCCGGACCCTCGCCCTCGACGTCGGCGGCCGGCCACCGCTCCGAGCGGACCACCGGTCCGGCGGGAATGGGTCGGAGCCCGGACACGAAGGCCGGATCATCCAGGGGATGGCTGCGGCCGCCGGGACCGGCCGTCGGCGGGGAGGGCCGGTCCGGACCGGTCGGTCGGATCATCCCGGGCGGTCGGGCCGGGCTACGCCGGCTCCGGGTCTCCGTCCTCGATGACCTCGATGGCCTTTCCGTTCCCACACCAGCGGCACGAGACCTCCTCCACCGTCTCCTCGAGGACGTCGACCTCCTCGACGGTCAAATCACCTCCCACCGAGTAGTGGTGGAAGGCCTTGGTGCGGCGACTGGTGACCACGTCGAAGCGGGTGAGGTTCCCGCAGGCGGCGCAGCGGTAGCGGGCCTGTCCGGCTGACGCGTCTGCCGGATCGGAGGGGCGACCGGCCTCGGGGGCAGCGGACGATGCGTCGGTGCTCATCGGCCCTACGGTACTCGGCGCCTGTGACCGTCCCGGCCGGCCGGGGCTCGGACCCGGCCGGCCGCGCCCTGACCGGCGAGGCAGACGCACGCACCCCCACGGTTGTGGCCACCACGGAGCCGTGCAAGCCTGCCCTGATGACGTACGTACTGGTCCACGGAGGGGGCTTCACCGGATCGTGCTGGGACGAGCTCCGGCCCGTACTCGCCGGACCGAGCGTGGCCGTCGACCTGCCCGGACGGGCAAGCCGGCCCGGGGACCTCGCCACCCTGACCGTGGATGACTTCGTGGCCTCGGTGGTCGATGACCTGGTGGAGCGGGACCTGACCGACGTGACACTGGTGGGCCACTCGATGGCCGGGCTCACCCTCCCCGGGGTGGCCGAGGCGGTGCCCTCCCGGCTCCGACGCCTGGTCTTCGTCTCCTGCGCCGTGCCGCCGCACGGGATCCCGTTGGCCGAGGTGCTGGGCGGCTTCGGCCCCACGGTCGCCGGGATCGCCGACCGGCTCGGCGATGCGTTGCTCGACGGCTCGGGGGCCCTCCACCCCGACCTGGCCCGGGCCATGTTCTGCAGCGACATGGACGAGGACCAGACGGCGTCGACGCTGGCCCGGATGGTCCCCGAGGCGTCCTCGGCCCTGACCGAGCCGGCCGACCTCACCGGGCTGCGCCACCCGATCCCCCGGGCGTACGTGCGGCTGACCCACGACGCCAGCATCAGTCTCGAGGCCCAGGACAGGATGATCGAGAACCTGGGGCGCGCCGAGGTGGTCGACCTGGATGCGGGCCATATGGCCATGATCAGCCGACCGGGCGACTTGGCCGGGGTGCTCGGGGCCCTCGACGGTGCCGATGGGCCCGGTGGGTGAGGCAGACAGACGGCCCGCCGATGACTTCCGACCCCCGGGGCCGTCTCTGCCTGCGTCTCTGCCGGGACCATCCCACCGAGAGGAGCCGAAGTGCGCACCCTGATCGTCACCGAGTTCATCACCCTGGACGGCGTCGTCGAGGCACCCGGCGGCGAACCGACCCATCCCCACGCCGGCTGGACCATGTCCCTCGGGGTCCCCGAGGTCTTCCAGTACAAACTGGTCGAGACCCTCGACGCCGAGTCGCTGCTCCTGGGCCGCACCACCTACGAGGGATTCTCGGCAGCATGGCCGGACCGGGACGGCGAGTTCGCCGAGAAGATGAACGCCATGCCCAAGCACGTCGTGACCAGCACCCTCCACGATCTGGGCTGGAACGCCGAGGTGCTCGTCGGGGACGTGGTCCCCGGCGTGCGCCGCCTGAAGGAGGGCGACGGAGGTCCCATCCTGGTGGCCGGGAGCGCCACGTTGGTGCGCACCCTGCTGGCCAACCACCTGGTCGACGAGTTGCGGCTGATGGTCTTCCCGGTGCTGGTCGGGGGCGGCCTGACGATCTTCCCCGAGGACCGCGCCAAGGTGGACCTGGAGCTCACCGAGCTCGTGCGTTACTCGAGCGGCGTCCTCCTGCAGGTGTACCGCCCCGAGCCGTGACCGGTGGGAGTCGGCCCCGGATCCGGCGCTCTCCCATGGGCGGCCGGTCGGCTGGGTGGGGCTGAGGGTCACCCGGCCCGAAGGTGCTCCGGTGAGTACTGTCTTGGGATGGGAGGGAGGTGGGCCAGGGCGGGGGTGATGGCGGCGGCGGCGCTGCTGCTGACGGCGCTGTTGGCAGCCCGATCGGTTCCGTCCGAAGCCGCGTCGATGCCACCGACCGCCGCCGCGACCTCGGGCGGCACCTCGGGCGGCAAGGTCACGATCACCCGGGACAGCGCCGGAATCCCCCACATCAAGGCCGCCAACTTCACCGCCCTCGGTTACGGCGAGGCCCTGGCCTTCTCCCAGGACAACTTCTGCACGCTCGCCCAGGACTTCGTCACCGTCAACGGGCAACGATCGAAGTACTTCGGACCCCATGCCCTCAGCCTCAACTACTCGGCCGGTGCATCGGACACCAACCTCAACTCCGACTTCTTCTGGAAGTCGGTGAAGGACCGCGGCTTTCTGACCAAGGAGCTCCGCCAGGCCCCACCGCTGGGCCCGCTCCCCCAGATACTGGCGGTCTACAAAGGATTCGTCTCGGGCTACAACGCCTATCTGAGTTCGGGGAAGCTCAAGGATCCGACCTGTGCCGGCAAGCCGTGGGTCCGGTCCATCACGCTCACCGACATGCTGCTGCGCGGCTACCAGGTGGTCATCGAGGCCTCGAGCGCGCAGTTCATCACCTCGGAGGCCGAGGCCAGGCCACCGGCACCCTCCCGCTCGGCCACGACCCCCACCTCGACGGCGACGGCCACCACCGCCTCGGTTCGGAGCGCCACGCCGGGAGGTGCCGGCCCGGGCGGCGCGGCGCCGAACCCTTCGGCACTGGTGGCCGACTTCGGATCCAACGGCAACGACACCCTGGGTTCCAACGGGATCGGGATCGGGTCCCAGGACACGGCGGCCGGCGACGGCATGCTCCTGGCCAATCCCCACTTCCCCTGGCGGGGCACCGAGCGGTTCTGGATGGTCCAGCTCACCGTGCCAGGCCGGTACGACGTGGAGGGCGGCACCCTGGAGGGGTTCCCCCTTGTCGGCATCGGCTTCAACCGGCACCTGGCCTGGACCCACACCGTCTCCACCAGCTTCCGGTTCACGTTCTACCAACTGCAGCTGGTTCCGGGACACCCGACCAGCTACTACGTGGACGGCCAGGTCCACAAGATGGGGCGGCTGACCGTCTCGGTCGACACCGGCCACGGCACCGCGACCCACACCTACTACGCCACCCGCTGGGGCACCGTCGCCGACGTGGCCCAAGCCGGCTACCACTGGACGAACACCACCGCCTACGCGGTGGCCGACTCCATGGGCAATGACAGCTACCGGGCCGCCAACCAGTACCTGCGCATGGGCCAGGCCACGTCCGTGCAGAACCTGCTGGCCGTGGAGTCCCGGTACCTGGCCATCCCCACGTTCAACACGATCGCCTCCGACGACACCGGAAACGCCTTCTACGGCGACGTGGGCAACACCCCGAACGTGCCGCAATCGCTGATCACGTCGTGCACGCCGCCCGGCCTGGCCCAACTCGTCTACCAGGCCGCCGGCGTCGTGACGCTGGACGGCTCCCGCGCTTCGTGTGCGTGGCAGAACGACGCCGGCACGCCGGTGCCCGGCATCTTCAACGCCTCCCACCTGCCCCACACGATCCGTAGCGACTATGTGGAGAACTCCAACGACTCCTACTGGTTGGCCAACCCCAGTGCTCCGTTCCCCGCCTACTCGCCCATCATCGGTCCCGTCGATGTCGAGCAGGGGCTCAGGACCCGCCTCGGCAACCAGATGATCGCCCAGCGGGTGGCCGGCACCGACGGACTGGGGGGACCCAAGTTCACCCTGAGCACTCTGCAGGCCATGTGGGCGAGCAATCAGTCGCTCCAGGCCCAGCTGGTGCTGGGGTCGCTGGTTGCCGCGTGCCGGGCCCAGCCGTCGGCCAAGTCGACCAAGGGCACGACGGTCGACCTCACCGCCGCCTGTTCGGCGCTGGCCGGCTACGACAAGACAGGGAACCTGGACGCCAGCGGCGGGTGGCTCTTCTCGGAGTGGTCGTCCCTCGCCCCGTCGAGCGGCTTCTGGTCGGACGCCTTCAACCCCGCCCAGCCCCTGACCACCCCGTCGCAGCTCAACGTCACCAACCCGGCCATCCTGACCGCCCTGGCCGACGCGGTGCTCAGCCTGCAGTCCCACCACATCGCGCTGGACGCCACGTACGGCGACGTGCAGCATGTCACCCGCCACGGAACCACGATCCCCATCCCGGGCTGCGACACGGGGTGCTTCAACGCCATCTACGCCGCCGATGGCCAAGGTGGACCACTGGCCGCCGCACCGTACGGTGAGGTCTACGACGGCTCCTCGTTGGTGATGACCACCGCGCTGACGCCAGCCGGGCCGGTGAGCCAGGGCATCCTGACCTACTCCCAGGCCACCGACCCCACCTCCCCGTGGTACGACAACATGACCAAGCTCTACTCGCAGAAGCAGTGGGTACCGCTCCCCTACACGCAGGCCCAGCTGTCCCGCGACCGTGGCGCCAGGACGGAGACGGTCACCGCCCCGTGACCGGGCTCGTCATCCGGTGACGGCCACCGGCCCTGCCCGGCCGGCACCAGGAGCGCGCTCGATTCAAGGCCCCGACGGGACAGGCCGATGTGAAGCCATGCACATCCGCCCAGATTTCCTGAGCCGGACCAGAGGCCTCGACCCGGCCGGCGCCCTGGAGGCGACCGACGACTACGGCGCCTACAGCGACGACCGGCTGCACGACGAGCGGGACCGCAAGCAGCGCCAGTTGGACGAGCTCACCCTGCACCCCGACCGCTCCGCGGTCTGTTCCCTCCTGGTCAGCATCGACGGGGAGATCGAACGCATCACCGACGAGCTGATCCGGCGGGCCCGCTCGAGGCATCCCTCCTCTGGCGGCCCGGTCGGCTAACCACCGGCACGGGCGCGGCGACCACCGGTCAGCTGTAGCGGCGAACGACGGCGTCGGCCTGGGCGCGGTACCCGCCGCCGAACAGCGCCGTGTGCACGAGCAGCGGGATGAGGCGGAAGAGGTCGACCCGCCCGGGCCACCCGGGATCGAGCGGTCGGATCTCCTCATAGGCCCGGAACGTCCGGTCGGGGACGGCGCCGAACAGCCCGAGCATGGCCAGGTCCTCCTCCGGATGCCCGCCGTGGGCGGACGGGTCGATGAGCCAGGACCGGCCGTCGTCCCCCCACAGCACGTTGCCCCACCACAGGTCGCCGTGCACCAGGGCGGGGCCGTCCGGAGGGACGAGCTCGGGGAGCCGGTCGACCACCGTCTGCACGGACGAGGCCATCCCGCACCGGGCGGCCAGCCCGAGCAGGCGACCGCCGTAGAAGGTCACGGCGTCGGGTTGCTCGGCGGGATCCACCGGGCAGGTCCCGATCCACGAGGAGCCACCGCCCCACACGGGCCAGGGGGCTCCGTGGAGGGAGGCCAACGAGCGTCCCAGCTCCTCCTCGTGCGCCGGGGTCCTCGGCCCCTGCTCGACCCGGGTGGTGACCAGCAGGTCCGGCTCGGCCAGCACCACCGCCGGAACGGGGGGCGCCCCGCCCACACCGGCCAGCGAACGGAGCCCTTCGGCTTCGTCCACCCCGCCGGCTCCCACCTTCACCACCAGGTTCCGGCCGGCCGCCCGGACCAGCCAGACGCTCCCGGAGACGGGGCGGGACTCCTCGACCGGTCCCACCGCCTCGGCCACACGGGTCGACCAGGACCCCGAGGGCGACGACAAGGTCCGGTCGGTCATGGCGACCAGTATCCCGGCTCGTGCCAGAGGGGTGGTAGCACGACGACCAGTCGAGGGCTGACCACATTGGCTCGGGCGCCGCGCCCGATGCACAATGGCTTGATCGACGAGAAGGCGGACACGCGGGTGCCGAGGAGCGACGGATCGTGACCACACGTCGGGGCGGCAGGTGGCCCTGACCGGCCCGGGGCTACCCGTGGCCGTCTACCGGCTCCGGGCCACCTTCCGGCAGCGGTGGGGCGGCTACCTGTCGCTGGTCCTCCTGGTCGGCCTGGTGGGGGGGCTGGGCCTGGGCTCGATGGCGGCGGCCCGTCGGACCCAGTCGTCGTTCGCCACCTACCTGGCCAGCACCAACCCCTCCGACCTGAGCGTCACCGTCTTCGGCGGGGTCGGCAACGGAGGAGGCGCGGCGCCGGCCTACTCCGCCTCGGCCATCGACGCCGTCTCCCGACTGCCCGGCGTCAGGCGGGTCGAGGCCGCCGTCCCCATCGCCGCCGCGCCGCTCGGCCGGAACGACGCCCCCGAACTCGGTGGCATCAACGACATCCAACCCGTCGCCAGCGTGGACGGGCTCTTCTTCCACCAGGACCGGTTGGCCGTGGTGGCCGGACACATGGCCGATCCACGGCGGGCCGATCAGGTGGAGATGACGGCTCTGGCCGCCCACCTGATGGGCGTCCACCTCGGCCAGGTCATCCACTACGGCCTCTACAACCAGGCGGAACAGGGCCAACCTGGCTTCGGGACCGCGGCAGTCCCACCCCACCGCCGGTTCACGGCCCGGCTCGTCGGGCTGGTGCAGGTGAGCAACGCCGTCGTCGAGGACGACATCGACCGCTACCCCACCTTCGAATTCTTCACCCCGGCCCTGGGACGGTCCATCGTGGACGACGCCGGCCAGGGGGCGCAGGGGGCCATCACCTACGGACTCCGGCTCGACCGGGGCGACCAGGGAGTGCCCGTTGCGGAACGGGAGTTCGCGTCGGTGTCCCCGCCGGGCAACACCTACGGCTTCCACGCCACCGGAACGGTGGAGCTCAAGGTGGAGCGGACCATCAGGCCGCTGGTCATCGCCCTCGGCGTCTTCGGGGGCGTGGCCCTGCTGGCCGCGCTCCTCATCGCCGTCCAGCTCATCGCCCGCCTACTGGGCGCCGCCAGCCGTGGACCTGACCGTCCTCCGGGCCATCGGGGCCGATCGGACCGCCCTGCTGGGCGACGGTCTGATCGGCGTGGCCGTCTCCCTCGTGGTCGGGTCGCTGGTGGCCGCCGGGGTGGCGGTGACCCTGTCACCCCTCTCGCCCCTCGGGCCGGTTCGGTCGGTCTACCCCGACCCGGGGTTCGCCGTCGACGGGACGGTCCTCGGGATGGGGGTGGCGGTACTGGTCATCGTGCTCGGTGCCGCCGCCCTGCTGTCGGCCCGGCGGGGGTTGCCCCATCGAGTCGCCGAACGGAGCCACGCCGGCGGTCCGACCCCGTCGAGGACGGTGCAGACCCTGGCCTCGACCGGGGTACCGGCGCCGACCCAGCTCGGGGTCCGCTTCGCCCTCGATCCGGGCCAGGGTCGGACCACGGTGCCGGTGCGCTCGACCCTCCTGGGTGCCGTCCTGGCCGTGGCCCTGGTGGTGACCACCCTCACCTTCGGGAACAGCCTGCGCTCCCTGGTCTCCCATCCGTCCCTCTACGGCTGGAACTTCACCTACCTGCTGAATGCCACCAACACCACGCCGCCGGGCACATTGCGACTCCTCGACCACGATGCCCAGGTGGTGGCCTGGGACGGGTACGACTACAACGTCGCCGAGCTCGACGGTCGGGCCGTCCCCTTCCTCTTCGAATTCGGACACTCCGCCGTCAAGTCGCCCATCAGCCCGCCGATCCTGGCCGGCCACGCCGTCGACGGCCCGCATCAGATCGTCGTCGGGGCCGCCACCCTCGCCGGATTGCGCAAACAGGTGGGCGACACCGTCACCGTCTCCTACGGGACGCCCCAGGACGGGCCCACCTACGTGCCCCCTCGCCGCTACGTCGTGGTGGGGACGGCCACCATGCCCGCCGTCGGATACTCCAGCGTCATCGACGACCACACGTCGATGGGCACCGGTGCGCTCATCGACGTGTCGAGCCTGCCCCGTTCGTTCCAACAGGCCACCCAGAGCTCGATCGCCGCCCTGAACGGGCCGAACCTGGTCTTCGTGCGGCTGCGACAGGGGCTGTCGGCGGAGGCCGGGCGAGCCGACCTGCAGCGGGTGACCGCGGCGGCCGACCGGGTCCTCGCCTCCGTGCCGGGGGGCGCAGCGGCCGGCGACACCGTCTCCGTCGTCGGCGTCCAACGCCCGGCCGAGATCGTCGACTACGGCACGATCGGGGTCACCCCGGCCCTGCTGGCCACGGCCCTGGCCGCCGCCGCCGCCGTGGCCCTGGGACTGACCCTCGTGGCCTCGGTCCGCCGGCGGCGACGGGAGCTCGCCCTGATCAAGTCCCTCGGCTTCACCCAAGGCCAGCTGGCCGCGACGGTGGCCTGGCAGGCGTCCGTCTCCTCGGCCATCGGCGTCCTGGTCGGCGTGCCGATCGGTATCGCCGTGGGGCGCACCCTGTGGACCCTGTTCGCCCACCAGATCGAGGCGGTCCCCGAGCCCGCGGTTCCCGTGCTGTCGGTGGTGCTGGTGGCGCTGGGCACGCTCGTCCTGGCCAATCTGATGGCCGCGGTGCCGGGGCGCATGGCGGCCAGGACGCCGACCGCCCTGCTCCTCCGGGCCGAGTGACCGGCCCGGAGGTCGCCTTTCCCCCTTCATCGAACACCTGTTCGCTACAGTGGCCCGATGACCGTCACCCTCCAGGGGTCCTCCGACGACCTCGGGACCCCGCTCCACCAGGTCACCTTCGTGGTGGTCGACGTGGAGACGACCGGCGGGTCACCGACCGGCGCCTCGTTGACCGAGGTGGCGGCGGCCAGGTACCGGGGCGGCGAGCTGCTCGGCACGTACCAGACCTTCGTGCGGCCCGACGGGCGCATCCCCCCGTTCATCACCGACCTCACCGGGATCGACGACGCCATGGTGGCGGACGCCCCCCGGGTCGGGGAGATGCTCCCGTCGTTCCTCGAGTTCGTGGGCCGGTCGGTGGTGGTGGGCCACAACCTCCGCTTCGACCTCTCCTTCCTCGACCATGCCCTCCTGTCCTCGGGTCGGGAGCGGTTGGCCAACCAGACCGTCGACACCCTCGCCCTGGCCCGGCGGCTGGTGCGCGACCTGGTGGACAACTGCAAGCTCGGGACCCTGGCGGCTTCGTTCGACCTCCCCCACCAGCCCTCGCACCGTGCGCTGAGCGACGTGTTGGCCACCGGCGACCTGCTCCACGCCATGCTGGAACGGGCGGGCTCCTTCGGGATCCTCGACCTCGAGGAGCTGCTCGACCTGCCCCGGCTGGTGGGCCATCCCCAGTCGGCCAAACTCCGCCTCACCGTCCGACTCCCCCACCGGCCCGGCGTCTACTGGTTCACCGACGCCGCCGGTCACGTCCTCTACGTGGGCCGGGCCACCGATCTCCGGGCCCGGGTCCGGTCGTACTTCAGCTCCGACGGCGGACGGGCAGTTGGACGCCTGTTGCGCCAGCTCGCCACCGTCCACCATCAGGTGTGCCCGGGTCCACTGACCGCGTCGGTGGTCGAAGGACGACTGATCCGGACGTGGGCCCCGCCGTTCAACCAGCCCGGGAGGACGCCGAGGCGGCGGGGCAGGGGCGACGGGCGCCGGGTCTGGACCGACGAGCAGCTGGCCGGCGACCCGGTCGTCCTGCTCACCCCACTGGCCGAGCGGGTCAGCGAACTGGCCGCCCAGCAGCGCTACGAAGAGGCCGGTGCCGTCCGGGACGAGGCCGAGCGGCTCCGCGTCCGGTTGGATCGCCACCGCCGGGAGACTTCACTTCGAGAGGCCGGGCGGATGGTCCTGGCCGTCGACGGCGAGGGTGAGGTGGTTCTCGACCGGGGTGTCTGGGTGGGGGGCGAGCCGGCGGACGGCAGGGGTGCGGGGGCCGGGGCCGACGAACCCGACGACGCCGACCTCGAGCGGTCCGTCGTGGCCCGGTGGCTGGCCGGCCACACCGGCACGGTCCGGATCCTGGAGGTCGAGTCGCCCCTCGGGATGGCTGTCCCCGCCCGCCGCATCCCGGAGCTGGCCGAGCTGTGCGGCCGCCCGCTCCCGCGACCGTCCGCGGTGGACTCAGCCGCCTGAACTCACTCTGCCGGTCTCCCGGGCCGATTCCTCCCCGGAGACCCGGATCAGCGACTGGAGTACCTCGGCGGCCCGCCCGTCGTCGATGACCTGCCCGGCCAGCACGATGCCGCTCGGCAGATCGGGGACCTTCCCCACCACCACCAGGGCGGCGGCGGCGTTGAGGACGGCGATGTCCCGGTGCGGGGAGGGCTGTCCCCCGATGACGCGGAGGATGGCGGCAGCGTTGAACGCGGCGTCCCCACCGCGCAGGTCCTCGATGGACGCCGGGCCGAAGCCCAGGACGCGAGGATCCACCCGGTAGGCCGAGGTCTCGTACCGGCCGTCGTCTCCCCGGATGAGCTCGTGGACGGTGGACGGCCCGGTGGTGCTCAACTCGTCGAGACCGTCGTCCCCGTAGACCACCACCGCCCGCCGGGCGCCGTTGGCGGCCAGCACGCCGAGCATCTTGTCGGCCATGGCTGGGTTGCTCACCCCGACCACCTGGTACCGGGCCCGGCCCGGGTTGGCCAGCGGTCCCAGGTAGTTGAAGACGGTGGGGACACCCAGCTCCTTGCGGACCGGGGCGGCGAAGCGCATGGCCGGGTGGAAGCGGGGGGCGAAGCAGAACCCCATACCCACCTCGTCGATGCACCGGGCCACTCCGGCCGGTCCCAGGTCGGCCACCACCCCGAGGGCCTCCAGGACGTCGGCCGCCCCCACGGCGGAGGACGAGGCCCGTCCGCCGTGCTTGCACACCTTGGCCCCGGTGGCCGCCACCACCAACGCGGCGATGGTCGAGACGTTGATGCTGCGCAGCCGGTCGCCGCCGGTGCCGCAGGTGTCGATGACCTCGAGGCCGGCCGGCAGATCCAGCGGCACGGCGTGGGCCACCATGGCCCGGACGAAGCCGGTCATCTCCTCCACGGACTCCCCCTTGGCCCGGAGGGCGATGGCCAGGGCAGCGATCTGGGCCGGCGAGGCCTCCCCGGCCAGCACCTGGCCCATCACCGTCTCGGCCGACTCCGCGGTCAGGGAGGTCGCGGACAACAGGTCGGTGAGGATGGCGGGCCACCCTCCCAGTGTCTCGAACGCCGTGGGCGGGGACGTCCCCTCGGTCGTGGGTGCCATCGGGTCCCGGGCCATCAGTCCCACCACAGATCGTGGCCGAGCACCCCGCGGGCGATGAGGTCCGAGCTGGACCTGGGAGGTGCCCTCCACGATGGTCAGCTGCTTGGCGTCCCGGTACCAGAGCTCCGTCGGGTGGTCCTCCATGTAGCCGGCCGCACCGAGCAGCTGAACGGCCAGGCCCGAGGCCCTCACCGCCAACTCGGTGGCGTGGTACTTGGCCATGGACAGGTAGGGCACGTACTCCTTGGTGAACTTTCCCTGGTCGGCGAGCCAGGCGGCGCGGTAGGTGAGCAGTCGGGCCGCCTCGATGTCCACGGCCACCTTGGCGATCTCCCACTGGATCCCCTGGAAGTCGGCGATGGTGTGGCCGAAGGCCTGGCGCTCCTTCACGTACTCGGTGGCGTACATGAGCGCCCCTTCGGCCAGGCCGATGCCTCGGGCGGCGACGACCGGGCGCATGGCGTTGAGGCCCAGCATGGCCAGGCGGAACCCGCCCACCTCGCCGATGACGTTCTCGGCGGGGACACGTACGCCGTCGAGCACCAGCTCGCCGGTGTGAACGCCCCGCACCCCCATCTTGGCATCGGTGCGACCCACGGAGACGCCCGCCCACGACCGCTCCACGATGAAGGCGGTGATCGAGTCGTGGGCGCGCGACGAGGGGTCGCCCGTCTTGGCAAAGACCGTGTACCAGTCGGCTTCGACCACCCCGGACATCCAGCATTTGGTGCCGGTCAGTACCCAGTCCCCGGTCCGGCCCGATCCGGTGTCGGGCACGGCCCGGGTCCGCATGCCGGCGACGTCGGAGCCGGCCACCGCCTCGGACAGACCGAAGCCGGCCCGGAGGGCACCGGTGGCGATACCTCGGAGATAGCGCTCCTGCTGGTCGTCGTTGCCGGCGATCAGCACCGGCCCGACGGGCAGCCGGGTCAACAGGAGCATCAGGGCGGCGGCATTGGAGTACTTGGCCACCTCCTCGATGGCGATGGTCAGCCCGATGATGCCGGCCCCCGAGCCCCCCAGGTCCACCGGCAGGCACAGGCCGAGGAGGTCGGCATCCCCGAACGCCTCGAAGAGGTCGGTCGGGTAGTCGCCGCTGGCGTCGATGGCGCGGGCCCGCGGCTTGACCTTGTCCTGGGCCAGCCGACGGACGCTCTGCTGCAGCTCGGCCAGCTCGGGGGTGAGGTCGAAGTCCACGGACGACGAGGCTACCCGAGGGCCGGTAGGCCCCCACCAGGTCGTCGGTGACGGCACGACCGGACCCGGCGGGCACGCTGCGTGACGACCCCGCGGCCGCCGGCGGGCTCCGCGGAACCGTCGCCGACCGTCGCCGAGCCGCCAGCGAGCGATCATCCCGAGGGCCAGCAACCGTGGCCCTCACACCCTCGAGTCCGGCCGGCCGGCGGGGATGGACCGGAGTCCCCGGCGCTCCTCGACCCGCGGGCGCAGCGCCACCCACCTGACACGGCGTCAGTAGGCTGCGGCCCATGACCCCGCCCGGACTGCGCCCTCCCCCGCCCACCGGCAGCTCGGCCCTGGCCCCCGGTACCTACGACGGGTCGGTGGTGGTCGTGACCGGGGGCGGCACGGGACTGGGCAAGGCCATCGCCACCGAGTTCGGCCGGCTGGGCGCGTCCGTGGCCATCCTGAGCCGGGACGAGGGGCACCGTCTGGCCGGAGCCGCGGCAGTCGAGGAGGCCGGGGGCTCCGCCTTCGCCACCCCGTGCGACATCCGGGATGCCGAGTCCATCGCCAACGCCTTCGACGCCACCGAGCTGACCCTCGGTCCCATCGACGTGCTGGTCAACAACGCGGCGGGCAACTTCCCGGTGCCGGCCGAGGACATGAGCCCCAACGCCTGGCGGACGGTGGTGGACATCGTGCTCAACGGGACCTACCTGTGCTGCCGGGACCTGGCCCGGCGACTGATCCCGGCCGAGCGGGACGGGGCCATCGTGAACGTCGGGGCGTCCTACGCGTGGACGGGTGGCCCGGGGTTCGCCCACTCCGCCGCGGCCAAGGCCGGGGTCAAGAACCTGACCGAGACGCTGGCCGTCGAGTGGGGCCCCTACGGAATCCGGGTCAACGGCCTGGTCCCCGGGCTCATGCCCCACGAGGACGAGGTGGCCGCCATCGCCGCGGTGCCGGGCAAGTACCAAGGCCAGGATTCGCGGGTACCGGCCGGCCGGGTCGGCTTCCCCCGGGAGCTGGCCTGGGCCGCAACCTACCTGTGCTCTCCCTACGCCACCTACATCAGCGGGCACTCGCTGGTGGTGGACGGGGCCAACTGGCAGCGTCGCCACACCGTCCAGCCACCCTTCACGCCCATCCGAGAGCAGCTCGACCGCCCGCCGTTCGGCGAGAGCAGGTCCCCGAAAGGAGCCCCCGCATGAGCACCCTGAGCGAGGACGACCGGCGACTGGTGACGCTGGAGGTGGAGGGCCACGTGGCCGTGATCACCAACAACCGTCCCGAGAAGCACAACGCCATGAGCGACGAGATGGACCGGCGCCTCTTCGACGTGCTGGCCGAAGTGCACGAGCTGCCCGAGGTGCGGGCCATCATCTGGCGGGGCGAGGGGAAGTCGTTCTCCTCGGGACGGGACACCGACCAGCTGGGCATCCGCACCGAGGACATCTCCGATCTCGAGTTCATCGAGCGGGGTCACCGGCCGTCCCAGATGTTCTTCACGATGCCCGCCCCGATCATCTGCGCCCTCAAGGGCTGGGTGATCGGCGGGGCCTTCGAGCGCTCGCTGCTGTGCGACCTCCGGGTGGCTGCCGTCGGCACCAAGATGGTCCTGCCCGAGGTGGTCCACGGGGTCATCCCCGACACCGGCGGAATGGCCAGGCTCTTCCAGATGGTCGGCCACGGCGTGGCCGCCGACCTGGCCCTCACCGGCCGGGTGATGACGGCCGAGGAGGCCCTGGCCCACGGGATCATCAGCCGGCTGGTGGCCGACGAGGAGGAGCTCGACGCCGTCACCCGGGAGATGGCCGAGACCATCGCCGGGGCCCCGGCCTTCACGGTCAAGATGGCCCGGCGCACGCTCTACGGCCTGGGTGTCCACGAGGTCCAGCGGTCCATCGCCGAGGAAGCGGTGGCCCAGTCCATGGTGTTCGCCTCCCGCGACTACGCCGAGATGAAGGCGGCCCGGGCCGAGGGCCGGGCCCCGGTGTACCAGCGGCGCTGATCGCGGACGCACCGACGGTCGGGCCGCCGGCGTGGCTGGCCAGGCGGAGGTTTCACGGCCGGCCGTGAACGGGTAGAACGGAAGCAGTGGCCCGGAACCCCCTCCCGGGACCCAACGCTCGCACAGGAGGGTCCATGACCACCACCGATCAGTCGGCCCAGCCCGTCCACCGTTCCGGCACCTTCGCCCTCGGCGGCCGGGAGGTCCACCGCCTGGGCTACGGGGCCATGCAGATCACCGGGGACGGCGTCTGGGGCGAGCCCGCCGACCGGGACGAGTGCGTCCGCACCGTGCGCCGGGCCGTCGAGCTCGGGGTCGACCTCATCGACACCGCCGACTCCTACGGCCCCGAGGTGTCCGAGGACATCCTCTTCGAGGCCCTCCACCCCTACCCCGAGGAGCTGCTCATCGCCACCAAGGCCGGACTGACCCGCCAGGGCCCCGGCCAGTGGCTGCCGGTGGGCCGACCGGAGTACCTGCGCCAACAGTGCGAGATGAGCCTCCGGCGCCTCGGTGTGGAGACCATCGACCTGTTCCAGCTCCACCGCATCGACACCAAGGTCCCGGCGACGGAGCAGTTCGGGCTGCTGTCCGATCTCATCGACGAGGGCAAGGTCCGCGCCGTCGGCCTCAGTCAGGTCGGCGTGACGGAGATCGAGGCCGCCCTGGCCGTGGTGCCGGTGGTCAGCGTCCAGAACCTCTACAACCTGAGCGACCGTTCGTCCGAAGGCGAGCTCGACTACTGCGAGGCCGAGGGGATCGGGTTCATCCCGTGGTTCCCCATCGCCGCCGGCGTCCTGGCCCGCCCGGGCGGTCCGGTGGACACCGTCGCCACCGAGACCGGGGCCACCCCGTCCCAGGTGGCGCTGGCCTGGCTGCTCCACCGGTCGCCGGTGATGCTGCCCATTCCCGGCACCAAGTCGCCGCGCCACGTGGACGAGAACTGCCGGGCGGCCACGCTCGAGCTCACCGAGGACCAGCTCGCCTCGCTCGGCCAGGCCGCCGGCTGACCGTGGTCGGACCCGGGTGACCCCGGGCTCGATCGGGTGGCACCGTTGGTGTCAAGGACAACGCCCGAGGGCACCCCGCTCAGGCCCCGGGGCGGCCGGGTAGCTCGGCGGCCCTCCTCACGCTCAGGGCCGGCCGGTTCCGACGACGACTGCCGGCGGCGGCCAGCGCGTCGGCCACGGCGAGGAGCATCCCGAAGCCGAGCTCGTTGGGCAGGCCGGTAGTGGACTCGTTCTGGATCCACATGTGCAGGCGCCGGATCCCGTCGGGAAACGGGTAGATCCCGAAGAAGTGCTCGATCGGCTTGTCCAGATCGAGCAACGCGGCACCGGCCATGGCGGCCACCACCGCCGGACGGGCCCGGCGGTCCACGGCCAGCGCTCCGGCGGCCATGGCGGCGAGGCCCAGCACTCCGTCCCGGCGGGCCACGGTCAGGAACCGTTCCATGGCGTCGTCGGCCGATCGGTCACATCCCCAGTGGGGGATGGCATCGAGCAGCAGGTGGGACCCCACGCCGGCGGCAAAGGCGGCCACCGGTCGACGCTCCAGGGCCCGGCCGATCAGGACGCCGGACAGGACGTGGTTGGTCACGAACACCGGCCCACTCTCCCAGGTCGGCGGAGGCATGCGGGGTCACCGTCCCGTCCGCCGGCCCGTGGACCGGCGGCGACCGGCGAGGACCGGGTGCGGCGACCGGGTCAGGCCGCCCCGAACACCAGCGGCGCGGCCTTGACCCCGGCGATGACCGGCGAGGCCGTCCGAACCACCGGACCGGCCACCTCCACGGTGGCGAACCGGCCGAGCAGCTCCTCCAGGAGGATGCGCCCCTCGAGGCGGGCCAGCACCGCCCCGATGCAGAAGTGGGGACCGAAGCCGAAGGCCACGTGCGGGTTGGGGTCGCGGGCACCGTCGAACCGGTCGGCGGTGGGCCCGAACACCGACTCGTCGCGGTTGGCCGAGGCGTAGAGCATGAGCACGGGCTCATCGGCGTCCAGCGTCCGGCCGGCCAACTCCACCGGCCGGGTGGTGGTACGCATGAAGGCCACGACCGGCGAGGTCCACCGCAGCATCTCCTCGATGGCCAGGGGCAGCGCCCGCGGCGCGGACGAAAGGAACCGGTGCCGCAGCCTCTCCCACTCCCCCGGGGACGAGGCCAGGCCGAGCAGGCCACCGGACATCATGTTGCGGGTGGTCTCGTTGCCGGCCACCAGCAGCTGCACCAGGAACATGCCCAGCTCGGCGTCGGTCAGGCGGTCCCCGTCGACCTCGGCCGCGCCCAGCTCGGAGATGATGTCGTCCCTGGGGTGGGCCCGGCGGTCGGCCGCCGCGGCCAGCAGGTAGGTGACCATCTCGCCGCTGAGGGCCAACCGCTCCTCCTCGGGCCAGTCGGTGGCCCCGGGGATGACCGCCTCCGACCACCGGAAGAACCGGGGCCACTCGTCCTCGGGCACCCCGAGCAGGTCGGAGATGACCTGCAGGGGCAGCGGGACGGCCAGCTCGGGGACGATGTCGACGGCCACGCCGGCCTCGATCCGGTCCACCAGGGTGACAGTGCGGGTCCGGATCCCGTCCTCGAGGGCCCGCATGAAGGACGGTCGGAATCCCGGCTGCACCAGCTTCCGGTAGCGGTCGTGGTCCGGTGGGTCGGTGTGCATCATGGTGGGGGGGGCCGGGTACTCGGCCCCGATCTCCATGGTCAGGATCCCCTTGCCCGAACAGAAGGTCTCGGGGTCCCGGGAGATGGCCACCACCTCCTCGTGGCGGCTGGCCACCCAGAAGCCGCCGGCCCGGCTGTGGGCCACGGGGGCCTCGGCCCGGAGCCGCGCGTAGACGGCGAAGGGGTCGCCGGCGTAGAACTCCGGGTCGAGCAGCGGCGCCGTGAGCCCCTCGGCGTCGGTACCGGGGACCCGGTCGGCCCCCGATTCGGTGGTGCTCAACCGACGACGGCCCCGGTGGGACGGTCGACGAGCACGTCGCCCAGGTCGATGGTGGTCATGGCCCTTCCCTCCCTGTCCGGTCCCCGGCCGGCCGGTACCGCCGTACTGCGCTCGTCGGCCGAGCCCGACCGGTGCCCCGATACGCGGCCACGGAGAGCCCGGTGACCGGTCGCCAGTCTGCCGGATGGGTGCCACCGCTGCCACTCGTGCCGAGGGCGGGACGACCCCGGATCGGGCCGGATGCCGGGCCCGGACGGTCACGGTCGACCCGTGGCCGTGGGCCGACGGAGGTCGGGTGACCCGGGGAGGCCGGCCGGGGTCGCCTACCATGGACCCTTGCTTCGCCGGCCCCAGGTCCCGGCACCCTGCCCGTCGAGGGCCCTTCCCCCGCCCATCCGAGGTCCACGATGCTCTGCCCGCAAGGCCATCCCGTTCCGGCCACCGCCACCCTGGCCCAGTTCTGCCCGACGTGCGGCTCGGCGCTGATCAACCCGTGCCCGGTGGGCCACGACAACGCGCCCAACGCAAGGTTCTGCCGGGAGTGCGGCCGGTCCATGACCAAGCCGTCGGGGACGCCGGCGGCCACCACGGCCGTCATACCCCCGACGACCGCGGTGGTGCCGCCCCGCGCCGATCCCGGCTCCCCCTCCGCCCGATCGGTGGGCACCCGGCCCGCGGTGCCGGCGCCGGTCCCGCCCACCGACGAGGGCGAGGCGCGCCCGGACGAGCGCGGACACCGGGGCCTGCTCATCGCCATCGCAGTGCTCGCCGCCGCCGTGGTCGGCGTGGTCGTCGCCCTGGTGGCCACCTCCTCGGGCGGCACCGACACGGCGGACACGGTCCCCGCCGGCACCCCGACCACACCCGCCCCCTCGCCCACCACGGCGCCGTCCACCACGTCGACCTCCACCACCCTGTCGGCTCAGGCCCTGCCTGCGGGCCAGGCCCTGACCGCCCTGTTGACCCAGAGCTCGGGGAGCCGGAGCCAGGTGCAGACGGCCACGGTGGCCATCGCCTCCTGCGGCGATCTGGCCGGAGCCCAGTCGGCCCTGACCGCGGCCCAGTCCGCCCGCCAGACGCTGCTGAGCCAGCTCGGACAGCTCGACCTCACGGCCCTCCCCCACTCGGCGGCGGTCATCGCCTCCCTCACCAACGCCTGGCAGAGCTCGGCCAACTCGGACGGCTCCTATGCCCAGTGGGCCGCCGACGAACAGGCCAAACCGTGCGTCCCCAACGACAGCGCGGACCCGGGCTACCAGTCGGCCCTGGTCGCCGACGGCCACGCGTCGACGGCCAAACAGCAGTTCACGTCGATGTGGAACCCCGTCGCCACCTCGCTGGGCCTGCCGCCGTGGCAGCCCAGCCAGCTCTGATGCACCCACGGCGACGCCGTCGGTCCCGTCGCGTGGCCCTGGCCGCCGGGCTCGGCGTGGCCGCGGTATTCGCCGCCGCCGTGGTGGGCACCCACCTCGTCAGACGGCATCCGGCCGCCACCGTCGCCACGCCCCACCCACCGGTCACGCCGTCCGCATCAGCCGGCCCGCGCCCCCTGGCCGACGACGTGGTGGTGCTGGACCCCGGCCACGACGGTGGCAACAGCACCGCACCCTCCACCATCGACCAGCGGGTCTGGAACGGACGGGAGATGGAGGCATGCGACACCACCGGCACCGAGACCGACACCGGCTACCCCGAGTCACGGTTCAATTTCGTGGTGGCCACGTTGGCCCGGGCCGACCTCGAGGCCGAGGGGGCCACGGTCATCCTGACCCGGACCACCGACTCCGGGGTGGGCCCCTGCATCACCCAGCGGACGGCCATCGGCAACCGGGCCCACGCCGACGCCGTCGTCTCCATCCACGCCGACGGCGGGCCTGCCTCCGGTCGGGGATTCGCCCTCCTCCTCCCGGTGGACGACGGGGTCAACGCCGGGGTCATCCACTCCTCACAGACCCTGGGGATCGACCTGCGTAACGCCTTCCTTCCGGCCACCGGCATGCCCATCAGCGACTACGACGGCGTCTACGGGCTGCAGTCGAGGGACGACCTGGCCGGGACCAACCTCACCACCGTGCCCAAGGTGTTCATCGAGTGCGGCAACATGCGCAACGCCACCGACGCCTCCCTGCTCACCGATCCGGCGTGGCAGGCCCGGGCGGCGCAGGGCATCACCGCCGGGATCACCGTGTTCCTGACCACATCGCACTCCTGATCCGCGTCGTCACCCGACCGCCAAGGCCGCGGGTCCCGGATCCCGGACACCGACCACCACCAGAACGCGTGACATACCGCCGTTCGTCACCGGCCCGACACGAATTCCCCGGCCGACCCACTTCCCAAACCGGGTGTGGACGGGCCATACTGAGTGGGCGGATCTCACCACTCCTAGTGACTTACTTGACACGTAACGTGATATCTCTGGCACGCGGGCGATCCGGCGGGGAACAATCCCACGGCCAGGGCGACCGGGACCGGGACCGAGACCGGCTGGACGACGCACCAGCACCGCCCGACCACCGACGAAACGAGGGACGATGGCCCGACTGACCCACCTCCAGCGCCTGGAGTCCGAGAGCATCGCCATCATGCGGGAGGCGGTCTCCGAGTCCGAACGGCCGGTGATGCTGTACTCGGTGGGCAAGGACAGTGCCGTCATGCTCCACCTGGCCATGAAGGCCTTCTACCCCGGACTGCCCCCCTTCCCCCTCCTGCACGTCGACACCACCTGGAAGTTCCGGGCCATGTACGAGTTCCGCGACGAGATGGTGGACACGCTCGGGCTCGACCTCCTGGTCCACCAGAACCCCGACTGCCTGGCCCAGGAGGTCAACCCGTTCACCCACGGGTCGGCCGTCCACACCGACCTCTGGAAGACGGAGGGCCTCAAGCAGGCCCTCGAGAAGTACAGCTTCGACCTGGCCTTCGGCGGGGCCCGGCGCGATGAGGAGAAGTCCCGGGCCAAGGAGCGGGTCTACTCGGTGCGGACCTCACAGCACCGGTGGGACCCCAAGCAGCAGCGCCCCGAACTGTGGAGCATCTGCAACGCCCGCAAGCACCCCGGGGAGAGCATCCGGGTGTTCCCGCTGTCCAACTGGACCGAGCTGGACGTCTGGCAGTACATCTACCTCCAGGACATCCCGGTGGTCCCCCTGTACTTCGCCGCACCCCGGCCGGTGGTGGAGCGGGACGGCACACTCATCATGGTGGACGACGACCGCATGCCTCTGGCCCCGGACGAGGAGCCCGAGCTCCGCTCCGTCCGCTTCCGCACCCTCGGGTGCTACCCCCTGACCGGCGCCATCGAGAGCCGGGCCGACACCCTCCCCGGCATCATCCAGGAGATGCTGCTGACCACCACCTCGGAGCGGCAGGGGCGGGTCATCGACCACGACGCCAGCGGCTCCATGGAGCGCAAGAAGCAGGAGGGGTACTTCTGATGACCATGACACCCGATCTGGCCCTCGACGACATCGAGGAGTACCTGAAGGTCCACGAGCACAAGAGCCTGTTGCGCTTCATCACCTGCGGGAGCGTCGACGACGGCAAGAGCACCCTGATCGGCCGGCTCCTCTACGAGTCCAAGCTGGTCTTCGAGGACCACCTCGAGGCGCTGCAGGCCGACTCCAAGAAGGTCGGCACCCAGGGCGGCGAGCTCGACTTCGCCCTCCTGGTGGACGGACTGGCCGCCGAGCGGGAGCAGGGCATCACCATCGACGTGGCCTACCGGTTCTTCTCGACCGACAAGCGCAAGTTCATCGTGGCCGACACCCCGGGCCATGAGCAGTACACGCGCAACATGGTCACCGGGGCGTCGAGCGCCGATGTGGCCGTGATCCTGGTGGATGCCCGCAAGGGCGTGCTGAGCCAGACCCGGAGGCACAGCTACCTGGTCTCGTTGCTGGGCATCACCAAGGTGGTGCTGGCCATCAACAAGCTGGACATGGTGGCGTACTCCGAGGCGGTGACCCTGCAGATCGAGGCCGAGTACCGGGAGTTCGCCTCCGGCATCGGGCTGGACGACGTCACCTGCATCCCGATGTCGGCGCTGCGGGGTGACAACATCACCGAGCCGAGCCCGAACATGCCCTGGTACGAGGGGCCGACCTTCATCGGCTACCTGGAGACGGTCGAGATCGAGGCCGAGGAGCAGGCCAAGCCGTTCCGGATGTCGGTGCAGTGGGTCAACCGCCCCGACCTCGACTTCCGGGGCTTCGCCGGCCGGATCACCAGCGGGGTGGTCCGCCCCGGTGACCCGATCCGGGTGCTGCCCGACGGGCGGACGACCACGGTCCAGCGGGTCGTCACCTATGACGGCGACCTCGAGGAGGCGGTGGCCGGCCAGTCGGTCACCCTGACCCTGGACGACGAGATCGACATCAGCCGGGGGGACGTGCTGGCCGCGGCCGACGACGCCCCGGGGGTGGCCGACCAATTCGAGGCCCACCTCATCTGGATGAGCGAGCAGGAGATGCTCCCCGGTCGGCCCTACCTGATGAAGCTCGGCAGCCGGACGGCCGGGGTCACGGTCAGCCAACTCAAGTACAAGGTCAACGTCAACACCCTGGAGCACACCGCGGCCAGCGCCCTGGAGCTCAACGAGATCGGGGTGGGCAACCTGACCCTGGACCGGCCGATCCCCTTCGACCCCTACGAGGCCCACCGGGAGACCGGTGGCTTCATCCTGGTGGACCGGCTGTCCAATAGCACGGTGGGGGCGGGGCTGCTGCACTTCGCCTTGCGGCGATCGGAGAACGTGCACTGGCAGTCCCTGGAGGTCGACCGGGAGGCCCGGGCCGACCTCAAGGGGCAGCGGCCGTGCGTGGTGTGGTTCACCGGCCTGTCGGGCGCCGGGAAGTCCACCATCGCCAACACGGTCGAGAAGCGGCTCCACGCCCTGGGCCGGCACACCTACCTGCTCGACGGCGACAACGTCCGCCACGGCCTGAGCAAGAACCTGGGGTTCAGCGACGCCGACCGCGTCGAGAACATCCGGCGGGTGGCCGAGGTGGCCTCGCTGATGGCCGACGCCGGCCTCATCGTGCTGGTCTCCCTGATCTCGCCGTTCGAGGCCGAGCGGCAGATGGCCCGGGAGCTCATCGGCGATGAACAGTTCTGCGAGGTCTTCGTCGACACCCCGTTGGCCGTCGCCGAGGGGCGGGACGTGAAGGGCCTCTACGGCAAGGCCCGGCGCGGCGAGCTGACCAACTTCACCGGCGTCGACTCGCCCTACCAGGAGCCCCGCTTCCCCGACATCAGGGTGGACACCACCGAGGTGGCCGTGGAGGACGGCGTCGAGCAGGTCATCGAGTTCCTGCGGGCACGGGGGGCCATCCCGCGCTAGGGCCCGGCCGGCTGACGCGGTGGCCCCGACGGCCCCGCCCGAATGCAACCACGTTGAGTATTCGAACTATCTCGTAGAGCGGTTGCTTACGGCAAAGGCCGACGGGTACGTTCGATCGATGGGGTTCGGAGGGGCGCAATTCCAGGTGGTCTGCGCGTTCGCGCACGGCGAGTGCCTCCTTCGCTACTTCAACTCGGAGGACTTCGTGGTCGGCGGTTGGTGGCTCGGCATCACCGATCGGGACGGTGACCTGGTGCACACCGAATTCCTCGCTCACACCTCGGCCACCCCTGGCACCGTGCGGGCCTGGCTCGAGGAGTTCGTCGGCTACGAACTGGCCGACGCGCTGGTCAGTTCGGCGAAGAGCGTCATCGAGGCACAGCAGTTGGGGGCCGCCGCCATCGCCGGCTGACCGCCCGCCGACCGGGTTGGGTCCGACCTCGGGTTGGGTCCGACCTCCAGCGCGCCCACGCTGACCGACATCCCCGGTCCGCAGATGACGTTCGGGCGAGGGGTGGCACGGCGCGGCCCCGGGGCGTCCCCGGCCGGCGCTGCGCCCTAGGTCACAAGAAGTGGCCGTCGCAGGTACCGCCGGCGTCGTCGCTGTTCACGCCGTCGGGGCAGATGGTGTTGGACCAGGTGGGAAACGTGATCTGGCCAGCGAGGTTCGCCCCGGTCAGATTGGCGTTGGCGAACGAGTCGAAGATCATGGTGGAGTCGGACAGGTCGGCGTCGGTGAGATTGGCGCCGACAAAGGACACCGTGTCGAGGTACATGGTGTCCAGGGTGGTACCGACCATGGTGGCGCCGGAGAAGTCGGCGCCCGTCAGGTCCTCTTGGGCCCCGGTGTCGCCCCCGAAGAAGGCCCCGGACAGGTTGGCGCCCGAGAAGTTCGCGCCGACCAGCCTCGAACCGTAGAAGTCGACGCCGGTCAGGTCCAGACCGGACAGGTTGGCGTCGACCAGATTGCAGTACGTGAGCACGGCGTTGGGTTGGAAGTCGGAGCAGTCCGCTGATCGCCCCGGTACGAACTTCGCGCTCACGGCGGGCTTGCCCTGGCCCACGGTGTTGACGGCCCGCACCTTGGCCCGGTACTGCCGTCCGTTGATGAGCCCGTGCACGGTGCAGGTCATCTCGGTCGTGGTCGAGCAGGTGAAGCCCCGCGTGACGCTGCCCACGCTCACGGCATAGCCGGTCACCGGAGTGCCGCCGTCCGATCCCGGTGGCCCCCACGAGACGACGGCTCCCCCGTCCACCGGCTCCACCACCACCGAGGTGGGCGGCCCCGGATTCTTGAGCTTCGGGGTCTTGGCAGCCGTACTCGGGCTGAATCCGACCAGGACCACCGCCAGCACGGCGATTCCGGCCAGGGCGACACCGAGAAGCCTTCGTGCGGCAAACCACGAGGCGGGCCTGTCAGCGACCATCATGGCCTCCCTCCTCTAGTCGGCTACCGCCATGCTCGTCCCGCCGGCCGGATCTGTCAACCGAGTTCGGGACGACCCGGCCGGCGGGCCACCGGCGATGCCCACCGACCTGCCACGCCCGCTCACATGGTCGGATCGAGATCGGACGGATCGGGTGGCGCCCCGCCCACCGGGCCCCGGACCTCGAACCGGTCGGCCCACTGTCCCCGTCCCGTCGACCGCAGCCGCTCGAAATACCAGTCCACGTCCACCCGCGAGTGCCAGGGCCCACCCTCGTGGAGGACGGACCACATCGGGTCGATGCCGTGGGCCGAACGGCTCATGGCGTCCTCCTTCCACTCGTGGAGCAGCCTGAGGGCGTGCTGGACGACGTCGGGGAGGGCCGGCGCCACATCGTGCTGCTCGTACGGGTCGTCGGCCAGGTCGAACAGCATGATCTCGGGATACCCGTGGAAGGCGTCCCAGTAGGTCTCCATGCACAGCCAGTTCCCGAACCGGACCGACCGCTGGGCCGTCCAGGCGGCGTGCGACAACACCAGGTGGTGACGCCCGCTCGGCTGGCCGGACGCCAGCGCCGGGGCGAACGACATGCCGTCCCAGCGATCAGGGACGGTGGCCCCGCACAGCTCCAGCACCGTGGCCATCACGTCGATCTGGTAGTGCAGCCCGTCCTGCACCGGAAGCGACGAGGTGTCGAGTCCCGGCCACCGCAGGATCAAGGGCAGGCGGGTGGTGAACTGGTCGGCGGTCTGGTGGTCGCAGTAGATGCCCAGCTCGCCGAGGTTCTCCCCGTGGTCGGAGGAGACCATCACCGCCGTCTCGTCCAGCAGCCCCAACTCGTCCAGCTGGTTGAGGACCTGGCCCACGTGATGGTCGGCGTAGCGGACCCCGATGTCGTAGCCGTCGTAGACCCGCCGGACGTCGTCCAGGCCGGCCACCTGCTGGGGTTGGCGGGTCCACTCGTCCCACACGGTACGGGGGCCGAACCCGGCGACCTCCTGGGCCGAGTGCGGTCCGGGGAGCTCCCAGTGGGCGGCCCGCACGTCCTCGGTGAGCCAACCGGGGACGGCGTCGTCGGCGAACGGGTCGCCGAACGAGGCCGGCGTCCGGTACGGGGTGTGGGGGTCCCAGAAGTGGACGTGGAGGAACCAGTCCTCACGGTGGGCGTTGCGGGCCAGCCAGTCCCGGGCCACCGTCGACACCAGGTCCGCCGTCTCGAGGCCCCGGGTCCCGAGGTTGAAGCACTCGTTGAACCCGGCCTCGAAGTGGTAAGCGGAGTGCCGCTCGGCGAAGGTGCTGATGGAGGCGGTCCACACGCCCTGGGCCCGCAGCGCGCTCATCCAGCCGGTCCGGGCCAGCGCCGTCTGGAATTGACGGTCCCGGCCCTCGGGGAAGGGGTCCGTTGCCGGACCCCCGTGGTTGATGGAGCCGTTGCGGATCCCGAACTGGCCCGAGCACAGGGCCGAGCGGGACGGCAGGCAGGGGGTGTCCGAGGCGTGAACGTTGTCGAACCGGAGGCCGTCGGCGGCCAGGGCGTCGATGGTGGGACTGGTGGGCCGGTGATAGCCGTAGCAGCCGAGGTGGTCGGCCCGCAGGGTGTCGATGTCGAAGTAGATCAGCCTCATGGTGCCTTCATCCCCTCGACGTGGCTGCGGACGTGCGCCCGGCGGTCCCCGTCCGAACCGTCCGTCCGACCCGCGCCACCCGGGCCGCTCGGGCGTCGGTCATTGTACGCCCGGCCCTCCCCAAATGATCGGGACCACCGGACCCTCACGCACCGGATCGTGGCCGACGGCCCTCTCGACCCACCGGTCCGAACCGGGGTGGTCGAGGGGTGGCGCGCCGGACCTCGGAGGCCGGTGGTTCGAACAGGACCGTGGACCGGTCGCCGATTGCCGTCGAGGAGATTCACATCCATCAGCCGGCCGCCTACCCCACTCCCGTTCCGTACCGTGCCACGCGCTCGGGGCGTGCCGGCGTCGGCGCCCCGATGCGGGGTGTCCGAGATTACCACTTAAAGTGGTAGTTCGTGCACTAAACGTGGCATACGGGTTACACTCCTCGCTTGGGCAGGGTGCGCAGCGACGGGGTTGGCTCGCTGGTGCGTCCGTGGAGCGAAGGGCAGGGACGTATGCAGACTCGACGGGCGCAATTGCGCCGGGCAGGCAACGTACCGGGGGATGCGGTCGACCGCAGGGCCGGCCGGATCGGGGGCGCTCGGGCATGAACCTGATCATCTGCTCGCTCGACACCCTCCGGGCCGATCACCTGAGCTGCCTGGGCAACGAACGGGGACTCACCCCCAACCTCGACCGGATCGCCTCCGAGGGGGCGCTGTTCACGCAGACCTACGCCACCGACATCCCGACCCAGCCGTCGCACACCGCCCTGTTCACCGGGCAGTTCGGCGTCCACACCGGGATCGTCTCCCACTTCCACCCGGCCGCCTACCTGCCCGACGACACGCTGTGGCTGCCCTCGCTGCTGCGCAAGCACGGGTACACCACGGGGGCGGTGGACCACCTCTTCGCCATGAAGGACTGGTTCATCCGGGGCTACGACGACTACATGCCGCCCCCCGGCCGGTCGCGCTCGCCCGGCTCGGTGATCAACGAGATCGGTCTCCCCTGGATCGATGCGCACGCCGAGGAGGACTTCTTCCTCTTCCTCCACTTCTGGGACGCCCACATCCCCTACTTGCCGCCCTCGCCGTTCAAGGAGCGCTTCTCCCACCGGACGGCGGGCAGGATCGACCCGCTCATCACCGAGAAGCTCGAGGGCCGGCCCAGCTACCCGCTGTTCAAGAAGAACCTCTACGACTTCCTGGACGCCATGCCCAACCTCGACTTCATCGCCGACCTGTACGACGCCGAGGTGGCCTACCTCGACTTCGAGATCAACCGGATCTTCGAACACCTGGGCGAGCGGGGCCTGCTGGAGGACACCATGGTGGTCCTGTTCGGCGACCACGGCGAGAACATGACCGAGCACGACGCCTGGTTCGACCACGCCGGCCTCTACGACTCGGTGGTCCACGTACCGCTCATACTCTGGGCACCGGGCAAGGTCCCGGTGGCCGAGTCATCGGCCATGGTGACCCTGGTCGACGTCCTGCCGAGCATCCTGGAGGTGCTCGGGCTGCCCGAGGCCGAGGGGATCGACGGGCGCTCGGTGCTGCCCCTGGCCCGGGGGGAGGTCACGACCCACCGCGACGCGGTCATGCTGAGCGAGGCCACCTGGCAGGCGGCCCGGGCCGTTCGCACCCCCGAGTGGAAGTACATCAAGTTCATGCAGTCCACCATCTACGGCCGTGACGGCGTGGAGCTCTACGACCTGGCCGACGATCCCGACGAGCAACGCAACGTGGCCGACCAGCACCCCGAGGTGGTGGCGGCCATGGGGGCCCAGCTCCAGCACTGGTTGTCGGCCCAGCTGGCCGGGCGGCCCGACCCCATGCTGTCGGTGATCGATGCCGGTCTGCCCGCCGTGGCCCGGCTCAACGACGTGGTCGCCGAGGCACTCCGCCCGGCCGACCCGGAACCGGCCGAGGCCCCGGGGGCCGTCCCGGTGCCGGTCGGCGTGGCGGTGGACCCCGATCCCCCACCCGCCCATACCGACCAGGGCGTCGCCCCCCGTATCCCCCCCGGTCGGAGGCTCATCGGGGCCCGGGGCGCCATCGTGGCCGCCGTGGTGGTCGGGGCCGCCGCGCTCCTCGGCGCCGCGGTCAGCGACATCCTGCTGTCCAACCCGCTGTCCGGGTCCAGCCGGCGTCGGGCTCACGGCTGAGCAGGTCCGCCCCCGGTTCCCCCGGCCCCATCCCGGTCGGCGATGGGGCCGGTGGGCCACGGCCGCCCCGGCCTCCGGCCGGACCGTCGACGTCCCTGACAGTCGTGGAGGGGTGGGCCTGCGGGGGCTTGTGCGGTCACGGGATCCCCTGGCTCGGGACCGGCCGCCGCCCACCACCCTGGTGCGCCTGTTGCCGACCTACCCAATCGGTCCGATGGTGCCGATGCACCGGCCCACAGCCACGGGACCTCCCCCGACCTCGACCGATGCCGGTGGGATCGGTCAGCGAGCGCCCGCCGGCCGACCAGTCGTTGTCGGGGGTCATCGTCTCGGTGCCCGCCGTTCGACGGGACACGGTCCGCTGTAGCGTGTACCCCGTTCGGTCGGTGGACAGGGAGCGGAGGACCGCCGTCCCCCGGCCCGGCGCCTGGGACGCCACCGATCAGGAGGGGCCATGACTCGTCGAGCGCGGCGGTGGACCGGCACGATCGCCGCGCTGTGCACGTCGGTGGCACTGCTCACTTCGTGCGGCGGGGGCACGAGCCCGATCGCCTCGCGGACCACGACGACGTCGACCGTCCCACCGGCGACGACGTCGACCGGCCCGACGTCGGGCACGCCGGGCCCCTCGGCCGTCCCCGGCCCGTACTGGCTGGTCGAGGACTTCACGCTGGCCCTGCTCGAGCGGAACGGCCTGCCCGCCGCCACGATCACCAAGGTCTTCAATTCGCCGCGGACGCTCCTCATCGTCCGGCCTCGTGGACGGGTTCCCGATTCACTGGTCCCCCTGGCCACCAAGGTCCAGTCCTTCGCCAGCTTCGCCACCATGCAGGCGGCCATCCAGGGATCGACCCTCGAGCCCGGGGTCAAGTACGTGCTGTATGACAACGAGGACTGGCCGTTCACGCCGGCCAACGAACAGTCGGCGCCGTTCACGTACGCGGCAGCAGCCCTGGCCCTCGCCCACGCCCATGGTCTCCACATGATCTTCACGCCGGCCGCCAATCTGTCCCCGGTGCTCAGCCCCGGCTACTCGACCTCCAACCAGCTCGGGTCGGCCAAGGGCAAGTTCTCGGGCTATCTGGGCCTGAACATGGCGGGCCAGGGCGCGGCGGTCTCGGACATGGTCGAGATCCAGGGTCAGCAGGCCGAGGACCAACCAGGGTTCACCTCATTCGTCCGCCAGGCCGCCGTCCAGGCGAAGACCGCCGCCCCGGAGCATCCGGTGCTGCTCGGCATCACCTCCGCCGTACCGGGGAGTGGTGCCGTCAGTCCGGCCACCCTGACCAGCGTGGTGGCGACGACCAGGTCACTGGTCGACGGCTACTGGCTGAACGTGCCGGGCGTGTCACCCCAGTGCCCGAACTGCGGACAGGTCGATGCCGGTCCCGCGGTGTCGTTCCTCGAGTCGTACGCCGCCGCTGCGGGGGGCTAGGCGCCGTCTCGTGGGCGTCCACGGGTCTCCTCGTCCGCAGTCACGGCTTAGACGGCCCTCTCTACGTCTCATTTGACTACTCTCAGTGGTTGAATGACCGCTTAAGGTGAATTTATCTGCTAGATTCACCCTCGGGCAGGAGACACTTCGCGTGCTCATGCGGACACAGAGGTCGAGATGGAGAGGCGAGGGGCGCGCCGGTGGGCCAACAAGTAGCAGCGGGAGTACTCGTCAACAGGGTGAGCACGGTCGCGGGTGAGACCGCCCTTGTGCGCCCCCGATCGTGCCCGGACGTCGATCGTGGTAGCCGGATCAGGGGCAGGGCCACGGCTCCGGGGACTGGTTCGTGACGGCACCGACCCGGCGCCGCCGACCGAGGCGGGCGCTCCCACTGGTGATCGCTCTCACCGTCGGTCTCGTCGGTCTGGTGTCCATGGCGCCGCCGTCCTCCGGGGTGTCAACGACCACGGCACCTCCGGCAGGCCCGTCCGGAACGTCCACCACCTCGACCACGGCTCCCGCCCCCACCTCCCCGGCTCCCACCACGACGTCCGCGGCTCCCACGGCGACGTCCACCGCGGCTCCCACGACGACCACGCCGTCCACGGCGACCACGTCCTCGACGGCGCCGGCGGCCGGGACCTCCACGGTGCCACCCGTCCGCGCTCCGGCGGTCCTGAGCCCACCCGTTGTTCCGGCTTCGGGTTCGGCCTATCTCGGTGCCTTCGTCGACCCGTCGGGACTGGCGCTCAGCGGGGTCACGCCGCTCGGCGGCGCGGGAGGCGTCGCCGCCGAGCTGGACTCCCTGCCGAGCGTCGAGCAGGGCCTGGGTCGTCCGCTGTCGATCGTCGAGGTGGACCAAGGGTGGGAGGTTCCCGTGGACACCGCCCAGCTGGGGCGGGTCGCGGCCACCGGCGCGGTCCCGATGATCACCTGGGAGTGCGGTGACACCGACGCGGCCATCACCGCGGGGGCCGACGACACGCTCATCACCGCGTTCGGCCGCCAGCTGCGTTCCCTGGGTGCACCGGTCCTGGTCCGGTGGTTCCCCGATCCCAATGCGACGGACCCCGCCACGCAGGGGTGCCTGGGTGCCGGCGGGGCGTCCGGCTACGTCGCTGCGTTCCGGCACGTCCACCAGCTCCTGGTGGCCGCGGGCGCAGCCAACGCGGCGACCGTCTGGTCGGTGGACGCCTCGTCAGGCTCCGGCTCGGAGTGGGCCGGCTTCTATCCGGGAGCGGGCAGCGCGGACTGGATCGCCGCCGACAGCTACCGCCCGTCCGCCGGGCCCCAGGACCCGGGGGGCGTGACGACTGCGTTCGGCTCCTGGTACACCACGTTCTCGACCTACGGGAAGCCGCTGCTCATCTCGAACACCGGGGTCACACCGGGGTCGCAGCGCCAATTCCTCAGACAGGTCGCCGCCGACCTGCCCACCAGATTCCCCTTGATCAAGGGCCTCGTCTACTTCGACGCACCCCAGGAGACGACCCAGACCCAGTTGGTCCTGGATGGGGACGGGCAGGCCGCACTCCGGGCGCTGTCACGCGCTCCCTACTTCCGACCGACCCGGTCCCCGACGGCCACGACCGTCACGGCCCCCGTGACCCACGTCACGGACGGCCAGCCGGTGTCGATCTCGGGTTCGGTGGACGTTCCCGACCACGGGGGCAACCTCACCTATCTCAGCAACGGTTCCGCGCTGCCCAGCTGCTCGGACCTGCCGGTCTCCCGCTCGGTGGCCTGTGACACGGCGGGACTGCCCGTCGGGACCGACAGCATCATCGCCGTCTACAGCGGGGACGCCGCCTTCCAGCCCTCGGACTCCACCCCCCTGTCGGTCGTCGTGGAGCCGACACCGGCCGCCGGCACTGCCCCGACGACGTCGGTACCGCGGGCACCGCGGGTGCAGGCCGGCAGCGGTCCGACACCCTGTGGCCCGGTCGGGTCGGCCCCTGGAGCCCCTACCGGGCCGGTCCACAAGCCGGTGGTGCCCGGTCCCTGCCAGGCCTACCTGGGTGCCTCGGTCGATGCCAACGGCACCACCGCCGGTCCCAACGGCTCCTCCGGGCAGGACACAGGCGCCCCTTTCGAATCTGCGGCACTGGCCGCCCTCAACCAGGGCGTGGGCCGCCCGGTGTCGATCGTCCAACTGGATCAGACGTGGAACGCCTCGTTCAACGCCACCCAGCTCGAGCAGGTGTTCGCCACGGGGGCCATCCCCATGATCACCTGGTCCTGCGGGGACTCGGACCTCAAGGTGGCGAACGGGGCCGACGACCTCGCCATCGCCAACGATGCGCGAGCGATGGCGTCCGCCGGGATCCCGCTGCTGCTCCGCTGGTTCCCCGATCCCGGCTCGGTCCCCAGTGATACGAGCAAATGCCTGGGCCGGTCCGGTGCCGCGGGCTATGTGCAGGCCTACCGCGAGATCGTCCGGCAGTTCCGGCTGGCCGGCGCCGGCAACGTCGGATTCGTGTGGTCGGTCGACACCAACGGCCCCCAGAGCCCGTCCGCGCCGTGGAGCGCCTACTACCCCGGTGGCGGCTTCGTCGACTGGATCGGGGCGGACGGTTACGACGAATCCTCGAGCCCGGCCACCGCGGACTCGATCAAGACGCTGTTCCGGGCCTGGTACTCGGAGTTCGCCCCCTCCGGCAAGCCGCTGATGATCTCGGACACCGGGGCGATCGCCGGTCCCAACCCGTCCCTGCAGGCCACGTACCTGACGCTCCTCGGGACGGTGCTGCCGTCGGCGTTCCCCCTGGTCAAGGCGGTCACCTATGACGACGCCTCCGACACGGTGCCGCCGACCGGCAACGTCTACGACTTCGAACTGAACCCGGCGGGGCAGTCGGCCTTCGACTCGCTGTCCGCCGGCTCATACTTCCAACCGGTCAGGGCACGCACGAACACCTCGGTCTCGGTGTCGGATACCGCGCCCCCGGATGGGAAGGTCGTCGTCATCACCGCCACGGTGTCCGATTCGGATCTGGGCGGGACGGTGTCGTTCCTGGACAACGGGTCCCCCATCGCCGGGTGTGACAACGTCGCCGTCCTGAACGCCAGCAGCTGCGAGACCTCGTCACTGGCCGGCGGCGCCAATGACATCGTGGCCCGCTACCTGGGCGACGCGGCCTACGGGCCCTCGGGATCGGCGTCGGTCGCCGTCAACGTGAAGCCGACCGCGGGTCTTCGGGGGCGACCGTACATCCCTCCGGTGGGGACGGCCTACCTGGGTGCATGGGTGCGGCCACTCCCGGTGGGCCGGCTGACACCGGTCGACCAGGAGTTGAGCAAGCTCCCGTCGTTCAACGGCGGACTGGGCCGCTCCTTGTCCATCGTCCACGTCTACCAGGACTGGGCCACCCCGACCTCGCTGCCGACGCTGCAACGGGTGCTGGCCAGCGGGGCGACGCCGATGATCGACTGGCGATGCGGCCCCAGCGACGCCGACATCATCGCTGGACATGACGATGCGCTGATCACCAACTTCGCCACCGAGCTGGCCCAGCTCAAGGCCCCGGTCTTTTTGCGGTGGTTCTATGAGTTCAACTTTCCCTTCTCCCCGAACTACCAGTCGTGCATCGCCGGCCTCGGGCCCGCCGGCTACGCCGCCGCCTTCCGACACATCCACGCTCTGTTCACCGCCGCCGGGGCGAGCAACGTGGCCTTCGTGTGGTGCATCTCCGCGGCCGGTCAGGACCAGGACTGGATCAACTACTACCCGGGGCCCTCGTACGTCGACTGGATCGCCGTGGACGGCTACCTGCGGAATTCGACGACGTACACGGTCGGTCAGTTCGCTCAGCGCTTCGGGGCGTGGTACTCAACGTTCGCCTCGTTCGGGAAGCCCATGATGATCGCGGAGACCGCGGCGCTCTCGGGAGCCCAGGCGCAGTACCTGTCGGATGTCAAGAACCTGCTCGACAACGGCTACCCGATGCTCCGGGCACTGCTGTACTTCGACGCCCCCGGTAAGGGGGGTACCTATCAATACGCCTTGGACCCGTCGGGCTACTCGGAGTTCCAGGCCCTCGCCAACGACCGGCGCTTCCAGCCACCGGTAGAGCCCTCGGCCACCTCGTTGTCGGTGTCCACCTCGTCCGCCCGGCCGGCCGAGGCCGTCCACATCAGTGCGAAGGTCGTCTCCGACTACGGGGGGTCGGTGAGCCTCGACAGCAACGGGACCCCGGTCGTCGGCTGCCAGCAGCTGTCCATCGGCTCGGGGTCGGACTGCACGACGGTCAGCCTGCCCACAGGCACCGATGTCCTGACGGCCACCTACAACGGTGATGCCGAATACGGGAAGTCGGTCAGTCCCCCGGCCAGCGTGCAGCTGGCCCCGTTGTTCACCGCCGACCCGTCGGCTCCCCCGCTGCCCCGGCTGCCCGGAGTGCCGGCCCTGGGCCCGTTCGGCCTCCCGCTCACGACGGCGTTCCATCCTGCCGCGCTGGCGCCGGGGTCGACCGTGCCGGCCGGCCCCCCGAATTTGCTCGACCTCTGGGGGACGCTCATCGGACGGCGGGGCTACGGCCGGGCCGCGGTGCTGGTGGGTGTGCTGCTCATGCTGGTCGGGGGGGCCTACATGCTCGTGACCTGGGTCAAGGACGAACGGTTGAAGCGGAGGTTGGCGAGGCCATGAGACGGTGCCACACGGAGTCGACGATGCGCCCGATCGGGCGCCCCGGGGAGGTGCGATGAACACGGTTCGGTCCCATCGCAAGACCGAGAAGGTGAGGGGGATGAACGCCTCACTGAGCATGTCCACCGCCGCCGCATCAGACGGGCCCTCTTCGTCCCCCGACGATGCGGGGACGCCCGAGCCTCCGGACAGCGGGGCGTACTCCCGTGTCGGCGTGATCGACGGCCCGGCCCTGTCGGAACGGGATCCGGGACGGCTCCACATCAGCCGCCGTCAACTGGCGCTCGCCCTGGTGCTCGCCGCCCTGGCCATGGTCGCCGCCGTCTACACAGTGGACGCCGCCACCGCCGGTGACCAGACGTTCCCCGCGGTAGTCAGCACCTCGAAGGTGTACGACCTCAATTTCGCCAACACCGGCAAGGTGGTGGCCATCAACGTCAAGCCCGGGCAGGAGGTGACGGCGGGCCAGGTCCTGGCCACCCAGGACCTGGGCACCCTCAACGCCCAGCTGCACGCCGACCAACAGGTCGTGGCCGCTGACCAGGCGGCATGGCAACAGGCGAGTACCCCTCAGCTGACCAACGCCCAGAACGAGCAGAACGGGCTGCAGGTGCAGCAACAGCAGACGGCGCTGGCCAACGCGCAGGGTGCACTCACCGCCGCCACGGAGACGGGAGCGGCCAACGTTGCCGCCGCGCAGGGTGCCGTCACCACCGCGGAGGCCGTGGCCCAGGGCAACAACACCCTGTACACGCAGGCGTGTCCCAACGGGCCGGTGCCCCCGGACCCGAGTCTCACCGGCGCGGCACTGGTCTCGGCCCAGAACCTCTTCACGCACTGCCAGCAGCTCCAGGGCACCTCCGACGCCGACCAGGCGGCCGTGACCAAGGCCCAGGCGCAGGTACCGGTGGTGCAGGCCCAGTCCATGCAGGCGGACAGCTCCGCCCAGGCGACCGTCAACGCCGCCCAGGCGGCGCTCGATCTGGCCCAATACCAGGGCACGCTCCAGAAGGCTCCGGGCTCTGCGGCGTCCCAGGCCCAGGCCCAGGCGTCCCTGAACCAGGCCACGGCCCAGTTGGCCCAGGTCGAGCAACAGGTGCAGGAAGCCACCATCGTGGCGCCTGCCGCGGGTGTCGTCGCCCAGGTCAACGGCTCCACCGGCGAGAACCTGGGCCCGGCCGGGGTCCCCGCCTACAAGGCTCCGGCCTCGATCGCGGCCAGTCAGCCGTCCGGGTTCTCCTTATTCCCGTCCCAGCCCACGCCGGCGGGCTCCTCGTCCTCGAGCGGCACCGAGCCACTGGTCGAGATCATCGGCGGCATCCAACAGGTCACCGCCCAGGTCCCCGAATCCAATATCGGCCGGTTCCAGGTCGGACACCCGGCCACGGTCACCTTCTCGGTATTGAACGTCACCCAGCCGGGGGTCGTCACCGGGGTGGTCCTCAGCCCGACCGGTAACAGCGCCGCCGTGACCTACGCCGTCGTCGTCAAGCTCGATCGCACCGTGCCCGGTCTCCTGCCGGGGATGAGCGCCACCGTCCGGTCGTAGGGGACGCCACGATGGCCGTCGTCACCACGGTGGACCTGCGGGGGCTCGCCCTGCTGCTGGTGGATGTGGCGATCCTGGCGTTCGTCGTCCTCAAACCGATGTCCCGGAGCTACGACGACTCGGACCAGGGGAGCGGCTCGCTGGTGCTGATGATTCCGCCGCTGCGCCCGAGCTATGCCCGCTGCACCTCCTTCCTCGCCGTCTGCTTCCTCATGTCGTTGCTCCTGGTCGGGCTGCGCTCACCCACCCTGGTCGAGGTGTACTACGGCGTGGTCGAGCAGATGCTCCTGTCGGTGATCCCCCAGCCCACCCTGGTGGACGCCTACGTGCACCTGCTCCCCCCCGTCTTCCAGGTGAGCGTCATCGCGTCCGGGGTGGCGCTCGCCGTCTGCTTCCGGGCCTCGCTGGCCCGTCGGATCATGATCCTGATGAACGTCGCACTGCTCCTGGTCGTCTCGGCCGTCGTCGACGTGCTCTTCGGCGTCTTCGTGCTCACCACAGGACTGCCGCTGGGCCCCACACCGGTCATGGCCCTGCTGATCCAGTACTGCGTGGCCGGGCTGGTCGTCTTCCGGCTGGCGTTCACCACGTTCCAGTTCCCGAAGAAGACGCCGTTTCCGTTGCGGCGTGGGCACGACTGGCACGCCGACATCATCCTGGTCATCTCCACCGTGGCCGCGGTAGCCGTGGTCGCCGGCATGGCCGCCTACCTGATCCGGCACTTCGGCCAGAACTCCCTCATCATGACGGCCATCGTGATCAGCTGCGGCCCGTACGTCCTGCGGCTCATCGTCCTCTTCCTGGGGCTGGTGAGGCTCGTGCACCATCGTCCGGTCGCACTGAGCGACCAGCGCCCCGCCCTCGAGGTGATCACCCCCGCGTTCAACGAGGAGATCAACATCGTCGACCTCCTGGAGTCGATCGACCAGGCCGCCGAGTGCTACGGCGGGCCCGTACGGGCCATCATCTGTGACGACGGGTCCACGGACGACACCGTGGCCCTGGCCGAATCGGCGTTGGCCAACCTCCGTTTCGCCACCGGGGAGGTCGTCCACGGCGGCCATCACGGCAAGTCCGCCGCACTCAACAAGGCGCTGTCCCGGTGCACCGCCGACTACGTCTTCCGTGTGGACGCGGACTGCATCGTCGACCGCCAGGCCTTCTCCTACGCCATCTCGTACTTCCTCTCCGATCCCCAGATCGGCATGGTGGGTGCCTTCACCCTGCCGCGGGAGCCGTACACCACCTGGATCGACCGAGCCCGACTGTTCGAACTGGTGGTCAACTTCGGCCTCGTCCGTCCCGCGCTGGACGTCGTGGACGGCGTGACGTGCGTCCCCGGCACCTTCACCGGGTTCCGCCGCGCGCCGGCCATCCAGATCGGCGGCTTCGTCGACGGCATGTACGGCGAGGACCAGGACTTCACCGCCGGGATCACCCGCCTCGGGTACCGCGTCCAGCTCGACACGCGGATCCGGTCCTTCGAGGACGTCCCCAACACCCAGCGGCAGCTCCGGGCCCAGCGGACCCGGTGGAATCGCGGGAGCACCATGTCGTTCACCAGATTCGTCCCGGTGGTCACCGGGTTCGCCGGCCCGCGCTTCTGGTTCTTCGGCACCAGGTCCACCGGTCAGCGGCTGCTGACGCCGTTGCGCCTCGCCATCCTGATGTACATTCTCGCCGAATCGCTGCTCCAACCCAGCGGGAGGATCAACCTTGCCCACCTGGCCATCATCCTGGCCTTGCGGGTGATCCCACAGCTGGTCTTCGTGGTCGGGTGCTGCCTCTACTACGGCAAGATCCGCGACCTGATCTGGCTCCCGGTCGAGCTCCCGTTCGCCATGCTCAAGCGCTACTACTCGCTCGAGAGCCTGCTGAGCTTCAACGCCCGTCCGGTGATCACGGCCCGACTGGCCGAGGAGATCCGTCCGCTGACCAGGGCCCCGGTGATCGGCCACGCCGAGGCCGGCTGAGCGCTGACCGCCGCCTCGACCCGGTGGACGGTGGTGGGACCGCCGGGAGTCGGGTCCCCGGAGGCCGGAGGATCAGGGCGCGTTCTGTGCCACCACGGCGAAGGCGTCCGGTGTGGACGGGTTCACCTCGTAGCTGGTCGGTCCCAGCTGGTAGCCCAGGTTCCAGAAAGCCAGGCCGGCCACCCGGAGGGCCCGGAGCTGGCTGAGCATGGTGGCGAACAGCTGGGCCCGGGCGGCATCGCCGGTCCCCTGCTGCCAGCCGAACTCCTCCACCACGACCGGCTTGCCGATCGACTGGCAGTAGGCCGCGGCCACCGGCGCCCAGGCCTGCATGCCGCCGTAGGTCTTGATGTCGCAGAAGGCGTCGGTGGAGAGGGAGAAGATGGACCGCCAGTCGATGCCGGCGCCCGACTCGTTCAGGTACCCCAGCCCTCCTGTGTTGAACAGCACCGCCCCACCCTGCTGCTGCCACTCGGCGGTCACGGCGGCGTAGAAGGAGGTCAAGTCGGCGGTGGAGTAGGTGATGGTGCACGGAGCTCCGGTGGTCTTGGCCGTGAACGAGTGGGAGCCGACGGGCAGGGGCTCCCCGGCGGCCGACACGAAGGCGATGGTGGGGTCGTCCTTGTAGACCAGGTGGCTCACCGTGTTGACCCGGTTGGCCACCCAGCCGATGAACTGGCTCCAGTCGGCCGTGTAGGGGTCGACGCACCGGTTCCAGAGCATGGCCCGGTAGTCGGACAGGCCCAGGTCCACGTGGAGCCCGGCGGCCCCGGCGGCGGCGATCATGGCGTCGACGTAGGCCCACCGGGCCGGGTCGTAGGGGTCGGTCGAGGGGTCACCCTTCACGTTGAGGAAGTCGGTGATGCGGACGGTGTTGAGGTGGGCCTGCTGGGCCAGGGCGATGGTCCCGGCCGGGTCCTTGATCCCCGACTGGTACGGGGTGAGCCCCGGGTTGTAGATGGTCGACCCGTACATGGACCAGGGCGACCCGTTGACACAGAGGGCGGTGCCGCACACCGTGACCTGGCCCGAGGTGGTGCCGGCCCCACCGGTCGAGCCGGTGGTGGTGGTGGTGGTCGTGGTGGTCGTGGTGGTCGTGGTGGTCGTCGTCGGGTCACTGTCGGTGTCGGTGATGGGCGGCGTCGTGGTGCTCGTCGAGGTCGTGGCGGTGGAGGCGTCGGTGGACCCGGCCGCGGCCACCAGGGCCGAGGTGAAGACGGCCTGACTGGTCACGGACGGGTGGTGCGAGGTCACGGCCAGGCCGGCTTCGAGCGGCCCGAACAGGCCGGGGACCGTCTTGGTCGACCCCGACACCTTGGTCCAGGTCAGCCCGTCGGCCGAGGTGTAGGCGGTGAACGTGGAGCCGGCCCGGAGGATCCGGAGGTACACGCCGGTGCCGGCGGCCTCGCCGCCGGCGTTGGTGGCCGACTGACCGGCCGCCGTCCGGAACTGGGTGGCCAACCCGTGCTTGGGGGTCACCACCACGTCGTAGTAGGCGGCGTCGGCCACCGAGCTGGACCGGATCATCACCCCGGCCTTGGCGTTCTGATCGGTGTCGGTCTGTGACACGACCTCGGCGCTGACCGTGCCGTCGCCGGGCAGGGTCTGCCAGTCGAAGTGGAAGGCGTCCGACGTCCCCCAGATGTCGGCCCCGCCGCCGGCGACCGACCAGCCGGAGGTCGAAACCAGGTCACTCCCGGCCGGCGACGGTGGTCCGATGTCCTGGCAGGTCCAGCCGGCCGGGCACCCCGGTGCTCCGGTCGCCGCGGTGATCGTCCCCACCCCGACGGCGACCGCCGCCACCAGGCCGGCCAGGGCCATCCGGACCACGACGCGCCGTCTCCCCCGCGGATCGCTCACCATGGGGGCAGCAGGACCTTCCATGTCGTCCACCTCGGGTCCGGCCGGGTCGGGCCCCCGGTTCCCGCCACCGTCGGCCGGCGGTGGGGACGGCGGAGGCGCGGCCGCCACTCATCGGCACCGGACAGGGGGAGGGGGCGATTGGGTCACTCGCTCTTGGCATCGGCAGGTCGGTGGGCCGGCTGCAGGGCCAGACGCCGGCTTCGTCCCGCCCGAGGAGATCGAGGGGCGCGCCCGGTCATGGCCGGGCTCCCCCCGAGGACAGCGACCGCCGGCCTCACGGACCTCCGGCCGGAAGGGCTGGGCCGATCCGTTCGTAGACCCTGATCCGCCCCTGGGTCACCTGCAGCCGGAAGTCGGTGAAGCGGTCGGGGTGGGCGGTCAGGTCGGCGGTGACCTCGTCACCGGGATAGGCCACCACCCAGGCGACGTGGCCGGCCGGGTCGACGATGGCCCGGCCGAAGTACGGGTGGAAGCCGACGGTGACGAACTGCCTCAGGTCGAGCCCGGACGAGAACATGAGGGACGAGGCGGCCGAGTCGTCGGCCAGGACCTCGCCGCCCCGGTAGTGGTGGGCCAGGTAGAGGGCGGCCACCTCGGGCCGGCCGGCCGCCGCACTGGAGGTGCCGGTGCGGCCGTCGGCCAGGGTCAGCGGGGTGCCGAGGGCCATGAACAAGGTGGCCACGGCGGTGGCCCCGACGGCCACCGGCAGGGTCCAGCGCCACCTCCCGACCAGGGTGCCGAGGGCCACGGCGCAGAGCGGGAGGGCCACCACGCCGTAGCGGTCGTTCCACATCCCGTGGGGGAAGAGCTGGGGGACCCGGATGGTGGTCTGCCCGGCGTAGAGGGAGAGGACCTCGAAGACCACCGGGGCGGCCAGCAGGGCCATGGTGAACAGGGTCCGTCGGCGGTCGGGATACCGGACGGCGGCCAGGCCCACCACCGAGACGCCCGCGAGGATGAGGACCGGGCCACCGATGACGCCCACCATGTCCCACCCGTAGGTGAGGATGCTCTGGCCGATGCTGCCCTTGGTCCCGAGCAGGCCGAACTGGGCCTGGGCCCCGTTGATGGCCTGGGCGCTGTAGGCACTGTGCAGGAAGTAGAGGGGGTCATGGAAGATGATCAGGTTGTAGAGGAACCACAGGACCAGCCCGTAGAGGGCGATGGCGCCGAAGAGGACCAGGCTGGCCTGGGGGGACTTGCTCCGGCGGTCGGCCAGCCGGACCCAGACGGCCACCACGATCAGGGAGGCGCCCAGCAGCGCCCACCCCTCGTACCGGGTGAGGGTGGCGCAGAAGACGAAGAGGGAGGCCCAGAGCAGCTCACGGACGGCCAGCGTCCGCATCCACCGGCTCAGGTGGAACACCGCGCCCACCGTGAAGGCCAGGAGCACCGGCTCGGTGAGCGCGGTGGACTGGATGTAGAGCATGTTGAGGTTGGCGATGAACACGGCCATCCCCACCCAGGCGCCCAGCCGGCTGGCCGTGAGCTCCTCCACCAGCGAGAAGATGCGCAGGGCGGTGTAGACGAAGCACAGCCCGCTGACGATGGCCCCGGCGGCCCCGTTGTGCCACAGCGGGGTGATGGCCACGAAGGGGACCAGCAGCATGTGGGGCAGGGGCAGCCACACGCTCCCCAGCTGGGCCAGCCCCGGGGTGAGCCCGTCGGTGACGTGCCGGGCCACGTCCAGGTGGGCGCGGGCGTCGCCGTAGAGGGTCATGGAGTGGGTGGCCGCCGACCAGGCGGTGCCGGCCGCGGCCGCCAGCACGGCCACCACCACGGCCAGGGGCGGCGGGTACAGGGGTCGGGCGGCCTCGGGGCGGCGGTCGGCCTTGGGCTGGGTGGCCGGCCCGGCGACGGGGGCGGGCTGCAGGCGGGGAAGGGTGACGAGGGCCATGGGACTCAGGACGCCGACCGGGTGTCGACCAGGATCCGGTCCTCCGCCAGGTGGGGCAGCTCACCGGGATCCTCGAACTTGCAGAACCCGTGCTCGGTCTTCTCCCAGAAGGAGGGCTTGGTGAACAGTTGGACGAGGGCCTTCCACGCCCCGACCGACATCAGGATCCAGTAGAAGGGGACCAGCAGGGCGTACTTCACGTCCTCGTAATTGCGTCGGACGAAGCACCCGCTCACCACGGACAGCACGCAGGCCGCGTTGCCGACGATCAGCCCGAGGGTACCGAGGTAGAGGACGGGCCACGGGAAGATGGACTGGATGAGGTGGAGCTTGGTGGCGAACCACAGCACGGCCAGCAGCCAGAACAGCGGGTTGAGGAGCAGGCACAGGGTCCCGGCCCCGAAGAACAGCTGGAAGGCGGCGTAGGACTTGGCGCCCATCTCCCGGGCCAGCCCGAGGGGCCGGCGCATGTGGAAGAGGTAGGTCTGCATGTACCCCTTCACCCACCGGCTGCGCTGACGGATCCAATTGCGGTACCGGCTGGTGGCCTCCTCGTAGGTGGTGGTCTCGAGGACCGCCGTCTTCCAGCCCCGGAGGTAGATGCGCAGGCCCAGGTCGGCGTCCTCGGTCACGTTATAGCTGTTCCACCCGCCGATCTCCTCCAGGCGGGAGGTGGCGAAGTGGTTGGACGTGCCCCCGAGGGGGATGACCACGTCCATGGCCTGCAGTCCGGGGAGGAGCTGGTCGAACCAGACCGAGTACTCGGCGGTGAACCACCGGGTGAGCAGGTTGTGGGTGCGGTTGAAGTAGTTGAGCTGGGCCTGCAGGCAGACCACGTCGGGCTCGGCCTGGGCGAAGGCCATGACCGACTTGCGGAGCTGGTCGGCCTCGGGCCGGTCCTCGGCGTCGTAGATGACCAGGTACTCCCCCAGGGCCCGGGCGAGGCCGTGGTTGCACGCCCGGGGCTTGCCCCTCGGCCCGACCTCGGGGATGACCAGGACCTCGAAGCAGGCTGGCAGGTCCAATACCGCCGCCGCCTCCCGCGTCTCGGTGTCGTCCTCCTCGAGCAGCAGCTTCACGTCGAGGCGGTCCTCGGGGTAGTCGAGCGAGAGGACGCCCTCCACCAGCTGGGTCAGCATCGAGGCCTCGTGGTAGACGGGCAACAGGATGGTGTACACGGGCAGCTGGTCGTCGGCCACCCGCTCGCCGGTCACGTCCACCGTCACCCGGTGGGGATCGTTGAGGGCCTTGGAGATCAGGGCCAACTTCATGACGTTGGCGGCCATGAAGAAGACCACCAGCCCGGCCATGACCGCCACCATGGTGGCCACCGGGGCCACCACCAGTCCGGCCACCAGGGCCACCCCGAGGCCGATGAAACCCACCCGCTGCCCGGTGGACAGGACGGTCGGCTGCTCGGTGGGGGGCGTGAGGGGGCGCCGCTGGCCGGGCGGTTCGGGCGAGATGTCGATGACCTGGCCCGATCCCGGTGCGAGGGCGGCCGGGTCACCGAGCCGTTGGTGGACCACGACCTTGTCGCCGCCCCTGACGGTGGCCATCAGGTGCCGGGGCGAGAGGGCCGACGCCCAGCCGGCCGGGGCCCGCCACCGGCCGGCCAGGCGCGCCGGCGTGGTGACCCCGGCGCTCCACTCGGCCCGGGCCGAAGCCGGCTGGTCGAAGCCCATCCAGTCGGGCCAGTCGGCGGTCCAGGTCATGTCAGCTCCCGGTCACGGTCAGGGCGTTGAGGCCGACGGTGGCCAACGCGGCGGGCGAGTGTGAGGTCACGGCGGCGCCGGCCAGCACCGGGCCGGACAGGGACGCCACGGTGGCGGCCGACCCGGTCACCGGGGTCCAGGTGATGCCGTCGGGCGAGGTGGCGGCGGCGAAGGTCGTCCCGGTCCGGGTCACCTCCACGTAGAGGGGCGCGGTCCCGGCCAGCGCGGCCAGCTGCACGGCGTTGACGCCCTGGGCGGTCCGCTCCTGGACCACGACCCCGTTCCCCCCGGTCACGTAGACCGCGTAGTAAGGCGACCCGGGGTCGGTGGTGGCCCGGACCATCACCCCGGCCTTGGCCCACGGGTCGGTGGCCGTCACCGAGGTGACCTGGGAGGCCACGGTGCCGTTGGCGGCCAGCGGCTGCCACACGTAGTGGAAGGCGTCGGCCGTGCCCCAGATGTCCGGGCCGCCGGCCTTCAGGGTCCAGGTCGCTCCGCTGGTGGTCTGGCCCCCGATGGGGGTGACCGCGCCGATGTCGGAGCAGCTCCACGCGGCCGGGCAGTTGAGCGACGAAGGTGGGAACGAGCCGGGGGTGATGGCCACGGTGTCCAGGGTCACGGCCGAGCCGGTGCCCTGGTTGTGCGAGGTGACGGCCAGGCCGGCCAGGAGGGGCTGGGGCAGCGTGAGCACCTGGGCCGAGCCGGGCACCAGGGTCCAGGTGACGCCGTCGGGCGAGGTGTAGGCGCTGTAGGTGGTGGTGGTCCCCGAGGTGTACCGGCCGATCTCCAGGTAGACCGGGACCGTCCCGGGCACCGACACCTGGGAGCTGGAGCCCCCCTGGGTGCCCCGCCACTGCACGGCGATGCCCTGGCCCGGGGTGACGAAGGCCGCGTAGTAGGGCGAGCCGGGGTCGGTGGTGGCCCGGAGCATGACGCCGGCCTTGGCCCACACACTGGTGTTCTGCTGGGCGGTGACATGGGCCGAGACGGTGCCGTCACCGGTCAGGGTCTGGGCGGCCAGGTGGAAGGCGTCGGCCGTGCCCCAGATGTCGCCACCGCCGCCGACCTCGGACCAGGTCCCGTTGGTCAGGCTGTCCGAGCCCGAGGGCAGGGCCCCGCCGATGTCGGTGCAGCTCCACCCGGTGGGGCACACGCCGGGCGGCGGGGTCTCCCCCGGGGTGACGGCCACCGTGTCCAGGGTCACGGCCGAGCCGGTGCCCTGGGCGTGGGAGGTGATCCCGAACCCGGCCAACAGGGTGCCGGTCATGGCCAGCACCTGGGTGGAGCCGGGGACCAGCGTCCAGGCGGTCCCGTCGGGCGACGAGTAGGCGCTGTAGTAGACGGTGGCGCCCGAGGTGTACCGGGTCACCTTGAGGTAGACGGGCGCGGTCCCGGGCACCAGGATCTGCGAGGTGGCCGCCCCCTGGGTGGGCCGCCACTGGACGGCGATGCCCTGGCCCGGGGTGACGAAGGCCGCGTAGTAGGGCGAGCCGGGGTCGGTGGTGGCCCGGAGCATGGGGCCGGCCTTGGCGAAGGGGCTGGTGTTCTGCTGGCTGGTGATGTGGGCGGTGACCGAGCCGTCGCCGGTCAGGGTCTGGTTCACCAGGTGGAAGGCGTCGGCCGTGGTCCAGATGTCACCGCCGCCGCCGACCTCGGACCAGGTGCCGTTGGTCAGGCTGTCCTGGCCGGGGGGCAGGGCCCCGCCGATGTCGCTGCAGCTCCACCCGTTGGGGCAGACGCCCGGTGGCGGGCAGGCCCCGCCGAACTGGGCCAGATTGTCCACGGTGGCCACCGTGTAGGCGGCGTCGTTGTGGGAGTCGGTGGCGATGCCCGAGGTGAGGAAGCCGGTGAGGTTGAGGGCCACCGTCGAGCCGGGGATCCAGGTCCAGTTGACCCCGTCGGTGGAGGTGAAGCCGGCGTAGTAGACCACCCCGGTGGTGGTGTCGGTGTACCGCTCGGCCAGCACGTAGACCGGGGTGACGGCGGGCAGGTTGGAGCTGCCGCCGGCCGGGTTGGCCAGCAGCTGGTTGGTCTGGGCCCCTTCGCCGGCCCGCCACTGGACGATGACCCCGTTGGCCGGAGTGGCGAACACGCCGTAGTAGGGCGCCTGGGGGTCGCTGCCGTTCTGGCCCCGGATCATGACGCCGGTCTTGGTGAAGCCGTCGGTGTAGCCGGTCTGGGACACCACCCGGGCGCTCACCGTGCCGTCCCCGTTGGGCGAGTTGGCCGGGTCGTCGGGGAAGTTCTCGTACTCGTAGCGGAAGTTGTCGAAGACCGACCAGATGTCCGAGCCGCTGCCCTGGATGGTCCACACTCCGGTGGTCGACGGGGAGGTGGGCTCGGCCGGATTGATGTAGATCTGGTTGCCCGGCAGGATGTTGGTGCCGAGATCCGAGCAGGTGAAGTCCTGGGGGCAGATGCTGGGCGGTGGCGAGGTGATGGAGGCCAGGGTGACGGCGTTGAACACCACCGGAGGGGTGACCCGGGGGGAGTCGGCGGTGGCCGCCATGCCGGCCAGGTAGTTGGTGCCCATCGGAATGGCCTGGGACGAGCCGAGGACCGGGGTCCAGTTCACGCCGTCCGTGGAGGTCTCGGTGGAGAAGAACTGCTGGGCCGGGCTGATGGCCGTGTCGTTGTAGGACACGATCTCCACGTAGGCCGGTGACTTCACCGTGGGCAGCGGGAGCGTGGTGGTGCCGTCGGTCACCCCGTCGTAGTACCGCCACGAGACGGTGGCCGAGCCTCCCGGATTGAACAGCACGGCGTAGTAGGGCGAGCTGGGCAACAGGTTGGCCCGCATCATGATGCCCTCCTGGGAGGTGGCCGGGGAACCGGCCTGGGTCACCACCTGGGCCGACAGGGTCTCGTCCCCGGTCGTCGTCTGGGACACGTAGTGGAACGAGTCCGTGGCGTTGCCGATGCCGATGCCGGTGCCGTCGAGGGTGAAGCTGGTCGGCGAGGTGCTGGTGGTGTTGCCCGGAGGGTTGGGGTTGCCGATGTCGGTGCACGTCCACGAGGCGGGGCAGGGGTTGGTCGGCGCCTGGGGGACCAGGGTGGTGGTCACCGGGGCACCGACGGCCAGGTTGGTGAAGGAGGCGGTGCCGGTGTTGGAGGCCGATCCCGAGTCCACGGCCAGTCCGTCCAGGGTGGTCGCCGGCATGTCGATGTCGACGGTGGAGCCCGGGATCAGGGTGTAGTGCACGCCGTCGGTGGATACCCCGGCGCTGAACAGGTTCCCGACCCGTTGGATCATGACGTACTGGGGCAGCACCGACGGGTAGAGCTTGGTCAGCTCGAGCGCGGTCCCGCCGAAGGCCGTCCGGTACCAGAACTCGATGTCGGGCAGGGGATTCCCCTCGGTCGAGTCGTTGGGATAGGCCAGCACGCCGTAGAACGGTGCGGTGGGGTCGTTGGACTGACGGTCCATGAGGCCGGCCTGCGGCTGGGTGTTCTGGGTGGACTGGGAGGTGATCTCCACGCTGGACTGGGAGTCGCCGGTGACCGGGGTCGAGATCAGCCGGAACTGGTCCGAGGTGCCGTGGATCTCGGCCCCCGAGGCGGTGACCGTCAGCGTCCCGTTCGAGGTCGACTCGGAGCCGGCCACTCCCGGGGAGCGGATGTCCTGACACGTCACCGGCCCGGCACCGGCGTTGGCCGGGTTCAGCGTGGCCGGGCAGTTGGGGTCGGCCGGCGGCGTGGCCGTCGAGCTGTTGAGGCCGAAGGCGTACAGGTCGTGGTTGAGATCGCCCACGTAGAACTGGCTGCGGGCCACGGAGACGGCCCCGTAGGTGGCCGCGGGCAGCTGGTAGGAGTAGAGGAGCTGGCCGTTGGCCGCGTTGACCACTTCGAACTCGTTGCCCTCGCCGTACCCGATGAGCCCGTTCACGTAGGCCGGGGCCCCGATGACGGGCTGCTCGGTCTGGCGTATCCACTGGGTGGCGCCGGTACCCGGGTTGTAGGCCCCGATCGAGCCACCCGACCCGCGCCCGTTGAGCTGGTTGTGGCCGCCGGCGTAGTAGAGCGTGTTGTTGGCGAAGATGCCCGAGGCGATGGTGCCGTCACCGCCCGTCGGGCCCGCGCCCCCGATGGCGATCTGGTGCTGCCAGAGGGGCGGGTTGGGATCGGGATGACCCAGCTCGAGATCGGAGCGCTTCCAGGTGTACACGATCCCGTTCTTGTTGGCCGCGGTGATCAGCTGGTCCCCGGCGGCATCGGTGGTCAACGTCGGGGTGGTGCCCCAGTCGGAGTCGGACACCGCCGCCTCGAAGGGGAGCTGCCACGACCCTTCGTAGGTCAGGGTGGACGAGTTGATGGCCACGATGGCCTGGGACTGGGTCTGGGTGTAGTCGTTGAGGGTCCCGGTGGTGCAGAAGATGGTGGCCGGGGTGGTCGAGGTGTCCAGGGTGGGGGTGGTCCACACGCCCCCGCCCACCTGGCCGTTGGGGACGAAGTTGTAGGTGTTGACCAGGAGGTGGGTGGTGAGGTTGACCTGCAGGAGCTGACCCTGGACCAGCGGGTTGTCACAGTTGGAGGCGATGCCGATGTAGGCGAAGCCGTTGTAGATGAGCGGGCTCGACCAGTTGTAGTGGGCCCCGGCCTGCGTGTTGTCTCCGGTGTAGACGTCCCACTCGATGGCACCGGTGGCGGCGTTGAGCGCGTACCAGTAGGGGCCACCGCCGCCTACGTACACCGTACCGTTCACGACGTCGGCCGACGAGGTGATCCCGATGGTCGAGGGGAAACAGCCGGCGTCGGTGGTGATGCCCAGGCTCGGGCTCTTCCAGATCTGTGCGCCGGTGGCGGTGTTGACGGCGTACTCGTAGCCGTCCCAGGACCCGATGTAGGCGGTGGTGCCCACGATCGAGGCAGAGGTGGCCACCGGACCACCGGTGGCGAACGCCCACTTCTCCTTCAGGGTCGGGGCCTTGGCCACACTGAGGTTGGGATCGACGGTGGCGTTGGTGCGCGAGGTGTTCTGCAGGAACATGGGCCAGTCCTGATAGCTGGTCGCGGCGGCGGGCTTGGCGGTGGCGGCCAGGGTGACCAGCCCGGCAGCCACGACCACGGCGGCCAGGAGGAGCCGCAGCCCGCGGCCCAGACGACTCCGCGCCGGTCGCCGAACCCCCACGCCGCGTCGGACCGTCGCCCGCTCCGTGTCCCCGTACCTCATGCCCCTGCCCCTGCCCCTTCGTTTCTGCGCGTGCCTACTCCAGTGCTGTCGCCCCCGGTGCGGAGGAGCCCCCTCACACGGCCGCTTGCTGCCGGCGACGCCGGGTGACGGCAGCGTGGTCGATCGAGGTCGGGACATCCGCGGCCGATCCGGTCGCCACGCGAGGAACCCCCGGGTCGAGGGTGCTCAGCTGCGGGTACATCCGCCACACCTCACCGAGGGCCCGGAGGATCACCTTGGGCTTGGCCCCGCGAGCCGTGCCGGCGGTCCGGGGCAGATGGGTGACGCCCACCTCCACGATGGCCGAACCCCGGCGGGCCAGCTTGACCATGATCTCGGTGTCGATCATGGCGCCGCGGCTCTCGATGTCCACTGAGGCCAGGGGCTCCCGGCGGTAGAGCTTGAAGGCGCAGTCCACATCGCGCACCGGCACGTAGAACAGCGCCCGAACCAGCCGGTTCCACGCCCAGGCGTTGGCCCTGCGCATGAACGGGTCCTGCCGTACGCGACGGAAGCCGGCCACCACATCGGCCTGGTCGGCCCAGGCCAGCAGGAGGGGCAGCTCGTTCATGTCGAACTGGTTGTCGCTGTCGGTGTAGAACACGTAGTCCAACCGGGCGTCGGCGAACCCGGAGCGCAGCGCCTGTCCGTAGCCGAGGTTGCGGGGATGCTGGACCAGCCGGACCTCGGGGTGGCTCACGGCGCGGGCCCGGACCAGTTCGGCGGTCCGGTCGGTGGAGCCGTCGTCGACCACGATGATCTCGAAGCTCGAGCAGTGGCACGAGGCGATGGTCACGGTGTCGTCGATCGCCTTGTCGACGTTCTCCTCCTCGTTGAAGGCCGGGAGCACGAAGGACACGGCGTGTCCTGGGGCACTTCGGGTACCGATACGAGGGGGGGCCTCGAGGGGCTCGGTGGTCATTGGATGTTCCGCCTCCGGTAGTCGGGCCCGGGCGCCGGGCGGGAGCTACTGCCAAGCAACCACAAAACATCGGGGCAGTCCACGCGCAGGGACGATGTTAATGACGGCGTAACAGTTGTACCCATTCCATCCACAGGGAGCGGAAAAGTCAAATGAAATATCGGGGCACACACCCGTTCATGACATGGAAACGATTCGAACACCTTCGGCAATAGATTCATGTACTGAACTGGCAGAACGGTTGACTGACACCTCATGTTGTCACGCGGCTCCAAACGGACTCACTGTGTCCATTTCACTACCGTCGGTAGCACTCATTTGACACTAAACGGTCGGTGCTACCACGTACAGTGGTGGACCCACCTCGGAACTCATTGTGCATCCGCCAACCACATGCCGACCATCACAAGCAGTGATCGCATCGTCTCCCTCTGACTCAATACGGAGAGTGAGGGGTTTGATCGCGTTCGGTTGCCTTCTGTTCACTGCTCGGTAACGGAGTCGACCGTGGCCGTGGTGAGCTGACCTTGGTTGTGCGACGTGACCGCCACACCGGCCAACACGTTGGCGGGGAGTGCGACGGTCACCGACGACCCGGCGATCGGCGTCCAGGTGAGACCGTCAGGTGACGTGGATGCCGTGAACGTGCTCCCGGCGCGGGTCACCGACACGAACGCCGGCGCCACCCCGGACGGGTTGGCCACCGTTTGGGTGCCGCCACCCTGCTTCGACCGCACCTGGACCTTGATGCCGGCACCCGAGGTGACCACCACCGAGTACTCGGGCGAGCTCGGGTCGGTGGTGGCCCTCACCATCACCCCGGTCTTGGTGTTGGTGCTGGTGCGCGTCTCGCTCACCACCCGGGCGCTCACCGTCCCGTCCCCGGTCATCGGCTCGGACACGAACCGGAACTGGTCGGCGGTGCCGAAGATGTCGGCCCCGCCGGCAGTGATGGTCCAGGTGCCCGTGCCGGGGTTGTAGGACTGGCCGCCGGCCGGCGCCGGAGCGCCGATGTCGGCACAGCTGAACGGCGACGGGCACGTCGGTGGTGGCCCGGTGGTGGTCGTGGTGGTGGTGGTGCTCGTCGTGGTCGTCGTGGTGGTGGTCGGCGGGGACGACGCCACCCCGGGAGACACCGAGTCCATGGTGACCGAGCCCAGCGTGCCGGAATTGTGGGAGGTGACGGCCAGGCCGGCCAGCACCGTGGCCGGCAAGGCGAGGGTGGTGGTCGAACCCGGGACGGGGGTCCACGTGCTGCCGTCGGGAGACGTCGACGCGGTGAGGGTGGACCCCGAACGGGTCACCGACAGGTAGGCCGGTACCGCGCCGGCCGGATTGGCCAGCTTGGCGGTCGTCCCCCCCAGGGTCGAGCGCACCTGGACCTTGATGCCGGCCCCCGGAGTGACCACCACCGAGTATTCGGGTGAGCCGGGGTCGGACGTGGCCCGCACCATCACCCCGGCCTTGGCCTGGGTGCTCGAGTTGGACTGGGTGGTCACCTGGGCGCTGACCGTCCCGTCCCCGACCATGGGCTGGGAGACGAAGCGGAACTGATCGGCGGTGCCCGAGATGTCGGACCCACCCCCGGCGATGGTCCAGGTGCCCGTGTTGGGGTCGTAGGACTGGCTGCCCGCCGGGGTGGGACTGCCGATGTCGGCACAGCTGAACGGCGAGGGGCAGGGCACCGGAGGGAGCGGGGCCGGTGGACTGGCGCTCGCCAACACCGAGTCGAACGTGGCCGTGGCGGCCGAGCCGGGCTGGCCCGAACTGACCGCCAGTCCTCCCACCGGTGAGCCTCCCAGGCCCAACACCGCCGTCGAGCCGGGCACGGGGGTCCAGTTGATCCCGTCGGGCGACGTATCCGTGGTCAGTACCCCTCCGGACTGGGTGATCCACAGGAATGCGGGCAGGGCCACCGACGTGTCGAGCACGGTCGAGGTGGGTCCACCGGCTACCGCCCGGTCCACCACCTCGAGGTCACCGCTCGGGGAGACCACGGCGGCGTAGTACGGCGAGCCCGGATCGGTGGTGGACCGCACCATGACCCCGGCCCTCCCCCCCGAGAGGGTGGCCACACGGGCCGCCACTCCCCCGCTGCCGGTGAGGGCGTGACCGACCAGGTGGAGCTGGTCGGCGGTGCCCCCGAGGCCGGTGCCGCCCCCCGACACGCTCCAGGTCCCCGAGCCCGGCGCGAAGGACTGGCTGCCGGGGGGCGCGGGCGTGCCGATGTCGGAACCCGTCCAGCCGGCGGTGGTGTCGTCGGTCCACTGCACGTGCGACGGCAAGGACGAGAAGGTGCCCACCGTGGTGACCTGGGCCACCACGGTGTCCTCCCCCGGGGTCCCCGAGAAGGCGTAGGTGGCGTTCCCGTTGGCGTCCGTCACTCCCGTCCCCGTCGTGCCGGCCTCGGGTCCGCTGGTGACGACGAAGGACACCGTGGCGTGAGGGATGCCCTGACCGCTGCCGTCCAGCAGGGTGGCCGTCTCGGTGACGGTCGAGCCGGCGAAGGCCGTGGCCGCCGACGGTGCCAGGGCGAGGGTGGCGTCGTCCGACCCGGGGGCTCCGATGGGTCGCCACTGGATCGACTCGTTGTGCTTCGGCGAACAGGACCCGGGATCGATGCCTCCCGTGTCGATCACATGGGTGGAGTCGACCAGGGTGGTGGCGACGCCGCCCACCGTGATGGTCACGGTGGGCGGCACGGTGATGGGTGTGCACGTGGAGGGGAAGCCGCTGGTGTCGAAGTTGTCAAAACCGGGGTTGGAGGCGGGCGGGTTGGCGGTGAGGATGACGCTCTGGCCCGGCGGGACGGCGAAGGAGCCCCACAGATTGTCGAAGACCTTGCCTCCGGGCAGGGAGGAGTGGTCGTCCACGGTGACCCGGGACACGGTGATCGGGGAGGCGGTCGGGTTGTCCAGCCGGATGGCCCCGGCGTCGTAGCAGGTGGTGAGGGTGCCGCACGCCCCCTGGCCGGGCACCGTGTTTCCCAGGAAGGTCACCCCGGGCGAGCCGGCCCACGGGACCGGGAAGGCAGCCGGATCAGGGGTGATGGTCTCCTTGTCCTCGGCGTAGCCGACGAAGACCGACAGCCCACCGGCTGTCGCCGACGCCCCACCGGCGGACGGCAGGGCGCGGAGCCCGACCCATCCGAGCAGCAGGGCCAACGCGGCCACCACCACCATCCCGCCGGTCCTCGTCCGCCGGAGTGTCCTCATCCCCGAGCACCGGCGGGGAGCGGGAGGTGCACGGCCCTCACGGGCTCCCGACCACTGAGTCGAAGACCACGGTGCCGGCCTTGCCGTTGCTGTGGGAGGTCACCGCCAACCCGCGGAGCAGCGGGCCGGTCAGACCGGCCAGGGTCTTGGTGGCGCCCGGCACCGTCGTCCACGTGACCCCGTCGGGCGAGGTGGCCGCGGTGAAGGTGGTACCGGTCCGGGTCACCCGGAGGTAGACCGGGGCCACTCCGGCCACGGTCACCTGGCCGGTCGACCCGCCGGACGCGGCGCGCCACTGCACGGCCAACCCGTTGCCGGGGGTGGCGAAGGCGGCGTAGTAGGCCGAGCCCGGGTCGGTGGTGGCCCGCAGCATCGGCCCGGCCTTGGCCCAGGTGCTCGGCGAGCTCAGCGACGCCACCCGGGTACTCAGGCTCCCGTCACCGGCCAGGCTCTGCCAGGCGAAGTGGAAGGCGTCGGCGGTGCCGAAGATGTCGGCCCCTCCCCCCAGGATGGTCCAGGTCCCGCCGCTGAGGCTCTGCGACCCGGCCGGCGAGGCTGCCCCGATGTCCCCGCAGGTCCAGCCGCTCGGACAGGCGAAGCCCGGGGGCGGCACCTCGCCCGGGGCAACGGCCACCGAGTCGAAGGTCACGGTGCCTCCCACCCCCTGGGCGTGGGAGGTGAGCGCCAACCCGGCCTGGAGGGTGCCCGGCATGGCCAGGACCACCGTGGAGCCGGGCACCGCCGTCCAGGTGGTCCCGTCGGGCGAGGTATAGGCGGTGTAGTAGGTCTGTGGGCTGGAGCCCGACGTGGTGAACCTGCCCACCCGCAGGTAGACCGGTGCCGCCCCGGTGGCCAGCACCTGGGTGCTGGCTCCGCCCTGGGCGGCGCGCCACTGCACGGCCACGCCGTTGCCGGGGGTGACGAACACCCCGAAGTAGGGCGAGCCGGGATCGGTGGTGGCTCGCACCATCACCCCGGCCTTGGCCCAGGCGTTGGTGTTCTGCTGGGAGGTCACGTGGGCGGTGACCGTCCCGTCGGCGGCCAGCGGCTCGGTCACCAGGTGCAAGGCGTCCGCCGTGCCCCAGATGTCCCCGCCACCGGCGGTCTCGGTCCACGACCCGTTGACCAGTGAGTCCTGCCCCGGGGGCAGGGCCCCCCCGATGTCGTTGCAGCTCCATCCGCTGGGGCAGAGCAAGGGCGGTGCCTGCTCGGTGGCCTGTTGGACCACACTGTCGAAGGTGGCCACGGTGAGGTTGAGCGAGCTATTGGCGTCGCTGGCCAGTCCGGCCACCAGGGGTCCGGGCAGGGTCAGGGCCACCTGGGAGTTGGGCACGTAGGTCCAGGTGACCCCGTCGGTGGACGAGTAGGCGGCGTAGAAGACGTTGCCGGAGGCCGGGTCGGTGTAGCGGGCCGCCTCGACGTACTGCGGGGCGACAAGGCCGGCTTCGGCCACCTGCTCGGTCTGAGCCGCCTGGGAGGCGCGCCACTGCACGGCCACGCCGTTGGACGGGGTGAGGAAGACCCCGTAGTAGGGGGCCTGGGCGTCGGTGCCCGACCGGATCATCACCCCCGAGCGCATCCACGGCCCACCCCCGCTCTGCGAGGTGACGTGGGTCGAGATGGTCCCGTCCCCGTTGGCCGAGCCCGGCACGAAAGGTTGGTACTCGAAGCGGAACTCGTCGTAGACGGACCAGATGTCCCCGCTGCCCTGGACCGTCCAGCTGCCCCCGTTGACCAACTGGTTGCCGGAGGGCACGCCGGGTCCACCGATGTCGGCGCACGACCAGCCGGTCGGACACACCCCCGGCGGTGGCGTGCTCACCGCGGCCAGCGCCAGGTGGTCGAAGACCACCGGCACCGTGGACCCGTTGACCCCGCTGCTGGCGGCCAGGCCGGACAGGTAGGTGGAGCCGAAGGGGAGCACCTGGGTCGAGCCCAGCAGTGGCGTCCAGGTGACTCCGTCAGTGGAGGTGAAGGTGGACAGGGTGGTCTGGGCCGGGCTGAACCGGGCGTCCTGCCAGGCCACGATGCGCAGGTAGGCCGGGGACACCGAGGCGGCGAGGGGAAGGGTCTGGGCCAGGGCGATGCCGTTGTTGACCCGCCACCGGACGGTGGCCGACCCGCCCGGGTGGAGGTAGACGCCGTACTCCGGGGCAGTGGGGCTGGTCCCGGCCCGGACCAGCAGGCCCTCTTGCGCCTTGCCCGAGGCGCCCGACTGGGTCACCACCCGGGCCGACAGGGAGGTCGAGCCCGAGACCGACTGGTACACGTAGTGCGTCGAATCGGACGAGCCGAGGAACCCCGAACCGGTGCCGGCCAGGGTCAGGGAGCTCCCGCTGCCGGTGGTGTCACCCACTGGTGAGGGGTTGCCCACGTCGGCGCACGTCCAGCCGGTCGGACACGGGTCGGCCGGGGGGGCCGGGGCCAGCGTGGTGGTGGGCGCGCCGCCCACCGACAGCGCGGTGAACGAGGCGGCACCGTAGGTCGAGGCCGACCCGGAGGACACGGCCAGGCCCTCCAGACTGGTGGTGGGCAGGTCGAGCCCGTAGGCGGAGCCGGGGACCAGCTGGTAGGTGACCCCGTCGGTGGACAGGCCGGCCGAGAACTGGTTGCCGGTCCGCTGGATCATCAACGTGGCCGGGGAGGAGAGCGGCACCTTGGCCAGCTGGACGGCGTTCTTGGACCAGGCCGCACGCCCCCACACCTGGACGTCGGGGGGCGAGTCGTTGGGGTAGGCCAGCACGGCGTAGAAGGGTGAGGCCACGGCGGCGGTCTGGCGGACCATGAGCCCGGCCTGTTGGGCGAGGCCCACCTGGGGGACCTGGCCGGTCACCGTCACGCTGGCCTGGGAGTCGCCGCTCACCGGCTCGGACACCAGCCGGAACTGGTCGCCGGTGCCCTTGATACCGGTACCGGCGGCCGTCACCGTGAGGGTACCGGCGGCGTTCGATTCGCTCCCCTTGGCCGGGGCGTGGATGTCCTGGCAGGTGAAGCCGGGCGGGCAGTTGGCGTCGGCCGGGGGCGTGGCCGGGGCGGGGCCGGAGCCGAAGGCGTAGAGCTTGCCGTCGACGGCCCCCACGTAGAACTGGCCCTGAGCCACGGAAATGCCGCCGTAGACGGCGGCGGGCAGGACGTAGGAGTACACCAGTGAGCCGGTCTGGGCGTTCAGCACCTCGAAGGTCGACCCCTCCACCTCGGCGATCATCCCGTTCACAAGGGCCGGCGAGCCCAGGATGGGCTGGTCGGTCGGTCGGGTCCAGAGCACAGTGCCGGTGGCCGGGTCCATGGCGCTGATGGAGCCCTGGCTCCCGGTGGTGGTGTGCCCGCCGGCGGCGTACAGCACGTTGTTGGCGAAGATGGCCGAGGGCAGCACGCCGTCCCCGCAGGTCGGGCAGGTTCCCCCGATGGCGATGGCCCGCTGCCAGATCGGTCCGGCAGCCAGGTTGTTGCGGTTGAAGGTGTAGAGGACCCCGTTCTTGTTGGACACCGAGAGCAGCTGGTCGCCCTGGGTGTCGGTGGTCAGGGTCGGAGTGGTGCTCCAGTCGGAGTCGGCGATGGACGCCCCGAAGGGGAGCTGCCACGAGTCGTCGTAGGCCAGCGTGCCGGCGTCGAGGGCCACGATGGCCTGGGACTGGGTCTGGGAGAAGCCGGCCAGGGTTCCGGTGGAGACGAAGATCTTGTTGGTGGCCGGGTCGTAGGTGGGCGAGGTCCACACCCCTCCCCCCACCTGGCCGTTGGGTACGAAGTTGTACGTGGCCACGATGGACTCGGAAGCCAGGCTGACCTTGAGCAGCTGGCCCTGGACCAGCGGATTGTCGCAGTTGGAGGCGATACCCACGTACGCGTAGCCGTTCACGATGAGCGGGCTGGACCAGTTGTAGTGGGCTCCGGTCTGGCTGTTGTCGCCGGTGTAGACGCTCCACAGGATGGCCCCGGTGGTGGCGTCGAGGGCGTACCAGTCGGGGCCGCCACCGCCTACGTAGACCACGCCGTTGAGCACGGTGGCCGCCGAAGTGATCCCGATGGTGGAGGGGTTGCACCCCGGGTCGGTGGTGATGCCCAGGCTGGTCTTCCACAGGACGGTCCCGGAGCTGGTGTTGATGGCGTACTCGTTCCCGTCCCAGGAGCCCACATAGGCGGTGGTGCCGACGATGGAGGCCGAGGTGGCGATGGGTCCACCGGTCTGGGCGGCCCAGTCCAGCTGGAGCTGGCCGGCGGTGGCCAGGTTCAGCGTGGGGTCGGTGGTGGCGGCGCTCCGTGCGCTGTCGTGCAGGTAGGTGGGCCAGTCCTGGGCCGCCGGTGCTGCGGAGGCGGTCGAGGGGGCCAGCGCCGACAGCCCGGTCAGCGTCGCCGGGACCAGGGCCAGCGCGCCGACCGCGGCAACCGCGGCACGGCGCACCCGGTGTCCCGCCCCGGTGGTCAACCGCCTCCCCTCAGCAGACGTGCGCATCACACACCTCTTGAGGTGTCGGGATCATGGGCTGGAGTAGCTGACGTTGTCGAACGTGGCCGTTCCCAGGGCACCGGCGTTGTGGGAGCACTCGAACAGGCCGGTGGTGGCCGGGCTGGTGATGGCCAGGGTCTTGGACAGCACCGGGGTCCAGGTGACCCCGTCGGTGGAGAGCGAGGCCGTGTACTTGCCGGCCGCCGTCCAGCTGATCTTCATCCACCCGTTGGGGAAGGGCTCGGTGAGCGAGGTCAGCGAGCCGTTGAAGGCGTACTGGACCTTGATCAGGCCCGACGGTGAATCGGCGATGAGGAAGTATGGGCTCCCCGCCGTGGTCGACTGCTTGACCATCACCCCGGCCTTGGCGTTGGAGCTGGTGTTGCTGACCGAGGTGACCCGGGCCACGATCGAGCCGCTGGCTGCGGCGGGCTGGTCCACATAGTGGAACTGGTCGTTGGTCCCCCAGATGTCGGTGCCCGCACCGTTGACGGAGAACACCCCGTTGTCGTAGGACGCCGAGCCGGCGATGGCCGGCGAGCCCACGTCGGTGTCGGTCCACGGCGACGGCAGCGGTCCCGGCGGGGCGGGCGCCGTCACCTGGACGTGGTCGAAGGCCACCGTGCTGTCCTCACCGATGTTGTGGGAGGTGTCGAACAGCCCGATGGTGACCGGACCGGTCATGGACACGGTGGTCGAGCCGATCAGGGTCCAGTTGACGTCGTCGGAGGAGATCCAGGACATGAACAGGTTGCCGGTCCGGGACAGCCTGATCCACTTGTTGGGGGAGGTGAACCCGGCCGGGTAGCTCGCCGGGGTCTTCGACTTGGAGCCCGAGTACTGCATGCGGGCCCCGTAGCCCATGGCCGGGTTGACCGACGGCAGCGGGGCCAGGCAGCCGTTGGCGTCGCAACCGATCCCGTTGACGTTGGGGGTGGTCGGGCTGACGTCGGGGGCCACCAGGGCGTCCACGAAGGTTGAGCCGGCGGTGGGCGACTGCTTGATCATCACCCCGGCCTTGGCCCAGGCGGCGGAGTCCGACTGGTAGCGGACCCGGGCGGTGATGGTGCCGTCGCCGGCCAGGGTCTGGTACACGTAGTGGAACTGGTCGTTGGCCCCGAAGACGTCGGCCCCGCCACCGTCCAGGTAGAAGCTCCCGTCGGCCGCCGAGTAGTCGGCGGTGCCGGCCGAGATGGGGGCCCCGATGTCCGCGCTGGCCCAGGGAGACGGCACCGAGTTGACCACGGGTTCGTACTGGGCGGTGTAGGTGCCGGGCCCCGATCCCGCGGTGATGGTGTCGGTCAGGGCGCTCCCGTCGGCGAAGCCCGAGAACCGGTAGCGGGCCCCGACCCCGCCCACCGTCTGGGGTAGGAACATCCCGTCGAGCACGTGGACCACCCCGGCCACCCCGGTGAAGGTGACCGGGCCGGTCTCCCAGGCGCCGTCCACCGAGTAACCGGTGCCGGGGACGTTGGTCGACGTCGAGAAGGTGGTCAGGTTGGGGTGCAGGTCCTTGGTCACCACGGTGGTGAGGCCCTGCGAGTCGGTGACCGAGAGGGTGATGCGGTAGAAGCTGTTGGGCACCTGGGACGGGTCGGTGGGGATGGTGACCGAGCCGGAGGTGGAGCCGGTCGTGGGGCCGGAGAAGGGATCGGCCACCTCGGCGTAGACGTTGGGCTGGAGCACGCCGTTGGCGTACTCGTCGACCGTCCAGGTGTAGGCGGAGGCCGGCAGGGTGCCGTCGGTGGGATCGGTGGCCGTCCCGGAGAAGGCGATGGTCTGGCCGGCGTTGTAGGTCGAGGGCGCGGTGATGGAGGCCACCGGCGGGGACGGGCCCACCACGACGTTGGTGGTGGTGGAGGACGACTGGTTGCCATTGGAGACGGTGAGGGTGGCCGTGTAGGGGCCGACCGCCGCATAGGTGTGCGTGGGGTTGGCCGCCGTCGACAGGGGTGAGCCGTCGCCGAAGTTCCACGACTCGGTGAGGGCCTTGCCGTAGGGGTCGCTCGAGGCGGCCGAGGAGAACTGGACGGACAGCGGAGCGCCACCGGCGATGGGCGTGGCCGTGGCCGATGCCGTCGGGGGGAACGGCCCGGTGGCGGAGATCTCGGACACCGTGCCCTCGAAGATGCTGACGAAGTAGAGGTTGCCGTCGGGCCCCTCGATCAGATCGGCGATGGTCCCGGCGTTGAGGTCGAAGATGTTGTCGGCGACGCCGGTCTGGTAGCTGGGGTCGAAGGTGACGGCCTCGATGTCATTGCGGACGTAGTCGCCGAAGAAGACCACGTGGTCGTAGGCCTGGGGGAAGGTGCTGCCGGAGTAGGCGGCGATGGCCGAGGCGGCCCCGTCGGTCGGGTAGTGGCCGTACTCGGAGGCGGGGTTGAGGTAGCCGCAGCTGCCACAGTTCCCCTCCTTGAACGGCCAGCCGTAGTTGCCCCCGGCCTGGATGGTGTCGAGGTCCTCCCAGTAGTTCGAGCCGGTGTCCTCGGTCATGGCCTGGCCGTTGGGCAGGAAGGTGAACCGCCAGGGGTTGCGGAGGCCGTAGGCGTAGATGTACGGAACGGCGCCGGTCACGTTGACGAAGGGGTTGTCGGAGGGGACGGACCCGTCAAGGTTGAAGCGGAGGATCTTGCCGTAGATGTTGTCGAGGTTCTCACCGTTGCTGATGGTGGGGACGTTGTCCCCCACGCTCCACCACAGCTTGCCGTCGGGGCCGACCTTGAGATCGTTGCCGGCGTGGTCGTAGTTGCCGCCGGTGCCGTCCTCGAGCTGGACCTGGTTCCCGGTGTAGAGGATCTTCTCGGTGGTCGGGCTGGCCACGCCGTTGACCACGGTGAACCGGGACAGCCGGGCGAAGGGCTGGTTCGGCCCTGTCGAGGTGGTCAGGGCGGCGGTGTAGGAGACGTAGAGGTAGCCGTCGGTGGCGAAGTTGGGGTCGAGGGCCATGCCCAGCAAACCGGTCTCACCCTGTTCGAAGACGGGGATGGAGAGGACGGGGGTGGGCTGGACGGTGCCGTTGTGGTAGACGACGATCTTGCCGCCCTGTTCACCGATGTAGAGGTCGCCGTTGGGGGCGAAGTCCAGGACGATCGGCTTGGCCAGCCCGCCGGCCAGCTTGGTCTGGGTGAACCCGGCGGGGAGGGCCGGGTTGGCGGTGGAATTGACGGTGGCCGAGGCGGTGAAGGCGGTGCCCTCGGTGCCGGTGACGGTGGCCGTGTCGGAGTAGGCGGACGAGGACGCGGCGCTCACGGCCATGGTCATGGTCACCGTCCAGACCTGGCCGGCGGCCAAGGTGGGGTCGGTGCAGGTCTCGGTGGGGGCGGTGTAGGTACAGGTGCCGACGGCGGTCTGGATGTCCGGCTGGGTCCCCTGGCCGAAGCCCAACCCGTTGAAGGCGTCGGTGAGGGTCAGGTTGGTGGCCGCCGAGGCGCCGTTGTTGGTCATGGTGATGCGGTAGGCCACGGCCTGGGTGGAAGCGGCCGGGGACGGCGACGAGGTGACGGCGATGGCCACCGGACTGGTGGCGGACGCCGAGGGCTGCGCAGTGGCGACGACCAATCCGAGGGTCATGGTGGCCGCCGCGGCGGTGATGACGCCGACGCGCCGGATGCGGGAAGGACGAGGAGGCGACGCCGCCTCGTCGTGGGATGTGTGCCGCCGGACGCGGGACCTGCTCCGCCCACGGCTCCGACCAACCGTTGCTGTGCCCATCGCTTGCCACGCCTCCTCGGTGCTGCGTTGCCCCCCGAGCGACTTGTCCGCCCGGTACTGACTCCCTGCCCCCAGGTCTCGCGTTCTGCGAAGTTGTTCCCTCCGTCTCCAGAGGATCCGCTGCGGTGTTGCCCACCGGCCGCCAATTCAGCGGATGGGTGCACTCTGACACGCGGACAAAGTCTTGTCATCTGGTCTCACGGAGGGTGATGGAGCAAGTCGGTGGGGTGTGGAGCACCGATGGCAGCACCGCGCGGGGAACGGTGACAACACCGCGAACAGTGGGCGAACACACCGTGAACAACGAGGCATCCGGGTGACAGAGGCACGCACGGGGTGACGGGTCCGGTCCGCCGTGGCGGTGTGCCCATTCACCACTCCGGGTGCCCCCGGGGTGGCGGTCGGCGAAGCGCCCACAGACGGGGCCTTGCTAACCAGGAGCGTTGGCCACCACCGCGGCCTGGGTCAGCGGCGTCCCCGGACCCACGTCGTAGGTGGTCGGCGCGATCAGGTAGTTGGCGTTCCAGTAGAAGTTCCCCGCGGCACCGTTAGCCTGGTTGTTGGCGAACTCGGCGTCGAAGAACTGCGCCCGAGGCCCGTCGCCCATCGACTGGGTGAATCCCCACTCGTCGTTGAACCACGGCTTGTGGAGCACGTTGCGGCAGTAGTCGGCGCCGGTGGGGAGCCAGGCGAACATGTCCCCGTAGGTCTTGAAGGAACACACGTCATTGGCCGCGTTGCCGAAGATGGACTGCCAGTCGATGCCCGAGTTGGGTCGATCGATGTTGGACATCCCGCCGGCGGCCGTCAGGTGGTTGGGATCAAGCAACTTCCACCGGCTTTCGACGGTGGCGTAGAACTGGGTCAACTGCGAGGTGGAGTAGGAGATGGTGCAGGTCTTCCCGTTGGCCCGTGTGAAGGTATGGGCTCCGGCGGGAAGGGGCTCGCCGGTGAAGGTGACCAGGATGATCTCCGGGTCGCTCTGGTAGGTCGAGCCGGTCACCGTGTTCACCCGGTGGGCGACGAAGGTCAGGAACTTGGTCCACGAGTGGGTATAGGGATCCCTGCAGGCGTTCCACAGCTCGGCTTTGTAGTCCGATAGATCCAGCACGATCCTGAGATTGGCGAACTCGGCATCGGCGATGAATCGGTCCACCTTGGCCCAGGCGGTGGCGTCATAGGGTGCCGACCCGGGAGCCCCGTCGTGGTTCAGGAAGTTGACCAGCCGGATCGAGTTCAGATGCTGGCTTCGAGCCAACAGGATGGCACCGACGGGATTGTCGATTCCGGCCTGGTCGGTAGATTCGTAGGTCGTCGCCCCGTAGGGATAGAAGACGTTCGACCCGATGCAGAACTGGGTACCACAGGCCCGCATGTAGGGGCTGGCGGTGGCGGCCTCGGCCCCGGACGCCGTCGACGCCGGGACGGCCGTCCCGCAGACGAGCGCCAGGACGCCAAGCAGTGCTCCGACGATCCCCTTCGGCAGCCGACGCATCGTCTCCTCCTCCCGGTGGCGCAACGCTAGCCACTGAGAAGGCGCGGTGCGATCGCTCTTGGTTCCCGGGCGCCCTCCCCGCGTGTCGGCCAACGGCAGGTCACGGAAGTTCGGGACTCCCCGGGCCCGTGGTCACGGGACCCCGCTCGGGCGGTGGTCCCGTCGGGATCCGACCCGCTATCCCGGCGGTGGGTGGCCGAGCTGGCCCGATCCCGCCCTCAGAACTTGATCCGGGTGTGGGGGACCAGGGTCACGTGGTGGGTCGAGTCGGAGCAGTACGAGCCGGCGAACAGCAGCTTGAACCCCTTGATCGAGGTCTGGGTCACCTGGCCCACCACCCGGGTCTGACCCGGGCACACCGAACGGGGACCCCGCACGCTGTGGGCGGTGAAGCTGATCTGCGTGGACTGGCCGCTGGCCCAATGGATGGTGACCGGGCTGTGCATCGGTGCCTTGAGCGTTCCGTAGCCACCGGTGGGTCCGGTGCAGTGACTGAAGGTCAGGGTGTGGTCGTCGCTGTTCACGCCGCTCAGCGAGCCACAGGTAACGGTCCGCTCGTGCCCGGCGGCCACTCTGGCGGCCGCGCTCCCGGTCGTGGCCAGCAGGCAGGCCGCCGATGCGGCCAAGGCGACCACCCCGAGCCGGACCCCTCGATTCCTAACCATCAGATCACCCCTCTTATTCAGTGAATCGCTTCACCTTGTTTCTACGGCATCAGGACTCTCCCATACTTCAAATGGACGGTGCCACCAATGGCCGGTTACGTGAGATCGCATTCACTCCCCGTGACCGTGCCTATTCGACCGGAGCGGCCCCGGAAGGTCACCGGACGGGTCCCTCCCGGAAGCAACGGGCTCGGGTCATCATCCAGGTCACGGGCCCATCGGATGGCGAGTGGGTGGCCCCGCCACCGGACGCCGGCCCGCCTCGGGGCCGTGGACCGAAGGGACAACGCCACATTCCCGGGCCGGGAAGCCGGCCCTTCATGGCCGGTGGACCACCCGGATCTGTCGACCGATGCCGTCCTCCAGGCGGGTAAGCGGGACCTCGGAACATGGCTATAAGAGGCCGGCACCGGGACGGTAATGGCCAGTGTCGACCGAGCGGTTGCGACGGCAATCCCACGGCTCGGCGTGATGACCCCGGCCCAAGCACGCAGAACCGTTCGCCCCGGAGAGCCAGCAGGAGAATTGCGGCCAGCCAGAGGGCGTCGAGGACCGCGCTTCTTCTCGCCGAAGGTGGTGGAGTCCCACGTCCGGTCGATCCTCACCAAGCTCGCCGTGCCGGACGACAGCGACGGCTTCCGGAGGGTGCAAGCCGTGGTCCGGTGGCTGGAGGCCGGCAGCCGGTGAGATCGCTTGCTGCACCCGGTCGTTGCGGCAAGGGCCGCCGAGCGCCATCATCCGACCAGCCGGTTGATCGCACCGTCCGGGACAACTCCGGGAGTAGTGCCTGCACGGATGGTCCGCCATGTGTAGGTTCCAGTCAGACAGGTACCAGGTGGATCCAGGCTAGGGGCCGGTGCACAATGATCCCCGGGGGGAACATGGGCCAGACATTCCAGACCGTGGTCGGCACCAGGAAGACCCTCATGGGAAGCGTCACGGTGCTCGCCGCGCTGGCCGCACTGGTGGCCGGCGTCGGTTCGGCGAGCTCGGCGAACGCTGCGACCGACTCGAACTCGCCCCCGCCCATTCCGGCCTCCGCGTTCAAAGACTTCACCGGGATCACCTCCCACTCGGTGACCATCGGGAACGTCTCCACCCAGGTCGGCGGTCTGTTCGAGGGGGGTGCGGTCGGCACCGAGGCCTATGCCGCCTATGTGAACGCCAATGGCGGCATCCACGGACGGAAGCTCGTCGTGCGGAGCGCCGACGACCGGTTCACCGGCGCCCTCAACAAGCAGCTCACTCAGGTCGCCGTGCAGAACGATTTCGCCACGGTCGGAGGCCTGTCCCTGGAAGACAGTTTTGGTGGATCGGTCTTGGCCGCCAACCCGCAGTTTCCCGACGTCTCGGAGTCCCTTGACCCGGCCACCCAGAAACTGCCCAACAATTTCAGCCCCGCGCCGGCGGCGCAGGGCTGGCCGCTCGGGCCCCTCGCCTACTTCAAGAAGAGGTTCCCCCACCAGATTCTTCACACCGGCACGATCATCGCCGCGGTGCCGCCCACCGTGCGGGCCTGGAACAACGAGAAGGCCGCCATGGAACATCTCGGCTACCGGGTCCAGTACGATCCAGCGCTTCCCCCGACGACGACCGACTTCACCCAGAACGTCGTGGCCATGAAGAACGCCGGGATCCAGATCCTCTTTCTCGAGCAGATGCCGCAGAACTACGCTTCGGCAGCCCTCAAGGATCTCGACCAGCAGAACTTCCACCCGATCGTCGTCCTCGGTGCACCGGCCTACAGCGACGTACTGGTGGCCAATTCCGGAGGGGCCGCGACCGTCGACGGCGCGTATCTCGAACAGCCAGCCTCGCTCTACCTGGGCGGGGACGCCAAGGCCATCCCGTCCGTCTCCACGTTCAACTTCTGGGTGCAGAAGGTATCGCCCGGTTTCAAAACCGACTACTTCACGCTGGCCGGCTGGCTGTGTGCCGAACTTTTCGCTGACGCCCTCCACAATGCCGGCATGCACCCGAGCCGCGGGAGCGTGCTGCAGGCCCTCCGGCACATCACCAACTTTTCCAACGGCAATCTCATTCCGGCAAGCAATCCGGCCGGAAAGGTGCCGACCACCTGCTACCTCATCGGTCGGGTCGTCAGCGGCACCTTCCAGCGCCTCGACGATCCGGCGGTGAGTGCATCCACCCACGGCTACCGCTGTGACCAGCCGTACTACGTGCCCCGATGAGTCTGGGACCGGCGACTGCGTAGTCCGGGGCCAGGGAGGCGCAGGACACCCGCCTCAATCCATCGCCCCCCGGCACGCCTCACGACGCTCAGCCTCGTCCCGGAGCCAGCCCGAGGGACAGGGAAGGCGCCGCCAGGCACGCGGGGTCCGGGGCCGTCTCGGCGCGACGACCGGGCCGCCACACCAGGTAGGGGTGCCCGACCGGAGGCTCGCCCGGGCTCGTCTCCGTCTCGGTCCCACGAAGCCCACCTGGAGCTCCACGGCATCACCTGGGATGAACGCACCGGGGGTCGCCGCTCGGTTGCCCCCGACCGTCTGACAGGCCAGCGTGTCGGCGGTCGCCGTGGTCTATTGTGCTCGGCAAGGTCCAGACAAGGAGCGTTCGGTGACAGAACCCTTGCTCAGCGGCATCAACCACGTGGCTCTCGCCAGTCGTGACCTTGACAAGACGGTCCAGTTCTACTCAGAGGTCTTCGACCTCCAGCCGAGCGACATCAGCGTCCCCGGAGAGGAGCGCAATGTACTGCTCTTCTTCCCGGACTCGTCATTCCTCCACTTGATCGACGGATCAGCCGACGCGACCAGGGAGCGGCTCACACGTCCGGCCGGCGGGAACCTCCTCTACGAAGGTGACGCCATCGACCACATTTCCCTGTTCGCGGCCGATCGCGACGCCCTCGAGGCCATTCGCCTCCGCTTGCAGGATCGAGGTGCCTCGGACGGGAAGGTCATCGATACCGGTGGGGTCTCGGCCACCGTCCAGTTCGAGGACCCCGACGGTCGCCGGCTCGAGGTGACCGCCTACCTCTAGGCTCGGTATTGGTCAAACGATTTGCCGGCAAGAACCGGCAGGTCACTGCGGTCCAGGTCAGGCGGCATCATGGACCTCGGACCGGATAGGGGTGGATTACACTCACCCGGATGACAGCGGCACGAGAGCGGATGATTCGAGATGCCGGGCGTTACGTCGAGGCGGGCGAACGATTGGTGGCCGGGGTCACGTCGTTGAACTCCATGAACCGAGAAGCGCTCGATGACTTGTCCAACGACATGAGCCTGACGGAATCGTGCAGGATTCGCGACTCCGCGACCCTGAGCAGAACCGTGGCCGAATTGCTCGACGACTTCGAGCGATGTCGACGTGCGACTCGTTCGTCCACCGCGGCAGTGCTACGGGAAGAAGGAATGACGATCACCGAGGTCGGAAAGGCCTTCGGAGTTTCCCACCAACTGGCAAGTCGCTTTGCCAAGGGACGACTGGGCGACGACGGTGAGGTCACCGTCAGGGACGGGCAAAGCTACTCGGGGCAGCCTGAGCGCAAGCCTGCGGAATCGGTATAGGGAGCAGGCGAACACCCAATCGCCGAGCGATTCCGTTCGCGCTCGTCGCTCCCGAGAAGACCGGGCACATCCCGGACACCGATGCGAACTCCCAGGTCGCACCATGACGGATGAGGGTGACGCACCGGGAAGCGTCCGGAACGGCTCGGCCGCGGCGATCGGCCCGTTCAGGTCCAACCGGTGAGTTTCACGGAGCTGGTCACACAGAACTCGTTGCCCTCCGGATCCTGCATCACCGTCCACGTGTCCCGGTTCTTGAGAGAATCGGGATCCTCGCGGGCTTCAACCACTTTGGCTCCCGCTGCCACCAGGCGGGCAACCTCAGATTCCATCGGCCCCTTGGCCAACAGGTCGAGGTGCAATCTGTTCTTCACGATCTTTGGCTCATCGACCTTCATGAAGTAGAGCGACGGGCCGGCCTCATCTCGATTGAACACCCGGAATTCGCTGGGGTTGCGCTCGACGATCTGATGGGACAGGGCGGCGGCCCAGAAGGCCGCCTGCTCACGCGGATCTCGGCAATCCACGATCACGGCAAGGAGCGATACCGTCACGAGCGCTATCTCCTCTTACGCGGTTCTCGGTTGACCACATGTTACAGAGTCGGGCGGCCCTCACCGCTCGTCCGAGAAGTAGTGAGGGTCAGACGAGGCGACACCTCCCGGGACGTGGTCTCCCCCATGACAACGGGACAGCGGGCAGTTGACCTTCCGGTCGTCGTGGTCGGACCCAAGATCCCTGTCGGCGACTCAGGACATTGGCGCGTTCCAGCCTCCATGCGGCTGGGCGACCACTTCCCCGCCGCCAGCCCCATCGATGGGCCATACTGGTGGCGAGGAGGTACGCGGCGATGGCCATCATCGACTCGGACCAGCATCTTTACGAGACGCGCACACTCTGGTCGGAGTACATCGACCCCGAGTACAGAGACGAAGCCCTGACCATCGTCGATGACGAGTACGGCTATCCCTGGCTGACCTGGCGGGATCGTCGCCTCGACGTGGCCGATGTACAGGTTCCTCGAGCCACCGAGGAGTTGGGCCGCCACCGACAGCGACAGCGGGCACATTTGCCCGCCGAATACGTCTACGACGAGGTCCTGCCGGCATCGTACTGGGACCCTGCGGCACGGGTGAGCCAGCTCGATGCCATGGCTCTGGACCAGGCGGTGGTGTTCCCGAACTTCGGGCTGCTGTGGGAGCGCCGATTGTCGGAATCGCTGCCCGCGCTGACGGCGAATATGGCCGCGTGGAATCGGTGGTGCGAGGTGGTCGCATCCGAAGGCCGAGGCCGACTCCACCCGGTCGCACACCTCACCCTGCGGGACCCGGGGTGGCTCGAAGCCCAACTCGACGCGCTGTCGTCGGCCGGTGTGCACCTCGGAATGATCGCCCCGGCCGCCGTCGACGGACGGCCCCTCTCGCATCCCGACCACGACCGGCTGTGGGCGTCCTTCGTCGACCATGGAATCACCCCGGTCTTTCATGTTGCCGATCAACCCCGTGTCCTCGACGACGCCTTTTACTCAGACCCTGATGACAGCTTCGTACCGGTGTTGGAGTCGGTCTTCCTGTGGGTGCCACCGGCCATCGCCATCACCGACCTCATCGTCAATGGCACCTTTGCCCGGCACCCTCGGTTGCATATCGGGGTGGTCGAGCTCTCTTCGATCTGGGTCCCCCAGTACCTGCTGATGCTCGACGGGGGGTGGGACTTCACTTCCGCGCTCAACGGCAAAGCCCCGACGACACTCGATCGGCGCCCGAGTGAGTTCTTCCGCAACCAAGTCCGGGTGTCGTCATTCTCCTACGAGCAACCCACACGACTAGGTGCCAAGGCTGGCGATCTGTTCATGTTCTGCAGCGACTTCCCCCATTCCGAAGGCACCGCGTCACCAGTTGAGGACTATGAGCGCGCCGGTTGCGATCCACGAGACGCCCCCGGGTTGTTCCACCAGAACGTCACCACCCTGCTCACCGCGTGACGCCCGGCGTGCCACACGCCCCCGCAAGGGCGCCATCGTCAACGGGCTGAGGGACGGGCACCAGGACTCACCGGTGGGGTGGGCGCCAGGTGCGCTCGAGCGTGGACCCGCCGGGGACAGACCACCCGATCAGTCTCCTCGCCTCCCAGATCCGGTCCGACTCCCGGCGCTGAGCACCACTTCCCGCAACAACGCGTTGACCTCCGCCGGCGCCTCCATGTTGACCATGTGTCCGGCATCAGCAATGACCACCTTGGCAGGCGTGGCCAGCCGTTGAGCCTGCCCCGATTCCCGGCTGAGCGGCAGGGCACTGCCTCCGTGGAGAGGTCCTGACCCCTTGATCCGGTACTGGGATCGTGTGACATTTGTTGGGGTCGAGTCATCTCACGGCGCGGTGCTCGGGCTAGGGAGGTCAGCGTGTACGAACCAAATGTCTGACAACGCCCACCGTGCGCTCCGCTTCGCTGCGCTCGGCTTCGCCGGCAATGTCGGATTCGGGACCCTCGTCGCCATTCGCGACAACCTCCCGGGGCGACCATTGGGAATCCAAGTCCCGCTGTCCGTGCCGGCCGGCATCCTCGTCGGATGGGGGGCCGGTGTCGCCGCCCCGTGGCCGATGCCCGTTGCCGCGGTCATGGCCGCCGCCCACGTCGAGAAGGAGGACGCAGGTCTCGGGTCGGGGCTGGTCTGCGCCGGCATCGGCATGGCGGGGATCGTCGGACTGCTCATCGAGCCCAATACCTACCGCCGGAGTCAGTGGAGCGTGGCCACTCGCGCATCGATCACCCTGGGCTTTCTCACGTCAGCAGCACTGGCGGCGGCCGGACTTCGCCTCGCCAGAGACACTTCACGGTCACGTCCGCGTGAGCAGAGTCCTGTCGGCCATCACGCGGTGACCGCGACGGGAACACGGGAACCATCCACGGATGGCACCCCTCCGACCGTCTGAGTGAGTGAGCGCCGCGCCGCCCCAAGACGATTCTCGGGGAACACGGACCTGGCCCGCTCGGAGCCTTGGTCAGAGGGTCACGAAATGATACGTCGGCCTGTATTGTGGATTTGGCTTGCCGATGCATTGGCGGGGCTGAGGTGCAGCCCACCTGGCGAGGCGGGGGGATTCTCATGGCGACGGAACGCCCGAGGCTGAGTCGGAACGAGTTCCGCGACCTCTTTATCGAGGCCGGGCGGGGCATCCTCCGAGAGGAAGGTATCGGCGCGGGCGGTGACATCCTCACCTTCAAACGGGCTCGGGAGCGGGTGGAGGCGGAGACTGGAATCCGAGTTACCAACGCCTCACTGATCGGCAGGATCTGGATAGACCAGTTCGACTACCAAACCGATGTACTGGCCACCGCTGCAGCAGACGACAGCGCCTCCGAAATCGCCGACACCCTGAAGGACCTGGCCCCGGTGCTCATGACCATGAATCCCTCATCCGAGGAGTCCAGGCGATCGACGATGCGTGAAGTCTGCCGAATCTCAACCGCCTCGAACACAAGAGCCCTTCGACAATCGACGGACTGGTTGATCTGGATCGGCATCTGGGCGATCACCGCGGTGGGTGGTTCACCCGATCGCCGCAGTCGGATCGACGCCGCCTTGGAACAGTCCTACCAAGTGGTCACCGAGCGCATGGAGGGGATCTACCAGGCCGGGATGGACTTCATCGGATACCGGGTACGCCCGGGGCTCACGGTCCGTCAGTTCACCATCGCCGTCGCGGCACTGGCCGAGGGCTGCGTCCTGCGGGACCGGGTCGACGCGAAGCACATGAATGGGATCATGCGGCCCACCGGACCCGACGGCGCGGAGCAGGAATGGTCGTTGTTCGGGCTAGCGCTCGATGCCCTGTCGAGTGCATTCTTCGAGCTGGACCCCGAGTGGTCGACGCCCGGCGTCGACACCTCGACCGTTTCGAACGTGGTCGGTGCCTGACCGGCGGCCAGTCTCGTAGCCGGTTCCGGCTGACGATCGTCGGTGGCTCGGGGAAGACCGAGCAGCCCCGCCGTCACCCGGGCCGATCCAAGCGCCCCGACTCGGAGCTGTACGTCGGTGACAGGCCAGCGTCAGATGCCGTATCCGACACACGTGCCCCCGTCGCCATCGCTGTTGGATGCGTCGGGGCACTCGGTGTTCGACCACGTCACGCCTGTCAATGTGGCACCAGCAAAGTTGTCGCCGTAGAGGTCGGCGTTGGTGACGTTGGCGCCAGTCAGGTCAGCGTTCGCGAAGTCGGCGTTGTCCCCCGCCGCGCCGGTGAGGTTGGCGCCCGTGAGGTTGTCGCCCGCGAAGTCGGTGAAGTAGATGCTGACCCCAGCCAGGTCGGCGCCAGACAGGTTGAGGCCAGACAGGTTCTGACCCAGAAGGTCGGCACCCGGCCCGACGAGAAATCCGCCGACCAGGCTCCATCCGGTCGGAAGGGTACTCGGCGTGCCGACGATTCCGCTCGAGGACTCGTTGGTCAGGTCGGTGCCGGTCAGCGTGGCGTGGGTCAGCGTGGTTCCTACCAACGTGGCATTGGTCAGGGCCGCATTGGTGAGGTCGGCGTTGGTCAGGTTGGCATTGGCAAAGGTGGCGTTCTGCGCGCCCGCTCCCGTCAGGTTCGCGCCGCTGAGGTTGGCCCCGGTGAAGTTCGTGTAGTACAGGCTGTCACCGGACAGATTGGCGCCGCTCAGATTGGCGTTGGTCAAGTTGGCCGCGAACAGGTTGGGATTGTTACAGTTCTGCAGGTTTGCATAGGGCCCGACGTAGGCACAGTTCTGAGCCGTGGTCGGGACGGCCGACAGGCGTGCTGCCGGCCCGGGGCCCTTCACGTTGACGGCCTGGACCTTCACGGCGTAGCTCTTGCCGTTCTTCAATCCGCTGGTGAGGCAGGATGTGGGGCCGGTCGACGTGCAGGGACCTCCTCCCTTGGTCACCTTGACCGAGTAGCTGATGACGGGCGAACCACCGTCGGAGAGCGGCGCCGCCCATGAAACGGCAATGGCGGTGTTGACCGGTGTCAGGACGAGACCGGTCGGCGCTCCGGGCTTCTTCAATCTCGGTGGTCTCGCCGACGCCCCCGCGGCACCGGGAATCGTCACCAGTGCAAACGCGATAAGGAACAGCCCAAGTACAGCACCTACCAGAGTCCGCCGCATCATCTTCCGCCTTTTTTCCGCCGTTGCCCCTCCATCTCCTTGTAACACCTTTCTCCATCAATTGCTAGAGGATTCTCATCCCCCACGTCTGTGCGACGGTGCGAAATCCGTACGGAGCGGTGTAGCAGACGTCGGCTGTGATGCCGCCCGCGCCCACGGTGGGGCTTCACATCGCGTCGGCGGCGATCCCGGAGACACCGCGTTGCGCCGACCATCTTGCCGTGGCGTCGCTGGCACGACCGGGTCAGCGACCCTTCCCCACCTTGCCACCTGCCGGGTGGGTCGGGACGCTCAAGTCGTCAGAGCTCGAGCGGCCACCAGCCGTTCTTGATTTGCCGCGCCGGCGAAGACCGTTGCCCGGCGAGGGCGATCTTCGCTGATCCGAGGTAGTCTTATCGGTAGGTAGGCGAGATACCAGGGTGCTCACACCCGATGGAAGGGCTCGGAGCCAGACCCGTGACCACATTGCAGGCGACCAGGTGGAAACGAGAGGAGCTGCGGACCACGCTCCTCGAAGAGGGACGCGAGATCCTCTTCGAAGAGGGTCTCCAGGCTGGTTCGAGCAACCTCACCTTCAAGAGGGTCTTCCAGCGGGTGGAGGCGAAGACGGGCACGCGGATCACGAACGCGTCGGTGATCAAGCGCATCTGGGACAACCAAGCCGAGTTCCAGACCGAGGTCCTGGTCACCATTGCGCGGGACGAGGCGCGTCGAGCTCAGGGAAGCGGACAGCGAGCCGTGGCCATGCTGGGCACTCTCGACCTCACCACCCCAGAATCCCGCATTCGAGCGCTCCATGAGGTGTGCCGGGTGGAAGGCAACGCCAGCAGCACCGCCATCGACGAATCGACCAGCTGGCCGCTGTGGATCAGTGTCATTGCCATCGCCATTGCCACCGCAAAACCGGATCGACAGGCGCGCATCAAAGCAGCCCTGACGGACGGCTACCAGTCGGTCACCACGTTCTGGAGTGAGAATTTCAACGTTCTCATAGCCGTGCTCGGATTTCGGATGCGTCAGCCCTGGTCGATGGACCAATTCACGATGGCGGCGATTGCCTTCGCCGAGGGGTGCGGACTGCGTGAACGAACGAGTGATCACGTCGAGATGGTGACCCGTCCGACCGGTCCGCTTGGGGAAGATCAGCAGTGGTCGCTCTTTGCCGTCGGGCTCGAAGCGCTCGTCGACCAGTTCCTTGAACTCGATCCTGAGTTCACCCCGCCCTCATAGGTCTCCGGGCGGGCACGCCCAGCACGGCTGGGGGTGCCGGGACACCCGGATCCGGGCACGTGGGGCCCGATTGCCTGGGCGGCGCCACGGAGGCTGCGTCGATGCCTCCAGGCTCGTTGCAATTCACAGTTGCATTCGAGTGGCCGATCAGGCAAGATGGCGCTGGCGGGAACCCCAGCAAACAGGCCCAGCACGTCTGTGGCGGACCAGACGGCGCTGGGCCCGTTTGCTTTTCAGCTGATCAGCGGCGTCGGGAACCCTCGGCCGGTCGAGCGCCGAGACCGAAGTCGGTGGTCCGGAGCCGCTCGATGCCGGATCGGCGGGCAGCAGGGCTCGAACCCCACGGAGTGAGCCGACCGACCCTGGTTCAGCGAGACACCGGGCCGATAGCCGCGGCCACCCGGTGGCCCGAGCGCACGGCACTTTCCATGTAGCCCGCCAGGGTCTCGGTGTGTTCGCCGGCAAACCAGATGGAGCCGTGCGCCTGGCGGAGAAGCGGCCAGAACCGCGTCATCTGGCCGGGCGCGTAGACCGCGTAGCCGCCTCCCGTGTAACGCTCGTCGGCCCAGGCCACAGTGGTGGCGATGTCGCTCTTGTGCCCGCTCCCCTCCGGGTAGACGACATCAAGCTGCCGCTGGAATGTGGCGATGCGGGTCCGATCGCTGAGGGCGGCGCCGGACCGGGCGGCAGCTCCGGTCACGAACTGAGTGAGCACACCGGGCCGCTGGGCACCCCCAGGTAGGGAGTCGGTGGCGTCCCAACCGATGCCGAAGGGTTGGTCCGTGATCGTGAACCCCGACAAGCCCTCGGACAACCAGAACCTCCGGTCGTACTGAGTCGACACCTTCAACGCATGCCCCAGATCGAGTTCATTGATCATGGCCACGACCTCCGGAGGCAGCGCGGGGAGGAAGGAAACCGCCCGGAGGGCCGGCGGTGGAACCGCCAAGACGAGATGGCCAGCGTCCACCGGGGCGACATCGTTCGAGCCCGCGCCACTATGCACGCGGACTCCCCATGGGTGTTGTTCGATCCTGGTGACCGGCGAACTGAGCCGAACGGTCGCTCCCAGGTCGCGCGCCATCGCCTGAGGCAGCGCGCTGTTTCCGGTCGCGATCCGCATCGTCTCAACCCCGGATTCGGGTAGCGCCGCGTCGACGACCGACTGCTGGAGGACGAAGAGAAGCGACACCTGATCGAACTGGGCGTTGAAATTGCCCCGGTAGTCCGACTGAACGAGGAGCTCAGCACCGGCGTCGAGCGCCTGGGTGGAGGCAAAGTCCTGCAGTGATTGGCCGTCCCACAGCTCCGCCTGGGGGGCGAGTTCAGGGTGAGCGGGGTCGAGGTCCCCGGCCATCCTGATGAGGGCATCGCCGAACGCGGCATATCCAGCCAATGCCCCGGGATCAGCGCCGGAGAACGCCGTCAGTTCACTCCGGCTGCCATCCAGATACACGGCGGCGGTCTCCAGCTTGTTCCCCGGCCGATGGGCCAGGGCCAGGTGATAGTGCCGGGCCAGAGCCTGGATCTGGCCGTGATTGTCGTCGATGGACTCCCCGCCGGCCTCGACGTGCAACCCATCGGTGAACGGCAGATGCAGTGTGTGCACCCGGCCGCCGACCCGATCGCGAGCTTCGAGCACGACCACCTCCCAGCCCCCGGCACGAAGGTCCAGGGCCGCGGTCAACCCGGCAAGTCCAGCACCCACCACCGCGACACGTCCCTGCGCAGAACGGTCCGGGCGTGGCGAGGTGGTACAGCCCCCGGCCACAGCTGTCGTCGCCACGATGGCGGAGGTAGCCAAGAACTGCCGGCGCGTGAGCGCCGAGGGAGCTGGCACGGCGTCATGGTAGCGCCCGGCCCCGGCTCGGAACACCAAAAGGCCGACGTACTTTGAACCGCATCACAAGTGCTCGCGGCCGTCGGCGGCCAGGATCCGTCCAGCTACGTTCCTCCGGAGTCCCGGCCCGGTGGGGTTCTGAACAGCATGGGTGGTTGGCTGCTCAACTCTCGGGGAGAAGCTGCCGATAGCAAACGGTCGGGTCGTCGCGTTCCGTCAATGCCTCGACGCCATTCGAACTTGAGGAGATACCGGGATGAGGCGTGATCGTCCGAAGCGATGGCTGGCCCTGTGTGGAGCATCAGCAATACTCGCGGGAGGTTTTCTCGTGTTGGGAGCGACCGGAGCTGGCGCGGTATCCGGGACCGTCGTCAACGAAGGCAAGTACGGCTTCTCCTTCACCCTTCCGGTCCAATGGAAGCAAGTGCCGCTGAACGGCAGTGACGTCACCGCGCTGTTGAACGCCGCAGCTCACAATGATCCGACTCTGGCCAATGCTCTCACGGGCGAAGTCAAGGCGGCGGCCTCCAATGGGATCAAGGTGTTCGGCGTCGGCCCGGTCAGTGGTTCCACGGTGGCGAATGTGAACATCATTGTCACCTCGTCTGCTGGAGCACCGACTGGGAACGCATTCGCATCCGCGGCAGTGGCCGAAGCGAAGATCCAACTCACCCAGGTCGGCACGAGCCACATCAAGACGTCCATCGTCCACGATCGGCTCGGTGCGGCAGCCCAAGCTACGTACGAGCTGAATCTGAAGGGCGCACCGCCCCAGTTTGGCGATCAGTTCTATGCGGTACACAAGTCGCATATTGAGATCATCACGGTGACCACTTCCGCCTTGGCCCAGTCCCAAACAGCGGCGCGGCTCATCGTGGCTAGCTGGCACTGGAAGTAGTGGGCAGGCCAAGGAGCCGGCGAGGCCCAGCGCGGCCACCCGAGGGACGAGAGCCTCAGCTTCGCTCGCGGACCCGACGCTCCCGCCATCCCCGGCGATTCCGTCGCCATGGCCAATGTCCTCCAGCAAGTCATGGCCGATCGAGACGCCTGCGCACGGCTCGCTCACCAGGACAGGGGGTGGATGACGAACTTCTTTCAGCTGGAGGAAGTGTTGAGTCCTACCATCAGCTCTACAGGGAGCTGGGTGGACTTCCGAGGAGGTCCGGCCGGACCGACGGAACCGAATCTGATCGCCATCGACCTCATCTACGAATGGTGGGGCACCGACGGCCTCGGTGAGGTCGGGGATCCGATCGAGGCCGATCGAGAAGCGTTCGGACCCCACATTCATGCAGCCGCAGCCTCGACCGCTACGACCCCAGCGGGCGAAGTGTGTGGATTGCCGGGAATCCGTCGAAATGGTCTCCGGCGGTAGCGATCACATCAGCGATGTGCGACGAAGCCATATGAGCGTCGATGTCTTCCTGCGATCGCCATTTCTCGATGGTGACAAAGGTACCGGGCGTCGAATCGGAGGCAAACAGATCGTAGGAGATGCACCCATGGTCACGCCGGCTCGGGCCGACCAGCGCCCGCAGAGCTTTCCCTACGATCGCCTCCGATCCTGGCTTGGCCGTAATTACGGCGACAACATCGAGACTAGGCATAGGCCACCCTAATCCGATCGCATGGCTACACGGAACTGAGCGAGCGAGACCGTACACGGCAAGCAGGAATGAGGAGCGCTCCCCGGAGGGGCCGGAAAGACGGTGAGCACGATGGGTCCGTTGCCTGCCGAGTATCGCCGGCGGGACGCGTGCACGGTTGATGACGGGTGTGCCCGGAAGATGGCGGGGAAGGGCTGTGACACCTTGACCGCTCAGGTCAGAGACCGTGCAATTCCGGATCTCCCGCAGTTCGGGACTGGCCCCCGGTCAAGTGAAATCAAAACTGGAGGTGACTAGTCTCAGCGTCACCAACGAGGAAGGGTGGCCGGTATGTGGGCACAGATGATCACGTCGCGCTTGAAGCCAGGAAGGGAAGACGACCTGGTCACGCTCACCGCTCAGTTGAAGGCGGCCGAACAACCGGATTCGGGTCTCATCCACGCGACAGCAATGTGGGACTCGAACGACCCCAGCCGGGTCATCATGCTGGTGGTGTTCGATAGTGAGGAGAAGGCTCGGGAGCGCGAGAACGACCCCCGTCGCCATGAAGGACTCACTGAGGCCAGGGCGACGATGATGGAGATCTTCGAGGGAGCCCCAGAGTTCACGGACCTGATCGTCGTGGACGACTGGTCAATTTGAGGGGTGGCCATGGCCTTCAGTTGTTGGGCCAAGGCTCGAACCGTTCTGGCTCGTTCCGCCGTCCAAAGGACTATCGACCAGAGCCTTCCACCAGACCCCTCCAGCTACCCGAGACACCATCCGATCGGCTTCGGTCGAGCATCCACAGCGCCTGGCTGTCAGCGATTGAGGCAGCCAGTTCCTGTGAGAGGGAGAAGGAACCGCCGAGTCCGACCACGACGTCATAGGTGTGAAGGGCCACCTCATAGGCAGTTCGTGCGCGCCAATCGGCGAGGCTCAGGCTCACGATTCCGTCCGATGCGGTCCGGTCCGGCGGGGAATCACGGGCGATGGCAACCAGTAGGGCACCGACAGCCCGCAGGCCCTCGATGAGGTCCGACGGAGTCGCCGTCTCCTCGGCGTGCATCGGAACAAAGGGCAGGAAGCCTGACGTCGCCTGTGCGCCAATCTGGAGGGCGAAGGAGTGGACGCAGTCAATCGTGTGATCGATGGTCTGCCAACAGGTCCATTCCAGCGAACCGGCATGTCGTGCCCAGTCCCGGTCTGCCATTTTCTGCAGGGCTGAGCAAGAAGCACTCAGAGCGTCAACGAGTTCGTCATCCGTCACGCCAGGGAGTCTTGCCTCCCTCCGTCGCGGCGTCCACGACCCAGCTCGGGCCTGGCGCGAACCGGGTGTCCGGGCCAGCGCCATCCCTTCCGAGGTCCTCGGAGAAGAGGGAGCTGGGGTCACGGTCGCTCCCCTGGTCCTCCGCCACCGTCATGAGCCCGGCGTCCACTCGGCCCCTCCACTGATGTCCCTCGAGGGCGTAGGTCCGTTCGCTCAGTCGGTTGATGCAAAGCCCATCGAGTTCCATTGGTAGCTCGACGCGGCGCACGTTTTGAAAGACGATCTCAACTCGTGTGTCATGGCTGGCGTCCCGATCGCTTCGCAAGAGCAGCTGACCCAGGTTCAAGGAATACCGCCGAAGTCGAAACCGACGGGCACTACTGAACTCGTCATGCCTCGCGGACAGACCAACATCTGGTCCAACACGGCTTGATTGCTCGCTCATGCTCGCAGGTTCCTTGCTCGATGAGCGCCGGTACTCCACACCTTACCCACGGCACGAGACGACCGCGGCAGGAGCTGCGGCATGATCACCATGGCCAAAGACGGGTCAGACGCCCGGGAAGAATTCGGGCATCCGGGGGGACTAACTCTCTGAGGACTCGGGTCGGCCGAGGTCTGAACCGGGCGGTTATGCGCCGGGCCGCACCCGGTCACACCCGAGCCGACCCGAGTCTCCTGTCCCTATCTCTCCAGGCCGCCGTGAGCCGCCGGATCAACCAGACAGCGGGGGTTTGCCAGAGGCGTCCGGCCCTGTTGCCAGCCGGGGTGGGCACTGGCTCGTTCTGCGTGGCCCCCAGCGGAGGATTGCTGGCACGCCCCCTCGAGGAGGCAGGGTTCGGCAACGTTCCCTACCGCCAAGGCGTAATCCCTCTCCCGGCATCACGGTGCGGCTGGGATCTCCGGACCGGGAGTACCGTTCCGTGCTGGGTGCCGATCGCCACCTCATTTTGGTCTTCCAGCCAGACCTTCCGGGGGACGGGCGGACCACGAGAGCGTCGGTGAGAGTAGAGCCGGCTGATGGCCGACTCTGCAGAGAAACTGGAGCAAGCGGAGCTTCGGCTGGCGAAAGCCCAGGAGGCGCTCGACGACGTTGGGAAGGTGCTGGAGGCGGCGGAGCAGGCACAGGCTGCCGCAGACCGGGCACGGGAAGCCGCAGATCATGCGCACAGCGCCCTTCGTAAGGTCAATGTAGTGCTACCCATGATGGCCATAGGGTTGGGCGTCTTGCTACTGCTGTCGCGGCGACACCATTCGCATGCCGAGGGCGAACCCCACAGCTGAGTCGACTCCTCCGTAACCCCCCCGGCTCCGGCGTCAATCTCATGGGTCAGCCAAACCAACCAGCGCCACGTCGGAGCCGACCCGGCCACTTCCCAGGGGCCGATCGGTAGATCTTCGACAGGTCACCCGGCCATAGCTGGTCGGACCGTTCGGATCGCCGACGTCCGCGACTCGTCTGCTCGCACCATGCAAGCCGGGGCCCGGTCGCGGCGATCGGCACCCGCGGTCACCGATCGACTCACCCGCTGCCCCACCTTCACCTTGGCCCCGAGCCCGGCTCGGATCAGGCCGGAGGCACAAGTTCCGATGCGGCGCTATTCTCCGCCAGACGCCGTGAACGAGGCGATACCTCGACCCCGTGGCCACGACCACCACCCCGGTCAGCTGCCGAGGGTCGGGCGCCGCTGAGCATGGACGTGGCCGGGCGGTCGCCGGGCCCGGAATCGAGGAGGACGACTGATGAGCCTGCAGGGACGAGTGGCCCTGGTGACCGGCGGCGGACGCGGTATCGGTCGGGCCATCGCCCTCCGGTTGGCCACCGACGGCGCCAGCGTGGCGGTGAACTACCGGAAGGACGAACCTGCGGCCACCGAGACGGTCGCCACGATCCAGGCCGGAGGTGGAGACGCAGCCTCGTTTCAGGGGTCCGTAGGCTCCTACGAAGAAGCAGCCGCAGTGGTCGACGGTGTCCTCTCCCGCTTCGGACACGTGGACATCTTGGTGAACAATGCGGGAATCACCAACCGGGGCACACCGGTGGCCAAGACGCCGGTTGAGGAACTGGAGCGGGTGATGGGCACGATGGCCATCGGGTCTCACCACATGTCCCAGCTCGTGCTGCCGAGCATGCGCGAGCGGCCGAGGGGCGACATCATCATGATCTCCAGTCAGTCGGCGATCCAGACCGACCCCTACGGCGGCCCCTACAACATGGCCAAGGCGGCCCAGGAAGCGCTGGCCTTCACCTTGGCCAAAGAGGAGGCTCGCTCGGGCATCCGAGTCAATGTCGTGGTCCCGGGACTGTCCAACACCGACATGGGTCGCCGATTGGTGAAGGCAGCCATGAAAGTGGACGACATCCACGAGTTGGACAATCGCTTCCCGCTCGGCCGCGTCGGTGAACCCGAAGACATCGCCGCCGCCGTGAGCTTCCTGGTGAGCGACGGTGGTTCGAACATCACTGGTCAGCGCCTGGTGGTCGACGGTGGTGGATTTGCCTGATCGAGAGGGCGATCACCGTTGAGTTGGAACCTCGATGCCGTCGGCACTGAGGTGGAACCGGTTGAGCACTCGTGGACGTCGAAGGATGCGCTGCTCTACTCCCTCGGGGTAGGAGCAGGTGTCCAAGATCCCTTTGGCTTCGAACTCGCCTTCACCACCGAGAACAGCCAGGGAACAGCTCCGCAGGCCCTGCCCACCTTCGGCGTTGCCATTGCGTTCCGGAACTCGGCCTTCTCCCTGGCCGGATCCTTCGATCCCACGCTGTCGGTCCACGGCGAACAGGGGATCAGGCTCGAAGGGCCGCTCCCGCCCGAGGGCCGGGTGGTCACGGTCGGTCGATTGACGGGGATCTTCGACAAGGGATCGGGAGCGGTGGTGACCACGGAGGCCCGGTCGGTCGATGCCGCCTCGGGGGAGCTGATGTTCACAACCAGCTCGTCTCTGTTCGTCAGGGGTGCGGGCGGGTTCGGAGGCCCACGGGGACCGGCTGCTAGCTCGGCACCGCCCGGACCGGGAGCCCGATCTCGTCCTTCGGGCGGTGACGCGTCGAGACCAGGCACTGCTCTACCGGCTCAGTGGTGACCGGAATCCGCTGCATTCCGACCCTGCGTTCGCCCGACGGGCGGGATTCGGTACTCCGATCCTGCACGGCCTGTGCACCTTCGGATTCGCCGGCCGCCTCTTACTGCATGCCCTGTGCGAATCGGACCCGTCCCGCTTCGTCTCGATGCACTCCCGGTTCGCCCGTCCGGTGCGACCGGGCGATCCGCTGGTCGTCCACGTCTGGCGGGAAGGGGCTGGTGAGGCGACGTTCCTCGTGGAGACAGAGCCGGGAACGGTCGTGATCGACGAGGGACGCCTGGTCTTCCGTGGTCTCACCTCGGAGGAGGCGGCCGGACCACGACGGGCACAGGACGACCCGTGAGCGGACTGAGCCAGGACCGGGTTGTGGCCATCACCGGTGCCGGGCGTGGGATCGGCAGGAGCCATGCACTCGAGTTCGCGCGCCAGGGTGCTCGCGTTCTCGTCAACGACATCGGGTCCGCCATCGACGGCGAGGGGACCTCCGCGGATCCGGCGGCGCAGGTCGTCGACGAGATCCGGTCCCTCGGGGGTCAGGCCGTCGCCAACCGGGACGACGTATCGGACTGGGAGGGGGCTCGCCGCCTGGTCGCCCACGCGGTCGACACCTATGGCCGGTTGGACACGCTCGTGAACAATGCCGGCATCCTCCGGGACAGGATGCTGATCACCATGTCCGAGGAGGACTGGGATGCTGTCCTACGGGTCCACCTGAAGGGCACCTTCGCGCCGACCCACTGGGCGGCCCTTCACTGGCGTGAGCGGGCCAAGGCCGGCGAGCGGACCAACGCCCGCGTGGTCAACACGAGCTCCGCCACCGGGCTCTACGGCAACGTCGGGCAGATCAACTACGGGGCCGCGAAGGCGGGCATCGCCGCCTTCACCGTCATCGCCGCCAAGGAACTCGACCGCTACGGTGTGGCGGTCAATGCCATTGCCCCGATGGCCCTGACCCGTATGAACGCCGATCTGCCATTCGGAAAGGACGTCGCCGCTCGCTCCACCGGTGGGCTCTCACCGTTGGCGTCCGAACACATCTCCCCCTTGGTGGTCTGGCTCGGAAGCAACCCGGCGGCTGCGGTGACCGGGCGGATCTTCAATGTGCACGGCGGTTACATCAGCGTGGCCGAAGGCTGGCGGGCCGGTCCCAGCGTGGACAAAGGTGCCCACTGGGAGCCCGACGAGTTGACCGAGGTGATCCTCGACCTGGTGGGGCGGGCCGGACCGACCACCGACATCACCGGCACGTCTGCCCGACCTCTGATTCCTCCGGAAGTGGAGGCGTCGGTGGAGGACCCGGGGGTGGTGGGCAACCCCGAGCCGATGGCCGGAGATAGGTCGCCGACGCTCAGATTGCGGCCAGTCGGGTACCGATGATCCCATCCGCCTCGAGGGCGGCCCGTTCCTCGGTGGTGATGCCCAGGTCGTCGAGGATCTCGTCGGTGTGCTGGCCGAGTAGCGGGGCGGGACGCCGGAACCAGGGTGTGGACCGAGACCCATACCGCATCGGCCAGGCGGGGAAGCGGATCGGGCCCACGACCGGGTGGTGCACTTCCTCCCAGAAGCCCCGGGCACTCATCTGCTCGTCCAGGTCTACCGAGTAGGAGTGGACGACCGGTTCGGCCCCCACCCCGGCAGCCCGAAGGGTGGACAGGACGTCCTTTTGGCCTCGGCCCACACACCATGCGCTCAGTCCAGCCTCCAGCTGCCCGGCGACCCCTCGTCGTCCCGCGGCGGTGTCGAGTCCCGGATCGAGTGACCATTCCGGCGATCCCAGCGCAGTGCGCAGGGACCGCCACGCCTCGTCCGAGCAAAGGTGGACGGCTACCCACTGGTCAGGCTCGAGGCAAGGGTAGACGCCCTGATGGGCGGCACCGGGCTGATGGTTTCCCTGCCGCGTCATGAGATGCCCATAGACGGCGTGCTCGAGCGTCTGCTCGACGGCGATGGTGGCGGTCATGTCGATCATGGCCAGCTCGACGTGCTGGCCGTCGCCTGTCTGATGCCGGTGCTCCAGGGCGGTCAGCACGGCGAAGGCCGCGTGCATCCCGGACAGTGGATCGCAGATGCCGGGAATGGACGGCAGCCCGTCGCCGTAGCCCGTGGTCCACGCCAGGCCGGATACCTGCTCCATCGACGCCGCGAACCCGGGACGGTCCCGCCACGGTCCGTCCAGACCGAAGCCGGGCATGCGCACCATGATGAGGCTCGGGTTCGCAGCCGACAGGTCATCATAGGTCAGTCCGAACTGTTCCATGACCCGCGGTGTGAAGTTCTCCACGACAACATCGGCGGTGGCGACGAGGCGGAGGACGATGTTCCGGCCGCGGTCGTCCGACAGGTCGAGGGTGACGCTTCGCTTGTTCAGGTTGGCCGATTGGAAAATGGCTCCCTGCTCGTACCACTGGTCCACGGTGGGATCGACCCGCACGCTGAAGCGCATAGGGTCCGGGTGCCGGGTGGATTCGATCTTGACGACGTCGGCGCCCAGGGAGGCCAGATACTGGGTGCACATGGGCCCGGCGAGAAAGGCGGTGAAGTCGACGACCCGCACACCGGCCAGGGGAGGATCCTGACGGTCCGCCACCGGGGTGCCCTCGGGGAGGAACGGCCGGGGGCCACGGCTCGGGCCTGCCGTCGGCTCCCCCGCTCCCAAGACACTCTCGATCCGCGCCGCCAGTGTCGGCGCCGCTCCGGGTGGCTGCCGGTCGGTCGCATTCGACAGGAACGGGGTCCGGGGGTGTGGGAACCCACCCCGGGGATTGGCGTCGTAGAGCCTCCGGCTCGTCACGTGGTCAAATCTCGGGAAGTTGGCTCCGTTCCCGATGGGCACGGTCGGGATCCGGTACAACGATCCGATCCGGACCACCTCGTCGACGGAGTGCCGGCGCGTCCACTGCTGGACGGCCTCGACCACGTCAGGCCGGGCCCGATTGCGCTGGATGTACAGCGACTCGTCGCCGGCCAGGTCGGGGCGCTCGATCATGTCGAGGAAGGTGTGCCACTGGGCGGTGGTGATGGTGGCCATCCCGACGTAGCCGTCGAGACAGGGCTCGATGCCCGGCACCATCACGTAGGTGGGCCGGATCCGCTGGCCTCCCGGCATGCTGGCGGCAACCGACGGATAACAGATGAAGGTGATGGTCAGGCACTCGAGCGCCGACACGTCGACCAGGTCTCCCTGTCCGGACCGACGGCGAGCGCTCAAGGCGCTGAGCGCCCCGAGCGCCCCGAACGTTCCGACGGTCCACTCGGCCAGGCCGCCGCCCACGGCGAGCGGTTCCCGGTCGTCGCTCCCGTGGCTGTAGAGCGAGCCGGCCAGGGCCTGGAGAAGCAGGTCCGAAGATTCCTCCCCCCCACGAGGCCCACCGAGGCCGAAGGCGGAGAGGTTCACCACCACCAGTCCTTGGTGGCGCCGTGCCAGGTCGCCGGCATCGACCGCCGGCGACCGGCCCCTGCACCCGTCCCCCAGCGTCGACACGATCACTACGTCCGACCTGGACACCAACTCGTCGCGCAACCGCGGTGCCTGAGCCGACTCGGGGTCGATCACCAGGCTCTGCTGGGACGCGGCCAGAAATCGGAAGAGGGCACCATCGGGGTCACCGTCACGACCCACCGACCCCGAGACCGACCAGCGGCGGAGACCATGGCCCTCAGGACGCTCGACCTTTGTCACCTGGGCACCGGCGTCGGCGAGGAGCTTGGCACAGTACGACCCGGACACGTCATCAGACAGGTCGAGGACCCGCAGCCCGGCGAGACCCGGGAGAGGACCGCCGGTCACGGTGCGACCCCGAACCCGAGAGGAGCGGGGGAGGTCGGCCACTCCTGGTCGTGAGTGCCCCGGCCGGCCGGCGGTGAGGCCCCCACCATCGACACCCGGCATGGCACCTTGCCTCCGGCAGTCCGACCGATCTCGAACCCCCGCCGCTCTGCCTCTGCCATCATGCTGGGTGGTCCCGAGCACCGAGCCGCCTCGAGGGCTCCGGCGCCCGCGGGGGCCCCTTCTCGCCATCCCATCCTGTTGGGACCACCCGCGACCCTCCAACTCTCCGTCCGGCGCGGGCCCTCGAGAGGGCTTGGTGCCCGAGCGCCAGCCACCGATCGACTGCCAACGCCAGAGTACTCTGTTACGTTGAGGTGACGGTCGGGAGAACGCTCCGGGGGGGGACCGGGAGGGGACGCCAATGGTCATGACGATTGCCCGCGACGGAGCCTTGGTCGAGTCCGCCGAGCGGCACCTCATCCCGAAAGAGCGGTACGTCTCCCGTGACTTCTTCGACCTCGAGATGGAGCGCCTCTGGCCCCGGGTGTGGCAGATGGCCTGCCGTGAGGAGGAAGTTCCCCGAACCGGTGACTACCTCGAGTACATCATCGGGGAAGAGTCCATCCTGGTGACCCGCAGCGCTCCCGACACCATTCGTGCCTTCTACAACACCTGCCCGCACCGCGGCACCCGGCTGGCCGCGGGTGTCGGGAACTTCGCCACCAACGAGATCCGCTGCCGGTACCACGCCTGGCGATTTGAGCTCGACGGAACCAACAAAGAGGTCGTGGACCGCATCGACTTCCCGTCGACCATGACCGACGCCGATGTGTGTCTCAACCAGATCCAGGTCGGTCGGTGGGGAGGTTTCGTCTTCATCAACATGGATCCCGACTGCGAGCCGCTGGCCTCGTTCCTCGAACCCCTGCCGACGCTCCTCGAGCCCTACCGGTTCGAGAAGATGCGGTTCCGCTCCTACCGGTCGGTCGTCCTCCCGGCCAACTGGAAGTCCGTGGTCGATGCCTTCAATGAGAGCTACCACGTCCAAGGGACCCACCCGCAGCTTCTCCGATGGTCCGACGACACGTCGATCCGGTACGGACCGCTCGGCAAGCACAACCACATGGGCAACATGGGTGAGATCAAGCGAGAGATCCGTCCCAGCCCGAGGCTGGGACTCCAGCCGGGGGACTACGACGAGCGGGAATTGCTGGCCGTCATGCTCGACGAGCTCAGTGGGCTGTTCCTGAAGGAGGAGCGCGAGAAGATCGAGGAGCTGAAGACCAAGCAACTCCCCGAGGGCAAGTCGGCCATGGATGTCTACAACGAGTTGAGGGTGCAGATGCTGCGCAGCAAAGGCAACGACGTGGCCGACCTGACCGATGAGCAGCTCCTCAGCTCCGACGACGTGCACTTCTTCCCCAACGTCGTGGGCCCGATCTATCCTGGGAGCACCACGCTGTTCCGGATCCGACCGAACGGATTGGACCCCGACAGCTCCATCCAGGATCTGTGGACCTTGGAGTGGGTGTCCCCGGATGACGAGCGGGAGATGTGTGAGCGCAAGTTCTACCCGGACTGGACCGCCAAGGATTGGGGCCTCGTCACCAACCAGGACTACGGCAACATGATCCACGTCCAGGCGGGCATGAAGTCGAGAGGCTGCACGGGGCTCCGGTTGAACCCTCGGCAAGAGCACAACGTGATCCACATGCACGAAGTGATCGACGAGTATCTCTGCTCGTAGCCCCCGCCTCGGACCCGGCCGGCGCCGTCCCATCCGGGCGCACCCGACGCGGGCTCGTCGACTGCCCTGCCCGAGGACACCATGGTGACGGTCCATGTCGTGCCGTCGGGCCTCGACGTGGAGGTGGACGTGGGCCAGAGCGTGATGAGCGCAGCCGAAGGTCAAGGGGTTGCCTGGCCTACGGTCTGCCACGGGCTGGCCGAGTGCCACACCTGTTTCTTCGAGGTGGTGGACGGGGAGGAGCAGCTGGAAGCGCCCAGCGATATCGAGCGGACAGCCTTGCAGCAGTTCGCGGGGCGTTCGTGGTACCAGGGGAGGATCATCCGGCTGGCCTGTCAGGCTCGCGTGCGGGGGCCGATGACCGTCCGGAAGCCAGGCGTGCGGCGAGCCCCATGAGCAACCAAGGTCGCTCAGGCTCGGTATCCAGAGGAGTTCCTGCTTCGGTACTCGTTGGCCTCGTCCTCGATCAGCTCCCAGTCGGCCAGCACATCCCGACCATCGGTCCGGGTGGCGGGTGCGGGAGTGGGCCGGTTCGGGACCGTACGGGAGAACCGCGGCGCCGGAGCGGGCTGCAGCGTGTCGCCCACCATGACAAAGCTCTCCCGCAGACGGTGGTGGGGATGGTGGCGGACCTCCCGGGGCGTGAGGACGGGGGTGAGGCAGGTATCGGTGCCACTGACCAGCTCACCCCACTCGTCCCGGGTGCGCGTGGCGATGGCGGCGCCGATCCGCTCCCGCAAACGGGGCCAGGCGGAGCGGTCTCCCCGGTCGGGGACGTCGGACACGTCGAGGCCCACCAACTCGACGAACGCCGACCAGAATTTGGCTCTCGACGGCCCCGAGCGCCACCCACTTTCCGTCCGCGGTCCTGTAGGTGTCGTAGTAGGGAGCACCGCCGTCGAGGACATTGGTGCCCCGCTCCTCGGTCCACCGGTGACGGCCCGCCAGCTCGAAGAACATGGTGGCGAGCAGTGCACTCCCATCGGCCATGGCGCCGTCGACGACCTGGCCCACGCCCGAGGACCGGGCCTCGAGCAGCGCGCACACCATGCCGAAGGCCAGGACCAACCCTCCCCCGCCGAAGTCACCCACCAGGTTGAGGGGCGGAACCGGATCCCCTCCTTTGGGGCCGATCATACTGAGCACACCGGAGAGGGCGATGTAGTTGATGTCGTGGCCGGCCATCATCCGCCAGGGGCCGTCCTGACCCCATCCGGTGGCGCGCCCGTAGATCAGGGTCGGTCGCTCCCCCAGACACGCCGCCGGCCCGAATCCCAGCCGTTCCGCCACCCCGGGGCGGAACGCCTCGACCAGTCCGTCGGCCCGCCGGATCAACTCGAACAGGAGGGCGAGACCGGACTCCGACTTCAGGTCGATCTCGATGGCACGCCGGTTGCGGCCGAGGACCCCTCCCTCACCCAGGGCACCGGGACGGTCGACCCTGACGACGTCGGCCCCCATGTCGGCCAGCATCATGGCGCAGAACGGGCCGGCACCCAGGCCGGCGATCTCGACGATGCGGAGACCGGCGAGCGGGCCCCCTCCGGCGCTGCCCGATGCCTGCGGGATCCCCATTCGTCCCCCTTCTCGTTGGCCCCCTCCAGGTCCCACGGTAGCCACTCCGACCCAGCCCGCCCGGCTCGCCCGGCACCACCACCGAGGAGCCGCCATGGGATCACGTGATCCGGTCATCGTCGGAATCGGCTGGAGCGAGTATCCCGTTGCCCCGACCCTCGACGCCATGGAGCACCACGTCATGGCCCTCCGCGGGGCGCTGGCCGACTCGGGGCTCGAGAAATCCGAGATCGACGGCTACATGTGCGCCGGCACCGGCTTCGCCAACAACACCGACGATGCCCCCAACATGGCCGAGTACCTCCGCATCAACCACCGCTGGATCGACGGCACATCGGTGGGTGGGTCGACCTTCGAGTTCTACGTCCAGCACGCCGCCGCCGCCATCGAAGCCGGCATGTGTGACGTCGTGCTGGTGACCTACGGCTCGGACATGCTGTCGAGGATGGGGCGGATGCTCGGGACGAGCACGTTCTCGGGCGCATCGACCCGGGTGGCCGGTCCGCCGCAGTTCGAGTGCTCCTGGGGCAATGTGCTGGCCGGCAGCTACGCCATGGCTGCCCGGCGACACATGTACGAGTTCGGCACCACCCCGGAACAGTTGGCAGAGATCGCCGTCGGTGTGCGCGAGTATGCCGGGCTGAACCCACGGGCCCAGTATCGGGATCCGATCACCGTCGACGACGTGCTGACCTCGCGCATGATCGCCGACCCCTTGCACAAGCTCGACTGTTGCGTGATCTCCGACGGGGGCGGGGCCTTCATCATGACCACACGGGAACGGGCCAGAGATCTGCCCAGACCCCCGGTGTTCGTGCTGGGCGCCGCCGGAGCCCAGACGCACTGGACGATCAGTCAGATGCCCAATTTCACGACGACGGCGGCCGCCCAGTCTGGGCCCGAGGCCTTCGGTCGGGCCGGGATCACCCCTGATGATGTCGACACCATCCAGTGTTACGACAGTTTCACCATCACCGTGCTGATGCTCCTGGAGGACATGGGGTTCTGTCAGAAGGGTGAGGGCGGTCCCTTCGTCGAGACGGGCGTACTCCGGCGCGGGGGGCGCCGACCACTCAATACCGACGGCGGCGGTCTGTCGGCCTGTCATCCGGGCATGCGGGGTATCTTCCTGATCAATGAAGCGGTCCGCCAGCTCCGTGGTGACGGGGGCGAGGCCCAAGTCCCCGGGGCCGAGGTGGCCGTGGCCTGTGGATCCGGTGGTTATCTGTCAACCATGGCCACGGTGGTGCTCGGAAAGGAGAGCCGGTCGTGAGTATCGGAGAGATCGCTGACACGCTCGGCCTCCGGGCTCTTCCCCGGCCCGACCACGCCTCACGGCACTACTGGCAGAGCGCGGCGAACGGCACATTGGTCCTCCAACGCTGCACCACCTGCCGCCAGTTCCAGTTCTATCCCCGTGCCCTGTGCTCCTCTTGCACCGGTGAGACCGAGTGGGTGGAGGCCTCGGGGCGCGGCACGCTCTACACCTACACGGTCATCCGGCAGAACCGGTCCGAGGCGTTCGCCGCCCTTTCGCCGTATGTCGTGGGTATGGTCGAACTCGACGAAGGAGTACGGATGATGTCCAACATCGTGGACTGCGACATCGAAGCGCTGCATGTGGGCATGGACCTCGAGGTGTTGCTGCTGACCGCCACCGAGGACGTCGGACTCCCGTTCTGGCGACCCGCCCACGGCTGAGCTGGACAGACGCCATGGACTTCGACGACACCCCGGCCGAAGCGGCCTTCCGCGACGAGGTCCGGACCTGGCTCCGGGAGAACGCCAAGGAGAAACATCCCGGACAGCTCTCGGCGTCCCACTCCTTCTACGACTTCGACGACGTCTTCGTCTCCGAGGGAAAGGTCTGGCAGCGTCGCCTGTTCGACGGCGGATGGGCCGGCATCGCCTGGCCGCTCGAGGTGGGTGGCCGGGGAGGCGATGTCATCCAGTCGATGATCTTCCGCCAGGAGGAGGCGCGCTTCGACGTGACCACCGGGCTGTTCGCCGTCGCCATCGGGATGGCCGGTCCGACGATCATCAGTCACGGCACCGACCAACAGCGGGCTCGGTGGCTGCCGTCCATGTTGCGAGGCGAGCAGATCTGGTGCCAGCTGTTCAGCGAACCTGGCGCCGGATCCGACCTCGCCGGCCTCGCCACCCGCGCCGAACTGGACGGGGACGAGTGGGTCGTGAGCGGCCAGAAGGTGTGGAGCTCGGGTGCGCACCACGCCGACATGGGGATCCTTCTGGCCCGCACCGACGCCAGTGTCCCCAAGCACCGGGGGATCACGTTTTTCGTCCTGGACATGCACTCCCCCGGGATCGACGTACGCCCGCTCCGGCAGATGACCGGTGGGGCGACCTTCAACGAGGTGTTCCTCACCGACGTCCGGGTACCGGCGGCCAACGTGGTGGGCGAGGTGAACGGTGGGTGGCGTGCCACCATGACCACCCTGGCCAACGAACGGAGCCTGAGCGGCGGGACGTCGAACTTTGCCCAGGTACTCAAGCTGGCTCGAGCCAGCGGCGTTGCCCACGACCCACTCATCCGGCAGCGACTGGCCCGCTGTTACGTGCGAGGCCAGATCGTCCGGTACCTGGGATTCCGGGCCCAGACCGCCGTGAGCCGGGGACTGTCCACGCCGGAGTCGACGATCCTCAAGCTGTGCAACTCCCAGATGGCCACGGACATGGCCGAGCTGACCGTTGCCGTCCAGGGTCCCCGGGGAGCGCTGATCGGCGAGGACACCCCGGAGCACGGCTACTGGCAGCAGCAGTTCCTGAGTTCGCCCTCACTCCGGATCGCCGCCGGGAGCGATGAGATCCAGCGCAATGTCATCGCCGAGCGGGTCCTGGGGCTGCCGCAGGACCCGCGAGTCGACAAGGACAGGGCGTTCCGGGACCTGAATGGTTGAGGTCCACGAAGCCTGAGGAGGACGCAACTTGGAATTCAATCTGGCTGATCTGTTCGAGAGCGTCGCCCTCCGGGTCCCGGGGCGCGACGCTGTGGCCTGGCGCGACACCAGGCTGACCTATAGCCAGCTCGATCAGCGGGCCAACCAGCTCGCCCACGGTCTGGAGGGCCTGGGTATCGGCCTCGACGACCATGTCGGGGTCTACATGTACAGCCGGCCTGAATATCTCGAGACCATGGTGGCCTCCTACAAGGCCCGGGCGGTCCCGATCAATGTCAACTACCGCTACGTCGGCGAGGAGCTCGCCTACCTGTTCGACAACGCCGAGCTCCGGGTCCTGGTGCTCGAGGCCGGCTTCGCTCCGATGGTGGCCTCGATCCGCCAGCAGCTCCCCCACCTGGAACACTTCATCGTCGTCGATGACGGGTCGGACGAGGCCGAGGCGCTGCCCGATGCCCTCGCCTACGAGGACGTCCTCGCCACCAACGCGCCGACGGCGGACTTCGGACCTCGGTCCGCCGACGACGGGTACATCGCCTACACCGGGGGGACCACCGGCCAGCCCAAGGGGGTCCTCTGGCGCCACGAGGACATCTTCTTTGCCACCATGACCCCTGGCGTGGTCGTGACCCGACCCGAAGAGGTGGCGGACAATGCGGTGGCACCGGTCCCGCCCCGGCTCCGGTCCCTGGCCGAACAGGGTGTCGCCGTGCCCGGCATCTTCGTCTCCTATGCGCTGGGGCCGCTCATGCACGTCAGCGGGCACTGGTCGGCGTGGGGAGCCATCCTGAGCGGCGGGCGGTCGGTGCTCCACCCCGATCGGACGATGGAGGTCGGCACCGTCCTCCAGACCATCGAGCAGGAGCGGGCCACGATGCTCACCATCGTCGGTGATTCGATGGGCCGACCCATCGTGGAGGCCGTCGAGGAGAGTCCGGGCCGCTACGACCTCGGTTCCGTGCTGATGCTGGGATCGGGTGGAAGCATCATGTCGGCCGACGTGAAAGACCGACTGTTCACTGGATTCCCTTCGGCCATGGTGCTCACCGAGGCCATCGGATCATCCGAATCACCGGCTCAGGCCGTCTCCGTGACGTTGCGGGGCCAGGAAGCGGGGCCGGCGCTCCGGTTCCGTGCCGACGAGCGGACAACCGTGTTCGACGACCGACTTCGGCCGGTCAGGGCTGGATCGGGGGCTGTGGGGAAGCTGGCCACCAAGGGGAGGGTGCCGGTCGGCTACTTCCACGACCCGGAGAAGACCGCCGAAACCTTTGTCGTGGTCGACGGTGTCCGGTGGGCGCTCCCCGGTGACATGGCCAGTATCGAGGCGGACGGCACGATCCGACTCATCGGGCGGGGCTCCATGTGCATCAACACCGGAGGAGAGAAGGTCTACCCCGAGGAGGTGGAGGCCGTGCTCAAGGCCCACCCGGCCGTCGCCGACGCCGTAGTCGTCGGCGTTCCCGACCCCCGGTTCGGCGAACGAGTGGCCGCCGTCCTTCAACCCCGCGCCGGCTCGGCCCTGTCGAGCTTCGAGGCGCTTCAGTCCCACTGCCGCCGGCACCTCGCCGGTCACAAGGTGCCGCGCCAGATGGCAGTCGTCGAGGAAGTCCCCCGCTCCCCGTCGGGGAAAGCCGACTACCAGTGGGCGAAGCAGGTGGCCGAGGGCGCTCCGGGCGCCACCGGCGAAGCGAACGGTTGGAAGTTGCTCCCCGAGCCGCCTCGCTGATCGTCCCCGGTCGGCACGTGGCCGGGGTCGACCGGCGGCGCTCGGGCGTCGAGCGCGGGAAGGTATCCGACAAGACTGGACAAATGGTCGGCAGATCGGCGCTGATCGTCTCTGCCCGGGGGTCGGCGTCCCGGGTCCGAATCGGGGATCCGGTCGTTCAGGGAACCAACGTGGGACGCCCACGACAGGGGCGGTGGGGCCGGTCGGCCGACCTTCCCCGATGCCGAGCGGTCACGCCACGTCGCGGTGGCGTAGGACCCTGAGCCTGGCCTTGCGAGTGGTCTTGGTGCCCTCACTGGCCGACTGCTGTCGGACAAGCTCGTCGATGCACTCGTCGCACAGGCGTGCGAAGGAGGTCCTCAACCGCTTGCGGTCCACCCGCCCGACCTTCGACACCGGTCGAGCCCAACCACAGCGATGACAGACGCCGGGTCGCTGCTTGCGAGTCGGTCCGCTGTCTTCGTGCTCGTTCATGGACTTGATATCCATGAAGGGGCTTTCAACTCCATACGTGTCATATCGGCCCACTCTCGCTACACCTGAATCGTAAACTCCTCTGGGTTCGCAGCTGACCCAGCGGTTGGACGTGGTCCGACCAGCCTCCAGCCTAGAAACCCCAGTTCACGGCGGGTGCAGGGCGAGGCATCCGACGAACCCGTCACCCATTGCCCTCTCGTCCAGGAAACCCATCGGCGTCGTCCCTGGCCAGGCTTCATTCGAGGCCACACTCGTGATCCCCGGCGTGGTGATCGGCGGACCGCGTGGAGCACGCTCCGGTCGCGGATCCCCTCTTCACCCTTGCCGTCGGACGGATCCGCACCGTGAAAGCTGGGCGATCGGAGCGGAGCAGAGCAGGGCCTGGGGCTCCATCCGCTCGCCCGTGCGTCCCGGGATACCCCTGACTTCTGACCGGAAGGGTTCCAGATTGTGACAACGCGGTGAACTGTGGGTACACCCTCACACTGCCGCCCGCTTCTTTTGGTTAAAGCATCACCGTGCGTGACACCACCATCACTGAGCTTGCACTGTTCTCGCCTTTGCCTTGTTTCGAGACACGCCCATCGTTAGATTCGGCCCACGGCGGTGATCTCGACGGTTGGACCGTTGTCGGGGATGAAAGGGGCCGGTCGGTGAGAACGAGGAGAAGGCAGGTCCGCGTCGGCTGGAGATCGCTGGCCGCGCTGGCCGTGGCCATTTCATCCATTGCCGTAATCACGGCCTCCGTGACTGGGCCGAGTGCGACGACCGCGACTCCGAACAAGTCCGGCAAAGTGACGGTTCCACTGGCGGCCTACACGCCAGATGCCTCGACGCTCCAACGTGAGGGATGGACGGCGTCAGCCAACCAACAGGCGAGCGGCGATCCCGCCGAGGCGGTGCTCGACTCCAACGCCTTCAGCGACTGGGTCGCCCAGACAGGCTCGGCCACACCCGCGATCACCATCGACATGCGGGCACCCACGGTCGTCTCCGGACTCATCTACGAGCCGCCGCAGACTGCATCGCCCCTGGGCGTGATCGGTCAGTACGAAGTCGGCGTCAGCAACGACGGTGTCAACTTCACAACGGTCGCCACTGGAACGTGGGCGAACACGGCCGCCGTCAAGCAGGTCGGCTTCGACCCCGCCGACGTCCGATTCCTGAGGCTGACGGCGCTGTCCACCGCCGCCGGCACCGGCACCGAGGTGGCTGCGGCCGAGCTCTACCTGCAGGGAGCCCCCCACGTCCAGGCCGCCGCGGTATCTGCCAAGACGGCAACGCTCATGGCCGCCCAGACGACCAATCCGGCAGTGGTAGGCGAGTGGGGACCGACCATCGGCTTCCCGCTCATTCCCGTAGCCGCCGCCCTGCTGCCCAACAACGAGATGTTGGTGTGGTCGGCGGACCAAGACCTCGCCTACGGAGGGAGCAACGATCCCTACACCCAGACGGCCATCTTGAATCTGACCACCGGAGCGGTCAGCCAAGACACGGTCACCAACACCAACCACAACATGTTCTGCCCCGGCGTCGCCATTCTGCCCAACGGTGACGTCATGGTCACCGGCGGAATCAGCGACCAGCAGACCAGTATTTACGACCCGAAGACGAACCTGTGGACCGCCGGTCCGCCCATGAATATCGGACGCGGCTACCAGGGCATGACGTTGCTGTCGAACGGCCAGGCGTTCACCTTGGGCGGCTCGTGGTCGGGGGTCCTCGGCGGCAAGCTGGGAGAAGTCTGGTCACCCACCGGCAGCTGGCGGGAGCTGACCAATGTCCCGGCCACGCCCATGTACACCGCCGACGCCCAGGGGGTCTATCGGGCCGACAATCACGGTTGGTTCGTTGCCAGCTCCGGGGGGAACGTCCTCCAGGCCGGACCCTCGAAGCAGATGAACTGGATCAGTACCACCGGACCCGGGTCCATCACCCCGGCCGGGAACCGGGGGGCCAGTGCGGACGCCATGAACGGCAACGCCGTGTACTACGACATCAACAAACTGATCACCATGGGTGGCGCTCCCAGCTACCAGAACTCCAACGCCACGAACCAGGCCTACCAGGTCCAGATCAACGCCGTGAACACGGCCCCGACGGTGACCCAGGTGGGCTCGATGAACTACGCGCGCGCCTTCGCCAACAGCGTCGTGCTGCCGAACGGGCAGGTCGTCACCATGGGTGGGCAGACCTACGCGGTGCCCTTCAGCGACTCCAACTCCATTCTCAACGCCGAACTCTGGGATCCGACCACGGGCAACTTCACCGTCATGGCCCCGGAGGCCGAGCCCCGCAACTACCACTCCGTGGCCATTCTGCTGCCCGACGGCACGGTGTTCTCGGGAGGGGGTGGCCTCTGCGGCACCTGCTCGACCAACCACCCCGACGGACAGATCTTCACTCCGCCCTACCTGCTGAACGCCGACGGCTCACTGCGCACCCGACCGACTATTGCCTCTGCCCCGACCACGGCGAGCACCGGACAGACGATCACGGTGACCACCGGCGGTCCGGTGTCCCAGTTCTCCATGGTGCGCTACGGCGAGTCGACCCACTCGGTGGACAACGACCAGCGGCGGGTGCCGCTGTCGATTGTGTCCTCGAGCGGCAACACCTACCAGTTGGCCATCCCCTCTGACCCCGGCGTCGCCCTTCCCGGTCCCTACATGCTCTTCGCCTTGGACGCCAGCGGCACGCCGAGCGTCTCCTCCACCATCTCGATCACCAACGTCGCCACCCAGCCGCCGTCGAACTCCTACGGTCAGGCGGTCTTCGGGGATGGACCGTCCGCCTACTGGCCACTCAACGAGACCGGCGGTGCGACGGCCGCCGATCTGAGCGGCAACGGCGACACGGCCAACTACCTCGGCGGCGGATTCACCTACGGGGTTCCGAGCCCAGTCGAGGGAGCCGGGGGGCAGGGTGTCACCCTCAACGGCTCCACCAGTCAGATCGTGGCCTCCCAGCCCATCACCAATCCCACCAACTACTCGGAAGAGATGTGGTTCAAGACGACCACGACGACCGGTGGCACCCTCATGGGATTCGGGACCGCGGCCAACGGCACGACGTCGACCAGCCGGGACCGTATTGCCTTCATGGCCAACAACGGCCAGATCTACTTCGGCGTCTACCCGGGAACCTCCATCACGATCCACACCCCACTCTCCTACAACGACGGCAAATGGCACCACCTCGTCGCCTCCCAAGGATCCGACGGCATGCATCTCTATGTCGACGGGCAGCAGGTGGCCAGCGGCACAACCACCGGGGCCCAGAGCTACCTGGGCTACTGGCGGGTGGGGGCCGAGAATCTGGCCGGATGGTCAAACTCGCCGACCAGCAACTACTTCGCCGGCAGCATCTCGGACGTGGCGTTCTACAACTCGGAGCTGTCCTCCAGCCAGGTGCTGGCCCACTTCCAAGCAGCTGCGTCCCCGCCGCCCCCTCCGCCGACCTGTCCGACCGGTTGGACCTGCTCGGACATCGGGGGTCCGCTGCCCGCCGGCCAACAGACGCTCACCGGCTCCACCTGGTCGGTCAGCGGCGGCGGCGGTGACATCTGGGGCACCGCCGACTCCTTCCACCTGGTCAACCAGAGCCTGGCCGCCGACGGCACGGTGACCGCCCACGTCACCGCCCAGGCCAACACCAGCGTCTGGGCCAAGGCCGGCGTCATGCTCCGGGCCACCACCGACCCCGGGTCGCCGTACTACGCGGCCTTCATCACGCCGGGCAACGGGGTGGCCGTCCAGTGGCGGACGGCCCAGGGCGGCTCCTCCTCCCAGGTGTCGACACCGGGGACGGTGCCCACGGACCTGCGGATCGCCCGCTACACGGCCGGGAGCACCGTCACCTACACGGCCTACACCTCACCCGACGGCACGACCTGGACGCCGGTGCCCGGTTCTACGCAGACGGTGACCGGCCTGACCGGTAACCTTCTCGCCGGCTTGGCGGTCACCTCCCACAACCAGGGCACCGGCTCGACGGTCGGCTTCGACACGGTGTCGGTGACGGCGACCGAGTACCCGCCGCCCGGGAACGGCTGTCCGACCGGTTGGACCTGCTCGGACATCGGGGGTCCGCTGCCCGCCGGTCAACAGACGCTCACCGGTTCCACCTGGTCGGTGAGTGGGGGTGGCGGTGACATCTGGGGCACCGCCGACTCCTTCCACCTGGTCAACCAGAGCCTGGCCGCCGACGGCACGGTGACCGCCCACGTCACCGCCCAGGCCAACACCAGCGTCTGGGCCAAGGCCGGCGTCATGCTCCGGGCCACCACCGACCCCGGGTCGCCGTACTACGCGGCCTTCATCACGCCGGGCAACGGGGTGGCCGTCCAGTGGCGAACGGCCCAGGGGGGCTCCTCCTCGCAGGTATCGACGGCCGTGACGTCGCCCATCTACCTGCGGATTGCCCGCTACACGGCCGGGAGCACCGTCACCTACACGGCCTACACCTCGACGGACGGCACGACGTGGACGGCAGTGCCCGGTTCGACGAAATCGGTGACCGGCCTGACCGGTAGCCTCCTCGCCGGCTTGGCGGTCACCTCCCACAACCAGGGCACCAGCTCGACGGTCGGCTTCGACACGGTGTCGGTGACGGCGACCGAGTACCCGCCACCCGGAAGCAGCTGCCCGACCGGCTGGACCTGCTCGGACATCGGGGGTCCGCTGCCCCTTGGACAACAGACGCTGACCAGTGGCGCATGGTCGTTGTTCGGCGGTGGCGGGGACATCTTCGGAGCGTCCGACGCCTTCCACTACGTGAGCCAGACCCTGGCCGCAGACGGGAGCATCTCGGCCCACGTGACCGCCCAGACGAACACCAGCGTCTGGGCCAAGGCCGGCGTCATGCTCCGGGCCACCACCGATCCGGCGTCCCCGAACTATGCCATCTTCGTGACGCCCGCCAACGGGGTGGTCGTCCAGTGGCGGACAACCCAGGGCGGAACCACCGCCCAGGTCAAGAGTACGGGCACCGTTCCCGTGTACCTCAGAGTGGCCCGGACCGGGTCCTCGTTCACGGCCTACACGTCGCCCGACGGGTCGACCTGGACCGCCGTGCCCGGGGCGACGGTCACCCTCACCGGGCTGAGCGGGTCGATCCTGCGCGGCCTTGCCGTGACGTCGCACAACCAGGGCACCGGGGGGACGGTGGCCATGGACACGGTGACCATGGTCGGGTGACCGGAGCCAGCGCCGCTGCCGCAGCCGCCGGCGAGACGACACCGCCGACGACCCCCCGCACTGCCCTGCCCTCACCGTGCAGGTGGACCTCCCCCGGGCCCCACCCTCCGTTCGCCTCCATTGATCGCACACCCAGGATTTCGGTGCAGCCGCACACGGCCATCAGGCAGGGCTGCGACCCGACGACGGCCGCGCCGAGTACCACGAACAGCCGGCGAGAGCCCGGTGAGGTGCACGAGCCTCCAGGGAGCCAAGGCGGCTGACGATGAGGACCCCTCAGCTGACCTTGGCGAACGCCCGGCTGGCAACGTCTCGATCCAGCATGGTGCCAGTAGACGAGAGTGCACCGGAATGGAGTAGGTCCCGAGCCGTCTTGTACATTGCTCCGTACGCCACCCGGGCCAGGGCACTCCCGACGGACAGTCGCCGGACGCCGACCTCGGCCAGCTCCTTGAGGGAGGGACCTCCGGGAAGGAGGAGCACGTTCACCGGTCCCCCGACCCCATCCACGATCCTGGCGATGGCCGAGAGGTCGGTCAACCCTGGGGCATAGACGACGTGCGCCCCGGCGTCGCGGTACGTCGACAATCTGGCGATCGTGTCGTCCAGATCGTCGTGCCCCCGGAGATGATTCTCGGCCCGGGCCGTCAGCACCAGACCCTCGTCGACCGCGATGGCCGCAGCAACCGCGACCTGTTCGGCCGCGCGATCGACGTCCTCGAGCTTCCCCTCGTACGGATTCCAGTCCTCGATCGAACACCCGGACGCACCTGCCTGGGCGAGGAGTCGAACAGTGGACGCCACACCCCCCGCATCCCCTGGAAAGCACTGTTCTGCGTCGACATTGACGGGCAGGTCAGTCACCCGACGGAGGGATGCCACGTGATCGACGAGGTCCTGACGGTCCACAGTCATGTCCAACTGGCCCCGAGTGGCTGCGAATCCGCCACTCGTGGTCGCCAACGCCGGGAACCCGAGATCGTCCAGGAGGCGACAGGACCCGAGGTCGAATGGATTCGGCATGAGAAACGTTCCCTGCTCATGCAGGGCGTGAAAGTGCGAGCGAACTTCGTGGATGTCCATGCAAGAGAGGCTTACTGAGCGTGGGAGGAGACGCAAGCGGTATTCCGCCATCACGGTCGGAGGGGGCCCGCAGCCTCCCTCCCGACCGAGTACACCTGTCCGGCAACGCCGGGACCGTGACCGCCGAAGACCAAGCTCGAGGGGGCCCCGGAACCCCGGGGCCCGGCGTATCGAACTCGGCCGGCCGGTACATCCGGGGGTGTCGATAAGCAGGATGGAGTCGACCTGACGAGCCGCGTCTCGTGCCGGATCCCCTGGGGCAGTCCTGGGTGAACCCATGGGGCGGCAGATTTGTGACCCATGCATGCGCGGGCAGGACACAGATGGGCGTCGGATCGTACGGTGTGCCCATGGAAACAGAGCCTGCCCTTTACTTCAACCCATCGTGTTCAAAATGCCGGACGGCCGACGCCTTGCTCAAGGACCACGGCATCGAAGCCGTCTTGGTGCGCTATCTCGATCGGTCGCCCACCACCGATGAGTTGAGCCGACTGATGTCCCTGCTCGGCATCGACGATCCCCGGGCGATGATGCGCACCAGCGAACCGGTGTACGACGAGCTGAGATTGAGCGATGCATCGAACGAACAGCTCTTGGAGGCGATCAACCAACATCCCATCCTCTTGGAACGACCTATTTTCGTCATGGGCGACCGGGCCGTCATGGCCAGACCACCAGAACGGCTTCTCGAACTGCTGTAGCCCTTGCTCCCCTGATTCGTGCCACCCGGCAGTCTGGATGCCTGGACAGTGTGTCATCCAGGCCTCGGCCCCCTAGTCGGCGAGGGCCGGACGGTGCGCTCCATCGGCATTCCGAATCGGATGGGTCGAAGCACGGGCCTCCGACCGTTGGTGAATCGATGGCAGCCGACGGCGGCCAGGACGGCGAGCCACCCCCAGGTGACCCGGAACCGGGCCACCGTGACTCGGGCAGCCTGAGATCCACTATCGGGGACAGACCACGTCGGTGCTCCCTACAATTCCAACGTGCCCGAATCCCGCATCGGTCCGCCTCCCGGCTGGTACCTCGATCCCATCGAGGGTCGAACCATGCGATGGTGGGACGGCGTGGCTTGGACCGATCACCGGTCGGTGATCGGTCAGGGTGCCCTGCGCACCGGCCCGGCAACCGGCGATGTTCGGTCGGGGCGCGGCCGCACATTGAAGATTTTGATCGGTCTGACATTCTTGGCCGTTCCCGTGAACTGGGCCACCATCGCGTGGGCCAACAGGGCATCCCAGGGAGTAACGCAGTGCAACGCCGCGCCGACTTGGGACCAATCCGTGCTCGGCACCTACATTCCCCTGACCTTTGTAGCCGTCTCGCTCGGCTGTCTGATCGCCGCATTCGTGACTCGTAGAAGGACCCGGAACGTCAACCCGAGACCGATCGGAGTGGGAACGGTCGTGCTGGCCATGATCGGGTTGCTCGCCGCCGTGGTCTCGGGGATTCTCGCCGCGTTCAGCGTCGGCTGGATCAACGTGTGCTTCTAGACGACTTCTTCACCGGGAGGTCGGTGACGAGCTGGCCGATAATTTGGGGTCTGAGCAGGGGATACGAGGGTACGGTCCGGTCTCGGGGACTCGTGGTGAGTGCTCAGCAGTCAAGTAATGGACGCCGTGCGCCGATAAGACGGGTAGAGGGGCGTTGAGCGCGTGGGAGAAGCCATGGACCACAACCCCAGGACCTGCATGATCTGCTTGCGCAACGACCGAGTGAGGTTCGATGCGGAGAGCAGCAACCACTTCGTACCCCATTACTGCGAGGCGGCCTACCCCCTGTTCAAGCTCTACCCGGTCGTCCGGGAGCCGATCTGATGCAACCGGCAATGGCAAAACGGGCGCAACCCCTTGAGGAGCGTCGGACGAGCGCCGATACGGGCATCAGCTACAGGCTGTTCACCGACGACCAGCTCATCATCGAGCGTCGCCGCCTGAAACTCCAGCTCGATGAGCTCACAATGAATCCGGGGAGTTCCCCGGTCGTCAGTCAGATCCTGGTCAACATGGAGCAGGAAATCGAGCACATGACGGATGAGCTGGGACAACGGGCCATTTCCCGCCATCCGTCGTCGGGCATGAGCATCCTCCGGCGCTTCCGTTCGATGTCTTGGCCGACCGACGCCAGCTAGGGGCGGCACTACGACATCAGGCGAACACCGGAGTGATGAAAGACTGGTTACTGACCTCAGCATCGATGTCACCTGACACTCCGACCCATCCAGGGGCGCAGGCTCTCGTGGCTCCCGACCATGCGGCAACTGGGCATCGCACACTGCCGGCGCCGGGCATCTGGCGGTCGATTCCGGCCTCCACACCGACTCAGAGTCCAAGAGAGGCCGGGTGGGCGGACTGGTAGACGTCGCCGACACATCGATTGTCCCTGTCAACCGTGGACGTACCGACGAGACCGAGATCACGGTCCAGTCGACTCACAGACTGCCAGCGAACATGTTCGTCACGAACGTGTTCGTGATATCATGGCCGGATGAGCGCAGCATCGACACAGCCGGTCAGCCGTCGAGAACGCCCGGCCAAGGCCCCACTGAGCCGGAAGGCGATCGTGGAGGCGGCGGTCAGACTGCTTCGCACCGAAGGTCTGGAGCGACTCACCATGCGCCGACTGGCCACCGCCCTGGACACCGGGGCGGGCTCGCTCTACGTCTACTTTCGCAATGTCGAGCACCTGTATGCGGCACTGCTCGACGAGCTCCTCGGCGACGTCGACCTGTCTCCCGACCGCCCCGATGGACCGTGGCAGGATCGCCTGTCCACGGTGCTGGGGTCCTACACCAGGGTCCTCTTCGACAATCCGAACATTGCCCGGTTGAGTATCTATACGCGGCCGAGCGGACCGAACAGTCTCCGCCTCTTGGAGTCGCTGCTCACGCTGCTCGACGAAGCGGGAATTGAGCCCGGCGCCGCCGCCTGGGGGGTCGACCTGCTCCTCCAGTACGCCACGGCCACGGCCGCCGAGCAGGGGACGAGGGACCAGCGGACTGAAGCCGGCGGCGAGGAATCCGACATGGAGGCTGCGTTGGAAGCAGTGACGGCTGAGGCGTATCCCCGAATCTGCGCGCTGAAGGGCGTACTCCTCGCCGGTGAGGCCGAGGAACGGTTCCGCTGGGGTATCGACGTATTGCTCGCCGGGATCGCCGCCGCACCAAGCGCTCACGTGCCCCGCTCGTATGTGGTGAACGACGGCCAGGACGAACGGTGAGCGCCACCGCCGTCTCGGAGTCCATCCAAGGGGAGGGCACTGACCCGTCTCGGCTGACAACGCGCCTACGGATCATCCTCGCCGTCATCGTGATCGCCGACGTTCTCGACTTGATGGACAGTACGATCACCAATATCGCGGCGCCCACCATCGTGCACAACATCGGCGGAGGTGAATCACTCATCAAGTGGCTGGGGGCCAGCTACGCCCTGGCCATGGGTGTCCTCCTCGTGGTGGGCGGCCGCCTGGGCGACCGCTACGGCAGGCGCAGGACGTTCCTCGTCGGCATCGTCGGCTTCGTGGCGTCGTCCCTTCTGTGCGGGCTCTCTGTCTCTCCGGCAATGCTCATCGGCTCCCGACTGGTCCAGGGATCCTTCGGGGCGCTGCTCATACCCCAGGGCATCAGCATCCTGACTGCCACCTTCACCCGTGCACAGCTCCCTCGGGCGTTCACGATTTTCGGGCCGGTGATGGGCATTTCTGCCGTGCTCGGCCCGATCGTCGCCGGGTTTGTCATCGACGCCAACATCGGCGGTCTGACCTGGCGTCCGATCTTCCTGATCAACATCGTTCTTGGCACTGCGGGGTTCGTCGCAGCCGTCAAGTTCCTACCGCACGACGCCCCGGACACGGACGTGGTGATCGACGGGCTCGGCGCCGGATTGTTGGGCGCCGGCATGCTCGGACTGATGTTCGGGCTCATCCAAGGTTCGACGGCAGGTTGGACAACCGGCCCGATCCTTTCCCTGGTGGCAGGGACGACGTTCATCGGTGGGTTCTGCATCCGCCAGCGCACCGAGACACACCCGCTGATCATCCCGTCCCTCCTGAAGAACCGGGGATTCACGGCCGGCCTGCTCCTGGGTTTCGCCTACTTTGCCGCGGTCAACGGATTTGCCTATGTCGTTTCCCTGTTCTTCCAGACGGCGCTCGGGCTGTCACCATCACACGCGGCACTCGGGCTGGCTCCGGTGATGTTCGGGATCATCGGTGCCAGCCTCGTCGGTCGGCCGCTGATCGGGGCGCTGGGCCGCCGGCTGGTCGTTCTCGGCCTGGCCCTCACCCTGGCCGGGGCCGTCGGACTCTGGGTGACGGTTGCCCTCCAGGGCATCACGGTGAGCCTCTGGGCCATGGCGCCGTCCCTGCTAGTGGTCGGCATCGGCATGGGTGCCTGCTTCGCCAGCATTTACGACGTTGCGCTCGGCAACATCGCTCCTTCCGAAGGGGGGAGTGCCAGTGGCACGTTGAGTGCGGTCCAGCAGCTCGCGGCCGCAGTTGGGGCCGCGGTTGTCACCACCGTCTACTTCAGTCAACGCGCCACCCAAGGACCGACACACGCCATGACGGTGAGCATCGCAATTATTGGGGGCATCGCCGCGCTCTGTCTCAGTCTGGTGTGGTTGTTGCCGCGAGATGCGCCTCCGGAGGAATCGTCCGGCACCTGAGCCACTATTCCGACGATCCGATCGGGTACGACCGACCCCGCCAGGTCGGAGGGACACCCCCGGCCGGTGCGGACGCCCTGCTCCCCTCCCCATCCCCGGCCGTTTGTCGTGTGACCTCGGGATGCCGCTGCGCTCGCGGTCACCTTGGCAAACTCCCGTTCCCGCCGGCAAGGTTCCCCTTTGCCCGCGCCGGCGCCGGACTGACGACCGCCGGGCTGCACGACACCGGCGTTGCGACTGTGCTTCCGCCCGTGCCGGCGACGAGCGATCGACCGGCTGACTGGCTATGTTGGGCGAGCGGTGGCTGAGGCCAGAGAGGGGGGTTCAGTGAAGGTCATTTCTGCCCCACCGGTTCGACCCGTCCACCGGGAAGGGGCGCAATGAGACACGGGAACCCGACAGGGCCACCGCGGCGAGCGCGGAGACGGCGGGTCCGATCCGTGCGGATCCGGACACTGGCGGTGGCGGGCTCGGCCGTCTTCCTGGCCGCCGGCCTGACGACGACCTCCGCGGCCCCGTCCACGAGAGCCTCATTCTCGCCGATCAGCTCAGCCAGTACATCCAGCCGTGGGGTGACCAAGCACGGCATCGCCGTGGTCTTTCCGGTGGTTGCGCTCAACTCACTGGCCGGCCGGGAGGGTTTCGCCGAGGACGCCGAGTACGGAGAGCAGACCAAGGCCATCAACCTCTTCGTCAAGCAGGTCAACCAGGGCGGGGGCATCCACGGCCGGAAGATCGATCCCATCATCAGCAGCTATGACCCGACCAACGAACTACAGATGCGGTCATTGTGCAAAACCTGGACGCAGGGATCGCCAGCGGCCTTCGCCGTGCTGGATGGCCTCGGGGCCTGGACCGGGGACAACCAGCTCTGCGTGACCCAGGAGGGCCATACCCCGTTCATCGGCGCGTGGTCGACAGTCACCAATTGGACCAGGGAAGGCTCGCCCTACCTTTGGTGGACCGGTCCCGACCAGGCGACCGTCCTGCAGGCCGTGGTCAACTGGGGACTGAGCGCCCACCTGATCGGTGGCACCAGCAAGGTGGGAGTCATCGCCGGCAGCCGGGCCTCGGATCAGGTAGCCCTCAACACCTATCTCCTTCCGGATCTCCGCAGCGCCGGCGTCGATCCGATCGTGAAGACCATCGACGCCGACCCCAACGACACGGCGACGACCGGTACCCAGTCGCCCCTGGTCATCCAACAGCTCCGCAGCGCCGGCGTCACCTCGATCATCCCGCTGATGCCGTTCAATGTGTTCTTCCCGGTGCTCCAGGCCGAAACGGCGCAACAGTACTTCCCTCGGCTCCTCCTCAGCGACTACGAGTCGAGCATCCTGTCATCGCTCGGGCTCATCCCGGTCCCCTACGCCAAGGCCCTCGACGGCCAAGAGGGAGTCACCACCGAGACCCTGGGCGGGATCGACGACGACCGACCCCAGAGCCAGGGCGGCTACGACACCGCCGTGCGCCAGTGCTGGACGGTCTGGCACAAGGTCTACCCGCAGGTGCCACCCGGCAACATGAACGACTTCATCGAGGAGCAGGGGCCAATTGTCGGCTGGTGCCAGGCCATCCATCTCTTCGAGACCGCGGCCACAGCCGCCGGGCCCGACCTCAATCGGCGCACCTTTGTGGCGGCCATGTCCCGGATCCACAACTATCCCGGGACGTGGTCCCCCGTGCTCAGCTACGGCCCGAACAAGCGCTACGGACCCACCGAGTACCAGGTGGTCAAGCTGCACATCAACTCGCCGCCATCCTCGCTCTGCAAGCAGGGTGCGGGCCAGCCGCCACCGGCCACCTGCTGGGTCAGCGTCCAGCCCTGGGCGCCGCTGCCGGCCGGCTGATCGGTCGCCACCACCCCCGAGTAGGCACCGACCTGTCGACCGTCGACCTGTCAGGAACCGACCTGACTGGATCCAATCTGACCGATGCCACGTTGGAGCTTACCGAACCCATCGGCACGTTCCCTACGAGCCTCGCTGGGGCAAACCTCAGTCTCGTGGACCTCAGCGGCACGGATATCGGCATGGCCGATCTGTCGCCGACAGACCTCGACCGTGCACACCTGACGGCGACGGGGTTGGTACCAGCAGTCGAGTCGTGCTTCACACCAGCCCATAGGGTGCTGCGGTCACATGGCCTCTGCCAGCTGCCCAACCGGGGCAACTCCCGGCACTTGTAGCCGGGCGTCGGGATCGGTGTTCCGGATCGGGACGACTTCGGTGAAGTGCTTCGTTGCCGACGGCGTTGGCCACCGGGCCAGGGCACCGTTCCGGTCACGGTCAACTGAGTCTCGCCCCCGACGACGGGTAGAAACGTCTCCACAGGCCCCGATGTTCGATGGGGGCGGGCACCCGCCCCGTCCACCGGGTTCTAAAGCCAAACCCGGGCGAAGCCGATGCCTTTGACATGACCAGCGAAGAGGAAGAGTTCAAGTCGCGGATGATCGAGCTGTATGCCAGGCAGGGCGCCAAGTGCGCCATCTGCGAGGTATGGCTCCGGCCCCTTCCCGACTTTGACGGCGCCTTCGATCGGCCGTACAGCGACTCCGCTCGGCTCCTTTGTCCCGACTGCTCGGAGTTTGACCTGTCACTCCTTACGGCTTAGCCGCAAGACAGGACAGGGCGACCGGCCCGAGTTCCTCAGTGCACATCGGCGGTAAGCCGTCTGACCCGGTTCGACACCCGTCGGGACATGTAGTGGACTTTCGGCCCATGACCAAGAGGCTCGAGATCTCCCGTCACATCGCCGCCCGGCCAGAGTTGGTGTACGCGGCAATCTCCGACGTGACACGCATGGGCGAGTGGTCAGAGGAGTGTTATCTCTGCGCATGGGATGAGACCTATGACGGTCCGGTGGTCGGCGCCACCTTCAACGGCCACAACCGCCACGGCGGGCACCAATGGACCACCCAGGGCAGGGTCATCGAGGCCGACGCTGGGCGGGCGTTCGCCTTTGAGTGCTCGATGGTGGATGTCCACTACGCGACCTGGGGCTATCGCATTGAACCGACACCGTCGGGGTGCCGGGTGACCGAGTGGAACGACGATCTCCGGCCGGAGTCCGCCATGGAGCTGAGCAAGCAGATCTCCGGTGTGAATGACCGTACGGAGCGAAACCGCCAGACCATGAGCGGCACCCTGGAGCGTCTCGCCGAACACCTCGAGAGTCGATCGGCTCCTTGATGGCGTGTGGCGGCCGCAACGTGGAACGGGAACGAATCAGCCAGCAACGGCAGCCGCGTAGGCGGCGATACCGACGACCGGAGCATTCATAGGCTTCCCGCCCATCGACCCCTCGAAGGGTGCGCTGCCAAACGAGAACACTCCGCCGTCCAGGGCCGCCAGCCAGTAGCCCTGGCCATCCGGGGTGGCGGCGATGCCCACCATCGCTGCGTTGAGCCGCGTCCCACCCATCGACCCGTAGAACGAGGCATCGCCGAACGAGAACACCCCACCGTCGGAGGCCACGAGCCAGTAGCCGTGGCCATCGGGAGTAGCTGCGATCCCCACTACCGGTGCATTGAGTCGTGTCCCACCCATTGACCCGTAGAACGGAGCGTCGCCGAACGAGAACACTCCACCGTCCCCTGCCACCAGCCAATAGCCCTGGCCATCCGGCGTGGCCGCCATCCCCACCACCGATGCATTGAGGGTCGTGGCGGTGAGTCCACCGAACGGCACCGCGTCACCGCAGCCCATGACGGCTCCGTTCGAGCTCGTCACCAACAATCCGCTTCCAGTAGGCGACGAAGCCATTCCCGTCCACTGCCCCGCCGCTCCGTTCAGGCTCGTGCAGCCGGTCTGAAGAGCTGGCCCAGCCTGGCCGAACGCCGTGGAAGACCGGAAGGCGTTGAGGAGCCAGTACCCGTTCCCGCTTGGCGTCGAAGCGATCCCGACGCACCCCTGCACCGGATCGCGGGTACTCGGTGATTGCGGAGAGAAGTCGCAGGCTCCTGGAGGCGTTGCCCCTGAGCCATAGAACGGGGCACCAAAGGAGAACACGCCCCCGTCAGCACCTGCGAGCCAATAGCCAGGTGTCGGCCGAGGTGGTGCGGCGTTGGCCGGTGTTGCGCCCACCCACAACGCCACAACCGAGGCGAGCGCCAGAACGGCCAGCGTTCGACGAACTGTCGTCACGGAAACCTCCTCACCACTCGCTGGAGCGAATCTACCAAACCCGGGCCCAGCCAGGCTTTCCCTCCGATGGCAGATCAATCATCGGCCCCTGGTGGCCGCAAGGGTCGCCGGGAGGGCCCCGACACGCCGGATCAGTCATCCTCGAACCTACCTTGGCGACAGTCTGTGCTCCCGGTACTACGTTCCGATTGCCGCGGCGGCAGCGCCCGGTCAAGATGTAGTCGTGGCGGGCACCCTCCGATTCGAGGTCGCAAAGGCCAGGTTCAGTTGGGGAGCGTTTGCCCGCGACCAATGGCTGGGAAGGACATCGGTGAGCGGCCGCTATGAGAATCCTGTGCATGGACCGTCAGTTGTGGTGCAGAACGCAAACGGGGAGAAGACGGTCCTGGAGGTGACCAAGACCGTGAAAGAGGCCCGGGATCGGGTCACCGCCATTGAGGAGGACTTCAACACGCTGAGCACCGAGCAGTGGTGTGAGCGCTACCACGTTCCGCTTTCCTTTGTGACAGGGTGATCCCAACGCGCCGGAGCGGTGGCTTCGAGGACGGCTCGACCGATCGGGATGGCCACATGGGCGAACGGACTGGACCAGGGGGCCCTCGCTACGGCTCTCCTCGTTCCCGCCATCGGCGTCCGCGCCGTTCCAAAAGGCGGCAGAATGTCTGAATGGCTGTCAGCGCCCCGCTGAGCATGAGCAGAGACGGAATCGCATTGATGGGAGAGCGGTGGCGGGGAACGGGCCCCGTGGCGGTGTTTCTCCACGCGGGAGTGACGGATCGCCGGTGCTGGAACCAGGTCGTTGGACAGCTCGTCCAGTCCGTGACGCCAGTGACGTATGACCGACGGGGGTTCGGACAGACCCCCACCTCACCGGCACCGTTCTCGCATGTCGATGACCTGCTTGCCCTGCTTGAAGTCGTAGCTGACGAACCAGCGTGGTTGGTGGGCAGTTCCATGGGTGGAGGAGTAGCACTCGATGCCGCACTCACGGCTCCTGAGCTGGTGGCGGGCCTTGTGCTGATCGCTCCTGCAGTGAGCGGCAGCTCCGAGTTCGAATTGGATCCTGACACGTCCCGTCTCGACCGCCTGCTCGACGATGCCATCGAGAGAGCCAGCCTCGAAGAGATCAACCGTCTGGAGACCTGGCTGTGGTTGGACGGGCCGGGGCAACCGGAAGGCCGAGTCGGAGGGCCAGTCCGGTCTCTCGCTCTCGAGATGAACGAGGTCATCCTTCGCAACGATGTCCCCGAGGAGGCCGGAGCCAGCGGCTTGGACGCCTGGGATCGGATCGATGATGTTCGCGTACCGGCCATGGTGGCCTGTGGCGATCTCGACGTGCCCTTCCTCCAAAGGAGCAGTCGAGAGCTTGCTGACCGCCTTCCGTCCGGAGGATTCGTCGAACTGAAGGGCACGGCACACCTTCCGCAAATGGAGAACCCGGCCGTGGTAGCCCATCTGGTCCGCCAGGCTTCCTCCTAGCGGTGTCTGTTCCCTGTCGCCGGGTCAGTGGGACACCGTGGTCGTTTCCCGATGCCACGTTCCCCTCTCTCATCCCAAGGTCGTGCATCGCAAGCTCAGGATGCCCGGGGCTGAGGGCAGCGGCTCGACCACCGCCCGGCAGGAGGGCCTCTTGGTCGCCGCACGACCTTGGAGCGCAACTTCGATCCTCCGAAAGGCAATTGCCATGGCCAAGTTGATTTTCTCGGCGATTACGTCGCTCGACGGGTATATCGAAGACGAGGAAGGCAACTTCGACTGGGGCGCGCCTGACGAGGAGGTGTTCAGCTTCGTCAACGACTTGGAGCGGCCGGTCGGCACCTACCTCTATGGGCGCCGGATGTACGAGACGATGGTCTACTGGGAGACGGTGCAGGCTCTCGCCGACGATCCACCCTGCGTACGGGAGTTCGGCGAGTTGTGGCAGGCAGCCGACAAAATCGTGTACTCCAAGTCGCTGGATACGGTGTCAAGCGGCAACACGCGTCTCGAGCGCCGTTTTGACCCGACGGTGATCCGAGAGATGAAGATTACCCGGGAACGCGATATCACCGTGGGCGGGCCCAACCTGGCGGCGCAGGCGTTCGAGGCCGGTCTGGTCGACGAATGCCAGCTCTTCCTGACGCCCATGGTCGTGGGGGGTGGCAAACCGTCATTGCCGAACCGCGTCCGGCTCGACCTCGAACTGCTCAACGAGCGCCGTTTCCGCAGCGGCGTCGTGTTCCTCCATTACCGCACGTCGGTCGCTGGCCCAGAGCATCCCTGAACGCTGCCGGGCCGTTAGGGCAAGCTGGCACTTGGACGGCACGCCTGATGTCCTTATCCTTGGCGTGCATCCGATTCATTTGACGGACCGATAGAAGGAGCAGGATGTCTCAGCTGCTGAGGGTACAGTGCTTCAACGTGTCGCTCGACGGGTTCGGCGCCGGTGATGGCCAGAGCCTGGACCACCCATTCGGGCACGCCAACCCCGCAGACCTGTTCTCGTGGGCCGGCGCCACGGCCAGCTGGGTGAACCGCACTGACCCCGGCGGCAGTCGAGGACTCGACGACTACTTCACCCGCGACATGACACGCAACATCGGTGCCGAGATCATGGGTCGCAACAAGTTCGGTCCCCAGCGCGGTTCGTGGGACAATCACGAGTGGAAGGGCTGGTGGGGTGACGCCCCACCGTTCCACACCCCGGTGTTCGTGCTGACCCATCACGACCGCCCGTCGTTCACCTTGTCCGACACCACGTTCCACTTCCTCAACGCCACCCCCGCCGAAGCCTTGCGACAAGCGAAGCAGGCCGCATGCGGCCTGGACGTGCGCCTGGGTGGCGGCGTCGCAACCGTCCGCGAGTTCCTGGACGCCGATCTCGTAGACACGTTGCACATCGCGGTCGCGCCAATCGAGCTCGAGCCGCGGTGAACGCCTCTGGAAGTCACACCGTGAGCTACTCGACCGCTTCCATCTCGAATCCGTGGCCAGCCCCACCGGAGTGACCCACCTACTGCTTTGGCACCGGTGACCAGCAGGCAGCGTCAACCAGCGAACGAATGACAGGCGATCGGAGGCGTCCCAACGGACCGAGCAATTACCCGGAGATGTGCTGGCCGGGCAGGTAAGCGCTGACGTTGATGGTGCGATCGACCGGCAATCCTCCCAGCGGGGGTGGGCTCTGCCCGTCGATGATGTCTTGAAAGCTCGCGCCGTACTCGACCCTCCCTGTCACCGACAGGGTGTACTCGTAGACTTCTCACCTTCGATTTTCGCGTCATAACTTTCGGCCCTTCGTTGGCGTCGGCAGCCCTTCCGATGCCGTCGAAATGTGCACTAGACCTTCCTGATGGTGCGCCAGATGCCCCCGAAGCACCGTCGGTGAGGCACCCAGGCCGACGATGACCTGCACTATCGGTGCAGGTCATCCCGACCGCTCTGCGCCCCTCGCTTCGGCGCCACCTCAGCCAGCGACGACGCGGTAGCGCACATGCGTGGCCTCCGGGGTGTCGATCACCCGGATGATTTCCAACTCGACTCTCCCCGGCAACACCTCGAACAGTCGTCGGCCACCACCGAACAGCACAGGGACCTGGTGAACCTGCAATTCATCGAGCACGTCCACCGCGAGCGCCGTCTGTGCCGTATAGGCACCATGGACTAGGACGTTGCGATCACCTGCCGCAGCTTTCGCCTGCGCCATCGCGCTGGCGATGCCATCCGTCACATACGTCACCAGCGGATACTTCGCGACCGACGTTCCCGGCGGACGATGACTGGGCACGAAGATTGGGACGCCGTCGGGGTGATCGCCGCCCCAGTGATCGACCTGCTCGACGGTATTCCGACCGGAGAGCACCGCACCGGTCTCGTTGATCTCGTCCAGAAATTGTTTGCCTATTGACGCATCAATGGTCTCGGCGCTCGGCGCCGCATCTGAAGCAAACCCGTACCACTCGTGCAGCCGCATGAAGCCATCCCCGCCGGGGTTACCCGGTTGATCATTGGGGCCAGCGATGTACCCGTCAAGTGACATCGACATGTAGAGCACAGATCTGGACATGTAGCGAACCTTTCCCATGTGAACCCGCAGATTGGTCAGCTCTCGCACAGACGACGTACGGTGAAGAACCTCATCGGTGACTCTACGCCCTGACCCGGAACGCTGCCGGTAGAAAGGGATCCCCCGTCGTTGCAGACACCCGACTCCCCTCTCATCCAGTGGTCGCGCGACACGGTCTGGGGATGCCTCCTCTGAGATCGGACTCCTCCCTCTGGCGTCTTCCTGGAGTGTGGTCCACGAGAGCTGGTCAACCTCACCCTTGCTGCTGGCCACACGCGTCCGCCCGGCGACAGACTCCGGCCGGACGCCGGAGGGGCTATCGCCCAGCCAAACAAGGAGGTCAAGGGGATGATGGCCTCGACCGCCGGCTTCGTGACTTCCACCTGCTGTGGCCACGCTTGACCGATCCGCCCGCCTGCCGTCAGTGAACGCCCCGGAAGATCGGTGCCGGGCGCCTCAGGGCGTTGACCGGCCCCAGTGATGAGCGCCGCACGTCGGGCGACGGACCAGCTTGGAACGGCGCGGCGGGCGGCACAACCGAGGTCGGATCCGCCCCAGCACCGAGCACGATCGGAGAAGCACACGACGGGACGACGCACCTATGGTTATCGCACGGTAGTCAACCTCGTTCGCATGGCTGATCCTGGTTGCCGGCCGATCCGGATGAAAGGAGGCTCGACACATGAAAACTATGACATGTAAGCAGTTAGGAGGCCCCTGTGATCTCTCGCTCCGGGGAACTACTGCTGATGAGGTCATAAAGGCGCAAGACAGCCATCTACAGACGATGGTCGCAGGCGGTGATGAGACGCACAAGGAAGCGTTGAAGGCCATGAAAGGCAGGTGGAGGCATCCCTTGTCGGGAATGGCATGGTACCGGAACGCCAAGCGTGATTTTGCCGCACTTCCCGAAGACTGATCGGTAGTCATTTCGGAGGGGGCGGTCCGAGCTCCGGAAACACATCCCACAAAAGGCCCATCCTTGAGAGACCTCGATCAACGACAGCAGGTCGGCACTGGCTTCGAGACCCAACGGCCGAGTGCCCCGAGCGGATGTCACTTGCTGCCACGGGGCAAGCGCTCCGTGCGAGAATCTAGGCAAGTCCGAACGGAAGATGGCGAGCCAGTACCGCCCCCAATATCGCCGCGGGTACTGTCCGGGCCTATCGAGTCTGCCTACGCCGACGAACCGAGAAATGGAGCATCGCCGAAGGCAAAGATGCCGCCGTCGGTTGCCATCAGCCAATAGCCCTGACCTGTGCCGTCCGAAGCCATGCCCACCACGGGCTTGTTGAGCCGGATCCCACCGGTAGATCCGTGGAACACGGCGTCGCCGAAGGAGAAGATGCCTCCGTCGGTGGCCACCAGCCAGTAGCCCTGTCCCGAGGCGTCCGAGGCCATGCCCACCACCGGCTGGTTGAGGTGCATGGCTCCCGTGGAACCGTGAAACACGGCATCGCCGAAGGAGAAGATGCCTCCGTCGGTGGCCACCAGCCAGTAGCCGTTACCGGTGGCGTCGGCCGTCATGCCCACCACCGGTCGGTTGAGGTGCATCCCACCGGTGGAGCCGAGGAACTGGGCATCGCCGAAGGAGAAGATTCCGCCGTCGGAGGCCACCAGCCAGTACCCCTGTCCCGTGGCGTCCGAGGCCATGCCCACGATGGGCTGGTTGAGATGGATCCCACCGGTGGACCCGTGGAATTGGGCATCGCCGAAGGCGAAGATTCCGCCGTCGCGGGCCACCAACCAGTACCCGAGTCCACTGCTGTCGGTGGCCATGCCGACGATGGGCTGATTGAGAGGCGTGCCCGTCATAGCGCCGTAGCAAGCCGCGCCCCCGAATGCAGCCACGTCACCGGCGGTGTCCACCTCGTAGTAGCCGGAGCCAGACTTGGTGGCGGAGCCTCCCACCACGCTCCCGGCCGGAAGGTGGCCGACGCACGCCGTCGATCCGGTCGCGCCTCCAGAGGGTGAACCGCCACCCGATAGCGAGGTCGTGGGCGGAGCGAACGTGTAGGACTGGGGATCGAAGACGGCACCAGTGGCGTTGTGGGGCCTGACCGTGACCGTGTCGCCGGTCACGGTTACCTGCAGGAAATTGTAGACATCCGCCGCGGCCACCGTGTTGCCGGCTGGCGCACCCTGGCCACAGGAAGAGCCGGCGCCCCCATTCGGGCTGTAGCCGAGGGCATAGACACTGGCGGTCTGCATCATCGAGGTGCATGAACCGCCGGTCACGGGCTCGAGCACGCCGCCACCCCCGCCCGTGACGTAGCTGATCAGCTGGCCCTTCTGCTGATAGTTGTCGGGGATGATGCGCTGGTATGTATGGGCGTGGCCGTTGAAGGCCATCTGGACACCGTTGCCGGTCAGCAGCCTCTCGAGGCTGACCGACGCCTGAGGATTGATCGAGCTGTCGTTTTGGATATACGGATCCGATGGTTGGGTGGCGTTCACCGATCGCACCGGATAGTGCATCACCGCGAATTTGATCCCGCCTGGGTGGGCGGCCAGATCAGCCTGCAGCCACCGGTACTCAGGAGAGCTGGTCCGCCAGTGCTCGTCTGCGTCGGCCTGATAGCCCTTACAATAGGAAGGGGTTGGGCACAGCGAACCGGTGGCGTTGCCCGATCCCGTCGGTCCACCGGTGCCGTCGGACCAGGCCCCATCGATGACATAGATGCGGACATTTCCGGTGGAGAAGGCGTACCAGTCGTCGGGGAACGAGCCGTTGATCCCGTCGATACCGCTGTAGCTGTTGAAGGCGTATGTACCGCCCGACGAAGCCGTCGTCGTGGGGGTGGGCCACACCTTGAGTGTGGTGACGTTCTGCCCATGATTTCCGTCAGCGGTGAAGGTGGGGATGCCACCGGTCTGGGGGAAGTAACTGGGAGCGAAGATGTTGCTGATCTCGGGAGCCGTGGTGCCCGCCGGAGGCACACTGCCGGTCTGCTGCAGGTCTCCATAGGTGGACTGGTTGCCTCCGTTGTAGGCAACGTCGCCGGCGATGAGGAGGAAGCGAGCGCCAGAGCTTCCGATCTGCCGATAGATCGAGGCCTGGTCGGGATTGATCGGGTTGTTGGGATCGGCACCGGGGAACGGGACGTCACTGGTGGCGCTGGAGGATGCGAAGTTCTCCCCGCTGTCTGCGATGACGTCGAAGGTCACTGGCGTCGTCGACGACGTGCTGACGGGGTCGAGTGTGGTGAAGGTCTGGTACGCCTTCGACGGGGGAAGGAGGTCCGACGCCCCGGCCTGGTTGGTCGAGAACACTGCGTAGCAGTAGGTCGCACCGGGAGCGAGATTCTGGGTCGGCACCGAAGCCTGATATTCGTTGACCGTGGCGCCCACCCCGTTGGTCACTGTGAACGCCCAGGGGGTGGTGGAAGCGCCCCCCGACATCAGCGGGATAGAGGTCGGCACGGGAAGGGCGCTGTTCGACCATGTGGTGGTGGACGACGGGCAGCTGCCACCGGTCATCGAAGCGACCTTCACCGAACCCGGGGCACTGGACGAGGTGGCCCAATTGATGAGTGCTGAGGTCTGGGTGAGGTCGGTCACATATGGGGCCCGGGTGAGGCTGGAGCCGAATCCGGCGTAGGGCGTGACCGGCAGCGGGACGTCCGACGCTCCGGCCACCGCCGTCGCTGTCGTGGCCGTCGCCACTCCCGTGACCGAAAGTAGTAGTAGAACTCCGATGGAGAGAGATCTTGGTCCTACCCGCCTCCACCGCCTTGTCGTACCCCACCCGTACGTCTGAGCCTGCCGCTGTGACATCGGAACCCCTCACCCCAAAGAAGGCAATCCTAACGTAGGTTGCAATCTGGTTTAGGGGCGGGGGAGCGCGAGATTGCTCCTTGACCCTGATCAGGGCTATCCGCCTCAGCGGTCTTGGGGCTGTGCCCACTCACTCTGCAGGTGGGAGTCCTTCGCCTTTGGCCTCCCCTGATCACCGGGCCCATGGGGCACAGTGTCTGTGGTTGAATCGGTACCGCTCCGAAGGAGCGGCCTCACGCCCTCCCGCCTGGGGCTTGACGTGAGGCCGCTACAACCTCAGGGTCCGCCGTGCACTGGGGGGTAGTGCAGTGGACCACGGACAGTGTATCGGTCGCTAAGGCTTGCACCTTGGCATTTCTCCAATCGTCCGATCAGTGGGACACCGGTTCCGGATGGCCCCTCCCTTGCTCATCCCATGACCTCCAGTACTCCGCCAAAGAGAGCCGCTCAGTTGGCTGACCCTGGCGGCCACCAGTTGGCCCGCTCCATGGTCACGTCGCGTACCGTCTCCTCGAGCCAACTCCACGCTTTCTTCGACTGCCGTCGGAGGATGTCGACCTCCGCAGTCGGTGCTCTCCCCGGTTCGGCCACGGACTACCTCCACCGACATCTCGCCTCGACGTGGCCATCATGGATCCGCCAGGCGACACCGTCAACCGAGCCGGCCCAGGCTCGGCAGCCCCGACGTCAGCTCACTCGTCAGGCAATGGTTTGCCCGGGAACAGTTACTTGGGACATCGGCGTTTGGGCCGATAGACCGGAGCTTGATGAGCTGGTCAGCACGGCAGGGAGGGCACCGCCACTACCGGCACCTACTCCCCGGGTACGGATTCCTAACTTGCTGCACCTCCAACCATGGGAGCATTGAGGTGCCTCGAGCCCATGCTGCCATGGAACTGAAAATCCCCAAAACAGAACACGCCACCATCCGCAGCAAAGAGAGCGTAGCCAAGATGATCACTTGAGGCAGCCATCGAGACGATAGGCGAATTGAGCTTTTGCCCGCCCATCGAACCGTAGAAATGAGCCCCACCAAATGTGAACACTCCGCCGTCGGCGGCAACCTGCCAGTAGCCATTTGTGCTGGGAATCGCGGCGTTGGTTCCGTTGGCACCTGTCGGCCCAATTGGTCCCTCAGGACCGGTGGGGAGGTTGGCCTGGAAGTTCCAGGATGCGTCAACAGCAGAGGTGGTGTAGGCAAAGTTGTCGACCCAACCATCAGTGCCGGAGTTGGCCGATCCCATGCCGAACCCGATGTTGATGAGTCCGTTGTTTGGACACGCAGCGGTGTACTTGGCCATGAGGGAAGCGAACGACTCCGTGTCCTGCTGGCCACCGCCACCCGTAAACGTATGGGTGCTCCACCAGTTTCCTGCCGTTGCATCCGACCAGGTTTGCCACTGGCCAGTCACGATTGGCTGGACCTGGGTGTTCAGATAGGGCTCGTACACGAAGGTCGTGTAGCCAGTCTGGGATGACGCGTCGCAGAATGCCGACGCCTGGATGCTGATGCTGGCAGACCCTTGCGTCGCTCCGAGAAATGTCTGATAAGACACGCCCGTCAGACTCTGCACGGAGCCAGTCACCGGCGTCTGCGCAATGACATGTGCCGCAGCTGTGGGTGTCGATAGATAGAGCGAACCGTCATTGTTGACCGGATCGCTGACGACCGAAGAGATGAAGATGCTGCCAGGGGCTGTCTGTTGGGTGATCTGCCACCCATCGGTCCCGGGTGTTGACAGCGAACCAATGGACGTCACGTCGACCTGTGTTCCACCGGCGCCGGCCACTGCCCCGACCATAACGGCAACGCCGCTCAGCGCCACTGCCAGTGCCGTGAGGGCCGCCAGTTTGCAAGGTCTGCTCACGTCATGGCCGTCCAAAGTACGTATTGCCCGCAAATATGCACTTAAGTGACTTTTCATTCAGATATCCAAGCACGCTCCCCTGTCGGACCTGTGGATGCTGCTCCTGTGTAGAGGGTTCGGCGTGTGCCCCAAATTCGCAAGGCGGGGCTACTCAACCAGTTGACCGTCGTCCGCTGCTCATTTCGTTCCAGACCGGCTCGGGGCCTGCCCCGGAGATTCTTCCCGGGTCCGTCGATCCTGGGTTCCGCCACCCAGGCTCCGGGCCAGGCGCATTCGCCGGGTACCCGCGATTCCGGCCCACGACGTCGGGGCGTACCGCAGCAACTGGACATCCACGGAAGGGCCGCGCCTGTCGCTGATCCCGGAGTAGGTAGACACTGCGGCCGGGTACCGCCCACTCCCCTACTCATCCCGTGGCCATCGGCCGTGACCTCAGGGTCCTCCCCGGATCAACGGGCCCGATGCCGCATCAGCCTCCGTACTGCTTTCCACTAGATCGCCGAACGACAGAGCCTACGAATTCCCGGAGCGGTTGAGACGTCGATCAAGAACGAGTCATGGCCGACTTCGTGCCGCCCAGTTCCGCAATCGCCCTCGGAACGTGCCCGACAGTGAAGCGGTCTGGGCAAGCGGGTTAGCCCCCCACCAATCCGGGTTGGAGCATCCGAGGGGCAAGGTTCCACCCGACCGTGATGCTGCCACCCAGATCGAAGTACCCATACCCGCCGGTCCCCGTGTTCCCACCCGGGCGGGAATTGTCCGTCCGGGTGGGAACCTCAGGTCCAATCTCCAACTACAGGTTCGAGTAGGAAACCTGGGCAACCGGGAGGCCGAGGACGTCCTCGTTGTCGAACCAACCGTACCGGACCCCTCCAGTGGCGGCTTGGGTGCTTCCTGTGTCCTGGCTGCTAGCGAAGACCGAGGTCGACGCGGAGTTGAGCACGCTGTATGTAGCGAACACCTCTCCGGCCACCGCCGTGAAGGTCAGGTTGAAGGTGTACCACCCACTGGTGCTCAACAGCGTCGGGCCTGCCGTTGCGTCCGTGCCCAAGCCGAGAAGCCAGCCACCACCGCTCGAAGTGAGCGCGAACGAGTTGTCCGACAAGTAGGTGTCGGTGATGCCGGTCAGCCCGACGTCCCAGTTCACGACCTGTCCCGGGTTGGCAGCCGCCCAACTGGCGTCAAGATAGATCTTGATCGAAGTGGTGTATCCGCCCGTCGGAAACACCGTGTGGTTCATTACCCACGGGTTCTGGAACTTCGTGTAGGGACCAGTGCAGTTCTCACCGCCCGGGACCGTGCAGCCGTGAAGGGTCTCGACGGCTGCCGGAGGGCTTTCTGCGCCCGATAGACGAGCGTACTTCGACTGGCCCCCCGGCCCCGGGACCGCCGGAGCGTAGGAATTGAAGTTGGTGAAGGAGTGCTTGACGATTTCGATCGTGCCATAGCCGGTTGCAGACCCGTCACAGGCCGCGTTGACCGGGTTGTTACACCAACCATTGGTGTTGCTACTCAGCTTGTTTTTCCAGTTCTTCGCCACACCGGTTTGCTTGTGAAGAGCGGTGGTGGCACCGCTCACCGAAGCGGACGTACTCATCACCGCCAGCCCGACGCAGCCGGTCAGAGCCAGTACGCCGATGACGGCGCGAGCCCCCCTGATTTTTCTTGTTCTTCCAATCATCTGAAGTACCTCCGCCTAGTGGGGATGGATGGATTCCAGCGCCCGGTACCCCATAATCCCGCCGCCGCCAATGTTGTAGCTAGCACAACGACCGCACCCTGCGCCACAAGAATTGGGGAAATGGATCGATACAGTTCCTTGGTGCCGGATCTGGACTGCGTTTCTCGCATCATCGTGACTTTGGTCCACAGGTATCGGCGGCGAAGTACGGGATCAGGCGACGGAATCTGTTGCAGAGTCGGTGAGCACCACCATTTTGAGCAATACAGCGCTGAAGATTGGGTCGGTCACTCAGGGTGGCGGTACGTGGCCATCGGGTCCGACTCACCACGGATGATGACCAAGCGCGCCCCACTTCCAAGCGCAGGCACCCGATCTGGCGATCTTTGGAGCAGAACGGCTCATTGCTGCCCGGCAGACTTGGCAACACTTCGGGATGCTGGCACGCCTCGGGTCCACCCGATCCCGCCGATCATCGGCGGCGGACGGCTTCTCGTATTCATGGAACCGGCGTTTCCCAAAGGCCGCGATCTCCGCGAGCGAGATTGGTACGCCCTCCACTATGGCGTGCCCGATACGTCTGGAAGTGGTGGTGAGTTTTTTGTGGGGGGCCAAGCCACTCTTTTGAATGACCCTGAACCGCGCTCCGTGGCTGCCGAGGTGGTCGAATGAGCTGCAATTGTTCCTCCTGCCCGACGAAGAACTGGTCGAGGTGGCTCGGGCTCAGTCGAGGTGATTTTTGCAAGTGGCTAAATGGGGATCGACCACCTCTGTCCTCCGGGAGGAGAGTCTGGTTACCGAGCCGCCAGCGGGTGAGCACTGAGCGTGGCTGGGCCTTGAGCTCTACCTGTCGATCGTGCCGCTGCTGGTCGGTGAGGTCCAAGCGGCGCCAGTGAGGCACCCTGAAAGCTGGTCAGCGAGATTCTTCTGCGCAGTTACGGGCTAGAGGTCGTCCAGGTGACGCCACCGTCGGATGTCGTTGCGACCGCAGGCTGGATTCCCGATGGATTGGTACCAGACGAGCTGCTACCAGTTGCCACACACCGATCGACGGTCGGGCACGAGACGCTGCCGAGTCCGATTACGGCCGCTGGCACCGAGCGACGTGTCCAGGTGATTCCGGCGTCCGTTGTGGTGAGAGCCATGGCACCGGACTCCTCGCCCCGAGGACCGATTCCGCCTCCGACCACCACACAGGTTGTCGCCGTGCGACAGGAAATGCTGGCGAGTCCGGTGGTGCCGGGTGGAACGGACTGGGACATCCACAGGTTCTCGGCGTTTGAGCTGGTAAACACCAGTCCGGACGGTGATCCGTCACCTGGCGCTTCCTCCCCGACGATGAAGCAGGGCGTGGATGAGGGACACGAGATGCCGTTCGATATATCGGGTCCGACCAGGCCTGACGTCATCTGTGGGAGCGATGTCTGAGCCCAGGACCTTCCGCCGTCGGTCGTGGTGATCACCGTCGCACCCCATCCCGAACGGCCACCTCCGACCATGGTGCAGTTGTTCCTGGAGCGGCAGTCCACGAGAGCGAGACTCTTTTCGCCACTGGGCAACGACAGACGAGTCCACCCCGCGCCGGAGTTGGTTGTTACCAAGGCAACACCCTTGCTGCCGTCGGGAGTCTCTCCGACGGCCACGCAATACGTTTTCTTCGGGCACGAGACGTCTTTGAGGTTACCGACGCCACGGGGAATGACTGACCTTACCCATACCTCGCCGCCATCCGAGGTCCTCACCACTCTGCCCAGCACATCGTTTCCAACGAATGTCCCGCCGACCGCGACGCATGATTTCGCCGAAGGACACGAAAGCGCGGGGAGGGTCTCCATTCTGGTGGGCAGTGAGAAGGTCGCCCAGTGGGCTCCGCCGTCCGAAGTCGTTGCCGCAATGGGGAAGATGGTCTGAGCCACGGCACCGACTTGGGGAACTTTGGCCACGCCTTTGACCCAGTTGCCAACCGCTACGCAAGTGTCCTGCGAGGTACACACAATGGAACTCAGCTCGGAAATAGGTGGTGCCGTCGGCTGTTCGAGGCCCGCCGTGTCGTCCCGCGGAGTTCGAATGGTGGTTGTTGTGGAGGTCGCCGCCGTATTGCATCCGCCAAGTGCCGCAAGTGTGACGACGGCCACAATCAGCGTCAGGAACGACCTCGGTCGGTCGGGACCTGCAGGTGCCGCTTGCGTCGGGGTCACATCGTGCGTAGTTGATCCAATCATCTAGCCGGGACTGTTCAATCCAAGCTACTGCCGATTGCCGCGCTCCGGTTTGCGATTCGACCCAGAAAGGATTTGGACAAGTCCGATCCTCCCGCCGGGAGGCGGGCGATCATCGACTGTGGCACAGGACACCTGGCCGTAGGATTCGGCCATGGACGTATGGCCATCCAAGTGGGAACACAACCTCATCCTGACGGCGCTATGGCACCGGAGGGTGACGCTATCCGCCTACTCCGAGTAGTTCGGGTCTCGAGCCAGGGGCTGGGATCGCCAAGTTGGCCGAGAAGCTGGGTGGTGGGCAGGCTGCTCGTCTGTTGGCTGAGGGAGCGGGCATCGGGGCAGAAGGGCTAGAGGCCATCAGCCGGTCGAATCTGAGGGCATTTGCCGACAGAGCGGCGGATCGACATGACGTGGGCAACGAAGCCCCTCATTCAACCGACGAAAGCGATGACCCAAAGCTCAAGCTTCCGCCTGACACGACCTACCCACCCAGCGGATCATCAGAGCGGCACCCAGGAAGCCGGAATCCGACTGCCCGGTCACACAGGATTCGACGGAGCGCATTTGGGATACGGAGGCATTGGGATGCGGCCTCTGCCGACGGGCGGCGGAAGCCAATCGGCCGAGGCCCATCCTCCGAGGCGGCAGGTGCGGGAACGCGTCCGCCTGGATGACGGCTGACCACCGGGAGGAGGACCCTTACATGCGACTCACAGTCGCGTGTGGACCGGGAAGAAATCAGGCGGGCTGGGGGACTAATACCCTGAGGACTCGGGCCGGCTTGGATCTGAGCCGAGCGGGGGCGGGAACTGCACCCGGTCAAGCCGACCGGCCCGAGCTCTCACTACCGCAATGGGCTGGCCGAGGGCAGCTCGGAACTAGCCGCTACATCAGATCCGACCGCTGCGAGCCTCCTGAGGGATCCTCACAGGAGTGATGCGATCCGCGGGACCGAATCCGGGTCACCAAGGGACGGTGCTGACTCCGATGCCTACGGCTGGATGGCCACGGGGCCGTAGGCTGGGTCGGCCACGGGTCGTCAAGAACCCCGAGCTGGATGAAGAGGCCGAGTTTGTCGGCTCCTATCCATTCGCTGACGACCTTGTCATCCTCGAAGTGCATGATGTCAACAACCCACTCCTCGACTGACCGCCCGGTCGGAGATCGACCCAGATACCCTCCTGAGTCGGTCCCGCGGAACGTCATTCTGAGCACTACTGTGTCACCGGTCACGATCAGTTCTTCGATGTCAAGGTGCAAGTCAGGGAAGGCTTGATGATATCGGCGGATGGGCTCGACCCTGGCCGAGGGACCGGTCCCAAACGGATTCAGATAGATCTTGCTGAACAGGTAGGAGGCCGCTTCGTAGTTCCGCTCGTTCCAGACCTCGTCGACGAAGTTCCGCACCTGCATCTCGCGTTCGGCCACGTCCATTCGCCACCCCAATCCGGTTGTCTTTCAATGGTTGAGGCATCGTAGGTCGGCACAGGGCAGGGCGGTGAAGGTCCTCGGCCTGCCGGCGCTGGACGATCGTCGGAGCGTGGGCTGCTCAGTGCGGACAGCCTGGCCGTCGGCCACGGATTCTCTACGGACCCGGAAAGACCTTGCGCAACTCCTCCAGCACATCGGAGTCACCAACGGTGCTCGGGGTGTGAGCCGGATCCAATCTCCCATAGATGAGACGAACAAACGCCTCGGCCGGAAGTTCGAGGTCGGGCGGGCGCGATTGATCTCCCGTTCCGAGGGTGACTCCACCGGGAGAGAGTTCGATGGAGAAGTCCCGCTTCGGTTGGTCAGTGCGCACGATGACTGCCCGGGTGCCCTCCGGCGGTCTTGCGGTGAAGCGAGCGATGAGCTCAAGGTTGTCCACAATGTGCGCCGCGGACTCGGCTGGCACCGTCGCGGTCGGATCGATGGTGACCTCGATGTCCCACGTGTGCAGCGCATGCTCGTTGAGCCGCATACCGACGAAGCCATCAAAGGGTAGCTCCAGCGGACCCATTGAGAAACGGAAGACCGAGCGAGCCTCGTCCGAGAGCGACTCGATGCGCTCTAGCAGATCACGGTCCGCCACGAGCGCGTGGTCCGCCTTGGCTCGCGCTGGTTTGGCGTTCCAGGTTTCCCACTCCCCCGGGGCGAAGTCATCAGGCGTTACGTTCTCCTGGACGATGTCATCGAGTCGCCGCTGCATGATCACAGCCCCGGATCCGATGTGCGAGAGGACGTCGGCGATAGTCCATTCAGCCGGAAACGCGGGCTCGTCGAGCTGGGCATCGCTGAGGGGTTCCACGACTGAGCGAAGGTGCCCCACCGACGAACCAAGGGTTCCAATGATCGGCACCATTTTGAGTTTCAGCTCCCGACGAGCCAGAGGTTTGGGACATACACGGAGGATGCAGGCATGGCGTCCTCCATGGGGGCTCCGTTCTTCCACTCCTCTATCCAGTGGTGATGCCGCCATGCTATCGGCTGGCCGGATGCAAGCATCACAGTAGTAGGGCTGCGGGTGAACGCCAGCCGGTGCCGAGCCATCGGCGTCCCCGCTTGAGCCTCCTCCGGACTACCGAGTCGTAGGGCCGCAAGAACAGCCGCCACCTACGGTCGCGTGGGTGCCTCCGATGTCCGGGTCAGGGGAACACCGTGGCGGTTCTGGGCACCACACTCCCCAGCTCATCCCACGGTCGCTCGTCGTGCCTGAGGCAGGACGGTTGACACTCGATCCAGATACGCGAGGATGCACCACCCCTGGGCTGACCGGTGCTACAACGGTCAGGGCGGAGGGAGGGAACAATGACCGATGCGCTGAGGGACTGGTGTCCGACTCCAGAGCACCAAGGTCCGCCGGGCCTCGCTGTCTATGAGCCGAGCCATGGCCCGGTATGGGTGGCGACACTTCCGAGCTGGCGAACGAGAGTGCTCGTCGGTTCTGCGGTCGCGGCGGCCGTGACGATCGCTCTTCGAAGTCACGTTCTCCTTCGCCCTCAGACACGATAGGGCTGAGGTCGGAGATCAGGTCCCGCTGAGCCCGCAATGGGTGACGACACGCGGCCACGGGTTGCGCGCTCGATTGGGTTCTGGAAGATTTACGTGGTCGGATCTCTACTGTCCAGAGGGGCGCAAAGGCGGATAGCAGCGTAATGCACAGGAATAACCAGAAACGAATGGCTCGTCAACACCTGCAGTTGTTCCCAAAGAGGCAGCGGTGGGCTCAAACAAGAACCCTGCTCATCCTCATTTCCACCTTGCTCGCCGGATTGTGTCTCACCCTTACCTTGTCTCGAGGTGCGGTTGCTGGCGCATCGACGCCACCATCCTGGGCGACGACAACTACCTTCACTCCGAGTGTCACTCTCAGAGCAATCGCCTGTCCTGCAGCCGCTCGTTGCATTGCCGCGGGATCGATTGCGACGGGTACGACTTCCTCGGCCGCCGTCGCCTACGCCACATCCGACGGCGGCAGTTCGTGGTCACAACTGAGCCTTCCCAATGGCTCCGTCGGGGCTCCCACCAGCATCAACAGCATTACCTGTCCAACGAGCACCAACTGCTTTGCCGCCGGAAGTCAGTCGGCTGGTTCCGCCTATGTCGCGGATTCGGTCGACGGCGGACTCGACTGGGCCGATAGCCTGACCAGCGACACTTCGACCCAACAATTGGCCGAACTACTCAGCATTTCTTGTGCGTCTGCCCTCTCTTGCGTAGGAGTCGGTGATTCGGGTGTCGTGGCCACATCCGACGGCGGCACCAGCTGGACTGTCGACGGCTTTCTTTCCAGGTTGAACGGTGGCTATCTGACCGGTGTCTCCTGCCCGTCGATTCTCCGTTGCGCGGCGGTGGGCGTTGGTGGCACTGGAGGCATGGTCCCAGAAGTGCTGACTACCGGCGACGGGGGTCTGACTTGGAGCACTGTGTTCAGCTTGCCGGTGGGCGAATATATCTCCACTGTTGATTGTCCAACTGTTCATAACTGCGTCTCGGTTGGGTACCAGAATCAGGATAACGGTGTGCCCGTGCCAGTTATTACGTCCACGGACGGCGGCAACTCCTGGACCGAGCGGTCCGTCCCCGGCGGGAACTTGAACGGATTGACGTGCGTCAACCGCCTTCACTGCTTTGCTGTGGGACAGGACATTGTGGCCACTTCCGACGCAGGAACTTCCTGGACCCCTGAAACGATCTACGGCTCCGTGCCCAACCTTGCTTCGATCGCGTGCCTCTCCATTCACCAGTGCCTTGCCGTAGGCGGGGATGTGGTCGTCGGGACAACTCAGGCAATGGTCAATTCCGTGCAGTTCACCGGTACCACCGCCAGCCCACAGGTCGTCGTCAAGGGTTCGGGGTTCGGCTCCTCCCCGCCAACTCCTTCGTATCCGCCGGGGCCCTGTCCCACGAGAGGGACTGGGCTGCTGTACGGCTCGAGCTTCTACTTCTCCGATGGATCGACGTTCAGTCCGGATGGTCCTTGGAGCGCAGGCACCGGCGGCTCGGACGGTTCGGGTAACTGCATCGGCCTCGTCGTGAGCCACTGGAGCAACAAGAAACTGACGTTTATCTTCGGGAATGACTACGCGCCAGCCTCATTTCCCTACTGGGGGCTCCGGACTGGAGATCCCTATTCGGTAACGATTCTTGGAGCAGTGGCAACCGGAACGGTGGCGTTCGGCTAAGAGAAGGGCGTGGCGGAGTTGACAGTTTCAGACTCTGCTCTCGTCCCCACCGAGCTCGAGTATTCAGCCGGCAATCACTCAGGTACTGCTCCCGGCGATCGCCGGTTCCGCCCCGATGTCGAAGGGCTGCGGGCCGTGGCCGTGGCCCTCGTCGTCCTCTATCACGCTGGTATTCCACGCCTGACTGGTGGCTTCGTTGGCGTGGATGTCTTCTTCGTAATCTCCGGATTCGTTATCACAGGGGTGTTGCTACGAGAACGGGAGGGCTCGGGAACCACCTCCTTCTTCGATTTCTATGCCCGTCGCGTTCGTCGGATCCTTCCCGCCGCGACATTGGTGATCGTCGTGGTCGTCTTGGCGACCTACGTGGCACTCGGATTCATCACCGGCAACAACACGGCAAATGATGGCCGTTGGGCCGCCGTCTTCCTATCAAATTTCCACTTTGCCTCCGTTGGGACCAGCTACCTCGAATCGCTTCGTCCGCCGTCCCCATTGCAGAATTACTGGTCGCTGTCTGTCGAAGAGCAGTTCTACGCCGTCTATCCGTTGTTGTTCGTTGTCGTGGCGAGAAGTAGAGGCAAGGGGCGACCTCCGCTCCACGGACGGTTGGTGGTCGCACTGACGGCTGTCGTGGCTGCCTCGTTTTGGTGGTCCGTCGTCCAGACGTCCTCGAATCCCGCCGTCGCCTATTTCTCCCCGTTCACCCGAGCGTGGGAGCTTTCCGCAGGGGCATTGGTGGCGGTGGGCACGGTCTGGCTCCGACGTCTTCCTATTCGGTGGGCTGCCGTCCTCTCCTGGGCCGGTTTAGGTGCGATCCTCTATTCGGCCTTCGCCTTCAATTCCGAGACTGCTTACCCAGGCTCATTGGTCGCAATCCCCGTCTGTGGCGCTGCATTGGTAATCGGCGGGGGTGTCGTGGCGCCTACGTGGGGGGCAGAAGCGGTACTCGGACTGCGCCCGTTTCGGTGGCTCGGAAAGCTGTCGTACTCCTTGTACCTGTGGCACTGGCCGATATTGATCATCGTCGCAGAGAACACCGGAAGATCGAGACTCCCAGTGGACGAAAGCCTCGCCTTGATTACGGTTGCCCTTGGGCTGTCCTGGGTGACCTTTCGTTTGATTGAGAACCCCATCCGCCACGTGCGGCTTCCGTCCCGGCAGAGCGTCCTGCTTGGACTCATCCTTGTTGCCGCAACGGTCGTACTCCTCACGGCGCTGATTGCCGGACAAACGACAACTGGCTCGGGCAGCGTCTCACCGGCGCCGAACGACCGCACCGTGCTCGCCAGGGTCGCCGCGGCTCCCGCCATCGTGACTCTCCCCCACAGGCTCACCCCTTCGTTGTCAGGTGCGCCGACCGACTGGGGGGGCAGAGACATTGGGCCGTTGTGTCAGGCCACAGCCGTGCAGTCCCGGGTACAACTCTGCATCCTTGGCGACCCTGCAGGAACGCGCCTCATGGTCCTCTATGGGGACTCGCACGCCGTGATGTGGGTGCCGGCCTTCGACGGAATCGCCAAAGCTGCGCATTGGCAGCTCATCGTATTGAGCAAGACGGGGTGTCCACCGGCCATGGTGACCATCGGGCAGCCCACACTTGCTGGCCGGTCTGGTCGACCCTACGTCGATTGCGACAAGTGGCATCGCTGGGCCACAAGGGAAATCAAGGCACTGCATCCCAACGTGCTCGTGGTTTCTGAGGACAATGTTGTCCAGAGCCCCAGCACCGCCGAACAGCCCTCACGGGCCTTCACTTCTGGTGCCTGGATGGAGGGGCTGGACAGACTCTTTCGTAGCGTCCCGGGTCGTGAGACACGGCGGGTCTTTCTGGGGAGCACTCCGATTCTGCCGCAGTCGGCCCCTGCGTGCCTCGCCGCTCACCTCGATGACGTCCAAGTCTGCTCCGCCCCTGTCCGTGCATCGGAGTCATCGTTGGACGCCGCTGAGCGATCCGCGGCCCAGGACTCCGATGTCCAGTACATCGACCCAACGCCCTGGTTCTGCTCGACAACCTGCACCGCCATCGTCGACCGGTACGTGGTCTACCTCGATCGAAGTCACATCACCAGCACCTATGCAACATTCCTTGAAATCGTGCTCGGTCGGGCACTCGATCTGGGTGGAAGCCGATGAATCGGCCTGGGGTGCGCTAGGGACCTGCGGTGCAAAACTCCTCCGTCCTACCCGATCATCGTCGGGTCACGGGTCCCGTCCCGACCAACCATCCAAACCATGACGGGACTCCAGGTTCAGCCCGGTAGGCGGTACCCGTCGAAGAACCAGAGGGCGCTTGTGTACCACAGCACGGCCACAACGCTTACGAGCACGCCACCTGCAACTGGGAGAACCCAGCCCGGCATCCGTCGGCTTCGAACTACGAGGACCTTGGCGACGAACGCTCCGTAGAAGAAGCATCCGGCCAACGAGTGGACGGTGACCCTGGCCGAGGTGGTTTGCACGCCATAGGCATACATGCAATGGACAGCAACAGGCAGGGTTGCCACGAGTAGGACGATCCCGCAAATCCGATGGACTCTCCGGACAGGGCGTGGCGCAGTGACTCCGCCTGGAGCCTTCCCGTACATCCATAGGGCGAGAAGCAACTGGAGGAGGGCGAGGGCCAGGACTCCAGTTGCAACCTTGGACTTCAGGCTGAACGCGTTCGCAGCTGAGAACCCAAATAGGCTGAAGGTGTAGTTGGGTGTGTGTTCGACTCCGAATACAGCCAACGCGATGGTGACGGCGGCGGCGGCTCCCAGCACCCATGCCAGCCGCCGAATGAGGAAACGGCCGGCTACTTGTGGAGCTAGTTCAGGCATAACAATCCCAATTCTGAACTAGCTGACTCGAATTGTCGATCGCTTCATCGCCGGTCGAGCGCCTGGCACGTGAACGGCGTAGACAACCGGGCCTGATTTACGTGAGGTCGAGGGTATTGAGCAGACCTGGATCCTGTCAGCGGACTGGAGCGACTCTGCTCAGCGTCCGTTCCAGGAGTCAGGCGCCTGAATGCCGTTGCACTCATGGGCCCGACCCAATTCCAGATCGTCACCGGTGACGGGCCACGTCGCCCCACCCATGGTCCCGTCGACCGGGGCCGCACACTCTGTGGGCGGCGAGCACCCCAGCGTTGGGAGAGGTGCACCTGCGTTCCGGTTGGTGAACTCATTGCCATGCTGCTTCTAGGGGCGAGAGTCCTGCCTTGAGGATCTGGGTTCAGCAGCGCACTGGGGTCGAAGACCACCACGACGGCGAACACCAAATACCGCGTCACCCAGAGATTGAACCCCAGACATGGCCCTTGATCTCATGGCAGGCCTGAGTCACCTCCCGCTCCCCTATCGTCGACGCATCCCGGGGGATCGCGGAAGGCGGTGCGCTCACTCCAACCAGACCACCGAGGGGTTGACCTACCATCTCTCCATGCCCTCGGATCTGGCGCTAAAGGCCATGAATCGCATTCACCGCCTAGTGCTCGGAGCCACGGGCGGCCGGATCGGCTGGAGGGCCAGTGGCATGCCCGTGATCGAGCTGACCACTACGGGACGGCGCACCGGCCAGCCTCGAACAACCATGCTGACCTCGCCGTATCAGGAGGGTTCGACGATCGTCATCGTCGCATCGCGTGGAGGTGATGACCACCATCCCGCGTGGTACCTCAACCTGCGAGACCATCCTGTGGTATGCGTGTCCGTGAGCGGGAGAGCGGCTCAGCGGATGCGGGCCGAGATAGCCGATCCCGAGGATCGCAAGAGGTTGTGGCCTCTGATCACCGCCGATCACCTCAACTATGCCGGCTACCAACACAAGACCAAGCGAGAGATACCCGTGGTACTCCTCCACCCGGTTGACGACTGATTCCACGCCGAGCTGCGATTCAGGTCGACTCCTCCGACATCGACCATATGTCAATGAGGGCGGAGCCCAGATCCGTATCTCCGGGCAGTCGGCAACGGCGGGCGCGAGATGAGATTGCCTCGATGGCCGACCGACATTGGTCCAAGCAAGACTTCAGTTCGGTCCCAGGCGTGCCGACAACTCCGAGATGGAGTGCGGCGGGGCGGGGGCTGAGCGTCAGTGAGCGATTCTTGGCAGGGCCTCGGCTGGTGGCAAGCCAGCGATGGCAAGTGGTATCCACCGGCGAGCAATCCCCCTGAGGCACCGCCCGTCGACCCCTCTCCGTTTGGGTCGTCGGAGCCACCTCAACGGCACCCCCCGGTGCTCCGACCCCCTGCAGCTCACCCTCCGGAACACCACCCTCCGGCGATGTTCGCTCCCTGGGAGGTGCCGGAACTCCCCAGACGAGAGAGCGGGCCGACTCGTCGCTTACGACTCATGGGACCAACAGCACTTACCCTTGGTGCGCTGCTACTTCTTGCGGTTGGGGCCGGCTCGGCTGTTGGGATCAGCCAAGCAATGAAAGGGACTTCGTCGAGCACTGTTGTGTCGCACCCGACCAGCACGGTCACTGGAACGACGCCGACGACCCAGTCTGTCCCAACCTCATCCACGGTGGGAGCCTCCGCGCCGCCGCCGACGACGACCGGAGTTCCTTCGTCCAGCTCTGGATCAGCGGGGCCGTCGCCCTCGACGCAGGCCGGACCTCCTGGGGATCTGGTCACCCAAACCGTCGCCCAGGATGTGCTTTCGACGACTTGGGTCGGGTTTGCGCACGCGATGCTGTCCGATGACCGTTCCTCGTTGCCTGCATACACGACGCCCTCTGCGCTCAACGACTCGATCGCGACCCTTGATTGCGGCTGCCTTCCAGGTCCAATGACGTATTCCACGACGGCAATCAGTACTCCACCCCAGACCAGCTACCCGATTTCCTTCATGGCTGGGCTCAGTGGACTGGGCTACAACCAACAGAGCCAAACCTGGTGGGTCGTCTTTACCAAGTCGAGCACCAGCACTCCCTGGGTGGTCGCCTTTTTTGCTTCCTATGCGGAGGGCGGCGGGCTCGACGGGTTCATATCCAACTCCGCTTCGCCAGCTGCGGTCCGATACCCGCTACAGAATGCCCCACAGGCCTACGTCGACTTCTTCCAGAATCTCGACATGACGGGGAGCGCCGGAAACGGCGCCCCCTCTGATTTCGCCAAGAACAACATCCTCAACTCGGAAGTGAGCACCACTTCCTCCCTGGATGATCGAGAGAGGGCCGAAGGCCTACGTGAGACGTACACCCACACGGTCGACCAGGTAAGTCCGGTCTTTGCCCAGGTCGTCGGGGGCACTGTCTACGGGGCAATGGAGTGCTTCTCAATGAAGGCGACCGACGACGTGACATCCGCAAATGGGTCCCCGATTGTGCAGCCGGCGGACCAAGGTGCGTGGGGGTACCAAATTCCGCCAGGATCGTATTCGAGCCTGGACTTCTCACGGGAGGACGCGGCCTGCGTTGAGGAGAGCCCGAGCAGTGGCGTCACGCTGACCTCGGACTCCGGGGGCAGCTACGCCATCTCGACGACGCCAAGTAGCTGAGCCAGGACGATTCAACCGAGATCGAGCCCTTGCCGAGCTCGCCGTGATGATTGCTCGAGCCCACCTACCTAAATTTAGCTGGACAAACTCGGGCGATCGCTCTCGATCCTCTCATCTCGAGCACCCCGAAGTCTCGGGAGTGCCCGGCCCTCCAGCAGCCCGCCCGCTGCACCCTCTTGAGCTGATCCAGGAAGGCACGAACGTGACCTGCCCTCGACCAATTCGCCGCTCCTTGCCATCAGGCCTGTCTATTTTGAACTAGATAAGGAAGCCACTCGAGCAAGACGATGCCGAACATATAGATGATGATTACGACCACCTCCACCGCAATCACGAACAAACAGGGAATCAGTCCAATGATCGCCTGTGCCTTACCCCGTTCATGGGTTCGACGTATCTGACTCAATGCCAGAATCCCAGCGACGGTCCCAGCGAGGCTGGCCATCGAGGCGACTATGGATAGTGCTAGCCACAGGTGGCTCATCGCCATTCTGACGTGCTCGGGTATGAGCAGGACGAGGCTCGTAACGATTCCCGCTACAAGTGCCAGCACAGCCATGCGATTGACTTTCGCTGCGCCCGCGGTGTTCGGGGCATAGCTGGGATGCGTGTAGCCCGGGTACCAATTGCCATCATTGGCCAACCAATAACCGGGGTACATGCTGTTCGGATACAACTTGCCATCATTGGCCAACCAATATCCAGGGTGCTCAGTACGGTATTCCACCACCATCCAAACCTATTTCACATGCACACGGCAATGGCATCATCGCCCCGAACTGGATTGTCGACACGGCGCGAAGTTCCATCCACCGTGGTCCCAACCGCCGGAGGGGGCGACCGAGAAGACTACCTAACCAACGACATGGAACTCGATCCGATACAGGAGAGTTTCGTCGTGGATGGGGCCAGCATGGGCGGCCCGTCGTCGGAGCGATCCAAGGTCTGTTTCGCCAGCTCGGCGGACGTCGCTATGGTCGATGAAAGCGAAGGGAACCATTTCGACAGAGTCGACTTCGATCTGGCCGTCACCCACGCGGTACCGACCGCCAGACTTCACCTGGGGCCGCCGCCACAGACGGAACGTCACTGTGATGTCACCAGACAACACCGAGGGACGAAGCTCCCGGCTGAACTCCACACACTGACCTTACGACCGCCCATGGTGGAAACCCAATCAGGATGCGACGATGGTGAGCTGGAGGGAGTGCCTCTGGCCTTCGGAGCGGGGCGGCTCTTGCCCATGCCTAAGGTCCGTCAGAGGACAATGGCTTGGAGCCGACGAGTTGACCCAGTTCTCAAATCAGGTCGCATGTGGGCAGCCAAGTACACAGAGATTGGGCCCAACGAGGCGAAGTGGCCGGTCGGAGGCCGGTCGAGCCCGCCCGTCTGGGCGCAAGTGCGCCGTTCTGAGCTGCATACCTGCCGACTGAACGTGGCTGAGTCGGCTGACCAAGCCCTCCGGGACGGCCAGATGCTGTCGATGAGCACTTGACGGGATCGCTGGCCCGACGACGCCGGATACGCCCGGGAGGACACGGTCAGACCGACCAGTGGTGGCAGGCTGTCTCGATGGACAATGAACACCGGCCAGGCAATCAGCGATGGGGCCTCATCGATTCAACGAGCGGTCAACCCAATGGCTTCGATGCAGAGGCGAGACAGAAGTCCAGCGATGTTCTTGCCACTATGCCAGGAGCACGGCAATACCTTGAGGCCCAGGGCGAACGGATGCGGAATCGCCCACCCACGATCACCCTGATGCCGGACTACGGCGTTGACGTGCCCCTCTGGCCCCAAGAAGAGGAGACCGACGCACTCGCATCTGAAGGACTGGTGGCCAAGCTGATGGCCTGGCAGGAACTGTTCGCCTCCAACTTTGGACCATCGGGTTGGAGCTCCGAAGGTGTCAAAGATAGGTGGGCTGAACAGGCAGTGGCCCTGGAAGCTGAACTTCGGGAAGAGGTAGCCGGACGAGTCGGAGTCGAGGTCGATCTATGGCCCGTAAACCTTGCCTATCTGCACGGATGGCAGCTTGACTATCCCCCGCCGAGCTGACGGCTTGGGTATCCGACATCGCCGGGAGCGTAGCGGATCACTGAGCGTGGCCGACTGGCACGCGAGGCGTGCGTCTGGAGCCACGGTCGCTGGATGTCCGGGGACATGGACCGAGCCACCAGTGACCGACGGTACGATTATCGGGGAGCGAGTCGTGGCCCCCGCAATCCGACTTGAGTCGCAAGGTAACCGCGGACTCAATCGCGAGACACCCTGGGGCCCGCGGCCGTGCGTTCGCAGACTGCACGAAAGTAGAATCTCAATGGCAGCACGATCCCGCCAACCGTCGAGGTGACCGCCGACGCTCAGACCGTGAGGGTAACGACGAAGTAGATCGCTCCCGCGAAGGACGCCGGGGAGAACAAACACCGGCCCGATGGCAGCTGACCTTCGTGCGGATAGCGTACATAACTGATCTCACTGCTCGGCTGGGGACTCTCTACGCTCAGCTTGAGCTCACGCGGCACCGTGCTCGTCCTCCCAGTCCTCACGGATAATTCGCACGCCGGGGGCCGGCCTCTCAACCGTCCGCGCATCTCGGATGCGCTTCCGCCTGCGCCACCAACGCCTAACCTCGCCACCCGGACTTTCCCACTGGGTGACCGGTACGTTCCTCGTATTGCAATCGTGCTCCTCGCCGTGCTCGTCACGGCAGAAGAACACGTCCGTGGAGGTGTGGATGTAGAGTCCGGGCAGGGTACCGATCTTGGTGTAGGTCAATGGCTTATGGCAGAACCCGCAGACCCTCATGGGCAAGGCCGCCAGCCAGCGGCCCGCGACCTGCCGGCAGTCGTGGGTGATTCTTGGGTCACAGAGACACCTTCCCGCCCCTTCGCTGCGACCCCTCGCCGACGAAGCGACACTACCTGTGGGACCAGATTCCGACAAACGTCCAGGGAGTCGGTGGGTTCTCCGCAGATGACGACTACGGCGGACCCAATGCATCGGAGCTAGCCAGTGGTGTGTCGCTTCGATAGCGATCTGTCGTGGTGTTGGTGGGGGTGGCTGCGGCTGGGGCTTTGGAGATGGCCGGTGGCAGCGGGTTGAGCGGGAGGAGCTTGCTCGTTCGCACACCGCGCCGGCTCGGCGGGTGCGCCAGGCCAAGGCGTTGTTGTGGGCCGCCGTGGAAGGAACCGCTGCGGTGGGGGCGCGCGAGCCGCGAACCAGGGGTCCATGATGCGGCCGGCTCGGGCTAGCCGGCCCGATGGCTACCTTGTCGGCTCGTACCGCATCGCCACTGCCCCAGAGCCGAACTCCAGCCGGCTCACGAGCTTCAGGTCGACATGCTTCGATAGTCCGGCGAACAACGTCGGCCCGTAACCCGCGAGCCTGGGATGCACCACGATCTCGTACTCGTCGATGAATCCCAACTCCGTCAACGCCAGTGGGAGCTTCACACCTCCCACGAACAGTCCCTTGCCGGACTCCCGCTTGAGTTGCTGAACGGCCTTGCCCAGATCCCCGTGCACGAGTTCCGCGTTCCAATCGACCTGCTCCAGGGTGCTCGATACGACGTACTTCTTTGTCGCGTTGATCGTCCGGGCGAACGGCTCCATCCAATCAGGTCTCGCTCCCGTCGCCGCCGGCGGCCGCCACGCTGATTCCATCATTTCGTAAGTCACCCGGCCAAAGAGAAGGGCGTCGGCCTGGTTGAGGTTCTCGACCGCGTGACGATGCAGGTCTGCGTCCGCAGGGATTGCACGATGATCGCAGCACCCGTCCAATGTGACGTTGATGGAGTACCGAAGGGGACGCATTTCGCAAGAGTACCGCCGATGGGCTACACCGGCGATGTGGCGCTGGCATAGTGATCTGTTGCACAACCCCGAGCCGTTCGTCTGGACCAAACCCGCCGACGAGAGCGTCGACAAAGTCGCCCGCGGACAAGCCACCCTCGACCGGATCACCACATCCGCGACGCACCCTAGGAATAGGTGCGTGCCCTGCTTCGGTGGCGGTTCCGGGATCCCACCATCGCCACAATGAATGCGAGTCCAGAAAGACCGACAACGGCCAGAACATCCCCAGAGTGAAGGCCTCCGGCCAATAGTGCAGCTCGATAGCGTGTCGTCCGGGCAGAAATTCCGGAGCGCTTGGGCACTCGGCGAAACCCGGGTGTCCCGTCCCCGATCCCCGCTACGGCTCCTGGAACCGTGGATCAGGGACGTGGGGCCTGTCCGCGGACGCCGATGCGGCGCGGGGTGATGGTCCAGAGGGTCATCATTGACCGATCCGTCTCTGAGGCGACGGCCTTCGCTCGGATAGGCCCGGGTGGTCGCCGGGAAAGGGTCAGGTATCGAGCGAGGTCTAGGGCCGCCGACTGACGACTGGACCGAACCGGGGGCCACCAGCGCCGTGTTTACCCAGTTCAGGCCCAGGTTCGTCAGGAGCGTCACCCAAGACAGATTCGCTAAGCTACGGTCCGATAGGGCGGGCTAGAGCCACGAGACTGGAGGAGAAGCAAATGCCAGAATTCACCTCTTACGACGCCGGGACCCCATCTTGGGTTGACCACGCATGCAAGGACCTCGAAGCCTCCAACTCCTTTTACGGGACTCTCTTCGGCTGGGAAGCCGACGACCAGGGAGAGGAAATGGGTCACTACACACTCATGCGCAAGGGCGGGAAGACCGTGGCCGGCAACATGAAGGCCATGGACGAAAGCCAGCCCAGCGCATGGGTCACCTACGTCTCCGTTGATGATGCTGACGCAACGGTCGACCTGGCCAAGAAGGCAGGGGGCACGGTGTTCGTCGAGCCGATGGACGTTGCAGACATCGGACGCATGGCAGTATTCGCTGACGCTGAGGGGGCGGCGATCGGCGTCTGGCAGCCAAAGACCTTCAAGGGAGCTGAGCTAGCCAACGAGGCCGGGGCCTTCGCCTGGAACGAGCTGAACACCCGCGACCTCCCAGCGGCCAAAGCGTTCTACTCCGATGTGTTCGGATGGAGGCCCAGCGATCTCGACATGGAAGGAATGAGCTACACCGAGTGGAAGCTCGGGGACAAGACAGTGGCAGGCATGATGTCAATGCCGGAGATGGTCCCCGCGGAGGTTCCGGCGCACTGGCTCGTCTACTTCGGCGTAGACGACACTGACACCTCGGTCTCCAAGGCGACTGAGCTCGGAGCAACCACGCTTGTTCCCCCGACTGATATTCCTCCGGGGCGCTTTGCCGTCCTGGCCGACCCGGACGGTGCGGCACTTGCCGTGATCAAGATGTCATCGTGACGATAGGTTGAGGCGGGGCGGCCGGTACAATCGGCACCTTCCGTCCGAACTGACCACGTCGCACGGTCCCGATGCAGGAGAGTGCCAGCGTCTGCCGGTAGGGCGGCCTTGCGGTCATCGCCAACAAGGCAAGGCCGAGCTGGTCGTGAACCTGTGGCCACTAGGTGACACCGAGCGTCGCCATCCACTGCCGGATGAAAAGATGGCCTGTCCCTGATCGCCAGAGTCGGTGGAGCACTCAGGGCCAATCCGAGAAACGTTCACGGGCAGCTTGCGCAATCCGATCGACATCTTCCGATGTAGGTAAATCACCGGCGGCGAACATAGCTGACTGCAACTGAGGGCCGTGGGCTCCAAAGATCGACATCTGTTCCTTGGTCACTGGCTGGACGACGTAGTGAATGTGAATGGGCTCGCCACCCGCGTGTGACCAGAGACAATTGTAAATCTGGTCAGCGTCGACGAGCTGGCTCACGATCGTGGAAGTCTGCCTAAGGAGCGGCCCGAGTTCCATCGCCTCGTCATCAAGGAGCGCTCCGACGGACGTCACATGCCGCACGGGCTTCACTATCAGGGTGCCGAGTCCTAAGGGTCCGATGCAGTGTTCGACCCGCCACAACGGCGTCCCAAAGATCAGCCCGCCAGGGAGTTCCTGGTCGCCGCTTGCAAGTTGACATGCCAGGCAGTCGGCCATGGCCCATCCTCTCACTTGGCCAGCGGCATTGATCAGACCGCCCCGATCACCTAAGCCCCCAAGCAGGACACGTGAGCGAATGGGCAGCGATCGAAGTGCGGGCAGTCGCCCGAGTTCGCCTAGAGGATGAAGGGCACGAGCATCTTCGTCGAGTGCCTGTACATCGGGTAGGCATCGGGGAACTGCTCGGTCAGGTAGCGCTCCTCGACAGTCGCGCTATAGACGAAGTAGACCCCGGCTAGGACCACGGCAATCAGCCACAGCCAGTTGAGTGCCACCGCCGTGCCAACACCCGCGACCAGGATGCCAGAGTAGATGGGGTGGCGGACCAGGCGGTAGGGACCGCTGGTTACCAGCTCCGGTTCGTTCTTTTGCGACATCGGTGTGCCCCAGTTTCGCCCAATGTGCACGCGGGCCCAGATCGCGAACCCCAACCCGAGCGCGAAGAGGAAGAGCCCGAGGCCAGCACGTAATGGATCCGAGTTGAGGCCGTCGTCTCGGAAAGCTCCCAAGCGGAGCAAGAGAATCGCCAATACGACGATCACTGCCCTGATACGCAGTTCGCGAGACCAAGGGACGCGGCCTCTTTTCATGGAGAAGGCTGCCACGAGCCAGTACATCCAGAACGCCGCCCATCCGATGGCGAAGACAAGCTCGATCGCGTGCATGCAACTCAGCCTTCCACCAAAATTCGACTTGGGTGCTGGACATGGCGCATCGAACAGAAACCGAAGCGGCCCCTCCTGGCTGATAGTCAGGCCACTCAGCCTTGCCCGGACGGCAATGGTGGGACGGACCAGCTGGACCTACCAACTTCACCACAACCGGCCCCGTCGAAGCACAAGGCGCAGCCCTCCTGGCCACTCTGATCCGGGAGCACCGGTTCACGACGTAAGTACGACCTGATTGATGAGCAGGCAATCGTACGCGCCACGATGACAGACTCGGCCGGTCCGGTTCCCTGAAGGCGATCTTCGCGCTAACCGAGAGCTACCTGTGAAACAGCGACCCCTCCGAAGTAGGTAGGACGCCCTTGATGGTTCGAGTGCTGACAACGATCCCGCCTCGCCCCGGGTGGGTCCACCTGGCTGACGTTCCAGGCAGCGGGCTGTCCCCTCTAGCCAAAGTGGTGCCGTGGCCAAGTTGCCTGCGACTAGCCGCCGCTCCCATCACTCATCAACGTCCGCACTAGCGCCACAAGGTTATCGAGTTGGTACGCCACAGCGACCACCTGTTGCCCAATTTCTCTGACTAACAGACCTTCCGCATCGACGACCTTAGCGACCGTCTTCCCATCTTCACCTTCGCCTATCCAACGAAGAGAGATTTCCGAACGATCGATGGCTTCCCTGATCTGACGGTGCACATCCCGAGCGATCGGGTGCGATTCTCCGTCACCGACTATGGGCACGTCCAAGTGAGCCATGTTGACTTCCCTATAAGGCAATGCAATGCAATGCCTCAATTGTCCCACGGTGGTGATCGTTAGGGCTAGGACCAATTGGAGGGCATTTGCAACCTCGAATTGCTTTTGCGTCGAAGGGGTACCGAGTCAGTCGTCATCCTTCCAACCTCTGCGCTATCCATCCGTGAGCGTCCCGGATCCCCCGGCCAGTCGCCGGGTCTAGTCTGGTCCAACCAAGGAAGGACCGGCCGGAACCGATTAGCCAAACAGGCCACGCCGCCAACCCTGACGACCTGGTGGACGTTCAAGTGCATTCGTATGACCGGGTGCTTCTGACCGAGGTGCTCACGCAGGCCACCCGACTCGGGATCGTGATGTATGACCTTCGGGCACTTGACGGCGGATGTTTGATATTCACGACGACGACTTCGTCCGGCCAGGTATTGGTGACCTTGTTGTCCGGCGGGGATTCACGCCTTCCTTACCGGTCCATATCTAGGGGATTGATCCGCAAGGGAGTGGGTACCCTGGCTGCCGGTCATTGGACATCCGGGCGTTCCGGACCCCTCGCTCCCAGTCCCACGGTAGGGCGCCGAAGGCCCACCTCACCACTAGGGATAGTTTGCGATCCCATTACGATTGAACGCCGGACCTCCAGGAGTCGAACGCGGATGCCGATATTGGGGGTGATGGATAGATCGCGGGTTTCTGAAGAGGTGATTGTGCGGGGGGCGATGGAGTTCATGACCGGCCGGAATCTTGAGCTGACCCGCGAAGAAGCTGACGCGCTCGTCACGATGCTCCGCCCCTTTGCCAGCCCGTGGACCGGCGAGGATCATTCATACGCGCCCACCCATCTCGATCATGCCCTGAGCTTCTTGGAAGACGACATGATGGACCCGAGCGATGCCTTGTACGGACTCATTGAGTACATGGGTGCAGCTGGTCTGTGGACCGCTCACGAAGCGAATCTGCGGGCGCTGTATGAGCAGGAGGCCACGACGGCATTCAGCCGAGACCTTGGAGAACACGTTTCGCCCGAAGACGATCCTGCCATTGACCTAGACGTAGTTCCGTTCAGGGGCCAGCATCGAGATGACGCCTGATCCCACTACTCTTGGTCTGCTCCACACGCCGGGTCAGTCGGAAACCGACCGTTTTCCATACGCGCTCCCCTACTCATGGCACTCCGGCAGGAACGGCCGTTGACCGGGGCGCAATGAGCATGAGCCCTTCACGCTAGGGATCACCTACGTAGAACAAGTTCGATGCCATCGGCATTCAAAGACACGGCGGCGCTCAGAAGTTCGTCTGTTGGCCTCGCACCGCAGTGGGAGCCGCGCCGTCCAGCGGAGGGGCAGGCTCCGTCCGCAGACAGAAGGTCCGCGCACGGGCTCCTGTAACGGTGCGGTTGAGTGGCTGGTGCAGCAGATTTAGGGCTGAGAGACGGTCAGGGTCCCCGGATCGGTAGTTCGCGACTCTGACAGACCTGCCCGACGGGCTCTACGGCGTGACGAAATGCACGACGGAGCCGAGGGAAGAATGTCGGTCTATTCGTTGCCAGGGATCGAGATTTCCTGACGATGGCACGCGTCTCAGCTTCGTCGGGACTGGGCCAACACGAGTGACGGCAGATTCGTCGTTGTCGGATCGCCATCGACATCGATGACCGTCACGACCGCCACGACCAGGATGAGCCACAGGACAAAGAGGCCGCGAACAATCCGCGGGCACCTACGGGCATAACTCCCCGCCAAGGCTCCACCGAGCCACCGCATGCAGAAAGGGTTCCCCGATTCACAGTCCATGTCAAGCGCGCTGCCACGGACTGTATCCCCTCATGCCGATTCGAGCCTGGGACCCAGGCTGCCCCCGGCCGGCACGTCGGGAAGGTCGATTGATCGCTCCGAGGCCGAGCGGCATCCGTGACTCCTACCGAGTGGGTCCGGCGGTCACGGACTGAAGCGAATCGCCGGGAGGGACGGGAGCGACGAGAATCTGACCATGCCGATCATCTTCGCGCTGTTGACGGCCTTCGCCAACGCCCTCAACGTCGTTACCCAGCACAAGGCCAGCATCAGCGCTCCGGACCGGTCCAAGGGCTGGAGGTTCGTTGTCTACCTCTTCCGGAACCCCTTGTGGCTCTTCGGGTGGGCGGCCCTCGCCGGGGCGTTCGTATTCCAGGCCCTGGCCCTGCATAACGGCCCGATCTCTGTGGTGCAGCCCCTCTTGGTGACCGAGCTCGTCTTTGCCCTCGTCCTGCGCTCGGTCTGGGTCCGCCAGAGGATAAGGACGGTCACCTGGTGGTCGGCCGGAGTGACGTGCGTAGCGCTGGCCGTGTTCATCGCCGTCGCCGAGCCCAGCGGCGGCAGCGCACAGCCCAGCAGCGAGGCCTGGGTGTCGGCGGCGGCTGCCACAGTCGGCGGCGCCGCGTTGCTCGCGCTGGTCGGCTGGCGCTGGCGGGGATCGGCGGGACGCCGCGCCGCGCTGCTCGGAGCCTCGGCCTCCATGCTCTGGGCCTTCGTGGCCACGCTGATCAAGGCCACCACCGACACCCTGACCCAATTCGGGGTGTCGGGAATGTTCACGCACTGGCCGGTTTACGCGCTGGCCGTCGCCGGCCTGATGGCGGAGATCCTGAACCAGGCAGCGCTCCACGTCGGCCCACTTAGCGTTTCCCAGCCTTTCATCGTGATCGTCGATCCCATCGTGTCCATTGCGCTGAGCGTGTGGATCTACGGGGAGACCTTCTCCGCGGACGCGGGACGTCTGGCCCTCGGTGCGGCGGCGTTCGCCACGATGTGCGGGGCAGTGGTCGTCCTGACACGGACGGCCCCGGCGACTATGGACCCGGCACCTCAGCCGGCGCCAACCGGCGCGTGAGGGCTGTCCGATGCTGTTGAGGTCTCGCGGTCACGCACGGGTCCTGGGATGAGGTCCTGCCTATTGAGCGGGCTCGAATCGCGCCGACACCCTTCTGATCCCCCAATCGAGGTTCCGGGGGACGTTGTCCGCATGAGACGCAGAGCCGCTCGGTGCTTTCTGATTGCTCCTGTCCAGGGCCGATCCGACTGACGAACCGGTCGAGGCAGGGTAACCCACACGTCACCGGTTGGGTGAGGCAGTCCACCTCCCCGATGGGCGATCAGTCGGGGGACTTCCTGGCAAACAGCCAATAAGCAGCCGATCCCGTGAGATTGGTGCTGGCCATCCACCAAAGCCACTTTGGCCCGTGGAGTTGGTCAGCACTTCGGGTCCGAAGGTCACGCCACATGAAGGGTGTCACTATGGCCCACATGAGGACGGCTGAGGCAACAAGTATGCCTTTCCGACTTTTCACGTATCGATCTTAGTGCTTCGTCGCCAGAGGCTTGGTGCCCCATCACCGGGGCAGTGGGGCCTCCCGGGCGCTCCGGATACCCACCTCCCTACTCGTCTCGGTAGCCGTCGGAAATGCCCCAGGAACCAGATGGCTGGTGCTCCCTCTGGCCAGCCATTGGCCAGCCATCGAGCTCATCAGCCGTATCGAGCCCGACGGCACATGTGTGCGTGTGGAAAAATGCGTGAGATGAGCGCCTTCTCATTTTCGCCCATCCCCAAGATGGAGCAAACGAGGGCGTATGGCACCCTGGTCTCGGCGTTCATCGATGACCCGGTCGAGCGCTGGCTCTATCCCGGGTTGGAACAATACCTAGCGCACTTTCCCCGCTTCCTGGCGGCGTTCGGCGGCCGGGCGTTCGAGGAACAGGCTGTCTGGCGCCTTGGCGAGTACTCCGCGGTCGCCATCTGGCTGCCCCCGGGCACAGAACCCGACGGCGGCGCCATCGGTGATGTCCTCACCGAGACTGTTTCACCGGACAAGCACGGTGACGTCTTCGCCGTCCTCGAACAGATGGACGTTGCTCATCCCACATATCCGCACTGGTACCTACCGTGGTTCGGCGTCGACTCGGCCCTGCAGGGAAAGGGGCTCGGAAGCCAGTTGATGGAACGCTGCCTCCAGATCGTGGATACGGACCAACTCCCCACCTACCTCGAAACTCCCAATCCACGCAACATCACCTTCTACGAGCGTCACCGGTTCGAGGTGGCGGGCAGAGCACAAGCCGGAGCATGCCCGCCGATCACGTTCATGCTTCGAGGAATTTCCTGATCTTCGTTCAGAGCGCTCACCTTCTGACCGCAACCTATCCGACAAGGAGTCGATACCGAGGGAGCCCTGGTATGCCGCAGCGCCGGGTTTGGGTGGAGGCTGCGGAGTACGGCGTGTAACCGAAGGGCGGTAGACGTGACCACGGAATATTTCGATGACGGGTCCCCTGAGATCCCTGGCGGAGTAACCGGAAAGGTCGAGCGAGTTGTCGTGGTAGGGGCGGGAATCGCTGGGCTTGCCGCCGCCAAAGCTCTTACTCAAGCCGGAGTCGAATGCGTCGTTCTTGAGGCCCGAGATCGGCTCGGGGGACGGCTCCACACGATCGATCTGGCCGGATGGCCGGTCGACATGGGCGGATCCTGGATACACATGCCCGACGGGAACCCACTCTCGGCCTTCGCCGAACACGTCGGAATAGGGCGCCGCTCTGGAGACCCGCTTCCTGAGCTAGTTGCTTACGACTGCACCGAGCAGAGGCGTCTGTCGGCAGACGAATGGTCTGCGAGTCTTGAGTTGCAGTACGAGTCGTTCCCTGAGGCCCAAAGCCAGCTGCTCGAGAGGCTCGGGCCGGACGCCTCGATGGCCGACGCGATCGAGACGTTCCTCGGCGATGCCGAGCTCAGCCCGTCAGAACTCCGACGGAGTCGCCAAGCCTTGCAAGCTGTCATCGAAGCTGAGGGCGCCGACTTTTGTCACCAGCAATCGCTCCGGTGGATGTGGAATGAAATGGAATACGGAGGTAACTACTTCGGAGACCTGCCGTCGGGTGGCTACGCGGGATTGATCGCCGCTATGGCGATCGGCGTCGATGTCCGACTGGGTGTGGAAGTCCGCGAGGTCGCCTACACCTCGGCAGATGTGGCGGTACGAGACACCAGCGGTTCTGTCGAATTGGCCAGTCATGCGTTGGTGACGGTCCCCCTCGGGGTCCTCAAGCACGGTTCCCCTCAGTTCTCACCGGATCTGCCCTCCGATCGCAAGGGAGCGATCGATCGTCTGGGGTTCGGCAGTTTCGAGAAAGTCGCCCTGGCATTCGACCGACCATTCTGGCGTGAGGTCGGAGCCCCGCACATCGTTCTGTTCCCGCCTGAGACCGAGGAACCGGCCATCTGGGTGCTCGGACAGGACGCATTCGGTGCTGGGCCAATTCTCGTGGCCATGATCTTCAGTAGCTCCACGCATCGGGTCTTGAACAACACGCCGGAAGATGCTGCCGATTGGCTGCTCAATTTGCTCGGTGACGCCTTCGGTGAGCCGTGTCCATCACCCACTGCAGTGGCAGTGTCATCTTGGGCCCATGACCCAATGAGCCGCGGAAGCTATTCTCACGTTCGGCCCGGAGCATCCGCAACTGATGCCGACTTACTCGGCGAGCCCGTTGGTGGTCGCCTTCTCTTCGCCGGTGAGCACACACAGAGTGCCCGCTTGGTCTACGCCGACGGCGCCATGTGCAGCGGGATCCGAGAGGCAAAGCGACTGCTGCGAACTTCGAACGTCTGGCTCGGTCCCGGCTAACGGACGCAGTGCCACCGGATGGGCATCGGAACCCGCCTGTCCCATATCGCCGAGCCAGTGAAATACCCTGGCCGTTCTGGGCACCACACTCCCTTCTTTGTCACACGACGGTCGTCGTGACCTCAGGAGACCTATGGCTGAGGTTCTGGGCTGGATGCCAGCCCAGAAGATGGCGACAGCACCTCTGAGGGTCGACGGCACCCCTGCCTCCCAGCCAGGCACTTCCGGGCGTGTCGATAAGACGCAGACAGAGATCGATTTGGCCACCAGCCCAGCGGTGGTCCCAAGGAAACCAAGCCATAATTGGACCATGCCGAGATTGGTAGATGCAGTGGTCCAACCGGGTGCGCTATCCGGTGCACGTCAGCCAGAAATCTCCATTGATGAACAGCTCCTCCTACGTCCGTGGGATGAAGCAGACGTTCCGGCCGTCGTTGCTGCCTACACCGAACAGGACATTCAGGCTTGGAACCTGTCATCGATGGACGATGCTGAAGCTCATGAGTGGATCAGATCGTGGGCCGCTACATGGGAGGCTGAGACAGACGCGTGTTGGGCCATTGCTGAACAGTCGGACCTCTCGGTCGTCGGTCGAGTTGCGCTGAGGCACATGCTCCTGTCTGCAGGATCGGCAGAAGTTACCTACTGGGTAGCGCCTCACGCTCGGCGGCGAGGAGCTGCGTCTGTTGCGACGATAGCGGTGAGCCAGTGGGCATTTGAAAGTCTCGGACTTCACCGATTGGAGCTGTTGCATTCCGTCCAAAACGTGCCGTCCTGCGGTGTTGCCGGTCGGGCACGATTTGTTCTGGAGGGCACCCGGAGAAGCTCTCTGCTACATGCCGACGGCTGGCACGACATGCACCTTCATGCGCTGATCAACCCCGCCGACACTTGAAGGTCCCGGCCTGCCTCACATTGCCGGTCGGGTGGGGCAGTACGGCCAGTCCGAGCATCAGGTACATTCGACTCATGGTCCTGTCGGGTGCAGCTTGGGCGGCAGTCACAGTGGACTGCGTCGAGCCACGGAGGGTGTCTGAGTTCTGGAGCCGCTTGCTCGATGCGCCGGTGCGAACGATTGGGCTTCCCGGATGGATCAGAATCGGACCCACTGCTCCCGGCGGTCCAGCCATTACCTTTCAGCCAGTCTCCGAGGAGAAGGTCGGCAAGACTCGCATCCATCTAGACATCTGGGTGGACCAGCTGGATGTCACAATTGCCCTCATCCACGACCTTGGCGGGAGGTCCACTGGCGAGACCCACCTCTACGACGAAGGCACGGTGGTCGTCATGCTCGACGTTGAGGGAAACGAATTCTGTCTGGTCGGCCCCCCTAGGTCCAGCTGACGAAGACTGCACCTGACCGGCTCGGTGACGACTGTCGAGCCGTGGCTAGCTCCGCTTCTGTCCTCTAGGGGGCCAACAGCTTCGCAGATGCTCTGGCAATTGCAGAGGGTATCGGCGTGAGTTCACTCAATGGGAGCAGGCACTTCGCACCCTGACCTGTCCGGCTCAGTACCTCCTTGGAACCAAGGTGGTACGGGGACCAAACGGACCGCTAACTCAAGAAGCTCGCTGGGCAACTGCTGAACTGATCGTCAATTCTGAATCCCCTAGTAAAGGCGCAATGGATCAGCGGTGGACACAGCATGGCTCGCACAACGCTCTCAATGTCGCCAGAGCCATAATCAGGCTTGATCCTAAGACCTAGGACAAGGTTGGGTTGGTAATCCTGGAACGACAACCTGCCTTGCACTGCCCCACTCCCGCCGGGCGAGTCGGACACTCTGGCCGTTCTGGGCGCCACTCTCCTCTCCCTGTCCGACGGCCGGTCGTTGTGACCACTCAGGACACCTACGGCTGTGGGCATCTGATTGGCAGATTCGCCGATCCTCCAAACGCAGGACGGCCAGGGTTGATGCCAAGGAGCCCGACTGCTTCCATGCGAGGCTGTGCACAACACAGCAGTGCCCTCAGAGCCCAGACATCGACACGGGCCGGACAGCCGGCGAGGACCACTCGACCCGCACGGCGACCCGCTCTCAGGGGCCGAAGCCGGAAGTGGTCGGTGGGCTACCATGCTCTCCACCGGAGGGATGGACAAAGCAGGGGGAGGGTCATGACCGACGTCATCGTTGAACGATCGACCTCCGAGCCATCCGAACCCACCCCGAAGCGGCTCGTGGACCACCTGGACCCACGGTTGGTCACCGCCCTCACGGTCATCGGGTTCGGCCTGCCCATCCTCGGCTACTTCTGGATCGTCGCCGACTTCAGTGTCAACGTGATCTATGGCGACCAGCTCAGTGACGTCAACGTGATCAGGGCATCCTACGGACACCTCATCCCGTGGGAGGCCCTCTGGGCGCAGTACCAGACCAACCGACTGTTCTTCCCGAACCTGATCGTGGTGCTCCTGGCCCACACCACCCACTTCAACATCCGGCTCGAGGTACTCCTGAGCGCCACCATGCTTCTGGTGGCCACGGCGCTCGTGGTCTGGACGCACAAGCGCCGGTCGCCGTCGACGCCCTGGCTCTACTACTGCCCGGTCGCGGTGCTGACCTTCTCCCTGGTCCAGTACGAGGACTCGCTCTTCGGCTACCAGATGGCGTGGTATTTGGTGCTTCTCTCGCTGGCGGTGTCCTTGGCCCTCCTCGATCGCAAGTCGTTGACCTGGCTCACGATGATCGGGGCGATCGCGGCGGCGATCATCGGCAGCTTCTCATCGTTCCAAGGACTGCTCATCTGGCCTACCGGTCTGGTCCTCCTGTACCACCGACGGCGGAGCTGGCCCTTCGTCGTGGCATGGATAGCTACGGGTGTGACCTCGACCGCGCTCTACTTCCGCAACCTCAATTTCAGCTACGGAAACAGCGGTCGCCACTATGTCGTCCACCACCTTTGGGCCTCCGTCAAGTTCTTCCTGTTGGCAATCGGAGACGTAGCCGGCTTCGGGGTGAGGCCAGGCCACGGGAACGACAACGTGCTGCAGTTCGGCGTCGTCATCGTCCTGCTGGCTATTGCTTCGATCGTGGCTTTCGGCCTCCGCCGTGATGACCACGGAGGGGGGCCGGTCGGTGTGGCCTTGATCTGTTTTGGGTTGCTGTTTGCCGCCTCCATCACCGAAGGCCGTAGCCAGCAGGGGCTCTGGGCAGCCAGTCAATCTCGCTACACCACCTTCGACCTCCTGATTCTCGTTGGGATCTACCTGGCGGTACTCGGACGCCCCACCCTGTTGAGGAACGATCGGTCGCCACGCACCGATGGAGCCGACGAGAGCAGATCACGATCCGAGCGATGGCCAGCTGGCGTGGGCTGGGCCGGGCGGCACACCGACAGGGTGCTTCTCGTGGCGCGGCTGGTCGTCGTCTTTGTCATCACCGTCCAGGTGCTCGTCGGGCTCCCAAATGCCCGAAAGGGTATACGGGGCGACCACAACGGCTATGTCATTGCCGCCCGGGTGGCCAGCACCATCGACCAGCAGCCGGACGCCAATGTCCGAGCCGGCCTGGAGCCGTTTTGGCCTCCTGCCTACACGCGGCAAGAGGTACGGACGGCGAAGCGACTGCAGCTCAGCCTCTTCGCCCGCGAGCCATTCGCCCTCGGGTTGTCGGACCCGGTGCGCCCCTGGTCAGAGTCGAGAGGATGATCGGGATACCTTGACAAGGGCTTCGCGGATCAACCTGAGACGAACAGAGACAGAAGCCGGGCCGGCTTACCTGGGGGCACCGCAAGACAGACCGACGGACCGTAAGCCGATCGGGATTCAGAACATCTGGAGCTCGCTTGGCGAGCCATCGAAGATGGCGCGGCGGACGTCGATTGTTCAGGCCTGCTCGGTGCGTGCAGCGTCGGCCACGGCACCGCGTGCCCTGCCCTTCTTAGTGAAGTAGCGGCCGATGGCGATCGATCCCACGAGGCCCAGCACGACCGCGACCACGGGCAGGAGTTGGTCGTAGTTATAAGCGGTGGCGTAAGCGGTCTGGCGAATAATCAGCGCGGTGATAGCTGCTTGGATCAGGAACACTGTCGCCCAGAGATAGCTGGTGACGTACATCCCTCTGCGGAAGTCGGGATAGGCATCCCACATGGTGTCGAATGTTGACATCCCGTCATGGGTGCCGTCCGTGCCATACCGCTGAGCCAAGTAGAACGCGACAGGTTTGTGTACCAGGACGCATGAGCCTAGGAAGACCAGACCGATCAGGGCCGTTGCCGCGCAGTCCTTGTAAAGCAGCACCTTGGGGGTGGTACTGCCGATCAGGGCGATGACCGCGGAGATGAAGGTGAACGTGAAGATGGCGGCCGAGGCTCCGCTGAACTTGCGGGCCTTGATCCAGATCGCGAATCCACCGAGGACTGGGGCGATGCTGCCGACCAGGTAGCTAACCACGTCGCTGGCGCCCATTCGTTGAGCGAAGTGGAACAGCGTGATACTGCCGCCGATCTCGAGGACCGTGACCAAGACGTTGAAAGGCAGACCCTTCTTGGCCGGGTGCTGGGTGAGTCCAAGAGCAATCTGGTCGTGCACCGACGGCGCGTTGGAGACCATGACCCAAGTGTACGGGCAACCTATGACCGAGATATTCTGAGCGGTGCAGTCGGCCTCAAGGACTCCTTGACCATCCCCTATCGCTCATTGGGTGGGATACCTACGGGTACTCTTTTGCGGGGAGGCCAGGCTCAACCGCCCCCCATCGGTTGACGAAAGAATAGGTCTATCCAATGGGCCGTCATCGCAACCACCAGGGTCAATCTCGTGTCCACCTCTACAGGCGATGGAATCACAATTTGGACCTTCCGGAGGTCCGATGGGTTGTTGTGAAGTGTTCTGACAGTCAGAGCAGGATCGCTGAATCGGTAGAGCGCATGACAAGTTCCAGAGTCATCGATTGCGGACATCACGGAGTTCCCGGGCTTGGTTCCTCGCATGCCAAACCGATAGGTCGCTCCCCCCACGACTGTGATTTGACCGACTCGCCCGAATTTCGCAGAAATGTCCTCCCTGAGTACCGGCTCCCGAGTTGCCGCATCAACCAGGACCATCTCCCGATTGCGTCGCCATACGGGACCCGAGGATCGCCGCTCGAACCTTCTCTGGCCACCACCTAGTGAGGCTTCTATAGATCTGACCCGGAGTTGTGAGTTGAGGCGAACGCCAGCCAGCCTGTGGCCACTCGCCGTGACCAGGGCGTACCCATGTTTCGGAATCTTGTGAAGGAGAACCTGAGTTCCAGATGTGTTCGGAAGCCGCCGCCATTCGCGCTCGTTCTCGTCCCAGTCGCGCCAAGAATCGGCGTTAGCCCAGTTCTCTGAGTTTCCTTCTGCCCTGTCCCCCATACTCACAGATACTACTTTCGCCAGCTGATCTTCACCTCTATGTGACGCGCGTATTAACTCTTCGCTATCCGGTCCCATTTGGTCCATCGGCCCAATAGTATTTGGAGAAGCACAGGCGGGTCGACGGGAGGCGGAACCCATGTCCGACACATACAGGGCTCGTGAGGCACACAGGCCACCGGGGGTCTCAGCGGTACCGGCTTGGTATCCCGATCCCGAGGATGACTGCAGACTTCGGTGGTGGGACGGTTTCAAATGGACTGAGCTCGTGAGCGAGCCTTCGAATCCGGCGGGGGTCTAGCGGTCAGCGGGTAAGTCCGCCTGGAATGCACGGATTGCTACCCTCCGGACGATGACGCCGAACACCTTCGCCGCCTTCCTGGCCAGTGCTTCGGCGTCGTCCACTCAGATGCTGGGTCAGGGAGCGTCAGGTCCCTTCCCCTTGTAACCCAATAACCTCAGGACCCAAATTCCCAGCCGACTGGGCCTCTTCGCTCGCCGAGCCGCGAGAGCCTCTTCTTCATGACCCCCTGTGACGTGGTAGTCGCGGCCGGTGTAGCCCCTCCGGTAGTAGGGCGGACCGTGGACTCGACCGGGTTCCTTTCCCACGGTTACAAGGGTACTCTCGGTCGTCCATGCCCACTGATTCCGAACGTCGATCCTTTGGTAGCGCGCCTGCCCCTAACGCCCTGTAGTGCCCGTGCGGTCGGTCCTTCGATACTTCGGCTCCGGGGCTCGTCCTGAGATTTGATCCGACCGTCAGGAACGAGTGCAGTCGGCCCAGCGTCAGAGATCCACCGGGCCCCATAGCAACCGCTCGGGTTACTGACTCGGGCAGATTTCATCTGGGTGGCTTAAGGACATGTCCCGGTAGGGTCCCAGTCAAGGAAGGAGGTCGGCGAATGAGCGACGTCGAGGACTGGAACCGCAAGATCATCGAGGAGTTTCGGGCGAAGGAGGGCAAGGTGGGTGGACCATTCGCTGGCGCCCCAGTCCTGCTCCTTCACACTTCGGGGGCCAAGACGGGCCGGGAGCGGGTGAACCCGATGATGTACCTGGATCTTGATGGGCACCGCTACGTCTTTGCATCCAAATCCGGTGCTGACACGAACCCGGACTGGTACTGGAACCTTGTGGCCCATCCCGACGTGACCGTAGAGGTAGGAACCGAGACATACGAAGCCTCGGCCGTGCCGGTGACCCGGGACGATCGGGATCGGATCTACGCCGAACAGGCTCGCCGATACCCTGGGTTCGCCGAGTATGAGCAGAACACGAGCCGGGTCATACCGGTGGTCGGACTCATCCCGAAGGGCTGACGGAGCACCCGGCTGTCCCGAACCACCCATAACCAGCGCCCGGTACGTGCCCATACCGGTCGGCCTGAGGTCCCTCCCCAATCCGGTTGGTCGGGAGTCGGGACTGCCTGGAGGGCGTCAGGCACAGTCCTGTGCAGAACTCCATTTTGGGTATCTAGATAACTGCGAATGCCAAAAAGGTTGGCGCGACCCATGCGACAAGCAACAGGACGGCTGAGGATGCCTTCCATCGACATCCTCTCCGGCGGAACAGCAACACCGACCCGAAGATCAGGCCTAGCTCAACTGTCAACAAGATGAGCCCGAACATCACTGAATCGTAGGCCGAGTGGCATTGCGACCGCTCGCGGGTCACCGGCCACCGCAGTAAGAGGTCGGGAGCTCGGAAGTGCCCCGACCGTTGGGAGCCGGACACCCAACCATCTCCCGTCTCATGGACTGGTCGGCGGTGTACAGTTTCCCGCCGGAAGACCGGGCGCGGTGGATGAAGGCACCATCATCTCTGTCACTCGGGCGAAGAGTCCCGTTGACCGCATCTCGTCAGCGACCGCGGACGCCAGACCGACAGAGACATTGGGCGTGAAGGTGAACGAATCGGTGTTGGACCCGCCTGACCCGCTAGGGACGCAGGATGTGTTGAGGTTTTGAAATCTCGTCAGGTACTGCTCACCGGCAGCTGAACCACCCGACTTCTCCACCACCACAATCTCTTGGGGCTGTCCCGACGATTGCGCCTCAGCAGCCTTCTGGCACGTGGCGGCGGAGGCGACTACTCCCCAGACGCTGGCTTACGACTAGGACCGTCAAATCTTCTCTGGCCGTAGAACTCTCAAAGCAGGAGGACACCTCATCCTGATGGCGGTGCGACACGTGAGACAGAGGCTCGCCGGCACGGCCGAGAAAGCCACTGACCTCGAGGCTGGAGCCGGCATCGACAAAATGGCCAAGAAGGGTCGGGGACACGGGGCTGCTCGTCTACGGGCTGGGCGAGCCAGGACCGACCAGAAGGGTTGGCGGGTGGGCTCGGGCTGGTCGAAGGCAGGTGCCCACTGGGAGGAATTCGGAGACCGCTACGGCTGGGCCAGCGACAGGTGCTTCTGTACAAGTCGCAGAAGAAGAATTCTTAGCCACGAGGAGAGACCGCACCTGTGTTGACCTCGTGTGGAGATTTGTTTCGGCGCGCTATCTGCGAAATGCGTAGGCAGGACCACAGGCGCTCGCGGTCCTGGCTACAGGCGTCGGTTCCCGCCAACAGCGGGACAATGGGTCAGTTGACGCGGCCTCAGACCACTGATTCCGAAGGTTCACATATTGGTACCTTTCGATTGTCCCGAGCCGGCCCTGGATCCGCCGCCAGAATGACCGGTCCCCGCCGACTGAGTCATGTAGGCCGGCTCGGGGCCTACCTCAGAGCGGGGGCGGCGACCATTGCCCCCTGGCTTGTTCAACACAGAGCCGGCGTAGGCATGAATGATCCGTTGATCACCGACCCGAAGGCCGACCGAGGAACGATCCTGTGAGACTCGACCTGGTCTCGGGAGGCAGCCCTCTGGCGGCACCCGGGTCCGCCCCCGAGGTCCCTGCCAGACCGGTTCCCGCCGGAGCAAAGACGATATGCCGCCGATGGAAGAGAGTGCAACTCAGAGTTGCCAACATGTGTAGCGGATGCAGCCTCGGCCGGCGGGAGGCGGAATCCCACCGGCTGAGGCCCATCCTACGAGGCGGCTACGTGCGGGATCGCCTCCGCCTAGACAAGAGGTTTACTACCAAACAAACGCTTGGTCACCTATTGCAGTCCATGGCAACATTCCTGGTGGTGCGGTGGTCCAGAACGGACGACTGCGGGCCCCTCGGGCATCGTGAGCGTGGCAGGCATCCGCGGGACCGGGTCCAGCTCCGCTCCTTGGCCATCTCTTCGGTCTATCCCCACCGACATCGCATTTTCAGACGAAGGACCTTGCGGTCCGGCAGAGGCTCAGGACGGCCTGAGGCGGTACGCCATGGTTGCAGCTCGCTCGCCGGGATTTCCGTGGAGATCATCGGGACAGGTCGCCGGTGCAACTTCAACGTCTCAAATCGGGATGACCTCCAATACTGCGACGCAAATCTCACAGCCTCCGGATACAGCAGTTAGATCCTGGCGGAGGCATTGCGCGAACCGTGACCGAGCAAAGTGCCCGGGCACTCGCCCGAGGTTCTTTTCCTCTCGTGAAGGAGTCGAATACCTGTGTCAACGTCCATTGTCTTTGATGCTACCGATAGCAATTGTCAAGAAACGGCCGCCCGAACGCCGGGCCAGTCGGGCGCCCCGGGCCGTTCTGGGCACCACGCTCCTCGCTCTCTCCCACGGCGGTTCATCGTGACCACGGGACGCCAACGGCTGACGTCATGGGCTCGATCTCAGCTCAGTGGCAGGCCAAGGCCACCCCGGATGGACTTCATGGCGCCCTGCCCTCCAACGGCACCGTCGGGGATATCACTTACATCCACGCCGAGGCGGCTTTGAATCCCAATAGGCACCTACCATGGCTGGGATGCTGGAGCCAGGGCCCTTGTTGGCCGCCGGTCGAGACGCTGACATTTTCGAGTACGGCCCTGGCCTGGTACTTCGACGCTCTCGGGCGAATCGCTCTCTGACCGAAGAGGCTCGCGTTATGGAGTTCGTCCGATCGCAGGGATATCCCGTACCTGCGGTAGAGGAAGTGAGCAGCGACGGCTATGACCTGGTCATGGAGCGTATCGAGGGAACCGACATGGGAAGCACGATGACCAAGCGTCCATGGACGATCGCTCGGAACGGCAGGGTACTGGCTGATCTTCATCGTCAGCTTCATACGTTGAGGGCACCAGACTGGCTCCGCGATGCCCCCTTCGGGCGGGGCGATCGCATGCTCCACCTCGACCTGCATCCGCTGAATGTAATGGTGGGTCCACAAGGCCCGGTCGTCATCGACTGGACCGGTGCGTGTCGAGGAGATCCAGACATTGATGTGGCGTTGGCCTGGGTCCTGATGGTGGCTGGAGAAGTGCGAACCGGGCGGCTGCTCGGCATGATCGAAGGACGGGCTCGTTCGGTCCTGGTAAAGAGCTTCCTTCACTCATTCGACGTCGACATCGTGAAGAAGTTCCTTAGTGATGTCGTGGCGTGGAAGATTTTGGATCCCCACATGTCGATCAGCGAGCAAGATCGGATGTGGCAGGTTGTCAATGAGGCCGGTGGGGCTACTCCCACGTAGCCGGAGGCGACGGCAACACTGCTGCTACTGGATTCGCGGGAGGGTGCACAGTTGCCTGGAGCAACCAATCAAGCTGCCGTCCGGCCGTGGTAGGCGGCCGCGAGGCTGCCAGGAGGGCCGGATGAGAGCTTCCTCCAACTTGGGACAACGCAGGCCCACCGCCCCCGCACCCAGTCAACGTGCCACAGAGGAGCACGTTGACAGCAGCGGGAAGCCACCACGGCCAGGATGATCGTCTCTTCCCGATCACGTAACGATCCCGACCGTCGTCCAAGTCCGTCTGTTGACGTCCCACCATTGACCATCCTAGGACGACAAGCCGACGATACTCAGTTCAGCCGCGTCGGCCGATCTGTGGGCTCCGTCTGAAGAGTGCCCTGGTCACCGGGAGTGGGTCAAACTCCATCGACCGAAACGACGAGGCACGGTAGGTTGCTATTCATGGGGATTGCTCCTCACCTACGGAGACTCCGGCAGTTCGTCGGACACGAACTCCTTGTACTTCCTGGTGCCGCTGTGCTTCCGAGGGATGACAACGGCAACATCCTTCTGGTACGAATTGTCGACACCGGACAGTGGGCGGCCATCGGAGGCGCAATCGAGCCTGACGAATCACCGCAGCAAGCTGTACTTCGAGAGGCAGAAGAAGAAGCTGGTGTCACCCTCCGACTGGGTCCAATCCTCGCCGTGCTTGGTGGCCCGGATTTCCGCATCACATATCCCAACGGGGATCAGACGTCGTACGTATCGACGGTTTTTGACGCCACGGTGCTCGCCGGCACACCTAGGCCCGACGGCGACGAGACGTCGGACGTCAAATGGTGGGATCCGAATGACCTACCAGACAATGAAATGAGTGGCTTTACCCAGGCACTCCTCCGAGGAGTCGGCCTATCGCTAGCCATTTAGGGACACTGGGCCGGTGAGGTGGGTGCCCCTAAGCAAATGAGAGCGGCGCATATTGAACGTGGCCGGGGAGGCTGTGTTCTCGAGGCGGTCGGCCCACCTTCTCGTTGATGCCGGGCCAATTGTCACTGGGCCGATAGACATTCCGAGCGGCAAATCGGGCGGTGCGAGCGAGTGCCGCTAGAGCTGCCTGATGACAGTCGCTGGCACACCCGCCACCAGGGTCGCCGGAGGGACATTATGCGTCACGACTGCACCGGCTGCCACGACGGAATCAGCTCCGATGGTCACACCGGGGAGGACCGTGGCGGCAGCTCCGATCCACACATTTGTATCGATCGTGATCGGCTCAGCGGTGATAAATGCCCGACGTTTGTCTGGTTCGACCGGATGACCCGCTGTGACCAAGTTGACCTTATGGGCGATCATGACCTGGTCTGCGATGTTGATGGCTGCGTGACCCGTAAACGCGCACTCGGCACCGATGAAGACGGCCCGACCGACCGTGATGTTCAGCCCGTGATCAGCGTAGAACGGAGGGATGAGCATGAACGTGTCGCTAACTGGCTTGCCGATCAGCTCCTCGAAAGCCTCCCGGATCAATTCCGATTCGTCCAGGCAATACGCGCTGAGCTTGGAGGAGAGCCGGGTGGCCACCTTGACCCGCTCGAACAGCGCCCGAGACGCGGGCGTCCTGGTTTCAATCCACTGACTGTGGTCCATTCAATTCCCCAATTCAAATTGTGTTCGGTGCGACCGACGAGCGTAGATCCTCGTCCCGGGTGGAGACTGGACATCGAGGGACGCCCGTCCCAGGGGCACCAAGGTCGGTTGGTCGTGGTGTTCACGCTTGGAGTTATCCACACGCCCGAATGTCCCGTTGCTAGCGGTTAGCCGAAGGCAACCGCATCCTCTCGATAACCCTCCCCGAGCCGACGGTACAGGGGCACCCGAGCGATCGATTCGCGGTTCTCCCCGTCTGGCTGCCAGCACCTTTGGAACCGATCTGGCCAGCAGTATCGTGGGGGTCGTGCGTGTCCTGACGGGATGCTCGTCCCTCCTTCTCGTCGCAGTTGCCGCAGCTGGTTGCAGCGCCGCTCCGTCGTCGGTTCCTGCGCTGAGATCGACCACCACGACCGAGCTTTCGCCAACCCCCACTACTGAAGCGTCGTCGACCACCACGACGCTCTTTTCGATTGAGCCATGTGGCGGCATTACAAGCAGTTCAGATATTCATCCCGACGTCGACAACCGAACCTTATTGCTCACTCATGCCGCCGGGCCTCCGGACTACACCTATGGAGCCCCGCAGGTGGCGAGCGGTCCCACGGTCATCGCGTCGGTGCCCAGCTATTCACCTGCCGTCTATGAGTCGTTCCAAGTCCCCGCAAGCAATGGCGGATGGAGTGGTCAGGAAGTGATCGGAGAGGTCAGCTCTACCGATGTTGCCTCACAGCTCGCCCAACAGGTCGAGTCCAACATTGTGTCCTGCTATGGCGGGGAACGGGTCTCCCTACCGACGTCCGTTCCCGGGGTTACCGCGGCGACCTACCAATTCACACCGAGTCGATTCAGTGGCGTGGTGCGGAATGCCAGCGTTACCGTGGCCCAGGGCCCCTACATCGTCTCCTTGCAGTGGTCCAACAGCAATACCTGCACGACGTACGGCGGAGGTTCTTGCCCCCCACCTGCAACGACACCGCCTGCGATGCCGAGTGCCTCCGCGATGGCTGATCTTGTGAATGCGGCGCTCATGAAGATCGGGTAGCGCCGAGGCGGGTTTGGGGACAGGGCGGTGCGACTCAGGAGACGACTTCGTAGAAGGCTTGCACGACTCCCTCGTCAAGAGCTGCAAGGACCTTCTCCAGATGACCGCTCGCCATGATCAACTCCCCAAAGGCTGCATCGTGTGCTTCCCGTGATGACCAGGTCTGGATGAAGGCAGAGGACCGTGGGTCGGTCTGATCTTGGAGGATGTCAAATGACTTGCATCCTTCGGCAGCCAACATGCGCCGACGGCCTTCGGACTGCAGTTCGAGAAGAGTTGCCTCTTGGCCTTCGGCGGCGTGAAATCGGGTGACGGTCGTAACGCTCATGAATGCCTCGATTTTTAGGAAGATTGGTCTGAACGGTACAGCATTGATGGAATCGCCACTCCTGATCATCACCCATCAGCAGGCCATCGCACGTGTCGTCGTGCGCCACCCATTGGCGTTGTGAGCACTCTGGTTGTCGCCCGTTGAAGGCTTGGGACACCCGGTCGGGTCGTCGAAGTTGGCCTTCGTGGGTGAACAAGGCACTCTCGAGCCAGATCGGCAAGACTGCCTACCATGGCGTTCGGTCAACAGTCAGGCCCGCAGGCATCGGCGAGGGAGGTTCAGGAGCTGCTGGCACTCCTCAGGGACGCTGGCCACACCGACTTTCGCGACGCACGCGGCCCAATGGGGTTCACCCAGCGTCAGGCTGCCGGCAAGTTCACTCGCGACGAGGCGGCCGCCTTCATTGGCAAGCTACAAGATGCGGAGTTCACCGGGAGCGCCCCGGTTGCCGTCCCGGCGTGGCGGCTCTCTGCTCAGGAGCAGATGATCCGTCACCTACCTGCCGACCAGCTCGCCGCCGAGCTTCGTCGTCGCGGTTGGACTGCCGTCGAACCCTAGAACCGGCGATCCGGGCCATCGCGCATCTATTGACCGAGACTGAGATAATGGCGCCGGAGGTCCAATGCCCGACCGCTCAGGCGACACAGCGGACCGGCACCGGCAGGTCTGTAGAGCCTTCGGCGACGAGGTCAGTGCTGTCGGTGATCACTGGCGAGCGCAGTCACCATGCAGTGAGTGGGACGCCGGAGACGTCCTGGAGCATGTGATCGGTTTCCATGACGTGCTTCTCCTTCGGCCGCTCGCAGCCAAACCACTTCGTCCCAAGGGCGATCCTGTGGGACGGTGGGAGGCCACGTTCGTAGCACTCGATCAAGTACTGAGCAGACCCGGTCTGTTTGACGGCGTCGTCGATGTTCCGGCCGTCGGCAACAATCCGCCGGCCCAGATTGACGCTGCCCGCATCATTCCCCTGCTGAGCCTCGACGTGCTCGTTCATACGTGGGACCTGGGTCGGGCGGCAGGTCACGAAGTCACCCTCGACCCAGACCTGTGCCGTAGGTTCCTGCAAAGCTTGCCGTCCGATGACACAACCCTCTCCAGAACAGGCATGTACGACAGCCCTTGGTCGATTCCCGCCAGATCGGATCCCCAGGCCGAACTGCTGGGCCGCCTGGGTCGTGACCCCGACTGGAGCCCCTGAGGCATATCCCTCGATCTCAGGCCGGAAGCAGGGCGAAGCGCCCTTGAGAACCTGAAGCCTCCCTGCTCCTGACGACCCCTCCGGGCGTACCGGCGTGGGGTCAAGAACTCTTCGAGGAGCGTAGCCGCCTCTAGTTATTGATCGCTACGGTAACGGGCGCACTGAACGCCACGAGGCCCAACGAATCTGTGGCAACGCTCCTCACTCGGTAGATCCCATCTGGGACGGCCGAAGTATTCCAGCCGGCGAGCCAGCCATAGGGTTTTAGAACGGCCCTACCGATGATGGTGCTGGTGGTCGTATTTTGGGCCTGGTACTCAAACTCAACGTTCGTTACGCCAACGTTGGCATACGCGGTGGCGACCAGCAACTCGTTGCCTCTCACAATCGCGCGAGCTCGAGGGAGCACAATGTGCGTCACCGGTGGGACATTGCTCCCAGGGAGTCCCTCTCGCGAATACGCCAGAAAACTCGGGGTCGAGAACAGTGACAACCGCTGGTCTCTGGCGAAATGAGTCAGTTGTCGGATGAACCCTGCTGGCTCCCACCCGCTGCCCAACTGACCCGCAACCATTGCATCGGGGGCTCGAGCAATATTTACCGTAATATTGGCAATTCTCGTCTCCTTGGCACGCCACACCTCTCCCGACTTCAGCGCTTCAAACGTCCCAACTGATACCTGAATGCCTATGACACAAAGGACGATCACCAGTATCCAGAAATGGTAGCCAACGCGCCTCGGTCCGGCCTCCATCTCGGGTGAGACCTCGCGACGTTTCAGAGTTGAGCGTGCTCCCCCTGCAGTGAGCAGCCTCTCTAGGAGATAGAGATAACACCCAGCAAGGAGCACGAGATCGAAAATTGCGTACCGCGGGAGAACGGGTAAACCGAATCCAGACCGGGCAACAGTGAGGCCCACCGTGTACCCCATGCCGAAGAGCACTAGTGCGACGCCGATCGAGATTCCGGTGGGTTGACTGGGGCGGGGCACACCGGTGATCAATACCCAGACAGCAACCGAAAATATGATGCAGCCCAAAACTAGGAATGCGTAGTCCCGGGAGCTGGGAACGGCCGAGACCGGTACCCCAGCAACATTTCCGATGGCAAAGAAGAAGAACCTCGCGGCCTGCAGAGGATGGTCAAGAACATACTGTTTGTCGATCGACGCTCCGCCGGGATTCAGGTGCCACAAGTACACAACCGTCACCGCTATCGCAGCAATTCCCCAGGTCATGAATGTCCATCTGCTTCGCATTCTGTGGTAGAGGAGCAGAAAGCCGACGGGCCATATCAATAGGCCCTCCAGCGACGAATAGCTTCCGAGCGTGGCCGCCAGCACTGCTCCCGACAGCGCAATCCCATGTAGGTTGGGGCGATCCAACAAGAAGATGGTCACCGCCAATCCAAGGATGACCAAATACCAACTCAGCGCGAATCCGAAGAGAGTCATACCGCCCTGATTCATCGACAAAAGCACAATGACCAAGGGCAAGTAGTAGATCCAGCGGACCGAAGTCGACCGGCGTTTGTGTGCCCACACGATGAGGACCGTGGCCGCTAGCAACACCACTCCGCTCAAGTAGTCCTCAACTACGACATTGAAGTGGACGGTTTTTGCCAGAAGCAGGACGATGAGGTTGGGGATCAGAATTCGGTTCTCGCCATGCGGTACCCAAAGGGATCCAAAACTGAGCGTTCCCGCATGGAGGCGTTCAATGATATGTACGTCGTACCACTGGTCTGCGTAGATGACATCTACTGCATAGCGATGGATAAACCAGAACAGCGCCAGCGTCGGGATTGCCAGTATGCATGCGGTACCTGCGGCGATACTCCGCCTGGAGGAGTGCCGAGGTGTCGTGCTCACTTCGGGATTGAGGTCCCTGTCTTCCCTGGTGGATCCCTGTGTCACCGCAAGAGAAGCTCACCGGCGCACGATGGCATGCGCCCAACGCTAGAGCACCGTGCCTGAGAGTGCAGCTCGGCATCTGTTCACAAGCTGGTCGTCGGCGTCAAACCAGCGGTTGAGCTAGCCAGCCATTCATTTAGCAGGCAATAGCCCTCGGTCACAGTAAGGCTGGGGTCAGGGTTTGCCTCGCGAACTCAAGGCCCTCAGCCCCCAAGCCTCTGCCCAGTGCCATTGCCGACCCGTCCGGAAACGGCAGCCGGTCTACGGCTGAGGACGAGGCTCCATGTCAGCCCGGAAACTGGCCATAGCGGCCCTGGGACTCGACGGTGCTCCTGCCCCCAACAACACTTCTGGGCGTGTGAATCAGTCGTGCGAACCGCGGAGCGATGACTTGGCTGACGTTCGTTTCGGACAACCAGATTGGCCCCACCGGGTGAAGCACAGCGGAGGCAGGGGCGCTATGGAATTGTGATCGACAGGGGCTGGGTCGCAGTTCGCTGAGTGTGTGGCTGCGCGGCCGTTTTGCTGTCGGTGACGACGAGAGTGAAGGAATAGGTTCCCGAAGCCTGAGGCTTGCCGGTGATCGTTCCGAGTTTCCTATGGATGTGCAGACCGGGAGGCAGGCTTCCCGTCACGGACCACCTGTACGGCGGATTTCCACCGGTAGCGCCCAGAGTGGCCGAGTAGCTCGTGCCGACGGTTCCACTTGGCAAAGATGTGGTCGTGATCACCGGGGGTGCGATGATCGGAGTCAGATAGCCATCGACGAGTTGCCAGCCGTAGGGAAGGGTAGAAGGTGTCCCGATGATGCTTCCGGACGTTACGTCTGTGAGAACGGCCGGTGGATAAACCGTGTAGTAGGTAATGCAGGGCTGATGAGGCAAGCAGAATAAATTGGCGATATCGATTTCACCGAATGTCACGCCATTGAGATCGGCACCCTTCAGATCTGCGCCAGCGAAATTGGGACTCGACTGGTACTGCCTGTTCAACCCCAACACGCCGGACGTCGTGTAGGGGCAGTCAACTCCCGCACTGTCGCAATCCTCGACGATTCCAGCGTTTTCGAGATTGGCGTTGGTCAGATTCGCCCCGCCGAGGTTGGTCCCATCCAGATTCGTTTGGCTGAGATTTGCCCCCCTGAGATTGGAGCCGGAAAGGTCCACGAACGACAAGTTGTTGCCGGAGAAGTTGCACCCGGCGAGGTCGGCCGCGGGCCCTGGTGTGCAATTCCGGGTCGTGGCCTGTGCATTTCCGGGGCCAAGCGTGAGCGTGAACCCGGCGAGTGGAACCGTCAGTCCTATTGCGGCGGCTCGAAGGGCTAATTTGAGCATTTGTGACCATCCGACCATGCCATCGGCAGCTGCAGTCAACTGTACACAAATGCGGAAGAGGCCGCCCCAGACCACAGGTGGGTGGGACGCCTACGGCGACAAGGTGACCGCCCCAGGTGACCGATTTACCGTGGCCATACCGGTGCCCGTCAGCATGCAGTTCATGGCCCAGATACTGCTTCATCGAGACACGGACGAAACAGCCCCATCGGGCGGTGCCGATGATCGGGACGCTACGGCGGCGCCCTTCAGGATGGGGAGGGTCGAGGCCACAACCCTGCTCGATGAAACCCTCGGCGAACTGCGGGGCCGCCCACGAACTCTCGCCACGCGCATCGTAGGCGGCAGCTCGGCAGCGGCTCTTGGGGCCGTCCTCTCCGCCGTCGGTGTCGATACGGTCGGGGCACTGCTGTTCTGGTGTGGGGTTCTCACGCTCCTCTACACGGTTGAGCTGCCGCGGATGGGGCAGATGATCCGCATCCTCGAAGGCTCAGCGGTCGACGCCCGCCTCGTACGATCAGTCTCGGGCCCCGACGACCTCGGACTCGCCTCTGGGGGTGCAGTCACGCTCGCCTTCGACGGCACGACGCCCGAGCACCTCGACCACGGCGCCGACCGATGCGGTGAGCCCGTCCAGGTGTTCGCCGAGGCCGGGCGACGCACCTTCGTTCCGGGGGCGCATGGCCGACTACATGAGGTGACCCAGGCCTGGCGGCCACCGGGGTCCAACGATGGTTTCGAGTTCGGACGCCGGCCCCTCGGATCCCTGGGTGCCCCGCCCGAAGGAGTCGGGACTGACCGACGAGGTCACCCGGTTGCTCGACTTCTGATCCCGTCGGCATCAGCTACTGGGGCCCTACCCTCCCGGGTCCGTGTTCATGGCTGGCGGGTCAATGCCGCCCTTGCACTCGTGACGGTAACGATTCCCCTGATCTTCGGTGGATCATTCGGGAAGGATGCGACGGTATCGCGTGTGTTTTCGGAAGGATGCTCATGAGTCAAGGCCCGCCGGGCCCCAATTGGTGGTTTGCCAGTGATGGCCGGTGGTATCCACCGGAGCTGGCGGCGCAACCGGTGCCCCCGCCTCCGAGCTACGCCCAGGGTCCTGGGACGGGCGGTTCCGGCGTGTGGCCCACCAATCCCTACCCAACCTTCGTGGCGCGTGCCACAAACGGCTTGGCGGTGGCGTCGCTGGTGCTCGGGATCCTCTGGATCTACTGGGTCGGGTCGATCCTCGCGCTGGTGTTCGGATATGTCGCGATGATCCAGATCCGGGAGCGAAACGAGGGCGGTCATGGCTTGGCCGTCGCTGGAATCGTTCTGGGTTGGGTCGGGGTGGGCATCGGCAGCATCGCCCTGGTCCTCGCGTTGATCGCCGCGTGCACCGGGTCGTGACAATGCTCGAACCGACTCAGGATTCTCTCCGATCCGGGCCCACTCAAGGGCATGTCGGAATCCTTGATCCCATGCGGCGACGGTGGGGTCTGGCCTTGCTGTGCACGGCTGCAGTCCTGGCTTCGGTGAGCAGCCTGTTCTTCGGAGCCTCCTCAAATTCGGATCCCGACGCCAACTGGCAGGCCGGGATGTACCTCTTCGGTGCAGCATGGGCGTTCCTGGGGGCCACGGCCATCTGCGGAGCCATCTGGGCGAGACCTGCCACGGAAGCTCTCAGGAGAGACCGCGTCATGTTGGTCATCGGCGGTGCTGCTGCAGCCACCGTAGCTCTGGCTGGCGTAGCATCCACCTTGGCCCAGCTGCACTCGTGGTCGGACCCAGTGTTCAACGTGGTACAGATTGGCTTGGCGGTGGCCGATCTCACACTCGGCACCCTGATTCTGGTCCTCGCCGCCCGCTACGGCAAGCATCGGGTCGCCCCTGGCGGTCATACCCCACTGGCGCCGCTGCTCGTGGCCGGCATCACATACCTGGGTCTCCTCTACGGAGATATCTATTACGCCACGTGGTTTGGCTACTCACCACTGAACAGTGCCATGGCAGCGATCTTGCTAGGCGTCGGCTATGGCGGAATGGGCCTAGCCCTGTTGCTCGCTGCCCTCCTACGGCTGGGACCGGTCTACCGTCTTCTTGTCGCCGGCACCGCCCTGGTCGTGGTCGGCGTGGTCCAAGGAGTCTTTGACGGCGTCAACCTCCGGTCGAGCGTCGCCGCTGTTCTCTCGGTTGCTGAAGCCGCCGCCTTCTTCATCATTGCTGGTGTCTTGCTCGGTTCGGCGCTCCTCGTCCCGTCTCGCCGGGCACCCTCGGCCAATCGCCCCGCCGCCCCCCAGTGGCTACTACTGGATCGCGCACACGGTCTACCCGCTGACGACTCCACGCCGGCCCCACCGACGCCGCCGGGGTGGCTCCCTCCGGGTTGGCTCCCTCCCGACGCCCCACCCATTCCCCCCAGCCACGTGTCTTGACTGACACTGGGAGCCGAGAACGCCGTGCAAGGGTGCCCCACTACGCTGGCTAGGCGGCGCCTGTGGCCTGCACTCGACCAGCACATTCGGTGCGTGTGGACAAGCTGGGGATCTAGGAGCTTCCACCCACCGTTGACTACTGAATCGGACGGTACGAAACGGCGAGTCTCGATGGTCCAGCCCGACCGAGCCCAGCGCTGTGGCGAAGCGGGCCGTTGATGGCGACGCCACCGATGAGTTCGACACGACGGCTGCGTCTTTCTCAGGAATGCATCGTCACTAGCCAAGGAGCACACCATGGGCGAACTTATCGTGACCGAATTCGTGACACTCGACGGGGTGGCACAGGCGCCTGGAGGGCCCGACGAGGACCGCGACGGCGGTTTCGCGCACGGCGGGTGGCAGGCGCCGCTGGCCGACCAGGAGTCGGGCGGGGTCATATTCGAGCAAGCTGAGAGCATGGACGCCCTGCTTCTCGGACGAAGGACCTACGAGATCTTTGCCGACTACTGGCCAAGCGCTCCCAAGGAGATCCCGTTCGCCCGCCTGCTCAACGGCGTCCCCAAGTACGTTGCCAGCCGCACGCTCGCTGGCTCTCTCGCCTGGCAGGGGTCGACGCTCGTCGCCGGCGACCTCGCCGAGAACATCACCGCCCTCAAGGGTCGCCATGACGAAGTCCACGTCATCGGCAGTCTCGACCTCTTGCAGTCTCTGCTGCGCTTCGGCCTCGTCGACCGGATGAACCTGTGGGTGTACCCGCTGCTGCTCGGAAGCGGCAAGCAGGTGTTCGCCGACGGGACCGTGCCCACCGCGCTGCGCCTCACCGAATCGGTCACCTATCCGAGCGGCACGCTCCACCTGACCTACGAGACCGCCGGCGTGCCCACGTACGGCAGCCTCGCCATCAAGGAGTAGGACCGGCCTCTGAACCGGGTCGGTGGCGGTTAGTGACCATCCCTCAACAGCACTTCTGGGTGCATGAGGCGTGATTCAGCGATCGTGAAGGATCTTCGTTACATCCCAGCGGTGGTGGTACGCGTCGTGTGCATTCGAAGCGACGACATCGGCCAGCTCCATCGCGCCGCGTTCTGAGTGCAGCAGGACGATTCCAGCGGGATCTGCCTCATCGACAGCGCTGAGCCAATTCTCAACGGCGATGCGAAACGACCACCTCGCCCCTTGAAGAGCTACATCGTTGTAGTGCCTGGATTCGGCGAGTAAATCGGGGTCATAGGGGACGATGTGCGCGTCCGCACCTCTTGCTACGGCGACCAGCCGCTCCGCCCAGATCCGGGTGTTGTCGGTCATGTGCGAGATGTAGCCGGAAACATTCCACCCAAGCGCCGGCAGTCGCTCGGTTCCGGTTGCGCCCGTCACGAGCTCGTCGATCGAGTCAGGGAGATTGCGCATCAGCAAGGTCGTGGCTGGGAGCGCCGTTGCCCACGTGAACCCACATTCACGACACGGGTCGCCATAGAGCGGTGCACCCCAGTTGTCCATCCCAGAAGTGTCCCACTCAGCGATACCTATCCGCGCCATGGCAGTAGATGTCCCCAAACACCTGGGTCAGTGGAACACCCTGGCCGTTCCGGGCACCAACTCCCCTCACTCCCACAGCCGGTCGTCGTGACCTCGGGACGTCTACGGCTGAGGGTGATGACAGTCAGCCCAGAAGCTGGCCATAGCGCCATGAGGACTGGATGGCACCCCTGCCGTCCAACGGCACATCCCTTGGCATGTGGACAACCGGGCCATCCACTGAAGTTCGCTCCTTCTTGCGCCGATACATTCTCCAACGGCAACCCCATCGGAGCGAAGAAGCACATGAGCAGCGTGACGAAGAATGCGCTTGAAGTTGCCGGATTCGCCTTCCTCTGCTTCACCATATTGGAGTTCCAGATTGCAGTGCGCCGTAGCTCAACGCCCCGGGACGCCAAGCCTGAGGCCGCAGGTTCTTGGTCGTACCACAAGCAGTGGGAACGGATCTGGTACGACGGGACCTGTGGAACTTGGGTGACGGCGGTCCGAGCAGTCGTGGCGGTAGTGGTGATCGTTGCGCTCGTCCTGGCACTCGTATCAGCTCTGGTTGGCTAACACCCCTGTCCCTGATCGCCGGATGGGCGGGGCGGAACAGAACGGACCTTGCGGTGCAATGCTCGATCGCATGGTCCGGCGGACTCCACTCGCCCTAGTGGCACCTCTGCTGCTCTTAGCAGGATGCAATTCATCGAGTACCGCCCTACCGCCAACTCCGGTTTTCGCCTGTTCGCTCCTGACGGCGAAAGAAGCGGCATCCGTAGTTGCAACCGGTATCTCTTCACTTCACAACCAAACGCCCGTCAATGACCAGACGTACTGCTCATATCCGGGTGACCACGAGGGCGAGATGCTCGAAACGAACGTTTCTTGGTTCAAGAAGGAGTTGGCCAGCTTCACCCAAGTACATAGTCTCTACACCTTGCGTGCACCTGGAAAGGCGCCCTCTGGTGCGACGATTCCTGCACCCGTCTACACGTCGCTGACCGTGGATGGCGTTCCGGCGTACTGGCTCGGACGCACGCCGGGTTCAACGCCGATCTCAGCGCGGGGAACTGCCGACTATCCATCGCAGATCAGCGCCACGAAGCACGGATATGTCGTCATTCTCACGTCGACGGGGTTGTCCGAGGCTCAGGAGGCAAAGGCCTTGGGCATCATGCTCCGACGGCTCTAGGCATGGTTCCCGACCTACGGGCGTCGGTACCGGGTAGGTGAGGCATGTAGCAGGTTGGGAACGGCGGTACCACAAAATCGAGCCTCTCTTCGATGAGCCATTGGGCGCGTCCTCCGGTCCAAATATCTCCGGAGAACAGGCACACGTCGAACTCCCGGGCCGCGGTCAGGATCCCGTCGGCGCTTGTTCTAGCAACGAGGCGAACAACTCATAGGCACGCGTGACGCCGACACTGTCACCCGATGCCAGGAGATCGAGAAGAAGACCGCGAGTCACTGCCACTCCCAGTCGGGCGACTACCCGTGCCTCGTCACGTTCCACTCCCGACCTGGTCAGCGAATCGACAATGGGTGAGATCCAACCTTCAAGCGCTTCTTCCAGGAATCCATCTGTGCCCGGGCGGCCGAGCAGCGCATGTACGTAGATTTCGAAAAAGAGCCGCTCTTGGGCACGTAGCGACGGATCGATGAGCCGATCCCACTCGCGGCGCGCAGCGTCCGCTGTGAATGACTCCCAGGCAATCATCTCGTGCTCGCGCCGTTCCACTTCGCGCACCACGGCGACGAGCAAGCCCTCTCGCGATCCGAAGTGGTAGATGAGCATCCGGTGGCTGGTTCCGATGGCGGACGCGATCTCCCGGAGGCTCAGGTCCACGATCCCCTTGTCCAGGGCGTGCTCGACCGCCGCGTCGAGCAGCCGATCTTTCGGTTGCACCGTGACCATGCCTCATTGTACCATATGGTACATGTACCATATGGTACAGGTAGAGAGGAGCGAGGTCAGATGAGCGAGTTACACGTTGAGGCCGAGGGCACGACCTTCGCAGAAGTGGACACCGTCTGGGCACTTGTGGCCGATGCCAACACGTATGCGCAGTGGGGTCCTTGGAACGACGGCGGGTACGACCCTCCAGCCAAGGGTCCCTCCCGCCCAGGATCCATTCAGTGGTTCCGCTTCGGTCGACGCACCACGTCCGTCGAGAAGATTATCGAGGTCGATCCGCCCAAGAGGATCGTCTACACGGTGGAACGCGGCCTCCCGGTGAAGAACTACCGGGCGGAAGTCACGCTGACACCGAACGTTCCCGGCGGCACGTCGATTCGATGGGCAGCGACGTGGGAAAGCACGCTGATGGGGCGACTTGTGCACCGGAAGCTCCAGACGGTGTATCGACAGATCATGGACGCCCTCGTTGCCGCAACGGACAGTCAACGTGCCGCTGACGGGAGTGAGCAACAGAGCATCGAAGCAGAGCGTTCGTAGTCAGAGCGGGTTTGCGCTTTCCGCCCTGCAGGGACAAGTCCGAAGTTCGATGTGCCAGCTCCGCCAACGGCACAGATGAAGGTCCGTTCGGGTGGAACCGAGTCGTTGACTACGTCGGGACGCACCGCCAGTGCTGACCGTGACAAAGCCAACAGGCGCGACGGTCAGGACTCCGACCACTGGAACTGGCATTTTGTGCATCGACCCTGCCATTGAGGAGTTCCAGGGTCCTTGGATCTCTCGAAATGCGTAGCAATCTCCACGCTGCCGCAGTGCGGGCAGGAGTCATGCTCGGGCTTGGTCACGACTTGGACGCTACACCCGCGATAGCGATTAGAGCATCACCTTCCCCTCCCACCGCCACCGTCAGCGCAGAAGGGTGGCAACCACATTGATGACCAGCGCAACAATCACTGCTCCATACAGATAGGACAGCATGGCGTGGACGAGCGCCACTCTCCGAATGCTCTTGATGGTCAGATTGGTGTCTGACACTTGAAATGTCATCCCGATGGTCAAGGCTAAGTAGGCGAAGTCCAGATAGGTGGGCGGGTCTTCCTCGTTGAAGTCGATCCCCCCGACGGGCCTGGCGTAAAAGGTACGGGCGTAGCGCAGGGTGAACACGGTGTGCACGAGTGCCCATGTCAGGGCGACACTGAGAACTCCCAAAGTGATCAGATACGCCTTCATGCCCCCGGTTGCGTGGGAGGCTTTAATCAGTACCAAGCCGACGGCCGCAAGCAACGCCACCCCCGACGAGAGCACGATGACTTCCGACAAGTGGACACTCGTATCCTCGCGACTGGCGTGACTTCTCGTTTCATCCGCGTCGAGCCTCGAAACGGACATCCAGATCCATGCCATGAGACAAACGGCGCCAGCGTTCCACCCGATGAGCACGGATGCCTGCCACGTTGTGAACGACAACGAGACCGCGCCCGCAACCGCGCCCAGTGACGCTGCAGTCGCTACCCGAACGCCAGCCTTTGAGGTGAGATGCAATGCTCAGCCGAGCGCCTTCCGAGGCCTCCGAGAGCTCGTCGAGCCGACGAGCAGCTTCAACAGCTCCCCGATGGTCTGCTGGCGCCCCACGGCCTCGCCAAGTGGCGCATCCACCTCTATGTGGTAGCGGTTCCGGCGACCGTCCCTCTCCTTTGCCACATACCCCCCGGCAATGAGATCGGCCACAATGGCAAACGCGCTCCGCTCCGTGATGTCGAGCGTCGAAGCGATGTCGCGGAGTCGTACCCCCGGATCATGGGCGATACAAACGAGTACTCGGGCGTGGTTCGTAAGAAAGCTCCAACGGGGCATGACGGAATCATAGCTTAACTATTCATGAACTAGCTTGCTTGTTTTCAATAACTAGAGTACGGTCTCACATATCGGGATCAGTCTCATCTGATCTCCGAGGAAATAAGAGCCGGTCGACTTGCCCTCATGGCACCTTCGCCCGGGTCGGTGCAGCGTGCATCGGTCTTACCTACGTTTGAGGAGACACTCGATGCAACGCAAGACATTTGATTCTCTAGTCAGCGCGGCCGGACTGCTGTTGGTCGCCGTTCTGTTGGTCGCCGGTGGACTGCTCACCTGGACCAGCAGCTACATCAACAATGAAGTACACACCCAGCTCGCTGCCCAGCAAATCTTCTTCCCGCCGGCCAATAGTCCGGCGGTCGCTGCTCCCGAATTCCAGGCTATGCGCCAGTACGGCGGACAGCAGATGACGACCGGCGCACAGGCGGAGGTCTACGCCGACCACTTCATCGCCAACCACCTCAAGGTGATCGGTGGCGGCAAGACTTACGCCCAGCTGTCCACCGAGTCCCTTGCTCAGCCCACCAATGCCAAGCTGGCCACACAGGTCGAGACGGTGTTCAAGGGTGAGACGCTCCGCGGCCTGCTGCTCAACGCCTATGCCTTCGGGACCATGGGCATGATTGCCGGAATCGCGGCTGTTGTCGCCTTCGTTGGGGCCGGCCTCCTTCTCATCTTGTGCCTGCTCGGAATCCTCCACGCTCGTCGGGTATCGCCCACCGAGGAGCTTCTCCACACCGATGCCAGCACTCCCCGCCAGTTGGAGCCGGTCGGAGTCTGACTTTATCCGTGACCCACCGGTGACCAGGGCAACCTGAACAACTCACCGGTGGGTTCCGTCGCTGGCGTCGGACTGCCGACGAGCGGCACCCCCACTCCCCTTCCCATGCAGAAAGAAGTTCCGATGAAAGCACTCGTCTACCACGGTCCCGACTCCAAGGCCTGGGAGGAGGTGTCCAAGCCGGCGGTCATCGCCGATACCGACGCCATCGTCCGGGTCGACTGCACCACCATCTGTGGAACTGACCTCCACATCTTGAAGGGCGACCTTCCCTCGGTGACCGACGGGCGAATCCTCGGGCACGAGGCAGTGGGCACGGTCGACACGGTGGGCTCAGCGGTGAAGCACCTGCACACCGGTGATCGGGTCCTCGTGTCCTGTGTCACTGCGTGTGGGGCATGCCGGTACTGCCGGGAGAGCCGCTACGGACAGTGTCTGGGTGGAGGTGGGTGGATTCTGGGCAACACCATCGATGGCACCCAGGCCGAGTACGTCCGGGTGCCGTTTGCCGACAACTCGACCTATCCGGCACCGTCTGGCGTGACCGACGAGTCCCTCCTGATGCTGGCAGACATCCTTCCGACCGCCTATGAGGTCGGTGTCCTCAACGGTGGGGTTCGGCCGGGTGACATCGTGGCCATCGTGGGGGCAGGGCCCATCGGGCTCTCGGCGATCGTGGGGAGCCAGCTCTTTAACCCTTCGCACATCGTCGCCATCGATCTTGCCGACAGCAGGCTGGAGGCGGCTAAGCAGTTTGGTGCGGATATCGTCATCAACAACTCCCGCGAAGATGCACGCCAGGTGATCCTTGACCTCACCGACGGACTTGGCGCCGACGTCTCGATCGAGGCGGTTGGTGTGCCAGCCACATTCGAGCTGGCCACTACGCTCATCCGTCCAGGCGGCCACGTCGCCAACATCGGCGTCCACGGCGAACCGGTATCGCTTCATCTGGAGACCCTTTGGACCAGAGATGTGACGATTACCACGGGTCTTGTCGATACCAACTCGACGCCGACGCTTCTTCGGCTCTTGCAGGGGGGTCAGATCGACGCCGAGCGGTTCGTCACTCACCGATTCGGCTTTGGTCAATTCATTGATGCCTACGACACGTTTTCCAGATCCGCAGATACCGGTGCACTGAAGGTAGTTCTTGCCGGGGCACAACCGGGATGAGCGGGAGGGAGTCCACCGCGGGCGAGCCGCTGGGCCCAGGCTTCAAGGACGACAGCATCAGGTTGCTTGTGGAGATTCAAGACCCGTGCAACGCTCCCTTGTTGTCGACGCCCGGATCTTGGGGGACGGGACGCAAAGGAGCGGGTCTTGTCCCTCGATGAACCGCCGGCAGATCGGCACTGGTGGGAGCGGGGAGACAAGGTGCCCATCGCGCGAGGTCTTGCCCTTGCGCTCGATGCCGACCATGTCCCTGAACCCGGTCATCTCCAGGAGATCGGAACCTGTCGTGCATGTGGAATGCTCATTGGTCGAAACCAGCAAGGCACGTGGATCCACGGTGCATCGGTAGGCGAGATTGATGCCGCCGAAGTCTGGCTAACCCGGCACTAGGCGTCCCAGGCCCTCTACTCCCTCGCCGTACTCGCCCTTTGGGTGGGGCGCCGGCTGCCGTGGCACCGGTGGTGCGCCCAGGCCTCCTCCCCCGAGTTAGCCGAGCCCAGGGACCTCCGCCGGACCACGGCTGAGGTCGAGGGCTCCGACGTCAGCCCAGGATGGCCAAAGCGCCCCCGAGGACTCGATGGCACCTTGTCCCCTACCGAACCCTCTTTGAGACAAGAGGGTAAATTGGGGACTCCTGGGCGCGACGAGTCCTGGCAAAACAGCAGTCGGATTCCGCTATACGATCCAACACATATGGCAACTATTCATCCAGTGCAACGACCGACGTCCGCGGTGGCGCTGATCGGCACTGAGGCTGACCCACGACCCTGCCGGGTCTGCGCGGTTTGCGGCCGTGGCTAACCAGGCACTCTGGTCGCAGCTTGCAAAGGACCGCTATCGTTCTCTCCTAGCATCTCGGGGCGTCGATGAAGTTGAGCCGACGGTTGAGGATGCGATCGCGTTGGCCGCAAGGCTGCACCGGGGTGCCCGGTACCCTTCCCCCGAGGCAGAGCCCTATGTGTTTCACGCTCTGCGCGTAATGCTTCGGTTTGCCGATCCGGTGGGCCAGACGGCCGCCGTGCTGCACGATGTGGTTGAAGACACCGAAATCACCCTGGATAACCTGCGCGACGCCGGGTATCGACCAGAAGTCGTCGACGCGATAGATGCGCTGACACACCACACCTCCGACTCCTACGAGCAGTACATCGAAAGCGTCGCTCGCAACCCGGTGGCACGTCGTGTCAAGATAGCCGACCTCGAGGAGAATCTGGCCAACAACCGGCGATCGCCCCTGTCCGAGGGGAACGCGGATCGGATTCGCCGCTACGAAGCCGGCCTCGACCGGTTACACGCCAGGTAACCGGTCGACGTTCTGGGCTGTCGGCGTTTCGAAGCCTGACTCAGTGGTCGCCAAAAACGACGAGGTCGAACGATCCCCGTCGCCGGATAGCGCGGAAATAGTGGCGTTCTGCCGCATGCCATCGGGCGTCCCACAATTCGGGAGCGTCTCGACTTACGGTCCGAGCCCGCTGCATCCGGCGCACCTTGCGTGTGGCGCTCGGCACCTCGATAAGCACCTTCAGGTCGAGGCAGTCACCCATGCACGAGTAACCGGTCTCTCATGACCGCCAGATAGTCTGCGGCCAAGGCCCACGATTGGAGAGCACCTGATGGCAAGCACGGATTCGGATGGTCTGTCGTCTCTTCCCCAAGCTGATCAGGACGCCGTTGGCGTCACTCTGATCGCACTCCTCACCGGGTTCAGGGAGCGCGATGCCGAGAAACTCGTAGGCGTATACAGCGCCGACGCTGACTGGGTGAATGCATTCGGAACGGTCAAGAGGGGGGCTTCGGAGATCGTGGACTACCTCAGAGGGTTGTTTTCCAACGACAACTTCAATGCCGGAAGGCTGAAGGGGCCTCCCGAGACTGCCTTTCGCGTTCTGACCCCGGAGGTGGTTCTGGTGTCCGCTCACCTGATCGAAGTTGGCCAGAAGACCACCGACGGCGGCGTCATCGGGGAGCGAGATAATCACTCACTCCGCGTTCTACAACGCCAGGCTGATGGACGGTGGCTGATCGTGTCCGAGATGTTCAACGACGCCAACCGCGAGAAGACTTACGAGGGTGAGCCCTAACCTGGCACTTGATCGTCGGTGCCCCCGTACCGGGAGGGTGACGGCTATATCCACTGCCACCGACCAGGCACTCATGCAGCGGTCAGATCGCGAAACAGGCAGTTTGGCGCAACGCCGGAGTGGGGGTGTTGGTCGCCCCGGTTGGCCGGGAGGGTGCCTGTGGTCGAACCACCAACAATCTCGCATGAAGGGGAACCGACCGAGCAGGCCAAGCTGATCGTCTCGGACCCAGCGGAAATCTGGTCGAGATGAAGGCACATCGCCACCCTGAGAAAGTGCTTGGATCAGTAGCTGGGTGATTCCGGCATCCAGACCCCTCGATGGTGCCAGCTCCATTCCCCCAGATCCCCAGGTCAGTGCGACATCCCGTCCGTTCCGGGCACCCGACTCCCCTCCCTCTTCCCGTCGCCCGTTCGTCGTAGCCTCAGGACGCCTACGGCTGAGGGTGGGGCTCGATGTCAGCCGAGGATGGCCTAAGCGCCCAAGAAATCGATGGCACCCCTGCCCCCAACGGCAGTTGATGCACACCCTTGCTCGAGCCCGACTACGGAGCTTGGAACCCAGCACCATCCGTGATAACCCTGCCGCGCAGCTTCCATGCCCGATTCCGGGGTGATGTCCACCTCGACGGTTCCTCGGCGGCCATCTGAAATGGAGATCCGGATGCAAGGTGTTCGGGGCGGAGATCAATTGGCGCGCCCGACTTGCACCCGCCTGACTGACACGGCAGAACCGCTCCGTCGCCCCGCCTGGCCCCCTGTACGCTCGGCGTGTGAGTAACAACGGTGATCACCAGGACCAACTGGCCAACTTTCGGGCCGTCACCGACAGCAAGCTGGGCCGCCTCGATGTTGAGGACCTACTCATCGAGCTATTGGAACGTGTGCGTAGCATCGTCGACGCGGACACCGCGGCCGTTCTGCTTATCGACAAGGACTCTGGTGATCTTGTGGCCCGGGCGGCGTGCGGCATCGAGGAGGAGGTCCGCCAAGGCGTCCGTGTTCCGGTCGGTGTCGGGTTTGCCGGACGTATCGCTAGGTCAAAAGAGCCGGTGCGGCTCGATCGGGTCGATTCGACAACAGTAGCGAACCCGATCCTTTGGGAAAAAGGGATCCGCACCATGCTCGGCGTGCCGCTCCTAGTGGCCGACGACGACCTGATCGGTGTGCTCCACGTCGGCCGGCTTCATCCCTCCCCGTTCGACGATGCCGATGCCGAACTCCTGCAAGTGGTTGCCGAACGGCTCGCCGGGGCGATCCAGGCTCGGCAGTTGGCCGTGGAGCGAGTAGCGACCGCACTCCTGGAGCACAGCCTGCTTCCTGGCCGGCTGCCCAAATGTCCGGGCCTGGAGTTCGCCACCCGCTACCTCACACCCGAGGAGCTCGTCGGTGGCGATTGGTACGATGTCTTTACCGTCCCATCTGGCGAGCTGTGGGTTGTGACTGGCGACGTTGCTGGCCGTGGCCTCCATGCGGCAGTGGTGATGGGTAGGGTGCGGAGCGCGCTGCGGTCCTACGCCTTGCTGAGCAGTGACCCAGCCGAGGTCCTGGAGTTGACCAGTCGCAAGGTCCAGCACTTCGAAATGGCAACCATGGTGACCGCCGTGTGTGCCACCTCTTACTTCCCTTACAACGAGTTTCGAATCGCAACGGCCGGTCATCCCCCTCCGCTTCTGGTTCCGATGGACGGGTCGGGCGAGTTCGCCAACTTGCGGACTGGACCGCCGCTCGGAGTTCGTAGCGAGAATCGTTCGTCAACCGTGGTGCCGCTCCCTGAAGGAGGGGTAATGGTGCTGTACACCGATGGTCTGATCGAACGCAGGGGAGAACTTCTCGACGAAGGTATGGGACGGCTTCGTGGTGTCCTCAGTGCCGATAGTGCCGATAGCGCCGAGGCTGTGTGCCGGCGGCTCACACGAGCGATCGTGGAACACGGAGTCCAAGATGACGTGGCCATCGTGGCTGTCCGCCGGTCCGAAGCACAGGTTGAGTAGGTGTATCTGACGCCTTCCAGTCAATCGATGCCCGCCGATGTGTCCTACCTTCCCGGCGATCGGGGACACCGCACTTCGTCCGCGGACGTATCCGAACCGGTAGTGGCCGTGGGTGACTTCCCGGGCGGCTGGCGATGCGGGAGGAGAGTGTCGTCAGTTCCCCTGCTCGGCGTCGCGGCCGGTGAGAATGCCTGCCTCCGACCGAACGACGGCACTAGGTCTGCTCCGATTGTTGGAGGGATGCTCCGGGTCTCCTGACTGTCCCTGATCACCGACCGGGTGGGATAGTCCGATTGCCCAGATCCCGGAAACGGGGGTGAGGAGCAAGCGAGCGAGGGGCTTGCGACGGTGGGCGGCCGGATATCCGGTTTCACCTACAGGTACCCCCGGGTCGGGTGTCCGCTCGGCTATGACTGCGTCATGCACCTGGCCACCACGCAACCGCTCAGCCTCTGGTGAGCCGGACCCAGCAACAACTTGGGCCGCTCTGCGGCCAGGGAGACGAACCTGCAGATTTCGCAACTCCGCTGTTTCCGCCTCATTCGGCGGGGTATTGCTGGAAATGGCGTCCAAGAGACCCACTCCGGGTCTGTGGTTGTGTAAGAGAAAGTGAGCCCGTTTGATGGCTACAGCAACATCGCAGAAGAAATCGTCCGCCCGTAAGGGGGCCAACCCGGCCAAGGATGCGCTCGCCATTCTCAAGGCGGAACATCAGGCCGTCGAGAAACTATTCACCTCCTTCGAGAGCGCCGGGGACCGGGCGTACAAGACGAAGAGACGACTCGTCGATCAGATGATCGAGGCGCTTTCCATCCACGCCTTCATCGAGGAGCAGGTGCTATACCCTGCAGCTCGGAACGATGTCGCCTCGGCCAACGATGACGTTCTGGAGGCGCTCGAGGAGCACCGCGTCGTGAAGTGGGAATTGCAGGAGTTGCTCGATCTCGACCCCGAGGACGAGCGGTTCGCGGCCAAGGTCACTGTTCTCTCCGAGAACGTCCGCCACCACGTGAGGGAAGAGGAGAGTGAGCTCTTCCCCCTCCTCCGTTCGAAACTGTCAAAGGCGCGGCTGCAAGAGCTGGGGGTCCAGTTGGAAGCGGCCAGGTCTGCGGCTCCCCATCACCCCCACCCGCGACTTCCGGCGGGACCGCCTGAGCAGCTACTGCCGGACGCCGTTAGCTCGGTCATCGACCGGGCCAAAGAGGCTGTGAAATCGGTGCACTCAGCCTCGTAGCGCTGCTACACGTGGTCGCACTCCGCCAGTCCCCACAACACCGGGACCGGGCACGTTTGCGAGAGTGATCGGAAGGCTGTGCTCGATGACGGAGAGGAGACTGACATGACCGACGATGCAGGACAGGCCCAATGGAATGCTGCCGACTGGCACGGCAAAATGCTCATCGATCGCTACGGCGAGAAGATCGGCAAGTTACAGGATGTCTACGTTGACGTCGAGACCGACGTGCCGCAGTTCGCAACGGTGAAGGAGGGCGTCATCGGCCGACACCTGACCTTCGTGCCGTTGGGCGGAATCCAAGTCGGTCCCGATGATCTGCAGGTGGCGGTAACCAAAGACCAGGTGCGATCTGCGCCGGACATCGAGATGCACGGCGAGGAACTCTCTCAAGCTGACGAGTCAACGCTGTATCACCACTTTGAGCTGAACTACACGCCCATCAGTACAGAGAGCGGCCGACGGTTGGCACGCCGCTGAGGCTACCCAACTCTGCGGCCACATCGAGCGCGTAGCCCATGGTGCGCAGGCAAGTCCGGACGCTCGGCGACCGGCAGACGGAAAGGGAACGGCCGGGACGTTTTCACCTGTGAGGTCCAAGGAGTCTGCACGACCGACAGTCAGGACAGCTGCGTCTTCGTCAAGTGAGCCGGCGGACCCGCTGCTCGCAATGTGCCCGACGCAACCTGGTCCTCGTTGATCCTGACCGCCGGGCCGGTGTGACAGAAATGCGCGCGCCTCTAATCAACTGCCAGGGCTGCCGTGGTAAGTAGACCCTGAATGAGGAACCCCCTGTGCGCATCAAGTGGATGTGATCGCCGATGTCGGACGGCATCGGCGAACTCGAATGCGATGTTCTGTGCTGCTTCTAATGAGACACCCGTCGCATCGACTTCGTGCACGCCATCCCGATGGTAGACGGCAGCACCAGCACGAGGCGGGTCGAGTTGGCTGTAGGCAGTCAGTGATGCCTCGCTGACAGTGCCGCTTGCATGAGTGAGGTGAAGGCCGACCCACCGGTGCAGATCTCCGTGAGCTGTGACTTCTTCAATGGGACCGAGGGCAGCGTCGAGAAGGTCGATCACGTGAGGGCCAAGATCCCACAGTGGGCCTCGCTCCATCCGCCATGGCGTTGCGAACGTGCCACCCAAGAGGCCTCCGGTCAGAAAGTGCCCGTGACCCCCCAGCGGTTCGCATTGATTGACGGCATCCAAGAATGACCGCACCTTTTCCGCATAGCGCCAGGTCAGCGCCATTTGGGTAGGCACCCCAGTCTCATCGACGACTCTCGTCAACTCAGCGGCAAGCCCGAAATCAAGTGCAAGCGGTTTTTCGAGCAGGAGTGCCTTGCCCGCCAAAGCACCGACGATCGCCGTTTCTGCTTGTACATCGGGGGGTACGGCGAAACTCAAAGCATCGACATGGTCCAACATCTCTTCGATCGACCTGAAGCTGGTCGCATTGTGGGCCGCGGCCATCTGCTCCGAGGCACTTGGACGACGGGTCCACACCCGGCCAATGTCGTCTCAGGACTCATGGCGAACATTGGGGCGTGAAAGAGCGTGGCCCAGGGCCCGCGGGAGACAGGCGGGCACGTGGAAAGCCTAGTTCGGCGTAGCCGCCAGGCCGACGATCGGCGCGTTGAGCCGAGCGCTGCCCAACGATCCCTCGAAGGGCGCACCACCAAAGGCGAACACGCCGCCGTCCCCAGCCACCAACCAATACCCGGTTCCATCCGGATTCGCAGCGATACCGGTGATCGATCGGTTCAACCTCTGGCCACCCATCGACCCGAAGAACGTGGCGTCGCCGAAGCTGAACACGCCGCCGTCCGCCCCGACCAACCAGTAGCCCTTGCCGTCCGGGGTGTCGGCTATGCCGACGATGGACGCATTGAGCGCCTTGCCGCCCATCGATCCGTAGAATCCTGCATCACCAAATGTGAAAACGCCACCATCGGCTCCCACGAGCCAATAGCCCTTGCCGCCCGGAGTCGACGCGATTCCTGTGATCGAGGCAGCCAGGCTCAGGCTGGTGACTCCGCCGAGTGGCACCGCGTCGCCACAGCCCAGCACGCCCCCGTTGACGCTCACAAGAAGAAAACCGCGACCGCTCGGCGTCGCCGCGATGCCACTCCACCCTTCGAAGGCGCCGTTGAGGCCGGAGCAACCCAACGGTCCAAGAGCAGCCGAGGAACCGAATGCGGAAGGCAAAGACGTGAAGTTAGCGATCCAGTACCCGGAACTCGCCCCCGATACTGCGATGCCCACGCAGTTCCCGTAGGAGATGACCTGTCCAGAATTGGCCAGAGATGCGGCAGAAATGTTGATCGTGGGTCCAAACGCGAAGGGACAGAGTCCCGGCACGCCAGATTGGGGGGCGCCAGAACCCTCGAAGGGTGCATTGAACGCGAACACGCCACCGTCAGCTCCCACCAGCCAGTACCCGGGCACCGCGCTGGTGTGGGAAGCCGGGCTCGCCATTGCGGTCGACGCAGTACCCAGGAAGGAAGAGGCCAACGACACGAACCCCACCGCCAATACCTTTGCGATTGCCATCGCCCAGCACCTCCGCTCTGTGTCTTGATGCTAGTGCCGGTCGGTGTCTGGATGAGGTGGCTCGGGCTGCTAGCGGTGGAGGTCGTCCGTCCAAGCTCGCCAGGGGTGGCGCGACCGCCGGATCGGTGGGACAGTGTCCCCGCTACGAGGCCGCGAACAAATCCAGGCGGCGTCCCAGGAGCACATCGCAATCTGGCCACTCAGCGCTGACGATTGAATACATCGCCGAGTCCCGAAGCTGGCCCTCCTCGCCAGGTGCCCACGATGGGGACCAGTTTCGCAAGACGCCCTCGAAGGTTGCCCCCAGTCTCTCAATGGCCCTGCGAGAGCGCTCGTTTCTTGCATCCGTCTTTATGTCGACCCGGGCAACGCCCAGGCGCTCGAAGGCATGTTTTAGGAGAAGGCGTTTTGCCTCAACGTTGATTCCGGTGCCCTGAGCCGAGGCTGCCATCCAGGTCCAGCCAATCTCCACAGCACATGGCTCGTTGGGACGCCCAGGCCACGCCCTTGGGTCCCAGTAGGCGGTGCAACCCACGGCACGATCATCGGCAAGCCGGATTTGAGCCAGAGGAGTGAGCTTGCCTGACTCAGCCTGCTGGAGCTGGCTGCCGATGTACTGGTCGACGTCCAAGCGGTGAGGGACCAAAGTGTGGCCAAAGCTGGAGCGATCCTCCTCCGCAGCGTCCGCCAGATCTGTGGAGTGTCTCAATGAAAGGGCCTCCAAACGAACCAATTCACCTTGGAGAACAGGAATATCCAGCGCCAGGGTCATCGGACCTCCTCATCGCTCCTGGCGTTGGCACCTTGCCATGGGCAGGTTGCCGGATCTTCCATGGGCCAGGTCCCTCGGATCCTCTGGATGAACGACGACACCTTATCCCCACCAGTAGCGTCGTGTCCGACACAACCCGGTCCTCACTGCCCTCGATCGCTGAGTCGGTGGCGGCTATTGGCCGTGGCTGACGGCACATGTGGCGTGTGGAAGAGTAGCCGTGATGGAACCGGACATCTTGGCGTACTACAACGAAGGCCGGGAACAGACCAGGCTCACATCAATTGGTCGGCTGGAGTTTCTCCGCACCCAAGAACTGCTTCATCGGTACCTTCCACCACCGCCGGCCGCGGTCTTGGACATCGGCGGAGGAGCTGGCATTCATACTCTGCCACTCCAAGCAGTGGGATTCAGTGTCACGTTGATTGATCCGGTCGGACTCCACATCAGGCAAGCACGGGAGGCTGGAGTAGTTGACGCTTCCATCGGTGATGCCTTGCATCTTCAGCTCGAAGACGATTCGGCAGACGTCGCGCTGCTTTTAGGTCCGCTCTACCACCTCACTGAGGAGATCGATCGGATCGGCGCTCTTAGAGAAGCCCGACGGGTGACTCGACCCGACGGACTACTAGCCGCAGCCTGCATTTCACGCTTTGCCTCTACCTATGACGGCTTGGCCCTCCGCTATCTCAGCGATCCAGACTTCGAGAGAATCGTTGAGCGTGACCTAGCTCTTGGACAGCATCGCAACCCTGCACGACGAACCGGATGGTTCACCACCGCTTACCTCCATCGACCTAATGAATTCGCCAAAGAGATCGCTGATGCCGGATGGTCAGACGTGTCCATGATTGCCGTTGAAGGCCCTGGACTTATCGCAGATATCGATTTCTGGCTCGAAGACGCCACACGGCAAGAAGCGCTGCTGCGAGCAATCCGCAGGGTCGAGTCAGAAGAATCAATCCTTGGCGCATCGCCTCACCTGATTGCCTTCGCCCGAAATCGCTAGGACCGCCCCAGATCGCCGGTTCTAGCCTTCGTGGTGAAGCCGGCGCTCCAACTCTGCATCTTGCAGCTCGCTCCGGCATTGGCGCTGAGGTGCTAGATCAGCGGATCTTGGCTCGGGCGGAACTCACGACGACGCCACCCGATCACGACCGCTACAGCTACGAGCGTCGCGACGACCCCGACTTACCAAGCTGCGAAAAGCTGACCGCAATCAGGATACGATCCATCGATCATTCCCAAGCCCCCAAGCCCAAACCCAATGCCATTGCCGCCTCGCCCCGGGACACGGCCTCAGTAATTGACTTGATGGACTTCAGCAATTGACAAGGCGAAATCGAAAGAGGAAACTGCCGCCGGCGGAACCGCGATCGATGGCCTTGACCCAACGCGTTGACAATCACCTAGGCGAGGAGAACTCCGAATGAAGATTTACCGACTGACCGTCGTCGCTCTACTGGCCCTCGGTATCGCGACCGTACTGATCCCGGCCGCAGAGGCCGGAGCATCCCCCTCCGTTCTCATCGTGGGCAGCGCCAAGAACTGCGTCGGTACCTACACCACCATAAGCGCGGCGGTCCTGGCCGCCCTACCGGGCGACACCATCAAAGTGTGCCCCGGTACCTACGACGAGACGGTTAACGTCAACTCCCCCGATCTGACTTTCGACGGAGCCAAGGCCGGCAAGACCGGTTCGGCCGGACGGGCCAGGGCCCTCACAAGGGAGTCTGTGGTCAGCGATGTCAACGGTGATTTCATCCTGGGCTCGGCTGCCGACAACACCATCATCGACGGGTTCGCCCTTACCGGGGCTGGATCGCCCACCGTCAACCACGACGGCATCGAAGCATTCGCCGGCAGCAGTGGCCTGATAGTCGCTGACAACGTCATCGTCGGCAATGGGAACGGGATGAACCTCCAGAACCCAGACGCTACCGAACCCGCGATCATCGCGAAGAACTACATCTTCAACAACAACTCCGAGGGTGACCCCGGGTCAAACGGACAGACCGGAACCGGTGTCTTCATCTCCAACGGACCAGCCGACAATACTTCGATCAGCAAGAACACCTTTGGAGAGGACAGCCAGACCGCCATCAACTTCGCCGGTGCTACCGGCAATCCGTCAGTCGGTCTGGTGGTTGCTAGCAACAAGAGTCTCAACGACGCCACATTTGTGGTGGCCATCAATAGCGTCAACGCGGCAATCGAGAACAATAAGATCACCGTCAACGGGTCGGTTCCCGGCGGCAACGGAACCGGCATCCTCGACTTCGGGGGGAATGCTGGGCTCCACATCACCAAAAACAAGATGGTGTCGAACTCCACCGTGTCGTCAGCCATCTCCCTGCAGACCTATGCTGGGTCGGCTAGTACGGATTCCACAGTGACCAACAACAAGGTCAGCGGATGGGACAACGGGGTCAAAGTGGCATCCTCCTACACCACCGCCTTGGTCTCCGGCAACCAACTGACCTCGAACGCGGCGTTCGGGATCTATGTGGGCTCCGGCACCAACAGCAATGTTGTCAGTCAGAACAGGATCTCGTCGGACAACGGCAGTTCGATCGATTGCACCGACCTGAGTACGGGACATCTGACGGCCGGCACCGGCAATACCTGGCTCAAAAATGTGGGCAACGACCACAACTCGACCCCCGTGGGCATCTGCTGATTCCTTTTTGATACACCGGCGCCGCGGCGTTGGACCGTCATCGTTTGGAATGCCGAGTACGGCTGGGTTCCGCTGTCTTCGGCCAAATTCTCGCGCGTCCCATCTCTCCTGGTCTTCACAGATTTTGCGGGGCCGAAGTGATGATCGCAGCCACAGGGTGCCCGAAGTCCAAGCGCGACGGACCCCGGTCAGAAACCTGGGGCCGTCGCAAGCTGAGATTGGCTCAGGCGAAGGGAATGGTGGCCTGGACCGTCGTCTTGGTCTTGACCTTCTTCGTGCCGTTGAGGGTGGTCACCGTCTCGGTCACCTGGACCGTGATCGAACTCGGAGCGGCCAGCTTTTTGTTCGGCGTCCCCGACAGGACCCCGGCCGAGGACAGCTTCAGCCCCTTCGGAAGCGTGACCTTCTTCCACTTCAGCGTGGTGGAGTAGGGGCTGGTGCTTGTGCCTACGTCTCCGTCCTGTAGGACTATTGGACCGTAGGCAAGCCCTGGTGTACAAGCGGGGAGCAATGACGTGGTGATCGAGAAATCACGAGTCGCAGCAATGTTGATTTCGCTCACTGAGTTAACGCCGGCGTCCGTCACCCACACGTGGGTGCCGTCGGACGAGATCCCGTAGGGCTCGTAGCCCACGGCGATGGTCTGGACGACGGCACCCGTCGAGGTGTCGATCTCCGTCACCGAGTTGCCGTTCTCGTTCGTGACCCAGACGTCGGTGCCGTCGGACGAGATGCCGTAGGGCTCGTAGCCTACGGGGATGGTCCGGACGACGGCAGCCGTCGAGGCGTCGATCTCGGTCGCTGAGTTACCGTTCTGGTTCGTCACCCAGACGTCGGTGCCGTCGGACGAGATGCCGTACGGCTGGCCGCCCACGGTGATGGCCTGGACGATCGCTCCGGTCGAGGCGTCGATCTCGGTCACCGTGTTGTCGCCGGCGTTCGCCACCCACACGTGAGCGCCGTCGGACGAGATGCCGTAGGGAGTGCGGCCCACGGGGATGGTCTGGACGACGGCGCCGGTCGAGGCGTCTATCTCGGTCACTGAGTTGCTGTTCTCGTTCGCCACCCACACGTCGGTGCCGTCGGACGAGATGCCATAGGGAGCCACACCCACGGGGACGGTCTGGACGACCGCTCCGCTCGAAGCGTCGAGCTCGGTCACCGTGTAGAGGCCGGTCGTCACCCACACGTGGGTGCCGTCGGACGAGATGCCGGTGGGACTTTCGTCCACGGGGATGGTCCGGACGACGGCACCGGTCGACGCGTCGATCTCGCTGACTGACTTATCGCCGGCGTTCGCCACCCACACGTCGGTGCCGTCGGACGAGATGGCGAAGGGATAGTTGCCCACGGGGATGGTCTGGACCACCGAGTCGGCTGAAGCAGGTACTGCCCCGCCGATCGCCACGGCGGTCAATGCAACACCCAACACCAGCGACCCCGCCAACGCCGGTCTGAGATATCTCCCGAATCGAATCGTCATGGCCAGCACCCTCCGCTCTTGGGTGCTGATCCTGCACCCGCCTGCCGGGAGTTCTACCACCGGATGCACCGTTCGTCACTTGCTTCAGTCCAGGCAAACATGCAGGCGGATTCCGCTCCTTGATGCAACACCTATGGCGACTCGATGCGAGCCCGCCCAGGACGATCCGAGCTAGGGCCGAGACCTCAGGTCGCCAACGGCTGAGGTCATCCGGACTAGAAACAGCTCCAATGGGCTCCAGTACCTGAGTGGTTGGTCCTAGGTAAGAGAGGCCGAGCGCCTCATGTTCCGGCGCAGCAGGGTCGACTCGTTTGATGGTCTTGATCCGACCGATTGAGATGTCAAACGACGCGACCTCGCTCCCCGTAGACTCAGCACGGGCCACCAGGTAAGCCTCGGCGAAGTCCTGTCGATCGATTTCGTAGACCTCGACGGCCCTCAGCAACAGCGCCGGATCCACCGTAGTGATCGACCCAAAGGCGAGGAGCGAGCGCATCGCTTGAGCTATCTGTTCTCCAGAGGCCTTGTAGAACGGCTCAAGCACGTAGATGATCCCGGCGGCTACGAGATCAGCCCAGTAGGGCTACGGTCCTCCTCATCCAGGTCGACCGTCTCCGGCGGGCTCGCCGCCCATCATCTTGAGCATTGGCATGCCGCCGGTACGGACAAACCGGTAGCTCAGTCCGGCCGCCGCAACGAGCGCCACGATGTTGAGAACCGTTGTGTAGTTCCACTGGATGGACGTTTCACCGACCTTGGCATTGCGCTCGGTGGGAACGAGTCCTAACAGCGAGAACAGGATCTCGACCATGTAGCCGGCGACGACCATGGTGGCGTAAAAGCTGGCAAGAATGAATAGCATCATTTTCCTGCCGTAGTACTTCTTGTAGATAACGAGAATCGGCAGGATGATTAGATCTGCGAACAGGAAACTGATCACCCCTCCGAAGCTAATGCCCGCGTTCCATAGCACACCTGCCAGGGGGACATTCCCAATGGAGCAGACAAAGCTCAAGATGCTGACGACCGGCCCGATCAGAGGCCCCCAGACCTTCGACAACAAGGGATGGTCGATCGCGAAGAAGCGATGCCAGAAGCTGTCGGGAACCCAAGCGGCAACTGCCCCGGCGATCAAGAGACCGAGCACGATATCCCGGATGACGGCTGCCCACTCCATGATGAAGATATGGGACACCGAGGTCACTGCCTCCTTGGACCGGAGACGATGCCACAGGCTGCCCTCCTCGCTGATGGTCATGTCCATGGCGGCGTGGCCCTCCATCGAACCTGCCAGGCCTCGTTCGGTCTGAATCCTGGCATCATCGATCAGGCGCTGACGAAGGCGCAGCCGGAATACGATGGCGATGAGCACGATCATTATGGGGCCCCCGACGAACTCGGCCAGCGTGAACTGCCATCCGATGAGTACGGCCAAGATCACCCCCAACTCGACCACCAGATTGGTCGATGCAATCTCGAAGGCCATCGCCGCAGTGAAACTGGCCCCCTTCTTGAAAAGTGAGCGGGCAAGCGCCACTGCCGCATAGGAGCACGAGGAAGAGGCGACTCCGAACCCGGTGGCAATGAGTAGCGTGCGAGGTCGATCGTCGCCGAGCCGTTTGACGATCGTGCTCCGTCGAACCACCGCCTGGACAACTGCCGACAGAATAAATCCTAAAATCAAAGCCCAGAGGATCTCCCAGGTCATCGAGACACTGATGGTGAGGGCGTGCCCCAAGGCGTGAAGCAGTCTCATGGTGCGTACTCACTACCGACTCGGGACCATGTCCTCATGAACCCATGAAACACCCGATTGGGCAACTGTGGTGCCCTGATCCTGACTGATACCAGAGTACTGGCCTTGCTCCTGAGCAGTCGGCGCGGCCAAGATCGCCGCGTCCGTTCTCCCTTGGTCCAAGTGGCGGCGGTTGGCGGCAGGACTTGAGTCCGATCACCTCCATCCATGCGGCTGTTGTGATACAGCCCCATGGGCAAGGGAAGCAGATAGGTCCCCTGACACGCGAGTCCTTTGTTGCGGGATTCCTTGGGCACATTGGAGGCCCTGCGTTCCACGAGCGGTTCGGTCCGTGAGGTGGCAAAATGATTGTCGCCGAGGGGCGACTACCCCGAAGGAAGGTGCCATGGCGTGGCAACTAGAAGGAACCTACTTTGAGAACTGCTCGTGTGACATGGTGTGCCCCTGCACAACTTCGGGGCTGACGATGGCTGCCGACCAGGATCGCTGCCAGGTGATGTTGGCGTTCCATGTGGACCACGGTCAAGTCGACGGGGTGGACGTGGATGACAAAACTGTCGTCGTCATTGCCGACACCCCACCCGTAATGATCGAGGGGAACTGGCACGTCGGTCTGGTGATGGATGCGGCGGCTTCGCCCGTACAGGCCGACAAACTCGGGGCGGTGTTCAGCGGCCAGGCGGGTGGTCCGATGGCGATGCTGAGCCCGTTGATTGGCGAGATTCTTGGGATGGAGTCGGCTCCTATTGACTATGTCGATGATGGTCGTCGTCATTCGATCAAGGTCGGCGAGATGATCGACATCGAGATTGAAGACTTTGTGCCGCCCTCGAATCCCGATGGGGAGGTTGAGCACTTGACCGGAATGTTCCACCCTGCCAACTCGACACTCACCATTGCCAGAGCGAACCGGTCACGTGTGAACGCCTTCGGGCTGTCGTTCGGAAATGAAGGTAAGAATGGTCACTCGGCACCATTCTCCTGGTCAGCGTGAACACGACCGTCTCCGAGTCAGCGTGAACTCGGCCGCCCCGAGCCTGCGATCCCTAACACCCCCAGCATCGCTTCTGCTTCTTGCGGCGGCCGGAGCATGGGTCGGTGTCGTGGTTATTGCCCGTCACATGGGGCCAATGCCGGGCACAATGGGCCTCGGACTTTGGACCTTCGTGGTCGTCTGGGTGCTCATGATGACCGCCATGATGCTGCCCTCGGTAACGCCCTTTGCTTCGCTTTATACCCGAAGCTTTGGGGGTCGTCGAGCGGTGCGGACGGTGACCTTCGCTGCCGGATACCTGATCGTCTGGGGACTCGCAGCCATGCCCGCCTATGCGCTGGCATGGTCGGCTGATCGCCTCATCGGAACTCACCCGTCCGGTGCGACGGCGCTGGCAGTGGTCATCTTTGTCACCTGTGGCGTCTATCAGTTGACGCCCCTGAAGGACCGGTGCTTGGCCCATTGCCGTTCGCCGCTTGGGTTGGTGTTCAAGTTAGGGTCCTACCAGGGACCTACGCGGGACTTACGGGCTGGCATCTACCACGGAGTCTTCTGCCTCGCCTGCTGCTGGGGACTCATGGCCCTGTTGATTGCGTTTGGGTTGATGAACCTCGTCGCCATGCTCCTTCTAGCGGCGGTCGTGGTCGTCGAGAAGGTTCTGCCCTGGGGATATGGGTTCAGCAGAGCACTGGGTGTCGCGGCATTGGTTTTCGCCATCGTCGTGGTGTTCGATCCTGGAATGGCACCTGGACTCCACCCCGCCGTCACGGCTGGTCACATGGGCGGTATGTGACACAGGTTTGACTGTGATTTTCTTGCCTTGCTGGTGCACTCGGCCGGGATTGAACCCGAGACACGGCACTTGTACTCGTCGCCGGCCCTGAGCCACCTCCCCCTCCCCGATCGCAAGCGGGTCAAGACCAGCACGCTTCGCTTGTTTGCGGGATGTTCGATCAAGCAGCAGCGACGGCTCAGTATCCGGCCCTGCGGGGCAAGCAACTGTACCGGGGCGACAGACGACACCGCGAAGACCGTTGCCCGGTATGGCCTCTCAGATGGGCTTCGACAACTCAGCAGCCGCCCGACGACTCGACCATCGCGTAGCCGCTTTCGGCAGCGACTGATCTAGCCTGCTCGAGCAGTTCACGAGCCCGGTCAGCATCACCGGGCCTGGCACGTGTCCGCAGCATGCGACCCTTGAGCAGGTTGGTGTGCGCCTCGGCGAAGCGCATCCTGCCACGAGTGAGATCTGCGGCCTCTGCGAAGTACTCCTCGGCGTCGTCGTAGCGTCCGAGGACGGCAGCGAGCCCTCCGAGGTACATGGCGGCGGGCTCCGACGGAGTGAGGCCGTTGTGAGGCAGCTGGTCGCGGAAGGGCACCAAACGCTCGAGCAGAGTGCCCGCGTGATCCCGGATCTCCAGCTCGATGGCAACCCTGGGATAAGCGATCTCAACCAACGGAGCCTCGACGGAGGACGGAGCGCCGTCAGTCGTGATATCCCAGTCGTGGACCACCCGCATCAGCCCCAGCGCTGCCAAAAGTCCTGAACCACCTATGGCTCCTGCAAGCCCGTGAGCCTCAACGGTCGAGGATCTGTCGAGCCACCGTCCGGTCGGGAATCTCCTCCACGGAGCCATTCTTCCCGAACGTCATCCCGACAAGATGAGACGTCCCCGAACACCGGGACCGAGACGGTTTTCACCTGCCACCCAACCGCACTTCGGGACCTGTGGAAAGTCGCTGGTGAATGCGATGCGAGGGGGGCTATCCCCACCGGACAAATCCGGGTCTCCGCATTCCCGCAAGGACCAAGGTTCTCTATGGTTGACCTATGGCGACGGGCGAAGTGCAGAACCCGGATCTCAAACCACCCGGTGAGCGCCGGACCGTCTGGGGCACTCGATCCCGTTTTGCGGTTCATCTCGGCCTCCTGCTTTCGGCAGCGGCCTCATTGGGCACGCTTCAGCTACTGCATGTGCGGATCGCATACCACACCGTCGTCGGTCTCGTGTTCGTCGGGCTGGTAGTCGTACACCTCGTCCAGCGCCGCCGAACAGTCGCTCGCATGGCCACCCAGCTCGTCCGGACCCGAACGTTCATCGAACGGAGGATCCGCCTCGCCGTCTCGGACCTGGTGCTCGTCTTCATCACCCTGAACGTGCTCGTGTCGGGGATTCTCGACTGGAGCCGAGGTGCACCACTACAGATACCCCTACCCGCCCCTTTGTACCGATGGCACCTCGACTCCGGGATCGCCCTCGTCATCTACCTGGCAGTGCATGTCTGGCATCGGCGGAAACGCTTCCGACGTTCGACGATCCGATAGTGGGCAAAGCCGGATGGCGGGCGACCATCGCTGACCAAGATTGTCCCTGATCGCCGGCTCGGTGGCGGTTATCGACCGTGACCGAGGGCACCTTAGGTTGATGACGAATCCCCTTCTCGGTAGTCTCGACAGGCACTACGGCTACGTGTGATTTCACCCCGCCGGACTCGACCCTCCGGTCAGGAACATTCCGTTCGATTTTTGCGAGATATGGGAGGCTAAGTGGCTGAGGGTGCAAAGCTCAATGCCCATCATCGGGCGACCGTGGAGAAGATCTTCCAACATCCCGTCAGCCATAACATCCAATGGCATGACGTCTTGTCTCTGCTGCAAAGCGTGGCCGAGGTGACCGAGGGGCACGACCGACGCTACAAGGTGACTTTGGGACCCGAGACTGAAACTCTGGACGCCCCGCCTGGACACGATATCGATGAGCAGATGGTGATCGACCTTCGTCGGATGCTGAAGGCCGCTGGCATCGCCTCGGCATAGATCCAGGTGTGAGGGTGCCCCTGATCACCGGGTCAGTGCGTTTGGGCACCATACTCCCCTCTTTGTCACACGGCCGTTGTGGCCACGGGAGACTCACGGCTGACGTCGAGGGTTCGACGTGTTTCACGATCGCTATGGATGGCGGCACCTATCTCAACGCGATTCATGCTCGGAAGGGTGGCTAACAAGGTGGTCCACCACTGCCCCTGCAGCGTGTTGATCGTCAATCCAGACGCCAAATAGCTACTCCGACGATGTGAGCCGTTGCCTTCGCCTAGGGGTGCCCCTGCCACCAAGGCGCAACTCGGCGGGCCAAGCGGACTGACGAGAGGACAATGAGAGGTGACAACCCTCGTCAGGAGCGAACAATCGGACCTGATGAAACGTTGGTTTCAATCATTGGCTGGCCGTCTATGGACGGCTCAGCCAGCGATTCGTAGCTTGTTGGGAGCCAGTCGTAGGTGACCACAGTCCTAAAGATCACGTCTTCGAGGCCTCGATTTCTGCGGTTCACCAGGGCCAGCAGAAGCGCCGGGAAAAATGAAGCGCACAGGAGCGCTCGAAGCAGCGCCCGCAAGAACCGAAGAGGACTCCCATCCGAACGGACGACTCGTAAGCCCATCATCTGCTTCCCAAAGGTGCGTCCGGTGGACCACCACCCGGCTGTCAAGTACACGACGAGAAGGATCCACACCAACAGTGCATTCACCCAATGCGGGGGAGCCGCAACCGAAATCGACTTCGAAAAAAAGAGACCCCAGGCAATGCTCACCATGATCACTCCAACGACATAGATGCAGAGAACGAGAATGACATCAGTCCCGCTGGCCACTGCTCGAGAAACGAAGCCGGCCCGAAGGCCCTGGAGCTGCTGACCTCGCTCACTGCGGATCTCGCGATGCCGACTCACGAGATGACCTCAGGTCTCGCACTCTCCGGTCGAGCCATGCCATTCCGCCGGACAGCTAAGTCACGCGGTTGTTTGCGCCGGAGGATCCTGTCGATCAGTCGGGCACTCCATAAGTCCATGGCCATGAGCCCGGCACGGCTAGCGTCGAGAGTTTCTGCACCCAGTCCGGTCGTGGACTCACGGATGACCCCGGCGAGGTCGATCTCATCGATTACTCCTGGGAGATCGACTCTGGCCACAACCTTGCTGATCGGCACGTGATCGATCAACTGCTCCATGTCCAGCATGTCGACAACCCCGACGACGACCCGATTGAGCACGGACTCCGCAGCTTCGGCCACGTTGTCTCGATTCTCCATTTCGCTCTTGCGGGCCTCGTCCTGACGCTGTCCGAGGTGTCGCTCAACCGCGTCAAGAGGGCCCTCAGCAATCGACGCGGGTATCACGACTCTCGCGATCCTTATGGATCTGCTAGTGATCTCGGCTGCCACGAGGGTCGCCGCGCCCACCCCCAGCTTGGCAGTCCCTGCGAGTAGTTCGACGATCCGCGAACCCGCATTCAACGTGGGCTCCTGCGGTCCTGACGCGATTCGTCGCGTCGGCACTTGGGGAACTGCCCCGTCCGGGGTCGGCGCACTCGGTGTCTGCATTGGCTCAGCGGACTCAGGCACGAGATATTGATCCATCAGCCGGTGCGTAGCACCAACGCCACTGAGACTGGGACGTCGGACGAACGTTGCCGGTGCGGGAGCGTTCCAAGAACGTAGAAGGAACGAAATGCACCACGCCGCTGTGTCCCCTAGTTCTCACTCTTTCCATATCGCCCTCATCTCACGCGTCGTTAGTGATCCAGTGAGAGCTGCGCCACCGGACTGGTCACGCGGGGATGCTGTCGACCAAGTTTAGTTGACAGACCTGTACATTGTCGCTGCCTTCGGTCTCTTGCCGAGTGCCTCGAACTCGAGGGGGGCTTCCCTCTCGCGTCGCTGGTCCGCCGGCCGGTTGCTCCCGCTCCGCTGTCGTCCGTCGCCGTCCTTCTGCCCCTCGCCCGCCTTCAGGCCGCCCTCTGCCTCTCTGCCGTTCTTGGGTGTCGAATGAGGTGGACGCCGGCCAGGCTCGAAGCTCGGATCTTGGTCAATACTGAGGTGGGGCCTGACTCGTGGTGCCTTCACCCGTGTCCGTTGAAGCGGGTTACCTCCAACGGACCCAAATGGCGGACGAATTCAATAGCACTCTCAGGCGCCGTAAAGCTGAGGTCAGGGTTGCCTCGGGACTCGAGGCCCTCAGCCCCCAAACCTGCGCCGTGTGCAATTGCCGATCCCATCCAAGACTGCGCAGCCGACTCACGGGTGAGGTCGGGAACTCGACGTCTGCCCGGAAGGAAAGCCTCAAATGACCGATCTACCTAGTATTGTCCTCGTGCACGGCGCGTGGGCCGACGGCTCGTGCTGGAGCCCCGTCATCGAGCAGCTCAGGCTGCCGGATTCGAAGTCACCGCACCACAGTTCCCGGAGAGTTCGCTGGCGGATGACGTGGCCCGCCTACGGAACGTGCTCGATCGTCAGGACGGACCGACCGTCCTCGTTGGGCACTCATACGGTGGGCAGATCATGACGTCGCTTGGTACCGACGCACCCAGTGTTGTCAGCCTTGTTTACATCGCCGCCCTTGGACTGGACGAGGGCGAGACGATCGGGACCTTTTGGCACAGGGGCCCCCGACACCGGCGCTTGCCCACCTCGAGATTGACGAGCAAGGCTTCGCTTGGATTCCCGAAGACGATTTCGTGAAGCATTTTGCTGCGGACGTCGCACCAGCACAGGCAAAGGTCATGTTCGCCGTTCAACAAGCCCTGTCCCCGTCGACTCTTGGGGACGTGATGGGTGTCCCGGCCTGGAAGTCGCTGCCATCCTGGTACCTGGTCGCCACAGAGGATCAGCGATCCCACCCGACGCCGAACGTAACTTTGCCAAGCGGATGGACGCAACGACCATCGAGGTTGCGTCCGGCCACGTCGCGATGGTCTCGCATCCGGACGAGGTGGTAGCACTCATCGAGAAGGCTGCCCACGCTGTTTAGGTTGCAATCCTTCCAGCTCGTCATTTGAGCTACCGGGAGATCACTCGCTTGGTGCGAGATCGTCCCATGACACCGGGCGGCGGCTGTTATCAGCGTGGCCGACCGCTACCTGCGGATCGGTAGCTACGACAAGCCGAGACGCCCTGAGAGTGAAGAGATGTAGTCGATATGGGCATCGACCGAATCCAGGCCGAGGCCCATAGTGACGACCGACACGTGGGTCCCGCCAGCATTGCGCCACGCCTCGATTTCCCTTGTGAGTTCAACGACATCGCCGCCACTTAGCGCCACATAGTCGCCGCCGAACTCGTCGACTGACCTACCGACACGAGCAACGCGTTCACGCAGCCTTGTCCAGACCTCCGTTGTCTCGACGCCACCACCGAAGAAGATAAATCCGTCAGCGAGCCGGGCAGCTCGATCGAATGCCTTCTCGCCAGATCCGCCAAGCCAAATCGGGATCGAGCCTGCGGGCTTGGGCATGAGCGCCGCTCGGTCAACCCGGTCAAAGCGACCAGAGAAGTCGACGACGGGCTCGGTGAACAGGCGGCGAAGCAACTCGATCTGCTCCTCCTGCCGGGCCCCGCGGGTATGGAAGTCCTGCCCAAGGGCCTCGTACTCGACATGGTTCCAGCCGACTCCGACGCCGAGTCGGAGCCGACCCCCGGACAAGAGGTCGACATCGGCAGCCTGCCGCGCGACGAGCGCAGTCTGGCGCTGGGGAAGGACCAGGATTCCGGTGGCGAATCGGATCCGGTTGGTGATGCCAGCCAGGTAAGCGAACATCACAAACGGGTCATGGAACGGATCGCGCTCGGTATAGGGGCCCGGCAGCTGAGGAGACCGATCGGCATGAACGGCACCCAGCACATGTTCGTAGGCAAGAAGGTGATCAAAGCCCAGGTCCTCGACCGCTCCGGCAAATCGACCAACTGCGGTGGGATCTCCATGAAGCTCGATCTGGGGGTACGCGACGCCAATCTCCATGAGCCTTAGCTTTTCACGGACGAATCACGCGTGCCCCCGATCACCGGTCCAGGTCGGTTATCAACTGTAGCTGAACGGCAAATCTGCCCTACCCCTGGCCCTACGACTTCACTGTCTGGGAAACTTGACTCCGTGAACGAAATCGGGCTGGACTCGCCAGTACGCCGGTCCAGTCCGGCAGGCGTTTTGGCGCTGGGCACAGGTGTGTTCTTCCTTGCGGTTGGTCTGATCTTCGGTATCCGAGACTCCTGGGTATCGGCACGTGGGGTGAACGGCAGCGTTGGTGGTGGGCTGCTGATTGGCGTGCTCACGCTCATTCCGATGGCTTCCGTCGCCCTCTGTGTGGCACTTTCCCACGGGCGGGACCAGGATCGCTCATCATCACTCATGCTTGCTGGCCTCGTTGCCATTGCCGTTGGGTTTCCGGTTGCACTTCTATTGGCAATCGGAGCTGCCTACTGACTGCCTCTGACCGCCGGATAGGCGGCGGTATCGAGTCTGGCTGTTTGGCGATAGAGATCGGGCGCGATCGGCGCTAGCGTGTTCAGCTAGACCATATGACAATGCGCCTGCTCGAGATCCGGCGGTTTCCGGTCAAGTCGATGCTCGGGGAGACACCGCTGGAGGTACTCGTCGAGGCCAGCGGCGTCGTCGGTGATCGCGCTCACGCCATCGTGGACGTCGAGACTGGCAAAGTAGCGAGTGCGAAGCGGCCAAGGCTGTGGGGCAGCCTCCTGGGCTTTTCCGCCTGCTACATCGACCGCCCCGGAGCCGGCGAGCCGCTCGGCATCACGCTGCCTGACGGAACCGCCCTCCACAACGAGCAGCCCGACTTCGATGAGCGTCTCTCGGGTGCCATCGGTAAGCAAGTGCAGCTCACGGCCGCTCCCGAGCTTGACGCCGACTACGAGGACGAATGGCTCGACATCGAGGGAATGGCGCCCCAAGAGTTCATCCAGTCGACACAAACCTCGACGAGTGAAGATGGCAATCCCGTGAGCACGCTTCCGGTGGGGATGATGGCGCCCGGCACGTTCCAGGATGTCGCTCCGGTGACAGTCATGACGACTGCCTCCCTTCGGAGGATGGCGGAGCTCCAGCCCGGGAGCCGATGGGACCCGCGGCGATTCCGGCCGAACCTGCTTCTTGACGTGGAGGGCACGGGGTTCATCGAGAACGAGTGGATCGGACGGCAGTTGAGCGTTGGTGAGGTCGTGTTCTCGGTCGTTGCGCCCATCCCGCGCTGCGTGATGACGACCTTGCCCCAGGAAGACCTAAGTGCCGATCGGGGCATCCTTCGCACGGTGGCTCGGTACAACCGAGTAGACGTCGCGGGAACGGGCATATTCGCGTGCCTTGGCGCGTATGCCCTTGTACTCAAACCTGGACGTGTAGCAGTCGGCGATGAGATCGAGGTGCTGTAGCTCATGCCTGGTCGTCGACCGAGGTCTGGAGTTGATCCATTCGCGTGAACAGGGTGTACCGTACGCCGGCTGCCCAACCGTAGACCTAGACGTCCAACCGGAGAACTCCGGGGAGAGCAACGAGACGTCGAAGTGTTGCACGATCGAGTTCAATGTCGTGTTCCAAGTCGTTGGTTGCCACGACGCAACGCCAGACGACTGAATAGCCTTCGCCCTCGAGTTCACAAAGGGCCTCCGTACATGGTTCGGTCTTGTCGAGAAGATTACGGAGGGATTCATCGAGTTCGACGTCGGGACCCTCGGTGTCGCATGAAGGATCCATCCCGAGGTTTCGGCAATCTTCGTTGCTCCCGGTCGAATCGGCTCCCCCGCCTCGACGTATCGAGTGGGCGACATTCCAAGACTCGCCGTAACGTGACCGGCAGTTCCGCCAGATCCCCATAGGTTCAAGCTGGCCAACGATTCCATAGCCAACCATTGTGCCTGAGTGGGGACCTTCCCCCTACCGCTGGGTGGGAAGCATCGCCTGTTACCCAACGGGGACTTCGAGGATCGCATCGACGCTCTTGCCTGAGCAAATCGCCATAAGGCCCGAGCTCATCTCGGCCGCTCTACTGTCGGGCGGCGAACAGCAGATCGGTGGTGTGGCCGATAGTGAGCATGCCGCCGTTCTCGTCGATCACGGCACGGATGTGCCTGAGCAGCGTGCTGAGCACTTCTCGGGGCAGGGTTCGGTGGTCGCTGTGCGTTGGAAGCTGGTCGAGCCAGTCGTCGCCGGTATACGTGTGCTCCCACCGGAACGACCGCTCCTCGACGGGGCCAAATCGTCCGCACGCCTCGATCGGACCCGCGTGCGCCGACCGGAGGGTTAACGCCTGCCGCCCGAGCACGAACGTCTTGGCGACGATCTGGGGTGCGTACTGGCGGTATACCGCGTCGAGCTCGTCTCGCAGGGACACTTCCTCGTAGCCGTTCGAGAACAGTGCCAGTCGGCCACCCGGGCGAAGAGCGTCGGCGGCTGCCGTTGGCCCGATGTTCTGCTCAACCCAGTGCCACGCCTGAGCGGAGACGACGAGGTCGAACGGGTCGACCGGCGCCCTCCAGGTTTCGAACGGCGCGACGACGACGTTCACGCCACGTCGGTGGGCGACGGCCGCCATCCGCTCGTCGGGCTCCACGCCGACAACCTCGCACCCGCGGTCGAGGAACAGCTGCGACGCGATGCCGGTGCCGCACCCGACGTCCAAGACTCGTCGGATTTCCACGCCGTCGACCGCGGCATCGACCGCCGCCGCCGGGTACGACGGTCGCGCGCGGTCGTATTGCTCAGCGTCGTCCCCGAACGATAGACGGCGGTCATCATCCATGAGCACCATCTTCGCAGGCGCGTCGAGTGCGCTGACCGTCCCCTATAACCAGGTAGGCGGCGGTTATGGATCACGGCTGAAAGCCCTCTCCGGGGAGCCGCAGTTGGACCAAGGCACATCACCCCCCTACCATCGCAGAATGCCGTCGCTCTATGATTTCGCCGGTGGTGAGGAGGCACTGCATCGCCTCGAAGGCACGTTCTACGCCAGCGTGCTCAACGATCCCCTACTTCAGCCACTCTTCGGGGCTGGGCAGCCTCAGCACGTCGATCATCTCACCGCCTTTACTGCTGAATCCTTCGGCGGTCCAGATCGATTCACTCGGGAGCTCGGATTCGCCCATCTGATCAATGTCCACCGCCACCTTCAGATCACGGAGGAGCAGCGGCAGAGGTTCGTCGAGCTGTACATGGCAGCGATGAATGCCGCAGACCTGCCCGACGATGAAGACTTCCGTGAAGCCGTCCGATCACACGTTGAGTTCGGCTCACAGGTAGCGATGCAGAACTCACTTGCGGAGACGGATGAGGATCTTCACCCATTGCGGGAGGTTCCTCGGTGGACGTGGTCGCGCGACGAATAGAAACAGCGGCCTGCCTTCTAACGATGCTCCGATGGGCTGCCAAGGGCGAGATGCTCCATCGGTAGGTGGTTGTCGACCTCCCGTGCGATATAGCGCTTGAGGCATCGGATGGCCTCATTCTTGGTCTGTCCTTCCTTCATCCGTCGGTCGATGGGAGCCGGGTTCGGGGGTCGGAAACCATTCTGGTGATGACAACATGCCAGAGCGCCGTGTTGGCCTGCCGATCACCACTCTGGCTGAACCGATGACGCTCGTGCCTTTTGCCCATCTGAGCCTTCGCACCATCATGACCACCTCTCGATCCGGTGATAGTCGCACCGACAACGATGCTCCGCGATACCTGGTGCGTCAACCCGACGAGACCTCAACAGCACCATGGAACAACGCATGGAGCGCACACCGACGCCGTCACTGATTGGTGCCATTGATCGTCGGAACGGCGAGAGGTGGACCGCAGGATTGCGCTTGGCCACATTGGGTAGTGTGAATAGCGCATGGAGACACCCCGAACAACACAGCACAGCAGCAGCGGGCAATCCTTGGAGGTCTTCAGTCTGGCGCTCGTTGGCACCCTTGCGATCGCAGTGGCCGTCCTCCTCCGAGTCAGTTGGAAGCATTTGCGGGCGAAAGAAGTGCCAGCGGACGCTCCCATTACTGTGGAATAGCGAAGGACTAGATCTTCCCGGACTGCCGCTGAGCGCAAGCAGATCATCACGTCGTCACCAAGTGTCGCTGGACAGTCCATCGGCCCCGCGAAGGCTCGCATCGCGCTGGTTGCACCGCCCGCCCGCTGGCGGAAGTGACCCGACCAGACTCAGCGACGGCGGGCCGTGTGTGACACACGATCCGGGTGTGGAAGACCACTAACAATGCCGTCCCATAGGGAAACACCACATTTAGCCCTGATCTGATCGATACGGGGGCTGCTCGCAAGAGTTGCCTCGCCCGGAACGGCCCTTGAGAGACGCACAGGATCCGCCAGGAGGCCTGGAAGCAGGCGTTCTGGACGGCAGGCCCTTCTCGCTGAGGATCGGCCACCCTTACCGATAGTTCACCGAACCGTTCTAGTCTTGTTCAGTGAGTGAACGGCGACGTGATGTGGACAAATCCCAAAGTAGGACGGTCGAGAACATCCGGGTGAAGTTGGCTGGGGTTGGTCACAAAGCACAACCCTTTCCGGCCCTCTCCGCACTCCGTACGGTCGAGTTCTCTCAGGCGTTCAGGGGTTACCACCGCGACGAGATAGACGAATACCTTGTCCGTGCGCTTGTGGAAGACCTCACCGGGGGTTCCAGGATCACCTACGACAGCCGTGGCGAGCAGGAACTTAAGGGAATATGGGGCAGCTGGCCCATCTACGCTGCGACCACCGCGGCAACCACGGTTCTCCAGCGACGGCCCAACCTCCGGAAGGGTGCCCACTGACCACCGGGTCAGTGGTACAGCCTGGCCGTTCTGGGCACCAGACTCCTCTCCTTGTCCCACGGCTGGTCGCGGTGACCTCAGGAGACTCACGGCTGAGGTCAGGGGGTTCGATGAGCCTCAGTCCACGGGCTGTGGATCACCCGTCTAACAACACATCTGGGTGTGTGGATAACTGGCCCACGGGGTACCCAGGGCCCGCACGCGACAGACCCCCGGCCAGAACCAGGGGTCGTCGCAACGTGATGGGTGGTCAGTTGATGGTCAGGGGAATCGTGGCCTGGACCGTCGTCTTCGTCTTGACCTTCTTTTTACCGTCGAGTGTGGTCACCGTCTCGGTCGTCTGGACCGTGACCGAACTCGGTCGTGGGATCAACCTCTTGTTTGGGGTCCCCGACAGCACTCCGGCCGAGGACAGCTTCAGCCCCTTGGGGAGGGTGACCTTGTACCATTTCAGTGTGGTGACGTTGGGGCTGGTGCTGACTCCGAGGTTGGCCGCATGGAGGGTCACTTTGCCGTAGGCCTTTCCCGGCGTGGCAGGCGGAAGGCTAGGGATGATGATGGTGAGCGGCGGTACCGAACCCGAGTACCTGACCGCTCCCTGATAAGCGTTGTTGTAGATGTTCATCAGACCCTCGAATGAGTCCTCCTGCACTTGACCAGGGGTCCCCGACGCGTCCCAAATAAGGTCGCCACCCGCCCAAATACCATCGTGTGCATAACTCGCTGGGTCGTGGCCGCCAAACAGCACCACATCTCCTGGCTGCAGATCAGCCTTGTCCTCGGCAACCGTTGACTGTTGTGGGACAAGGGTGCCAACTCCGGTGTAGTCGGTGCCTCCCGGCAGATTGTCACCGTCCGCATCGATGGCAAACCCGGTCGCCTGATACACCGCGTACTGGGCCAGGCTCATGCAGTCGTAACCCACGACTCCGGGCGCGCACTGTGAACCGGAATCACCGACTGTGGGCCCGTTGTCCCCTCCTCCACCATTGCAGTAGGGAATCCCAGCCTGCGAGGCCGCCTTTTGCACGATGAGGGCGCCTGTGGATTCCGCCGCGGCCGAATGTACGTCGATTACAACGGCAATGCCGGCCAACGAAATAGTGAGAAGCAGGGCGATTGCGCTCTTTGCGATGACGTCGGAGATTGGAAATCGTGACGACATGAGGCCCCTCGTGTAGACAGATCGGAACGACGACCAATTAGCGAAAACCAACTAATCGGCAATGTATAGTATGAACGCGCGATCCGGTACGTAAAGTTTGCGAAACACTCGTCCCGGTGTCGGTAGCCTCACTATGAGTGGCCATGGCAAACGGAGTCGTCAACCGACGCGCGATCCTGGCCCATAGCGGCGGCCAACCAAGAAGTCGGTCCGGTGGTTCAAGAGCGATTTTCTCCGACCGGCGGCGAAGACAGTCGGGGTGGCACACCAGGACGAGAGCTGCACGTCGTCAAGGTTGCCCGCTTGTCGTTTGACCTTTGTCTCACACCCCCTTGCCCACCCGTCGGACCGGCGTGGCAACAGAGACGGTCCGTTGAGTGGCTCCGCCAGCGTGCCGATACCTCCATTGTTCTTGCGACGACGTCAGGGATAGTGCTTGGCCTCTTCGGGGTCGCTCATCAATCTGTCCGTTGTCGCCTTCATATGGGTCTCCGACGGTGGGCGGAGTTCTCCGATCGCCCGGCCAGCCTGAGGGTTGCCCAGCGACTGATTCCACCGGTCTCCGTCGCTCTGGGTGAACTGGCCTGGTCGTTCACCCCTGACCGGTTGGCCCCTGCCCCACAACGCCTGGGGGGTGGGAGCGGGTCGGCGGACCTGGTCGCATCGACTCGTTGAGCTCATTTGGCGTGCTGCCGACAAGCCTCTACCTGCCACCGCTTTCCCGTTCGGTCGGTTGACCGGCCACGGCTGACCACCGGCTCCGGACAGTTAGCGTGACCTGCACCGTTTTGGGCGAACCGGAAGCACTGACCGGGCTGCACGTAGCTGGCTTCGGCGTGGGCCACCACGGTGACCCTACCGGCGCTGCCCAGCCTGTCTCGACTTGGATACACTGGACGACAATGGCGGAAGTTCGCACGGGGGGCCAGGGACGCAGGCCACGCATGGCGCGGGCGGAACTGCGCTCGATGCTCCTCGAGGCGGCACTCGAGATCCTGCGTGAGGAAGGTCTTCAAACCGGATCCGTGAACATCACCTTCAAGCGCGTTTGCGACCGGGTCCAGGTACGCACGGGCATCCAAGTCACCAATGGCTCGGTGATCAAGCGAATCTGGGAGAACCAGGCCGAGTTCCAAGCCGACGTCCTTGTAGCAGTGGCGAACGACCAGTCCCGGCCGGAGCTCGGTCTCATCTTCAATGCTCTGGGACCGCTTCTCGAAGACCCTGACCTTTCGAACCCGGAGTCCCGAGCCCGGCTCGTGCAACAGGTGTGCCGAGTAGGTGGTCAGGCCAACACCGTCGCCACGGCCGAGTCGCCCAACTATCCGCTCTGGATGCATGTGGTCGCGACGGCCATTACGACTTCACACGCAGAACAGCGGGAACGGATCTTGCTGCCACTCCGCGAGGGATACATGTCGTTCACCAAACTGTGGGAGGAGACCTTCGCCGCATTGGCAGCCCTCCTTGGATTACGGATCCGACCTGAATTGGACATGTCACAGTTCGTGATGGTGCTCACGGCGTTGGACCAGGGATTCTCCCTCCGCCACCGCATCAACGGAAAGATCGAGTACGTCACGCGGCCGACCGGGCCGAACGGGGAGACCGAGGACTGGACGCTATTCGCCCTCGGACTCGAAGCGCTTGTGCACCAGTTCTTCGAGATCGACCCGGACTGGCGACCAGAGCGCAGGGATGTCGCTGACAGCGAGGGACTACGCCGCGACTGAGGCGGGCCGATTTCGCCGTGCACTATGCCATGAGCCCCCCCCAGAAGGCGAGACGCCAGGCCATGGTCATCGGTTGTTGGAGAATTCGCCGCCCTCAAACAAGTAGTAGCCCTTGCCCCACCCGGATCGGCGGCGCCACTATCCTGCCCTCGACCGGCCCATGCGGCCGTATGGATAACACGGACGCAGGCAACGTCCGGCCTAGGCAGCGAGCAATCCAATGTCCAGAAGAACTGTTCTCACCTCATCGATTCCCCGAACGTGCTCTGATCGGAAACCGAATGAATGCGCTGCTTCCGCATTGAGATCGACGTCGTCGAAGTACAGGATGTGCTCCCGTCTGACGGGGAGTTGATCAGCGACCGCTTGAAATATGGCTGCATCCGGCTTCACCAGCCCAAGCTCGAAGGACAGGAATCGAAAATCGAACAAGTCCAGAAACGGCCACTGTGAAGTCTGGTAGGTCCAATGCATCGAGTTTGTATTGCTCAGGCATCCGATGGGCACCGATTGTTGGACCTCTACCAGGAGTTCCGCAGTTCCGGGGTAGGGACCGATTGGCCAGTCACGAAAGATGTCGAGAAATCGCTGGGGTGACATATCGAGCTGCCATTCCTCGACAAAGCCTGTCGAGAATTCCGACTCTGAACACTCACCCCTCTCGAATCGTCCTACCCACGGACTCGTGAGCCATCGATGCCACATGGTTTCGTCACTGACAGCCTCAGTTAGTTCCTGAAGCGACGCGACGCCACCGAGTTCGATCAGGACGCCTCCGAGGTCGAAGAGCACGAACTCAACCTCACGGTCGTACATGACATTCAAAAGTAGTCGGGTTGTACGACGCCGTCGAGCATCGGGCGACGTATCCCACAACGCACCCAAGTCGTTTGGGCACCACACTCCCCTCTTTGTCACACGGCCGTTGTGACCTCAGGAGACCTACGTCTGAGGTTAGGGCTCGATGCCAGCCCAGAGGATGAATCAAGCGCCCCTGAGGACTTGATGGCAACCCGGCCCCAACGGCACATCCCGCTACCCGCAGGTGCCTCATAACACATTTGCACCTTTGAGGATTACTCTTGGAAACGGAAGACCCGACCGATGAGTCGCATTGAGGAGCATCAGATGCAGAGAGTACTGATGATTGTGCAGCACCCGGTGAAGGACTATGACGATTGGCGGATCGAATATGACAGAGCGCAACCGATACGTGACAAGCACGGGGTCACCGACGCCACCGTCTTTCGGAATGCAGATGATCCGAACGAGATTACGGGGCTGCACTGGTTCCCCTCGGTCGATAAAGCTCAGGCCTTCGCCGCCGATCCCGACCTGAAAGACGCCATGGCTAAGGCAGGCGTGAGCGGACCACCCCGGATCGAGATCAGCATCGAGGTGTAGATACCTACCGCCGCTCGATCGAAGATCGAGCTCACTCTCGGTTCCGAGTGGGTGCCACCCAATGCCGGGCCGGAGGGATGGCGAGCTGGCTACTCCGGACCGTAGTAGCGGCCCGTCCACTTAAAAACCACCGCCGACCGGCCATCTGGCAGCGGCTCAACATCGACGGTACGGACGTAGCGATGCTGTTGGCCATCCGTCATGACCACGCAGAGTTCATCGGTATCGCCCTCGATCGGGTGCTCACGTCCATCCATCGGACCGCCACTGAGCACCGCAACTCCCGCCAGGTTGCTGCCAGGCTGCTGGGACATCGGGAAGAGAATCTCAGAAGCGAACGCCTAGCGCAATCGCAGTGGCCCAGAACGCCGGCTCGGTGGCGTTTATCAACCCTGGTTGATCGGCAATTCGAGGGGCCTACAGAACTCGGATCCTCTTGTGGCAACGGACGAAACAGGCAGCGCAGAGGCGCCCGGACTCGCCGATGTGGTGTCCCCAACCCGACGAGTCCGGCGCTACCCCACGTGTGATGGCCAATCTACCTCTGGGGCCCATTGGCCCCGACCCCCAGGAATCTGGAGGTTTGGTTCATCAGTTCGTTGTCGAGACTGCGCTTGCACAGTGACTGCACTTGAGGGCAGCCACAGGGAGATCATCGGAGAGACACTGCGGGCAAGTCTTGGTCTCCGCCGGGGGACCAAAGACCTTGTTGCCTCGCTTCTTCATGAATGCACGGTAGGGCACGACCAGCACAAAATAGATCACCGCCATGAAGATCACGAAGTAGACGATGGCTGAGATGAACGATCCAAGGTTGATGCGTTGCCCATTGATCGTCCATCCAAGTCCCAACGATCCTGAGCCTCCCCCCTGTGCGGCATTGACCAGTGGAGTAATGATCGAATCAGTGAAGGACTTGATGAGCGTGCTAAAGGCCAGTGCTACGACAAGGCCGACGGCGATAACGATCAACTCCCCCTGCATCAGGAAGTTCCTAAATCCCTTCATATTCCAACCCCGATCACTTGTGGCCCTCGCATTGCCAAGCTAAGCCAGAATGGTGACGAAGTCACTGCTTCAACGAGACATTGCTGGCAAACGGGTGCCCCCTGATCGCCGGCTACGTCCTGAACCTCACCGGCCCGTGTGCGGGTTAAATGCACGCAGGTAGCGGAGGTCCACACGTTTGTCTTGACAGCAACGACACCAAATGGCGGGAGAACGAAATGTCACTCTTGGCCGGGGTAAGACTCAAGCTAGGGCTCGATCTCAGCCGAGAAGATGGTCACAGCCCCGCGAGGACTCGACGGCACCCCTGACCCCAACCAGGCATTCGATGACAAACGACGAGGAAAAACGCTCGGTGGTTCTAGTTGACAGCCAATACATTCTGCTGGATGGCGGCTTCACCGTGCCTGCATCATTGGTTGAGTGAGGCAGGATTCGCCTCATAGCCGTCGCCCCAAATAGCTGGCTGGTTCGCCCTCAAGGCCGGGTCGTGGCAGTTATCAGCCTGCTGTTCCCCCACCCTGAATGAAATATGAGCGTAACCACCAAGACGAGACGGCGATGATCAGCAATGCGGAGTCCGTCTGGAGAGCATCGCCGACAGTAGCCACTACTTCAATCCCATCGGGACCGGAGGGGTCAAATCGAAGACCTCCATTTCGGTAAGCGATCATGCGCGTGCCCGACTCATCTATTGCCGACATAACGGCATTGTCCCTGTTGTACCCGTCAAGGGGAATCTGAACTGACCTAACCCCGGTAGCGTCAGCCTCCCCGATGCTTTGTACCCCCAATGCCTTCCGCTCCGGGTAACGGCTGTCTTGCCGGTGTTGAGATTCGTGAATACCGGAGTCTCCTCCCACCGCCGCCACCGTGGGCCACTGAGGTTCCGGCAATCGTATTCCGTACGTTTGCCTTCTCGTGTAATCGCCGTCGGCTGGATTCGACGGTTGACCTCGACAGTCGCGACCTTTGGGCTGGCCGAATCGGTCGACGTGAGCCCGTAGAGGGAGATTCCCCCACCGACCCTCGACAACAGGTTCCACGAAAGATGCAGCCCAGAAAGGTCCGCTATCTGACTCCAAGCTCGATCAACATCAGAACTCATATTGCTCCCTGAGCGATGCGACAAGAGCACCTGTCGTGACCGCGGCCCCACCCGTTGGCAGGTTGACACGCCAGGCGGTCGGCGAGGGCACATCATCCCACTCCTCCGGTGGATCTCGTCGTGACCTCAGGAGACCTACGGTTGAGGTGACGGCTCGATGCCAGCCAGAAAGAGGGCGCAGACCCGCCCCTGAAGACCTGATGGCACTCCTGCCCCCAGCGGCCTTCGAGCCGTGTGGACAAGTGGGCAACCACACCCCACTCCGGGCAATCCCGAGGAGGCCACTGGCGACCTCGGGGATACCTCAGGGACAATTGGGGGGTATCCCCCATGGTCGGGTAGCTCCATTCTTGTCATGATCAGAGGTACGTCCGTGAACTGGTCCGGACGCCTGACGACCGGAGTCGACTTGCCGACGAGCGTTTCGACTGGGGGATCATTGGTCTGGCGGTCAGCATCGGGGCGCCACGCTGGCCGTAAGGTGCCCACCGGATGACTTCCACACTCACCACGGAACCCAACGAGCGGCTCGACGAGACCCCGTGGGCCGTCGAGACCCACGGGCTGACCAAACGGTTCAACGACAACGTCGCCGTCGACGGTGTCGAGCTCCTCGTCCCCCGGGGCTGTGCCTTCGGCTACCTCGGACCGAACGGTGCGGGCAAGACGACCCTCATCCGGGTGCTGCTCGGACTTACCCATGCCGACGCGGGGACGATGTCCCTCCTCGGCTACCCGGTCCCCCACCACCGGGACCGAGCGCTGGCCCGGATCGGCGCCATCGTCGACGAGCCCCGGTTCCACGGCCATCTCACCGGTCGTCAGAACCTCCAGATCTTGGCCGCCGCCCGGGAGCCGGCGGCACGCACCCGCATTGATGTCTCGCTCGAGCGGGTGGGCATCCAGCAGCGGGCCGACGACAAGGTGTCCAAGTACTCAATGGGCATGCGCCAGCGCCTGGGCGTCGCCGCCTGCCTCCTCGGGGACCCGCAACTGCTCATCCTCGACGAACCGATGAACGGGCTCGACCCCGCCGGCATGCTCGAGATGCGCGAGATGATCCAGTCCCTGGTGGCCGAGGGGCGCACCGTCGTCTTGTCGTCCCACCTGCTTGACGAGGTCGAGCGGACCTGTGACGCCGTAGCCATTGTCGATCGGGGCAAAGTCATCCGGCAGGGATCGATCGCCGACCTGCTGGCCAGCTCGGCCTTCGAGCTCCAGATCGACTGCGCCACACCCGACCGGGCGCGTGCGCTCCTGGCCGACACGACGTGGGGATCCGGCCTTGTCACGGGCCCGGACGGTCTTCGGATCGCCCTGGTCGCGGGCACCGACCGAGAGGTCGTGGCCGAGGTCAACCGCCTGCTCGTCGAGGGGGGCGTCGCCGTGTACCGCCTCCAGGAGGTCCATGCCTCGCTCGAGTCCTGGTTCCTCGAGGTCACCACCCGACTGGGGGCACCGCAGTGACCACCTCGGCTGCGATCGACGCCGCAGCACCGGAGCCCGTTCCCTCGGGGCACAACGGCACGCTCCACGACCGCCGGGGGTCCTGGGTGCCCAATGGTGCCATGATCGCCACCCGGTTCATGGAGCTCCGCAAGCGCCGGGGCCTCATGGCGGCGCTGATCCTCGTCAACATCGGCATCCCCGTCGTATTTCTCACCATCCGGCTCCTAGCCCACGCCTTTGCGCCCCACTCCTACGGGCCAGCCGGTGGCTACGACATCTTCTCCAACATGGTGGCTGGGGTGTTGTTCATCTTCGGCTTCATCGTCGCGGCCACGCTCGGCTGCACGGCCGGTTCGGTCGACCTGACCGAGGGAATGTTCCGTCACCTGGTGGTGACCGGCCGCTCGCGCCTCGCCCTTTACCTGGCCCGGATCCCCGCCGGGCTGGCCATCCTCGTGCCCCTGGTGGCCGTGGGGTTTGCGTTCGTCTGCACGGTGTGCGTGCTCGCAGCGCCCACGCAGCTCAACTTCAACGGCGTCAACATGCCCGCCGGCCTGTCCCGACCGGGGCTGGAGACGTGGGCGGCCGGGCATGCCGACGAGGTCCTCTGCAACTTCCCGATCCTGATAGGGCCGGACCTCGCCCCGGTCGTCAACAGCGTGCCGTGCGGCGGTGGACCCGGGCCCTCGATCGCCGAGGGCGGTCCCGGCGCTCCCACGCAACCCCAGGTCTCCCAGGCCCGCGTCGAGCAGGCAGCCAGGCAGATCGCGGAGGCCAACTACGCCGACTATTCCCGCCGGTTCCTGTCCCCATCGGTCTGGCTGATGGTGAAGGCCGGACTGTGGCTCGAGCTGTACGCCGCCATCGGGTTGCTGGTCGGCCTAGGCCTGTCATCGCTGATGGGGCAGCGCACCGTCCCGGTGATCCTGCTGATCGTGCTCGAGATCGTACTGACACCGCTGCTGTCGCATTCACCTATCGCCCACCTGGTCAACCTCCAGCGAAGTCTCGTGGGCATCGCCGCGACCCACTTCGAGCCCGGTGGACTGCCTTCGGTCTTCGGCGGGACCCACAATGGGCAAACTGGAGTTCCGGGGGTGACCGAATCCACCACGGTTGCCGTCTGCGTCGTTGTGGGCTGGATCTCTGTGTGGACGGCACTCGGGGCATGGCGGATGGTCACCCGGGACGCCTGACCGCCCAAGGGTGCGGAGCAGGGTGTGAAGGCTCGCAACTGCATCCGGGGTGCCCTGAACTCGCACCGGGTCAGTGGGACACCCAGGCCGTTCTGGGCACCAGACTCCTTTTTGTCCCGCGGCCGGTCGTCGTGACCTCAGGAGACCCGCGGCTGAGGCCTGGATCTCGATCTCAGCGCTGAAGTATGCTGGCGTGCTCTTGGAGACAGGTACCCCGCTGCTGGATCACCAGCCTCACATAGAGCGGACTTCGAACTCGCGACCCTCACCTTGGCAAGGTGAACATGCCGGATCCTGGCGAACCACCTGCGAAGTACTACAGCAGGTCATCCTCGGTTTCCGAACCATGGCGACCGTCAGCCACCGCTCGATAGACGCGCGATGCACTAGACCGAACTTGGATGACGACGCTGATATCAAGGGTCTGCGGCTTCTGCCCCCAGCCGCTGACGTATATCAAGGCCGGCGTGGGAGTCCGGATGGGCACCAGGGGCGGCCGATTCATCCACGTCTCCACTGGCCATTCACTTGCCGTAACGAGAACGGTGCGCGAAATGACTGCAACTCAAAGACCATTCCGGTGATGCAATGGGAACCGCACAAGGTGCGCACGGTGAGCAACCGGTCATGATCAGTCACTCCGCCCCTCAGTACGTTCCCGAGCCATTGAGAATGCCGTTAGGTCCGGGCCTCGACCCGACAACGAAGGAGCGCCCAGGGCGGAGTACAGGGGCCTCTTCGAACTAGGTGTAAGGACCCGTATCGTCGCTTAGCGTCCGCTGCTCTTCTACCCGCTTCAACATCTGCCGGTCCTCTCTGGTGATGTACCGGTAGACCGCAAAGACAACCAGGGAAAGGAGGACGACACCGCAGGCCCAGGTGAAGAACTGGCTCAGGTCGTTCCAGGGAAGTGTGAACTTGGAGGCGTGGTCGAGGGCGATCACGTCCGCCTGACCTTCCTAGTCAGAACAACGACACCCAAGATCACAGCACCCCAGAAGGCGACAGGGAGTAGGACACCGAGCGTGTCGTCGGTGTCATGGGGGGTCGTCACCTAGAGCCCGTAAGCGATCTGCCAGCCCCGCTGCTTGCCGGTGCCGGCCTTTGCCGCGATCTCAGACCATCCCCCGTCCTCAGCCCGCAACTCAACCATCCCCTGCCGGCGCATCTCCCGGAGGTGGTGACCGGTAGCGGATGAGCCGCGATGGTCCACCGGTTCTCAATGGCCCGCACTCTCGAGATCGTCTCGCACGCCAGATCCTCCGGTAGGTCGAGGTACACGAGTACTCCCCTGAAGCTCTCAACCTCGCCGCCATGGATGAATCGTACCGATACGGCTCAAACCGCGACAACGCAACCGGACTTGCGCTTGTCAGATCTCCTGGCAACCAGAAGCCGCAGGGAAGTCTCTGTGCCGAGCACCCGGGGGCACAACAGGACGCTCGGGTGCCGAGGGTGATGACGCCGATGATGACCTGGATCCTGGCGGTATCTGCCCTCGGCCACCACTTCTGCTGCGAAGCTCAGGTCAAGGCATTGGTGCCCCTACCGCCGGGACTTGCCCGACTTCTCGATCGGGTCGGTACTGACCTCGCCCCTGATGGCCGGGTTGGTGATGGACACTGACAGATGCTTGGCCCCCGGTGGCGGGGCTATCGATCATGCCGGGAGGGCCGGGGTGCTCCAGCTGACCGGCTCTCGTGGACACTCTGTTCAGGAAGGTCCCTACTTGGCGGTCCTTCACCCAGGCCGTCCCAGTTGACAGTATTCCTCGACGAAGACCGGCTGAGCCACCAGATGCCACCTGAGTACCTGCTGGGACGGCCTTCCCGGTGAGGCCACGCCGCTCAGGGGGCAGCGAGACCAACCATCGGTTTGTTGAGGGGCGTCCCGCCCATCGAGCCGGCAAACACCGAATCTCCGAAATTGAAGACCCCGCCGTCGGAAGCGACCTCGGTATAGCCCGCACCGGTCGAGGTGCCGGCGATGCCCACGACCGGCTTGTTGAGGTGTATGCCGCCCATCGAGCCGAAGAACCCGGCGTCACCGAAGTTGAAGATTCCGCCGTCGGAGGCCACGAGCCAATAGCCCTTGCCCGTGGAGGTACTGGTGAAGCCGACCACTGGTGCATTGAGGGGCTTGCCTGCCATCGAGCCGAAGGGCTGGGCATCGCCAAAGCTGTAGACCGCCCCGTCGGATCCGACCTCCCAGTAACCCTTTCCCGAGGGCGTCGACCTCACAGCCACGATCGGCGCCGGGATGGGCTTGCCGCCCATCGATCCGAAGAACCCGGCGTCACCGAAGTTGAAGATGCCGCCATCGGAGGCAACCTCCCAGTAGCCGTTGCCCGAGCTTGAAGGAGCGATCCCCACCACCGGTTTGTTGAGGTGCATGTCGCCCATCGATCCGAAGAACCCGGCGTCACCGAAGTTGAAGATGCCGCCATCGGAGGCAACCTCCCAGTAGCCGCGACCGTCGGAGGTTGAGGCCATGCCGACCACCGGGGCATTGAGTGGTGTACCGCCCATCGATCCGAAGAACTGCGGCCCGAAGCTGAAGAGGCCACCGTCGGAGGCCACTTCCCAGTACCCGGACCTTCCGGTGGGAACGGGCGTGCCCGCTGTGGCGAACTGCACGGCTGGGATGTCATTGCTCGGAGGGCTTCCCGAGACACAGCCGTTCGAGGCCTTCATGAAGACGTCCGGTATCACGCTGCCACAGAAGAGATTGGCGTTGGTGGCACTCGCCGAGTTGACGAAGATGTTGCCGGGGTTCACATCAGAGCCGGTCGAGACGTCCGAAGACTCCGTCGTAAACGCGACGTTCAAAGAATCGGTGGGACTCGTGCTACCACCGATCGGTTGAGGACCGTAATGGTCGGTGTCGTAGGAGATGCCGTAAACGACAGACGTCGGAAGAACGATGCTCTGGGAGCTGAACCCGAACGTGATGTTGTTAGCCAATCCGTTGTAGCAGGTACCGGAAGAGGCCATCCACTTGGTTGGCGCTCCCGCGCAGGCAGGATTGGCCGAGGGTCGGAAGGGGATGTTGAAGGTCTGCGTGTCACGAGTGATGAGGGCCCCGACGGTGCCCGGCGTCGCTCCAGGGTTGTAGATACTGAACGTAATCGGCACTGCAAAGGTAGCGCCAGGTGTGGTCGTGCACGGGGGGGATCCGGTCCACCCACCGGACTCACAGGCCCAGCTGCTCATTGTGACGGTGACATTGGTCAGCGGTTGGGTCGACGGTGCCAGGTTGACCTCGTTTCCGATCTCGTTGAACGCATATGCCTCTGCGCCGTAACTCGGGATGTTGCCGGGCAGCGGGGAGAGCGTTGAGTCATAGACGATCACGGGACCGGTGGAGGTGGCAGTGCTGGCGACCGATCCATCGACGAAACCTAGGGAGCCGACCAGCGATACTGCGATGGCGGCGAGAGTGACCGCCACCGCAGTGAACGTCGAAATGCGGGATGACAACAAGGGGACTCCTTCAGGCAGGGCGTCACGTCTCCAAAATACCCGCCGGCGAGCAATGGTGATGCCGTAGCCAAGATCATATGGCACCGACGAATGCTCCTGGTGGACCACGGTGTGGCCGGTGGCAGGCTTCCAATGAGGTCCGCTTCGACTTACCGGGGACTTCGCTGAGTGGTCCGATCAGGGATCACACCGTCTCAGACTCCTTCGTCGGCTCTGCGGCCGCAGTCGCCGTCGCGATCGTCCTGCGAGTTCTGTCTCTCCCTTGTCCTCAGACTCAGTACGGCTGAGGTCAGGGTTGCCTCCCAATTCCAATGCCCTCAGCCCCCAAATCCTCAGCCGAGCACAGATGCCGATCCCATCCAAGACTCCGCCGCCGACGTAGGGCTGAGGGTGGGGCTCGATGCCAGCCCAGAGGAGGGCCATAGCGCCTCTGAAGGCCAGATCGCACCCCTGCCCCCCACAGCACATCGGTGGCACTCGCGAATAGGACCCAAGGGCATCTAGGGTCGCTGCTTTGGAGATGCCGTTAGGACTTCGCTGCCTTTCTGAACGCGCTTACATATCGCCGTGGCAGCCTGGCTGGCGGACATATTGGTGTTGTCGATCACGTGGCCCTCGTATTCACCCAGATCCGAAAACATGTTCCACAGGAGACGGATCGGTTCCGAGTCGGCTAGGGGAGGATGTCCAGGGACCTTTGCGACCTGTGGCCTATTTTGAGCTCGTTCGAGGCACTTCTCAATGTCCGGTCGGAGAACGACGTAGTGAGGTCGAATCTGATGCCCGTCGAGTTCATCTCGAACGATCCCGAGATACCAAGGGCCGAAAATGCCTTCGATCACCGTAACGTACCCGCCTTCGACCAAACGAGCAGCCATAGCGATAGATGACCGGATGACGGCTCGGTTCTGCGGATCGGACTCCGGCTCCCACTGTCGTATGAATCCATTTACGATCGTGGTGTAGGCCCAATCAGAGTGGATGCAGGCAGACGGGTTGTATTCCGCGGCTACCAATCGGCCGACGGTGGACTTCCCTGCTCCGGGCGGGCCGGTCAGGATGACGAGGGTTCCTTCATCCACACATCGCACTCTAGCGATTTCATTGTCGGCATCGTGGCTGCCCGGAACGAGCGGGCTTCGATGCCCGTCCTCATCAGGCGGTGCCCCAGATCACCGGGATCAGCGGCGCTTATCGACCTACCAGTGGCACATGAGGGATACCCCGCTGTCTACGGAACGGAACGACCCAACGTCACGGAACAAGTTCAGCAAGGGCTTGAATGTGCTGGTGATGATGCTGGCTCCGGCAGGCTCGATACGGATCGAAGTGCACTGGATGGAGGCCTGCACGCTCTGCTCCGATCACGTCGAAATGGACGCTGTCGCCGACGTACGCCACTTCGTTTGCGGGTAGTCCAAGAGCTGAAATCGCCGGTGTGAACGTCGTCGGATCTGGCTTTGCGACGCCGACCACCGATGAATCGACGACCGCAACAACCTGAACACCCGGTCCGGCTCCCACCTGGCAGATTCTGTGGCCTCGGAGCCGCTCTTCAACCGTGCCGTCGGAGTTACTGACAATCCCAAGTCGGAGGTTATTTGCCGCCAGCAGAGCTAGTCCTCGAATGGAACCAGGGAGTTCCTCTCGCCAGAGATCGACTGTCGGATCTTCCCAGAGGCTCAACAACGCATCGAAGCTACGGCCTCGATCCGAGGCTGCGATGCCCAGTTCATCCATGTACCCGTTGAGATATCGAGCTGCGAACCCTTCTCCGTCTCCTCCGCTGTCCACAGCTTCGATCCCACGAAAATGTGCTCTGACGAAGTCAGGGGTCGCAGTTCTCACATTGACTGTGGCAAGAGCCTCGGCGACCAGATCGCCCTGGGGCACGAAGAAGACACCGCCAACATCCAACAAAACGGCTCGAAACCTCACTGGAAGATATTCGCACGCCGCCGCAGAGGTTGTCTCAAAGGCTGGATACTCTTGGGTCCATGCCCCCGATCACCGGGTCAGTGGCGTTATTGCCTGTTCGCTCAGGCCCATTCGGAAGGGTTCTTCCGCTCCCATTGCTTGACGCTGTAGACGGTCTCTGGCTTCTTTGGTGGTGTGTACTCCGATGTCTCGCCGATCAAGGTGAAACCAGCCTTCTGGGCAACCCGCTCGGAAGCCACATTGCCGAGCATCGTGGCGAGACTGATCGATTCAAGGCCGAGCGTGTCGAATCCCCAAGTGGTGACGACGATCAAGGCAACCGTGGCGACCCCTCGATTGCGCCCCCATCTCGCAACCCAGTATCCAGCCGCGGGTAGCCGATCCTCGGGGAAGATCAGGCTCACGGCACCAAGGAAGTCCCCATCTTCCGCTCCGACGATGGCGAATGGGGCCACTTCGCCCCGCTCCCATTGTCGGGGATGGGCCGAGATCCATCCGCGGGCGTGGTCCTCGTTGTAGGGCCAAGGAATCGCGTCAGTCCAGCGCGAGATCTCACGATCTTGGCAAGCCGCGGTGACGTCTTCCACATCGCTCATCTCAAAGGGACGCAGGAGAACGGTCCCACCCGTCAGCGGGGATTCCGGCTTTTCAAGTTCGACCATTCCCCGATCCTAAGGAAGGGTGCCCCCGAACGCCGGGCAGGCGGCGATTATCGCCTGCCCTCAACCGGCACTTTCGGGGGTGCTCGACTGGGTGCAATGCTGTTCGGGTGGACGAGATCCAATGGACACTGCTCGACATGGTGCGAAGCTGTAAGCGATCCTCGGCAACTGTGAAGTTTAACTACGGGTTGAGCTTGACTGAGGTTGCGCTCGAAGAAATCGAGGATTCGTTTCGACTCTCAGAGGGTCGTGGCTGGGTCGAGCACGATAAGTGGGGAAACTGGCTGGTGACCCAGGCCGGAGAACAAGCGCTCCGAGACCGAGAACAGTGGGAGTTCAGAATCGAGGAAATACTGCGCCCTCACCACCGCTCAAATGCGATCTTCGCGGGTACGGTTCTACGCGGTCAGGTATTCACACGCGAGATATACGAGATCGACCGATTGGGCAACCGCAGCGGCCCAGCCGGAGAGGTTCTGACCTTTGAGCCCATGAATGATCCGAGGCGCACTGGGATGTACTCGCTAACAGTCGAAGGCGTGGAGCCGGAAACCGGCGACGTTCTGCATCGCACAGAAGTGTTCTTTGGTTAATTGAGGCGACGCTGAGTGATCACACGACTGTCCCCGACCGACGGCTCGGGGTCGCGTTGTCCGCATTAGGACGCGGGAGCTGCTCGCGGTCAGCTAACTGCCCATGAACGGCACATTCGGGCGTATGAATGAGCGCCTACGGATTGACGGTCAGCGTGAGCGTCTGGGTGGCCTGAGTCCGATGCGAGTGCGTTGAGTCCAGGCACTTGACGATAATGGTGTAAGTACCGGCCTTCTTCGGAGTGCCTGAGATGAGGCCGCTCCTCGAAAGGCTCACGCGCCACGGCAGACTGCCCCGACCCTTCGGTCCGTACTTGTTCCAGGTGTAGGGCGGGAGGCCACCTACGGCCTGGAGCTGGAAGGAGTAGGGAACGCCCAGGGCGGCCTCCGGGAGCGAAGCGGTGGTGATGACCACATGCGAGGTTGAGCTGCGACCCGCCTCGATGAGCGTCCGCTCGTCGAGCCCGCTGGATCCATCGGCGTAGTAGCCGACAGCGGTGCAGAACGTTGCCAAAGCGCAGGATGCGTCGCTGAGCTCGTTCGAAACGCTGCCGGGACTGGGACTGGGCGTGACCGACCATGCGCTGCCATTCCAGGTTTGGATAAGGGTCTGTGAGACACCGAACGGGGCCGAAGTAACTCCAACTGCAACGCAGTCAGTGGGCGATATGCACTGCACGCCGGCGAGCTCGCCGGGGGCTGGACTCGGCGTGATAGACCAGGTTGTGCCGTCCCAGGTCTCGATTAGAGTCCCGTTGACCGTGAGTGATGTGAAGTAGTAGCCCACCGCCACACAGAAATTCGAGCTTGTGCATGCGGCACCCAAGAGTTGCACCGTGCCGGTCGTGCTCGGATTCGGGTTGGGAATGATTGACCACGCCGTGCCGTTCCACCCTTCGATGAGGGTTGCTTCACCGGAACTCTTCGTCACGTAGTACCCCGCGGCAATGCAGAAGGACGATGACGGACAGGAGACACTGTTCAGCGTCACTGCTCCCGTCGAGACGGGACTAGGACTTGGCACGATCGACCATTTCGCGCCGTTCCACGTTTCCACGAGGGTCTGGTCGGTTGATCCGTTGTAGATGTGCCCGACTGCCGTACAGACTGAGGGCGCACTGCACGAGACGCCGAGAAGAACGGCGTCCTGGGCACCGCTCGGACTGGGGCTTGGCGTAATGGTCCAAGCGGAACCGTTCCAGGATTCGATCAGTGGCACCTGGTTGTTGGAACCGTCGATGTAGAACCCAACCGCCGTACAAGCCGAGACAGAAGTGCAAGCGACGCCCTCCAAATACGGGGATCCACCAGGGGTCGGGAGTGGAGCTATGGACCAGCTAGTGCCGTTGAAGGACTCGATGAGACCGGGCGACGCCGCGACGCCAACGGCGACACAAAAGGTCACGCTCGGGCAGGAAACTCCATTCAGGGCATTCGTACCTGAGCCCTGGTTAGGACTTGCTTCGGTGGACCAGGTGAGTCCGTTGGCACCCGCTACTGGGCTCAATGAGGTTGAGGCGACAGTCGCCGCGCCCATGAGCGCAGTCCCCGCAGCAACCACCCGGATGAGACGCCTGATCATCCCTCGGGTGAGTACGCTGCGGAATAGCTGCCTGCAGTTGGTCCAATGGACATGCAGCCCCCGGAAGTCATGGCTAAATCCGAACATCTGCGCCACCCCCGTTCAGCCAGGTGCGGACTGTACCGGCGCATCAGACCACAAATTCAGAAACAAGCGCGAGCAAGCCATTCGCATGATACGTCACCCGTGCGCGACCTGCTCAATGGACCTTTCACCGAGAGAGTTGGGGCCGCGACGCTCGGGGATCGAGGTGGCTGCAGCACTAGCCCACATGGAGCCTGTCGTACCAACCGATCCCGCGGGGGCCTAGGGCTTCGGGCTGATCGTGCTCGGCCCAGCACAACGGGCCGCAGACATCCTGACCCGCGCCCATACCGCTGAGTCCATCCGTCACTCGCACGTGAACCCCTGGAGATAGGATAACCGCCTGAGAGGGCGAGTGCCCGACCGACGATAGGCCCCCGGTCTAATCCGGGAGCCTAAAAACGGACACCGTGGAATGGAAGAAGCTCACCGCCGTCGGCGATCCACACTCGAAGTTAGGCCGACGGTTTCCCGGTGAGCCGCAGCTGTGCCAGTTGACTGAAGACTCGACCGCGTTCTGTTGCCCTAAGTGGTAGAACCGCGACCATGGAACTCGACCTCCACATCTCGCGATTCGACTGGGCCGGTGGCTCGCCAGGCATAGGGCCGGGAGTCTCCGACCTGGCCCAACGGGCCGAAGCGATCGGTGTCCGCACCCTGTCGTTCATGGACCACTACTTCCAGATGGACTGGATGGCGCCGGCGGAGGACCCAATGCTCGAGGGCTATACCGCCCTTGGATTCGTCGCAGGCGGGACCGAGAGGTTGCGCCTGCGTCTCCTCGTGACTGGGGTGACCTATCGCCATCCCGGGCTCCTGGCCAAGGCGGTGACCACCCTCGATGTGCTTTCGGGCGGCAGGGCAGAGCTCGGCATTGGGGCGGCCTGGTACGAACGTGAACACCGGGGCCTCGGCGTGCCGTTCCCGCCTCTGGCCGAGCGGTTCGAGCGTCTCGAAGAGGCGATTCAGATCTGCCTGCAGATGTGGAGTGATGACAATGGCGCCTATCAGGGCAAGCACTACCAGCTCGAGGCGACGCTGTGCAGCCCACCGCCGGTCAGCACACCTCGCCCGCGGATACTGATCGGGGGGAGCGGCGAGCGCAAGACCCTGCGCATGGTTGCCCAGTATGCCGACGCCTGCAATCTCTTTGGCGGTCCCGAAGAGGTGGCACCAAAGATCGATGTCCTCCGTCGTCACTGCGACACCCTTGGTCGCGACATCAACGAGATCGAGGTGACCGCCATGTACCGCGAGATTCCGCCGGATGCCGGCGTCGACGACGTGATTCGGGGAGCAGAGGACTTCGCCAAAATCGGGGTGTCGACCCTTGTCACGGGCGCCATGGGTGACAGCCCTGGCGATTGGCTCGAGTCGACATTCGGGCCAGCCATGGATCGGCTGGCAGGCATCGAGGCTGCCCCTCTGAGCTAGTCCGCACCCGCGAACCGGCTCAAGTCCAGGGGAGGACCAGAGAGCGAATCGACGACGCCCCTGGCACATCCTCAGTTGAGAGCCCTGTCCCACCGCGCCGGGTCGTCGGCAGTTATTGACCGGCTGAATTGAATCGAATAGGACACGCCGCTTGAGGCTGACTGATGGCATACGAGTCAGTGAAGCTCAGCACATGGAGGTGAGCCTCTACGGAACAGACTCATCACGACACAAGGTCCTCAAGATCGACCCCCGTCCGTCGGGTACGAGCCATCGATATGGTGGCGATGCAGAGTGGTGGTGCAATGGGTTGGGTTCACGTGGCAATCCGGGACGATGGCTCCAAAAGACCCGACGCCCCTCAGCCTTTCTCTTTCGTCGACCCATTGAATCCGCAGGTGCTCAGGGACACTGTCGTTACCGAAGGCCGAACGCTCACCTTCTGAATATGACGATAGACGGGGCCGCATCTTGTGTGCAGAGCGTGAATACTCGATCCGGCAAATGGCTTCTTCTGCCACCTCATGTCCGCACCTCCTGATCGACGCGGTTATTGCCCGCCACTCAACGGCGCATCGGAGATGCTCCCGGATTCCAGCCGAGGCCTAATCTGAATAGGCCGCGAGCGCCCGCTGAAGATCGATGAGGTTCTGCTGCAGGGTATCCGGGTCTCCGCCAGAGGTGAATCCTCCGGGGATCCGATGCTTCCCGTCCTTGGTCAGGATCTGTATTCGTCGGAGCGCGACCCATTCACCGCTGAGCACGCCAAACTCGATGCGTTCAACGTCATCCCACTGGATCACGCGTGACCCGAGGATTTTCGGGTAGCTGAGATGCCTGGGGGTGACGGTAATCCTGCCAAGCTTGAGCGCCCGCCACGCAATGAGCACCAGCGGGAGAGCGATCGCAAGTGCAAGTGTTGCGGTCCCAAGTTTGTCGGTTCGTTTCTGGAACAGATCTGAGCCGCCAAGGAAGCACACCACGGCGAGAGCCAACAATGTGAAGCAGATCATGACCAATCGAGGACCCGCTTTGTTGGCAATCACCCCAGGCCCCACGTATTCCTTTTGATCCCGGGCTAGGCGTCGGTCCCAGGTTGCCTCAGTCGATTCATCCGCCATTTCCAGTAATCCTAGTTAGCGGTTCTTGCTCAGGAAAGCGTCACCGAGGACCGGGTGAGCGTGGGGCACGCCAGGCACTACGGAGCCAGTGATGCTCACTCAGAGTCGACTTGGTTGCCGCCGCCCAAGTCGGCAGATATGTGGGTATGCAGGGATGCGGAAATGAACCCTAAAAATCGCATCGCTTGGGCATCGAATTGGAGGGCGAGTAGATCAGAGTCCAATTCCGGCTCGAAGGGCGCGTCCGGATCCAAGCCGTGGCTCCCATGGCGCTCAGCCTCCGCAACGCTCGTTATAAGGTCTGCACCAATATCGCCCACCACCGTCAGATTTATTGTCGAGCCCTCGTCTACACAGGATTTAAGAATCTCCTCGTGCGGCAAGAACAGATCCACGAAGTGTTTGATGACTGGCTTGGTGTCCGAGTCACACAATTCGCTCCACCACTCCCAACCGGCCACCAACTTGGATGCCGGCCCCCGCAATTCGCCGACGTGGAAGCTCCGGGTTGGGACGATGCCAAGACTGGAGGTGAGTAGCTCGGGATCGAGCTGAGCACCCCGAACGCGGAACCTAAGTTGCAGCTCGGAGTTCGGCATCGCCACTAGTCAAGCGCACCATCGCCCTCAGTGTCAGCGACCTTTCGACCTGACTGACTTGGCAATCCGCCTGAGGCTGGCCCAGAGCGTCGGGGGCGGGGCGGCTATTACCTGCTGCATACCGGTACATTGGGGATGGTCCTGCCGAAAGCCCCTGTGTCAGGATGAATCGGTGAGGGAGTATTCAACTACTCCGAGTTGTCAGGGGGAGGGGATACCCTCGAACTCATATCACGAGGCAGGGTCGTGTCGAATCGCAAACTGGTGAAGCGACTGCGCGAGCTGGAGAGGCGCAAGTGGATCGCTAACGATCCAGCGGATCGATGGACCGTGACCTCAACAGGAAAGCATCAGCTTCTCGAGCTGGACGATTGGGAATATGTCTACCCACTGGGACAATTGTCCGAAGAGGTCCGACGCACGGCCCCTACGGCCGTCCGTCCTCGCCTGGATGCAATGGCGAGCATTTCAGGAGATCTGCGGCGTGGCCTACCTCGAGACGGGGATGCTTACTGCATCACTCGGGACGGCATGGTGTCTGGCCACGGCCGTTTGGATATGGAATATAACGTCGACCCGCGGTGGGCGGAAACCATCCATTTCTCGGTTGTCACCGAAGGGGACGAACCGAGGCCAGGCGATGTGCTCCGCCGCGGATCCGCGGAACCCCCGACCCATTAGCTCCCCGTCCTCGATGAGGTTGCAGCTACCAAGGGTCCTCTCATTCGTCGGAATGGTGGGCCTGTCCGGCACAACGGGAACATGACGGAGAGGTAGTCCCAGGCGGACCTAGAAGTTGCCCTTTGGCTTTCGTCGAATCAAACTCCTGCAATGCCGGAGTTCGAGAGTGGCTACGTCGATCTACCGGGCACTCATATCCACGTCCGCTCAGCAGGTGGGACGAAGCGGGAGTACGTCGGGAATGACGGGACACGATTGGCGACGTCACAGACGCATTGGAGACGCAATCCCCTCTATCCGAATCCCAGAATCACGGTGGAGGGGGTGGAGTTCGAAGAGCGCCTACTCGGTAAGCGCCGAAACAATCACATGCGCACTCCACGTGAGGTGGTGAACCTCGCAACCCACAGGCGGATTTTCCGGATCGACGGAATGAACTTCAACGGGAAGGCCAATGCTGTGGTGCGATCTTCCGAAGAACACTGGTATTCATTCCCAGTAGAGGGCACTCGGAAAGAACGTCCTGTTATGACCGCCGTGGACGAGAATGGAGAGCAGGTCGCTCTTTGGTGGAGCGACTCGGACCCTAGGAGAATTGGCTCAGTGGGAATCGTGATTCTGCCTGGGCAGGCCATCGCCGCTGAGCTAATGGTGATGATTGCCACGGCCACACCCTTTTTTGCGTTCTACTTCTTGAAACCGGGTGACTGAAAAAGGCTGCCGCATGTGAGGGATAATCCCGAGTCGGCGGCGCTTAGAGTGACCCAGGCTGGCACCTTTGCGACAGTCGCTGCCTCGCGGAAGTCCCCTCCGAAAACAGACCGCCCTCCTTGATCCAAGCGCGTCAGGTGTCTGTTGCTCTCAGATGCTCAGGCCACATGCCCTCTGGACGCAGCCATACACAGGTCGCAGATCTCTTGCATCAAGCCCCCTTCTGGGTCATCGGGGTCATCTCTACATGCCCTGCTTAGCCCTTGTGTCGACTTAGCCTCTTGTCTTGAGCTGATTCGTCGGCGCAGAAGAGGCGATCGCAGTCGCAGGTCGTCGAGTTGTACAGCCTCTCGTCGAGTTGCGTGTCGATGTGTTTCAGCATCATAGGCCTCGTAGGCCCAGCCGTGCTCTTGGAGCACCGCTTCAGATGGTGGACCCAACATGCCACGGACCTTTCCAACAACGTCGCAAGCCTCCTTCAGGAAGACCATGCGACTTCCATCGGTCCGTCACCCTGCCATCGGAAGTCTGAACAGGTCGCCGATCGCGTCTAGGGCAGCGGTATCGTCCGTCTACACCGCCTACCTGAATTCGGGGGCTACGCCTTTGACGCTCCGTCACCCAGCAGGGGTCGGGATCGCGAGCAATGCGAAATCTAGGTAAGAAGGGCCGGTGATCCCGGCGGCACAGTCGCCAAACGCGCCCCCGCTAGCCGAGAAGTCCCCCGAAGGGTTTGCATAGGAGCCAGTGATTGGCCCGAGTGCACCCACGGCTCCAAGGCTGTTAATCACCCCAGTGGACTTCATGATGCTGGTTTTCAGGGGCGGCGAGTAGGTGAACTTAAACTTGACCTTTGTCGGAACCGCAGGGTTGTTGGCGCTGCAGCTTCCGTTGGCAAAGGTGACGTGGCCGGAGACCGTGACCGTTTCGCCGGCGGGCGCGCCGGTGCAGTTGGACAGTGTAATGGCCACTGTTGCGGTCACCTTGCCTTTTCCTGAGTCGCTCCAAGGACGGTTGAAAGAAATAGTTCCCGGGCCGCCATGACAAGTAGTCGTTCCTGTGCCAACAGGCGTCCTGGCCGACGCCGGGGTGGCTGCAACCACCCAGACAAGCGACAGTCCCACTAGCCCGGCACCTACGCCCGCCATGACTCTGCGCAATCCCGTCATTGCAACACTCCTTGGCTTTCTGGTTGGTGCCGATCCTGAACCCGCCTGCCAGAGTTTTACCACCGGATGAACCGTTCGTCATTTGTTTCAGTGCAGGCAAACATGCAGTCGGATTCCACTACACGGTGCAACACCTGTGGCAGCGCTTGACGAGAGCCAGCGCCACGGTGTGGCCGGATGGAACTCTTCAATCCTGCTCCGAGCGGGAGACGGTGATGAGGTAGTTGTACGATCCCACTGCCAGCACCGACCTACGCCTGGTTGGGGATGGTGCGCCTCCGGGCGTCTCACGACTTCATGTGACCGGCGCCAGCCTCTGGGCTGCGCGTGGTGGCTCTGCCTTGCGGTCCTGCAATCAGCGAATGGTCAAGCTCGACGGGTGCGAAATGCCTTTTGGCTTTTCGCTGTTTCAAGTCTGGCTCTCGCTGCGGTGTATAGCGTGCCATTGGCTCGAGACTTTGGCGGGCAGTCGAAGCTCAGCGTCGCAATCTACGTGGCAGGATTCAGTCTGGTGACAGTCGGATTCTGGATGGCCTCGCGCAAGGTGGCTTCAATGGCCAAGCGTTGGTGTGGCAGATGATCCGGCAGACACAGTTGGTACAACGCCCCATCACACCGGGTCAGTGGACACCCTGGCCGTTCTGAGCACCAGACTCCTCCTCGTCCCACGGCTGGTCGTCGTGGCCTCAGGAGGCCTACGCCTGAGGCTAGCGAGTTCGATGCAAGCCAGAAGAGGGCCATGGCGCCCCTGAACACTGGATGGCGCCCTCGCCCCAACGGCAACTCCGGGCGTGTGGACAAGGAATTGCATGGGACACCGAGGCCCAGTCAAGGCCGGGTCAGTTTGACGGTCACCTGATAGGTCGCCTGAGTCGTGCTCTTCGTCTTGACCGTTGCCATTGAGGGTGGTCACAGTCTCGGTCACCTTGGCCGCCACCGGAAACGAAGCCGCGGGCAGATTGGTGCTAACGGGTCCCTGACAGCGCCCCAGAGGGCGCCCCTGGCCGCCGGGCCACTAGGGCACCACGAAACATCAGTCATCCAACATTTGCCGTGTTCGACATCGTCGACGGGCACCGCCGACGACGTATGCTCGCGTGCTATGAGCTATGCCGTCGATTTCGTGAACGTATCCACCATCGGCCTGGAGTCGTCGCCGGTGGCGGCGGCGCTGGCTGGCCTGCGGGCGAACGAGGCTCGCTACTTCAAGAACAAATACGACCACGTCTTCACGGTCGAACCGGCCGCCAAGGCCAAGAAGGCAATCGACCTGGTGCACCGCATCCTCAAAGAGGAGCGCGGAATTGTCGTCACTGCGCTCCCGCTCGAGGCAACGACGTTCCAGGTCGAGAACATCCGATGGACCTACGTATTCTACGAGAACGGACTCTCGATCAACGTCCTGTACACGCTCGACGGACAGAAGCGAGCGGTCGGATTCAAGCTCTCTGAAGGGATGGATGTCCCCGACGAACTCGGATCGTTCAAGTTCGCGCGACAGAAGTCGAAACTGGCAGGGACGATTCGCGGGTCGTACTTCGTGATCAAGGGCGAGTACTGAGCCCATCAAGTTTCGGATCCGCCGGCGTTCGGACCCGATCCAACGTGACCCGACAGGGCACCCTGGCCGTTCCGGGCACCACACTCCCCTCTTTGTGACACGGCCGTCGTGACCGCAGGGGACGTACGGCTCAGGTTTCGGCTCGCTGCGAGCCAGTAAGAGAACGCTAGCGCCCTTAAGACTCGGTGGCACCCCTGCCCCAGCGGCACATGTGGGCGTGTGGATAAGTCGGCGGGGTGAAGTACATCCGTGACGGCAGCACCGAGTGCGATCTCAGATTCTCCGTCAGTTGGCAAGTTCAACGACCGTCTTCGTGCTCTCTGTTCGGTGGCCCGCGGCATCAAACGCAACGCTCTGGATGGCGTACTTCCCTCTCGGCAACGTGACCGTGTCCCATGCGGCCAGCCAGCCCAGGTTGGAGTGTTTGGCGACCTCGACGACCGTTTGATCACTCTGTGATCCAGCGATCAAGAACTCCACCCTTGCGATGCCAAAGTCGCTCTGGGCACTGGCAGCCAGCAATACAGTCCCTCTTACGGAGGTACCGGGCCTAGGAGAGTTGACGGCGGTGTCGAGCGAAGTGAGCTGGTACGGAAGCCCCACTCTCTTGTATCGCTGAATGGCCTCGTGGTCGTCGAACAAGGTCAACCGGTTTGCCTCGGCGAATCGGGTCATCTGCCGGGTGAGCGACACGAAGTACGGATTGACCACGAGGTCCCGAGCGACCATGGAGTCCGGAGCCTTGTTGATGTTGGCAATGACCCGAGAGGCTCGGACCTGCGTCTCGTGCCACGACCTCGCGTAGCTCAACCCGTTGATATTTCCGAGCGTCACTTGCAGACACATGGCCACGCCCACGGCCACGATGCTGGCCATCAACAGCCCCTTTCCCCACGATCGGGAAGGAGCATGTGCGCCACGCTTGCTCAGGAGAACGAGGTAGCAACCCACCAGCGTGAGCAAGTCAAAGGTCGTGTACCGGCTGCCTCCACCGGCGTCCAACCCACCCGACGAACGACCGATAGTGATAGTCAGGGCGTAGAGCAGGCCGAAGCAGATCAAAGCGACACCCAACGGTGCCGCATCATCGTCTCCTCGGCGGACAATCGCCCAGACGACCAGCACCAGGGACGTGAGGACAATAGTGACGCCGATGACCACCGATGTGTTGCCGCCGTGCGTTCCTATGACGTTGCCGACTGAGAAAAAGAAGAAGCGAGCACCTTTGAGAGGGTGATGGAGGAGTGCAGCGTCGTTGGTCCCTCCCAGCTTTGAGTCGAAGTTGACGAAATAGAGTGCGACCGTCACCGCCGCAGCAACGATCCAGGTCAGCACAAAACGCCTCTGCCGTCCCCTGAAGAGGAGGATGACGAGTCCGGTCGGCCAGATCAAGAGACCTTGTAACGATGAGTAGCTCCCGACGATGGCTGCGCTGATCGCTGCTGCGGTCATGAGCCACGTCCATCTCGGGCTGTCGCAGAGTACCAGTGTGACGCTCAACGCGAACAAGACGAGGTACCAGGCGAACTGAAATCCCCAGAGGGTGTTCCCGCTCTGAACAACGGAGAGCATCAGGACTGCCACGGGCAAGTACAGGAGCCAAGGAGTGGTCGGTGACCGTCGCCGATGTCCAACGACCAACAGGGCGATGGACGACGTGAGGACTAGGGCACTCAGAAACTCCTCATCGAGAACGTTGAAATGCGTGGTGTGGGCAAGAAGAAGAACGACAAGGTTCGGGAAGAAGATCCGGTTTTCTGTGTGCTGAGCCCACAGTGTGGACAGTGTCAGGTGGCCCGAATAGGCGTGTGAGATGAGCCCGAGATCACTCCACTGATCAATCCAGACCGTATTCAAACCAAAGTGGCCGACGAACCAGAAGTAGGCAGCTACGGGCACCGCAAAAGTGACCCAAATTAGGATTAACAGGCCGCTTCTACGAGGCGCAGCCGGGATAGCAGGGGGCATTTGACCACTGTATTCTTCGTCACGATCTCGGGCCTTCCGCGAGTTAGTCGAGCCTCCAGGTAAAGGGGTGCCCCTGCACACCTGGGACACCCGGACCCGGGCTCGCTAGCATTCTGGTAATGGCGCCTACCACCTGCTCCTGCTGTGGAGAGAGCGTCGATCAGACGGTCCAGCTCCACTCTCACAGGGAAATCCAGATCTGCTACCAGTGTCTCGACTGGCTCAACATGAGGCGCGACAAGAAGACAGGGGCTCATGGCGGAGGATGGCAAGTCGCAGGATTCGAGCCGATCTTCACTGTCGCAGATGTGCCAACGGCCACCGATCACTACGACAAACTGGGTTTTGAGATCGGCCACCACGACGAGACCTACGCCTTTGCTCATAGGGACAAGGACCTTACGATTCACCTGACACGGGCCGAAGGTGAGGCAATGCCCAGCAAGCTCTATCTCCACTGTGACGATGCCGACGAGCTTGCAGACGCCTGGCGGAAGGCTGGATTAGAGGTCACCGGTCCGGAGGACTACGACTACGGGAAGCGGGAAGGCACACACACCGATCCCGATGGGAATCTCATCCGGTTCGGGTCACCTCTGCGGTCTGAGTAATTCCGTGACGGGTATCCTACAGCGCCGGATCGGCGGCGGTAGCCGCGAATGATCGATCAAATCGCGGCAGACCGATGTACCTCATTCTCGTTTGGTCCAGACCCACGCACTCGCCGGTATCGCACCACTTCCGAGGTCTCAGACCCTCGGCATCTAACGCTTCGTGCATTGTGGCCGCCTCGATAAGGGCGACCCGATGGCATCATTCAGGTCGAGTGAACTCAACAGTAGGCAATCGAGGCGTTCGCACAAAGGAGAACGATGGAACTGATCGACCGGTACTTTGCGGCTTGGAATGCTCACGATCCCGATGCCATCATGGCGTGTTTCACCGAAGAAGGGACCTTTGAGGACCCCACCACGGGAGGACCCATCACAGGCTCCGGCATTGGCGAGACGGCGAATGATCTGTTCGTCGGATTCCCCGACGTTTCGTTCACCGAGGTCCGCATCGAAAGCGGTCCAAGCTCTGCGGCTGCTCAGTACGTCATGCGAGGAACCAACACGGGCGCCACGCCCCTGGGCCCGCCGTCCGGCCAGGTGGGTACCCTTCCGGGTGCGGATTTCTTCGCGTGGGATCCCGGTCGTGAGCTGCTGACCAGCGTTCGTGGCTACTGGGACCTTGGAGGCTTCCTAGCGACCATGGGCTTGCAACTGCATCCGTCTCCGGACGGGGTCCCAGGCCTCATCGACTTCGGCCTCGGAGTCCGGGCCACAAAGGGCGATCCCACGTCACCCGAGTGCTTCACCGTCACGTCAATTGATGTGACCGGCCAGCCCGCATGGGAGGTCAATGACTTCACCCAAAAGATCGTCACCGAACTGATGGCGCAAGAGGGCTATCTGGGATCGGTCTTCGCCACCGCTGGCGGTCGCCAGTACACGTTCACGGCGTGGCGAGATGTGGAGGCGGTCACGGGCATACGACAGACCGTCCATCGAGACGCCATGCGATCCTTCAACGCGGGAACGCTGGGCACAAGGCTCATGACGAGCGTTTGGGCGCCCGTGCGGCTCAATCCTGTCCACGTGTCCCTAAGCGACGGTGAACGACCACATCGGGAGGAGCCGCTGACCGGACAGTGGTTGTAGACCGCCCGGAGACGGCAGCCGTTAGCGAGCGGTGTCTGGGTATTCTATACCACCAGGCCGGTAGGACACCCTAGCTGTGTGGGCGCACCAGACCATTTGTCCCACGGCCGGTCGTCGTGACCTCAGGAGACCCACGGCTGAGTGCTCGGATCCAACGGGCCCTCTGTGACCTCAGCCCCCGATAAGGCTGAGGTCGGGGGTTACCTTCCAACTCGAGGCCCTCAGCCCCCAAGCCTCAGCCGAGTGCAATTGCCGATCCCATCCAAGACTCCGCCGCCGACGTACGGCTGAGGTCAGGGGTTCGATGCCAGCCGGCACTTTGGGGGCGACGACTTGGCGCCCGCTAGCTAGTCAGTCTTGGAGAAAACGGAACTGCGAACAGTGCAGCCTTCGTCGTTATAGGTCCCGGTTGGTGGCAGCGTCGCTGGCGCGGTTATGGCACCGTGAAATAGTTCTGCAGGGCGTCGAGGCGGTCGTCCCAGGTGTGGGCTAGAGCGGCGAGAAACTGCTGGGCGATCTGCACGGGTGCGGATCTCAGTCGGTAGCGCACCCGTCGGCGCTCACCTGGCTCGGGCGCGATAAGGCCGGCGTCGACCATGAGGCCGAGGTGCTTGGCGATGGCTTGCCGCGTGATCGGAAGTCGAGCGGCTAGATCGGTGGCTGTGGACGGGCCGTCAGTGGCGAGGGCAGCGAGGATGGCCCGGCGGGTCGGGTCGGCAAGCGCGACGAAGACCTGCTCAGCCACAGCCTCGATGTCAGGTGCCATCGACATGCGCCGCGAGCTCGGCCAGCTCGCGCGACCAGCCTTCACCGTGGGAGTCGTAGGTCTCTCGCCGGGTGTCGACGGGAAGCTGGGCGAATCCCGACTCGACGAGGCGTAGCAGGGTGCCGTCGCCGTCAGGCTCCAGGGTGAACTCGACGTAGGTGCGTCGGGGGTCGGACTCGGGCAAGTCGGGCAGTCGCCACGTGTATGCGAACACTGTGGGCTCCTCGACACGCTCGACGCGCATGTCGACAGTCATGCCCCCAACAAAGGTCATCGTGGCCGCGCCACCGAGGCGAAGATCTATTGTCGCCCGTTCGCCGAACCACACGCTCAGGCCGTCGGCGGTGGTGAGCGCCTTCCACACCTCACTCGGCGGGCGATTCAAGGTCACCGTCCGTTCGATGCGGTCGGGAAACGCCATGACTTCCTCCTTTTTGGGAGTGACTACGAATTATGCCGAACATGGGTCGCCGACCCGGTTCAGCTGTTCTCCTCGGCGGCGCGGCGGGCGAGGTCACGTGGGCTGCGGTTGGGAGCGCCGGTGCCGCTTTCGGCCAGTTCGCGCAGGCTGGTACCGACGAAGTGATCCCAGCTGCGGCTGCACATGTCCTTACATTCGAGCTGGTCGTTCAGACCGCGGTGCTCGAAGTTGAGCTCGCAGGAACCGTCGTCGATCGGCGTGATGGTGAATGTCGGGTGGGTGCCCACCCAGTCCTCCATGAAGGTGCACTCGGTCACGGTCCAGCGGACGGTCGTTGGGCGGGTTGCCTCGTCGACGTGGATGAGAAGTGGCCGCTGATCCGCCACCATGGGGAATTGCAGTTCGCCGTCGGTCATGCCCGACCCCGTCACCGGGCTCCACCAGGCGGTGAGCGCCTCGGTCGTGGTGACGGCGTCGAAGACGACGCCAGCGGGGGCGTTGATTCGGACGCTGACGCGGTAATCGGTGCTGGTGGTCATGGAGGGCCTCCTTGAGTCGAACTGGAATATTGCAACCTACTGGTTGCTACCATATGGCAACCAGTAGGTTGCGTCAAGTGGTTCCGCGGCGCGAGCTCGTTGCCGGAACAGGCGCGACAGGTCAGAAGCATTTTCCGGCCTATCTCGGACGCCAGTAACCATCGGGCCTGCGCCAGACCACCAGATCAGCGGCGGTTATCGATCGTGGCTGATCGGCACTTCGGAGGCAGGTGCGGACTCGTCGATTCGAGCAGCTGCAAACATGGTTGCGTGCCAATCCCCGATGATTCGCTTCGGTCGGTGATCGGGGAATCGCCCAACGAACGAGAACAGCATCGTCGATCACTCTGGGAGTACTACGACCGCCGAGTGACCGGGCGCTTGCCAGGCTTGGCCAACGCCCACGCCTACTGGACCGGTCTAGGAGTCACCGTCGAAGTCGAAGACATCGCTGCTGAAGCTGTGCAGCTTGAACGCCTACTTCGTGAGCTGTCCGCAGTCCGCTTCGTCGAAGTAGGTGCCGGGCCAGGCACTTTCACCGGATACCTTGCGGGGAGGGGCATCGCCATCGACCAGAGTCGAAGGGCGCTGGACGTTCTGCGCACCGTTGCTCCCGAAGTACCAGTGATCCAGGCAGATGCCACTGCCCTACCCGTGCCAGCCCACGCCTTCGACCGCTTCTTCTCCGCCCACCTCTATGGCTTGCTTCTTCCGAGTGAGCGTGAACCCTTTCTTGCCGAGGCGCACCGGGTTGCGTCCGAGGTCGTGATCCTCGACGCCGGTCGCCCCCCAGGAGTGAGCGCCGAGGAGTGGCAGGAGCGGACCCTGCCGGGGGGAGGTCGCTACAGAGTCTTCCGCCGCCACTTCGATGCGGACGCGTTGGCCGCCGAAGTCGGTGGTGTGGTCCTGTTCGCCGGGCAGTTCTACGTGCTAGCGGGCACTGCGGCCGTGCCCGGTATCGCACACCCGATGTACGTCCCCAATGACCCGATCGGGCCTCGGCTTCGTACCTGACCCAGTTCGCCGGGAAGAGGATAATGCCAGTCAGGCTTGATCGGATCAGTTCCAGAACGGGCTTGGTGGCATGATTTGTCGCGATGAGCCTCGAACCACCCGAGCGAACCCGCGAGTACCGCAATCACCACCTCGACAGCACACGTTGGGACCAGTTCGCACCGCGCGATGACGACATCTTCGTTACGACCGCATACAAGGCTGGCACGACATGGACGCAGCGCATCCTGGCTGCTCTGATCCTTGGACCAAAACCCCTGCCTGCCAGATTGAGCGAAATATCCCCGTGGGTCGATGCTAGGTTCATGGGACCTCCTCAACCGATTCTCGATCGTCTAGATGCACAGCGTCATCGCCGGTTCATAAAGAGCCATCTGGCTGCTGACGGGCTTCGATTCTTCCCTCAGGCCAAGTACATCGTCGTCGGCCGCGACACCCGGGATGTCTTCATGTCGTTGTTCAACCACTATTCGTCCTATACGGACATGATGTTCGAACTGTTCAACGACCCTGATCGGCCTGGGCCGGAATTTCCGCGTTGCCCGGCGACGCCGGGCGAGTTGTGGCCAGTGTGGGCAAAAGAAGGATGGTTCGGATGGGAATCTGATGGCTGGCCATTCTGGTCACATCACCACCATCTCTCGACCTGGTGGGCGATACGAGAGCTTCCTAATGTGTTGTTCGTCCACTTTGGTGATCTCAAAGCCGACCCTGAAACCGAGATGCGTCGGATTGCTGAGTTCTGCGCCATCGATGTCAGCGAGGACACCTGGCCTGCTCTGCTCGCGACGGTCGGACTCGACGCCATGCGCGACGAAGCAGGCCACTTCGATGACCGCATGGCCATGGTCTGGAAGGGCGGCGCAGACAGTTTCTTCTACAAGGGCGACAGCGGTCGATGGCGCGGGGTGTTGACGCCCGACGATCTTGCTCTCTATGAGACCTCCGCGTCGGCTCTCGATCCGGCGCTTCGACTGTGGCTCGAAGGCGGACGCCATGCAGCCGGGATCAGAGTGTAAGGACGGTTCGCGGGTGCCCCCTATCACCAATGATGTTGTTGAGCTTCCGTGAGGATCCACCGCCGATGGCTGGTCCTTTGTAATTTCGGAAGCACCGGGGTCCTCGGCCTGACTTCAGATCAAGCAGATGCGGCTCTGTATCTGCAACCCGTCGGTCGGAGTCCCCGGACCAACAGAGTCGAGGCGCGGCGCGTCCCGTTCCAGAGGGGGTGATGAGCCGATCTGTTACGAGCAGATCGACCCGCACCGTCACTCCTTTCCGGGACGGCCGAGCCACCCCTCAACCCGCTAAAGGAAAGGAAGGGAAGGGATGGCCGTGACCATCGTAGAAGCTGCGCGTGCTGTTACTGGCGGCATCGACCCCCACTGCGAGGTCCACGTGGCCGCCGCTCTGGATGAAGTGGGCGGTCTACTCGGCACCCGAATCGTTCCATGCCACTCCCGCCGGCTATTCGGCCCTGCTCTCGTGGCTGGCCGGCTCCGGGGCGGTCGAAAAGGTCGGCGTGGAAGGGACCGGTTCCTACGGGGCCGGACGGGCCCGGTTCCTCGCTCGAGCCGGAGTCGAGGTGATCGAGGTCGATCGGCACAACCGCCAGGACCGTCGTCGCCAGGGCAAGTCCGACCCGATCGACGCCGTCCAGGCCGCACGCGCTGCCCTGTCAGGAAGAGTGCGGGGCAGAGCCAAGTCGAGAGACGGTGCCGTCGAGGCCATCCGGGTCCTGGTGGTGGCCAAGCGATCGGCCCGCCAGGCCCGGGTCAAGGCCCTCACCCAGATGCGACAGTTGACCTTCAGGGTCCCTGACCAGCTCCAATGTCGCATCAAGGGTCTGCCAGGACTGCGAGTGGATCCACCGAGTCGAGATCGACGAAGACGGCAAGATCTGGCGAATCACCGACATGGTGCGACCGCTGTCCGCCGTATTAGCGTTGCAAACGGCCGCCGCAGGGCGCACCTAGGTGCTGGGATGACAATCAACAGGTGACAGGTTGTCATCCGGCAGTTGAAGCGTCACCGAAGGAGTATTCCGGATATGAGTGCCGAAGAGAACGTGAAACTCATTCGTCGACTCATGGCGGCGAATAGCGAGGCCGACATCGAGGTCATCGATCAGTTGTTGAGTGATGACGTGGTGTTCCACGTACCCGGTCACCATCCGTTGTCCGGCACGTATGTTGGCAAGTCCGAGGTCTACGGTTACTTAGGGCAGGTAGCTGCACTGAACGAGAGCAACGACGAAGGATTTGAGATTCACTCGGTCTCAGGAGACGATGACCACGCCGTCTCACTGGTGACCGGGACCATCGAACACGATGGAGTCCTCTTCGTCCGGCCCACCGTCCATGTGTTCCATGTCAACGGGACCCAAGTTACGGAGTTCTGGGAGGCATCGCTCGACCAGCACGCCGAGGATCAGTTCTGGATCCATGCGCTAGCTGAGCGGCCGGCACCCACAACGCCGTAGCCGATCTCCGAACTGTTGGATGCAAAGCGGTTGAGTCTGGCCTGGGTGCCCCTGAACAGTGACACTGTCCTGGAGGGTCCACCGCTTTCCGGCTGGTCCTCAATAGCTTCGGGAGCACTGGGAGATTTGGTCTGACTCGGAGTCATCAGGCGTCTTCGGGCGTCGTCGGCCGAGCTCTTCCAGACAGCAAATTGAGAAACGGCACGTCCCGTCCCAAGGGAGGGTGATCGGTCCGGCTTGCTACCAACAAGTCGAACCACCCGTCGCCCTGATCGGGGACGGCCGTGCCATCCCCATCCACGTTAAGGAAAGTAGGGACGGCAATGACCATCGTAGAAGCTCAACCCGGCATCACGGGTGGTGTCGACACGCATCTCGACAGCCACGTCGTTGCAGCACTCGATCCACTGGGAAGACTGGTGGGGACCGAATCCTTCCCAGCGGACGCCCCCGGCTTCAGGGCGCTGCTGGCCTGGCTCGAGCAGTTTGGCCAGGTGAGCAGGATCGGTATCGAGGGAACCGGTTCCTATGGGGTGGGCCTCGCCCGGTTCCTTAGGCGGAGAGGCCTGGAGGTTGTCGAGGTCAATCGGCCGAACCGCCAGGCCCGCCGCAACCACGGTAAGTCCGACACCCTCGATGCGGTCGAGGCGGCCCGTGCGGCCATCAGCGGGCGGGCTTCGGGTTCCGGCAAGACCAAGGAGGGCCCCGTTGAGGCCATCCGCGTACTGATGGTCGCCAAGCGCTCGGCTCGCCACGCCAGGGTGAAGGCCATCACCCAGATGCGCCACCTGGGATTCACGGCTCCTGACCAGCTCCATTGCCGCCTGAAGGGCCTCACCGTGCCGGCATTGGTGGGCGAAGCAGCGAAGCTCCGACCCACCCGGTCCGCCGATCCGTTGACCGCCGCCACCAAGGCGTCACTCTCCTCACTGGCTCACCGGGTCCAGTCCCTCGACGCCGAGATCACCGAGCTGGAGGTGAAGATCGGGTCGCTGCTCATTGCCACAGCCCCCGACCTGCTCGCCCTGTTCGGTGTCGGACCCGACACTGCGGCCACGCTCCTCGTGGCCGCAGGCGACAATCCCGAACGCCTCCATTCCGAAGCCGCCTGGGCCCACATGTGTGGTGTGTCCCCGGTGCCTGCCGATTCCGGACGAAGCTCCGGACATCTCCGCCACCACAAAGGTGGGGACCGCCAAGCCAATAGCGCGCTCTGGCGCATCGTCATGGTGCGCCTCGCTCACGACCCGGAGACCCGGGCCTACTTCGAGCGCAGGCTGAAGGAAGGCCGGACCAAGCGGGACGTCATCCGGATCCTGAAGCGCTATGTCGCCCGTGAGGTCTATCGCCACCTGCCTCGCGGCTGAATCCCCGAGTCGGGGGTCTGACTCTCCCCTGAACTGTCGCCTCCCGGGGCTGACTTCCCAGCGACCCGTCGACCCACGGCTCGGGATCATTCTCACCAAGACGCGTGACTTCGTAAGAGCATGCCCTCACGTCACGAGTGGCTCATCACTGTTCTGTCCGCTGTCTAAACCCCGGAGCCCCTCGAAGGGGCTTGACATTGATAGGAGCGTCGCCGGGTAGGCGGCGGTTATCGCCCGCCCTCGACCGGCACTTGGATGGCACTCCTTTGCGTACTTACCAGCGATAGGCGAGAATTGTCGAATGGCTGTTGTGGGCGGACCTCCCGGCGATGCCTCCCTGCTGTTCGGACTTGAACGAGGGCGTCTCTTGAAGCTCTTGAAGTCGCTCGACCCGACCGACTGGTCCCGGGAGACCGCGTGTCCCGGATGGAGTGTTCTTGGGCTGGTAAGGCATCTGGTCAACGGTGACCTCGGCATGCTGTCACGTGATCGGGACAACTTCCTGGGGACTCGGCCACCCGATGGTTCGGATGAGTCCGAGTTCATTGTATGGCTGGACGATCTGATGCGGGAATGGGTCTCAGCCACCAGGGGACTGAGCCCCAGAGTTGCGATCGACCTGCTGACCTGGAGCGGACCACAGTTGGTGGAGCACTTCGCCGTCCAGGACCCGATGGAACGAACGGCCCAGGTTCAGTGGGCCGGACCCGAACCGTCCCCCCTCTGGTTGAACCACGTGCGGGAGCTGTCGGAGTTCTGGATCCATCGCCAGCAGCTCCTCGATGCACTGGGCCAGACTCCCGACCTCCGTAGCGACATTCTCGGGCCAGTCTTCGACGGGTTGCGGTGGGCCTATCCGTACCGCCTGTCCACACTCACACGACCACCCGGAGACAGCGTGACCATCGATATCTCAGGCACCGTGACCATCAAGTGGCACCTCGTTGCATCGGAGCAGGAATGGGCCTTTATCACCGAACCTGGCAGAACGGTGGCCACACTTACCATGAGCACGGATGAAGCCTGGAGATTGCTGACAAATAACCTGACGCCACAGCGGCAGGCAGCCCTCATAACGTCGGGCGATGCTCAGGTACTGGAAGTACTGTGCAGCACTCGTGCCATCATCGGAGCGCCCAAGTAGGGGTCGCCCCTATCGCCGGATCGGTGGGGCAGTTCTGGCTGTGGCCAGTGCCAACTATCGTGGGCCGGGTCATGGTCGGAGGAGTCGCCTTGGCCAAGCTCATGTACATAGCCAACACGTCACTCGACGGTTACACCGAGGACCCTGACGGGGGCTTCGATTTCGGCAACCCTGATGAGGAGTATTTCAGCTTCATCAACGAGCTGGAGCGCCCGGTGGGTACCTATCTCTACGGCCGCCGGATGTATCAGACGATGGCCTACTGGGAGACCGCACCCGTTGCTGACCAGCCGCACTGGATCGTGGATTTCACCAACCTCTGGCGAGCGGCTGACAAGGTTGTGTTTTCGAGGACCCTGACATCGGTGTCAAGCGGTAGGACCACTCTTGAGCACGAGTTCGAGGCTGAGGCGATTCGGCACCTGAAGGCCAGGGCGGACCACGATCTAACGGTCGGTGGAGCAGATCTCGCAGCTCAAGCGATTGAGGCGGGGGTGGTGGACGAGTGCCACCTGTTCATCTGGCCTGTCGTGCTGGGTGGTGGCAAGCGCGCTCTACCGCTGCGCACCCGCCTTGACCTCGAACTCCTCAGTGAGAGGCGCTCCCGCAGCGGAGTCACCCACCTCCACTACCGAATGAACTATTGAGGATCGTTCCCTCGGGGAAGAATCCGTTGCCACGTTGCTCTAGAACACGATTTGATGTGTACCCCCGAACGCCGAGGCAGTGGCGGTTATCGCCGTGGCCGACCGGCACTTATGCCACGGTCGAGGGCTGCCTACGCGGTGCCGGTCGAGGGCAGGCCATACCGCCGCCTACCCGGCGGTCGGGGGCGGGTCGCTTGACCGGGCGTACGGTTCATCTATGCCCGCTGTCCTGATCGGTGTAGGTGGTGTCCTGATCGTGCTCACGTTCCTCCTAGCCTTCACGATCTTCGGGGTGTTCTCCGCCGTGCTCGGAATCGCTTGTCTTGTGGCGGGCGCATTTATGCTCAGCCGACAGGGACCGGGTGCGAACTGACGGAGTCCGGCGAGATCGCTAGAACCTACGACCAACCTGGAACGGGGATGTTCGATGACTATGTTCTGGACACGACCGTCAACTGTCTCGTCGAGTTGATCAACGGCGGAGAGGCGTTGGAGTTCGCAATCGGCACCGGCCGTGTCGCTGTGCCTTTGTCTGCCCGGGGCGTTCCGGTTACAGGCATCGAGTTGTCTGCTGACATGTTGGAGGTGCTGAGGTCAAAACAGGGAGCGATCGACATCACAGCCGTCGAAGGCGACATGCGGTCACACGGGTTCTGGGTGACTTTTCCCTGGTCTACCTCGTCTTTAATACGATCACGAACCTAACGTCGCAGGACGAGCAAGTCGCGTGCTTCGAGAATGCCGCCCGTCACCTCAGTCCTGGCGGCCGCTTTGTAGTCGAGAACAGCGTGCCCGGTCTCCGTCAGCTGCCGCCCGGCAACTCCGGTGTCCCGTTCGCATTGACGGAGGACTACATCGGCATCGACGACTTCATTGATCGCACGCACAAGCAGATCTCCCGCTCTCGACACTTCTACCGACGTGGGGACGGCAACTTCCGCGAGTTCACGGCACCGTTCCGATATGTGTGGCCAGCTGAGTTGGACCTGATGGCTCGGATCGCAGGAATGTCGCTGGAGCATCGATGGGCATGGTGGGACCGCTCACTGTTTACGGGTGAGAGCGCCTCACATGTCAGCGTGTGGCGCCTCCCAGAGGCCATAGACGTAAGGGTGTCCACGAACGCCGGATCAGTGGGGCACAGCGCCCCTGAGGGATACGAGAGCCAGCAGAGCTGACTGATCATTGAGCTGACAGAATGGGACTCATGCCAAGTTGGGGTGAGTTCCAGGCCCAGGCACCTGATCTGGCGGCATTTGGAGCAGAACGTCTGACTGCTGCCCCGGCCTACTTGGCAACACTTCGGGAGGTCGGCGCGCCTCGGGTTCATCCAATCGCGCCCATCATCGGCGGCGGACGGCTCCTTGTCTTCATGGAGCCAACGTCGCCTAAAGGCCGCGACCTGCGCGAGCGAGGCTGGTACGCACTCCACAATGGCGTGCCCGACACGTTTGGGAGCGGTGGCGAGTTCTTCGTCAGAGGAAAAGCCACTCTTTTAGATGACCCGGAATCGCGCTCCATGGCGGCCGAGGCGGCCATGTATCAACCGGAGGATCGTTATATTCTGTTCGAATTTGGGGTCAACGAAGCTCGTTGCAACGGCTATGGAGATGTGCCACTTCCAGAACCGAGGAGTTGGTTGCCATCGCAATCATGAATGACGCGCAGGCGTCTGGTGGAGGGTGTCCCACACCGCCGGCTCGGCGGCGGCTGTTGACCAAGACTGGATACCCTGAGGCTGTGGATCTTCCAGAGTTGTTGGTCGCTGATGGGTCCGAATGGCGTCGCTGGTTGAGTGGCCACCACTCCAAGTCACAAGGGGTGTGGCTCGTCCTGGCCAAGAAGGGCACGACGCATCCGACAACCCTCTCCTATGACGAGGCACTCCAAGAGGCCATCCGCTTTGGCTGGATCGATGGGCAGCTCGGGCGTCGTGACAACACGACCTTCCGGAGACGATTCACACCTCGACATGCTCGCAGCACCTGGTCTCAACGGAACGTCGCCATCGCCGTGAGGTTGAGCGCATCGGGCCGAATGCATCGATCAGGGGAAAACGAGGTTCGACAGGCGAAGGCCGATGGTCGTTGGACAGCCGCCTACGCCGGGCAAGCGAGCGCAGACGTTCCCGAGGACCTGACGAATGCCCTTATAGCCAACCCCAGTGCTCATGCAATGTTTCAGAAGCTCTCAAGTGCGAACAGGTACTCCGTCCTCCACCGAATCGGAAGCGCCAAGAAGTTGGAGACCCGAGTTAAGCGAATCGAGCAGTTTGTGGAGATGCTGGCTCGGGGAGAAACCATCCACCCGCAGGGTCCACGATCACCTGACTAGTCGGTCAGCGCCAAAGAGCAGGCGTCTCACATCGCCGGTTTGATGGGGCGCTAGAACAGGGATTCGAGCCTTGCCGCCACCTCTCTGTAGCGAGTCACCGGGATCAGATGCACGCCGTCAAACGCCTTGGACTCGTAGATCTCTTTGATGTAATCGCAGGCGATCTCTACGCCCAAGGCACGATCCTGGTCGAGCTGGCCGATGATCGACTGCGGGACCGCCAACTGGGGTACCTCTGCCGACAGCTTGCGAGCCATCGATGAACTGGGCAGTACCATTACACCTGCGTAGATCGGACCAGCAAACTCGACCGCCGACCGCCATCGAAGAAGCTCATCAATCGAATAGGTGACCTGGGTAAGCAGGAAGTCGGCGCTCTGCTTCCAGCTCGGAAGGGAGCGTAGGCCCGTTGCCACTCCGAGCCTGAACGGCCCGACCAGCTCCGAGCGCTCGGCGAAATCTCGGGCCTCGGCGATCATCGACCTGACGGTGAGGTCGTCTGAGCGGGCACCGGTCTCGGGTCGGTCTCCGTACACAAACAGGAACTCATTCACCCCGTAGGCAGCTGCGGTTAGCAGGTCCCTCTGGAAACCAAGAACGTTCCGGTCACGGGCATTGATGCAGGCGATCGATCGGCCACCCATCAGCCCCACCTCATGTGCGACAGCGATGCTCGACACGGTTGCTCGTCCGATGTGGTTGTCGGGGATCAAGAACGCACTGGCAATCCGGCTCAGCACACCGATCTGGTGACGCACATGCATCACATCTGGTCGGGTGGCAGGTTCTATTTCACAGATGATCTCGAACGCCTGAGTCGCCATGCCTAAACGTTACGCCGTCCGTCACGGCGTGCCCCACAACAATGAGAATGGCCTTCAGGGTCCACCGCTTGGCAGCTGGTCCCCAATAGCTTCGGGAGCACTGGGAGATTTGGCCTGACTTGGAGTCATGAGGCGTCTTCGGATGTCGTCGGCCGAGTTCTTCCAGCGGCACATTGACAACGGCACGCCCCGTCTCTGAGGTTGGGTGATTGGCCCGGGTTGCTAGGAACAACTCGGACCACCCGTCGCTCCGATCAAGGACGGCCGTGCCACCCCTCAACCGCTTAGGAAGGAAGGGATGGCCATGACCATCGTAGAACCTGCTCCCGGGATCACGGGTGGTGTCGACACCCACCTGGATAAACACGTAGCTGCGGCACTCGACCCCCTCGGCAAACTGGTCGGCACCGAGTCGTTCCCGGCTGATGCCGCCGGCTACAAGGCGCTGCTCAGCTGGCTCGAGGAGTTCGGTGAAGTGACCAAGGTTGGCGTGGAAGGCACCAGCTCGTATGGCACCGGGCTGGCTCGATTCCTCCGACGCAAAGGCGTCCAAGTGGTCGAGGTCGACCGACAGAACCGGCAGTCCCGACGCAATCAGGGCAAGTCCGATCCACTCGATGCGGTGGAGGCAGCCCGTGCGGCCATCAGCGGTCGTGCCTCCGGCGCCGGCAAGACCAAGGACGGGGCGATCGAAGCCATCCGGGTATTGGTGGTGGCCAAGCGCTCCGCTCGCCAGGCCCGGGTGAAGGCCATCACCCAGATGCGCCACCTGGGATTCACTGCTCCTGACCAGCTGCATTCCCGATTGAAGGGCCTGAGCGTGTCGGCTCTGGTCGCAGAGAGTGCGCAACTACGGCCCACCCGATCGACTGATTCGGTCACGGCCGCCACCAAGGCATCGCTCTCCTCCCTGGCTCATCGCATCAAGTCTCTGGATGTCGAGATCGCGGGGCTGGACAAGAAGATCGAGCCCCTGATCGCCGCCGCCGCACCGGACCTGCTGGCCCTGTTCGGCGTCGGTCCGGACACTGCAGCAGCACTGTTGGTTGCTGCTGGTGACAATCCCGAGAGGCTCCATTCAGAGGCAGCCTGGGCTCATCTGTGCGGTGTCGCACCAGTACCCGCCGGCTCGGGCAAGACCTCGGGACACCTTCGCTATCATCAGGGCGGCAATCGGCAGGCCAATAGCGCCCTGTGGCGGATCGTCATGGTTCGGGTCGCCCACGATCCTGAGACCACCAACTATTTCGAGCGCCGAGTGAAGGAAGGACGAACCAAGCGGGACGTCATCCGGATCCTGAAGCGTTACGTCGCCCGTGAGGTCTATCGGCACCTTCCTCGCGGCTGAATCTCCGGGCCGTGGGTCTGGCTCTCCCCACAACTGTCGTCCTCTCGGACTGACTATCCAGCGACCCGCCGACTCACGACTCGGAACCAACGATCAACGAGACGCGTGACTTCGTAAGAGCATGCCCTCGCATCATGAGTGGCTCGTCATTGTTCTGTCCGCTGTCTTCACTCCGGAGCCCCCATGAAGGGCTTGACATTGATAGGAGCGTTCGCCGGCTGGGTGGCGTTATCGACCATGGCCAATCGGCACTTATGCCATGGCCTTGGGGGAGCGCCCGATCCTAAGCTGGTGGGATGGTGGCGGCGGTCTTCATCGTGGCATCCCTGCTCCTGTGCGCAGGTGGGGTTCTGCTCGACCTGTTCTCGGACCGCAAGCGTTCGCTCGGAAGGCTTAGCCCCGGTGAGTCGGCATCGAGGGTCATCCCGTTCGGCATCCCAGTTGCCACGTTCGTAGACCTAGAGGGGGCCGATGAGATTGCCAGATCGGCGATCCATCAGGTTGGTGGACACGAAATCACATCGTTGGCCGACGGAACTGTCATCGGATGGGTTGGGTCATCGCTGACGAACATCCCGAGCCGAGCTCAGTACCTGCTTTCGATTTCAAGATCTGACCAGCCCGATGGCACCATTGTCCTTGGGTGCGCTGGACAGCCAAGGTTCTCAACTATGGCTTTTGGGGCGAATCGAAGTTCAGACCTGGCTGAGCGATTGGCCGCCGAAGTGACTGCTCTTGCGTCAACGGCCACCGGTTGAGGTTGTCGCTTAAGTGTCCTGACCACCGGCTCACCGGCTCAGTGGGACACCCTGGCCGGGATACCACGCTCCCCTCCTTTGTTCACCGCCGGTCGTCGTGATCTCAGGAGACCTACGGCTGAGTCCTCGGATCCGACGGGCCCTATGTGGCCTCAGCCTCACTACGGCTGAGGCAAGCTCAGGAGACGTACGGTCTATCGGAGCTCAATGCCAGCCCAGAGGAAGGCTGTAGCGCCCCTGAAGACTCGATTCCCCACTGCCCCCAAAGGGCCACCCGTACCCGAGCGGTCGAGCGAAGGTCGTGGAATTACGAAGCCTTCAACTTGACGGCCGATACGCAATGAGACCCTGTCCGATGGTAGCTGCGAAGAGGTAGTTATCCGCGAACGTGGGTTGGGCAAAAATGGGATCGTCTGAGTTCACTGTGGCGAGTATCTGACCGTCAGCGGCATCGAGCAAATAGATCGCGTTTGGGACCCCGGAGTAATCACAGGTCGCCACAGCCAGGACACCTGACCCGTCGAGTGTCGGAGTTCCAAGGATTGCACCGGGCAGGCCGGTCTGCCACACCGGGACACCGGTCGCAGGGTTCACCAGTTGAACCGACCCTTTGTACACGGTGCCGCCGATGGTGGTGAGGTTTCCCGAGAGGAAGAGCTGGGTGGTGTTCTGATCCCAGACGGCAGACGAACTGCAAATGGAGAGATATCCGACCTGCTGCGGCGGAGTGCCGAGCGAGTCGGTCCACACGGGTCCAGCCGAAAGCGCGGAGGCACGCAAGGCGTAGAACAGCCCATTCTTGTTGCATGCCCCAACCAGCTGTGTAGAGACTCCTCCCAGGCTGGCCGTCCAGGTGGTGGGGGAAGATCCGAAGTCTCCGTCCCCAACCTGTTGGGCAGGGGAGATGGTAAAGATGTCCTTTTCCTTCAGTGTCTGAGGGTCCAATCGAATGATCGAGTCGGATCGACCGATGGCCCCATCGGTGGCCTGGTTGCCGGTATCCACATAGACCGAGCCGTCTCCTGTGACCAGGGTGCTACTCCAGATGTCACCGCCCAGATCGCCAGGCCGGTTGGAATGGAAGGTCGCCAGTTTCTGACCCGAAGTCTGGCTGTAGGACTTTTCGCCGCCCCTGACCAGGGGAAAGTCACAGCCGGAGGCGACGCCGACGTAGATCGTCCCGTTTGCCACCGTGGGTGACGACCAGTTGAAGTAGTTGTTCACTTTTCTCGACGGTATGGCGATGACACTGCGCCATAGCTGAGTCCCGCTGATTGCGTTCCAGGCGTATAGGTAGCCGTCGGGGGCCGCCACGTACACGATGGGGTCACCGGTCAGGGGATCCAGGGCAATGGTGGCGGTGGAGACAAAGCCCTGAGGTTGCTCAGGCCAATTGCAAGTGAGCACAGGCTGCTGTTTGGTCATGTGGCTCCAGATCACGGCTCCCGTGGTCTCGCTCAGGTCATAGAAACTGCCGTTGTCAGATCCGAAGTACACGTTGCCGTCGTAGACAATCGGGCTTGAGTAGATCTGCCCACCCAAGTGCCCGGGGGGTACAAAGCTCCAGGCCTGTTCGAGCGAAGCTGCGTTGGACGTGGTGATGGCTGTAGCGGCAGCATTGAACGAATTGTGCTCGTTCCCGAACAAGTAGGCGGGCCAGTTTGTGGAGTTAGCTGCCGAGGCCGACCCGGGCGTCAAAAGGGTCATCCCTACCAAGAGCCCGGCCCCGAGCGGTGTAATCCACCTAAGCCGTGCCAAACACTGACTGATCCGGTTCGAGCGGCGGCGGTCGATCCCGCCGGGCCGGCTAAGAAGCGTCTCCTTGGAGAACCAGAACATAGACCGCCGACCTCTCCCGGTGCGCCTCGCCTGGCACAACCGAGACGGGTTTAGCATTGATGGACACTCGCTTTCCACTCCGAGGCCAGGACCCATCGCGCTGGGGATTGATCCACTCGCGGTCAGGTACGCGGCCGAACGATCGACTATGGACCCTGTCGACACGGTTCTGACCAAGTAGGGGTGGGTGGCATCTGGGGGGAGCGCCGCCCACCCGCTACTGGGCGAACGCTCATGCGGAGTCCGTCAATCAGCCGGCGGGCTGTCCCACCACTCCCGACAAGGAACGAACCCCGGGCCTACCTTTGCCAACGCCGGGAGTGCCAACGGCTCACAAAGCGTCTGGCCCCTTTCGATGGGATCGCGCCGTGCGGTCGCTGTGGCTCCTCACCGGCGACGAGGGCGTAAACGTGAGACGGTCCCATACTCTCAATGCCATTCGTGCGAAACGGCCGCCGGTACCGCTACTCGGGGACACTGACTCCCCTCCCCCATCTCGATACCTGTCCCAGGGACCCGGGGTGCCAAGCTCCCATCAGATTGAACTGGCATATTCGGCGTCAGCCTCGATCAGGCTGTGGTAGTTGAGGAGACGTACGGCTGAGGGTGGGGTCGACGCCAGCCCAGAACATGGCCATAGCGGCCCTGAGGACTCGACTGCACCCCTGCCCCTCAACCAGGCATGTCTGAAGGAGCGGGGCCGTGTCAAGACAGGGCCTTTAGTCCTATAGGCACGGAGGTGGCCGATGTGTTCTCTGTATGGACGCGCTGATCGGAGACGGTCGGACCGTCGTGGTGGTGTTGGTTAGTCAGACTGAGACTGCCGGCGTCTCAGCGCCGTGAGTGTCGCACCAAGATCTCTCATCCACGAGAGGGTGAGGAAGGGGCAGGCTCGGCTGCCCAGGCATGTCTTCGCCGAGTTGCTCGGCATGATGCGTTCCGGCCACAGCCGGACGGGCTCAATCACTTTGACGGCGTCGCCACCTCGGCGAGATAGGAGCCTTGCCTGATTACGAGCTCGCGTCCGGTGTGTCCGAGCGTCACGCCGCCTTGGCGTCCCGGAGGCAGCGAATCTCGCCGTCTCTCAGGCCGTAGTAGACGAGCGTGAGAACTCTGCGGGCGATGGCCACATTCGCCTTGGTCCGGCCTCGCCGTGCGGCGATGGCCTGGAAGTGCTCCTCGAAGATCTCGCCTCCGTGATAGCGGGCCACCGCCTCGATGGCTGCCCACCGGACCAGGCGTGAGCCCTGCTTGGTGATGCGGCCCCGGTGAACCTTTCCGTCGGACTCTCGGTGGACAGGTGTGAGGCCGGCCCAGGAGCAAAGGGCTTGCGGGGACTCGAACCGGTGGACGTCCCCGATCTCGGCCACGAACACCGCGGCGAATACCTTGCCCACGCCATAGATGGCCTGGACGGCCTGGTAGCCGCGGTCGTCCTTGCACATGGAGTGGATGGTGCGGTCGAGCCGCTCGATCTCCTCGTCGTAGGTGTGGACCAGGTCGCGCAGGACCGCCAACCGATGGTCGAAGGCATCGGGCAGCTCGAGCGAGTCGAATTGGGCTGACCCACTCTCGCCCCACATGTCGTTGCGCACGGGCAGGATTCCGTTCTTGGCCATCACCGCATGGGCTTGGGCCTTGATCCCGGTGCGGAGGTTGGACAACTTGTAGCGAAACCGGACCAGCTCTCTGAGCTCTCTGGTCGGCGGCGGAGCGATCCACGCCTCGGCCAGCCGTCCCAGCCGCAACAGATCGGCCAGATCCCGAGCGTCCCTCTCGTCGTTCTTCACCCGCCGCTTGCCCCAGTCGTTGCCGTGGGGGTTGGAAAGGTGGACGACATAGCCGTGCTCTTGGAGCAGGTCGACCGCCCAGTACCAGCCATAGGTGGCCTCGATCACCACGTCGCTGCCTTTCGGCGCTTTGCCCACTTCCTGGGCAAACCAGACCGGGTCATTGTTGATACGGACACAGTCGATCCGCTCACCCGCCTCGTCCATCCGGTAGATCACCGAACGCCGCCGGTGCAGGTCGATACCCACATATTCTTTACCCATAGGGGCCTCCCTCCTTGTGGAACTGCTGTGAAGAGCCCAGTCTCGATCGTGAGAGTGGAACTTTCACGGGGAGCGGAGGCCCCGCTCCTTCATCGCATCACATCCGGGCGTGTGGACACCGCATCACCCGTTCAAATCGTCAGCCCACTCCGATCGTCAAGCTGCTCGTTGATGGATCGAACTGCAGCACAGAGATGGAGCCATTTCCATCAGGGTTTCCGTTGCAGATGGAGTTGTACTCCTGCGATGACGCTGCGGTGAGGTTGAGAGTGCCAAACGCGCTCCCTGCATATGACCCCGACGAGGTCCCGTTCACTTGGCCGCCGATCGTGCTTACCTCAATCCTGATGTGCGATTTTGAAATGAGAGATTCGCCAGTCCACGCCTCAGCGAAGTGGAGCATTCCTTCCGGATTGAAGTCGCTGTAGCTGCATCCCCCGATTCCGTTGTAGATATGGTTCATAAATTCGACCTTTGTATCCTTGAGGTGAACATTCCCGCTCCCGTTAAACGTTCCAGCGATAGGATTTGGTTGAGGAGTGTTTGAGCTGGGACCGCTGCAATTACTGAGTTGGAGGTCGACGATGGCGATCTCCTTTAGGCCCCGCTGGGCCTGGTAGGGCAGCGGGGTGAGCGGTGGACTGAAGCCAACGCTGCCACTAACCCGACACCCCAATGTTCCGGTACCTGTCGGAGTTCCCGAGGCCGAAGCAGTATTGGGCACCGCGAGTACTCCGATACCGCAGAGAGCGAGACCGACCGCGAGGATTAACCTGAAACGGATCACCATTCCACTCCTATCTGAGCGTGCACTCTCCTCTTAGGGTCCAGTCTGCTCCTCCGACGCCGGAATGTCACGGGAGCACAACGCCGGGTCGTAGGCGATTATTGACCATTCTCGACCAGCACATTGGCCCAGTCACCCTCCCCTTCTCGTGACCGGTCGCCTGACCTCTGGACGCTTACGGCTGAGTCCTCGGATCCAACGGGCCCTCTGTGACCTCAGCCCCAATAAGGCTGAGGTCAGAGCTCGATCTCAGCCCGAGCAGAAGGCCACGGTGGCCGCTGACAACTCGAAGGCACTCTGCCCAAATGTGGGATACCAGACGCCGGCGAGGACGGAAGAGGCGAAGAACGAACGGTGTTGGATTCCCCGGCGAGCGATCCCGAATCTTTCGGTAAGCCGCGGTCCGGATCAACCGCGCTTAGCCCTCCCTGTTGGGCTGCCGTCAAGATGGTGGGGTGTTGGAGCCGCAGGAACTGGAGCGATTCATCAGGGAGGGCTATCTCGTGATTCGTTCCGCCTTTCCCACGGAACTGGCTGTGGAGTGTCAACGCTCGGCGGCCCAGCAGCTGGGCATCGACCTCGCAATCCCGAACACTTGGCGACGGCCGGTGGTCAGGGGTGTACCGGCTGGGGATTGCTTCAGAGAGGCAGCCAACTCCCCGCTCTTGCTCGACGCTGTCGGCCAGCTGGTCAACCCGGATGCCTGGCAGGCCCGCCCGAATCTGGGTTCGTTCGTCGTGAGATTCCCCAGCAGGGAGGATCCGGGGGACGCCGGGTGGCACATCGATTCGAGCTTCCAACCACCCGGCGACCCCCGCTGGTTCGTGAACTTCCGGTCGAAGGAGCGGGCGCTGCTCTTGTTGTGTCTGGTCTCCGACGTGGGGACGGACGACGCACCGAGCCGCCTGCTCCCAGGCTCCCATCTGGAGATGGCAAGGCTGCTCGCTCCCGCCGGTGAAGTGGGCCTACCCGGTGCCTACGAAGGTCAAGAATCAGAGATCCCACTCCCGGCATCGAAGCGTGGCGAAGTGTTTGCAACCGGCTCCGCCGGTGATGTGGTCATCTGTCACCCCTTTCTGGTGCATGCAGCAAGTTGGCCTCACCGTGGTGCGCAACCCAGATTCCTGGCCCAACCACCAATAGCAGTCTCGAACGGACTGGAGTTGGATGGCCCGCTGCATCGGCTTTCTCCCGTGGCCAGAGCGATTCGGCTCGGCATCAGCGAGGGGGATCGTCCCTGACGGCCGCAACTCCGGGGCATGCCCCATACTCCCGGGACAGAGGCCTGCGTCCGGCCGACATCCAGGCAGACGCCGGGCAGTTACACAAGTAGTGGACTGCCGCCCAGAGCTGAGCCGGTTGATTGACGGCGGCGTCTCCGTATAGCACGATGGCCCCGTTTGGAGCACACTAGGAGTAGTGAACCGGCCCGTCACTCGCTACGCCATGAGCGGGGACCTCCACATCGCCTACCAGACGTTTGGCGAGGGACCCTTTGACCTGGTCTATGCCCCTGGCTTTATCTCTCACGTGGAGATGAACTGGGAACTTCCGTACTGGGCCAACATTTTCCGCCGTCTCTCCCAATTCTGCCGCGTGATTGTGTTCGACAAGCGGGGCACTGGGTTGTCCGACCGGGTCGGGGGCTGGCCAACTCTCGACGAACGCATGGACGACATCCGAGCGGTGATGGATGCGGCCGAAAGCGAACGAGCGGCGCTCATCGGGGTTTCTGAAGGTGGCCCCATGTGCATGGCGTTCGCCGCCATCTACCCCGGACGGGCTTCTGCGCTGGTGCTGCGAGGGACGGGCCCTCGGTTTGCCGCTGGACCCGATTGGCCCTGGGGGTGGACCAAGGAAGCGGTTGCTCCGCAACTCGATCTCGTCGAGCAGAACTGGGGGACGGGAACGGTCTTGCCCTTCTTCATCGTGGGGGTCTCAGACGACGAACGAGCGCAGGAGGACACGGGGCGCTTCGAACGCTTTGCGGCAAGTCCGGGAGCAGCCCGCCAACTGCTTGAGATGAACCTCCAGGTCGACATCAGATCCGTTCTCTCGTCTATCAGCGCCCCGACTCTCGTGATCCATCGAAGCGGCGATTACGTCGCGCCAATCGAGGGCGGCCGCTACACGGCCGAGCACATCGCCAACGCCACGTTGGTTGAGCTCCCCGGGGACTTCCATCTGAGTGCTCGCCCCGGTGACGAGGACGAGGCCATGGATCTCGTCGAACAGTTCCTCACCGGCACACGAGGCGACCATGAGATCGATCGTGTGCTCGCCACGGTGCTCTTCACCGACATCGTGGGCTCGACCGAGCGGGCCTCGACCCTCGGGGACCAGGCCTGGCGTGCCCTCCTGGACCGCCACGACAAGTTGACAAGGAGGGAGATCGGTCGCTTCGGCGGCCGGGAGATCAAGAGTCTCGGGGACGGGTTCTTTGCTGCCTTCGACGGACCGGGTCGGGCTCTCCGCTGCGCCAGAACCATCACCGAAGAAGCGCACCGGATCGGCATCGAGGTCCGCTGTGGACTCCACACAGGAGAGTGTGAGGTACGGGACAATGACCTGGCCGGGATCGCAGTTCACATCGGGGCGCGGATTGGAGGGCTCGCGCAGCCTGGCGAGGTCCTCGTTTCCACGACCGTCAAGGACCTCGTGATTGGTTCGGGAATCGGGTTCCGCGATCGAGGGATTCACAGTCTGAAGGGCGTCCCTGAACAATGGAAGCTCTACAGCATGTCCGGTGCCTAACCGTCGTCGACCGCCTTGGAGGTAACCGATCCCGAATGGCCTGAACGTGGGTGGGGGTGTCACCCATCGCCGGGAGAGGGGCGCTCATCGGGCGTGGCTGAACGCTACTTTGATCCGCATGCGGACCGCGGACTCGGCTCACCACGACCAGCCAAGCCGATCAGATGCCCCTAGGGTCAACGTAACGGTTACCGGAGGGAATTGAGGCAGCGCCAGTCCCCGTTGCCTACCAGCGTCGCGACGCCGTTTTCTTGCCACCGATACCTCCCGTTGTGAGCACATCTTTCCCGGCAGTGGCGAGGCTATTGACCGGATCGAAGCTGACTACCCCGATCGGCGCCGTCGACCCACTCACGCAGTTCTGCAAGGCGCTGGTGGATGCCTGATCCAGATAGCTGGTCGTTGTGATGACCCCAGCGAACGACCTGGTCGCAGTGCCTGTTGCTTGGAGTCCCTGCTCTCCATCGATGACGGGATCAGGCGGCAGGAGGGCATTGACAGAAAGAACCTCTTTCGTGCTCTTGATGCCGTTCGGCCAGTTGATCGTGCTCTCGAGGAATCAAGCGACCTGAGGTCGAGATCATCCCTGGCGCGGGAACAGGGCGCCGGTCATCGATCCTGAGGGGAACACGGTGGCGTTCATCCATGTGGACGAAACCACCACCTGAGTCGAGTGTCCCAGTCCCCCAACGTCGGCTGGGGCCACCCCAAGGAGCCACCGAGCGGCACTTCGCGCATCCCAACCATGCCAACCCGACCGGGATTCCGGTGCAACGGTTGAGCGGTCGAGGCGGACAGGGGTTCAGATTGCCCAGTACTCTGTCAGGGTGCCTTCCAGCACCAGGACTCGCTACGCCAAGTGCGGCGACTCGGACATCGCATACCAGCTGCTCGGCGAGGGATCCGTGGACCTGTTGCTCTATACGGGGCTCCTCATCCCGATCGACTGCATTGACGAAGAGCCGTCCATGGCCCGCTTTGTGCGGCGGCTGGCTGCCTTCGGCCGGCTGATCCGCTTCGACCAGCGGGGTGTGGGCCTGTCCGACCGGGGATCGCCGTCGGCCGCACCGACGGGGAGGCACTGGGTGGAGGACGCGCTGGCCGTGCTCGATGCGGCCGGCTCGCAGCGCGCCGCAGTGTTCGCCCCTTATCTGTCGGCGGCGGAGGGCATCACGCTCGCGGCGATCCATCCCGAGCGGGTGTCGCACCTGATAATCGTGAACGGCGCGGCGCGACTCATGACGGCCCCGGACTACCCCTATGGCGTGAGCCAGGCCCGCTTCGATGCCTTGGTGCGGCCGCTGGTCGAACCTGATGCGGTTGAACAGGGCGTGGACATGATCACGATGGTGGCGCCGGGCGCTGCAGGCGACCCGGCCTTTCGGGCCTGGTTCGACCGGGCTGGCAACCTCGGCGCAACGCCCGTCATGGCGAAGGCGCACTGGGCGGAGGTGTTCGGTAACGACGTCCGCCCGCTGCTCGCGCAGATACGGATACCCACTTTGGTCCTGCACCGTCAGGAGGTGGCGGCACCCTTCCTCGAGGTCGGTCACGGCCGGTACCTCGGGAAGCAGATTCCCGGTGTCAAATACGTCGAGCTGCCCGGCGCGGACGCGCTCTACTGGGTGGGTGACACCGAGCGGATGCTTGGCGAGATCGAGGAGTTCGTGACCGGAGTCCGGGGTGGGTCGGGCGCTGAGCGAATCCTTGCCACCGTGCTGTTCACCGACATCGTGGGCTCCACCGACAGGGCTGCGCAACTCGGAGACCGCCGTTGGCGGGATCTGCTCGAACGCCACGACCAGAGGGTGCGCACCCAGATCGAGCGGTTCCGGGGCCGCGAGGTGAATACCGTCGGGGACGGCTTCGTGGCCACCTTCGACAGTCCCGGTCGAGCCATCGAATGTGCCCTCGCCATTCGAGAGTCGCTGGACATCCTCGACATCGGCATTCGCGCTGGTATCCATACCGGGGAGATCGAGGTCCGGGGCGACGACGTCGCCGGGATGGCTGTCCACATCGGTGCTCGGGTGTCGGCCCTGGCTGGCCCCGGCCAGGTGCTGGTGTCATCGACGGTCAAGGACCTCGTGGTCGGATCGAGCGTCGAGTTCGCCGAACGTGGGGAGCACAAGCTGAAAGGCGTGCCGGGTGCCTGGCGTCTGTTCACTGTGGTGGGCTGAGGGGCCACCAGGTGACCCGCTGAAAAGCAATCGATCCATTAGAACTCAACCAACCCGGGTTCTTCGACTCCTTGCCCGGCGGATTATCGAACTTGCCATGGGCGGAGGGGCGGAGGGCCCGCCCGGGAGCGACCATGGAGGCGTGCGAGATCCCCGCCGACCTTGCCGTCTGACGATGGTCCCAGGGCGTCACTTCTGCTTGAGGTCTCGGCATAGCCCAGTTTGGGCGCCCCAAACGCTGCCGGGTAGGTAGGACACTCGGCTTGACGCGGACTCTCCGCTTGAAAGGAGCAGGACCGCATAACCTCTCTTCATCCCCGTCTGTCTTCGCGGCGCTCCTTGCGGCGTCGGTGGCGACGCATAACACCAAGTCCGAACCACACCGAGCTCCGAACACCGCGACGACGATGGTATAAAGCCACAACGGCCAAGAGAAGTTCCAGACCAAGAAGTGAAGTCTGATCCTCTCGGTGTTTTGAATGATGAAGATCAGAAGCAGTCCGACTCCGATGAGAGTTGCAATCGCTCCGCCACCGAGTCGGGGCCTATTCCTGTTGCCAGGTTCAGATTCCTGTTGCCAGGTTCAGAATTCAGGTCAGACATCGTGACCCCCTTCCGCAACACGTACGCTCACACAAGCGCCCATGTTCTGTACCAAGCCTAGTGGGGCACTCGGACGTCGTTCTTTTTGGGATGGGCAAGTGGGAGGTTATGCGGAGCGCTCGATCCTCGCCTGGGCCGAACCCGGGGACTGGCACGTCACGTCGAACCACGAGCCGGCGTGTAGTTCAGCTCAGGCGTACCTGGAGTTCGCGGACGGCGCCGAGGACGGGGTTGTCGATCGTGAGTCCGCTATGCGTGGGTGGGGCGAGGATCTCAATGTCGGTCGTGCGCGCCAGGAGCTCCTCGAACATGATCGCGATCTCGTGGCGAGCGAGGTTCGCGCCCAAGCAGAAATGCGGTCCGCCGCCACCGAAGGCGACGTGATGGTTTGGTGTCCGCATGATGTCGAAGCGAAACGGGTCCTCGAAGACTTCCTCGTCTCGGTTCGCGGACGGGTACCACAGGGTGATGCGGTCGCCTTCGGCGATCGGGACGCCGCGGATCTCGGTCGGTCGCGTTGCCCGGCGAGCGAAGTACGCAACGGGAGATGTCCAGCGAAGGATCTCTTCGACCGCAGGTTTCATCGCGGCGGGATCGGAGCGAAGGCGGGCAAGCTGGTCGGAGTGCTCGACCAGCGCGATAAGCCCGCCGGAGATCGCGTTGCGGGTCGTTTCACTGCCCGCGATCGTTAGGAGAAAAAAGAACATGTCAAGTTCGGTCTCGCCCAGCTTGGTGTGTTCACCGTCGTCGGTCTCGATCTCGACGGTCGTGAGAAGGGTCCAGACGTCGTCTTGTGGTGCGGCACGTTTGCGCCGCCCGAGTTCCTGTGCGTATTCGAACATCTGGACCTGGATCGCTAGAAACTCGTCAGGTGACGCGACATGATCGGCATCGCTGCCGGCCAGTAGTGCTTTAGTGAGACCGAACAGCCATTCGCGGTCGTCAACGGGGATGCCGACGATGTCCACGATCATGTGCATGGGCAGCTCGTATGCGACGTCCTGGACGAAGTCGCAGCTACCCCGTTCGAGTGCTCGTTCGATGATCGATATCGCCCACTCGCGGGTGTGGGCCTCGAGTCGCCCCACCATGCGGGGCGTGAAACCGGCGCTGATCAGGCGGCGCTGCCGAACGTGGTCGCGTCCGTCCATGGTGACGAGCATCGTCCCCCGCATAGCGGGCTGGATTGCAAGTTGTGGGCCATCGTATGAGCAGAACGAGTCAGCGTTGCGGCTCGCGGCCTGCACGTCGGCGTGACGCGACAGGACCCAGAAGCCTGGGTCATGCTCGCCGGGAAAGTCGGGCGAGAATGGCTGCCAGTAGACCGGTGCCTCCCGTCGCAACGTCGTGAACAGGTCATGGGGGAAACCCCGCCCGAAGATCCGCCCGTCGGTCAGGTCGATGTCGTTCATGACCGCAATATTGCCCGAAACACGCCAGCCCTGGCTGCTCCGTCCCTAGTTCGGGGCCCTGCGCTCGCCCGTGCGCCGGCGGTTTTGGCGCCGCCTAGGTGTGCGTCTCCCTCTCTCCCCGACGAGATACCTACCCAAGGTGCGGACCAGATGGCACCACTGCCCCCCAACGGCAAATCCGGGCCGGTGAATAACCGCCTCACGCTTCCCGAGACCCATAGGGGTGCCAAGGACCACGGTTGAACCGAGGCCGCCGCAGACATGACTATTGGCTCAGGTGATGGTCAGGGGAGACAGCCGCCCCCATGAGAGCCAGAACGGCCGGACCTCCGGTGGCCAAATCCGAGGTGATCAGTCCATTGGCGTCAATGGAAACAGCAATCGGCGTACCGTTTGCCCCAAATTGCGGGCCTACCGAGAAGGATTCATCGAGCAGAACCGTTGATGTGAACCCCAAACGATTGTTGGCCTCGAGCGATCCCGTGGTGATGATAACCACTTCGACATCGTCATCGACTCGCTGCTTTTCCCATTCCCGGAACTGTGGCAGAAGCTGGATGCAGTAACCACAATCTGGATTCCAAAACACGAGAACTGTTTCTCGACTGACCTTGAGGTTGATCTGCCGACCTTGAAGATCGGGGAGCTCGACAGCTGGGGCAACATCACCGATCGACACTGGCACGGTCGCCAGCGTGGCATGCGAACCGTTGCCATTGTTGCCACTTCCGTTGCCATGACCGTTGGCTTGGGCGACCATCTCGATGGGAACCCGCTGGAACCCGCCCTGCGTTGCAACAAGTCTTCGGATGGCGTCAGAGCCCCTTGCTGCCGAGCTTGCCATGGTCCCGTCCGCCGCCACGGCGATTGCACTAGGTGTCCCTTGGATCCCATAGGCGGAGGCCACCTCGTCGTCCCGCTGTAGCAACACATTCTCAATTCCGGTAGTTGCGAACTTGTCGAGATTCCCCCGTGCACTCCCGCGACTGATCACCGCCAGCGTGAACGCCCGGTTCGACTGTTGCCAGCTTGTGATCTCAGGAATGAGCGCGCCGCAGGGTCCGCAGTGTGGATCGGTAAATAGGAGGATGACCGGAAGGTTCCTGGCCCGCAGCGCGGCGAGCGTCATGGTCTCGCCGAACAGGCCCGGCAGGTGGAAGTCGGGGGCCGCCATGAGCACTGGCTCGACGGCGCCGGCCGATGCTTGGAACGCCGCTTCAAGGTTGTCCAGTCGAAGCAGGAGCTCCCCGTACTTCACGAGCAGCTTCCACCCCACGAGAACAAGGACCACCACGAAGGCGACCCCTACCACTACTCCGGCCCGGACGTGCTCACTGTGGCCGTCCCACCAGGCGCCCACGCTGAGACCGCCTCCGCCGGCAATGACAATCCCAGCCAACGCCGCGAGCACTGCATTGCGAACAACGACGCTCGGGCCAATAGGTGTACTGTGAATTTGCCCGAAGCAGTGACAATCGGGAGTGCGTCCCCGGGCCAGGCTCGCAACTACGGCAACGGTGAAGATACTCAGGAGCAGTAATGCAGCCGCGGCGCCAATGATCGCGCTCGTCGCCGGAACCAGAAGTGCGCACGTCGCCAACTCGGCAGACACCAGCCCGCCTGCGACCGGCAGCGAGAGACCCTCGGGGATCCCAAAATTGCCCACCGCCTCGCCGGTTCCACGAAGGTCGAGTATCTTGCCGATCGCGCTCAGGGCGAAGACAGCAGCGAGCACAAGTCGCGCCACCAAAGCTAGGCCGGTCACGTCTCAGGTCGGATCAGTGAGGTGCGGCGAACGGTTCGGCGCGTTCGGAATCGACTCTTTCGACGCCGACGCTCCCGCTTGTTCAGGCGCATATCCCGGAATGGCAGGCCTGTCCGCCTGCACATGCGCGATCGCAGCTTCCGCAGTTGGCCGGATCGAAACTCAGGTTTGTGCAGTAGCCACCACAATCGACTTGGCCGCTGGGACAAATCTGTTGACAGGCTCCGTTGACACACGTCGTCCCTGCCGGGCAGGAATTACCGCACGTTCCACAGTTGTTGGGGTCCAACAAGATCAGTGTGCATGTGCCACCACATTCGACTTGGCCGCTGGGACAGGTCGGGATGCAGGCTCCGTCCTGGCAGACGTGGCAGGACGGACACGCATTGTCGCATTGGCCACAATTGGATTCGTCGGTGCTCAGGTTGACACACTCGTTGCCACAGGTGACTGTGTCTGCCGAGCAGTACTGACATTTGCCGTGGGTGCAGATCAGACCATCGGGACAAACTGTTCCGCAGTGGCCGCAGTTGAGCGGATCATTTTCTACGCCAAGGCAAACACCGTTGCACAGTTTCTCTCCAGTTGGACACCTGACTCTGGCCCCAGCCACCGCTCCCGGCGCAGCGATTGCGACAACGGCCCCTCCTCCAGCGGCAGCGAACGAACGCAAGAACGTGCGGCGACTGGTCCCAGACTTTCTTCCGCGGCTAGGAAGCGCGGCCGATCGTGCCATTGCGTCAAACCGTCCGCCCATTACTTCCTCCGCTCCGCCGTTTATTGAGACCCTACGACATCTCTCAGATACCGGCAACCGGTCTTGATGCGAGACCCATGGCCGCCAACGGTTCGCTACCACATCCTTCACGACTGGGACTCTCTGCTGCATCGGTACTGATTATCCGACGACGGAGAGTGACGGCGTGTTCCCTTCGTCTCCCGTGAGCTGTGTCCCAAACAATGGAGGTTCGGTCCGTTTACCAGGGGTGTTCTCGCTGATCGTAGGGCGCCAAAACCCCAATTGAGCCTCTGGACTGGCACTTCTCCTTGCGGCTCGGATTCCGCCCCCCTCGGCCGGCGTCACCCGTCACGACGTGCTGGGCAGCCTCACCACGAGTACCACCGGTGGCGGTGTAGCCCAGATCGCCGGAGGACTGACACGCCTGCGGCATCGCGCGCGGATGCTTCAAGATCCAATCTGGACCGATAGCTCCGACAATCATGGGGAGACCGTTGTCTCACTTGCGAAGCTTCAGCTACCGTTGCATTCACGATCGACGTTGGATCGAAGTCGGCGGAAGGGGCACGATGCCGGACATCGTTGGGGCAGTGGTCGCAGTTGGGTTCCTCGTTTTGTGGATTTACTGCATCTACGACGTCATAACCACCGACGACGCCATTATCCAGCACTTGCCAAAGTTGGTGTGGATCCTCATTGTGGTCCTGTTGTCGGACCTCGGTTCGCTGTTGTGGCTAGGGTTAGGGCGACCACGGGTGTGGGCCCGTCGAGCCAATGACCCAACCTATCGAGCGGGCCAGCACGGGAGACTGAACTCCGGGGGATCCGACGGGCAACTGCCTGGGCCGAACCCAATTGTTCAGTACCGTGAGGAGCAGGCTCGATTGCGCCTGCGAGAGGAGCAGCTCAATCGACGTGAGGAGGAGCTGCGGCGGCGCGAGCAAGGAGAGGGCTAGTTAACCGGAACGAACGAGGAACCAGCCTGACCGGTTGATCGCTGGCCATTCCCAAGCGCGCCCCTATCCACCGGCTCGGGGACGGCAACACTCAGTGACCGCTGGGGGTCTCGGATGGACTCAGGACCCGGAGGCAAGGGGTGGTCTCCGAGGTGGCCTGTACCGGGCGGAGGCATGAGTGGCTTCGAATTGGGCCCCGGGCGCTAGAGGGTAGTGATCGGGCTGCAACGGGCAGGGTATGCACTTTGGGACCGAATCAAACCCATGGTGAGCTTGGCCATAGGCAGAAAGGCCTATGGCGATCCACGTTCAAGCGGCCGGCTTGAACAGGGTCACACCGGCCGCCCAGTACATGGCAGTCGGGAAGGATCCTCCAAAGGCGGTCGAGCCCGGCGAGCCGAGGACCTGGTAGCCGGCCACGACGGAGGTGATCGAGCCCGTCGTGGTCTGCTGGGGCTGGGTCGTATAGCCCGGGGCGGTGACGGTGATGGTCTCACCGTTGCCGTGCCCGGCCACGAACCCCACCGCCAGGTCGTTGGCCGTGGTCGAGGCTGTTGATCCCGAGGCTGCCGCCAGCCCGGTGGCCGAGGCGCCGGTGGCCGTGTCCACCGGGCTGGTCGTGGCCACTCCGGAAAACTCCTGGACCACGAAGCTCATCGACGCCGCCGAGGCGGTGTGGGCGGTGACCGTGGTGGTCGCCAGGGCGTCTGCTGAGTACCAGACCTCACCGTTCGAGTTGTGGCCCGACGAGTTGTAGCTGGCCACCCGAGTCCAGGTGTTTCCAGCCGTGTCGGTCACCGAGGTGATGTGGTTGGTCGCACCGTTGTACACGCTGGCCGACAGCACCAGCAGGTCCCCGCGGGTCGTGGGGGTCGGGAACGAGCCGTTCAGTGACGTGGCCGCGGCCGTCTCGGTGGCGCCGGCGTACTGGACGAACGCCGGCATCGTGCCTGACGCCGCCTGGACGGTCAGACTGAACGACGTGGTGTGGCTGGCCGATGCCCCGGTGCCGGTCACCATGATCGGGTAGGTGCCACCCGGGGTCGTCGTCGAGGTTGTGACGGTCATGGTCGACGACCCGGTCCCCGCCGTCAGTGTCTGCGGTGCGAAAGAGACCAGGGTGCCGGACGGGGCGCCGCTGGCGGACAGGGCCACCGACTGGGCCACGCCGCTGGTCACCGCGGTCGAGATGGTCGACGTGGTGGCCGAGCCGGCCGTGGCCGAGCCCGACGTGGGTGAGGCGCTGATGGAGAAGTCATTGGTCACCACGGGGTTGACCGTCAAGCTGAACGAGGTGGTGTGGGTGGCCGAGGCCCCCGTCCCGGTCACGGTGATCGAGGTGGTCCCGGTCGGCGTGGACCCGGAGGTCGACACGGTCATGGTCGAGCTGCCACCGGCCGACACCGTTGTCGGGCTGAAGGACACAGTGGTCCCCGCCGGGGCGCCGCTGGCGCTCAGGGCCACCGACTGGGCCACGCCGCTGGTCACCGCGGTCGAGATGGTCGACGTGGTGGCCGAGCCGGCCGTGGCCGAGCCGACGTGGGTGAGGCGCTGATGGAGAAGTCATTGGTCACCACGGGGTTGACCGTCAAGCTGAACGAAGTGGTGTGGGTGGCCGAGGCCCCCGTCCCGGTCACAGTGATCGAGGTGGTCCCGGTCGGCGTGGACCCGGAGGTCGACACGGTCATGGTCGAGCTGCCACCGGCCGACACCGTTGTCGGGTTGAATGACACAATGGTCCCCGCCGGGGCGCCGCTGGCGCTCAGGGCCACCGACTGGGCCACGCCGCTGGTCACCGCGGTCGAGATGGTCGACGTGGTGGCGGAGCCGGCCGTGGCCGAGCCCGACGTGGGCGAGGTGCTGATGGAGAAGTCATTGGGCGGCGGGGGGGAACCGGAGGCCGCCTTGAACAGGGCCAGTCCGGCTGTCCAGTACATGGCCTTGGCGAAGCTGCCGGTGAAGGACTGGGACGCCAGGGAGCTGAGCGCCCGGGTGCCGACCACCACCGAGGTGCTGGTGCCCGAGTTCTGCTGGGTCTGGGCGGTGAAGCCCGGCGCCGTGACGGTGATGGGCTGGATGCTGGCGTGGCCGGCCACGAATCCGACGGCGAGGTCACCGGCGGCCGTGGGCGTGACCGCGCCGGTACTGGCCGTCGTGCCGGTGTTCGATACAGCCGACGAACCGTCCACCGGGCTGGCAGTAGCGACTCCCGAGAACTCCTGGGCCGAGATGGCGATGGAGGCGGCCGATGCCGTGTGCACGGTCACCGAAGTGGTCGAGTGGGCCCCGGCCGAGTACCACAGGGCACCGTCCGAGTTGTGACCCGATGTGTAGGTGTCGAGCAGCTTGGTCCAGGTGTTGCCGGCCGAGTCGGTCACCGAGGTGATGTGGTTGGAGGCACCGACGTACTCACTGGCCGACACCACCAGCAGGTCGCCCGAGGTGGTGGCGCTGGTGAAGTTGGCGGTGAGGGTGGTGGCCGTCCCCGACTCGTTGGCCCCGGTGGACTGGACCAGCTGGGGTTGGGAGCCCGACGGCGTGGTCACCGACACCGGGGTGCTGGCCGGCGACACGTTGCCCGCCCCGTCCACGGCCTCGACGGTGTACTGGTAGGTCGTCCCCGGTGTCACCGTGCCGTCGGTGAAGGTGGTGCCGATCCCGGTGGTGGAGCCGATGGTCGTCCCGTTCCGGAAGAGGTCGTAGCCGGTCACCCCGTCACCCACGGCATTGGGTGCCCAGGAGAGTGGGACCGAGGCGGTGGTGGCGCCGGAGTCCGCCAGCCCGGTGGGGGCGGCCGGGGCCGTCGTGTCGGCCGGGAATGGATTGATGGTGGTGGAGTCGAGGGGGAGGTCGGTGTCGGCTCGGACGGCCTGTTCCTGGATGGAGGTGGGTGACACGGTGATCTTGGCGAACTCGTAGAAGTCGGACTCTCGGAACGCACTCCAGGTCGGTTCGGGGTAGGTGCTGTCGTTGAACTTGTCGAACCCGGATCCCCCGGCGCCCGAGACGATGTAGGTGATCCCGTTGGTGTTGTCCTCCACCCCGTTCAGTAGCGGGAAGGAGCGCTCGTAGTTGTGGCTGTTACCCGACAGCACCAGGTTGACCCGGTACCCCTGGAACAGCGGGATGAGGGCCTGGGCGAACTGCGAGCTGGAGTTGGCCGATGTCGAACTGTAGGGCGGGCGCTGGATGGCGATGATCCGCCACTTCTCGCCCTGGTTGGCGGCCAGGTCGGACTGGATCCACTGGTACTGCGCCGAGCCCGGGCCCATGGGCTGCTCGCTGTCGATGACGGTGATGTGGGCGTCGCCCCAGTTGTAGCTGTACCACTCGTGGTTGGTCCCCAGCATGGGGAAGTTCACCCAGAACTGGCCGTTGGAGTAGTAGTCCTTGTTGCCGTTGGCCGGGAAGAACGCCTGGGTGTTCACGTCGGGACCCAACTCCTTGTAGAAGTGGGTGTCGAAGTCCGAGTAGGTGGTGGTGAAGTTGGGGTCGGGCAGCCCGGCGGAGGGGTAGATGTTGTCCCCCAGGGTCTGGATGAACTTGGTGCCGGCCGTGCCGATGTTGGCGGCGTTCTGGACCTCACCGGGCCCACCACCGCCGTAGTCGCCCATGGCGGCGAAGCTGAAGGTCGTGCCGGGTGCCGCCGCGGTGGTCACCGATCCGGTGGCGGTGGCCGACTGGCTGGTATTGGGGTCGGTGCCCGACACCGAGTACGGGGTGGTGGTAGCCGCCGCCAGGCCGGACACCGGCACCTGGTGGTGCTGGACGTCACCGGCCCCGTCGGGGAGGGTCTGGCCGCCGATGCTGAGCACCCCGTTGGTCGGGATGTTGGTCCACCACGAGATGACTGCGGTGGTGGCGGTCACGTTGGAGACGACGGGGCCCCGGGCGATCAGCACGACGCCGGTGGCGGTGGTGGTGCCCGTCTTGGGGCCGGTCAACGCGGAGTGGACGCCATTCGAGCTGACCGCGTCCACGGTGTAGCTGTAGGTCGTCGACGGGGCCAGGCCGTTGTCGGAGTAGCGCGGGGCGTTGGGCACGTCGACCGTCGCCACCTGGACGCCGGCCCGGAAGACCTCGTAATAGGCGACGTTGGTGGAGGTCGAGGCGCCCCACACCACGTCCAGCCGGGTGGACGAGAACGCCTTGATCGTGAGGCTGGCGCTGGAGGGAGCCACCGGTACGGTGGCATCGGTGCTGGTGGCGGTGGTCACCGTGACCGTCCGCATGGTGGATTCGTTGTTGGCCACATCGATGGCCGTCACGCCGAAGGTGTAGTGAGCGTTGCTGCGGAGGGATACCGCGGTGTAGGTGGTGATGGCGTCGGTGGTGGCGATCAGTTCCTGCGGACCGCCGGACAGGGTCCGGTACACCCGGTAGCCCTCGATGCCCAGGGGATCGGTCGACTTGACCCAGGTCAGGGTGGCCGAGGTGGCGGTCACCGCCGAGACCGTGATGGTCCCGGGCTCGGTCGGGGGCGTGCCCGACGCCACGGCGCCCGGCTGGTGCGCCGCCACCACGGCGGTGAAGGCAACCACGACGACAGCCATGACGCCGATGAATTTCCGCACGATGAACCCCTGTCTCTTATGCATCCCGCCGCCAGGGGAAACCCTGCTCCGTGTCACGGTAGGGGACGAGGGGGTCGGAGGGCAACCTGGTCGGTGCGGCTGCGCCCCTCCGTTGGTGGGCGGCCACGGAGGGGGAGACTCGGTCCCCCACCAGAAGTGACCGAGGCGATCTCTCTATGAGGTGGCGCCACTGAGAGTAGCGGATCTCGCTTTGAGTGGTCGGTACCCGACGGCGCGTGAACGCGCTTCCACCGTTCCCCAATGTACAGAGGAGATCAATCAATTGAGTCCGTGAATCTACTCCGCCGCTGGGAGACGAGCGGACGGCATGCGAGACGAGGCGTTGAGATCCTCAAGGGCCTGCCGCAATTCCGAGAAGCGCCGAGCTCCAAGGGTGGCGGCCATCAGTTGTTCTGCGATTCGGGCTCCCTCGTGGGTGACCTCTTGCAGTTGACGACCTTTCGGCGTGAGTTCAACGATCCGGGCCCGGCCGTCGTTGAGATCCGGCTCTCGGGTGAGGTAGCCATGGTGTTCGAGGTGACCCAGCAGATCGTTGACTGATTGCCTCGTGATCTGAAGTCGGTTGGCGAGCTCAGAGGGGCGCTGCTGGTCCAGGCCGGGATAGCCGAACAGCCCCACATGCGCTGGATGCACGTCGTCGTATCCGGCCGCCACTACGCCGTCGTAGATCTGTCTCCACACCGATTGCCAAGTCACTCGAAGCATCGCGCCCAGGTGAGGACCTTCACGCGTCGATTCGCTTGACATGATTGTAAGGATACCATACGATAAACGATAAGTTAACCTGACCATCTTGAGCCGAGCGGGGCTTTCAGCCCTCTCCCCCGGGTCACCCATCACAAGGAGCATTCCAATGAGTGCAGCAATGGTCGACAGTCCCCACAACGAGCAGGCCCAGGCATGGTGGTTTCTCGACGTTCTGGTCGTCGAACATCGCTGCGCCCCCGCTATGGACACGATCGTGCTCGAAATGACCCTGCCAGTGGGGTCCTCTGCGCCACTGCACGTCCACGACACTCTCGACGACACCTGGTACATCCTCGAGGGCGAGATGATCGTGACCTGCGGAGAAGACACCCTTGCTGTCGGCGCCGGCCATTGGGTGTCGATGCCGCGGGGTGTGCCGCACACATTCCGGGTCGTGGGAGACAAGAGCGCACGCATCCTGCTCATTCACGACAACGCCAGCTTCCGAGATCTGATCCGGGATCTGGGTGTACCTGCCGAGGCTCATGTCCTTCCCACCCAGCCAGCCTTCCCGCCGATGGACGAACTCGTGCGAGTCGCGACTGCCCACGATCTCACGCCGGTCGGACCTCCGATGAGCGCCGAAGACGCCAACGCGGCATTCGCGGCCGCTCACTGAACGAACGGCGCCGGCCGGTCGACTCCCGATCGCTACTAGTACAAGACTCTGCCTAACGTCGGGTTTCGGGTGATCCGCGAGGGCTCATTCGGACAGTGCCGCAAGCTGGAGGGCCGATGGGTAATCCGAAGCTCAGGGTGACGACCGTCAACCACGTGGTGCTACACGTCGCCAACCTCGATCGTTCGCGGACGTGCTACATGGAGATTCATGGCTTCGAGCAACGCAGCAGCAAGAATCTTGCGAGGGACTATGAGGACTCTCGGCGCCGTTGTCCCTTCCCGCGAGTCCCGAAGCCAGTCAGGACCAGGTCGACCGTCTGTTCCGCCATATCGGGTCCAAGCGATTCGCCGCGCACGACAGAGCGCATGAAGAGAGGACCAATCAAAATGTCATAGATCAAGGACAAGTCGGCGTCGGCCCGAAGCTCGCCGCGTTCGATGCCGCGCTCGAGCGCTTGACGCACCGACGTCTGGCGCAGCCCGACGTAGTCGCCGAGGTAGGTCTCAGCCAGCTCAGGGTCGGCCACGAGATCGGCCACCAGGCCAGCGGTAATGCGACGCGATGCTGGCATGTCCATCATCTTCACCTGATCGCGCTGGAAGGCGAGCAGGTCGCCACGAAGAGACCCGGTGTCGAGGGTCAACGACAGGCGCGGGGATTGGGTGAGGGCGGCAATGACCAGTGCCGGCTTGGACCGCCACCGCCGATAGATCGTGGGTCGGCCCACACCCGTCCTCGCCGCGACGCCGTCGACGGTCAGGCCGGCGTAGCCCTTGTCATTGAGGATCTCGAGCGTGGCATTGAGGATGACCTTGTCGTAGCCAGGGTCGCGGGGTCGACCTGGGCGTCGGTGCGCATGGTCCCCTTCGTCCTCACCTCCCTGCCCGCCTAGGTCTGTCTGGGCCATCCGTCTCCTCTCCTCGCCTATGCCGAGTTTCCAACGATTAGTTTACAGTACCTTGCGTAATGGATATAACAGGTTTATGATCATAGTGTAACGATACTCGCTGCCTGGAATTAGGACCCTGATGAACCGGAGCACCCACAGAGCGGCCTCGCCACGCCCCCGATCGGACGACCGCCCCTCCGACGAGACTCTGTTGATTGGACTTACCCGTAGGGACCCAGGTGCCGAGGGCACGTTTGTGTGCCGGTATCAAGGGCGTGTCTACGGGCTGGCCCGGGGCATCGTGGGGGATCCGATAGAGGCCGAGGAGATCGCCCAGGAGGCCCTGATCCGCGTCTGGCGCAACGCCCGCTCCTACGACTCCCGCCGCGGCTCGGTGTCCACCTGGGTGCTGACGATCACCCGGAACCTGGCCGTGGACACCCTCAGACGCAAGGGCGCCCAGCCGGCTGATCCACGAGCCGCGATCTTCTTGAACCAACCGGCGCCCGGATCGACGCCCGAAGACACGGTCACCGTCACCGACGAGACCAATCGGGTGAGGACCGTTCTGTCCCGCCTGCCCGTTGAACAGCGACGGGCCCTCGTCCTCGCCGCCTTCTATGGCTACACGGCTCGAGAGATCAGCCAGGCCGAGGCGATACCTTCGGGCACGGCCAAGGCTCGTGTCCGTCTGGGCCTCATGAAGGTGCGCTCGCTCCTGCAGGGCGAGACCACAGCGGGTGCCCAATCCACGAACCCGACGACTACCTCATTCATCCCCGAACACACGTAACCAATGAAACGAACACCCAGATGAGCTACAACCCCTTCCCACAACTCGGAGCCTCATGGCGTCGCTGAGGCCACGGCATGCATTGCCTGCCTTGGCCGTCGCTTGCGTGCCTCTGCTCGGGCCATCCGCGGCTTTCGCGTCGACTGGTGACACCGGCTTTGGGTTCACCGCGCCGAGTATCTCCGGTGGCTCCGGTTCGGTCTTCCTGACCGGCAGTGGCGCTTTATGACTCCACTTCCTCGGGCTTCATCCACTCCGCCGGCGGATTCAAGTGCACCTCGACAGTAAGCAGTGGCCCGCTCGCCGGATACCTGGCAGGACAGGCGTTCATTGGGATACCGCGGCGCTTCTGCAGAGCACGCTTTTCGGGTACGACTGTCCCAGATAGCGGGTACTGCAGGCACAATCCGGGACGGTCGGTGAGCCTGTAGCCATCGTCCTGATCCTGTACAAGACTGGCTGCTGTCACGAACACTGGTTGACCTGGGAGCTGGGAGGGCAAAGGTGTATGCACTGATCGGACGGGTGAAGATCAAGCCAGGTCGCTCTGAAGAGACGCTTGCCATGATCGGTGATCATGGCATAGCAATGTTGCAGGGTATGACTGGATCACCAGGTGGGTATTGGGCTCGAACCGTCGATAGCGGGGACCTCATACAGCATTCTCTTTGGCTGTTCGATACCGAGGACAAGGCTCGGTCCGCAGAAACGACCTTCACTACCTTGCGGGACATGCCTGACGCACCGGCGGTCTTCGCAAGTGTGGACGTTTGCGAGATTGTTGGCCAGGCCTAGCTCGGGGAGCAGGCCGCAATGCATCCGGGAAGCGCCGTTGCGGTTGGCTTGTTGGTGTCTCCGTCGCCGGCTCAGAGAATCAGGCTGGGATCTTCCGTATGGGTGTCCGTGCAGCTGACAGGCGCCGTCGTGGCGTCGAACTCTTCGGAAGGGAGCGAAGCGACGTGGCACTTCAAGTCATCGGCGCAGGTCTGGGCAGGACCGGAACTACATCGTTGAAGCTGGCCCTTGAACAACTCCTGAGTGGGCCCTGCTATCACATGGTCGAAGTCCAAGAGCGAACTGCTGACGCCGACACGTGGGGACATGCCTACGAGGGCCACCTTCCGCCATGGGAGAGCTTCTTCGAGGGATACCAGTCGACAGTTGACTGGCCAGCGGCTCCGTTCTGGGCAGAGATAAGCAGAGCCTTCCCACACGGGCTCATCCTCCTCTCCGTGCGAGACCCAGACGCCTGGTGGCAGAGCGCCTCCAGCACAATCTTCCCTGCGCTGGCGACCTATTTCGCCCCAAACGCACCGGACGATGGCTGGACCCGCATGGGACGGGGGATGATGACCGCGTTCTCCTCTGAATGGCGTGAGGAGACGTCAGCCAAGTCAGCGTATCTCGCCCACAATGAACACGTGCGAACGACTGCGCCGAAGGATCGCTTACTGGAATGGCGCCCGGAGGATGGCTGGGAGCCGATCTGTTCAGCTTTGCACCTAGACGTTCCCGACCAACCCTTCCCGCACACCAACTCAAGCGCACAGACTCGAGGGAAACTGGGGCTAGAGGCAGAGTAAGGAGTTGACTCAGATGGGCTTAGAGAGCTTTGCTTCGGACACCGGCCATCCGCACTCCCACAGCCTCGGACGTCAGTGTCCAAGCGGTCGTTTGGGCCATGGCGTGGAACAAAGGTTCGACGGCATGCCATACCTGATCGAAGTGAAGTCCAGTGTCGATCCATGGTGTGGGCGCCCAGATTCTTTATCTGTCATGGCCAGACGCCATTCGCAGCTAGTCGCTGCCCGGCAATGTGGGAAGTCGAAACCAATAGCGAAGGCAATGACCTCTACTGGGATTTCTGATTCCAAGTACCCACAGGACTGGCACCCACCGCGGGTCATACGGGAACAGCAGCCTCGTGAACGGACGAAGGCATCCCCAACTGCTGGGGCGCCATCATCGACTTCCACCGACAGGACCCGATAGAGGCCCGTGGGGCATCCACCCTAAGCACCGTACGACACTCCATCCACTGATCGAATCGGGAACTGTCAGCTACGCCGCATCGCGCAGAGCCGCGTTATGATTCCCCGGTGCGAAGGGCCGTGCCACCTCGCCCCAATGTCGTCCTTATCAACTGCGACGACCTGGGGTATGGCGACCTCGGGTGCTACGGCTCGGCGCGCAACGCCACGCCGGCGATCGACCAACTTGCCGACGAGGGGATCCGGTGCACCTCGTTCTACATGGCCTCTCCGGTGTGCTCGCCGTCGCGGGCAGCCCTCCTGACCGGCTGCTATCCGCCCAGGATCAGCTTCGGGTTGTTCGAGGGGCTGCCTGTCCTCTTCCCCGGTCAGCCGCTGGGCCTGCCCCAAAGCGAGATCAGCCTCGCCCGCCTTCTCTCGGACGCCGGTTACCGCACCCAGATGATCGGGAAGTGGCACTGCGGCGACCAGCCCGGGTTCCTGCCCGTCAACCACGGCTTCGACCACTACTTCGGCCTGCCCTACAGCAACGACATGGGCCGGCAGGCGAACACGCCGGAGTTCTTCGGGTCCCTGCCGCCGCTACCCCTGCTCGCCGACGACGAGGTCATCGAGCAGCAGCCCGACCAGCGCTCGCTCACCGGCCGCTACGTCGCCGAGGCGCTGTCGTTCTTGCGCGACGCGGAGGACGACCCCTTCTTCCTGTACCTGGCGCACATGTACGTCCACCTGCCGATCTACGTACAGCCGGAGTTCCTCGAGCGGACGCGCAACGGCCCCTACGGTGCGGCGGTCGAGTCGATCGACTGGGCGACCTCCGCGCTCTTGGACGAATTGCGCGCACTCGACCTCGACGGACAGACCATCGTGATCTTCACAAGCGACAACGGCTCGCTGGGCGACGTCCCGCCGCCCTGGGGGTCGAGTGAGCCCCTCGGCGGCAGCAACCTGCCCCTCCGGGGGGCGAAGGGCTCGACTTGGGAGGGTGGCATGCGGGTGCCGGCCATCGTCCGGTGGGCCGGCACGCTCGAGGGAGGCCGGGTCTGCGACGAGCTGCTGACGTCGATGGACCTGTATCCGACGCTGGCCGGACTCTGCGGTGCGCGGGTCCCCGCCGACCGGGTCATCGACGGACTCGACATCTTCGACGTCTGGCGCGACCCGACGGCACGGTCTCCGCACCACACTTTTGCGTACTACCGGGGGAACAGCCTTGAGGCTGTGCGCGACCACCGCTACAAGCTCCACGTCGCCCGCGAGGGTCAGGAGGTGATGGAGCTCTACGACCTCACGGAAAACCCAGGGGAGACCGCAGAGGTGGGCATGGCGCATCCCGCGGTGGTGGAGCGGCTGGCCGCGGCTGCCGAGGGGTACCGTCGCGAGCTCGGCGATGGGCGCTTGGGGGTCGAGGGTCGAGGCGTCCGCCCGATCGGCCGAGTCGAGCGTCCCTCGACCCTCACCACCTACGACCCGGAGCACCCGTACTTTCTGGCCGAGTACGACCTCGACGACAGGGGTTGACTCAAAGTCCGCGGGTGGGGGCGTCCTCCGGCTCAGCGTCGCTCATGTTCTGGCTCCATTTCGCTAGCTGGACCAATGCGGTCAGAGGGACCCAGCGAAACAGGTTCGGAGCCGAACTCACTTCGGATGTCCCAATAAGGACTAGCAACGAAATATCTGGACAATTCGTCGTCCTGACTAGCTTCATGCGCAATCCAAAGAAATTGTGACCGAATGTCATCCCGATTGGGAGCAACGCCGAATCTCTTATGCCCGGTGCGTGCCGGGCGGCCATCCGAACCGTGGCGGTCATCAAATCTACTTCACGAGGTGATGCATGTCCTCCCACCGCGAAGCGCCCGAGATTTCCAAAGACGCGGTTGCCGATAGCACCGATCTGTACGCGTTCGTCAGCCCTGACAAACCCAACACGGTAACGCTGATTGCCAACTACGTCCCGCTACAGGCACCGGACGGCGGGCCGAACTTCTACGAATTCGGCGATGACGTGCTCTATTCGATCAACATCGACAACACCGGTGACGGGCACACTGACGTCGCCTACGAGTTCCGGTTTTCAAACAAGATAACTGACCCAAAGACGTTTCTGTACAACACAGGCCCCATCACCAGCCTGACCGACGTGACCTGGAATCGACGCCAGTTCTATACCGTCAAGCGCATTGCCAATGGAAAATCAACAACCTTGGGTACCAATCTGGCGTGCCCGCCGTGCAATATAGGGCCGCTCTCCACACCGAACTACCCTTCGCTGGCCGCGGCTGCCATCCACGCCCTCCCCAATGGTGGGCAGGTGTTCGCCGGGCAGAGGGCCGAAGGCTTCTTCGTCGATTTGGGCTCGATATTCGATCTGGCCATCCTGCGGCCTTTCCAGCAGGACCATGCCACATTCGGCCTCGCCAACACTGGCCTCGGGGCGATGGCCGCAGGGGTCAACTCCACCAAGGGTGTGAACGTGCATTCGATTGCTCTCCAGGTACCCATGTCGGATGTTGCCAAGGGCGGGGCTGCCCCGAAGAGTGCGGGTTCATCCTCCTCGGTGATTGGCGTGTGGACGACAGCCAGCCGCCAAAAGGCACGCGTCCTTCAGGCGTCCGAAGGCAGCTCCGTTCAAACCGGACCCTGGGTCCAAGTCTCCCGGCTCGGGAATCCGCTAGTCAACGAGGTAGTGGTGCCAATGTCCAGGAAGGATTACTGGAATTCTCAGACACCGAGCGGTGACAAGCAGTTCGCTCCTGCAGTGGCCAATCCCGAACTAGCTCAGCTACTGCCCACTCTCTACCCTGGCGTATTTCCGAACCTCGCCGCCTACAACGCACATTCGCCCCATAGGGCCGACCTGTTGGCCATCTTCCTCACCGGAATCCCGAGCGGCGTCGTAGCCGGCTTTCAGAACAGTATGGGGACCACGGAAGCGGACATGCTGCGCCTGAATATGGCGATTCCTCCAACAACCTCTGGCATGAGCAATCTTGGGCTTATCGGCAAGGATGCCGCTGGCTATCCCAATGGTCGGCGAGTGTTCGACGACGTGGTCACCATTGAACTACGTGCGATAGCTGGTGCCACGCTCCCTCTGGTCGATAAGGGCTACTCCCCCGATGCAGCCGCAGGGGCAATCACCGACGGGCTGACTTCGGACCCGACAGACGTCACAGCGAACGGTGACGAGATGTACCTTCCAAGTTTCCCCTACCTAGGGGTCCCACACAGCGGGTTCTCTGCTGGCGCGAGCTGACCGCCCGAGGGGGTGCCGTTCGGGGTCTGGGGCGGCGCGTCGCACTGGCAGCCAAGGTGCGGACAGCTGGGCCTTAGCAAACTGAGGACCCTTGCCGACATCCGCCGATGATGGCTAACCCATATCAGCTGCTTCGGACTCCCAGCACTGCCCCATACCCGCCGTCAGAGTTCCTCAAGGGACTCTGTCTGTAGCCTGGTTCACATGGCCCGCTATCTGCTCGTCCCGGGTGCTTGCCACGGAGGATGGAACCTCGATCCCCTCGCCGAGACTCTTAGGGGCAACGGACATCAGGCCGAAGCGGTGACGCTGGTTGGGCTCGAACAGGTGCCTGATACCGCCACTACAATCAACCTCGAGACACACGTCAACCAGGTGGTCGGCCTCCTCCAGGAGGTGGACGCGCCGGTCGTACTGGTCGGACACAGCTACGCCGGCAGCGTCATCACCGGGGCTGCAGACCGACTGCCTGAGCGAGTGGCCTGCCTCCTCTATGTTGATGCCTTCGTGCCGCGTGACGGCGAGTCGTGTTGGTCTATGACCAACGAAGAGCAACGCCGGTGGTACTCGGAAGGATCGGGCCGCACTGGAGTGGGCGTGGACCCGATGCCATTCTTTGACGAGCGAGCAGTCCCACATCCATTGGGCACTCTCATGCAGCGGTCGATTATCACTGGGGCCTGCGACCACGTTGAGCGCCGTGTGTATCTGGCGGCCGTAGGCTCCCCGTGGGTCGAGAGTTCGCCGTTCGTTCAGACGGCCGACCGACTTCGTTCCGACCCGACCTGGAACGTGATCAACATCGACTGCGGGCACAATGTCATGGCAGCCGCACCCGACGATCTGCTTCGGCTGACCCTGTCGGTGGCTCAGTAACCTGAAATCCTCCCAGGACGGAATCGCCAGTGGAGCGGTTTTTCCGGGGCGTGCCCTCAGCCGTGCCGCCAACTACAGAGCCAAATGAAGACGAAGGGCTTCGTCGAGCGCAGTCAGAAGGTCGGGCGGCAACGATCCAACTTGTGCACCGATGCGCTCAACGGCGACGGCACGTACCTGCTCGGCTTGAGCCTTGGAGTCGAGCTGGAGCCCGGTCTCGCGTGCGGGCAACATGACTTGAAACGGATACACCCGTTCTGTCCTCGAGGTCACAGGCACCACGGTGAGGACTCCTCGTCCGAGCCGCTCGGCAGTGCTGTTAGCTCCGTCGTTGCTGACGATGACTGCCGGGCGCCGCGTATCTGCCTCCGAGCCCTGTGCCGGATCGAGGTCGACCAGTCGAACCTCGCCACGGCGCATCAGGCGAGACCGTCATTGACGGTGACGTCCCAATCGTTGCCGTCCTCCATCGCCCATTCCTGCCAGGCGTTCTCATATGCACCGCCCAGGCCCGAGGCGCGCAGAAGCCGGACCGCCTTGTGGACCACGGCCGAACGTGAAACGAAGCCATTCGAGTTGGCGTAGGCGTCGAGGAACTGAACGTCCTCCTCCGGCAGGCTGACACTTACTTTCATACTTCGATACTACCATTCGTAGGATAGAAGGAGGAACTACTGAGGAGACCGCAACCACAAGGGCAAAGGCCGACATCACGCCCAGCACGAACTCGGGTCACGGAGCGTAAGCGATGACCCTCCCGGTCGTTTCGGTCCCCACGTACACGACTCCGTTCGCGACGGTACCGACTCCCAGATGATTGAAGCAGTATGTGCGGTCGAAATGGCGCTGCATTTGAAAGCTGGGGGCCCACTGACTGTGTCGGCAACTCCGTTTTGCAACAGCAGGTGACGTGGGCACCATGTAGACCGAAGCCGGAGGGGAGGCGGTCCAGAGAGGCGAGCACAACTAGAAGAGTCCCCAGTTGCCTCGTCGATGGGTCACCAAGACTCAGGCTTGGATCGTGGCTGGGCTCGCCCTGCCCCGCTACCGTGGCCCTGTGAGCAGCCCGCGAGCGCCCGGTGGAGTGGTGCACAAGCTTCCAGGAGACCTACGCAAGGCGCTGATCGCCAACCCGGTGGCTCTCGATGCCTGGAAGGACATCACGCCTCTAGCGCGCAACGAATTCATCTGCTGGGTCGAGGATGCCAAGCAGCAGTTGACTCGAGAGCGCCGCATTCGCCGGACCCAGGAGGAGCTGGCCGAAGGCCAACGTCGGCCCTGCTGCTGGCCAGGGTGCAAGCACCGCGACCGCACTGGCAGTTAGCGCCGCCGGCAATGTGCACGACGGCAAGACGGCCTCAGGTCGGATACGGCTGAGGCGTGGAGCTCGGTCCCAGAACTGAAGTAGGTCGATGTGTTGTGAACAGAAGTACCCAGCTGCTGGATCTCGAACATTGAAACGCCGCCCGGGGCGGAAGAGATACGCGTGGCACATCCGGGTCAGATGGCTCTGGCAAATTGAGCAAGTGCATCAATCAATGAACGGCGGACGTCCGGGGAGGAAATCAAACCGTCAGAGCCGACCGCATCCGTTCCGATGGGAATGTGGAGACATGCATCTTCAACGATCCTCGCTCCGAGATACCCGAGCACCTTGCGAAGGGCAGCATGAGCATCCGTTGCCCCCCGTTGAGAACAGTTGATCCACGCCACCGGCTTCTCATATATGGAGCCGACCTGGTCACCTCCGACCCTCCAATCGAGAACATTCTTGAACGAGCCCGGAAGCCCGCCGGCATATTCGGGAGTCGAAAAGAGGACCGCGTCTACAGCTCGGATCGACGCACGCAGGCTTTCGACGGCTGGGTCTCCCGGCGGTGCGTCGCGGTCGGGATTGAAGTGGGGTAGATCTGGAACCCCCGGAAACAGCACAAGCTTCATTGAAGAGGGCGCAACGACCTCGGCCGTTTTCAGGAGAGCCGTGTTGGTCGAGGCCCGCCGCAAGCTCCCCGAGATGAGCAGAATGTCGCATCGCTGGCCCACTGGAGGCACAACACCTTGAACCCGGTCCTTATGCCCCCGACCGTTGCGTAGGTGCGGTACACCGGCACGAGTGGGACAGTGTTCCATGAGGTCTGCGGCGCCCGTTATGGTGCACTCCTGCTACTGATCGGGTCGCCATCATGGTCGACTACATCCAGGCGCCCGAGGTGAGGGCGGCGGCGCCGAGTTCTGGACCTCTGCCGGACTAAGGCTGAGGCTAGCGCTCGATCTCAGCCGAAAAGATAGCCGGGGCCGCTAGGACTCGACGGCAGGCCTTGCCACCCAGCGGCACTTCGAGGCGACCCCTGGCCTCCCCGAGGTCGAGCATCGGGGGCACTTCCAGGGCCCTAAGTGTCGGTCCGTAAGTCGATCCATCGGCGGTCGTCTCGGAGTCGGCCGTCGACCGGTTGCCCTGCCCCTTCGTAGCTCGGCAAGGCTACGATTGGGGCGGGTCGTTACTGGCGTCTGGGTGGAGCACCACCGGGGACCGACCCGTCGGCAGTATGCCGGAGATTGCCGTGCGCCTGGGCGAACAGTCGAAGTCGACCCAAGGAGTGCATGATGCCCGACTCGCCCGTGTCCATCGCCTATCGATCGGCGATGGAGGTCATCGCCGCCGCCGAACCAGATGTGGCCGGGGCCATCGTCGGTGAGCTGGAGTCCCAACGGCGTCAATTGAAGCTCATCGCTTCAGAGAACTACGCCTCTCCAGCCGTGCTGCTCGCCATGGGCAACTGGCTGTCGGACAAGTACGCCGAAGGCACTCCAGGCCATCGTTTCTATGCCGGATGCGAGATGGTTGATCGCATCGAGACGTTGGCTACCGACCATGCCAAGGCGCTCTTTGGCGCCGAGCACGCCTACGTCCAACCCCACTCGGGTATCGACGCAAACCTGGTCGCCTACTGGGCCATCCTGGCCCACCGAATCGAACGGCCTGTTCTCGCTGATGCTGGCGTGGTTCATGTGAACGACCTCGACGCCGTGAGCTGGGACAAGCTGCGCAATGACCTGCACTCCCAGCGCATGATGGGCATGGCTCTCGACGCCGGTGGCCATCTCACCCATGGATTCCGACCCAACATCTCCGGGAAGCTCTTCGACCAGACCAGCTACGGGGTCGATCCCACCTCCGGGCTCCTCGACTACGACGCCATCGCTGCTCAGGCCAGGGAGTTCCGTCCCTTGGTGCTGGTCGCGGGGTACTCCGCTTACCCCCGGAACCCTAGTTTCGCCACCTTGGCCGAGATCGCCCACGACGTCGGGGCCACGTTCATGGTCGACATGGCCCACTTCGCTGGTCTGGTGGCCGGAAAGGTCCTCACCGGCGACCTCGATCCGGTTCCTTATGCCGATGTGGTGACCTCCACCACCCACAAGTCACTGCGCGGACCTCGAGGTGGGCTGGTGCTCTGCACCGAGGAGTACGCACCGTACGTAGACAGGGGGTGTCCAATGGTCCTAGGCGGGCCGCTACCCCACGTAATGGCAGCCAAGGCCATCGCTTTGAACGAGGCCCGCCGGCCTTCATTCGCCGCGTATGCGGCCCAGATCGTGGCCAATGCCCGGGCGCTCGCTGATGGGTTGGTGCGCAGAGGAGCAGAACTGGTCACCGGTGGCACCGACAACCACCTTGTCCTCATCGACGTTGCCACCAGCTTCGGCCTCACCGGTCGTCAGGCCGAGGCCGCTCTGCTTGATGCGGGCGTAGTCACAAATCGCAACTCAGTACCAGGTGACGCCAACGGGGCCTGGTACACCTCCGGTATCCGACTCGGCACACCGGCATTGACCACACTCGGATTCGGGGCAGACGAGCTCGATGAGACCGCCGACATCCTAGTGAATGCGCTACGAGCCACGACTCCCGCTACGTCCACCGCCAAGGCGAAGTACGAGATTGATCCTGTCGTGGCCCAGGCTTGCCGGGCGCGGTGCGCCGATCTGCTCGCCCACCACCGCCTCTATCCGGAGATCAAACTGTGAGGCCGGCTTCAGTCCTGGCAAACATGCAGTCGGACTCCGCTACTCGATGCAACACATGTGGGAAACGATTTGACCTGCGCGTCGACATCTGCCCCTCTGGTTCTGATCGACACGGAGAGTCGCCCCCGCCGTCGGACAACCCAGGGCGTTCTCGGCGCCACCCTTCCCTCTTTATCCAACTGCCGGTCGTCGAGACCTCAGGACGACTAAGGCTGAGGCCAACGGGACCGGGCTGACACCACTACCGTGGTGTGGTCCAGACCGACTCGCCATTGACGGTGTGATGGGCCTCAGGCGGGACACCGATGCGGGCAACCTCCTCGTCGCTCACTAATTTCAGGAGTGGCGACTACGCGATGGTCCCTTCGGCGGCCGAGCATCCGGTGCCAGAAGTCGGCCTCCTGCCGGGCCGACTCGGTGGTCTCGATCCGCCCGGCCCGCATTGCACGGTTGTGGCGAATGGATCCGAAGAGCACGGGGACGGTAGCGATGATGACTCCCAGCACCATCAGCGGGATCACAATGACTAGGACGTTCATAGACACGCGGCTGGCCGGTTGGGGGAAGCCAGTCCCTCCTCTGGCGGTGTTCTTACCCGACGGACGAGTGGCTTAAACTGACCTCGATACCTTCCGAGTCTGCCATCACACGAGGTACCGGGATCGAATGGCGAGTCATCGTCCTTAGTGGCATGCCACCTGGGACTTGGTGTCGGTGTAAACGAGCGGTCAACTAGTCAGACGCTTCGTTTGGTCGGCGACGGAAAGGGCGGACGGAAGTGCGATTGCACTCTCAGCCCCGGAAAGGCTGCGGTCAGTGCCAACTCAGGGCGCTCGGCCCGAGCCTCTGCCGAGTGCTGTTGCCGATCCCATCCCGCTCCCGATCGGATGACCGACGATTTGGCGCGCCATTCATCTGGCTCGTCAGCTCAAGTTGACTTATTCATCTCCGAGGCAGACCAAGTCGCAGACACATGCTCTGGTTCGGGACGGCTCCGCCAGACCACGTTCACGAATGGATTAGGAGACCGTCTGCGGGGTGTCGTATCCAGAGCTCCCATCGGGCCCGCCCATGATTCGATTGCCCAATTCGCCGTAGTAGTTAATCCCCCAGCAGTCTGCTCCGCCGGTCGACAGTACCGCGCAGTAGCTCTCGCCGTAACTACTGGACAGCGAGTCGGCGTTGGTGATGCCGCTGACGAATTGGGGAGTGTCGTAGCCCACGACTCCGTCAGGCCCCTCAATGGCCCCATTGCCCAACTCCCCGTAAAGATCGTAGCCCCAGCAGTCCACCCCACCCGTTGTGAGGACAGCGCCGTTCCGGGCCCCACCCTCCTCACCTTGTACGACGGCCGGTCGTCGTGACCTCAGGAGACCTACGGCTGAGGGGTGGGTCTCGCTCTCAGTCCCAGAGAATGGCCAAGGCAGAACACCTAGGCCTCGAAGGCACCCTGCCACGGAACGGTCTGGGGCTGCCTCACACGCCGAGATTGGGTGCCCTCGGCCTATCGCACGTCGGAGGAAGTTCAACGTGATCGTCCCGGTCTTGGTACCAACGCCGGGTTAAGGCACTACTCTTGATCATTGAGAGCAACAGGGGGTTACCAGGTAATGACTAACCTCTGTACCCGAGCCGATCGATTTAGCTGCTTTCTGTTGGCGCTGACTCTGGTCGGCTTGGCAACAGGGTCAGCCCTCTTCATGACGACCTCGGCCGGCGCCGCTCAGGCTTTCATGCCGATGACCGCCTTCAACGGCGTCGCCTGTGCTTCCACAAGCCAATGCATCGGCGTCGGAAACGTGCACTCGACAGTGAACTCGGGAGCTGCGGCGTCTCTGAATCCGGTGTCGGGTGACCTCTCGACCGGGCAATCGCTCCAACTGATTAGATCGAGTGGGTTCCTCAATGGAGTGAGTTGCCCATCCAGTTCGGTTTGTCTAGCGGTGGGAGAGAATCCCAATGAAACCAGGGGCCTCGCCGTACCGCTCAACCCGAACACCGCAATGGTACGCAGTGGTCAAAAACGCCACCTCCTCTCGGGCATCTTCATGTCCGCCGTGGCATGTGCGTCAAGGAAACAGTGCCTCGCGGTGGGACACGACTCCAGCGGGTCGGGTGTCGTGGTCGCCCTCAGTCCGGCTACAGGAGCCATCTTGAGCGGCCAGAGGGTACAGATCATTCCGGGGACGGGTGGCGTCGGGCTCGAAGGAGTAGCCTGCCCCTCGGCGAGCCTCTGCGTGGCTGTCGGGGAGAACTCTGGAAGGTCGGCCGGGGTTGCCGTACCGCTAAATCCGGCCACTGGAGCGATACGGCGTGGGCAGATCGTCCAAAACGTAACTCACAAAGGTATCCTGATTGACCTGGCCTGTCCGTCGACCAGTGTGTGCCTGGCGGTGGGTTGGGGTGCCAGCCAACCGTCGGTGGCTGTACCGATCAACCCGAGAACGGGTGCGCTGTTAAAGGGCCAAAGCGATCGATCCATATCGGCGCGGGCGGCAATATTGACGGCCGTGAGCTGTCCATCCATTTCCTTGTGCCTGGCCGTGGGTAACGACACCGGTGACCCCTCCGTTGGGCAAGCGGTACCGATTTATCCGACAACCGCCACCATTGTCGCCGGCCAAAGCATTCAGACACTGGCGGGAACCGGAGCCCTCAACGCAGTGGTGTGCCACTCGGCGGCCAACTGTCTGGCCGTAGGATCACGTTTTGAATCCGCCGGGGCGGTGACAGAAATCCTTGACTCCGCAACCGGTCGACGCCCATGAGCCCATCACATACATGACACCCAGCATCACCTCAACGGTGACTACTCCCGGCAGGACTTCGAGCGGTCAAGTCGCGGCCATTACCGGTATCGACATCGCAGAGTTCTCTTTTCGGGACTCAGGTCACCCGTCAACCGCTGTTGCGAACCGGGTGGACCGGACGTGAGATCGACGGACAGGATGCCCCATATCGCTGCCGGGTCGGCGGACTTTCTACCTGCCCTCGGCCGGCACGTCGGGGCACCCGTGCCCGATCGGTTTTCCGGGCATTCCTGAGCGATCAAACGATCGCGATGGCGAGAATGAGAGGTGTCGCTCGGGCGATGCGGCCAAGAACCTGTCATGCCGAGATGTCTGCGTCCCAGATGCGACAGAACCAGGGATGTCAACACCTGACCGAGGCAAGCACAGAACTGCTAGGTTGCCAGATGCCTCTAGGGAACAGGAGGGTGTTATGCGTCGCTTGGCCCTGGTTCTCGCCATCGTTTCTCTTGGGGGTGTGATCACAATTGGAGCGGCATCCAATGTTGCGGCCGCAACGGTTCATCCCGCCAAGACCACCTGCACCGTCTTCAATGGGTATAGCCCGCCAGTCAACGGACAAGCAGTCTGTGCCTATGGAAGCGGGACCGTCACCAACAGCGGGCTTGCCATTCAATGGTCCAATGGTCAGACATCGACACTGTCCCCACCTGGGTCCTCAACCCCGATCAGTGACCGACGATGCCCGGCGCTCACCTTCGCCACTCTCTCTGCGGCGTTTAGATTTGCGGGTGGCACCGTGGTCTCAGGACCGCTCGCGGGGTCCCACGTCAGGGGCAGGCTCTGCGAATACATGGTGAATCCATCACGGGGGATCCCACCTGGGACGGGGTACTTCCAGAATGAGGGGCTCTTCCACCTTTGAGCTAGGACTCACAACCCCTTAGCCACGGGCACGGGTTGGGAAGGCGGCGGTGAGAGGGCAAGGTGGAGTTGACCCGGTTCCCCGCGCACCCGATAGTGAGTCAAGGCTCACAGCAAGGGGTGCCCGATGGGTCGCCACCCGAAGTACCCGGAAGAGTTCCGGCGTGAATCCGTCCAACTGGTCCTGACCACGGACAAGTCGATGGCCGATGTCGCTCGAGACCTCGGCATCAACTACAAGACCCTCGGCAACTGGGTCAGGGCCGAGCAGGCAACGAAGGTCCGGGATGCTGCTCCAGGAGCGCTGAACGAGAGCGAGCGGGCCGAGCTCAAGCGGCTCAAGAAGGAGGTCACCGAGCTGAAGACCGAGCGGGAGATCCTTCGCAAGGCAGCCGCCTATTTTGCCAAGGAGACGATCCGGTGACCCGCTTCCGGTTCGTCTCCGACTACGCCGACAAGTACGGCGTCAAGCGGATGTGTTCGACCTTGAAGGTCTCCCGGTCCGGCTACTACGACTGGAAGCGCCGGGCTGAGTCCAAACACGCTCGGCGAGATGCCGAGCTCGGAGGTCTGATCGGCGAGATTCACCAGCGCTCTCGGACCACCTATGGGGCCCCGAGGATCCATGCCGAGCTCCGTCGCCTGGACCAGCGGTGTGGGAAGAAGCGGGTGGCCCGCCTCATGGCAGCCAACGGGCTGGAGGGAGCCCATGCCCGTCGCAAGTGGCGTCGGGGCCGTCCCGACGTGGCCCCAACCCCGGACCTGGTGAACCGGGAGTTCACCGTCAGCCGGCCCGACGAGATCTGGGCCGCTGATGTCACCCAGTTCTGGACCACGGAGGGCTGGCTCTACTTCGCCGGTGTGATCGACCTCTACTCACGACGGGTGGTCGGTTGGGCCATGTCGAACTCTCCTGACGCCCACCCGGTCATCGATGCCCTCCTCAATGGGGTTCCAGCGCAGACGACCCGACCAGAAGATCATCCATCACTCCGACCGCGGAGCGGTCTATACGTCACTGGCCTTCGGCAACCGGGCCGCCGAGCTCGGTGTCACCCGCTCGTTCGGATCGACGGGTGATTGCAATGACAATGCCGCGGTCGAATCGTTGTGGGCCACGCTCAAGCGGGACCTCAACTGGATCTACGGACGGAAGACCTGGACATCGAGGAATCTACTGCGCTCGGCGATCTTCGACTACATCCGAGGGCTTCTACAACCCCGAGCGCATCCAGAAGCGCCTCGGGTACCGTTCACCGGCCGACTTCGAATCGGCCTCTGTGGCTTAGCAACCTGTCCGCGGGAAACCGGGTCAACTCCAAGGCTGTCGACTCCGGTCGGCGATCTCCTCCAAAGCCCGACCGCCATCCACTCTGCGTGAGTCGAATCCATGTCGTTGGTGACTCTCAGTTCTGAATATCCACTCGCGAGGTCGCGGCCCAAATGAGTCATCGAAAGTCCGGGGGCGCCATGAAGCCCCCAACAATGGGCTCGAGCCTTCGGGCGATGTCGATAGTGGTCCGATCCTCTAGGTACGGCCCAACAATCTGGACTCCCACAGGGACCCCCCCTGGTGTGCAACCGATGGGTGCCACTGTCGATGGGAGATACGCCATTCCCACCATCCCGGGCCAAACAAGTTGATCCATGTACGGGCGAGCTCCGCTTGCGCCATCCAGCTTGCGAAAGATGATCATGTCTCCGAATCGATCATTGTGAGGGATGGCCACGCAAGGAGTTGCTGGACACAGTAAGGCGTCGTAGTTGTGAAAAAACTCTTCCCACGCGTTGCGGAACTCTTGGCGCACCTCATTGGCGATGATCCATTGGGCGTGCCTAGAACTGCCGCCGCGAGCAGCTCGAGCCAGCTGGGAGTCTCCGGGTACGAAGGCTGCGAATGGAGCGAGATGACTCATGAAAGGACTACCGGCCAGCGGCAATCCGTGACAGAGAGTCGCGTAAAGGAGTTGTTGATAGACGCGAAATGCATCGCCGAGCCGGAAGTTCGGTCGAGCATGCTCGTGGACACTTACGCCTTCTCCACGAAGCGCGGTTATCGCGCCGCGGAGGGCGTCGAGGACATCCGGTTCCGTCGGACAGTCATCATCGTCTAGCCACGCGGCAATCCGATAGCCGGTGAGACAGGACTTTGAAGGCTCGGGAAGTGTGAGTCTCCAACCGACGGCATCGGAGGGTTCGGGACCAGCGATCACATCTAGAGCAAGTTCGAGGTCATTGGCAGATCGAGCGAGTGGACCTGGCGTGGCCATATCGAGTTCGGCGCGGAAGCCAGGGCGCCGTGAAGGATCGGGTGGATCGGCCACGACCCTGTATGAGGGCTTGTGGCCATAGATACCGCAATAGTGCGCTGGGGTGCGAATAGATCCACCGATGTCTCCTCCAAGTTCGAGACCCGTGAGCCCCGCGGCGATGGCAACCGCAGAACCACCGGATGAACCTCCCGACGATCGAGCGAGGTCCCAGGGATTGTTCGTACGACCGAATACTGGGTTGTTGGTCTGCACGTCGATACCCGCTGTCGCCATGTTGGTCTTACCAAAGATGATGGCACCGGCGCTTCGAAGCCTGGCCACCGGCAGGGCATCTGAATCGGGGATCCAGCGTGACTGCTCTCTCGTGCCAAATGTGGTACGCATCCCAGCGGTCGCAAATTGGTCCTTTACGGTCATTGGCAGGCCATGGAGGGCCCCCAGAGACTCGCCGCGTCTCGCCGCGTCATCGGCGGCGTCCGCCTCGGCGCGCGCTCGGTCTGACTGGACCGTCACGACCGCGTTGAGTGAGGGTCCATAGGTTGCGATCCGCTGCAGATAGCGCTCCAGCAGCTCTCGACTCGAGATCGAACCGTCTTGCAAGCCGGCGACCAGTTCGGTCGCCGACATAAATGCGAGGGCCTCCATGAGCTAAATATAGAGCTACTATAAGAATAGGGCAACTCTAAAAGAGGTGGAGGATGGGCCTTCGAGAGCAAAAGAAGCTGCAAACACGCCGAGCGCTGCTCGACACCGCCATCACTATGTTTCGATCCGTCGGCTATGAGGAGACCCGGATCCTCGACGTTGTCGTGGAGGTAGGAGTTTCCGAAGCGACATTCTTCAACTACTTCCCGAGCAAGGACGCCCTCCTCGAGGAGTACGTCTTGCAGTTGAAGGAGGCCTACACCGCGCTGCTTGAATACGAGGTGCAGGATACGGGCCGTCCAGTCGTAGATCGGATCTGCGAGTTGGTGCAACTGGTGGGCACTTCCTTCAGCGGCGATCACGAGTTCATGGCAATCCTCCTCGGTCGTACCAGCCTGTTTTTCGGCTCTACCGGACCATCGAAGGTCAAGGACCACGAGAACTTCGAGCTTCTGGCTGATCTGTTTCGCCAAGGACAGCGGGGCGGAGAGATTCGCTCTGGCTGGAATCCATTGCAGTTGGCGGAGATCCTTACCTCCATCCAACTCCTTACCATCGCAAACTGGGTTACCGAGTGGTGGGACGACCCCGGCCAACTCGATCCACGACTCTCTGACGCCATGGTGATCTTCCTTCAAGGCTGCCAGAACGGATGATTACAATCCTCTTCGAGGTGAGCGCCGAGGCGGAAAACAGTCAGCTCGCCGCGCTGACATCCCGGAACGACCAACGGGTAATCCCCGTGAGCCGCCGCTCCGGGGCCTTTTTGTTGGATCACGTGATGGTGATATGCCTGGCTTTGGCCGCAGCATTACTCTTCGGCATTTCTTCCGTATTGATGCGCTCCAAAGCGAGCGTTGCTGCAGACACCCAGTCCCTTCGTCTGGGCTGATCGCACATTTGGCACGAGAGCCCGTGTGTGGCTAATTGGCGTGGGGGCCCAATGCGGAGGTTTCGGGCTTCAAACAACGGCATTGGCATTGGGCTCCCTCGCCTTGGTCCAATCGCTAGGGCCGTTCAGCCTGCTCTTGGCTATACCGTTAGCCGCGCGATTTTCTGGCAAGCGACTACGCCGGTCCGATTGGTTGGGGTGTCTGGCGACCGTCGGAGGCCTGACGACATTCCTCGCCATCGCGGCTCCGGATAGTGGACGGACGGATACACCGAAACACCGACTGCGGGCTGCTGCCCGAAAACCCTAGAAGCTCGGTCTGGGCGTCAGGACCATCAGGGGGATAATGCGCTCGGTGTTCCGCGCGATGTCAGCGAGCTGCGGATAGCGCTCTGCTGCTCTCGCGAAGAGACGGTCGCGCTCGTCGCCGGTGGCCTCCTCCGCTACGACCTCAATCGTCTCGCTACTGACATCGATCCTCGTGACCGGGTGCACCTTTAGGTTGTGATACCGGGCTGGATGCTTCGGCGCTCCTCCGTTCGCGGCCCAGATGAAGTAGCGCCCATCGTCGGGCAGGTACGCGACTGGGTTGACGCGGATCGCACCGGACATCGCGCCGGTGTGGTGGAGCAAAAGGAGAGGAGTCTCCTCCCATATGCCGCCGACTCGTCCGCTGTTGGCCCGAAATTCACCGATCACTTTGGCGTTGTACTCATCGGATGACTCAGCCATTGCGGCTCCTCTCGTCCTCATCGTCGCTTAGGCTCTGAGGGCGATTGGCCATCCCGACCCTCTGTGACCGTGTGCTCCTCGCTCTGGCTGCGCACCCCTACGAGGTCCGCAGCGTCGAATCAGTCTCAAGGAGAGTCTTGAGACTGGAAAGAACGGCAGGCCAGCCCTCAGAGATGGCTTGAAGAACATCGCTACCAGGCTCGAACCCGTCGTGGACAACGGTGAGCTTTACGGCCCCGTGCCCGAGGTCCTCAATGTCGAAGGCCACCTTGGAGCGGGGTTCAGCCCGCCACGCATCAGCGGTGGCTTCGTCCATCCCGACCCCGGCGGCCCATTCGGGCGTAATCGTGTGCCAGGCGTAAGCCAACCGGCGGTAGGGATCGGACTCGAGGATCACCTGTTCGGGATCGCTCACGACTAATCCGACCTCCTCGTGGGCCATGTCGTAGGTGGAGCCCTTCTTCCAGTCCGATTGAAAGGTCTTCTCACCAGCCCTTTGGTGCCGCCAGTAGCGCTTCATGAGGGCGGGGTCGGTGAGGCCCTGCCAGACGCGCTCGGGCGTGGCCTGAATGTAGATCGGGTAGGTGAAGCTCGTCATCTGGTCGCTGCGTGCATCCATTGCCTAGCCTCCAGTCGTCGGCCGCCCAGTTGAGATGCCTGGCATCGGACCTATCGACCCATGCTCTAGGTAGACCCAACCTCGCGATGATAGGGCTGCCCCCGAACACCGGCTGAGGGTCGCGTTAGCTCAGTTCAGACGCGACCGATGCTCGCGGTCCGCTAACTGCCCATGATCGGCACGTCGGGGGCACGTGACTGCGGACCCGTGCTGTGCGAACATTGGGCTGAGAAGGAGGTGACGGTGAAGCGTTTAAACGGAGTCACAGTAACGTTCCTCTCGCTCTCACTCCTCCTGAGCGCCGCCAATAGCGTTCTGGTCTTCTTTGTCCACATTCCGGCTAATGCGAGGATCCGTCCACATACGTACTTCCAGGAATACGGGGCGGCGGAGCTGTTGGTCGCAGGTTTAGGCTTGGTGCTCGCTGCCCTTGTCACGTTCCTCCTGTACCGACAGGGCAAGAATGACGAGCCGAAGACCGGGCGGGCTGCCTGGGCCATCTCCATTGTGGCCCTCGGTGCCGGCATCGTCGGTCTCTTGGCACTGCCTCGTTACATGTTCCTTGTTGGAATCTTCCTCATAGGGGCTTGCCTTAGCTTCTCTGCTCGACAAACCAGAGTGCCAAGCACTGAATGCCCGCCAGCTTCGAGGGCGGCGACCATTCCTCACTAAGGCACCGGCTCAGATGTGCCTCAGACCACTTTTGGCCTGCCCTCGACCGGTACTTCGACGGTGCGAGAGCTCGACTAGGCAGGTTGATTCGGCTTTTGTATTGCCACGTACGACTCAATCTCGGAATGGACAAGAGACACCAGATTGCCCATGGCGACATTCGGATCGTCGACATGCAATCCCCACCGGGCATCGGGGTAGGCCGTCAGTACTGGAGCACCCTTTTCTCCTTCGACCATGAGTACGTGTGCCCCGTTGCTAGTCACGCACGATCCGGTGTACTGGCCGTCGTATTCAACCCACGGGGTTGCAACCACAGGGGGATGGCCCATGAGGACGCCTTCCGTGGAGCTTCCGGCCACTTCTTCGGTCGGAAGCTTCGTGCGATACATGGAGATCAGCCTGCCACTGCCGCCACCGAGGTCAGATGGATTCGTGCACAATGATTCAGCTTTCTGACCGTCAATGACGACCGCTGGCTTCACCTTTCCAAACATTGAGTTGAAGGGAGGGGCCTCCGAGAAGGCGTTGAAACCGACGACACAACCAGTCTGAGTCGCCGATGCACAGGGACCAACCGTTGCGAACGGTCCCAGCCCAGCTTGGGTCACGGGAAGGTCCAGTCCCGTGATGATGGCCGACACCAGAAGCGTTCGGACGGCCGGGAGCCGGTCCATTTGGTCGACTATGAGGGTTGCTTCGCCCGATCCTTCCGAGTGGCCAATGAGCACAATCCCCCGTCCATGGTTGTCGTGGGCAAGGTAGTCATTCCAGGCGCTCATCACGCTGCGCTTTGCGACCTCTTGTGCCGTGTGGCTCGTCGGATCGAGACCAGTGTCTTCTCGGTACATGGGGGCGAATACCCGACAATCTTGGGAGAACGGAGAGGCTTCGAGTTCAGCGATGGCCGTCTCCTGGGAATCAACGTGGAGGTTGGCGTTGGGAGAGCGCTGTTCACTCACATTCGGATACAGGTAGAAGCAGTCCACCGGGGGGTCTGTTGCTGGTTTGTAGTCGACGATGTGTCGTGTGCCCTTGGAGTCGATCACAGTGGTCGTGAGCGGTGCAGTGCAGGGGTCATTGGTCTGACCAGGACGGCAGAGCCACGTCGTTCCGGTGGAATCGGGAATTGGCTGTGACGCACCTGCCGCCGTCGAAGGGACAACCACACCGACCCAGCAGCTCAGAGCGACGAGACCAACGCCAACAAGTGGTCGAAAGTGCTTCGATATATCCCGCCAAGCCACCTGGCAACTCTGTCAGATTTAGCGCCGGACGGCCCTTCGATGTTTGACGGTCTTGGACTTTGTGAGAGGGGGTAACCCAGAAACACCGGGTCGGTGGGACACCCTGGTCGTTCTGGGCACCACACTTCCCTCTTTGTCACATGGCCGTTGTGGCCTCAGGAGACGTAGGGCTGAGATCAGGGCGGCGGGGTGGCGTGCGAACGGATCCGCCTGCCCTGAATCAGCTATCCAGATCCGGTCAATCGGTTTTGCCAGTTTCGTGCAGACTCTCTCCTCCCCCACCACGGGAGCCACGGCAGGGGCCCGAAGGGACGGTCGTTGTCTCAATGCGGCTGAGGGCAAGTGGCCGATCTCGGCCCAGAAGTGAAGGCCTGAGAGCTCGCTGGTACCCTCCGGCCACAACGGCTGGTCCTGCGCGCCCGGAACATTTCGGCGCTACTCCGCTGGCCACGACGGTGACACACCCGTGTCCATCAAGTGCCATTTTGGTGTGTTCGGGCAGTGTGACGGCATCGTGCTCATCCAGCGTGCCGGCCTGCGCTCGATGTGAGGCATCAGAAGTAAGAAGAACCTTGTGTTGATTACATTGTCCATGATAGCCGTCACCCAATTCAGTTTGCTTCTAGCGCGGCGCCGGAAGCAGGGTTGGCATCGTTCAGCCTTAATGGAATAGAGCCGGGAGGACGCGATGCGGGTATTGGTAATTGGATCGGGCGGAGTCGGGAGCGCCGTGGCCAGGACAGCAGCAAAGTGGGGCCTCTTCGAGCACATGGGTGTGGCCGACTACGACCTCCGACGGGCCCAGCGGGCCACCAGCGGGCACGGCAACCGGTTCGCAGCGCTTCAGCTCGACGCCGGCGACGAGAGGGCAGTGGTGGAGATGATCAGGAGCGAACGTGCGGACGTCGTCCTCAACGCCCTCGATCCCCGCTTCGTGATGCCGGTGTTCCGGGCGGCATTCGAGGCCCGGGTGACCTACCTCGACATGGCCATGTCCCTGTCTCATCCGCACCCGACCGAGCCCTACCGCCTCCCCGGGATCCAGCTCGGGGACGAGCAGTTCGCCATGAACGAGCAGTGGAAGGAGCGGGGACTGCTGGCCCTGTGTGGCATCGGTGTCGAGCCCGGGCTCTCCGACGTCTTCGCGCGCTACGCTGCTGACCACCTCTTTTCCTCGATCGACGAGATCGGAGTCCGGGACGGCGCGAACCTCTCGGTCAAAGGTTACGACTTCGCCCCATCGTTCTCGATCTGGACCACCATCGAAGAGTGCCTCAACCCCCCCGTCGTCTGGGAGCGGGGCAAGGGGTGGTTCACGACGGAGCCCTTCAGCGAGCCCGAGACCTTCGTATTCCCCGCCGACATCGGTCCCGTTGAGTGCGTCAACGTGGAGCACGAGGAGGTTCTCCTCATTCCCCGTTGGGTCGAGGCCAGAAGGGTGACGTTCAAGTACGGGCTGGGCGAGGAGTTCATAAACGTGCTCGCCACGCTGCACAAGATCGGTCTCGACTCGACCATCCCAATCCGTGTCGGCGGCGTGGAGGTCTCTCCACGAGACGTGGTCGCCGGGTGCCTGCCCGACCCCGCCGAGATAGGGCACCTGATGTCCGGGCTCACCTGCGCGGGCACCTGGGTGACGGGCACCGGCACCGACGGCGCCCGGCGCGAGGTTTACCTCCACCACATCGTCGACAACGCATGGTGCATGGAGGAGTTCGACTCCCAGGCCGTGGTCTGGCAGACCGCCATGAACCCGGTCGTCGCCCTCGAGCTGCTCGCATCCGGAGCCTGGTCCGGCACCGGTGTTCTCGGGCCCGAGGCCCTGCCGGCAGACCCCTTCCTCGACCTCGTCAACAGCCACGGGGCCCCCTGGGGCCTTGACGAGCGCATGCCGACGCCGACCTGAGGCTGACCCCGGCGCGCCTTGGAGGACGACCCGCCACCGCCCTAAGCCTCGATACAGCTGAGACTAACGTCCCATGGCCCGTCGTTGTGGCGCGGATTCGACCGGCCTTCTGGTGTGAGTCTCCGTAAGGGCTTCCACATTCCCGGGAGAGTCGTGATCCTCAAAGTGGGCATGTTTGACAGACAGGACGCCGCATTGGCCGGATTGGCCGGTGATCTACCGCTGGGCCCAGTGCGACCTCCGTTCCGAACCGGCTGAGGTTCACTACTACGCCCGCAGCGCGACCGAGGCCGGAGGTCCGACTATGAGGTCCGAGTTCCAGTGATAGAGAGCAGAGCTGTGCCACAGCGAGAGGGTCCGCTCGCGTCACCGCTTCGACGGGGACCGCACTCCGATGGGTCAACGTGTTCATGATTGACCCTGGGACTACAGGGATGGCCCTGAGCTCGATTGAAATTGTCACTTAACATGGGGTTGACGGCACTGAGAGTGTTCCCTACCATGGCTCTAGGTAACAGGGGCGAGGACGCAGAGCCTTCAAATTCTGCTTAACGTTCGATATTGATTAGGCGCAACCCTCAGCCCCATCTCGGGGGCCGAGGCCCAGGCACCGGATCGGGACGGGCGAGGGGTTCGGATGTCGGGTACAGGTTTCAAAGCTGCCTTGTCGATCGCGGTCGGAACTCTCGCCTGCTGCCTCGTGCTCGTCACGGGCGCCAGCGCCTCCGAAGCCAGTCCTGCGCCGAGCGCCGTGGCCGTAGTCCAGAGCGGGGCCTTCCCCACCTACCAGTGGCCCGAAGCCCACGGTAACCAGCGACTCACCGGTCTGAGCGGCGACACCTCCATCAGTGCAGCCAATGCCGGTCAGCTCGGTGTGCACTGGATGGCCAACATGGGGTCCCAGTCACTCAGCTCGCCCGTGGTGGCCTACAACCAGACCCTCGGTCAGACCGTCGTCTACGCCGGCACCGAAGGCGGATGGTTGACGGCGTACAACGAGGCCAGCGGCCAGACGATCTGGTCGGTGAACATCGGCACCGCCATCCGCTCCACCCCGGTCGTCGCCGGGTCCTCGATCTGGGTGGTCGCCACCTATAGTCCGCGGCTCATCAAACTCAACGCCGCCACCGGCGCCCAGCAGTGCGCCACCACCCCGCTCTACGCCCTCGGCGAGGCGAGCCCGGTTGTGGCCACCCCTCCCGGCGGTCAGCCCACCATCTTCATGGGGTCGGTCGATCAGGCCCAGAACGGTCCGGTCTACGCTTTCCATACGGCCGACTGTTCCGCCGTGTGGCAGAACGCGCCCTATCCCCAGGGGGGTGGCGTGTGGGACTTCATCTCCTACGCCGTCGACGCTCCGACCACGGCCTTCCCCAACGGCGAACCGCTGGTCCTGTTCGGCACCTCGGACCCCGACGGTGAGATGTACGCCCTCGACGCCACCACCGGCGACTTGGTGTGGCGCTTCCAGACCGAGGCGGTCAACAACGACAGCGACGTCGGCGCCGGTGTCGCCGTCAGCGCCCCGGGGGTCAACGGCATCGCCGACGGCGTGGCCTACACCAGTGGCAAGGACGGGATCACCTACGCCGTCGACCTCACCACCGGGGCCCCCATCTGGAACTATGTCTTCGAGCCCCATGAGGTGGCCAACGGATCCCGATCGACGCCGGCGCTGGCCGGCAATCAGCTGGTGATCGGCACCAGCGAAGGGACCTTCGCCCTCAACGCCACGACCGGGGCCCTCATCTGGCACTACGTCCTCCCCGCAGGTGACGAGAACCTCGGGGCCGTCGCCATCGAGGGCCCCATCGGGCAGCGGGTGGTGCTCACCACCAACCTCTACGGACAGTTCCAGGTCCTCTCCCTGGCCACGGGGGCCCTCCTCTACAGCTACCAGACGGGTAGCTACATCGGGTCGGGGCCGGCCGTGGTCGACGGGAACGTCCTGTTCACCTCGGCCGACGGGTTCCTCTACGACTTCGCCCTCGGGGGGGCCTCCAGCGGATCGCCGACGACGGCGGTGACGGCACCGACCGCCAACTCGACCATCGCCAATCCCGGTCAACTGGTCATCTCGGGTACGGCCAGCGCCCCGGCCGGGGTGGGCCAGGTCCAGGTCCTGGTGCAAGAAGACGGCCAGAGCGGTACGTGGTGGAGTGCGGCCAACAGCACCTGGGAGGCCGGTCCCTTCAATAACCCGGCCACCGTGGCCAGTCCGGGGGCGACGTCCACCACCTGGTCCCTCACCGTGCCCCTGGCGGCCCGGGGCACCATCTTCGAGGTGTGGTCCTCGGCCGTCGATGCCAACGGGATCGCCGACATACGATCGGACGCCAGTACGCCATCGGCATCGCACGAGACGTTCACCGTCCGGCCCAGCACCACCGCCCCCACGGTCCAGGCCAGTGCGACGCGGGTGGCTCCCGGAGGGAGTCTGACGGTCACCGGCGGCGGTTACCAACCCGGTGAACAGGTGGCCATCGACATCGTCACCTCACCCGTCACCCCGCTGGCCGACGTGGTGGCCACCGGCCAGGGAACCATCCCGGCCACCCCGGTGACCATTCCCGCCAGCGCCGATTTCGGGCCCACGGGGCTGACGGCCCAGGGTCTTTCCTCGGGGGACACCGGGAGCACCCCGGTGATCGTCTCCAACAACTGGAGCCAGTTCGGCGACACGGCGTCAAGGACCGGGACCGAGAACAACGACAACGACATCATCACCAATGTCGCCGTCGACGGCCGTTACTTCTTCGACCTCCTGTACAACTTCCCCGCCGATGGCCCGATCAACACCAGCCCCGCCGTCGACAGCGGCATGGCCTTCTTCGGGGATGACAGCGGCTCGCTCTACAGCGTCAACGTCCACTCCGGGGCGCCGGTCTGGCAGAGGACCTACCCGACGGGCATCGACTCGTCCCCTGCGGTGGACGGCGGTGCGGTGTTCTTCGGCACCAAGGGCAGCACGGTGAAGGCGGTCAACGAGCTGACCGGGGCCAACATCTGGTCCATGCCAACGTCGTCCGCCGTCGAGAGCTCGCCGGCAGTTTCCGGCGGCATCGTCTACGTGGGCACGGACAACGGGACGGTCTACGCGTTTGACGAGACCACCGGGGCCCAGCAGTGGGCGGCCAAGCTGTCCGGCGCCATCCACTCCTCCCCCGCCGTGGACCTGGTGCATTCGACGGTGGTCGTGGGCGACCGCAGCGGCCACGTGACCGCCCTGGCCACGGCCGGCGGGAAGGTCGAGTGGTCCGCCCTCACCGGAGCGGCGGTCATCGCCGCCCCGATGGTCAACGCCGGAAAGGTCTACATCGGATCGATGGACCACACCGAGTACTCCTTCAACGGTGCCACCGGGGCTCTGCTCTGGACGTACTTGACCCAGGGACCCATCACCTCCAACACCATTCTCGTCTCGCCGACCAAGGTGGCGGTGGGATCCGAGGACGGCACCCTCTACTACCTGAATCCGACCACGGGCAAGGTCCTGAACACCTACGTCGCCGGCTCGCCGATCGTCGGCCTGGCCGGCTCGCCCCGCATCGTGGTGGCCACGCTCCAGAACGGACAGGCCGTGGGCAACCGGATCGGCGGACAGGAGACGACCTGGAAGAACTACGGGAACGGAACCGCCCTCGCCACCGCCCCCGTGATCAACAACGGGGACATCTTCGTCACCGGCCTCGACGGCAACCTGTATGTTTTCGGTACGCCGGGACGGCCGGCCTACTAAATGCGCCGCCGACTTCGTCGACTTGCCGCCCTCACCGCCGCCGTGGCATCCGTGGGGATTCTCGGCGCCGTGGCGAGCTCCATGGGAGGGACTACGGCGGCAGGCGCGACTACCCCCACCGCCCCAGCGTCGGCCTCGAATCCGATCAAGCATGTGGTCGTGATCCTCGAGGAGAACCACAGCTTCGACAACGTGCTGGGCAAGTTCTGCACCGAAGTGGCGGCCGGCCAGATCACACGACCGGGCAAGGACACCCACTGTGATGGAACGACGAAGGGTCATACCAGCACCGGCCAGGTGGTGACCCTCTCTCCGGCCACCGATTACGTACCCAACGCCGACCACAGCGTCGTGGGCCAGCAGCGGGATATCGCCAACGGCGCCATGGACGGCTTCAGCCTCGATCCCAACTGCTCGTCGAGTCCCAGCGGCTGTTACACCCAGTACGACCCGCTGGCCGGGCCGTGTAAGGCCGGGAGCTGTATTCCCAACTATGCCGCGCTGGCCACGAACTACACGGTGTCCGACCGGACGTTCGAGTTGGACACGTCGCCGTCGTGGGCGGGTCATCTGGTCTGGGCCACGGCCAACCAGGACGGGTTCAATGGCAACAACCCGTTCACCTCGTCCAGCGGCCCGAAGCCGTTGGCCCTGGGATCGGGTTGGGGTTGCGACTCGGGAAGGGTGACGCCCTGGGGACCGAACAAGGTGCTGGTGCCGTCATGCATTCCCGATTCGGGTGGCAGTCTCGGTCCGAACTGGGCCGGGTACTCCGGGCCCAAAGCGCCCTATGTGCCCACGATCTTCGACGCGCTCACCGCCAAAGGCCTCTCGTGGAAGATCTACGGAGGGGCGGGGGCACCGCCCATCTCGACGAGCCCATATTCTGCCCAGGGCTGGCAGTGGGCGATCTGTCCAACCTTCGTCGAGTGTCTCTACACCTCGCAGCGGAACAACCTGGTCCCCACCTCGCAACTGGCCACTGATGCGGCCGGCGGCCACCTCCCGACCTATTCCGTGGTAACGCCCACCATGGTGGACAGCCAACACAACTTCACCGACATGAGCACCGGGGACGACTTCATCGGCTCGACCGTGGCAGCCATCCAATCGAGCCCGGACTGGGCCTCCACGGCCATCTTCGTCACCTACGACGACTGCGGCTGCTTCTTTGACCACCTGAATCCCCTGCAGTACAACGCGGCCTGGGGGGTTCGTGTCCCCATGGTCATCGTGAGCCCGTTCGCCAAGCTCGGCTACACGGACTCGACGCCCACCACCTTCGCCGGAACGCTGGCCTTCGTCGAACACGTCTTCGGGCTTGCGCCGCTGAACTCGACCGATGCCGGTGCCTACGACTACCGCAACGCCTTCTGCTATCAACCGACGGTGACGGGCTGTGTCGCCGCCGGTGTGCAGCCACTGCCCTTGACGAGCCAGCAGCCGACCCCGCTGTCACCAGCACAGCGCTCGGCTCAGATCGCAGCGGCGTCGGATGACACGTAAGTTCACCTCCTGCCGGTCGACCCCCGTCAAGGGACGACCGACTCCCACCTGCAGCCGGTAGTTTCACCTACTGCCTCCCTCGTCAGAAGTGCGGGCGAGCACGTGTCTCTCAGCCTCAGTACGGCTGAGGTCTGAGCTCGATCTCAGCCCTGAAGTTTTGAGCGGACCGTGCTTGGAACCCGCGACCCTCACCTTGGCAAGGTGAAAATGCCGGCTACTGGCGAACGACTACGAACCGTTGTCCAGCGGATTGCTGCTGATCCGCACATGATGCGCCAAGAGGCCCGGAAGCAGGCGTTCTGGACGTAAGGGGCCCTAACTCTCAGATGACAAGGAAGGCAGGAATCAAAGGGTTTTGGCGTCGCTCTGGCGGGGTAACTCAATGCAAGGGGGTGCCTGAAGGGGAAGGGGACGTATGTCTCATGGACGTTAAGCGCACCGGGCGGATTTTCGGGTGGCTCTTCATCGGCACGTTCGTTACCAGCATCCCGGCTCGACTTTTGTTCGTTCATGGAACGGGCGCGACGTGGACGGACTTGCACTTCATCCCTGGGGCGACCTCCAACACCAGCCTGAAGGTGGGCGCGATCCTTGAGTTCGGTCTCATCGTCACGCAGATCGCGACCGCAGTCGTAATCTACCCGCTCGTCAGGCGGCAGAGCGAAACCGTTTCACTCGGTTACGTCACCGCCCGCATCATGGAGTCGGTATTTGCCGCGATCGGCCTCATGAGCATCATCTCGGTCGTCGACGTGGCGAACTCGCTGACCTCAGCTACTGGCGTTCACGCCACCGCAATCGGTGCTTCAGGCAGTTCGCTGGTGAACACCTACGAATGGGCCTTCCAGTGGGGGCCCGGACTCGTTGCGGGAATCGGGAACGGCTTGATGCTGGGCTACCTGATGTACCGATCGGCACTCGTGCCGCCTCGTATGGCAATCGTTGGCCTCGTCGGTGGATCCTTGCTCATTCTTTCTTTCGTCCTGACCCTATTTGGCGTCTACAAGAACGGTTCGGGACCTTCTTCCCTGCTCGCACTCCCGGAGATCGTGTGGGAAGCGTTCCTCGGCATCTACTGCGCGTGGAAGGGATTCAGGCGGGAGAGCCCGCTTGCAGTGAGGCTGGGGTCGACTGTTGGCGGGACGGTAACTAGCACCCTCTAGCCTGAGCGCGTGGACCATTATTCCGAAGGGTTCTATCTCACCCTCCGGCCAGTGAATCCGTCTCATCCAGGCTGGGGGCGGGACGACACGCCTAGCACTGTCCCTACATCACGGAGTGGCGTGGCCGGTTCAAGGACAACGCCGGCAAGTGGCACACGGTGGAGCTGTGTAATGGGCACAGGGCGGACCTGGTCTCGGTCCGGATCGAACTCCGCTCACAACTTCTCTGGTTGGTCTGAATCGGTTTTGGGCTGGCCCTAGGAGACCGTCCCCGATCCACGGACCCGGCCTCCACTACCTACCCGTTATCCCCTGCCTCACTCTGAACCCTGTTTTTGCGCCGTCGCCTGCGTCGTCGCTCCATGACGACAACTACCAGGAGTCCGAGCACTACTCCGAGTAACAATCCGATTTCGAGTGTCAGACCAGGTGAACCAAGCTGCTCGTCCACGCTTTCCGGCTCTGAATCGACAACTCTCATACTGCCGGTAATCCGCTCCTCTGATTCCTCGAGGATCGCCTGCGCCTGGGCCGCGGGGTTGTCGCTGGAGGCTTCCTCAGGGGGTCTGCCGCCTGCACGGCTGGCCACCGCCTTGGGGTCCGGTGAGCCGCCGCCCTCGGGCGCAGGTTTCTTCGGACTGGAGTTGCTTTCAGCTGGCATTCAAATGACCTTACCGAGGAAATTGCTGGCCCGGAGCGGAGTGGTTGACAACGCCGACGGGCCCGACACGCCAGGCGACGACTGTGGTCGTCACAGGGGCGACCTGGACGCTGTGCAGTGATTGGCGTGCGTTTGCCCAGTTCAGCTGGTGGGTAGGGTCGCTGGCATGGGACTAATCCTCGTACTGCTCGTGATTGCACTGATCCTGGCAGGAGTGGGATTCGCAGTCCACGTTCTGTGGATAGTTGCGATTGTCTTCTTCGTTGCCTGGCTCGTGGGGCTGGGCCTAAGCGCGGGCAAGAAGTCCGGATCGTAAGGCGACACTGGATTCGTCTTTGGATCCAAAGGCTTTACTATCGACTGCCATTGGTGACCAGGCGTTTGTTTGGTAGTAGGCCTGCATCCAGGCGGACGCGTCCCGCAATGCACCGCCTCGTAGAATGGGCCTCTGCCGGCGAGCATCCGCGCCCACCGGCAGAGGCTGCATCCGTTCCCTGGTTTCTCGAGTACGGAGCCTTCTGAGACGTCAATAAGCCGAGATGGACTCAGTCCAGAGGATCGTCCTAAAGCAGGATCGTGAGATATAGCCTTCCGGCCAATGGCGCGCAGTGACCCGTACGTCCTCGAGCACCTGGGACATCGACCCCAACTCGATGGTCTACGTGCGATAGCGGTTGCTGCGGTCGTCGCCATCCATTCCTTGCAGGTCTTGCGTGGAGCTTTAGTGAATCGTTCCTGACCGGAGGCTTTGCCGGAGTCGTTCTGTTCTTCGTCCTGAGCGGATTCCTAATCACCTCACTCCTGTTGGAGGAATGGAAAGAGACAGGGCAGATATCGGTACATCGCTTCTACGCCCGACGTGCCCTTCGCCTCCTGCCGGCGCTCTTCGTCGTCGTTGTCGCTCAGGCTTGCTACGGCGTGGCCACCGGGACTTCGGGGCTAGTGGAGTGGCGAAGCGTCGGACTGGTAGCCGCCTATGTGTCGAACTTCGGCTACACGTTCAGCACGATCTCGCCCGGACTGGCTCACACGTGGTCCCTAGGCGTTGAGGAGCAGTTCTATCTGATATGGCCCCTCTTGCTCGTTGCGGCGCTGAGGAGGCGTTGGTCGAACAAGGCGTTGCTTCTAGCGATCCTGGCAGGGATGGCTGTCAGCACTATCGACTCCATGGTCTCGTGGTGGATTGATCCGACCTGGCATCACCTCTACACCCGCACCGACATCAACGCCGTGGCGCTTCTTGCCGGGGCAGGGCTCTCTGTCATCCTGCGTATCGGGATTCCCCACCCAGCCATCCTGCGGCCACTCTCATGGATCGGATGGATCGGCTTTGTGGTGAGCCTCTTTGCCTTTGGTATCGCCACGGGCCCTACCTACGTGTGGGGTCTCCTCTTTATCGCCCTGGTCTCCACGGCGATGGTCGCTGGTGCGACGACGGAAACCGGGCCATTTGGGCAAATCCTCACGGCTCCTGCAATAGCGTGGACAGGGAAGCGTTCCTATGGCATCTGTCTCTGGCACATCCCGATCATCATCGCGGTCGAAGAACAGATGCAGTTCCTTCCTCAGTTATTGAGAGCTATGACTGCTTTGGCGCTCACAGTCCTCGTGTCAGCGCTCTCGTATCGATGGATTGAACGGCCATTCGTTCCTCGCAAACTCGAATGGCATCCGTGACCAATGACTACTCGGGCGCAGGCTCTACCAGCCCGTAGACGAGTAGTCCTGGCGTACCGCCGAGCTTCTCCGACACATCGGTGAGTGGTGAAAATCCCTCCTGAGCAATACTCGTGCTGTGTGCCTGCCGCTGACGGGTCGCTCGTCCAGCGAGTTCTGGATCCCAAAGCCCGCTCTGGGCTCCCTGGATGGCCCCAATCGCTCTGTTCGTCTTCTGGTCCTCAACACGTCACCGAATACGTTCCGGCGAACTCAGCTGGCCCCACGTTTGCCTCACTGCGGCGTCGGGTAGAGCCTTCCCCGGCGTTATCGCCATTAGAAGGAGAAGCTCATGATCGTGCTCGGCGTGGTCCTGTTACTCATCGGGTTCATCGCGAAGATTGCGATTCTTTGGAGCATTGGAATCGTGGTCCTCGTGATCGGAGTGGTCCTGCTCGTCCTTGGGGCGATGGGCCGTGAGATCGGCGGACGGAAGCACTACTACTGAGCGGGTGGAGCTATACCTCCGACCGGGGAAGGACAGAGATGCGCTTCGAGAAGTGGGTTCTTTTGGCGTGCATAGGTGCTCTGTTGGTCGGCACCCTCTACGTAGTCGCGTAGGGGGTTCCTTTCCCAATGGCTCGGAATGCCGTTCCAGGTTTCGAATACGAACCTGACATCAAAGGCTATTCGGAGGTGGCGCTCGCCCACGCGTTGCTGTCCTATCTCTACGGAGCGGTAATCGTCGCACTGGTCATAAATGTCGTCTCCACCCTTCTGCACTGAGCGGTGATCTGCGGTCAGACCGGCCCGCCCCCGCTGCCAGACATTCCTCGCCACCTGCTGGCTGCCTAGCGGTTCTGGTACCGCCCCCATTCCCCCCAACGCCGCTCGCGTTCTCCCGTGATCCTCCTGATGCCCGTCAACATCTCGCTACCGTCACTCGACTTCATCCTCCGACATTCGATCCGATCCTCTCTCCAGAGGCACTCAAGAATCTCGTCGACTTCGCTCCAATCACACCCGGACTCTGCGACGAGGAGTGACCTGTCGCACACCTCGTCGTCTTCGTACAGTTCGATGATGCGGAGGATCGTCTTGATTGCCTAGGGATGGGGCCCAGAATCGGCATCGACCACAACCTCAGGCTACGACCGCGGATGGGCTCCAGCAGTTGTCCCGAGAGAGGATGGCAGAATTTGGTAGAATTGTCTGGGGACTACGTAGTCACAGGCTCTGATCTTCCGTGAGGTTCCCAGAGCCACCCGCTTGATCTGGACTACTCGGAGTCGCTTGCACCGACGGTAGGAAGCGACAAAGCTCTAAGATGGTCTGCACAACGGAAGGCGGTGGTCATGTGGTGTGTCGTTGAGGGAGAGGACGTTCCCAAGGACTCCCTTGAGTACAACGAACAATTCGGTTGGGTGCATTCTCCTCCTGGCAAGCCGCCACATACCGTCGAGGGCAGCCGTCTTGACTCCAAAACGAACACGTGGCTTCCTCTTGAAGTACAAAGCCCCCCTGCGGCCCCCGGCAACCCGATCTGATTCGTATGCCATGGGAGCCAGAAGATCCTGGAACTCCACCGACCGCGGCCAGCACGCAGGATTTCACGATCCGGCTTCAGGCTCTCGCCGACGAATGGAAAGCTTTTGCTCGCGACGAAGCTGTAGAGCGGGATGATTCGGGTACCCGTAATACGGCTCGAAGCGACGCCGACAGGGCGAACGAACGAGCACTTTTCAAGTCCATCCATGATGCCTACATATCTGTCGCTTCAGCTTCCCTTGCAAGAGCGCTGACGAGGGGAACATTCGTTGTCACCGCTGCGAGCGCCGTCGTCACGCTCTACACCGGTGTATTGGGCGTTCGGTTCGCCACCGGGAAGGGTGGACAACTCATACCTGCCCGTGGTTTGATCCCTGCTCTCTACCTCGGCGCTGCTATCGCCTTCGCTGCTGGCTACGTCGCGTTCCTAAAGAGCACGCCCGTAGATATTTCGTTACTTCCATCAGGTATCGGCGCCAATGTTGCCGAACAGAGGCTCCAAACGTTTCTCTTCTGGACGTTCAGCGGCGTGCTTGATAGGTCCTGGGCGCTTCGGTCGGCAGTCGGAGCGCTCGCTCTCGGGGCTGCGACCCTTCCCCTCCCGTTCCTCGCAATCTCCGACGGAGCTGCCTGGCTATCTGAGTTCGGATGGGTGTTTGTTGTGATCTTCGCGGTCTGTTGGAAGCCTCGGCCGTGGGAAAAGCAGCGGCTTCACGCCGGGTAGTTCCGGTGGCCGCTGCGGCGAGGACCGGATGACTACCACTACAGTGAAGGTGCGCCCGACGGTAGCGGGGATCAACGCACCCACAGCCTTTGTACGGGGACTCACTCCGGGAGATCGGTCGGCGCGGATCAAGGCAGGCGACCTACGTCCCTCCAGTGGACCTCTAGCCGCCACTCTCTCGGCGGGACGGGAATCATGACCTTGGACCTATGCACACGCCCGAATGCGTTATACGCGGGGCACCCTTAGGAGACTCCAACCCGGAGCTGCGATCCGGCGCACTTGGTTGGGGTTCCACCCTCCCCCACTACGGTAGTCATTCCATCGTCCGACAGTGCCGCGGCGATCTCGCTGCAGGACGCACCAGTCCTCCGCAGCGACGTCACGGAACTAACGACTGCTGCCTCCTCCTCGTTGACCACGAGTTCTCCTGCAACGGCCTTGTAGCCGTACGGGGGCCGCCCGCCCCCATATCCCCCACTTGCGACCTTCGCTGCCTTACCAGCCATCATGCGGCCACTTATGACAGCACGCTCGTATTGAGCGATGCCACCAAGCAACTGTCGGATAAGAACACGGGTTGCGTCGTCCCCTTCGAGAGCTGACTCCGAAATAGACGGCACCGCGGCCCCTCCTGCCGCCAGACGGGCATGCACCGTCTCCTGGAGTAAGAGGTCACGTGCGACTCGATCGGTGGGAAGACCACCAATGCGGTCGCTTCGCCCCGTTCGATCCGGGCCAGCCTTCAGCTAGCCCACGTCGGTCGTCAAGGCCATTGGAACCCGACTGGCCCTCGTCGCTGACCATAGCGACAAGGCGCAGGTTCTCTGCCTTGCAGTAGGCCCGAATGGCTGCCTCCTGCACCTCCAGGCCGAAGCCGTCGACCTGCTCCGCTGTGCTGACTCTGGTGTATCCGATCACGCACCCAGGTAGTCGAGGGCACTCACACCCCGGCGGATGGTGCCCGGGTACGCGGATCATCGAGCATGTCATTTCCCGAGACCGCAGGTCCGGCAATGGCACTCGGGTCGAGGCTTGGGATGCTGAGAGCTTCGAGCTGGTAGCCAGCCCTCACCTCAGCCTTAGTCCGAATGCGGTGATTTGGGTGGGGACGACGACAATGGCATAGCCGTTACGTAGACGGCCTCGACAATCCACCCGATGATCTCGAGCAGCAATACTCGTCCGGGGACACAGGAGCAGCGTTGCTCCCGCAGCCATGCCGGACCGAACGAGCGGCCATTGCGCTCCACCCCTCACCGCCCTCTCCTTCCCGTGGCGGTTCGCCATGACTTCAGGTTTACAAACTGCTGGGATCGGACGCTCCGATGGGATGGCCCCAGATCTTGGCCGGCTGACTGAACCAACAGATTGAAGGGTGCACCACTCCTGATGCTGCTGGTGGTACAACGGTCCTGGGCAGGTTGGGAGGGTTAATGACCGATGCACTAAGGGACTGGGCTCCGCCTCCGGAGGACCGGATGCCACCGTCACTCGCCATCTATCAGCCAGGTCATGGGCCGATCTGGGTCGCAACGCTTCCAAACTGGCGAAACAGGGTTTTCGTCGGCTCTGCGGCCGCAGTCGCCATCGCGATCGCCCTTCGGGGTCTGCCTCTACTTCGGCCTCAGACGTGGTACGGCTCAGGGTCAGATCGATCAGGTCAGTTTTGAAATACCGAGGTCACTTGGACACAGCGAAATCACCAGTGCACTCAGCGAGAGCTCGATGCCATCGCCC
>CAWEVL010000012.1:0-366435 GCA_963812525.1 uncultured Acidimicrobiaceae bacterium
GGCAGCTTCGACGAGAGCACCCGGGCGAAGTCGACGAAGATGGCGGTGTTGCCGCCCACGTAGACGTGCTCCCCGGTTCCGGCCACGGCGGCAGGGATGGTGGCGGTCCGGAGATGGTCGATGAGGTCGGTGGTGGCAGCGGCCTGCGGTGAGGAGTGGGGATAGACGGTGATCAACGACACCGTCTGGCCGTCCTTGGTGGGCAGCGAGATAGGCGCGGCCACCTTGTCCACGTTGGGTTGGGTCGCCACCGCGGCGGCCAAGTGCTGCAACGCGGCGGTGTCGGCCGGACCCGAGTGCTGGGTCACCAGCAGGAGGGGCCCGTTGAAGCCGGGACCGAAGCCGTGGGCCAGCAGGTCGTAGGCCTCCCGGGTGGTCGTCCCCACCGGGTCGTTGCCCTGGTCGGAGGAGCCGAGCCGGAGGGAGAAGAAGGGGAGGGCCAAGAACACCACCACCAGGAGGGCCACCACCGCCGGGAGCACCGGACGCCGGCGGATGAAGTCGGCCCATTGGGGCCAGAAGCCCTTGGTGCCGGCTCCGACCACCCTGGGCCCGTGCTCGGCCAGGCCCTTCTTCTGTTTCCTGCTCAGCACCTTCGGTCCGATGAACCCCAACAGGGCGGGGAGCAGGGTGAGGGCGGCGATCATGGTGAAGGCCACGCCGAGGGCGGCGGCGATGGCCAGGCCGTAGAGGAAGGACACCCCCAGGGCGAACATCCCGAGCAGGGCGATGCACACGATGATGCCGGCGAACAGGACGGCCCGACCCGAGGTGTCGACGGCCTTGCCGATCGACGTGGCCACCGAGTTCCCGGCGATCAGGCCCTGGCGATGACGGGTCACGATGAACAGGGCGTAGTCCACCCCCACACCCAGGCCGATCAGGAGGACCAGCTCCGTCGAGAACTGGGGCATCTTGAGGACATGGCTGAGCAGGCCGATCACGCCGATGGCGGTGCCCAGGGAGGCCAGCGCCGACACCAGGGGCAGCGCCATGGCGAAGATCGAGCCGAAGACCAGCAACAACACGACGCCGGCCAGGAGGATGCCCAGTCCGGTGCCCCCGAAGGACACTCGGTCCGCCGCCTCGGCCACCTGTCCGGCCACGGCCACCTGCAAGTTCGGCCCGGCGGCGGTCTGGGCGGTGCGGACGAACGTCTTGGCCTCGGCGGTGGAGATGTTCTGGGAGAGCACATCGAAGGTGACGGTGGCGAAGCCGGTCCGGCCGTCGGCGCTGACCTGGTTGGCCCCCAGCGGGTCGTAGGGACTGGTGATGGTGGAGACGTGGGGGAGGGCCCGGACCTTGTCGAGCATGGCGGTGACCGGGGCCTCCACCGACGGGTCGGTGACCTTGGTCCCGTCGGTGGTGTGGAAGACGATCTGCTCCCGGTCACCGGCCACGGCCGGCGCCGCGGCCTGCAGGAGGGACAGGGCCTTGGTGGACTCGGTGTTGGGCAGGGAGAAGCTGTTGGAGTACGCGGTGCCGATGGAGCGGGACAGCCCGCTGGCCAGGACCAGGGCGGCCAGCCACAGCAGCACCACGATGACGCGGTGTCGGACGCACCAGGAGGCAAGGCGCTTCATTGCAGGTGGACTCCTCAATCGTGTTCGAACTCCGGGCAGGTGCAGGCTCCGGGGACGGCCGGGGGGCCCGCCGGCCCCGACGACGTACCGGACATTCTCGCCCATGGCGACGGGGACCGGGTCGATGTCACCACCAACCACCATCGTGCCACCGGTCCCGGCCGTCCGGTGGGCGGTCCCGCCGGGCCGACCCCTCCGTGCCGGCACGGGTCCGGCCGGTCATCGGCCATGATGAGGGCGTGGACGCGCTCGAACGGCTGATCCCCCTGGACGGGGCCTTCAACTTCCGCGACCTGGGCGGGTATCCGGCCGCCGGGGGCGGCACCACCCGCTGGGGCACCCTGTTCCGGAGCGACACCCTGCACGAGCTGTCGCCGTCCGACGTCGACACCCTGCGGGCACTGGGGCTGACCACCGTCATCGATCTGCGCACCCGCCGCGAGCTCGAACAGACCGGACGCGGGCCGCTGGAGCCGGAGCCCATCCGTTACCGGCATCTCTCGGTCATCCGGGACGGGCCGGCCGCCGAGGCCGCCGGCGAAGCCATGGCGGCGCCCGACGGCGACGACCTGTCCGAGCGGTACCTGTGGTACCTCGAGGTGGGGGCGGCGGCCCTGGCCGAGGCCCTGACCGTCCTGGGTGAGCCGGCCAACTATCCGCTGGTCTTCCACTGCGCCGCCGGTAAGGACCGCACCGGTGTGCTGGCCGCTCTGGTCCTGGACCTGCTGGGCGTGGCCCCCGACGTGATCGTGGACGACTACCTGATCACCGCCGACCGAATGGAGCTGATCCTCGGGCGGTACCGGTCGGACCCGGCCTTGGAGGCCCGGATGGCCAAGGTGCCGCCCGCTCGGTTCGGCGTGCACACCTCCACCATGGAGCGGTTCCTCGACGTCCTCCACCGGCGGTTCGGTGGTGCCGAGGCATGGGCGTCGGCCGTCGGGGTGCCACCGGCATCCATCGAGCGGATGCGGGAGGTTCTGCTCGAACATCCTGGTTGACGCCCCGGCCGCCCCAGGCATCGGGGACGTCGCGGGGGCCGGGTCACCCTCTAGACTGGGAAGGTGACCGCTTCACTGTGGGTGCCCCTCCTGGCCGGAACGGCCATGTTCCTGGCCCTGATGACGGCCGGTCTGGTGATCACCGCGGTCTTGTTGTGGAGACTGGCCCGGCGCAAATGGCGGTCCTTCCACGCCCATGGCGCGGTCATCGGTGCCACCGCCCTGTGGGAGGCCACCGCCGTACGCCGACGGCGCGGGGGAGAGCCGACCTCCCCCGAGGAGGTCGGACAGTGGACCGCCGGTCGGGCCCGCAAGGAGTTGTGGCGTTCGGTCGACCGGGCCGAGGCCGCCGTGCGGGCGGCTTCCGACGTCAACGCACCCACCGCCGAGCTCCCCTCGCTGTGCCGCCGGCTGCAGGCCGCGGCCATGGATCTGGACAAGGTGTTGCGGGTCGAGCCGGCCGGACCGGTGAGCATGGACCTCCGCACCCAGGTCCACGAGGTCATGCGGGCTGCCGGTGACGTGCAGCGGGCCGCGGTGGTGTCGGCCAGCGATGCCAGCAACCAACGGGTTCAGGACCTCACCCGCGATGCCGTCCACGAGATCCGGCTGCTCGACGCCGGACTGGCCTCGGCCCAGGACGCCCTGCCCCGCCCTCCCCGCTGACGGGCGGGCAGCAACGCCCGAGTTTGGCGGGGATCGTCAAGTGCTGGCGTCCGACAGCACGTCGGTGACGGCCGCAGCCAGCACGTCGAGGCCATCGGCCAGGAGGGACCCCTCGATGACGAGGGGGGGCAGGAGCCGGATCACGTTGCCGTAGCTCCCGCAGGACAGGACCACCACGCCCTGGCGGTGGCAGGCCTGGACGATGCGGCGGGTGGCCTCGGCGTCGGGCTCGAGGGTCCCGGGCCGGACCAGCTCCATGGCCATCATGGCCCCGCGGCCACGGACGTCGCCGATCCCCGGATGGTCCGCCTGCAGGCCGCGCAGGCAGGTGCCGACGGCGTCGCCGATCCGGACGGCCGCTCCGTCCAGTCCGTCCTCCTCCATGATCCGGAGGGAGGCCAGGGCGCCGGCGCAGGCCACCGGGTTCCCTCCGTAGGTGCCGCCGAGACCGCCGGCGTGCACGCCGTCCATCCACTCGGTCCCGCCGGTGACGGCGGCCAGCGGCATCCCACCGGCCAGGGCCTTGGCCGTGGTGATGAGGTCGGGCACCACCGACTCGTGCTCGCAGGCGAACCACGTTCCGGTGCGGCAGAAGCCGGTCTGGATCTCGTCCGCCACGAACAGGGCCCCGACGCTCCTCGCCCACCCGGCCACGGCGGGGAGGAAGCCCGGTGCCGGCACCACGAAGCCACCCTCGCCCTGGATGGGCTCGATCAGTACGCAGGCCACGTTGGCCGCCCCCACCTGCCGCTCGATCTGCTCGATGGCCCGGGACGCGGCCTCCTCGCCGGACATCCCCTCGGGATCCCGCATCGGGTAGGACATGGGCACCCGGTAGATCTCGGGGGCGAACGGGCCGAAGCGTTCGCGGTAGGGCAGGTTCTTGGCGGTGAGGGCCATGGTCAGGTTGGTGCGGCCGTGGTAGGCGTGATCGAACACCACCACCGCCTGCCGCCCGGTGACGTGGCGGGCGATCTTGACCGCGTTCTCGACGGCCTCGGCCCCCGAGTTGAACAGCGCCGTCCGCTTGTCGTGCCGGCCCGGCGTCCGCTGGTTGAGCGCCTCGCACACCGCCACGTACTCCTCGTACGGCGTGACCATGAAACAGGTGTGGCTGAACTGCCCCACCTGCGACCGGACGGCGTCCACCACGGCGGGCGCGGCGTGGCCCACGCTGACCACGGCGATGCCCGAGCCCAGGTCGATGAGCGAGTTGCCGTCCACGTCGACCAGGACCGCACCGGAGGCCTCGGCGATGTACACCGGGAACATGGTGGACACCCCGGAGGCCACGGCCGCCGAGCGCCGTCGCTCCAACTCGGTCGACCGCGGACCCGGGAGTCGGGTGACCAGGGTGCGCTGCTGCTTGATCAGGGACGGTTCCACGGGGGCAACGGTACAGGAGCCGCCGGGCCGGGCCGAGGTCGGGCCGGGGTCAGGCCGGGGCCAGGGCGATGACGGCGAACACGGCGCCGGTGGGGTCGGACAGGACGGCGAACCGCCCGATGGGGATGTCGATGGGCCCGACCACCAGGCTGGCCCCGTGGCCGGTGGCCTCGGCCACGGTGGCGTCGCAGTCGGCGGTGCCGAAGTAGGTCAGCCAGTAGGACGGCACCTCGGCGGGCACCTCGGCGGGCATGGTCATCATGCCGCCGATCTCGACCCCGTGGAGCTTCCACTCGGTGTACTCCATGCCGGCGGCATCACTGGATGCCGCCTCCCAACCGAAGACGTCGCCGTAGAAGGCCGCCGCGGCGGCGGTGTCCCGGGTGGACAGTTCGTTCCAGACGAGGGCCCCCGGCTCGTTGACCAGGCCGGCGCCGATGTGCCGCCGGGGCTTCCAGACGGCCGCCGCGGCCCCGGTGGGGTCGGCGAAGACGGCCATGCGCCCCACGTCGAGCACGTCCATCGGTTCGACGAAGACGGTGCCGCCGGCCGCCTTGACCTTGGCGATGGTGGCGTCGGCGTCGGTCACCGAGATGTAGGTGGTCCAGGCCGGAGGCTGGCCCTCCATCATGATGGGTCCGGCCCCCGCCACCGGCCGGCCGTTCTTCTCGAACATGTGGTAGTGCCCGGCCTCGGGTCCCTGATCGTGGGCCTCCCAGCCGAAGAGCCCGGCGTAGAAGGTGGCCGAGGCGGCCAGGTCGGGACTGGCCAGGTCGACCCATGACGGGGTTCCGGGCTCGTACGAGGTGCGAGTGGCCATCGTGGCTCCTTGTCGTACCGGACGCGCCCCCCGGGTCACCCCTGGCGGGGCGGGGCGCTTCGTCTCCTGACCCAGCCTGGCACGTCGCGGACCGGTGTGCCCGGGCAGTCCGAGGGCCCGGGATGCCTCGCGGGTTCCCGGGGATGGCCGGGCATGGTCGCGGCCGGGACCCAGTCCATTCCCGACGGTGACGGCGCGGTACCGACCTCAGTTCCCGAAATTCCAGGTCTCGCCCTTCTCGTAGCGGTGGAGGATGTTCTTGGCCATCAGGATCTTGTGCACTTCGTCGGGACCGTCGGCCAGGCGCAGGACGCGGGCGGTCAGGTACATCTGAGCCAGCGGGAGGTCGTTGCTGACCCCGGCCCCGCCCCACACCTGGATGGCCCGGTCCACGACCCGGTGGTAGGCGGCGGGCACGAAGACCTTGATGGCGGAGATGGCCGTGCGCACATCGGGGTCGCCGTTGGCCACCTTCTCGGCGGCGTTGATGGTCATGAGCCGGGCCGACTGGACGTCCATATACGACTCGGCGATGAATCCCTGGATGAACTGCTTGTCCTTCAGCAGCCCGCCGTGGACCTCGCGGGTCAGGGCCCGTTCGACCGTGAGGTCGAAGGCCCGCCACATCTGTCCCACGGAGTTCATGCAGTGGTAGACCCGTCCCGCCCCCAGCCGGTCCTGGGCGGCCTGGTGGCCCTGGCCCACGAGGCCCAGCGTGTTCTCGACGGGGACCCGGACGTCCTCGTACTTGATCTCGCAGTGGTCGGAGGTGGCGTGCCCGAAGATCCCGATGCCGCGGATGATGTTGACCCCCTTGGTGTCGGTGGGGACGATGATCTGGGTCATGCGCCCGGGGGCGCCCAGTTCACCGGAGGGGTCGTTGGCCCGGCACATGACGATGAAGAAGTCGGCGTCGATCCCGTTGGACGTGAACCACTTGTGCCCGTTGATGACCCAGTCGTCCCCATCACGGACCGCCTCGGTCTGGATGGACCGGGGGTCGGAGCCGGCGTTGTCCGGCTCGGTCATGGAGAAGCCCGACTGCATGGTCCCCTCGATGAGCGGGAGGAGCCACTTGCGCTTCTGCTCCTCGGTGCCGTACTTGACCAGGATGGTGGAGTTGCCCGAGTTGGGGGCGGCGATGCCGAACAGGGCAGAGGCGCCCACGGCGTAGGCCAGGATCTCGTACATGTAGGCCGTGGCCAGGAAGTCGAGCCCCATCCCCCCGTACTCCTTGGGCAGGTGGGGGGCCCACAGGCCGGCCTCGTTCACCTTGGCTTTGATGGTCTCGCGAAGCTCGATGCTCCTGCGCCGGCCCTCCTCGCGGTCGTCGGCGGTCAGGTCGCTACCCCGCCGGGAGCGCCAGAGGATCTCCTCGTTGGGCAGGATCTCGAGGTTGATGAAGTCCGCCGTGCGCCGGCGGATGTCGTTGATCTCGGGGTCCAGGCCGGGTATCGGCGTCACGTTGATCGCCATGGCGAACTCCTTTGTCTGGCATCGGATCGGGGCGGTGGGCCCCGATCCATCATGGCGCAGTCGACGGCACGGCGGGCCGTCCCGACGGCTACCCCAGCGTGACCTCGGTGGCGATGCCGGGGTCGGAGGCGTCCCGGGCCACCCGCACCCGGTAGGCCCCGGGCCGGACGACCATGGCGTGCCGGTCGGTGTCCCGCTCGGCCAGGGCGGTGACCGGCAGGTCCAGCTCGATGGCGGCGGCCTCGCCGGTTCCCATCGTCACGCGACGGAAGCCGATGAGCCGCTCCGGACGGCCGGAGCCGAGACGGCGGCCGTAGACCTGGACCACATCCGTCCCCGGGCGTGACCCGGTGTTGCGCACCGAGGCCGTGACCCGAAGGACGGTGCGGGCCTCCTCGACCCCGACGGCGGCCGACTCGAGGGCGAAGGTGGTGTAGCTCAGGCCGAAGCCGAAGGGATAGGCCGGGGCCGTGTCCTGGCGGGCCAGGTGCCAGTAGCCGTGCCACGAGTCGTAGGCGAAGGCGGTGCTGTCGGGGTCGAACTCGGGCAGGTCCGACTGGCGCCTCGGGACGCTGAACGGCAGCCGCCCGGCGGCGTCCGCCCGGCCCAGCAGGACATCGGCCAGGCCGTGCCCACCTTCCATGCCCGAGTACCACGCCTGCACCAGCGCAGGCACGGCGTCGTCCCACTCCGAGACGACCACGGCGCTGCCGGCCACCACCGCCACCACCGTCCGCGGATTCGCCGCGGTCACGGCCCGGATCAGGGCGACGTCATGATCGTGGAGGTGGAGCGAGCGGCGGTCGCCTCCCTCGGCGAAGCCCACGCCACCCGGCGATTCCTCCACGTGGTCAGGGGCCCGGATGGTCCGCTCCTCGGCGATCTCGGCGCTGAACCGCTCGACGAGGGCCGGATCGTCCTCGCCGGGGAACAGCTCGGTGAGGTGGCCGGTGGCGAACTCCCCGATGTACTCACCCTCGTCCGAGCGGGTGTAGCCGACCACCACCAGGGCCAGGTCGGCCGAGGCGGCCACCTCGGCAGCCACTCCGGGATCGGCGCCGTCGTCCAGCCGCAGCTGGACCCGGGGAAGGGCGGCCCGGAGGCCATCGGCCACCGTGACCACCTCGGGCGCCCACACGTCGCTGGAGCCGCCGTCCCCCAGGTTGACGGCGACGGCCAGTCGGCCCAGGACCGCCACCGATCCCCCGTCCTCCACGGTCAGGGGGAGGATCGGCGTCCCACCCACCGGCTGGTTGCGCAGGAGGACCACCGACTTGGCCGCAGCCTCGCGGGCCAGGGCCCGGTGGGCCGGCTGGGCGAGGACGCCGCGGTCCGGCGTCGGCGCACCGAGTACGTCATCGAACCGCCGCCGGGTGGCCACGATCCGCTCGACGGCCTGGTCGACCTCGGACCAGCTCACCTCGCCGCGCTCGAGCGCGGCCCCCAGGTGATCGGCCCGGATCATCCGGTAGGGCATCTCCACGTCGAGCCCGGCACGGAGGGAGCACCCGGCGTCACGGAGTCCCAGGATCCAGTCGCTGATGACAAAGCCGTCGAATCCCCACTCGTCCCGCAGGATCCCGGTCAGCAGTTCCCGGTTCTCACCGCACCACTCGCCGTTGACGCGGTTGTAGGCGCTCATGACCACCGCCACCCCCTCGTCCACGATCCGCTTGAAGTGGGGGAGGTAGACCTCGTGGAGGGCGACCTCGTCCACGGTGATGTCCACGATGAAGCGGGCGTTCTCCATCGAGTTGCAGGCGAAGTGCTTGACGCAGGCCATGGCATGGCGCTGCACGCCGCGGGTCAGCGCGGCGCCCATCTCGCCCACGTGGTGGGGATCCTCACCGTAGGTCTCCTGGGCCCGGCCCCAGGCCGGGTGACGCAGAACGTTGACGCACACCCCGCCGTACAGGTCGGCGCCCACCGCCCGCAGCTCGAGGCCGATGGCCTCGCCGATCCGCTCCTCGAGCTCCACGTCCCAGGTGGCGCCCCGGGCCATGGTCACCGGGAAGCAGGTGGACTGGTCCACCACCACACCCCGTGGGCCGTCGGAGAAGGCGAAGCCGGGCAGCCCGAGGCGGTCCACCCGGGCGGCCCGGAACGGGCTCTTGTGGTAGCCCTGCTCGCTCAGGTAGACGAGGCCGGCCCAGAACGGCGCGTCGCCGTCCAGGCACCACAGCTTCTCGTCCGGCGTCATCGCCGCCACGGTGGCCCGCACCTCGTGGCGGGGGGAGTGGCGCTGGTGCTCGGTCGGTTCGGAGGTCACGGAAGTCAGTCTCCCAGCCGGCCACCGGTCGCGTCGGGGGGACGGGCCGGGCGACACGTTTCGTCACTTCAGGGTCCCCCGGCGCCGGGCGGCCCGCCCCAGGGGAGGGTGACGGGCTGCGCCATCGGGTCGGACCGCTCTTGATCATCCCCGGGCCGGACCGCCGCCGCCGACGTGGCCGAGCGCGTGGCCCGGTTCGGCCGGTGAGGGTCAGCCGGTCGGGGAGGTCAGGTCGTAGAGCGTGACCCCACCCACCGTCACGGCTGTGAAGTGGGACTCGACCCAGGCGGCGATCTGCGACGAGGTGGAGGTCCCCGATGCACCGAAGCCTCCGCCCCCGAAGCCCCCGCCCCCGCCGACGTAGTAGTGGATCCTCCCCTCGGACACATACCGCTCGAACTGGACCAGCGTCGGGGTGGGATCGGTGCCGTTGAACCCTCCGATGGCCATCACCGGATCCCCGGTGGCCAGCTGGTAGCCCGATGCCGAGTTCGAGCCGGTGGCCGCGGCCACCCAGGTGTACTTGGTGGCGCCCGCGCTGAGCCGCGCCGTCAGCTGCTTGCTCGGCGTGGATCCCTCGAGCAGCCCGCCGGCCGCCCCGCCGAAGCCGCGGCGGGCGCCGACCCGCCCGCCCGCGAACCCGCCGGGCGCCTGACCGGCACCGAACCCGCCGGGCGCCTGACCGGCACCGAACCCGCCGGGCGCCTGACCGGCACCGAACCCGCCGGGCGCCTGACCGGCACCGAACCCGCCGGCCCCCGGCGCTCCGCCCCGGAAGAAGCTGCCGGGGATGTGGACGCCTCTGGGCAGTGTCTTCCCGTTGGGCAGGGTGAAGCCCCGGGGCAAGGTGATGCCGTTGCGAAAAAGGCCGAGACGTCCCCCGGGTCCGCCGAAGCCGCCGCCCTGGACGGTGGGACCGGCCGAAGGAATGGCCCCCCGGTGCGGGGTGGCCGCCGTGGTCAGGGAGTAGGCGGCCGGGGCGGCCAAGATCGACGCCATGCCGAACCCGGCCAGGCCGGCGGCCAGGACCCCGCGCGCCCGGGGCACCAGGGCGATGCCGAGGGCGGCCACCGCGCCGAGGGCCAGGACCACCCAGCGCAGGGCCGGGTACCAGTCGGGGCTCCAGCCCAGGATCACGGCGGCCCAGACGGCGGTGGCCACGATGGCCAGGGCCAGGGCCAGGCGGGGAAAGACCTCCTGTCGGCGGTGCCACAGGGTGGACGACCCCATGCCGACCAGGGCACCGACGGCCGGGGCCAGGACGACGGTGTAGTAGGGATGGATGATGCCCTGCGCGAAACTGAGGGTGACCCCGGTGAGCAGGAGCCAGCCGCCGAAGACCAGCACCCCGGCCCGGACCCTGTCGGTGCGCGGGGCGCGGCGGGTCATCCACAGCACGGCCACCATCCCGATCAGGGCACCGGGGATCAACCACGAGATCTGGCCACCCATCTCGCGTAGGAAGAGCCGGTTCCAGCCGACCGGACCCCACAGGCTGCCGCCCCCCGCACCGCCGAACCCACCACCGACGCTGCCGACCTCGTTGCCGGTGAGCCGACCGAAACCGTTGTAGCCGAAGATCAGGTTGAGGAGGTTGTTGTCGGAGGAGCCACCGATGTAGGGCCGGTCGGCCGCCGGGGTGAGCTGGACGGCCGCCACCCACCAGCCGCCGGCCGCCACCATGGCCACGCCGGCGTAGACGACCTGGAGCACGCGCCGTCCGAGCTTGGGCGGCCCAGCCAGGAGGTACACCAGGCCCAGCACCGGGAGGAGGATCACGGCCTGGAGCATCTTGGTGATGAACCCGAGGCCGACGAGGGTCCCGGCCAGCACCATCCAGCGGCTCCGGCCGCCCTCGACGGCCCGGACGGTGGCGTAGGCCGCACCGGTGAGGAGCAAGGTGAGGAGGGCGTCGGGATTGTTGAAGCGGAACATCAGGGTGGCCACCGGGGTGAGGGCCACGACCGTCCCGGCCAGCAGGGCGGCCCCCGGGGTGAACCAGCGCCGGACGGTGGCGAAGACGAGGCCGACGGTGGCCACGCCTTCGAGGGCCTGGGGGACCAGGATGCTCCAGGAGTTCACCCCGAAGATCCGGGCCGAGAGCTCCATGACCCACAGCGAGGCGGGCGGCTTGTCCACGGTGATGAAGTTGGCGGCGTCAGAAGAGCCGAAGAAGAAGGCCTTCCAGCTCTTGGTGCCGGCCTGGACGGCGGCGGCATAGAAGCTGTTGCCCCATCCGGAGGCCCCGAGCCCCCAGAGATAGAGGAATCCCGTGCCCACCAACAGGACGGCCAGGGCCGGACGGACCCAGGCCGGGTCCTGGGGCCGTCCCCGCACCAGGCGGGCGAGGCGGCCGGTCGGGGGAGCCGAGGCCGGGGGTTCGGCCGGGGGAGCCAGGGCCGGGGGTTCGGCCGGTGGGGCCCAGACGGGCGACCAGCCCCCCGGTGCCGGGGCCAGCGGGGCGGCGTCCGGTTGGGTGGTCACCCCGGCGGGATGGTCCGCCGTGACCGTGCCGGTGGTCGGCCCGGTGTCGTCGGCGGGATCGGTCGGGTGCATGAGGAGGTCCTTGTCAGCCGGAGCGTCGTTCACCGGATCGGATGGATGGTGTCGTGGTCGAGGGGGTCGCTCCCCGGGCGGTTGCCGGGGTGGGTGCTGAACTGCGGGCGGAACACCCAGGTGCGGAGGATGGCGAAGCGGACGATGGCGGCCACGGCGTTGGCGGTGGTGACGGCCACCAGCTCGGGTAGGAGGGCGTCGAGCCCGACGGCCCGGACCGCGGTCAGCGCGGCAGTGGTGGCCACCAGGCTCAGGCCCACCAGCCCGGCGGCCACCCCGAAGCGGCGCGCCCGGTCCAGTCCCTGACCGGCGATCGGGGCCATGCCCCGGTGGGCGGCGGTGTTGCCCAGGCTGCACGCCACGATGGCCACGGTGTTGGCCGCGTAGCTTCCCACGCCTGGGGCCAGGGCCGCGAACAGGGCGGCGTAGGCCACGGTACTCACCGCTCCGACCCCGGCGAAGCGGAGCAGTTCGTCGGCGAACACCGCCGACGGCGGTGGTGAACCGGTGGTCCGCCGTTCAAGACGTGGCTCGGGTGGTCCGGTGGGCACCAGGGCCAGTCCGGTGGCCGAAGGAGTGGCGGTGTCGGCCGTCGCCGGCCGGGCCGGGTGGAGTGCCGCCCGCTCCCTCGACGCCGGGCCCAGCATGCGCCACACCCCGCGGAGGTCGGCCAACGCGGTGTGCAGGACCTCGACGCGGGAGTCGGTGTCGTCCACCCAGTCCACCGGGACCTCGTGGATACGGAGCCCCAGTCGTTGGGCCGTCACCAGCACTTCGGTGTCGAAGAACCACTCCTCGTCCTCGACCAGGGGGAGCAGCTCGTCGGCCGCCTCCCGGCGCATGGCCTTGAACCCGCACTGGGCGTCGCTGCACGTGGTGCGGAGCGTGGAACGCAGGAGGAGGTTGTAGCCGCGGGAGATGAACTCGCGCCGTGCGCCCCGGACCACGTGGGCGCCAGGGGCCAGCCGGGTGCCGATGGCCAGGTCGCTGTGACCCGAGAGCAGGGGGGCCACCAGCGGGAGCAGCGCATCGAGGCCGGTGGCCAGGTCGACGTCCATGTAGGCCACGACGGCGGCGGTACTGGAGGTCCACACGGCCCGCAGCGCCCGTCCCCGACCCTTCCGGTCGAGGTGGATGGCGTTCACCCCGGGCCGGTCGGCGGCCAGTTCTGAGGCAATCCGCCACGTGCCGTCAGTGCTGGCGTTGTCGGCGATGGTGACCGTGGCGACGAGCGGGAACGAGACGTCGAGGTAGGTCCGCAGCGCGGTGATGCTGGCGGCCAGCTGCTCGGCCTCGTTGTAGACCGGGATGACGATCTCCACGTCCGCCGCCCCCCTCGGGTGGTCGGACGGTACGTCACCGGGAGCCGAGCTGGCGAGGGGGGCGATGCTCATGACCCTCACTGTGTCCTATCGGATTCAGACGACGTTGGGAGTCGCCTGTGGGTTTCTTGAGAATCGTCCCGCGGGTGGTCCCGACGGTCCGGCGGCAGAGGATCCCGACGGTCCGGCGGCAGAGGAGGGGAGGCCGTCACCGGTCGGACGCCGGCTGGTCCCCGGGTGCGAGATGGAGCGTGGCCGTGTCGGGCCCGGCCGGGGGGACCGGTTCCTGGTCCGGCGGGCGATCGCCCTCGGCACCTTCGGCGTCCGGGGGCGGTACCGAGGGCAGATGGACCGTGAACGTGGTGCCTTCGCCGACCCGTCCCTGGGCCGAGACCGTGCCGCCGTGGTTGGCCACGATGGCGCTGACGATGGACAGCCCCAGTCCCGCGCCGCCGTTGGCCCTGGAGCGGCTGGGGTCGGACCGGTAGAAGCGTTCGAAGATGTGGGCCGCCTCCTCGGTCGCCATGCCCGGACCGTCGTCGGCCACCCGGATCACCGCGCCGTCGTCCTCGGGCTCCACCGACACCCGGGCCGTCGTCCCGGCGGGGGTGTGGGCCCGCACGTTGCCCAGCAGGTTGTCCATGACCTGGCGCAGGCTGGTCCCATCGCCCTCCACCTCGATGGGCTGGGTGGCGTGGAAGGTGACCGGCCAGTCGGGGCCCACGGTGGAGGCGGTGTGCACCGCCTCGGCGCAGAGGGCCACGAGATCGACCGACCGGCGCTCCATGGCCCGCCCCTCGTCCAGCCGGGCCAGCAGGAGGAGGTCGGCCACCAGCTGTTCCATGCGGGTCGTCTCGGTACGGATCCCGCCCATGAGCCGCTCGAGGTCGGCCTTCTGCTCCGAAGCACCCCGGCCGAACAGCTCGGCGTAGGCGGAGATGGCGGCGATGGGGGTACGCAGCTCGTGGGAGGCGTCGGCCACGAACCGGCGGAGGCGGGCCTCGGAGGCCCGCAGCCGGCGTTCCGATGCCAGGCGGGCGCCGAAGGCGGTCTCGATGCGGGCCAACATCACATTGAGGGTGCGGGCCAGGCGACCCACCTCGGTCCTCTCGTTCTCCCCGGGTACCCGCTCCGTGAGGTTGCCGCCGGCGATGGCCTCGGCCGTGGTCTCCATGTCCCGCAGAGGGCGCAGCCCGATGCGCACCAACCAGTAGCCGCCGGCCAGTGCGATCAGGACCGCACCGGCGGTCACCGCCAACTCGATGACCAGGAGCTGGTGGAGGGTCTCGACGGTGTGACTCGAGGGACTGCGCCACGATGAGGACGTTGCCGTTCTCGAGCGTCGACGCCCGCACCCGGAAGCTCGGCCCGTTGGGCTGCTGCGACGGCGCCGTGAAGTAGACGACCTGCTCGTGGTTGGGTTGGCTGGTGTAACCGGTGATGGTGGCCGGCAGCACCGGGGTGTACGCCGTGCCGTCCTCGTAGGCTGCACACTTCTGGGAGTCGACCACCCTGCCGGCCGGGCTGCGGACTTCGACGGCCACCACCTCGAAGGCATTGGACAGAGGGGGACCCCCGGGCCGGCCGCCCGGGGCACCCTGGTCGCCCTGAGGGCCGAAGCCTCCGAAGGAGCAATTCAGCAGCCTCCCGTCGTTCAACCCGTTCTCGTAGGCGAGGTGGACACCGTCGAGTTGCTGGTCGACCTGCTGGTAGAGGAAGGACTGGAGGGCCTTGTAGGTGGCCACGTCGGCGATGAGAAGGGCCACGAGGGCAATCACCCCGATGGCGATCAGGAGCCGTGACCGGAGGGACATGGAGGCTACTCAGCGGCCGGCTCGCGGAGGGCGTACCCCACGAGCCGCACGGTGTGGATGACCGGTGGTCCGACGGCCTCCAGCTTCTTGCGCAGGTAGCTGACGTAGGTCTCGACCACGTTCCCGTCACCGCCGAAGTCGTAGTGCCAGACGTTGTCGAGGATCTGGGCCTTGGACAGCACGTGGCGCGGGTTGAGCAGGAAGAATCGCAGCAGATTGAACTCGGTGGCCGTGAGCGCGATGGGCTGCCCGGCCCGGGTCACCTCGTGGGCGTTCTCGTCCATCTCGATGTCGGCGAAGCGGAGCGTCCCCTCGTCCTCGTCCTCGCTCCCGGTCCGGCGCAGGATGGCGTGGACCCGGGCCACGATCTCGGCCAGGGCGAAGGGCTTGGTCACATAGTCGTCCCCGCCCACCGTCAGGCCGGCCACCCGATCCTCGACCGCGTCACGAGCGGTGAGGAACAGGATGGGGACCCGGACCCCGTCGGCTCGGAGACGTCGGGTGACCTCGAGGCCGTCGAGGTCGGGGAGCATCACGTCGAGCACGATCAGGTCCGGCGGGTTCTCCTGGGCGGCGGACAGGGCCAGCCGACCGGTGACCGCTTCCTCGACGGCGAACCCCTCGTAGCGGAGGGAGGTGGCCACGGCGTCCACGATGGACGGTTCGTCGTCGACCACGAGAATGCGTTGGTTGCGGGTGGGTTCCACCGGGTTCGTCCTTCCTGGATGCCTACCGCCAGTGACCTGGGGTCCGATGTCGACGGATCCAGCATCGCACCGACCCTTGGGCCGCGGGTGTGACCCGGCTGTGCGCCGGCTGTGAGGCCCGACGGGCGTCCGGAACGAACAGGAACGGGCCACGGGTCCCCTCCGTGCTACCGGGTGGCCGACGACGGACGGGGTCCCGGTCCGGTGGTGACCGGGTACCGGGTGCGGGTGGCGGGATTCACAGGTACCGCACAGCCGGAGCGAAGGTGACTCTCGACCTGGGCCGTTCTGATGGTCCCATCGAGCAACCACGCCGCCGGCCCGGCAGGGCGCGGCCCGACCCAGAAAGGCCACGCCATGGCACCACAGCCCCGACCTCGCCAGCCGTCCCCCCGTTCGGCGGCCCACGCCCGCGACCGGGCCGTGGCCCGAGTGCGCCGCGCCACCATCGGCATCGGTGTCGTCGCGTCGGCCGCCGCCGTCGGCGTCGGCGTGCTGGTGGCCTCGGGCAGCACGACCCACGCTTCGTCGGCCACCACCGCATCGAGGTCGGGCACGACCGCCACCACGACGCCCTCGACCACCTCGACCTCGACGGCGGCGAGCCCGTCGGCCTCCACGACAGACACCACGCCGACCACGACCACCACCACCACGGCACCGCAGTCGACCAGCGGCTCGGCGTCCACGATGTCGGGGCAGTCGTGACCACGGCCGGGACCGGGGTGGCCGTCGACGATGCGGACGCCGCGGAGGCCGCCATCGCCGTGCGCTCCATGCCGGCCATCGGCACCACCGCGGTGGTGGCGGTCACCGATGCGGACGTGGCCGATGAGGCCATGGCCCGGTTGGCCGAGGGCCTCCGTGCCCTCGACGCAGCCTGCAGCCGATTCCGACCCGACTCCGAACTGCGGCAGGTCGAGGCCCACGGCGCCGGAGGCCCGGTCCCGGTGAGCCGACTGCTGTTCGAGGCCCTCGAGGTGGCGTGCCGCGTGGCTTGGGAGACAGCCGGCATCGTCGACCCCACCATCGGATCGGCGCTGGTCGAGCTGGGCTACGACCGGGACTTCGCGGCGATCGACGGCAGCGACCGGACCGGCCGGCTCGACCCCCGGCCTGCTCCCGGCTGGTGGCGGATCCAGTTGGACCCCGACGCCCGCTCGGTGGCCATCCCGATCGGCGTCCACGTCGATCTCGGGGCCACGGCCAAGGCCTTTGCCGCCGATCGGGCGGCGGCCCGCCTGGCCGAAGCCCTCGGTGTCGGCGTGCTGGTCAACTTGGGCGGGGACGTCGCCGTGGCCGGCACCGCCCCCCGGGACGGCTGGGCCATCGGGATCGCCGCCGACTGCACCACGCCGCTGGCCGCCGCCGACCAGGTGGTGACCATCGTCGACGGGGGACTGGCCACCTCGGGGACCACCGCCCGCACCTGGCTCCGCAACGGTCGGACCGTCCACCACATCGTGGACCCGTGGACCGGGCAGGTGGCGTCGGCCCACTGGTCGACCGTGTCGGTGGCGGCACCCTCCTGTGTGGGGGCCAACGCCTGGAGCACCGCAGCCGTGGTCTGGGGGAAGGACGCCGTCGGCAACCTGTCGGCGTCGGGCGTGCCCGCCCGCCTGGTCGACTCCGACGGCAACGTCGTGCTCCTGGGGGGCTGGCCGACGCCCGACGGCGTCGCCGGCCGGCCGGAGGCTCCGCAGGCCGGCGGGCCAGGGGGAGGGCAGTGATGACCGGCGTCACCTCCACCACCGTCTGGTACACCATGCGAGCCACCGGCGTGGTGTCGCTCATCCTGCTCACCGGGACGATGGTCCTCGGGATCCTGACCGCCGGGCGCACGGCGTCGCCGTCCTGGCCGGCCTTCGCCCGAGCCGACCTGCACAAGCGGATCTCCCTGCTGGCCATGGTGTTCCTGGCCATCCACGTGCTCACCGCGGTGCTGGACACCTACGTCACCGTCGGTTGGGCCGCGGCCATCATTCCGTTCGCCTCCCCCTATCGTCCCCTGTGGACCGGTCTCGGGACCGTGGGCGTCGACCTCCTCCTGGCCGTCGGGGTGTCGAGCGCCCTTCGCCGGCGCATCAGCCCCCGCACCTGGCGCGGCATCCACTGGCTGGCCTATGGCAGCTGGCCGGTGGCCATGGCGCACTCGCTGGGCATGGGTACCGATGCCGCCACCCGGTGGTTCGACGCCCTGGCCGTGCTGTGCACGCTGGCCGTGGCCGGAGCGCTGGTCCGGCGCGTCGCCGACCACCGCCGGAACCGGGAACGGGCCCGCCTGGTCGGTGCGAGCACCCGGGCCGTGCCCGTCCGGTCCGGACGACCGGCCGTCAACGCGACCCCACCCGGAGTGGGGGGAGGGGTGCCCCGGTCCTCCCGGCCCGCCATCCACGACGGCGCGGGACCCGGTGCCTCGTCCGCGCCGTCGTCGACCACCACCACCCGACTGCTGGACAAGGACCGACCATGAGCACCACGACGCTGGACGCCACCGAACGACTCCTGGCCGGTCCGACGCGGAAGCCCTCCTCGCCGGGTCTCGCCACCCACCTGGCCACCCACGGTCCGTTGGCCCTGCCCGTCGGGGATGACCCGCAGTGGCGGGCCGCCGTCCGGCGGGCGGTCGTCGAGTCCGGTCTGATCGGCCGCGGCGGTGCGGGCTTCTCCTCCGGCGTCAAATGGGACGCCGTCCGCCGGACGGGCCGCGCGCCCATGGTGGTGGTCAACGCCATGGAGGGTGAGCCGGCCAGCGGCAAGGACCGTGTCCTGCTGACCCACTCCCCCCACCTGGTCCTGGACGGGGCCGAGGTGGCCGCCTCGGTGATGGGCGCCTCCGAGGTCGTGTGCTGTGTGGCCGACCACAGCGGGCCGGCGGCCGACGCCCTCGGAGCCGCCATCGACGAGCGGCGCCAGGTGGGTCCGCCCCGGATCCGGTACACCCTGGTGCGCCCGCCGGGCCGTTACGTGACCGGCGAGGAGTCGGCGCTCGTGGCCTGGCTCAACGAGCGACCGGCCCGCCCGACGCTGCGGGTGGACAAGTCGGTGCCGCTCCGTGTCGGCCGCCGACCGGTCGTGGTCCACAACGCCGAGACCCTCTCCCACATCGCCCTCATCGCCCGCCACGGTGCTCGGCTGGTTCCGAGCGCAGGGGACGTCGGAGGCCCCGGGCTCCACGCTGGTGACGGTCACCGGCGCCGTCCGCTCCCCCGGCGTGCTCGAGGTCGAGGTGGGCACCCCGGTCATCGACATCCTGGAGCGGGCCGGGCTGGAGACGGCCACGGCCGGGGTGCTGGTCGGAGGGTACGGCGGGTCATGGTTGGACCCGTCCCGGCTCGCCACCCCGCTCGCTCCTAGCCCCCTGGCCGCCGCCGGTGCCGCCCACGGGGTCGGTGTCCTCGTCGCCCTCCCGGCCGGCGCCTGCGGCATCGCCGAAACGGCCCGCATCGCCCGCTACATGGCCGGGGAGAGTGCCGGCCAGTGCGGCCCCTGCGTCTTCGGCCTGCCGGCCATCGCCGCGGACCTCGAGCAGCTGTCGGCCGGGCGGGCCGATGCGGCGGTGCTCGGGCGCATCCTGGACCGCTCGTCCACGATCGACGGCCGGGGGGCGTGCCGCCACCCCGACGGCCTGGTCCGACTGGTCCGGAGCGCCCTGGTCGTCTTCGCCGACGACGCCAGGGCCCATGCCCGAGGGCGACCGTGTGCCGGGCACCTGGCGCCGACCGTGCTGGCCTTTCCGGCCCGGCCCCCCTCCCCGGCCACCACGGACGGGGGGAGGTCATGAGCTGGTCCCGACCGGTGGCCGTCCGGGTGCGTGTCGACCCGGTGGCCTGCGACGCCTACGGCTTCTGTGCGGAGCTCCTCCCCGAACGCATCACCGTCGACGAGTGGGGCTATCCCATCGTCGACGGGACCCCGGTGGACGGGGCACTGGTGGAGCTGGCCACGCGGGCGGCGGCCGAGTGCCCCCGCCGTGCCGTACTGCTCGACCCGGTGCCCCCGGCCGGCTGAGCTCGGTACCACCGGCCACCCGGGGCCAATGCACGGGCGTCGTGCCCCCGCCCGCGTCCCGGGCGGCTCTCTAGGCTGCGCCCATGGGCCGACCGGGAGAGGGGGGAGGGGGAGCCGGGGGAGCACCGCCCCCGGGCAGCCTCTGGGCCCCCGAGCGCCGGGCCCTGACCCTCGGACTGGTCCTCACCATCACCTTCATGGCCGCCGAGGCCCTCGCCGTGGTGACCATCATGCCCCAGGTGGCCCGCAGCCTCGGGGGCCTCCATCTCTACGGGTGGGTGTTCAGCGCCTTCCTGTTGGGCAGCATGGTCGGCATCGTCGCCGCCGGCCGCGAGGCCGACCGGGCCGGCCCCGCCCGACCGTACGTGGCCGGCGTGGTGCTGTTCGGCGCCGGCCTGGTGGTGGCCGGCCTGGCCCCGACCATGGCCGTCCTCGTCGTGGGCCGTACTCTGCAGGGCCTCGGTGCCGGCGCGGTGCCGGCGGTGGCCTACGTGACCATCGGCCGGAGTTTCCCGGAACAGCTCCGGGCCCGGATGATGGCCGTCCTGTCCACGGCGTGGGTGGTTCCCGGCATCGTCGGCCCCCTGATCAGCGCGGCGGTGGCCCACCTGTTGGGATGGCGATGGGTGTTCTTGGGTCTGGTCCCGCTCGTGGCGGTGACCGGGGCGCTGTCCCTTCCCGGTCTGGCCCGCCTGGGTCGTCCCGACACGGTGCCCACCGTGGAACATCGGCTGGTGGATGCCGTGCTGGCGGCCACGGGAACCGGTCTGATCATCGGGGGGCTGACCGCGGGCAGCCCGGCCGTGGCCGGGGTGCTGGCCCTCGTCGGCGGAGCCGTCCTGGTCCCGGCCCTCCGGCGGCTGCTTCCGGTGGGGACGCTCCGTGCCCGTCCCGGGCTCCCCACCACCATCCTGAGCCGGGGCCTGTTGACCTTCGCCTACTTCGGTGCCGACGCCTTCGTCACCTTGACCATCGTGACCGTGCGCCACCACAGCCTGGCCCTGGCCGGTGTGGTCGTCACCGGCTCCACCCTGTGCTGGACGGCCGGGAGCTGGGTCCAGGCCCGGCTCAACCAGCGGGTCGAAGGCCGGCGCATGGTCCAGGTCGGCCTGTCGCTCGTGCTTCTCGGCGTGGTCGGCATGCTCGCCGTCCTCCGGCCGGCCGTCCCGGTCGGGCTGGCCGTGGTGGCCTGGTCGGCCGCCGGCCTGGGCATGGGGCTGTCCTACGCCCCGCTCAGCCTGATGATGCTGCGCGAGGCCCCGGCCGGCCGGGAGGGATGGGCCTCGGCGTCCCTCAACCTCAGCGACGTGCTGGGATCGGCCCTCGGCGCCGGGCTCGGGGGCGCGGCCATCGCCGCCGGCGCCGATCGGGGCTGGGCCCTGTCGACCGGCGTGGCGGTGGCATTCGCCTTCCCCGCCGCCATCGCCGTGGTGGGCCTGGTGCTCAGCGGACGGCTGCCCCTGCGTGCTCCCACCCCCCCGGCGTGACCGGACCCGAGATGGCCGGGAGCAGTGGTGACGACCCCGATGACCAGGAAGTTCGCCGGCCGTCGGCCATGACCCGGATCGTCGGGGAATCATCGCCGTGGCCACCGCGTTGCACCGATCATGCAGTTGTTGGTATTCCCCTCGGGGCTCCGACCGTCGTCGGTGGACGAGCAGGACACGGCGCGCCTGACGGCCGCCAAGGTCTTGGGCGTGGCCGGGGTGCTGGCCTACAACTGGTGGGTGGTGGTGCCGTTCGTACCCGGGCTCATGCCCTCGGCCAACGGGTTCTTCTCGGACCTGGAGGCCACCGGCCGGCCGCACGCCGCGCTGATGTCCGACGCCGACCTGGTCGCCGGCGTCCTGTTGATCGCGGCCTTGCTCCTCAGGGGCTCGACGTCCCGCCACGGGGTCAGGCGGGAGTGGAAGTGGCTGGTGGCCTTCGCCCTCGCCGGGGCCATCGGCGGTCGGTACCCCTACGCCTGTTCGGAGGGACTGAGCGAGGCGTGCCGCCAGATGGAGTGGCACCTGCAGCTGCCCGTCCACCACTACGTGCACGTGATCTCGGGGATCGCCGAATTCGCCACCGTCACCACGGCTGCCGTGATCGCCATGCGGCGCACCCGGCACGAGGGCACGGTCGAGGCGCGCGTCTACGCCGGGGTGGTCACCGCCCTCGTCGTCGGGTATCCCCTTCTCGGGCTGGTGTACCTCACCGACCGGCTCGGCACCCTGGTCGAGCCGCTCTTCTTCCTGGCCTTCTCGGCCATGGTGCTGACCGAGTTGTTCGAGCCCATCCGTCGTGGGTCCGCGCCGGGCTGGGCGGAGGGGCCGGCCGGCCGGCTTCGGGCGGTGGGTCCCGAACCCGCCGGGACCCCCGGGATGTCGCGCCATGACGCCCACTCCGGCGATCGGGACCGGCCCGTTGTCGGTGTCCGGAGCCAGGGGACCGACGCCCGCTGACCGTCCCGTTCGGGGCGAGTCCCAGCCGGTCGACGGACAATTCCAGCGCTCCACCACGGTTGCGCCTAGTGTGAGGGGGTCGTCGACCCAATCACGCGGGCCGGCACATGTAGGGCTTCACAATGGATCCCCGCGTTTTAGTGCGTGATGTTCAAGGAGTGACAGTTATGGGTGTAGGTGCAGTCAAGTGGTTCAACGCCGAAAAGGGCTTTGGATTTATCACGCCTGACGGCGGCGGGGATGACCTCTTCGTTCACCAGTCGGAGATCCAGATGGAGGGCTTCCGCGATCTCGCGGAGGGCCAGCGTGTGGAGTTCGAGACCAAGCAGGGCCAGAAGGGCCTGCAGGCAAGCCAGGTCCGCAAGATCTGAGTCGGTCTCTGTCGGGAGTCGACCCGACGCCGCCATCGGAATCCCGGTAGCGGTCGTCGGGTCGGTCTCCCCGCAGAGGGTTGGACCGCCCACCCGCTAGGCCGCGGACGGCGGTGTTTTGTTCCCGGGAGCTCCGCTCGGAGCCGTCCCGAAGACGATGGTGGTGGCCGTCACGGTTCCGTCGGACGACGTCGAACCGGTCACCATGACGATGTCCCCCCGCTTCAGCGCGGGCGGCGTCGAGGTGGCCGTGCCTCCCTCAACGCGGTGCACGACGTGCGCCGTCGCGTAGCTGCTGGCCGACCGCGCCCCGACGGCGGGTCCCCGCCAGGCAAGCCGCGCCCAGAATCACCACGGCCGCCGACTCGACCACCAACGACCAGGTGGCGTAAGGGGCGCTGAGGCTGTCCTCGAACCCGAACAGGCCGGCGTTCACCGAGAGCAGCAGGCCACCGATGGTCAGGGCGGCGAATACCGCTCCGGACAGGGACGCCCATCCGCGCCGGGTGGCGACGACCACCGCGGCCAGTGCGAGGCCGACCACGCCCTGCAGGAGGAAGAGCGGCCCGATGGTGGGGATGTGGCGGTACCCGGTGGACCAGAGGTGGAGATGGATGACCGCCGACACGACCAGCAGGGCGGCACCGGCCAGGGCCAGGGCGGTGGCCGGTGGGCTCGGCGGCGCCGTCAGGAGGAGCCACCACCTCCGGCGGATGCCCAGGTCCGAACCGAACGGGCGCTCCGTGGTCCCACGATGGGTGGTCAGGTCAGGTCTTCGGAGCGCGGGGAACTCGGGATGTCCCTCCGGCCTGCATCGTCCGAGGACACGACCGACGCGGGGAGCGACGACGCCCGGTCGGCGGTGGGCGACCAGGCGTCGTCGGGGCCGGCCGTGCGACGCACGGAGACGGCGTATCGAGTACGCCTACCAGCCGTGACACCCGTACTGGTCCGGCGCCGTGGATTGGATGCGCTCGGCCACCATGATCTGCTGATCCTCGGTGGCCATGGCGCCCTCCGGGGCGAACTCGCCACCCCCATAGGCGATCCAGTTGGCCCGGCTGATGCCGAGACCCCCGCTGAAGCGACCGCCGTCGGCGGCCCAGTTGCCGCTCTCCTCGCACATGGCCACGCGTTCCCACGCGGCCCGCTGCTCGGGCGTGACGGTGTCGACCGGTCCAGCCGGGACCGCGGCGGCGGTCGGGACTGCGGCGGCGGCGGCCGGGACCGCCGCGGCGGCAGTGGCCGCGGTGGCGTCGGCGTTGTGCTTCAGCACGGCGGCATGGAGCGCCGCCTCGGCCTGCAGCGCTGGGTTGAGGTGGAGCAACAGGCTCGTACCGGTCAGGACCGGACTCAGCGATCGGGGGCCGTGATAGGCGGCCAACGCCGACGGCGGCAGGGCCACGGGTGTCGTCGACGTTGCGGTGGTGGGTGAGGGTGATGTCGCCCGAGCCGACTGCGCGGAGGCAGTCAGCGTCAGGATGCTGACGGTGATGAGGGCGACCGGGATGATCGCCACGAGTGCAATGCGGGTCCGCATGGCACCTCCCTTCGTAGGGCGCGCGCGGGCGCCTTCCTCTGCTCGGTGTTGGCGGGCTCCGGCCCTTGCATTCGGTCCCCGGACGGCGAGCGGGAAGGCTACGTCCGTCCTGGCTTCACGCCGTAGGGTGTGCGGCCGGTTTGGTTATGCCCAAGCTTGCGTCGTGGAGACACCACTCGTTTCGTCGTTGCCCCGGGGTCGTGGGTGGGTGTGCGGTGGCACATCCGGCCACGAGCACGCGTCGGTCCGAGCGGGAACTCGATCCCTGCCGGGCGGCCGCCGGTCGTCGATGGGTGGTCGACGCTCAGTAGGGCCCCTGTTTTGAACTGTAGAGCCAGCCCAGCAGTTGCGTGTTTGAAGGAGTATAGCGGCTACAACTGACTGATGAGTATCGCCCTACAGAAATGGCGGTGAGCTGGTACTATGCTCCACTAAATCATCAACAGATGGGCCATATCATTATTTTTGATGAGGGTAGATAACTACTGTTCTTATCGGACTATAACGAGGACAAAATACTGGTGTGACCTGCGAGGATTCCGGGCCGACCACGGGGCGTGACGGCTCAGGAGCCGACCGTGGTCACGTCACCGGTCACCGCGATCGGGCGGATGAAGAGCAGCCGGCTGTTGGGGAAGCCGACGTGCCCCGGCAGCCAGGCGTGGAAGGCCATCCACAGACGCCCCTGGCCGTCGGAGAACACGGAGGGGCCGCCCGGACCGCTGAAGGACGGCTGTGAGGCCAACAGGGGCTGGGCCGACGACTCCCGGCACGGGCCGAGCGGCCCGGCGCAGCGGGCCACCCCGATGGCGTAGTCGGCCGTCTTCCAGTCGTTGGCCGAATAGAACAACAGGTACTGCCCCCCGACCAGCACCATGCTCGGCCCCTCGACCACGCCGTCCTCCCAGCTCTGGCTGGGGGCGAGGAGCGGGGTGGCGGCCGCCGGCACCAGGCCGGTCCCGTCCGGGGTCAGCTGCTGCGACCAGAGGGTCGGGGGCTGTCCGCCGCCGCCCTGGGACTTCCACATCAGATACGGCGTGCCGCCGGCATCGACGAAGGGGGTGGGGTCGATGGATCCGCCCAGGGCGGTCTGGCACATGAGGGGGAGGGTCGAGGAGTCGGCGTACGGGCCCTGGGGTTGGGTGGCCACCGCTTCGGAGATGCATTGCTCGCCGGTGGGCGCGTAGACCGCCGAGTAGTAGAGGACGAAGGTACTGCCGCGCTGGAGCACCGACGGCGCCCAGGTCGCGCCCGGGGAGGCCCATGCAGCCTCGTGAGGCAGGGCGTCCCCCATGGTGGTCCAGTGAGCCAGGTCGGTGGACCGGATGATCTGGATGTTGCCGGCCACCGAGTTGGTGGCGAACCCGTAGTAGGTGCCTCCCACCGGCAGGATGAACGGGTCGGGGAAGTCGTAGGGGTAGACCAGTCCGGTGTCGGAGCCGTCGAGCGAGAGGCAGGACGACGACGCCGCGTCGACGGCCCCCACGGCGCCGGCCAGATCGGAGGCGCCGATTTCGGTGACGGCCCGGGCCACCCCGGACAGGCAGGTGTTCAGGGTACCGAGGTCGATGCCCTGGTAGAACCGGGTCCGGGCCTCGTTGTCGATGCCCAGGGTGGTGGTGGCGGTCTCGCCCACCGTCCGTGCCTGCGCCTCGATCCGGGCGTCCCGGATGGCTGAGGTCATGGCCACCCGGTCCCGAGTGGTGGCCAGCGAGGCGCGGGTCCACTGCAGGGCCAGCCGGGTGCGGGCCAGGGTGAGCTGGTTTCGCTGCCGGGCCGAGACCACGGTGGTGTCGTAGCCGAGCACCGCCACCACCAGTAGGGCCAGCACGGTGAGGGCCACGACGTGCCGCCGTCGGCGTCGGCGGTCGGCCCGGACCGTCACCCGGCGCGGGGCCGACTCGCCGGTCGCGGTCAGGCGCGGGCCGGCCATCACGGCGACGGGGACGCCGCCCGGCACGAAGCGGCCACGCCGTCGAGGGAGACGGCCGCGCCGTGCTGGTCGCCCAATGAGATCTGGTTGAGTGCCTGCTCGACGCCGGCCAGGCAGGCGTCGAGGTTGTCGATGCTGATGCCGTTGGCGTAGACGTTGGCCTCGGTGGAGGCCAACTGGGTCTCCACCGCAGCCAGTTGTGACGTCTCGGTGGCCAGTGTGCCGGCCGCCGCTGTGGACTGGGCCGTGACCAGGGTCAGATCGGCCTGAGCCCGCCGGGCGCGCTCGAGAGTCCCCTGCAGTCGGCCCTGCACCGCGGCCACCTGGGTGTCGGTCCCCCGCAGCTGGGCCCGGGCTCCGAAGGCCACCGCCGCGCCCGCGGCCAGCAACCCCACCGCCACCGCGTAGGCCACGGCCAGACGTCGGCGCCGGTGCACCCGCCCCCGGCGGCTCCTGGTCCTCGGGGCCGACCCGGTGCCCTTTGGACCTCCAGGGCCGGCCGGGAGCCGGGGGACCCCGAGCCCATCGAGTCGCCCGTTGACCGCCCGATCGGTGCCGCTGGCACCGAATCCACGGCTGCCGGCGGGGACCGGCGCCAGCACGACCGTGCCCATGGCGCCGACGTCGAACTCATCGGTGACGGGCTCCGAGACGGCCACGGCGGGACCGGCTGGGGGACGCTGGGCTCGGTCGGATTCCATGGGGGGCTCCCGCCACATTTCCGGCCGGGGTGGCTGGAACGCGCACCCCCCCGTCGGTCGATCGATCGCTGTGCATTGTCACACCTCCCGGACCCCAATTGATGGCACCCCGTCGGGATCGGACACCCGGTCATCGGGTTGCCGCGGGTCGGATGGGCTGGACCCCCGGAGCCGGAGCGACGGGAGGAGGGGCCCGAGGGAGCGTGCCCGCACAGCCCCCACCCACACCCCGGTCCCGTAGGCCACGTCGTCGACCACGGCGGCCACCGTCCACCGCACCGGATCGAGGGGCGGTCGTCGGCGCCACCACTCGACCAGTGGCGGCAGCGTCACCAGGAGGACCGCCGCCGCCGCCCGCCGCCGGCTGCGGAGGGCCCCGACCAGGAGAGCCGGAGCGGCCAGCACGGTCAGGGCCCGACCCACCCCCACCACGGTCCACGCCATTCCCTGCGCGCTCCACCGCACGGCGGTGGCGAGGGGCACGCCGTGGCGTCGTAGGGGAGCGGCCATGGCCTCGGTCGAGCCGGCCAGGAGGGCGAGGGCGACGACCGGGTGCCCGGCGATCACCGCTGTCGCCACCGCCGTGGGCCAGGGCCGCAGCTCGAGGGGTGCGAGGCGACCGGGATGGCGCCGGGCCAGTGGTCCGGCCGATGTGCCGTAGCGGAACCGACGACCGAGGAGCTGGGCCCACGACGTCGGCTCGTCGTGGTGCACGGTGACGGACGCCTGGTAGCGGACCCGCCACCCCGCCTGGCCCAGGCGCCACACCAGGTCCACGTCCTCGCCGACCCGGAGGCGCTCGTCGAACCCACCCGCCAGCGCGCCGACCCGGGCCACCAGGGCCGCCGTGGGCACGTAGCCCACCACCCGGCCCGCACCCACCTCGCTCGACTCCGGGCCCATGTCGAGCGCCGACCGGCCCGCCGAGTACCGCTCCAGCACCGAGGGACGCGTCGAGGTGGCCGCCGACCCGGGCCGGACCCGCGGGGCCACCGCCCCGAGCCGAGGGTCGGCGAACATCGGCGTCAGGGCGTCCAGCCACTCCGGGCCCACCCGGCAGTCGCTGTCCACGAAGGCCACCAGCTCGGTGGTGATGGCCGGGACGGCCTGGTTGCGAGCCGCCCCCGGCCCGCCGTTCACCGAGCGCCGGATGACCGTCGCCCCGTGCCGACGGCAGGCCTCGGCGACGGCCGCCGGATCGTCCGACGCATCATCGACCACCACGACCGGACCGGCGTGGCCGAGCGCCTCGAGACACTGCTCCAGTGACCCGGTCCGGTTCCGGACCGGGATGACCACGGTCACGGCCGGGGCCCCCACCACGGGGTGCGGCGGAGGTACGGGATGGGCCATGCCGGCGTCGACCAGTCGCCGACCGAGCTGCCGGGTCGCCGCCGAGGGTGTCGCCCCGTCGAGCCATCGCCGGAGCGCCTCGGCCCCGGCAGGGCTCAGGGCGATCAGTCGTGTGGGGTGCCCACCGACGAGCACCGTCCCGGCACGGAACCACCGCGCCGACCGGTCCAGGGTCAGCCCGAATCCTTCGGGCAACGGCGTCACCGGAGGGAGCACCCGGCCGGGTCGCGACTCAGAGACGGCGGATCACAGCGACAGGCCGCCGTCGACCGGGATGACCGCGCCGGTGAGAGCACCGGACTCCGTGCCGGCCAGCCACACCAGGGCGGCCGCCACCTCCTCGGGGGTCAACAGTCGCTTGACCGGCTGCTGGTCGGCGAAGGAGCGGGTGTCGGCCAGCCCGTAGAGCCGGGCACTCTCGGCCAGGATGGCCGTGGCCGTCGATCCCGGGCTGATGGCGTTGGCGGTGACGCCGGTGTCGGCCAGTTCGACGGCCAGTCCCCGGACCAGGCCGGCCACCCCGGCCTTGGCGGCGCCGTAGGCCGACAGCATCGGGAGTCCCCGGGTGGCCGCCGCCGAGGCCACGGCGAGGAACCGGCCGGACCTCGGTGCGGGCCGACGGAGGAGGGCGGGGATGCCCAACCGGGCGGCGTTGATCGGCCCCCCCAGGTCCACCCCGAGCACCGCGCCCAACTGGTCGGCGGGCATCTCCCACAGGGGCACCCCACCGGCGATCACGCCGGCCACGGCCACCATGGCGTCGAGACCCCCGAACCGCTCCTCGGCCTCGGCCACCACCGCGCCGAGCGCCTCGGGATCGGTGGCGTCGGCCACTCGGGCCACGATCCGCTCGACCCTCGGGGCCGGAGCCGACCGCCTCGGTGCCACGGCCAGCGCCGAGGCCACCACGGCATCGAGCTCAGCCGGCGTCCCCATGGGATAGGGGAGCCGGGGATCGTCCGAACCGCGGTCGACGGCCACCACCGTCCACCCGGCGGCGGACAGACCCCGCACGGTGGCCGCCCCGATGCCTCGGGCGGCCCCGGTCACCACCGCCACCCGGTCGCTCATCGCAGTGCCTCCCGGACGGTGGCCGCCTCGCCGGACGCCGTGGCCGCCAGCAGATCCCCGACCGCCCGGGCCAGGAGCTCCCGACCCTCGTCGGGGCTGGCCCCGGCCGGGTCGCCGAGGACGCCGTTGCCGCTGACCCACCGGACGCCACGGGTGCGGAGCAGCGGGAGGAGCTCGCCAGGAGGTCGAGGGTCCCCGGGTTCGGCCCGCTCGAGGCGGACCCGGCCGGGATCGATGGCCAGCATGAGCGACGTCTCGGTCCGGCCGGCGTGCAGGTCGCCCGACCACGACGGGGACCACGCCGAGACCGGGTGGCCCTCGTCGGCCAGCTGCGCCATGGCCCGGGCCAGGGGCACGGCATTGCCTCCGTGGGCCGAGACCACCACCACCCGGGCGAAGTCGGTCACCGCCGAACGACCCAACTCCAGCAGGAGGAGCTGGGTGGCGTCCTGACCGATGGACAGCGTGCCCGGGAATCCCTGGTGCTCCCCGCTGGCGCCGTAGGTCACCGGAGGGGCTACCACCAGACGGTGGTCCCGGGCGGCCGCTCCCTCGGCGAGGGCCACCGCGATGTCGGTGTCGGTGGTCACGGGCAGGTGGGGTCCGTGCTGCTCGGTGGAGCCCAGCGGGATCAGCAGCCACCGACCAGCCCGTGCCGCCGCGTCCACCTCGGGCCAGGTCGACGCGGCCAGGGTGCCGGGGGGGTGGGTCACCGGCCGGGTCACGGCGCTGTCCCCGGCGCGGTCAGGAGCCGTGGCCCGAACCGGACAGGGGGTGCTCGGCGCACGCTCGGTCGGGTGGTCGGGCCGGCGTCGCCACCGGTGCCCGGTGGGTCGGAGCCACACGGACCGGCACCGGGCCGGCCCGTCTCGAGTGGTCGGGCGAGGGTTTGGGCGGGTCCTCACCTCCCCGGGCCAGGGCCCGCTCCCCGTGGCCCAGGACGCACTCGGGGTCCGGCCCGTCGAGCGGGAGCCCGGTGAAGAACTTGGCCGCCATGCAGCCGCCCCGGCAGGCGTCGTAGTGGCCGCACGACCCGCAGGCGCCGGTGCTCTGCGGCCGTCGGAGCTCGGTGAACAGGTCGGAGTGACGCCAGACCTCGGTGAACCCGCCCGGGCGGCGGACGTTGCCGGCCAGGAACTGGTCGTGGATGGCGAACGGGCAGGCGTAGACATCGCCCACCGGGTCCACCAGGCAGACCACCCGGCCGGCACCGCACAGGTTGAGGCCGGGTAGGGACTCGCCGTAGCCGGCCAGATGGAAGAACGAGTCGCCGGTCAGCACGTCCTCGCCGTGGGCCAGCAGCCACTCGTACAGTTGGTGCTGCTGCCCGGCCGTCGGATGGAGCTCATCCCAGACATCGGCGCCGCGTCCGGAGGGGCGGAGCCGGGTCAGTCGGAGCTGGGCACCGAATCGGTCGGCCATCGCCTTGAAGGCGTCCAGCTGCCCGAGGTTGTGCCGGGTGACCACCACGGACAGCTTGAAGCCGGAGAACCCGGCCCGGGCCAGGCGGTCCATGGCCGAGAGGGCCGTGTCGTAGGAGCCCGCACCGCGCACGGCGTCGTTGACCCCGGCAGTGGCCCCGTCGAGCGAGATCTGCACGTCCACGTAGTCGCTGTCGGCCAGCCGCGCCGCCACCTCGTCGGTGATCCGCGAGCCGTTGGTGGAGAACTTCACCCCGACGTGATGATCGGTGGCGTACTCCACCAACTCCCAGAAGTCGGCGCGGATGGTGGGCTCGCCGCCCCCGATGTTCACGTAGAAGATCTGCATCCGCTCGAACTCGTCGATGACCGCCTTGCACTCGTCGGTGCGCAGCTCGCGCGGATCGCGTCGACCCGAGCTGGACAGGCAGTGCACGCAGGCCAGGTTGCAGGCGTAGGTCAGCTCCCAGGTCAGGCAGATCGGCGCGTCCAGGCCCTGTTCGAACCGGTCGACCAGGCGGCCGACGGCCGGGATGGCCGGGGCAGACGGCACCGCCGGCTCGTCGATCAGGGTCACGACGCCTCACGCTCGCAGATCATTCCGGACTGGGCCAGCGTGGCCAGGGCCCGCTCGTAGCGATCCATCTCCGGGTCGGTGACCCCGGCGGCCCGGCAGGCGTCGTGACCGCTGGGCTGGTCAGCCAGCGACTGCACCACGGCGAGCAGGGTCCGGCTCTTCAGGAAGGACAGGCGACGCGTGCCGAAGTGGTAGGCGAGCGCCCCAAACGACTCCGGTCGGAGGGAGACCTGGGGGTGAAGGGTCCAGGGCCGAGAGCCGTCGAAGGGCGCGGTGCGGGGATGCGGGGCCAGGGGTGGCACCGGTGGGGGACCCGCCGGCCTAGTAGACGCCGCACATGCCGTCGATGGACACGTCCTCGACCAGCAGGTCCTCCTCGACCAGCCGGTCGGGCCGGCCGGCTGGCGTGGCCCCGGCGCCCGACGGCGGATCCTCGGGGGCTTCGGTGGCGACGGTCGAGTCTTCGGTGGTGACGGTCATGGAGCCTCCGGGAGTCGTCCGGCATACGGCCGGCGGGCTGGTCGTTCCAATTTATAGCACTCGATGTCAAAATGGAAGCCTGATGGACGGGCCGCACGCGGAAGGCGAGGACCACAGACCCGGTGTGGCCCGGGGGAGGAGACCCAGCACGTCCCGCGAGGACGTGGCCCGCGCCGCCCTCGAGCTGTTCAACCGACAGGGGTACGACGAGACCACGGTGGACGAGATCGCCGCCGCCGTCGGGGTCAGCCGGCGGACCTTCTTCCGCTACTACGACTCCAAGCGGGACGTGGTGTGGGGGGAGTTCGACGCCGAGTTGGTCCGCCTGCACCATGAGCTGTACCGGGCCCCGGCCGACCAGTCCATGATGGACGTCCTCCGGCGGGCGGTCATGGCCACCAACCGGTTCGGCGCCGGCGAGCTCGACGAGCTCCGCATCCGGATCGGTCTGATCAGCTCGGTGCCCACGCTGGTGGCCCACTCGGCGGTCCGCTATGCCGAGTGGTGTCAGGTGGTGGCGGGGTTCGTGGCCGGGAGGACCGGGGGGCGACCCGACGACCTCGGCCCCCAGACGGTGGCCCGCGCCGCGCTGGGGGCGGCCACGGCGGCCTTCACCGTGTGGGCCGCCGACGGCGGCGACGACCTGCCCACTGAGGTGGACCGGGCCTTCCGCCTACTGGCCTCCGGATTCGACGAGCCGTCGCTCCGGGCCTGACGTCGGGACGTACGAGCGCTCGTTCGGCTACCGTCCGGCGAGCGGCCGGTGGATGTCCAGCGGGTGGATCGCTGACATGATTGGGGCGGACCGGGAGCGCGGTCCCGGCGACCGGCGTCCCACGCCCACCGGCCGGACGGTGCTCGAGATCCTCAACGGCCGGTTCCCGGGCTACGTCGACACCACGCTGAACATCGTCGATGTGGAGGACGTCGCCCACGGCCACATCCTGGCCGCCGAGCGGGGCCGGAACGGTCGGAGCTACATCCTCGGCGGGGAGAACCTGACCCTCCGCCAGGTGTTGGCGGCGTTGGCCACCGCCACCGGGGTCACCGCCCCCACCCGGGAGTTCCCCGGCACCTTCGCCCTGGTGGCCGGCCACCTCTCCGAACTGGTGGAGGGACGGTTGCTCCGCCGGGAGCCCACCATCCCGCTGGAGGCGGCCCGGATGTCGACCACCCACATGTCTTTCGACGACCGCCGGGCGCGCGCCGAGCTGGGCTACACCTCTCGCCCGGCCGCGGTGGCCCTGGCCCGGTCGGCGCGGTGGTTCGTCGACGCCGGCTTCGTCCGGCCCGAGCGGGCCGGCTCCTTCGACTGGGCCGAGTGACCGGCGGGCCGCTGAGCCCTGGCGGACCCGGGAGGCGATGACCCCGGCCGGTAGGGTGTCGGGATGCTCCTCGTCCTCGACGGCTTCGTGTCGACCGGCTTCGAGGGCGGTCGGCACATGGGGCGCCTCGACGAGCCGGCCACCATCGAGGCCGAGGAGGCCGCCGGCGCCGCACCCGCCGGCGGCCCTCTCACCTCCGTCGGGTGACCGACCGGCCGACCCGGCCCGGCCCCGCCGATCCGGCACCGGTCCGCTACCTGGCCGACGTGGTCGTCCCCTGTGACCGACCCGGTGCCGTGCTTCGCCCCGGGGTGGTCGAGGTGGTCGGTGACACCGTCACCCACGTGGGCTCGTCCGGGTCGTCGAGGAGCGACCGGTCGGTCCGCTCGGTACGGGAGGTCAGGGTGTCCGGCGCCCTGCTGCCCGGGTTGGTCAACGTCCACTGTCACTCGCCGATGACCCTGTTCCGGGGCTCGGGGGAGAACCTTCCCCTCCTCCGCTGGCTCCACGAGGTCCTCTGGCCCCAGGAGGCCCATCTGACCGAGGAGGACGTCTACTGGGGGATGAGCCTGGCCGCCGCCGAGCTGCTGTGCTTCGGGGTCACCACCACCTGCGAGGCCTACTTCTTCGAGGACGCCCTGGCCGACGCGGTCATCGACGCCGGCTCACGGGCGACCGTGACCCCGGGGGTGCTGCAGCTGCCCGGGGTGACGCCGCGTCCGGAGTGGTGGGTGGCCCGGACCGAGGAGATCGTCGACTTCCACCGTCGCCGGCACGGCGATCACGGACGCCTCGAAGTCGGCTTCGCCCCGCACGCGCCGTACACCGTGCCGATCCCCGGGTTGGTCCACATCGCCGAAGAGGCTCGAGCGCTCGACGCCCTCTTCCACATCCACCTGGCCGAGACGGAGGACGAGGGCCGCCGCTTCGTCGGCGAGCACGGGGACTCGGCACCGGCGGTCCTGGCCCGGGCCGGCGTGCTGGACGGCCGCGTGCTGGCCGCCCACAGCGTCTGGCTGTCGGAAGCCGACATCGACCTCTACCGGCAGTTCGACGTGGCCGTGGCCCACTGCCCGCAGAGCAACGCCAAGCTGGCCTCGGGGGTGGCCCCGCTGGTCCCCCTGCTGGCCCAGGGGATCCGGGTCGGGCTGGGGACCGACGGACCGGCGTCCAATAACGACCTCGACCTGTGGGAGGAGGTCCGACTGGCTGCCATGCTGGCCAGGATCCGCCAGGGCGATGCCGCCGCCCTCCCGGCCCGGGCCGCCCTGGACCTGGCCACCCGGGGCGCGGGGTCAGCCCTGGGCCGCCCGGACCTGGGCGTGCTGGCGCCCGGCTCCCGTGCCGACATGATGGCGGTGCGCCTCGACGACCCGGTCTTCGTCCCCCTGCTCGAGGACGCCCAGATGACCGAGCACCTGGTGTGGTCGGCCTCCAGCCGGCTGGTCACCGACGTCTGGGTGGCCGGTGTGCCGGTGGTGGCGTCGGGGCGCTGCCTCACCGTCGACGTCGAGCGGGCGCGTCACGAGGTCGAGGCGCGGGCCCGGCGGCTGCTGGCGTCGGTGGGCTGATCGGCCGCCGCCGCCGGCCCGCCGAGAAACGGCCGCCGGCCGGTCACCGGGCGGCCGGCGTCACAGGGTGGCCAGGTAGGCGGCCATCTTGTCGAAGCTGGACAGCATGCCGGTCTGCGCCTCGGCCGAGCGGAACATCTCGGGCACGTTGGTCTGGTGGGTCACGGTTTCGCAGCGGCCATCACCCAGGTCGGTGAAGGTGATGGAGGTGGTCATCCCGCCCTCGACGTCCTCCTCGCTCCACACCAGCTTCTCCGGCGGGACGATCTCCACGTAGACACCCCGCGACGGATACTCGGAGCCGTCGGTGTCGTTGACCATGATCGTCTCGAAGAGGCCGCCGGGTCGGAGATCGACGGTGATGTTGTCGATCGGCGTGCTCACCCCCACCGGGCCCCAGAAGTGGGTGAGGTGCTCGGGCGTGGTCATGCACTGGAACACCAGCTCTCGTGGCGCCTCCCAGACGCGGGTGTAGGTCAGCTCTCCGAGGTTCGTGCGGGCATCGGTCATGTCGGTTGCTCCTTGATGTTCGACGGGTTCCCGTCGGTCGGTGGATTCGGTTCGGTGGGTGGTGGTGTCGGGGTGTCGGCCGGTCGGGGGGACCGCTGCAGGCCGGCCAGGTGCTGCTCGAGCTGGTCGAACCGGTCCTCCCAGATGCCGCGGTGCCGTTCGATCCAGTCCACCGCACCGTCGAGGGGCTCGGCGGCGAAGCGGCAGGGTCGGAACTGGGCGTCGCGGCGCCGGGTGATGAGGCCGGCCCGTTCGAGCACCTTGAGGTGCCTCGACACGGCCTGGACGCTCATGTCGAAGGGGCGGGACAGCTCGTTCACCGTTGCCTCCCCGGCGGACAGCCGGCTCAGGATGGCCCGCCTGGTGGGGTCGGCCAGTGCGCCGAACGTGACGCTGAGGGGGTCGGTGGTCTGCATATTCAACCTTATTGTTGTTTAACTACTCTGTTGAGTATGCAGGGGGTCGGCCGCGTTGTCAAGCCGCCCGGCCGGGTCGGCACAGGACCCCGGTGGCCGGGCACCGTGGTAGGAAGACCCCGGTGGACGGGGACCGACCGGAGACGCACGCCGAGCTGCGGGCACAGACCCGGGAGGCCTACGACCGGCTGGCCCCGGTGTGGTCGGCCACCACCGACGACGGACCCTTCAACGGATGGCTCGAGCGGCCGGCCCTCCGGTCCTTGGTCCCCGCGCCGTTGCACGGCGCCACCGTCCTCGACGCCGGCTGCGGCTCGGGGGCCCAGTGCGAGTGGCTGCGGTCCGAGGGAGCCGAGGTGGTGGGGATCGACCTGAGCCCGGCCATGGTGGCCGAGGCCCGGGCCCGCTGCGGCGACGCGGGGACCTTCCTGGCCGCCGACCTGGCCGAGCCGTTGGCCCTCCTGCCCGAGACCATCGACGGGATCACCTGCTCGCTCGTGCTGCACTATCTGGCCGACTGGCAGGTCGCCCTTCGCTCCTTCGCCACCGTGCTCCGCCCCGGAGGATGGCTGGTGGCCTCCCTCGACCATCCGTTCGCCCCGCCGTTGCCCGGCCAGCAGGAGGGCTACTTCGACACCGAGTTGGTCGCAGACACCTGGATGAAGGGTGGCGTCGAGGTCACCCAGCGCTTCTGGAGGCGACCGCTGGCCGCCGTGGTCGACGCCTTCGCCGACGCCGGCTTCGCCGTCGAGCGGGTGGTGGAGGCGCAGCCCTCGGCCGAGGCCCTGGCCCGGTTCCCCGAGGACCTGCACCGGGTGGTGGGCGTCCCCTGGTTCATCGTCTACCGACTGCGGCTCCTCGGGGGAGCCGGCTGAGCGGTCGGGTCGGGGAGGGCGGCCTCAGGCCGGCGACCGGTGCTGGTCGGCATAGCGGCACGCCCCGGTGGCGAACCGACCGACCATCCTCTGCAGCACCCGCTCCATCAGCCGTCCGGTGCCGGGGATCTTCTCGTCGAACGACGCCGACCAGGTGACGAGGGTGCCGCTCCCGTCCGGTGCGCAGTGCACGTCGGCCCGGTAGTGGCGCACCGGGAAGCCCTTCACGATGGCGTACCCCAGATGGTGGGGAGGGTCGTAGGCCACCACCTCCTCGGTGGAGCCGACGCCGTGGCTGGTGAACCGGCGGAGGGCGCCGACCCCCTCCGGATCCGGTGCGCCCTCCCGGAGCAGCTCGGACCGGTCGAGGAACGACCACTCCTTCCACCGGCGGGCCTCGCCGAGGAGGGGCCACACCTCCTCCACCGGGGCCGACGACCGGGCCCGGACCTCGAAGGTCCACCGCCCCCGGGGTCCGTCCGACCGGGGAGCGACCGGGTCGCTCATGCCTCGACGTGGGCCTTCAGGGCCTCGAGGGCCTGCTGGTAGACGGTGGCCATCAGGTCGGCCATCTCGTCGGGGGATGGCGTCCACGTCCCAGGTGACGTGCGACGACTCACCCGTGGGGGTCACGGTGATCACGGCCTGGTGGCGCTCGACCGGGGCGCCCTCGGCGATCGAGTAGGTCAGCGCCCGACCGGCGTCGTCCCTCGTCACCAGGCGCTCCGTGATGGTCATCCCCATCGTCTCGATGATCCGGTTCTCGCCGTCCACCCGGCACGACTCGATGCCGGGCATCCACGCACCGATGCCCCCGAAGTCGCCGGCCACCTTCCACACCTGATCGGCCGGAGCGTCGATGTCGATGGCTGCTGTCCCTGATCCCATGGTTCTCCCCGTTGCTCGATGGCCCGTCCGGCGGACGGTGCGCGGCGGCTGTGCGCCGGCGTGCTCGGCGCGGCCCTGATGGTAGGCGCGGTCGGCCGCCGGCCGCACTACTAGCGTCGCTGAGGTGACCGCCTCATCGACCGCTCCGGGGGATGCCGCCCTGTTCGTCCCCGACCGTGACCGGTTGCGGCCCACCGAGTACGCCGTCGGTCCGTGGTCTCCCGGAGCCCTCCACGGTGGCCCGGTCGCCGCGCTGGTGGCCCGGGCGGCCGAGTCGGTCGCGGGCGGCGAGGAGTTCCAGCTCGTCCGCATCTCCCTCGAACTGCTCCGACCCGTGCCGCTGGCCCCCCTGCGCACGACCAGTGCGGTGGTCCGACCGGGCCGGAGGGTCCAGCTCATCGACACCGTGGTCGAGGCCGACGGGGTCGAGGTGGCCTGGTCACGGGCTCTGCGCATCCGCGCCGACCACCGTGGCCCCCCGGTCCGATCCCACCGTCCCCGAGGACGAGGCCCCACCGCCGCCGGCCGACGGGAGACCTCCGCCGCCGGCCGGGCAAGGTCGCGCCTTCCACAACGAGGGCGTGGAGATGCGCTACGTCGACGGGGCCTTCGAGCACCCCGGACCGGCCGCGGTGTGGATCCGCCTGCGCTGCCCGGTGGTGCTCGGCGAGCACCCCACGCCCTGGGAGCGGACGGCGGCGGTCGCCGACTTCGGCAACGGGGTGAGCGCGGAGCTCCCGTTCGGATCGAGCCTCTTCATCAACCCCGATCTCACCGTCTCGCTCCACCGTCCGCCGACGGGGGAGTGGGTCTGCCTCGACGCCCGCACCCGATTCGGGACCCCGGGCATCGGCGCCGCCGAGTCGGCGCTGTGGGACGAGGAGGGGCGGGTCGGTCGGTCGGTCCAGAGCCTGGTCGTGGAGGTCGCACCATGACCGGCGCGGCGGTCGAGGTCGACCCCAGCATCGCCGAGCTCCTGGTGGCACGGGCCGACGACGACCATCTCGGGCTGCGGTTCGAGGATCGGCAGTGGACGTGGCGGGAGGTGGTGGCGGCCAGCGCCGAGCGGGCCTCGCTGCATCCGCTCGCTGGCCGACGGCGGGCCCCTCCATGTCGGGGTACTGCTCGGCAACGTGCCCGAGTACCTGTTCTGGCTCGGGGCGGCGGCCATGGCCGGCGCCGTGGTGGTGGGGATCAACCCCACCCGACGGGGCGAGGCGCTGGCCGGCGACGTCCGGCGCACCGACTGCCGGCTGCTGGTGACCGACGCCGACGGCGCCGCCCTCCTCGACGGTCTCGACCTCGGGGTGGCCCCGGACCGGGTACTGCGCATCGACCTCCCGGGGTACGAGGGGCTGGTGCAGGCTCACCGGGGCGCCGATCCTCGCCAGGTGGTGGCGTCGGCCGCTCCCGGGCCCGAGGACCTGTACCTGCTGCTGTTCACCTCGGGCACCACCGGTGCCCCCAAGGCGGTGCGGTGCACCCAGGGACGCCTGGCCGCCATCGCCGTGCGCTCGGCCGGGGCCTACGGCTTCGACCGCAGCGACGTGGCCTACTGCACCATGCCCCTGTTCCACGGCAACGCCCTGATGGTCCTGTGGGGGCCGGCCCTGGCCGTCGGGGCCACGGTGGCCCTGGCCCGTCGGTTCACCGCCTCGGGCTTCGGGTCCGACATCCGCCGCTACGGGGCCACCACCTTCACCTACGTGGGGAAGGCGCTCGCCTACATCCTGGCCACGCCCCCCGAACCCGACGACGCCGCCACCACCCTGCGTCGTGGCTTCGGCACCGAGGCCTCGGTGGCCGACTTCGCCGCCTTCGAGCAGCGGTTCGGCTGTGTGCTGACCGAAGGGTACGGATCCAGCGAGGGCGGGGTGGCCATCAGCCGGACGCCGGACACGCCCGCCGGATCGCTGGGTCGGCCCTTCGAGGACGTGGTGATCATGGATCCCGAGGCGCTGACCGTCTGCCCGGCGGCCCAGTTCGACGCGGCCGGGCGGCTGACCAACGGTGACGTCGCGGTCGGGGAGATCGTGAACCGCTCGGGACCCGGTCGCTTCGAGGGCTACTACGCCGACGAGGAGGCCACCGCGGCCCGGACCCGGCACGGCTGGTACTGGACCGGCGACCTGGCCTACCGGGACGAGGCCGGGTTCTTCTACTTCGCCGGCCGGCGGGGGGACTGGATGCGGGTCGACTCGGAGAACCTGAGCGCCGGGCCCATCGAACGGGTGCTGGTCCGCTTCGAGCCGACGGCCACCGTGGCGGTGTACTCGGTGCCCGACCCGCGGTCGGGCGACCAGGTGATGGCCGCGCTGGAGCTGCTGCCGGGCGAGGTGTTCGAGCCCGAGGCGTTCGCCTCGTTCCTCGCCGCCCAGCCCGATCTCGGGACCAAGTGGGCCCCGTCGTTCGTGCGGGTCGCCGCCGCCCTGCCCCAGACGGCCAGCGGCAAGGTGACCAAGGCGCCGCTCCGCGCCGACGGCTGGTGGCGGGGGGGCGACGAGGTCTTCCGCCGCCGCGGGGCCGGGCTGGCCTATCTCCCGATGGACGCGGCCGACCGGCAGGCGCTGCGGGCCGAGTTCGGGCGGCACGGCCGGGACCACCTTGTCGGCGGGTGAACGGTTCGGCCGGGTGATGGCTCCGATGGCTCGCCTGTGGTCCACCCTCGCCGGCGGCGTCACCTCGGCGGTGGACGGCTTCGACCGGTGGCAGCAGCGCCGGCCGGCCACCGCCGTCCCGAGTGCCGTGGTGCGCAAGTACTCCGACGACCGGGCCGGGCAGCTGGCCGCCCAGATCTCCTATGCGGCGTTCCTGGCCGTCTTCCCCATGCTGCTGGTCCTGCTCACGCTGGTCGGGGTGTTCCTCCGCGGGCACCGGGCCCTGCAGGACGAGATCATCAACGCCGCCCTGCGCCAGTTCCCGGTGCTCGGGACCGACGTTCGGGACAACCTCCACCAGCTCTCGGCGTCCAACGTGGTGCTCGTGGTGGTCGGGACCCTCTGGTTGCTCTACGGCGCCACCAAGCTGAGCCGGGCCTCCCAGGTGATGATGGCCTCGGTGTGGGACATCGACCGCGACGACCTGCCCGACTTCTGGCACTGGATCCCCCGGGCCGCCGGATTCCTGGTCGTGCTGGGCGTCGGGTTCATCGCCGGCGGCGCCCTGGCCGGGCTCGGGGCCTTCGGTCGGCTGGGGGTGTTCTCCACCTGGATCGGCTTCGTGCTGTCGCTGGTGGTCAACGTGCTCATGTACTGGGGCGGGTTCGCCATCGTGGTCCACATCCCCCGGACAGAGCGGGCGGTGTGGCCCGGGGCGGTCATCGCCGGCGCGGGGTGGACGCTGCTGCAGTTCGGCGGGGTCCTGCTGATCAGCCACCAGCTGCGCCACCTGACCACCCTGTACGGGACCTTCGCCACCGTCCTCGGCCTCATCTGGTGGCTCGCCCTCGGCGCCATGATCACCGTCTACGCCGCCGAGGCCAACGTGGTCCTGACCCGTCGCCTCTGGCCCCGCTCCCTTCGGCGACCCCGACGGCCCGACGACGTCGGGCGGGTCATGGACGGCCCGGGGGAGCCGGGCCCGACCGGTCCCGGGGTGACGGGCCGGCCCACGCCCCGGGCGGCCGATCGGGCCGGTCGAGGCTGACTGGCTCGGAGGTCCAGGTCAGAGCCTTCGACGGCCGGTGCCCTCCCCGGAGGGCGGGTCGTGGGGTCGTCAGGGCATCGGACGGGCGTGGCCGGCCCGGGCGCCGGGACGGCCCTCAGCCCCGTATGGGGAGGAGAGGGCCTCAGTCCTTGATGCAAGCAGGCGGCGAACCCCCTTAGGACTGAGCCCCCAGTCTACCTGCCCTGTGGAAAACTCGAACAGACGAGGTGGGGTGGGCTACCGCTCGGCCAGGGCGGTCGGTCCCTCGGTGGTGCCGTCGGCATGGATGGCCACCGTCACCTCGGGCCTGGCCACGTGGGCCGGGATGATGAAGGCCAGCAGGCCGCCGGCCAGGGCCAGCCCCGACGCGATGAGGAAGCCCCGCGAGTAGCCGGCCGTCATGGCGATCCTGGACGCCTCCGCGGTGACCGCCCGACCGGACAGCAGTGAGGCGATCCGGGTGGCGGCCACCGTCGAGAGGATGGCCAGGCCCAGGGAGGCCCCGATCTGCCGGCTGGAGTTGACCAGGCCCGAGGCCAGGCCGGCCTCCCGGGGGGCCACCCCGCCGGTGGCCGACAGGGCGATGGGGGTGAACGCCAGGCCCATCCCGAAGGTGGCCAGGATCCCGCCGCCGCATGCACCCGTCCAGTAGCTGTCCCCGGCGCGGATGAACGACAGCCAGTAGAGGCCGAGGGTCGTGCACAGGGCGCCGGCCATGAGCACGGCCCGGGGGCCGAGCTTCGGGGCCAGGCGCCCGGCGATGGTGGCCCCCACGGCGATGGCCGCCGTCTGGGGGAGGAAGGTCAGGCCGGTGACGACCGGGTCGTAGCCGAGCACCTGCTGCAGGTACAGCGAGAGGAAGAACCACATGGCGAACATGGCCGCCCCGAAGCAGAACATGACCAGGTTGGCCCCGGTCAGGGCCCGCGACCGGAACAGCCGGAGGGGCACGAGCGGGCTGGTGGCCATCTTGGCCTCGATGAGCACGAAGACGGCCAGCAGCACCACGGCGATGGCCCCGGTGACCAGCGTGGAGCCCGACGTCCAGGCCACCTGGTCGGTGTGGACGATGGTGTACACCAGCATCATCAGGCCGGCGGTGACGGTGACCGAGCCGGCCACGTCCAGACGCGGGCGTGGGACCCTCGGCCTTCGATTCGGCCAGGTACAGCCGGGCGAAGACGAACAGGGCCACCCCGATGGGCACGTTGACGAAGAGGATCCACCGCCAGGACAGGTACTGGGTCAGGAATCCCCCGAACAGCGCCCCGGCGGCACCGCCACCGGCCGCCACCGCACTCCACACCCCGAGGGCCCGGGCCCGGGCCCGCTGTTCGGCGAAGGTCACGGTCAGGATGGTCAGTGTGGCCGGGGAGAGGACCGCCGCCCCCACGCCCTGCACGGCGCGGGCGGCGATCAGGGTGGCCTGGTTGCCGGCGAAGCCGCCCAGCAGGCTGGCCCCGGTGAACAGGACCAGTCCGAGCAGGAAGATGCGGCGCCGTCCGTACAGGTCGGCCAGCCGGCCACCCAGCAGCAGCAGGCCCCCGAAGGTCAGTGAGTAGGCGGTCACCACCCACTGCAGGTTGGCGGCGCTGAACCCCAGGTCGTGCTGGATCGAGGGCAGGGCCACGTTGACGATCGAGATGTCCAGGACCACCATGAACTGGGCCAGGCACACGATGGCCAGGATGACCCGGTCGGTCCCGGCCAGTGCGGCGTCCCGGGCGGCCCGGTCGGCGGTGCGGTCTCCGCCGGCGCCCGTTCCGCCCGCCCGGGGTTCGGCGCCCGCGTCCATGGGGCAGAGCGTAGGGGAGTCCGGGGGTCGGCCGGTCCGCCACTCCGGCACCGGCGCCCGGCCTCGGCTCAGTGGGACAGCCAGGCGTCCGGGTCGGTGGTCAGCGACTGGACCGAGGCCGGCAACGATCCCGAGACGATGTCGGCGATGGTCACCTGCTCCAGGACGGCCCGCAGGCTGGCCCGCACCGCCACCCACACGTCCTGGAGGCGCTCGGCCGGGCCCTCGTAGGTGGCGGCTTCGGGCCGCAGGCCGCGCACCTCGGCCAGGGGGCCGTCCAGCGGGCGGATCACCTCGGCGACGGTGATGGAGGAGGAGGGCCGGGCCAACCGGTAGCCGCCGTCGGCCCCGCGTTGGCTGAGCAGCAGTCCGGCCCGGCGCATGTCGTTGAGGATGCTCTCGAGGAACTTCGCCGGCAGGCCCTGGGACTGGGCCAGGGTCTCGGCCGTGACCGGGCGCCCGTCGGCATCGGCCAGTGTGCACAACGCCCGGACCGCGTAGTCCACCTTGGCCGAAATGTACATGGAGGGGATTCTGTCAGAGGTGGCGCCGGGGTGTGCCCACCGGGCCTGGGGGGGCGGGGCCGAGCCGTGACGCCGGACCTACCCGGCCCCGGCGGCGACGGCCTGGGCCCAGGTGTAGCTGAGGGGGGGAACGGGGCCGGTGGCCAGGACCAGCAGTTCGGAGTCGGAGGCCCAGCCGTTGCCGGTGGTGCCGTACACCTCGGCCGCCCCCATCAGGAGTGTGCCCCCGTCCTGGTTCTGGTAGTCGGACAGGGAGAGGATGTTCTCCCGGTGTCCCCAGCAGCCCGACTGATTGGTGGTCGTGCAGTCGATGTTGCCGCTGTTCAGGCCGTCGTCGTACATCCAGAAGTAGTTCGAGCCCAACGGATTGCCGTTCTCGGCCCAGTTGCTGCCCCAGGCCACCAGGTGCAGGCCCGACGGCACCTGGGTCGGCGTGGGGTCGGCGTTGGCCTGGGCCCCGGCCTGGGCATCGCTGCTGAAGGTGCCCACCAGGCCGACGAAGGGAGCCAGGCCCCGGTCCACGCGCTCGATGTCGGTGACCACGAAGATCTGCTGGGCCGGGGTCAGGGAGGTGAAGTTGCCGGGGAGGGCCATCGGGCCGAGGCCCTCGGCCGCCCGGGCGTTGGTGGTGGCCTGGACCTCGTTGGCCACACAGGTGGCGCTCATGGTGTGGGGGTAGCACGAGTTGAGGAAGTTGGGGTTCGGGACCACGTTGGCCGGAGGATTGCCGAGGGCCAGGTTGGACGGGGCCGCCGGGCTGACCAGGGACCCGAGGAACGGCGCTCCGCCGAAGCTGAACAGGCCACCGTCGGTGGCCACGGTCCAGTAGCCGGTGCCCGAGCGATGGGCGGCGATGGTGACCATCCGGGCGTTCAGGGGGGTGCCGCCCATGGAGCCGAAGAAGGTGGCGTCGCCGAAGCTGAAGATGCCGCCGTCGGAGGCCACCAGCCAGTAGCCGTGGCCGTCCGGGGTGGCGGCCATGCCCACGATGGGCTGGTTGAGGTGGATGTTGCCGGTGGAGCCGAAGAAGGCGGCGTCGCCGAAGCTGAAGATGCCGCCGTCGGAGGCCACCAGCCAGTAGCCGTGGCCGTCCGGAGTGGCGGCCATGCCCACGATGGGCTGGTTGAGGTGGATGTTGCCGGTGGAGCCGCAAGAAGGCGGCGTCGCCGAAGCTGAAGATGCCGCCGTCGGAGGCCACCATCCAGTAGCCCTGCCCGTCGGGGGTGGCGGTCATGCCCACGATGGGCCGGTTGAGGTGGATGTTGCCGGTGGAGCCGAAGAAGGCGGCGTCACCGAAGCTGAAGACGCCGCCGTCGGAGGCCACCAGCCAGTAGCCGCCGCCGTCCGGGGTGGCGGCCATGTCGACGATGGGCTGGTTGAGGTGGATGTTGCCGGTGGAGCCCAAGAAGGCGGCGTCGCCGAAGCTGAAGACGCCGCCGTCGGTGGCCACCTGCCAGTAGCCGCGGCCGTCCGGGGTGGAGGCCATGCCCACGACGGGCCGGCTGCTCCCGCTGCCCCGGTGTGCCGGACCCGGAGGGGACACCGAGGGATGGGCGGCACTGGCCGAGGACCCCGAGGAGCCCACCAGGCCCGAGCCGGCCAGGGCCAGCGTGGCCATCACGGTGGCCGAGGCCAGGACGGCGGCGGCCACCGTCCACGTCCCGGGCCGGACCCGCCCGCGCCGGGGGAGGCTCCGAGCCGTGAGTGCCGCACCTGCGGCGATCGCCACCGTCGTCCAAATCTGCGTGATCATGCCCCGGTTGATCCGCGCCGGCTAGGTCATGCCACGCCGAAGACCCGAACGGACCGCCCCTACCTCCTCGAGGAGGTATCGACCGGTCGGGGCGGCTGCTTGAGGGGAGATCTCCGCTCCCCACCTGGTCCTTTCGCCCCTAGTGCCCGAGGCGGTCGACCAGGCGCTGCCGGTGGACGGGCCACTCCCGGTCGAGCATGGAATAGACGGCCGTGTCCCGCACCCCGCCGTCGGCCGCCGGCCGCTCCGCCCGGATGACCCCGTCCAGTGCGCAGCCCAGGCGCTCGATGGCCCGGCGGGACCGCAGGTTGCGGGCGTCGGTCTGGATCCGCACCACCCGGACCTCCCACTGCTCGAAGGCGTGCGTCATCATCAGCAGTTTGGCCTCGGTGTTGACCGGGCTGCGCTGGGCCGAGGGTTCGAGCCAGGTGTACCCGATGCCGGCCACGTCGGGACGGCCGCGGCGTCGGCGGGCGTCGGTGCCCGGGGAGTGGGACGACCAGTCCCAGGTGGCCAGGTCGTAGAAGCGGGTGGAGCCCACGATGCGCCGGGCGGCCGGGCTCCAGGTGACGAAGGGCTCGTGGTGTCCGGACTCCCGCTTGGCCATGGCCGCCTCCACGTAGGCCGCCATGCCGGCCCGATCCTCGGGAACGGGGGTGAACTCGAAGGTGGTCCGGTCAGCGGTGGCCGCGGCCAGCAGGCCGTCGACGTGCTCGGGTCCCAGGGCGAGCAGGTGGACGTGGCGGCCGTAGAGGGAGAGGGGCTCGGGCATGGCGTCCATTGTGGCCGCCGTCACTTGAGCAGTCGGGACATCCGCCGGTCGGCCAGGGCCTTCCCTCCGGTCTGGCAGGTGGGGCAGTACTGCAGGGACTTGGTGGCGAAGGAGACCTCCCGGATGGTGTCCCCACAGGTCGGACAGTCCTGGCCGGCCCGGCCGTGCACGGCCATCGACCGCTTCTTGTCCCCCTTGAGGTCGGCGATGTCCACCCCGACGAGGCGGTCCACCGCCTCGGTGAGCACGCCGACCACGGCGTCGTGCAGTCGGGCCACCTCGTCGGCACCGAGGTGGTTGGACTTCCGGTAGGGGGAGAGCCGCGCCCGGTGGAGCGCCTCGTCCGAGTAGGCGTTGCCCACCCCGGCGATCAGCGACTGGGTGGTCAGGGCGTGCTTGAGGGTGGCCGATGAGGCGGCGAGGAGCGCCGTCCACCGGTCGACGGTGAACTCCGGGCTCAGCGGGTCGACCCCGAGCTCGGCCAGGGGGCCGACCTCCTCGGGGGAACGGACCACCCAGAGGGCCAGGCGCTTCTCCGTGCCCATCTCGGTGACGTCGAACCCGGCGCCGTCGTCCAGGCCCACCCGGAGGGCGATCGGGCTGCGGCCCGGCTTGAGGGCCGTGGCCGCCAGGACCTCGTGCCACCGGACCCAGCCGCCCCGGGCCAGGTGGGCCACCAGCCAGAGGCCGTCGCCGTCGACGCACACGAATTTGCCCCGCCGCTCCACCCCGGTCACGGCGCGGCCCACCAGCTCGTCGAGGGGCGGGTCCACCGTCTTCAGGGCGGCGAAGCTGGTCAGGCGGCACCGCTCGATGCGGCGTCCGGTCATCCGTCGGGCCAGGCCGGCGGTCAGGGCTTCCACCTCGGGGAGTTCGGGCACAGGTCAATTGTGGCCCCTCGGCGCCCGTAGTATCTCCTCCACCCGCCGAGCCGCTCCGCCCGGCCCTGCCCACCAGCCGCCCGAGCCCACCCCATCGACCCGAAGGGACGTACCCGTTGTTCCGCCCGGTGCCCGCCGAAGCCGATTTCACCGCCCTCGAGGCCGAGGAGCTGGCCCGATGGACGGCGCACCGCGTCTTCGAGCGATCGGTCGAGCTCCGTGCCGGGGCCGAGCCCTGGGTGTTCTACGAGGGGCCGCCGACGGCCAACGGGCGTCCGGGCCTCCACCACGTGTGGGCCCGGGTCTACAAGGACCTGTTCTGCCGCTACCGGACCATGCGGGGCTATGCCGTGCCCCGCCAGGCCGGGTGGGACACCCACGGCCTGCCGGTCGAGGTCGAGGTCGAGAAGCAGCTGGGCATCACCGACAAGCGCCAGATCGAGGAGCAGGTGGGCATCGGCCGAGTTCACCCGCCTGTGCCGGGAGTCGGTGCGCAACTACGTGGACGAGTGGAAGACCCTCACCGAGCGGATCGGCTACTGGATCGACATCGACGCCGCCTACTGGACCTTCTCACCCGAGTACGTGGAGTCGGTGTGGTGGAACCTGAAGAGCCTCTGGGACCAGGGGCTGCTCTACGAGGACATCAAGGTGGTGCCCGTACTGCCCGCGGTGCGGCACCGCCCTGTCCAGCCACGAGCTGGGCCAGCCCGATGTCTACCGGCCGGTCGAGGACGAGTCGGCCTACGTGCGCCTCCCGCTCACCGACGAGGGCGCGGCCGCCGGCCTCCTGCGCGCCGCCCTCGGACGGGACACCCTCTCCGGGCTCTCGCTGGTGGCCTGGACCACCACGCCGTGGACCCTGCTGTCCAACACCGGTGCCGCCGTCGGCCCCGACCTCGAGTACGCCGTCGTGGACGCCGGGACGGACGGCTCGGGCGGCGACATCGTGGCCGCCGATCTGGTGGCGTCGGTGTTCGGCGAGGATGCGGCGATCGGGCACCGACTCCCGGGTGCGTCGTTGGTGGGGCTCCACTACGACCGGCCGTTCGACGACCTGGTCCCGCCCCCGGGCGCCGCCGGCCCGGGCGGCTGGCGGGTGGTGGCCGGCGAGTTCGTCGAGGCCGACGAGGGGACGGGCATCGTCCACCTGGCCCCGGCCTTCGGCGAGGTCGACCGGCAGGTGGGACGCGAGAACGACCTGCCCACCCTCAACCCGGTCGGTCCCGACGGGCGGTTCACCGAGGCGGTGGCCTGGCTGGAGGGCCAGCCGGTGCGGGACACCAACCGCGCCGTCAACGACCGCCTGGAGGCCGCGGGACGGCTGGTCAGCGGTCACCCCTATCTCCATCCCTACCCCCACTGCTGGCGCTGCGGCACCGCCCTCATCTACTGGGGCAAGCCCAGCTGGTACGTCCGGACCTCGGAGCGCAAGGCCGAGCTGGTGGCCCAGAACCAGACCATCGGCTGGCACCCCGAGCACATCCGGGACGGCCGCATGGGGGAGTGGCTGGCCAACAACGTCGACTGGGCGCTGTCCCGGGACCGGTTCTGGGGGACACCGCTCCCCATCTGGCGGTGCGGGGAGGGACACGTCCGGTGCGTGGGCTCGCTGGCCGAACTGTCGGAGCTGGCCGGCCGGGACGTCTCCGGCGTCGACCCCCACCGCCCGGCCATCGACGAGGTGACGGTTCCCTGCGGGGAGTGCGGGCCCGGTCACGACATGCGGCGGGTGGAGCCGGTGATCGACGCCTGGTTCGACTCCGGGTCCATGCCGTCGGCCCAGTGGGGCTACCCCGGGGTGCCCGGCTCGGGGGACCAGTTCGTCTTCCCGGCCGACTTCATCTGCGAGGCCATCGACCAGACCCGGGGCTGGTTCTACTCGCTGCTGGCCGTCAACACCCTGGTGCGCGGCGCCACCCCCTACCGCAACGTGCTGTGCCTCGGGCACATCGTGGACGCCGAGGGCCGCAAGATGTCCAAGAGCATCGGGAACGTCATCGACCCGTGGGAGATCCTGTCCACCCGGGGGGCCGACCCCCTGCGCTGGTGGATGTTCTCGCAGGGGTCCCCGTGGACGCCGACCCGGGTCAGCTTCGACGTCATCGACGCCTCCATGCGGGACACCCTGCTGACGCTGTGGAACACCTGGTCGTTCTTCACGACCTACGCCTCGCTCAACGGGTTCGACCCGGCCGACCCGGCCATCCCCGCTCCGTCCGACCGTTCGGTCCTCGACCGGTGGATGCGGTCCCGCCTGGCCGCCACCGTGGCCGACGGCCACCGAGTCCCTCGACGGCTACGAGCCGTTCCCGGCGGCCACGGCCATCGCCGAGCTGGTCGACGACGTCTCCAACTGGTACGTCCGCCGCAGCCGGCGCCGGTTCTGGCGCACCGACCCCGACGCCGACCCGGCCGACTCGCTGGGCGCCCAGGCCACCCTGCACGAGGTGCTGGTGACGCTGGCCCGCCTCCTGGCCCCCCTGTGCCCGTTCGTGGCCGACCGGATGTGGCGCGACCTGACCGGCGCCGCCGAGGACGACTCGGTGCACCTGGCCGACTGGCCGGACCTCGACGCCGGTGCCCTCGACCCGGCCCTGGAGGAGGGGATGGCCCTGGCCCGCCGGCTCTCCTCCCTGGGCCGGGCCGCCCGCGCCGAGGCCGGGGTCAAGGTCCGCCAGCCCCTGGCCCGGGCCCTGGTCTATCTCCCCCCGGGCAGCCCGGCGCCGCCGCCCGGGGTGGTCGAGGACGAGCTCAACGTGGACCGGGTGGAGGTCACCGACGAGCTCGGCGACGTCCTGGCCTACGAGCTGGTGCCCAACTTCAAGCTGCTCGGTCCGCGGCTCGAAGCAACGGGTCCAGGCCCTGCGGGCGGCCATGGGCTCGGTGGACGGCATGGCCGCGGCGGCCGAGCTGGCCGCCGGCCGACCGGTGGTGGTCGAGCTCGACGACGGGCCCGTCGAGCTGGTGGGCGACGAGGTCGAGCTGCGGGTGCAGGCCCAGTCCGGCTTCGCCGTGTCGCGGGACGGGGCCGAGGTGGTGGCCCTGGACCTGGCCCTCGACGACGACCTGCGTCGTGCGGGGACTGGCCCGTGAGGTGATCCGCCACGTCCAGGACCTGCGCAAGGCCAGCGGACTCGAGGTGTCGGACTGGATCCACCTCCACCTGGTCGGCCTGGACGACCTCGCGCCGATGTTCGAGACCATCGGCCGGGAGGTGCTGGCCCGGCGCCGTCTCCTTCTCCGCACCGGAGGGCGCGGGACCGGGGACGGCACTCGGCCTCGACGACGGCGAGACCGTGCGGGAGGCCACGGTCTGGGTGATCAAGGCGTGATCGGGCGGTGAGCCGGCCCGAGGGCGGGGCGGCCGGGGCACCACCGTCGGCCGAGGAGTACGTCCTGGCCGTCGACCTCGGCACCGGCGGCCCCAAGGTGGCGGTGGTGGCCACCAGCGGCAGGATCGTGGCCCACGCCACCGAGCCGGTGGCCCTCCATCTCCTCGACGGCGGTGGGGCCGAGCAGGACCCGGCCGAGTGGTGGTCGGCCATCTGCGGCCGCCTCCCGCCGCGCCGTCGAGGAGGCGGCCGTCCCCGCCGGTGCCTTCATCGGGGTGGGCTGCACCTCGCAGTGGTCGGGCACGGTGGCGGTGGGAGCCGACGGCGAGCCCCTCATGCGCGCCGTCATCTGGATGGACTCGCGGGGCAACCAGGCCATCCGGAGGGTGGCCGGCGGGCCGGTCAACGTGCTCGGGTACGACCCCCGCAAGATCGTCCGGTGGGTGCAGGTCACCGGCGGCGCCCCGGGGCTCTCCGGCAAGGACCCGGTGGCCCACATCCTGTTCATCCGGGACGCCTTCCCCGACGTCTACCGGGCCACGGCCACCTTCCTCGAGCCCTGTCGACTATCTCAACCTCAAGCTGACCGGGCGTCACGTCGGCCTCGTTCGACTCCATCGCCGCCCACTGGGTCACCGACAACCGGGCCATCGACCGGGTGGCCTACGACGACCGCCTGCTCGAGCTGACCGGCCTCGACCGGGCCAAGCTGCCCGACCTGGTGCCCCCGGGGACCATCATGGGCACCGTCACCGCCGAGGCCGCCGCCGACCTGGGCGTCCCCGCGGGCCTGCCGGTCTCGGTGGGCTCCGGCGACGTCCACTCGGCGGTGTTCGGGTCGGGGGCGGTGGCCGACTTCGCCGCCCACCTCTACATCGGCACCTCGTCGTGGATCTCGGGCCACGTCCCGTTCAAGAAGACCGCCCCGACCAGCAACGTGGCCTCCATCCCGGCCGCCCTGGCCGGCCGCTACCTGATCGCCGACGAGCACGAGACGGCCGGCGCCTGCCTGACCTTCCTGCGCGACAACCTCGGGTTCGCCGAGGACTTCGAGGCCATGAACGCCATGGTCGACGTCGGTGGCGCCGGGCAGCGGCCGGGTGCTGTTCACCCCGTGGCTCAACGGCGAGCGTTCGCCGGTCGACGACCACACCATCCGGGGCGGCTTCCACAACCTCTCGTTGGCCACCACCCGACCGCAGATGGTCCGCGCCGTCTTCGAGGGCGTGGCCTTCAACTCGCGCTGGCTGCTCGAGGCGGTGGAGAAGTTCGCCGGCCGGCGGTTGGACTCCCTGGCGTTCATCGGGGGCGGGGCCAACTCCGACCAGTGGGCCCAGATCCACGCCGACGTGTTGGGTCGCGAGATCCGCCAGGTGGCCGACCCGGTGCTGGCCAACGTGCGGGGCGCCGCCTTGATCACCCTGATGGCCCTCGGCCGGATCCGCCTGGAGGACATCCCCGGCATGGTGGAGATCCGCCGCACCTTCACCCCCGATCCGGCGACCAGCTGCCGAGTACGACGTCCTGTTCGCCGAGTTCGTCACCCTCTACAAGCAGACCAAGGGCATCTTCCGGCGGTTGAACCGGTTCTGAGCGTCACCACCCCGGCAATCCCACCGGCTCGGCGCTGAGTCACCCGATGGTTCGTCCCCGCCCGTCAGCCCGGCGAGCCTTCGACGGTTCCGTCGGCGATCGCCCGGACGAGCTGGGCGTGGTCCCGCTCGTTCTGGTCGGCGTACAGGCGGGCGAACCCACCGATCGAGGCGGCAAACTTGGCGCCCTTCCCGATGTAGCCGTCGATGGCCACCGGGTCGCCGGTGCGGGCGTGGGCCCGGGCCAGGGTCTCGCCGCAGGCCGTGGCGAATTCGACCAGGCGGGGAGCGATCAGCTCCGTGGTCGGGATGATCTTCATGTCACGGAACTGTCGGACGTAGAAGTCCTTCCCGTGCAGCGAGCCCCAGCCGACGAAGATGTCGGTGGCACTCTGCACCAGTCGCTTCCCGTTGATCACCCGGGCGCCATGGTTGTCGTGGGGACTGGGCCGGGTGTGCGCCTCGTACACCGACGGTCCAGCTTGTTTGACCTGCAGGAACAGTGGATCAGCGCCGGTCCGTCCCTCCATGAGCACCAGATAGACCTGCATCCCCACGCTGCCGACCCCGACGACCTGGCGAACCACATCGGCCTCGGTGAACCGGTCGAACAGGGTCCGCCGGTCCTCTTGGAGGGTGAGTCGGTACTCGGCGAACAGGTGGTCGACCAGATCAGCCTGTTCCTCGTCGCTGATGGCCACGCGGACCGGCGGCTCCTCGGTGATCCGGGGCCGGCCGTGGGCCATGGTGGTGAGCTTGGCAAAGGCACCCCGGCTCGTACGGTGCTTCTGCTTCTTCTCGATGTAGACGGAGACCCGCCCACGGTCGGCGGGTTCGTAGTAGCGGATCAGGTTGTCGACGTGCAGGCCGTCGTACCAGATCTCGAGCTCGGGCATCGTCGTGTACCGCCGCATCCGCCGCCCGTACGCCTCGACCGCCGCGGTGACGGCCGCCTCCGCCCTGCCCCGCTTGACCCCGTTCTCCCGGGCCACGACCACCAGACTGGCGGCCAGGCGTTTGACGTCCCACTCGAACGGACCGGGCAACGTTTCGTCGAAGTCGCGGAGGTCGAACATCAGGTTCCGCTCGGGTGTGGCCCACAGCCCGAAGTTGAGGACGTGGGCGTCTCCACAGAGCTGCACCTCCAGCCCGCTGTGGGGCTGGGAGGCGAGATCGCCGGCCATGACCGCCGCGGCACCCCGGTAGTAGTTCCAGGGCGAGACGGCCATCCGCTGGTGCCGGATGGGTACGAGCTCGGGAACCCGGATCCGGTTCTGGGCCAGGATGGTGGCCAGCGCGTCGTGCCCGCGATCCTCCTCCCGCCACTCGCCGAGCGTGCCCCGTCGCAACCCGCTGGCGGGCCAGCCTCCCCGCCGTCCTTCGCTCGCCGCTCGTGGCCGTCAGATCGTGCCGGGCCGTGGGCGGTGGCGACGGCTCTCGTGCCGTTGGCTCCCTCACCCAGACCTCCCCTCGACGGTGGACCGCGGGCCGGTCGAACGAGCTCACCTGGACCCGACTCTACGCCTCCGTCAACCGGGCGACGAGTGCCGGGTGCCGGCGCAGAGTCCTCGTGGCCGAGTTGGTCATCGGCTGCAAGGCAGACCAAGGGCATCGTCCGGCGGTTGAACCGCTGCTACGAGCCAGGACCCGGTGCTGGGCGGTGCCGGCCGGCTCCGGAGCGGTCAGGGACTGGTGGATAGTGCGGCCTCGACCGTCTCGCCCGGGCGGCCTCGATGGCCTGTCGGCGCTGCAGGCGAGCGCCGCGGCGGAGCTCCCAGTCGTAGGCGTGTCGCGAGCTCTTGGGGGTTCGGGGGATACCGAAGAGGACGAGGAAGAATGGGAGCAGCATCGATCGCTCCCGTTCGATGAGTCCGAGGTTGCCGAGGGCGGCGAACCGTAGAAGAAGCTGGCCGAGTAGACCAGGCACATCATGACGTACGGGCGAGCGAATGCCGCTCTCGGGATCATGCGGAGTTGTCGGAGGGACATGAAGAGCAACCCCAGGAGCAGGGTGTTCTCCGCCGCCGCGATCAGCTCGCCGAAGCCGTGGAAATTGACCGGCAGTGGATTCAACAGCACCTCGTAGACGTCGCGAGAATAGGTGGCGGGATTGGTCGAATAGGGAATCCCGCCACTTCCCGCCAGGCTGTTGTTCTTGCTCGTCGTCTGCAGTTGACCGGAGACCGAACCGTTGCGGACGAGATAGTGCTGTGTCAGCTTGAACGAAACCAGGAGCAGCACGGCGCAGAAGATGACACCGATCACCCTGCGGACCCCGCCGTAGTTCTGCCGTACATTCGCCGTGGGCACGACGAGGGCGACGACGAAGGCGGCCAGGATCAGTACCAGCTCGTTGGGCCGAATGTAGACGGCGAGGACCGATCCGGGAATGAGGAGCACGAATCCCCCCTTCTGCCGGGCCAGGATCTTGGCCGTGCCGTAGGCGACGAGCGCCAGGGCAATGGTCATGATGGCTTCCTTGCTGGCATCCGCCGTCCAGAAGATCAGCGACGGGAAGACGAACACCAGTAGGGCGTACCGGTGAGGGTCGGCGCCTCGGAAGGTCAGGCTGAAGGCCCGGAAGAAGAGCACGGCCCCCAAGAAGGACAGCCAACTGAAGACGAGGAACGTGGCCAGGTCGTTGGCTCCCACCAACGTCATCACGATGCCCGTGGCGATGCTCACTGAGCCGTCGTTGACGATCTGACGCACGTTGGCACCCGCCAGGGTGAAGTTGAAGTGGCGGAAGTCGGGAGCCAGGAGGGCCCCTTGGTGCGTGTACCGAGTCCAGTCGGAGATCCCGTGGTAGAAGTGTTGGGTCACGAAGATCTGGGCCGAGCCGGCCAGCAGGTGAAGGATCAAGCTGACGGTCATCACCTTGATCAGCCAGGGATAGGCCTCGGCCAAGGCCACCCGGTTGATGATGACCCGCCCCAAGGCGAACAGGATCACGGCGACCAATACTGCATGATGGGATTGGAGCCGATTTCGGCGCCGAAGAGCACGGTCAACCTCGGTCCGGTGCGGAGGCCGGCCGGCCGGTTCCTGCCCTACCGAATTCGAATGGCCTCACTGTGCGCTCACTCCCTGCCAGAGATCGAATGACGATCATACAGCGCCATCCCGGTCACGGGGTTCACGGGTCCGGCCCCTCGCCGGCTCAGGCAGTCGGCGCCGTGCCCACGAACAGGAGGTCGAAGGCCAGGGTGTGGAGCGCCGTCCGTGACGAGGACCAGGCGCTGCGGCGGTCCAGCCAGTAGCCGACCGTGGGGAACACCTGGCGGACGCGGCGGCCGTTCAGGTGCAGGACGTGGAAGGTCAGCGCGGCGTAGTACTCGGCCAGGTAGCCCAGGGCCTCGAAGGTGCCCCCGAACACGTGCACCTCGCCGTGGTCGAAGCTGGCCGAGCCCAACTTCTCCAGGCCCTGGGCCGTGAAACGCCAGTAGTCGTGGTCGTCGTGGCGGGGGACGGTGGAGGGTACGGACAGGATCACCGTGCCCCCGGGTCGGAGGACCCGGGCGATCTCCCGGAGGACGGTGGCCGGTTCGGGGACGTGCTCGATCAGCTCCAGCGCCAGGACCAGGTCGACCGATCCGTCGGCCAGGGGCAGGGCCGAGGCGTCCGAGGTGAAGTCGACGGTGGGCAGGACCCGCAGGTCGGTGGCCAGGAACCGGCCCGGGCAGGCCGACTCGAACCGTCGCACCACCCCGCAGCCGACATTGACCACCAGGGCGTCGGGCGGGAGCCCGCCCAGCTGCTGGTCGATGAAGTCGTCCCGTCGGGCGATGGCGTTGGTCCAGCCGCCGGCCGTCCCGGTGGCGAGGGTCCCGCCCGCGCCACCGGCGCCGCTCATCTGGTCGACACTCATGGGTGTGGCCACTGGGAACGCTCCCCCCTCGGTTCGGTGCGCCCCGGCCGTCGGGCCCGGCGCAGCCTGCATCGTAGACCCGGGGGTGCGACCGACCGCTCAGGGGGCGGCCGACCCCCGTCGCTCGAGGTCCCGGTTGGCCGCGCTGACCACGGCGTGGAGCGAGGCATCGAGGATGCTGGAGTCCATGCCCACCCCCCACCAGGTCGATCCGTCCGGGCCCTCGGCCTCCACGTAGGCCACCGCCGAGGCCTCGCTGCCGGCGGTCAGGGCGTGCTGGTTGTAGTCCTTGACCTCGAAGGCCACGCCGAGCTCGGCCCGAAGGGCACCGAGAAGGGCGTCGATGGGGCCGTTGCCCTCGCCCATGACCGTACGGGGCTCGCCGTCGACCAGTAGCTGGGCGGTGACGGTGGTCCGGTGGCCCCCGGTGGTGACCTCGCTGCCGATCAGCCGCATCCCCGCGTCCTCGGGCAGGTAGGTGCGGGAGAACACGTCCCACATCTCGCCGGGCCGGATCACCGTCCCGCTGTCCTCGGTGATGGCCTGGACCTCCCTGGAGAACTCCACCTGCAGCCGTCGGGGGAGATCGAGCCCGTGCTCGGTGTCCATGACGTAGGCCACCCCGCCCTTGCCGGACTGGCTGTTGACCTGGATGATGGCCTCGTAGGTCCGTCCGGTGTGGCTCGGGTCGATGGGCAGGTAGGGGACCTCCCAGTGCTCGTACTCGTCGCCCAGGGCGGCGAAGCCCTTCTTGATGGCGTCCTGGTGGGAGCCGGAGAACGCCGTGTAGACCAGGTCGCCGGCGTAGGGATGGCGGGGGTGCACGGGCATCCGGGTGGCGTACTCGGCCACCCGACGGACCCGGTCGATGTCACTGAAGTCGAGGGCCGGGTCGATGCCCTGGGAGAACAGGTTCATGGCCAGCGTGACGATGTCGACGTTGCCGGTCCGCTCCCCGTTGCCGAACAGCGTCCCCTCCACCCGGTCGGCGCCGGCCAGCACGGCCAGCTCGGCGGCGGCCACCGCCGTGCCCCGGTCGTTGTGGGGGTGGAGGCTGAGGATGATCGAGTCCCGGTGCCTGATGGTCCGGCCGAACCACTCGATCACGTCGGCGTAGACGTTGGGGCCGTACAGCTCGACGGTGTTGGGCAGGTTGATGATGATGGGTCGCTCGGGGGTGGGCTGGATGACCTCCATCACCGCCTCGCAGATCTCCACGGCGAATTCGGGCTCGGTGCCGGTGAAGCTCTCGGGGGAGTACTCGTAGCGGACGTCGGTGCCCACCAGCGAGGACTCGAACTTCTTGCACAGGCGGGCGGCGTTCACCGCGATCTCGGTGATTCCGGCCCGGTCCAGGCCGAAGACCACCCGTCGCTGGAGCTCGGACGTCGAGTTGTAGAAGTGGACGATGGCCCGGCGGGCACCGACCAGCGATTCGAAGGTGCGCTCGATCAGCTCCTCCCGGCACTGGACCAGCACCTGGACGGTGACGTCGTCGGGGATCACCCCGCCGTCGATGATCTGCCGCTGGAAGTCGTAGTCGGTCTGGGACGCCGAAGGGAAGCCCACCTCGATCTCCTTGAAGCCGATGGCCACCAGCGTCTCGAACAGCCGCAGTTTCCGCTCCGGGTCCATGGGGTCGACCAGGGCCTGGTTGCCGTCGCGGAGGTCGACGCTGGCCCAGCGCGGGGCCCGGGTGATGTCCCGGTCGGGCCAGGTCCGGTCGGGGAGGGTCAGCGGTCGGTAGGGGCGGTAGAGGTGGAACGGCATGGGGGACACGTCGCAGGGCATGGCCAGTCGCCGGGGACGGTCGTCCTCGCCTGGGTTCGGCCGCCGGTGTGCTGTCGGTGTTGCTGCTCACGGTGTTGCTCCCTTGGTGCGTGGTGCTGCCTGTCGTGGGTGTGTCGTCACCGGTTCCCGTCCGTCGGACCTCCGCCCGACCAACAAAAAACCCCCTGGCCGCTTGGGCTCAGGAGGTTGCGGGCGAACGCGATGTGGCGCTCGCCGTCAGGTAAGGAGAAGGTCCGAGGTCGAGACGTGGTCCATGGTGGGATCCATGGTGTCAGGGTGCCATGGTTCCGTCAAGGACCGGGAGCCACCCTGGGGCCCAGGACCGATCGGGCCGCGTCGACCACCGCGGCCCGGCGGGACCGGACCAGCTCGGTGGCCGGGCCGCCGGTCCGCACGGCCCGGTAGCCGGCGACGGCCCCGCCCACCCGGTGGATCCGCTCCATGCATCCGGACGGCCACGTACCCGCACGCCGGTGCCGCGGCGGCGGCCGCCACTCCCCAGCCGGCCCCGAAAGCGCGGCCCACCGTGAGCCCCACGGCCAGGTAGGTCAGGGCGTAGAAGACGAAGCTCCCCAGTACCTTGACCGTGGCCCGCATCCCCACGTTGTCCGGCACCCGGCTGGCCAGCTTTGACCACCCCGTAGGGCACCGCGTGGACCACCACGCCGACCAGGGCCGGGGGGAGGGCGACCACCACCAAGGCCTGCGCTCCGGCCAGATCCCAGCGCAGCCGACCGGATCGGTAGTCGGCGGCCACCTGGGCGTCGTCGAGTCCGAGGACGTCGAGCGCCTCACGGTAGGCGGCGTGGGCCGCCTCCAGCGAGCGCATGGCCGCCGCCGTCGTCGAACCGGGCGTTCGCCGGGCCCGGACCAGCGCGTCGACGACCCGGCTCCGGTCGGCCAGATCGACAGGCTCGGGGAGCACGGTGGTCGACCGGGCCACCACGTCGGCGATCTCGGCCAACAGGGTCGCCTCGATCCAGGATGCGTACTCGCTGCCGTCCGGCCGCAGCCGCTCGGCCAGGTCGTGGGTGAGAGCGCGCACGGCGGCGGGCCCGTCGTCCCGGTACGCCCCGATCCAGGGCTGTACCGGAACGGGGACGCCCACCCGGACCAAAGCCCTCGACCGGAAGCGCTGCTTGTCGTCGTAGACCAGGGTGACGGCCACCGTCTCGACGTCGGCCACCCCGGCGGCGGCGGCCGACAGGGCGATGCGGGCGGCCCCGGTGCGCAGCGGCTGGAGGGCCGGCTCGTCGTGGCTCACGCCCTCGGGGAAGACGGCCACCATCCCCCCGCGGGCCAGCAGCCGGTGGCACCGGGCGAAGGCCCGCCGGTTCCCTTCCGGTGAGCCCCCGTCCTGGGCCCGGTAGACGGGCACCACGCCCCCCAGCTGCAGAAAGGGCCACAGGAGGGGATTGTGGAACAGGGTCGACTTGCCCAGGAACCGCGGATAGCGGTGGAGGGCGCCCATCAGCAGCAGGCCGTCGACCAGTCCGTTCCGGTGGTCGGCCACCACCACGGTCGGTCGACCCGAGACGATGCGCTCGCCGTGCTCCACCTCGACCTGTCGGAAGAAGCTCCGGGTGAGCAACCGGGCCAGGCCGCTCATGGCCAGGTCACCGGCGGCACGCCCGGCGCGCCACCGGTCGGGTGCGGCGGTCCCGGGGTCAGCGGTGGGCGTCACACCTGTACTTCGTCGCCGGACCACCGGTTGGGTGACCCCGTCGCCTTGGCTACCCCGGGCGCCCACCCCTGGCCCGCGACAGCTCCAGGGCCAGCATCTCCAGGCGGGCCCGTCCGTACTGTCGGTCCGGCTCGAGGTAGTTCCCCTCGGCCCACTCGTTCCATGACTTGATCATGAGCACCTGCTCGTCGGCCGGGAGGTCGGCCACCAGTTCCACGGCCCGGCGGACCTGGGCCCCGAACCGTTCCGGCGTGGACTCGAGGGCAAGGACCCCTTCCCGTCCCGAGCGTGGCGTGTTGTCCCAGTTGGGGTACACGCAGGGGAAGACCGGTCCGGCCAGGTCGGAAGGAGGCTCGGGCAGCGTCTCCCGGTAGGGGTACCGCCGGGGTCCGCGCATGAGCCCACGGCCCATCATCCGCTCCCGCATGCGGGACCCGGCATCCTCGCCGAAGGGGAACTCGTACCAGACGGCGGCATCGAACCCGTCCTCGGCGTGGGTGGGATAGACCGATTCCCCCAGCCCGGCCACCAGGTAGAGGCCGCCGAGCCCGGCCTCACGGGCCATCTGCTGCCACCGCTCGACGAACCGCGCCGGCTCGGGTAGGTCGGCCGGCTTGTAGATGAAGAGCAGTGGCCGTCCGTCCACCCGGATGTAGCGGTCGTCCTCGAACGCCTTCCGCAGGTAGGCGAAGTGCCGGGTCTCGTCCTCCGGGCCGGGGTAGGTCTGCTCGACCAGGATCCGGTCCGGGGCACCGTGCCAGATTCCCGACCAGGTCTGATTGGCCCACGCCAGGCAGAACGGGAAGTCGGGCGACCCCGACGTCAGGGTGTCGTCGAACGGGCGCTCGAGCAGGCGCTTCCCGCCGAACCAATAGTGCCAGTAGCAGAAGCCCGTCACCCCGTGTCCTCGGGCCAGCTCGGCCTGGGCCTCCCGCACCTCGGGCACCCGGAGGTCGTAGAACCCGAGGTCGGAGGGGAGATGAGGCTGGATGTGGCCCCAGAAGAGCGGACGGGCCTTGGTCACGTTGGTCCACTCGGTGAAGCCCGTGCCCCACCATTCGTCGTTCTCCGGGATGGGGTGGAACTGGGGGAGATAGTGGGCGATGACCTGCATCTTCTGGACCCTCTCGGAGAGGCGGGGTGGGGCCGGCGGGCGACGCGACGCCTCGGGTCCCGCCACCTCCCGTGCGAGATCCCGGACCCGGGCCTGCGCGGCACCGGAGGCGAACCGCTCGAGATACAGGCGCTCAGCCGAGTCGACGATGCGTCGGCGGAGGGTGGGCGACGACCGGAGCCGGTAGATGGCGTCGGCGAACTCCTCGGGCCGGTCGGCGATGAGCAGGTGGGTCCGGTGGTCGACGCCGAGGCCCTCCGCCCCGATGGTGGTGGAGACCACGGGCACGCGGTGGGCGAACGCCTCCAGGATCTTCAGGCGGGTGCCGCTCCCGAACCGGACCGGGACCACGACCACGTCGGCCCGCGCCAGCTCGGCCGTCATGTCGGGCACCCGACCGGTCACCGTGATGTCGGGGGGACGGTCGAGGGCTTCGACCCGGGGCGTGGCGTGGCCGACCAGCCGGATGCGGGCCCCGGGCATCTGCCGGCGGATCAGCGGGCCGATGTCCTCGGCCAACCACGTCGCCCCGTCCACGTTCGGTTCGTAGTCGAAGGTGGCCGGCAGCAGGATCACCGGCGAACCGCCCTTGCGCTCCCGGCCCACCGGCGGGAACGGCTGCGGATAGGAGTTGACCACCACGGCGGCATTGGGCACCCCGATCCGTTCCACGTCCTCGTCGGAGCAGAGCAGCACCCGGTCCACCGCCCTGGCGATCGAGCGCTGGATACGGGTCCAGTCCTCGGCGTTGACGTCCGCCTCCTTGACCTCGAGCACCCGGTGGTAGCGCTCGCTCACGGTTTCTGCCGGCCGCCGGGCGATCATGGCGGCGCGCTGGCGCTCCTTCACGTCCTCGAGGTCGATGAGGTCCACCACCGTGGGACCGAGCCGGGGCCGACCGAGCCACTCGTAGGCCCGGGCCGAGCTGAACCAGACCAGGTCGTAGGGCTCGTCGGCCAACTTGGCGAAGTCCGTGCGGGGCCCGCGATCGGCCATGCGGCTGGCGATCTGGGTCGGGACACCCCGCTGGAGCATCCACCGGGCCCGCCACCGGAGCCAGCCGGCCACCGGGTAGCCCGTGGTCACCAGGTTGGCGACCTGCACCGTCGAGGGCACCACCGGCTCCGGCTTGCGCTTGTCGTGGAAGACGAACAGGTCCAGTTCGCCCAGTTCGGCGAGGCCCTCGACCGAGATGGCGCCCCGCATGAGCCCACCGTTGGTGGCCGGCCACGGGAAGAACTCCGCGACCACGAGCGTCCTCATCGGGCGGTCACCGCCTGCCTACGTGACGACACCACTCCAGACCCCCCGTCCCCTGGCCGCGTCATTGCGCAAAGAAATCTAGCATCGGAGCCCCTGGTGCCATCCGCTGCGCCCTGGTCGCTCGGATGGCAGCATCGCCGCTCCTCCCTTGACATGATGGCGGTCAGGGAAAAGGTCAGGAGGGCGGCGAGCGGCGAGTGATCCCGACGGAAACGAGTGGCTTCACTTGCGGGAGATGAGGACCTGGAGTGGATTGCCCGGGCTCCCGTCGAGTCCGAGTTTGCGGTTGTACAGCTCCATGACCTCTGTCGAGAGGCCGCCGTGTTCGGAGATGAAGTCCACGATGTCGTCACCCCACTCCCGGATGACCAGCGATCGCTCCGGGTTCCCGATCTCACCGTGATACTCGGCGGGGAGCAAGTACTCGATCCCGGCATCCGACGGGACGGCACGGACCAGTGTCGGACAGCCGTGGGCGATGGGGACGGTGAAGACATGTGCGCCTCCGGGGCGAAGGACGCGGGCTACTTCGGCCATGGCCAGGTCGGGCCGCAGCACGTGTTCGAACACGTCCTGGGTAATCACCAGGTCGAACGATTCGTCGGCGAACGTCAGAGCCTCGATGTCTTGGCAGGAGACATCTCCGACGATCTGGCCGCGAGGCACGTCAGGAAGGAGGTACCGGGAGCCGGAGTACCCTCCCCCTTCCCGCCTGAACTTCAGGGTGGCCAGTCCACCCGCGCCGCATTCGTGCATGGCGAGATTACGCCAGTCGGGGAACTGCGTATTGAGGGTGCGAATGATCCCGCGCCACCTGGGCATCGACTGGCAACGCATGCACAGATAGTCGTTGGCCAACCAGGGGCCGGTTTCAACGAAGAGCGTTCGATGGGAACAGGTGAGGCAGTAGCCGTGGTTGGCCTTTCCGCGGAGCACGAACCGGCCGTACCTGCGGATGCCCTGGATGGGGGGTGCGAGCCGCTCGTTCAAGGTCACGCACCCGAAGTTAGCGCGGTCACTCCGGACCGACCTCCGAGTCCTGGTCGCCACGCCTTCGAGGGCGGCAGGGCGGGTTCATCGGGATCCGAGCTTCCGGGCGCTCCGGTACCGGCGACCGACCGCTCGTGGACTCAGATGCGCTCGAAGTTGCGAGCCAGCTCCCAGTCGGTGACGACGCGGTTGGCTGCGGCCCACTCCTGCCGGGCGGTGTTGAGGAGGTGGTGGTGGACGTCGCGACCGAAGGCCTCGGCCGCCACCTCGCTGTCGGCCAGCCGGTCGATGGCCTCAGCCAGGGTGGTCGGAATCCGCGGTACCTCCGGTGCGTGGTACGCGTTGCCGGTGAAGGCCGGTTCCAGCTCCAGTTGGTGTTCGATGCCCCACAGCCCGCCGGCGATGGCCGCCGCCAGCGCCAGGTACGGGTTCACGTCCGCCCCCGGGATGCGGCTCTCCACCCGCCGACCGGCCCCGCGGCCCACCGCCCGGAACCCGCAGGTCCGGTTGTCCTCCCCCCACACCCGGGCCGTCGGGGCCCAGGAGTCGGGCACGTAGCGGCGGTAGGAGTTCACGTAGGGGGCGAAGCACCAGGCCAGCTGGTCGGCGGCGAAGAGCTGACCGGCCACGAACTGGGCGCCGACGGGCGAGTACCCCGACGCCGACTCCTCGCCCGCCGCCGGGGCCATCAGGGGGGAGCCGGTCTCGGCATCCCACAGGCTGGTGTGGATGTGGCAGGAGGAGCCGGCGGTGTCCATGGACCACTTGGCCATGAAGGTGGCGGCCCGTCCGAACCCCGAGGCGATCTCCTTGACCCCGCTCTTGAACACCAGGTGACGGTCGGCCACCTCCAGGGCGCCGCCGTAGGTGATGTTGATCTCGTGTTGGCCGATGCCGGCCTCGCCCTTGGAGAACTCGATGGGGATCCCGGCCTCCACCATCTGGTTGCGGATCTTCCCGATGATGTACTCCTGGCGCGACGTCTGGAGCAGCTGGTAGTCCTCGATGGTGTCGGCGTGGGGGGCGAGGCCCTGCCAGTGCTTGTCGGCGGCTCCGGCGAAGGAGTCGAGGAACAGGTAGAACTCGAGCTCGGTGGCGCACTGGACCTCGAGGCCGCGGCCGGCCGCCCGCTCCAGCTGGCGACGCAGGATGCGACGGGGGGACACTTCGACCGGTTCACCCTCCAGGGTCAGGAGGTCGCAGAGCACCAGGGCGCTGCCCGGCAGCCAGGGCAGGGGGCGGACGGTCAGGGGGTCGATGACGGCGTTGAGGTCGCCGTAGCCGGTCTCCCAGTTGGCGAAGCGGTAGCCGGGCAGCGGCTCCATGTCGACGTCGCAGGCCATCAGGTAGTCGCAGACCTCGATCCCGTGATGCAGGACGTGCTCGAGGAAGAACGATCCGGTGACCCGCTTCCCCACCGGTCGGCCCTGCAGGTCGGGGAACGCCACCACCACCGTGTCGATGTCGCCCGTCTGGATCTGGTGAGGGAGCGTCTCGAGGGTCAGCATGGATGCACTCTGGTCCAGTGGCGACCCGCCGTCCAGCCCTACTCGGGGGTGACGTAGGCCGCGGTGATCCCGCCGTCGACCACCAGGGCCGAGCCGGTGACGAAGGAGGCGTCGTCCGAGGCCAGGAACAGCGCGGCCTTGGCGATCTCCTCCGGCCGCCCGAACCGGCCGATGGGGATGTGCACCAGCCGTCGCTGCCGCCGCTCGGGGTCGGCCAGCAGCTCGGCCAGCAGCGGCGTCTCGACGGGACCGGGGCAGATGGAGTTGGCCCGGATCCCCCGTCGGGCGTACTCCACGGCCAGCTCCCGGGTCATGGCCAGCACCCCGCCCTTGGAGGCGGTGTAAGCCATCTGGGCGGTGGCCGCCCCGACCAGGGCCACGAACGAGGCCACGTTCACGATGGAGCCGCCCCCGGAGTCCACCATGGCCGGCACCCCGGCCCGGCAGCCGAGCCACACGCCCTTCAGATTGACCTCCATCACCCTCTGCCAGGTCTCGGGCGGGGTGTCCAGGATCCCCCCGTCGTCGTCCGGGAAGATGCCGGCGTTGTTGAACAGCACGTGGAGGCCGCCGTAGGTGCTGACGGCGGCGGCCACCATGGCCGTGACCTGGGCCTCGTCCGAGACGTCGACGGTCACCGCGGTGGCCGTCCCGCCCGCCCCGACGATCTCGGCCACCGCCGACTCGGCCTGGTCGGCGGCCACGTCGGCCACCACCACCCGGGCCCCCTCGGCGGCGAAGAGCGAGGCGGCCACCCGGCCGATCCCGCTACCGGCCCCGGTGATCACGGCAACCTTGCCGTCCAGTCGAGCCATCGCCGTCTCCTCTCTGACCTGACGCCGTCCTCGGTGCTGTCGTCGGGACGGTGCGGGGGGCTGACGCCGGCCGCGGGCCCTCGGCTGCGCACCTTATCGGCGCGTCGTGAGGGCGGTGGGATACTGCAGTCCGTGTCGTCCGAGTCCGTCTCGTCCGAGCCCGTGCCGTCCGAGCCGGTGCCGTCCGAGCCCGTGCCGTCCGAGCCGGTGCCGTCCGAGCCCGTGCCGTCCGCCGGTGCCCGGCCGCTCATCGGGGTCACCATGTACCGACAGACCACTTCGTGGTGGTCGTGGCAACGCGACGCCGCCCTGGTGCCCGGGGCCTACCTCGACATGGTCGAGGCGTCGGGGGGCGAGGCGCTGCTCCTCGCGCCCCGGGGCGAAGGGGGAGGACGGTCCGACGCCGGCCGCGACCACCGGGTGGCCTCCGTCCTCGACGGCCTGGTCCTCATCGGCGGGGGGGACGTCGACGCCGCCCGCTACGGTGCCGATCCCGACCCGCGCAACGGCGGCACCAGCGACGAGCGCGACGAGCTCGAACTGGGCCTGCTGGGTGCGGCCCTCGAGCGGGACCTCCCGGTCCTCGCCATCTGCCGGGGGATGCAGGCGCTCAACGTGCACCTGGGGGGCGACCTGGTCCAGCAGCTGCCCGACCTCCTGGGGACCACCGTGCACCAACCCCGTCCCGGGGCCTTCGGTCCGGTCACCGTGGCCACCGAGGCGGGGAGTATCGTGCGCAGCCTGTTCGGAGCCCGGGCCGAGGTGCTGTGCAGCCACCACCAGGCCCTCGGCCGGCTGGGTGCGGGCCTGGTGGTCACGGCCCGGAGCGAGGACGGGGTGATCGAGGCCGTCGAGCTGCCCGGCCGGCGGTTGGTGGTCGGCGTCCAGTGGCATCCCGAGGAGACCGGCGACGTCCGGTTGTTCGAGGCCCTGGTCCGGGCGGCCGAAGCCCCCATCCGGGAGATCGCCACCGAGGAGCACGTATGAGTGACACCACCGTCGTGGTCAACCCGGCCACCGAGATGCCCATCGCCGAGCTGTCCCGCGGCGGGGTCGGGGAGGCGGACGCCGCCGTCGCCCGGGCGCTGGCCGCCGGGCCGGCCTGGCGGGCCGTCGCCCCGGCCGATCGGGCCCGGTTGCTGCGTCGGTTCGCCGCCCGGGTGGAAGAGCACGGCGAGGAGCTGGCCCAGCTGGAGACGGCCAATGTGGGCAAGGCCATCGTGGACAGCCGCGACGAGGTGGGCATGGTGGCCGAGGTGCTCTACTTCTATGCCGGTGCGGTGGACAAGCACCGGGGGGCGACGGTGCCGGTGGCCGGCGGCGTGGACATGACCTTCCACGAGCCGCTCGGCGTGGTGGCGGCCATCGTCCCCTGGAACTTCCCCGTGGCCATCACCTCCTGGAAGGTGGGCCCGGCCCTGGCCACCGGCAACACCATCGTGGTCAAGCCGGCCGAGATCACCCCGCTCTCGGCGCTGCGGCTGGCCGAGCTGGCGCTGGAGGCGGGCATCCCCGAGGGCGTCCTGCAGGTGGTGGTGGGCAAGGGGTCGGTGGTGGGGAGCCGGCTGGTCGAGCACCCGGATGTGGCCAAGGTGGCCTTCACCGGATCGACCGAGGTGGGTCGGGACGTGATGCGCCGGGCCTCGGCCACCATCAAACGGGTCACCCTGGAGCTGGGTGGGAAGTCGGCCTCGGTGATCTTCGCCGACGCCGATCTCGAGCGGGCGGCGGCGGCCACCCCGGGGGGCGTCTTCGCCAATGCCGGCCAGGACTGCTGCGCCCGCAGCCGGGTGCTGGTGCAGCGCGGCGTCGTCGACCGCTACCTCGAGCTACTGGCCGACGCGCTGACGCGGTGGACGGTCGGCGACCCCACCGATCCCACCGTCCAGATGGGTCCCCTGGTCACCGCGTCCCACCGACGGGTGGTCGAGGGCTTCCTGGCCCCGGGGATGGGCCCGCCGGGCGGAGGGGCGGTGGAGGTGTTCGCGGCCGGCGCCGTCCCCGACGGCCCCGGCTTCTGGTTCCCGCCCACGGTGGTGGCTCCCGCCGATCCCGGCTGGCGCATGGCCCGCGAGGAGATCTTCGGACCGGTGGTGGCGGTCATTCCCTTCGAGGACGAGGCGGACGCCGTGCGGTTGGCCAACGACACGCCCTACGGGCTGTCCGGCTCCATCTGGACCGGCGACGGGGCCCGGGCCCTGCGGATGGCCCGGGCCATCCAGTCCGGCAACCTCTCGGTCAACTCGCACAGCTCGGTGCGGGTGCAGACCAGCTTCGGCGGGATGAAGCAGTCGGGCTTCGGGCGGGAGCTCGGCCTCGAGGCCCTGGCCTCCTACAGCGACGTGAAGAACGTCTTCGTCTCCACCGACGAGTGAGCCCCGCACCGTCCGACCGCCGTCCTGGGGAGCTGGTCGTCGTGATCACCGGGGCCAGCCGGGGCCTGGGGGCCGGGATGGCCGAGGCGATGGCCGCCGAGGGGGTACGCCTGGGACTGTGTGCCCGGACCCGGCCCGATGCTCCCGGGGGGACTGCGTCGCTCACCGGATCGGTGGATGTCACCGACGCCGACGCCGTCGAGCGGTTCGGCGCCGAGGTGGTCGCCCGGTTCGACCGCATCGATGTGTGGGTCAACAATGCCGGTGTGCTGGCCCCCATCGGCCGACTGGCCGACGCCGACCCCGTCGGCCTGCGCCGCAACGTGGAGGTCAACGTGCTCGGGGTGCTGCACGGATCGGCCACCTTCGCCCGGCACGTGCGGTCGCGACCCGGTGGCGGCGTGCTGGTCAACCTGACCTCCGGCGCCGCCACCCGCCCCTACGAAGGTTGGGCGGCCTACGGGGGCGCGAAGGCCGCGGTGGACATGATCACCGAGGTGGTGGCCCGTGAGGAGCGGAGCGCCGGCCTCGCCGCCTACGCCCTCTCGCCGGGCCTGGTCGACACGGACATGCAGGCGCAGATCCGGTCGACCCCGGTCGAGGACTTCCCGGCCGTGGGTCGGTTCCTCCAGGCCTCCCGGGAGGGCGCGTTCAACTCGCCGGCCCGGGTGGCCCGGTACGTGCTCGAGCGGCTGGTCGCCGCCGGCGGCGACGGCGTGGTCCCGTCCGGTCAGAACCACTTGGTGGTGCGCCGGCGGGTGCCCGACGGGCCGTGAGGGTCGGACGGCCCCGCTGCGTGGATTAACTTCGGTCCATGGCCACTACCACGTTGTCGCCCCCGGAACCCCCGAAGGAACGGCCACGGTCCCAGCCGGCCGAGACGAGCGGACTGGCCCGGATCGCCGGCTGGTGCCACGACCACCGGTGGTGGGTGCTCGTCTTCTGGCTGGTGGCCCTGGTCGGGACCAACGTGGTGGCCCAGGCGGCCGGGAGCAACTTCTCCAACAACCTCAACGGGGGCAAGCAGCCGGTGCAGCAGATCCTCAACCAGGCTTTCCCCAACCAGAAGGGAAGCCCGGCCCAGGTGGTCATCACCTCGACGGGGCCGATCACCGCGGCCTCGGTGCAGGACCGGACGGCCAAGCTGGCGGCCGCCCTCCGCCCGCTGGCCCATGTCTCCGACGTGGTCAGCCCGTTCACCGCGGCCGGGGCCCACCAGATCTCGGCCGACGGCCACATCGCCTACGTGCAGGTGGTCTTCGACCAGCAGGCCGGCGACCTCCCCGAGAACGCCATCAAGCAGGTGGTGACCACGGCCCAGTCGTTCGCCGCGCCCGGCTACCACGTGGCCCTGGGCGGGCAGGCCATCAGCCTGGTGGCCGGGGCCAAGCCCGGATCCAGTGAGGGCATCGGCATCCTGGCCGCCATCATCATCATGCTCCTGGCCTTCGGGTCGGTGGTGGCCATGGGCCTCCCCATCATGACCGCCCTGTTCGGTATCGCCATCGCCTTCGCCGTGCTCGACCTGCTGTCCCACGTCATCACCACACCCACCTTCGCCCCCGAGATCATGGCCATGATCGGGCTCGGGGTGGGCATCGACTACGCCCTGTTCATCGTCACCCGCTACCGCAACGGCCTGGCCGAGGGCCGCGACCCCCGCCAGGCTGCCGCCGTCTCGCTGGCCACCTCGGGCCGGTCGGTGGTCTTCGCCGGCACGACGGTGATCCTCTCCCTGCTGGGCCTGTTCATCCTGCAGCTGCCGTTCATGCGGGGCCTGGCCGTCGGGGCCATCTCCGCCGTGGTCCTGGTCATGCTGGCGGCCACCACCCTCCTGCCGGCCATGCTCGGGTTCTCGGGCCGGGCCATCGACAAGCTGCACGTCCCCGGCCTCCTCCAGAGCGCCAGCGAACCGTCCGAACGCGGCTTCTGGTACCGGTGGAGCCGTACCGTGCAGCGACGCCCGCTCCTGGCCGCACTGGGCGCCCTGCTCTGCCTGCTCGTGCTCATCGTCCCGTTCTTCTCGATGCGGCTGGCCTTCACCGACGCCGGCAACGACCCGACCAGCAGCACCACCCGTCAGGCCTTCGATGCCCTGGCCACCGGCTTCGGCCCCGGCTTCAACGGGCCGCTGATCGTGGCCGCCTCGGTGCCCGACGGCCAGCGGGCCGCCGTCGACCAACTGCAGGCCAGGGTGAAGGCCACCCCCGGCGTGGCCTTCACCACACCGGTCCAGTTCTCCGCGTCGGGCCACGACGCGGTGATCATCGCGTACCCGACCACGTCACCGCAGTCGGCCAAGACCGAGGCCATTGTCCACACCCTGCGCGACGACGTCATCCCCGGTGCCACCGCCGGCACCGGCGTGGTGGCCTACGTCGGCGGTGAGACGGCCGGGTCGGTCGATGCCTCCTCGTACCTGTCCGACCGCCTGGTGTGGGTCATCGGCGCCGTGCTCCTGTTGTCCTTCCTCCTGTTGATGGCCGTGTTCCGATCGCTGGCCATCCCGCTGAAGGCGGTGGTGGTCAACCTGCTGTCGGTGGGGGCCGCCTACGGGGTCATCGTGGCCGTGTTCCAATGGGGCTGGCTGGGCGGGCTGATCGGCATCGGGGCCACCAGCCCCATCGACCCGTGGATCCCCCTCATGATGTTCACCATCCTGTTCGGGCTGTCCATGGACTACGAGGTCTTCCTCCTCTCCCGCATCCGGGAGGAGTGGCGGCGGACCGGAGACAACTCCAGCGCGGTGGCCGACGGACTGGCCAAGACCGCCCGGGTCATCACCGCCGCCGCCGCCATCATGATCTGCGTGTTCGGGTCCTTCGTCATCGGTGACCCCCTGCACGTGCTCAAGGTGTTCGGCCTCGGTCTGGCCGCCGCCATCTTCATCGACGCCACCCTGGTCCGGATGGTCCTGGTCCCCGCCATCATGGAACTGCTCGGCCGGGCCAACTGGTGGATGCCCTCCTGGCTCGACCGGATCGTCCCGCACCTGGGCGTCGAGGTCGATGTGGTGCCGCCGGCCCCCGGAGCCGACGGCCCGGCCGGCGCCCGGGAGGGGGAACTGGCCGCCACCTGAGGGCCGACCGCCGCCCCGGGCCGCCGGGGGGCCCGCCGGTAGTGCCGAGGCCGGCCCCCGGCGGGTAACGTCAGCCCCATGTCAGATCGTTCTCGCAAGATCGCCAAGCCCGCAGCAGCGTTCGGCGTCCTGGCCACCATGGCGAGCATCTGGTGGTTCGCCCTGCGGCCCCGCCGCAAGCACAAGGGCGAGGAGTAGCCCCGCTCCGGACCGACCCCACGGGCCCGGGCCTGACCGGACCGGTCGGCCGGTAACCTCGACCGGTGCCCCTGGCCTCGCTGCGCCCGCTCCGCTCGCGGAATTTCGCGCTCATCTGGTCGGCGGCGCTCGTCTCCAACATCGGGTCGTGGATGCAGACGGTGGCCCTCGGGGTGCTGGTCTTCGCCCGCACCGACCAGCCGGGATGGACCGGTCTGGTGGCCGCCGCCGCCTTCATCCCCATCGGGCTGCTGGCCCCGTTGGGCGGCGCCCTGGCCGACCGACTCGACCGGCGGCGCTGGCTCATCGTCACCACGCTGGCCGAGATGGCCTTCGCCACCGTGCTCGCCGTACTGGCCGGCACCGGACACGATCCGCCGGGGGTGCTGGTGGTGCTGGCCTTCCTGGGCGGGGCCTCGGGGGCCATCGGGTTCCCGGCCTTCCAGGCCATGGTGCCCGACCTGGTCCCCACCGAGGATCTCCTCGGCGCCGTCTCCCTGTCGTCGGCCCAGTTCAACCTCGGGAGGGTGGTCGGCCCCGCGCTGGCCGGCCTGGCGCTGCTCAGTCACAACTACGGGCTGGTGTTCGGCATCAACGCCGCCTCCTTCGCCGCCGTCGTGGTGGCCCTGGTCATGGTCAGGCTGCCCAAGCCGGTGGTCTCCCACGAGCGGATCAGCATGGCGTCCCGGCTGGCCGCCGGGGCCCGGGCCGCGGCCGGCGAGCCGGGATGCCGCGCCGCCATCGAGCTCATCGCCCTCGTCGCCCTCCTGGCCTCCCCGTTCATCGCCCTGGTGCCGGCCATGTCGGCGGTGCTCGACCGGGGCGGGGTCAGCACCCAGGTGGGCACGGCCATCCTGGTCACCGCCCAGGGCATCGGCGCGGTCGCCGGCGCCCTGGTCCTCCCGACCCTGGCCGAGCGGGTGGGTCGTCGGGCCATGCTGCAGTCGGCCCTGTTCCTCCTGCCCGTCCTCTTGGTGCTGTACGGCCTGGCCCCGTCCCTCTGGGTCTCCGCCCTGGCCTTCCTGGCCGTCGGCGCCGGGTACATCGCCGTGCTCTCCGGGCTCAACACGGTGGTGCAGCTCCGGGCCCCGGCCGAGGTCCGGGGCCGGGTCCTGTCCATCTACATGATGGGCCTGGGGATCGTCTACCCGATCGGCGCGGTGGTGCAGGGAACCATCGCCAACCACACCGGAGTCCGGACGGTGACCGTGGTCGGTGCCCTGGCCATGTTGGCCACGGTGGCGGCCATCGCCGCCCTCCGGCCCGTCGTCTTCACCGCGTTGGGTGATCCGGGTACGGCGGTGTCTCTCGGGCCGTCCGCCCCGCTCGTCCCCACCGAGGAGCTCCCCTGAGCACCCTCCCACGGAGGCTCGGGTGAGCACGCCGACCGGTGTCGAGGTGCTGACCCCGGCCACCGCCGAGCCGGCCCAGCGTCGGGTGGCCGGGGCCCTGCAGGCGTCGGGGCTGGGGCCGGGGGACCGGATCGCCTTCAGCCTTCCCTCGTCGGCCGCCCTGCTCTGCGCGGTCCTCGGGGCGCTGCGGGTCGGGGTGGTGCCGGTCCTGCTCAACGCCACCCTGCTCGACGAGGAGCGGGACGCGCTGGTGGCTGATGCCCGGCCCACCCTGGTGGTGACCGACGGGGAGGCGCTGGCCGCACTGCACCACGGCCCTCCGGTCGAGCTGGCCCCGTACCCATTGGCCCGTCCCATGCACTACACCTCGGGCACCACGGGTCGGTCGAAGGGGGTGTGGTCGGGGGTCTGGAGCGCGGAGGAGGCAGCGGCCTCCTTCGCCGACGAGGCCGACCTGTGGTCGTTCGGTCCCGGCGACGTCCACCTGGTCTGCTCCCCGATGTACCACTCGGTGTCCGTCCGGTTCGCCGGCGCCACCCTGTTGCGGGGCGGGACCTGCGTGGTGCTCAGCCGCTTCGACGCCGAGACGGCCCGCTCGGTCCTGGCCGGCCAGGACGGTGCACCCACCCCGACCACCACGTTCATGGCCCCGGCGGCTCTGAGCCGGCTGCTGGACTCGGTGGCCGGCACGCCGGCGCGGTTCGACGCCCTGCGCCTGCTGGTCCACGCCGGTTCGCCCTGCCCCCCGTCGGTCAAGCGGGCGGCCATGGCCCGGGTGGGCCCCGGTGTGGTGTGGGAGTTCTACGGATCGACCGAGGGCCAGTTCACCGTGTGCTCGCCCGAGGAGTGGACCGAGCGCCCCGGCACCGTGGGGCGGGCCCGACCGGGCCGGGCCCTCTCGGTGGACGACGACGGGACCATCTGGTGCCGTCCCCCCGGGTTCGCCCGCTTCCGGTACTGGGGGGACGCGGCCAAGACCGACGCCGCCTGGCGGGACGGGTCCTTCACGGTGGGCGACCTCGGCCGGCTGGACGACGACGGCTACCTGTTCATCGACGGACGGCGGGACGATCTCATCATCAGTGGCGGGGTCAACGTGTACCCGGCCGAGGTCGAGGCGGTGCTGGCCGGCGTGGACGGGCTCGCCGAGGTGGCCGTGTTCGGCCGGCCCGACCGACGCTGGGGCCAGCGGGTCTGCGCCGCGCTGGTACCGGGCCCGGGGAGGGGGGACGGCGGGGTGGCCGCGGTGGTGGACGCCGTGTCGGCCCACGCCGGGCGCCATCTGGCTGGCTACAAGCGTCCCAAGGAGTACGTGGTGCTCGAAGCGTTGCCCAGGACCGCCACCGGCAAGGTGCAGCGCATGCTCATCCCCGGACTGCTCCCCGACGCCACCGGCCGGGAGGAGGGGGAGCGGTCGGGGTTCGGGCACCCCTGAGCGATACTGGACCGATGAGCCCCGTCGACGCCGGCCCTCCCATCGCCACCATCAATCCCGCCACCGGCGAGGTGCTGCAGACCTTCGAGCCCTACGACAGCGCCGCCGTGGAGCAGCGGCTGGCCGCCGCGGCCACCGCCGTCCCCCTCTGGGCCCGGAGCACCTTCGACGAGCGGGCGCGGCTGCTCATCACCGCCGCCGAACTCCTGGAGGGGGAGCTCCCCGACGTGGCCCACGTGGTCACCACGGAGATGGGCAAGCCCTTCGCCCAGGCCAAGGGCGAGGTGGCCAAGTGCGCCAGCGGGTTCCGGTGGTTCGCCGAGCACGCCGAGGCCATGCTCACCGACGAGGAGGTGGCGGTGGACGCCTCGCTCGGCCTCATCACCTACCAGCCCCTGGGCGCCGTCCTGGCCATCATGCCCTGGAACTTCCCCCTGTGGCAGGTGGTCCGGTTCCTGGCCCCGGCCATCATGGCGGGCAACGTGGGCCTGCTGAAGCACGCCCCGAGCGTGCCCCGCACCGCCCTCTTCCTGGAGGACCTGTTCCGGCGGGCCGGGGCCGGCGACGGCGTGTTCCAGACCCTGCTGGTCGGCACCGACCAGGTGCCGGGCATCATCGCCGATCCCCGGGTGGCGGCCATCACCCTGACCGGGAGCGTGGGCGCGGGCCGGGCGGTGGCCGCCCAGGCCGGCGCGGTGGGCAAGAAGATCGTCCTCGAGCTGGGGGGCAGCGACCCGTTCATCGTGCTGCCCTCGGCCGACCTGGACCGGGCGGTGGCCGTCGGCGTGGAGGCCCGGACCCAGAACGCCGGCCAGTCGTGCATCGCCGCCAAGCGCTTCATCGTCCACCGGGACGTGGCCGAGGCGTTCACGGCCGGGTTCGTGGCCGGCATGGAGGCACTGTCGGTGGGCGACCCCTTCGATCCCTCGACCGAGGTGGGTCCGCTGGTCACGGCGGCGGCCTGTGACACCATCGCCGCCCAGGTGGACGACGCCCGCGCCCAGGGGGCGACCATCCTGTGCGGGGGCGAGCGGGTGGTCGGCCCGGCCGGCCCCGACCACCCGGGCTACTTCTACCGGCCCACGGTGATCACCGACATCACCCCGGCCATGCGGGTGGCCACCGAGGAGGTGTTCGGGCCGGTGGCCCTGCTCACCGTGGTGGCCGACGCCGACGAGGCCCTGGCCCTGGCCAATGGCACCGAGTTCGGCCTGGGCTCGAGCGTGTGGACCAACGATCCCGACGAGCAGCAGCGGTTCGTCACCGAGCTGCAGGCCGGCCAGGTCTTCGTCAACGGCATGGTGGTGTCGATGCCGGAGCTCCCCTTCGGGGGGATCAAGAGCTCGGGGATCGGCCGGGAGCTGTCCAGCTGGGGCCTGCACGAGTTCTGCAACATCAAGTCGGTGTGGGTGGCCTGATGCCCGAGCGGCGGGCGTACCTGGACCACGCCGCCACCACCCCCCTGCGACCCGAGGCCGCCGAGGCCATGCGGCCCCACCTGTCCGGCGAGTACGGCAATCCCTCGGGTGGTCACCACGAGTCGCGACGGGCCCGGCGGGCGGTGGACGACGCCAGGGAGACCGTGGCCGCCCTGCTCGGGGCCGACCTCGGCGAGGTGGTCTTCACCTCGGGGGGGACCGAGGCGGACAATCTGGCGGTGACCGGCGGCTGGAAGGCGGTGGCCGCCGGTGGGCCGTCGCCTCCGGGCATCGTGTGCACGGCCTTCGAGCACCACGCCGTGCTGGAGACCTGCCGGGCCCTGGCCCGCCAGTCCGGGGCCGAATTCCGCGAGGTGCCGGCGGACCGGTGCGGCCTGATCGACCCGGGCGCCCTGGCCGAGGCGTGTACGCCGGACGTGGGCCTGGTGTCGTTGATGGCCGTGAACAACGAGGTCGGCACGGTACAGGGGCTCGGGCCCCTGGCCGAGATCGTCAGGACCGGGTCGCCCCGGGCGGTGCTGCACACCGACGCCGTCCAGGCCGCGCCGTGGCTCCCGGTCGGTCAGCTGACCCAGGCGTTCGATCTGGTGTCGGTCAGCGCCCACAAGTTCGGGGGCCCCCAGGGCGTGGGCGCCCTGGTGGTTCGCCACGGCACCGGCCTGGTGGCCCAGGCCACCGGCGGGGGACAGGAGCGGGACCGTCGGAGCGGGACCCCCAACGTGGCCGGCATCGTGGCCATGGCCGCCGCCCTCGGCCGGGCCGTGGAGGACCAGGCCCGGGACAACGTGCGGGTGGGGGCGCTGCGGGACCGCCTGGCCGAGGGCCTCCTCGCCGCCGTCCCCGGCACGGCCTGGACGGGGTCGACGGACGCCGCCCCCGGCTTCTGCCATCTGCGGTTCACCGGCCTCGAGAGCGAGGCGCTGGTGCTGCTGCTCGACCAGGCGGGCCTGGCCGTCTCGGCCGGTGCGGCCTGTTCCAGCGGCGCCGTCGAGGCCAGCCACGTGCTGTCGGCCATGGGATTCGACCGGTCCGAGGCCACGGGTGGCATCCGCTTCTCCCTGGGGTGGACGACCAATGACGAGGACATCGACCTGGCCCTGTCGGTCGTCCCGGGCGCCGTCGCCCAGCTGCGAGACTGATCCCATGCGCGTGCTGGTGGCCATGTCGGGCGGCGTCGACTCGTCGGTGGCGGCCGCCCTGTTGGCCGACCGGCTGGGCCGGGACCACGTGGTCGGGGCCACCCTCAAGCTGTGGGGCGGCGAGTCGGACTCGGGCTGCTGCTCGGTGGCCGACGTGGACGACGCCCGCCGGGTGGCCGACCAGCTGGGCCTGGTCCACCACGTGTTCAACTTCGCCGCCACCTTCGAGGACCGGGTGGTGGCGCCCTACGTCCGGGGCCACGCCGAGGGCCGGACCCCCAACCCGTGCATCGAGTGCAATCGCCACCTCAAGTTCGACCGCCTGCTGGAGCGCGCCGTCCACCTGGGCTTCGACGCCGTGGCCACCGGACACCACGCCCGCCGGGCCGAGACTCCGGACGGGCGGTTCCGGCTCTGCCGGGGGGCGGATCGGGACAAGGACCAGTCCTACGTGCTGGCCATGCTGGGGCAGGACCAGCTGGCCCGGGTGGTGTTCCCGGTCGGGGAGCTGACCAAGGCCGGGGTCAGGGCCGAGGCGCGGCGGCGGGGCCTGCGCACGGCGGCCAAGCCCGACAGCCAGGACGTCTGCTTCATCCGCTCGGAGGAGGGCCGTGCCGGGTTCCTGGCCGATCGGATCCCGCTCCATCCCGGCCGGCTGGTCGATGACCGGTCCGGCGCCGACCTCGGGGCGGTCGAGGCGGTGGAGCTGGTGACGGTGGGCCAGCGCCGGGGGATGGGGCACGGTGCGGACGGCCGCCGGCGGTTCGTCACCGCGGTGGACGTCCCGGCCCGACGGGTGAGGGTCGGTCCTCCGGAGGCGGCCTGCGCCCCCGAGGTGGCGTTGCACACGGTGACCTGGGTCGACGGAGACCCCACCGGGGACGGCACCGTCCCCGTCGGCCTGGTGGCCCAGTGCAGCGCCCACGGACGGCCGGTGCCGGTCGAGGTGGCCCGGGCCGGGGGTGGCCTGGTGGTGCGGTTCGACTCGGCCCAGCGACGCATCGCCCCCGGCCAGACCGTGGCCCTCTACGACCCGCACCGTCCCGACGAGGTGGTCGGGTCGGGCATCGCCCGATGAGCTCCCGCCGGACCGGGCCCGACGGCGTCGGGACCGACCGGGACGGCCGGGATCCGGTGGCCCGGGCCGGGGCGCTGCGGGCGATCATCGCCCACCACAACGACCGCTACCACCGGCTCGACGACCCGGAGATCGCCGATGCCGAGTACGACGCGCTGGTGCGGGAGCTGCGGGGAATCGAGGCCGAACATCCCGACCTGGTGGTCCCGGAGTCACCCACCTCGACGGTGGGAGCGCCCCCCTCGACCCTGTTCGCCCCGGTGGCCCACCGGGTGCCCATGATGAGCCTGGACAACGCCTTCAGCCCCGACGAGCTCCAGGCCTGGGCCGACCGGCTGGCCAAGCAGGTCCCCGAGGACACCGCCTTCGTCTGCGAGCTGAAGATCGATGGCCTGGCCATCTCCCTCACCTACCGGGACGGGCGCTTCGTGCAGGCGGCCACCCGTGGCGACGGGCGCACCGGCGAGGACGTCACGGTCAACGTGGCCACCATCGCCGACATCCCGTCCTCGCTCGACGAGGCGGTCAGCCCCCCACCGGCGCTCATCGAGGTGCGGGGCGAGGTCTACATGCCGATCAGCGCGTTCGAGGAGCTCAACCGGCGCCAGTCCGAGTCCGGGGAACGGCTCTTCGTCAATCCACGCAACTCGGCGGCCGGGTCCCTGCGTCAGAAGGACCCGTCCATCACCGCCAGCCGGGACCTCTCCTACTGGGCCTACCAGATCGGCGAGCTGCAACCGGCGGCCGGACCGGGCGGGGCCGACGACCCGCCCCCCGGGGCGCTGGCCGCCACCCATGCCGACATCCTGGCCTGGCTGGACCGCGCCGGCTTTCCCGTCAATCCCGAGCGCACCCTGGTCCGTGGCCTCGCCGCCGTCCTCGACTTCTGCCGGCGATGGGAGGCCGGCCGCCACGACCTCGACTACGAGATCGACGGGGTGGTGGTCAAGGTCGACGACCTCGAGCTCCAGCGCCGGCTGGGGGCGACCTCCCGGGCGCCCCGCTGGGCCATCGCCTACAAGTTCCCCCCCGAGGAGCGGACCACCACCCTGCTCGGCGTCGAGGTCTCCATCGGCCGGACGGGCAAGGCCACCCCCTTCGCCGTGCTGGAACCGGTCTTCGTGGGCGGCTCCACGGTCTCCCTGGCCACGCTGCACAACGAGGACCAGGTGGGTCTGAAGGACGTACGGCCCGGTGACACGGTGGTGGTGCGCAAGGCCGGTGACGTCATCCCCGAGGTGGTCGGACCGGTGCTGGTCAAGGGCCGGCGTCGGAAGCCCCGGTGGAGGTTCCCGACCACCTGTCCGAGCTGCGGGGCGCCCCTGGTGCGGCTCCCCGACGAGAGCGACACCTTCTGTACCAACCTCGACTGTCCGGGCCAGCGCATCCAGCGCATTGCCCACTTCGCCTCGCGGTCGGCCATGGACATCGAAGGGCTCGGGGAGCAGCGGGTGCAGCTCTTCGTGGACCAGGGGCTGCTCAGCGACGTGGCCGACCTCTACTCGTTCACCCCCGAGACCTTCGAGGGCCTCGAGGGCTTCGCCGCCGTCTCGATCGGCAACCTGCTCGGCGCCATCGACGACTCCCGGGCCCGCCCCCTGCACCGGGTCCTCATCGGTCTCGGCATCCGTCACCTCGGGCAGGTGGGCTCGATCGCCCTGGCCCGGGCCCTCGGTGACATCGATGCCATCATCGGCGCCGACGAGGCCACGCTGGCCGGGGTGGACGGTGTCGGGCCGGTGATCGCCGCCAGCGTGGCCCGCTGGCTGGCCTCCGACGTGAACCGGTCGGTGGTCGAGCGCCTGCGGGCGGCCGGGCTGACCCTGGAGGAGCCGGGCCGGGACGTGGCCGCCGCCGCACCGGAGCTGCCCCAGACCCTGGCGGGCCGATCGGTGGTGGTCAGCGGCACCCTCGAGCACTACTCCCGGGAGGAGGCCGAGGCGGCCATCCTGGCCCGGGGGGGCAAGTCGCCCGGCACGGTGTCGAAGAAGACCTTCGCCCTGGTGGTGGGGGAGTCGCCCGGGGCCTCCAAGGTCACCAAGGCCGAGCAGCTCGGGGTACCGGTGGTCGACGGGCCCGGATTCGCCCCGCTGTTGGAGACGGGGGACCTTCCGGGCTAGGGCCCGAGCGCCCAGTCCACCGCTTCGGGGCCCCTGCTCGGTAGCCTGGTCCGGAGATCATGCCGAGTATCACCGACTCCATCGGGCGTGTCCTCGGCGACCGCTACCGACTGGTTACCGCCCTGGGGACCGGTGCGTCCGCCCACGTCTACCTGGCCGACGACGTCTCCCTCCACCGGCGGGTGGCCATCAAGGTCCTGCACCCGGCCCTGGCCGGCGACGCCAACTTCCTCAAGCGGTTCCGGGCCGAGGCCCGGGCGGTGGCCGCCCTCAACCACCCCAACATCCTCCAGGTCTACGACTGGGGCGAGGAGAACGACGAGCCGTACCTGGTGCTGGAGTACCTGGCCGGCGGCAGCCTCCGCCAGGTCTACGACACCGGGGCCCTGCTCACCCCGGAGCAGGCGGTCCAGGTCGGCCTCCAGGCCACCGCCGGGCTGGACTACGCCCACCGCCGCGGGCTGGTCCACCGCGACATCAAGCCGGCCAACCTGCTCTTCGACGCCGACGGCCGACTCCGGATCGCCGACTTCGGGCTGGCCCGGGCGCTGGCCGAGGCGTCGTGGACCGAGCCGGACGGCGCCATCCTGGGCACGGCCCGGTACTCGGCCCCCGAGCAGGTCGAAGGGTTCGTGCTGGACGGCAAGGCCGACGTCTACGCCCTGGCCCTCGTGCTGTACGAGGGGGTCACCGGGGAGACGCCGTTCATCGGCGACACCACCATCGCCACCCTCATGGCCCGGGTCGGGCGCCCTGCTGCCCGAGCACGAGGCCCTGGGACCGCTCAACGACGTGCTGGTGTGGGCGGCCGCCCCGGAGCCGTCCGAGCGGTTCGACGCCGCCCAGTTCTCGCTCCGGCTGGAGGAGCTGGCCGCCACCCTGCCCGAGCCCCTCCCCATCCCCACGGTCGACGCCGTCCCCGGCGACGAGGCCCCGGACGTGGACCGGGTGATGGTCCGTGGCGTCCGGCGGCCCAGCCTCGACGGGGGTCCGTCCGACGCCACCGAGCTCGGGGTGCCGGCCGCGGCGGCCACGCTCACCCTGGACAAGCCGTGGCGCCGGAAGAAGGCCCTCCGGGCACGGCGACCCTCGGCCCGGCAGGGCGGCCCCATCCCGGCCCGCCGCCGCCGGTGGCCGTGGATCACCGCCGTCGTGGCGGCGGTCGTGGCGCTCCTGGCGGGCGGGGCGGCCCTGGCCGTCCAGGCCAAGCTGTTCACCCCCAGCCACCCGGTCCCCGTCCTGGTGGGGAAGTCGGTGCCCCAGGCCCGGCAGTTGGTGAGGGCTGACCGGTTCACGGTGCGGGCCACGGGCCACGCGTTCAGCATCACCCTGGGCCCCGGCCTGATCGTGAGCCAGCGGCCCCGGTCCCGGGCCGAGGGTCGGCCGGCCACGGCCAAGGAGGGCACGACCATCGGCGTGGTGGTCTCCACCGGGCCGCCCCCCGTGGCCATCCCGCCCCTCACCTCGTTCACCTCCTGCGCCGACGCCGTGGCCGCCCTGAAGACGGTGCACCTGGTCGGGGTGTGCCCGCCCACCGCCGCCCAGTACAGCTCGACGGTGGTGGCCGGCGCGGTGCTGGGCAGCGTCCCGGCCGGGACCGCCCCCTACGGCTCGACGGTCACCATCGTGACCTCCAAGGGCCATGCCCCCGTGGCCATCCCCGTGGTCACCGGGGCCTCGGCCACCTACGCCTCGGCCGCCGCCGCCCTCACCGCCGCCGGGTTCGTGCCCTCGCAGAACCGCCAGTACAGCTCGACGGTCCCCACCGGCCAGGTCATCGGCACCTCCCCGGCCGCCACCGCCGGTCCCCAGCCCTTCGGGTCCAAGGTCTCGGTGGACATCTCCCTCGGTCCCCAGCCGGTGATCATCCCCCCCGTGGCCGGTCAGTCGGTGGCCGCCGCCACCGCGGCCCTGACCGCCATGGGCCTCAAGGTGTCCGGCCCCTACGGGCCTCCGGGGGCCACCAAGGTGCTGTCGACGGACCCGGTGGCCGGGACCTCGGTCCAGCCCGGGACGACCGTCAACCTCTACACGCTGTGACCGCGTCGGTTCCCGGGTGCGAGCTGTGCGAGGCGGCGCGTCTCACCGAGTGGTTCCACGAGGACGACGTCTGCTGGGTGGCGGCCTGCGAGGTGTGCGACGTGCCCATGGTGGTGTGGAAGCAGCACGGCAAGGAGCCCCCGGGGCCCGAGGTGGACCACATGCTGGCCCAGCTGGGCCGGGTGGCCGACCAGCAGCTGGGGGCCGGCGTGTGGTCCTTCGACCGGGTGATGCGCCAGATCCCCGACCACTTCCACGCCCACGCCCGGGACCCCGACTGGTGGTTCCGCCGGTTCGGGCGCCGGTGACCGCACCCGGCGCCGGCGCCGCGTCCGACGGCACCGCGTGATCAAGTACCTGGGGTCCAAGCGCCGCCTGGTCCCCGCCCTCACCCTGTTGGCCGAGGCCTCGGGGGCCCGGACGGCGCTCGACCTGTTCTGCGGGACCACCCGGGTGGCCCAGGCCTGGAAGCGGCTGGGCCTGGACGTCACCGCGGTGGACAGCGCCCGGGTGGCCCACGTGCTGGCCCGTTGCTACGTGGCCACCGACCCCGCCACCACCTCCGGGCTCCACGACGGGGTGGCCGAGGCGGTCGACCGTCTGAACCGGGTGCCGGGCCGCCCGGGGTACGTGACCGACACCTTCTGCACGGCGTCCAGATACTTCCGGCCCGAGAACGGTGCCCGCATCGACGCCGTCCGGGACCTCATCGAGTCCGAGTACGCCGGCACCGACCTGTGGCCGGTGCTGGTGACCAGCCTGCTCGAGGCGGCCGACCGGGTCGACTCCACCACCGGCCTCCAGATGGCCTACCTCAAGCAGTGGGCGCCCCGGGCCCACCAGCCCCTCACCCTCCGGGTCCCCGAGCTGCTGGCCGGGCCGGGCCGGGCCGTCCGGGGGGACGCCTGCGCCCTGGCCGGGACGGACGAGCTCGGAGGGGTGGACCTGGCCTACCTCGACCCGCCCTACAACCAGCACCGGTACGACTCCAACTACCACGTGTGGGAGACCATCGTGGCCTGGGACGCCCCGACCCACTACGGGGTGGCCTGCAAGCGGGACGACCTCCGGGACCCCGCACGCCGCAGCCCGTTCAACGGCCGCCGGACCATGGCGGCCGCCCTCGGCGGTGTGCTGGGCGCCGTGCGGGCCGACGTGGTGGTCCTCTCCTACAACAACGAGTCGTGGCTGTCCTTCGAGCAGCTGCTACGACCTGTGTTCGGCGCGGGGCCACGTGGAGGTCCTGGCCTTCGACTCGGCCCGCTACGTGGGCGCCCGGATCGGCATCCACAACCGAGCCGGGAAGAAGGTCGGTGCCGTGTCCCACGTGCGCAACACCGAGTACCTGCTGGTGGCCGGGGACCGGGGCCGGGTCCGGCGGATGGTGGACGCCGTGGGTTCGGCGCGGGCTGGGCCGGGCGGTGGACCGGCCCGTCCCCCTGCTCGGTGCCGCCTCCGGCCCCCCGCGTCCGGTTTGACCGGGCCTCGGACCCCCTGCCAACGTGGTCGGGCACCGGCGCCGGGCCCGCCACTCACGATCGCCACGACAGGGGACCGACCTACATGGGAGCACTCGACGGACGCACCGCGGTGATCACCGGGGCCGGTCGCGGCATCGGACGGGAGCACGCCCTGCTGTTCGCCTCCGAGGGGGCCAACGTGGTGGTCAACGACCTCGGCGGTGCGGTGGACGGGTCGGGCGACGACCGGTCGGCGGCCCAGCACGTCGTCGACGAGATCACCGCGTCGGGTGGCCGGGCGGTGGCCAACTCCGATGACGTGTGCGACTGGGAAGGCGGCCAGCGCGTCATCCGCACGGCCGTGGAGGCCTTCGGCGACCTCCACGTGCTCGTCAACAACGCCGGGATCCTGCGGGACCGGGTGCTGGTCAACATGTCCGAGGCCGACTGGGACTCGGTGGTCCACGTGCACCTGAAGGGGCACTTCGTCCCCACCCGGCACGCCGCCGCCTACTGGCGACAGCAGACCAAGGAGGGCAAGGAGGTCAAGGCGGCGGTCATCAACACCTCGTCGACCTCCGGCCTGCTGGGCAACCCGGGCCAGTCGAACTACGGGGCGGCCAAGGCCGGCATCGCCGCCTTCACCGTCATCGCCGCCGAGGAGCTGATCCGCTACGGCGTCCGGGTCAACGCCATCGCCCCGGCCGCCCGGACCCGAATGACCGAGCAGACCCCGGGGCTCTCCGACATCGTCCGGGCCCCGCGCGACGCCGCCGCCTTCGACAGCTGGGCGCCGGCCAACATCTCGCCCCTGGCGGCCTATCTGGCCACCGAGTCGTGCCCGGCCACCGGACGGGTGTTCTTCGTCCAGGGGGGACAGGTCCGCCTGTTCCAGCCGTGGACCATGACCGAGTCCATCGACCAGGACGACCGTTGGACCGTGTCCCGGCTGCAGGCGGAGATGCACCGGCTCGGGGGCTGATGTCCCCGGTCACGGGACCCGACCGTCCCGGCGGCGACCAGGCCTTCCGGGACGACGAGGTGCGGTCGGCCGAGGCCCTGCTGAGCGGTACGGGAGCCGGCGCCGAGGGCGGCATCGTGGTGCCGTGGCCCGTCCTGTTCCGCCACCGCCTCCACCGCCGCCTGTCCCGCTCCGACCGGTACCAGTGGTGGGTGCTGTGGACCGTGCTGGCCGGGCTGCTCTCGGTCAACATCACCTTCACCGTCTTCGTGGTGGCGCTGCCCCAGGTGGCCCACGAGCTCCACACGTCGGTGTCCACCCTCACCTGGACGTCCACCGGGCCGCTGCTGGCCTTCGGGGTGGCCGCCCCGGTGCTGGGCAAGCTCGGGGACCTGCGGGGCTACCGCAAGCTCTACCTCTGGGGCCTGTCGGGGGCCGCCGTGAGCGTGGTGCTGACCGCCTCGGCCCCGACCGCCGGGGTGCTGATCGCCGCCCGGCTGTTCGACGGGGTCCAGGGGGCGGCCACCGGGGCGGCGTCCATGGCCCTGGTCCTCCAGGCCTTCTCCCACGAGGACCGGGTCAAGGCCATGGGATGGTGGGCGCTGGTCGGGGCGGGCGGGCCGGTGCTCGGCGTGACCATCGGGGCCCCCGTCATCCAGTACTTCGGTTGGCGGGCCCTGTTCTGGGGGGAGCTGCCCCTCATGGCCGTCGCCGCCCTGCTGGCCATCATCGTGCTCCCGGGCCAGGACCGTCCGGTCGTCGAGGACGGGTCCGGATCACCGGTGGCCACCCCCGGTGGGGCCACCCCCGCCGCCCCCGGAGTGCGAGGCCCCGACCCCGGGCAGGGCAGTCCCTGGAGCGAGCTGGACTGGGGTGGCTCCTGGCTCCTGGCCCTGGCGGTCACGGCCGGGCTGCTGGCCCTCAACGAGGCGCCGTCGTGGGGCTTCGGCTCGCCGGCCACCCTGGCTGTGTTCGGCGTCTCCCTCGGGGCCGGGGTGGCCTTCGTGCTCCACGAGCGGCGGGCCCCCCGGCCCCTCATCCCCCTCCGGTACTTCCGGCTGCGCAACTTCGTGTTCCCGCTCGGGGCCCGGTCGCTGTCCAACTTCTCCTACATGGGCGGCTTCTTCCTCTTCCCCATCCTGATGGAGGGCATCTACCACTACAGCGAGACCCGGGCCGGCCTGGAGTCCACCGCCCGCCCCCTCATGTTCTCGCTGGTGGCGCCGGTGGCCGGCTATGCCGCCGTGCGGGTGGGGGAGCGCGTGCTGGTGGTGGTGGGCACCCTGGTGCTGACCGTGTCCATGCTGGTCTTCACCCAGCTGGGTGCGCACCCCTCCCAGGCGGTGATCCTGCTGGCCCTGGCCCTGTCGGGGGTGGGGATCGGGATGGCCACCCCGACCACGGTCTCGGCCTCCTCCAACGAGGTGGCACCCGACGAACTCGGGGTGATGAGCGCCGCCCAGCAGCTGATCACCCAGATCGGGGTCGTGGCCGGCATCCAGGTGATGGTCACCGTCCAGGCCTCCGGTCAGGGTGGCGTGGGTACCCTGTCCTCGTTCCACCGGGCCTACGCCGTGGGGGCGGTGGTGGCCGTGCTGGCCGGCGTGTCCGGCTTCTTCATGCGGGACACCCCGCGGCCGGGGCGACCCGGCACGTCCGGGGACCCGGTGGCCTGAGCCGTCCCACCGGACACCGCCCGGTGGGGACGGAGGTCCCGGCCGCTACTCGGTGATGGCCAGGATGCGGGCGGCGATCTCGGCCGCCTCGGGGCCGGGCGTGGCCGTCTGGAGGGCCATCAGCTTGGCGATGTCCCCCTCCACCTTGATCTTGCCGGACATGAAGGCCTGGATGCCGGCCTGGGGGTTGCCCTCCACCAGGATGGCCTTGGCCACGTCGTAGTCGAGGGAGACCTTCAGGTCGACCGGGTCGATGTGACCGGTGTCGAGGACCAGCTCGCCCGACGAGGTGTCCACGTGGGCCAGGACCGAGCCGTCGCCGAAGGGGACGGCTCCGATGATCAGGTTCATCCGGATGGAGTGGTCGATGCTGGCCCCCTGGCCGTCGAACTCCGCCCGGATGGACCGCGCCTCGTCCAGCCATTCGTCGCTCAAGAACTGATAGGTGGCCATCGGTGTCCTGCTCCTTGCCCGTGGGTTGCGTGGTCTGGGCGTCCACACTAACCCGACCCCCACCCGGCTCCCGAGGCGCCCCCGCCGCCCACCGGGTGACGGTCCCGGCCCGGTGCGGCCGGTAGCATCCGGTCTCGTGACCGCTCCCATCATCCCCGGTGCCGAGCCGTGGTCCGCTCCCGGCGGCGCCCACGGCGTCCTCGTCCTCCACGGGTTCACCGGCAATCCCCAGTCCTTGCGTCCCCTGGCCGAGGCCTGCGCCGCCGCCGGCTTCACCGTGGAGCTGCCGCTGCTGCCCGGCCACGGCACGGCGGTCGAGGACATGCTGCCCACCCGGTGGGCCGACTGGTCGGGTGCGGCCGAGGCCCACTTCCAGGCCCTGGCCGCCCGGTGCGAGCGGGTGGTGGTGGCTGGGCTGTCCATGGGCGGCACCCTCAGCTGTTGGCTGGCCGAGCGCCATCCCGGCATCGCCGGGATCGCCGTGGTCAATCCCATGGTCCAGGCGCCCGACGAGGAGTCCCGCCAGGGCCTCGGGGCCCTGGTCGACGCCGGGACCGAGGTGATCGACGCCATCGGCTCGGACATCAAGAAGGAGGGGATGGTGGAGTCGGCCTACCCCGCCACACCGCTGGCGCCGGCCCTCTCGCTGTTCGAGGGGGTCGACGAGGTGCTGGCCGGACTGGGGTCCATCCGTTGTGCCACCCTGCTGCTCTCCAGCCGCGAGGACCACGTGGTCGACCCGGTCTCCGGCGACGTCCTCGAGCAGAAGGCGGGCGGGCCCGTGGAGCGGGTGTTCCTCGAGAACAGCTACCACGTGGCCACGCTGGACTGGGACGCCCCGCTGATCGAGTCCCGGGTGGTCGAGTTCGCCGGGACCGCCATGGGCGGTGCGGGCCCCGTGACCCGCTGATGGCCGGCCCCCTCCGATGAGCACTCCCGGGCGGATCACCCGCGCTGACGTGGCCCACGTGGCCCGCCTGGCCCGCCTCGAACTGACCGACGAGGAGCTGGACCTGTTCACGGGCCAGCTGGCCCAGGTGCTCGACCACGCCGCCGACGTCGCCTCTCTCGACCTGGCCGGCGTGGAGCCCACCGCCCACGCCATGGCGGTGACCAACGTGCTCCGGCCCGACGAGGTCCACCCCTGCCTCGACCGGGACGAGGTACTCGGCCAGGCCCCCTCGGTGGAGGACCACCGGTTCCGGGTGCCCCGGATCCTCGGGGAGGCCCCGTGAGCGCCCCCCGTCCCGCCGTGGTCCTGGCCGACGCCATCCGAACGGGTGCCCGGTCGGCCCTCGACGTGGTCGAGGAGCACCTGGCGGCCATCGACGCCGGCGACGGGGACGTCCACGCCTTCAACCTGGTCCTGGCCGACGAGGCCCGGGCCGGGGCGGCCCGGGTGGACCGCCTGGTGGCCGACGGGACCGACCCCGGTCTGCTGGCCGGGGTGCCGGTCGCCCTCAAGGACAACCTGTGCACCCGCGGTGTCCCCACCACCTGCTCGTCCCGCATCCTCGAGGGCTGGCGGCCCCCCTACGACGCCACCGTGGTCACCCGGTTGGAGCGGGCCGGGGCGGTGGTGGTGGGCAAGACCAACATGGACGAGTTCGCCATGGGGTCGTCCACCGAGACCTCGGCCTTCGGTCCCACCCGGAACCCGCACGACACCGGCCGGGTCCCGGGGGGCTCGTCGGGGGGGTCGGCCGCCGCCGTGGCCGCCGGCTTCGTCCCGCTGGCCCTCGGCTCGGACACCGGCGGCTCCATCCGCCAACCGGCCGCCCTGTGCGGGGTGGTGGGGATGAAGCCCACCTACGGCACGGTGTCCCGCTACGGCCTGGTGGCCTTCGCCAGCTCCCTCGACCAGATCGGGCCGTTCGCCACCACCGTGGCCGACGCCGCCCTCCTGTTCGACGTGATCGGTGGCCACGACCCGGCCGACTCCACGTCGCTCAACCGGCCCACGCCCCGGGTGCTCTCGGTCCTCGACGACGGGGTGGCCGGTCTGAGCGTGGGCGTGCTGGCCGAGCTCCTCGACGGGGCCGATCCCGACGTGGTGGCCCGGGTGCGCCAGGCCGCCGAGGCCTGTGCGGCGGCCGGGGCCCGGGTCGAGGAGGTGTCGGTGCCCGAGGTGGCCCTGGGGCTCTCGGCCTACTACCTGATCGCCCCCGGTGAGGCCTCCTCCAACCTGGCCCGGTACGACGGGGTGCGCTACGGCCGTCGGGTGGACGCCGAGGACACCGTGGCCATGAACACGGCCTCCCGCTCGTCCGGCTTCGGCCCCGAGGTGAAGCGACGGATCATGCTGGGTACCTACGTGCTGTCCGCCGGCTACATGGACGCGTACTACAACCAGGCGCTGCGGGTCCGCACCCGGATCATCGAGGGCTTCGACGCCGTCTACCGGCGGTGTGACGTGCTCCTCGGGCCCACCGCCCCGACCACGGCCTTCCCACTCGGGGCCAAGACCGGCGATCCCCTGAGCATGTACCTCTCCGACGTCTGCACCATCCCGAGCAACCTGGCCGGCCACCCGGCCATCAGCGTCCCCTTCGGCCCGGGGGCCGACGGGCTGCCGGTCGGGGTCCAGCTCCTCGGGCCGGCCCTGTCCGAGGGCACCCTGTGCAAGGTGGCCGCGGTGGTGGAGGCGGCCGCCCCCGCGCTCGACCCACCCGTACTCGCCGCCAGGGCCCGCTCGTGAAGCCGGGGTGGGAGATGGTGGTGGGACTCGAGGTCCACTGCGAGCTGAAGACGGCCACCAAGCTGTTCTGCGGCTGCCCCAACGTGTTCGGCGACCAGCCCAACACCAACGTGTGCCCGGTCTGCCTGGGCCTGCCCGGCTCGCTGCCGGTCATCAACCAGCGGGCCGTGGAGCTGGCCATGGCCATCGGGACCGCCCTCCACTGCGAGATCCGGCCGTCGACGTTCCACCGGAAGAACTACTTCTACCCCGACCAGGCCAAGGACTACCAGATCAGCCAGTACGACGAGCCCATCAACGTGAACGGCCGCCTCGACCTGCCCGACGGCACCCGGGTGGGGATCGAGCGGGCCCACATGGAGGAGGACACCGGGAAGACCACCCACGCCGGGGCCTCGGGACGGATCCACGGGGCCGACTACTCGCTGGTCGACTACAACCGCTCGGGCGTGCCCCTGGTCGAGATCGTGAGCGACCCCGACATGCGGTCCTCGGCCCAGGCCCGGGCCTACGCCACCGAGCTCCGGGCCGTGCTGGTGGCTTCGGGGGCCTCGGACGGCAAGATGGAGGAGGGGTCGATGCGGGTCGACGCCAACGTGTCGGTCCGGCGCTCGCCCGACGACCCCCTGGGCACCCGGTGCGAGATCAAGAACCTCAACTCGGTGCGCTCGCTGGGCCGGGCCATCGACTACGAGGCCGACCGCCAGATCGCCCTGCTGGAGGCGGGCGAGCCGGTCGAGCAGCAGACCCGCCACTGGGACGAGGACGCCGGACGCACCCAAACCCTCCGGTCCAAGGAGGACGCCTACGACTACCGCTACTTCCTCGAGCCCGACCTGGTGCCCCTCGTCCCCGACGCCGAGTGGATCCAGGCCGTGGCCGACACCATGGCCCCCATGCCGGCGGTCAGACGGTCCCGGCTGGTCGAGGTGCTCGGAGGGGGGAGCGGTGCCACCGCCGCCCAGGTGGACCAGGTGGCCACCGTGGTGGACTTGGGACTCGACCCGTTGGTGCTGGCCGCGGCGGCGGCCGGGGTCGCCCCGGCCCTGGCCCTGGCCCGCACGGCCAACGAGGCGGCCAACGACGCCGAGTCGGCGCGCCACCTCGACCCCCAGTCCTATGTGGCCCTGCTGTCCATGGAGGCCGACGGCAGCCTGACCGCCACCCAGGCCAAGGCGGTGCTGGCCGAGATGCTGGCCCAGGGGGGAGGGGACCCCGAGGCCATCGCCACGGCCAGGGGCTTCGAGGCGATGTCCGAGGACTCCCTGGTGGCCGCGGTGGCCGGCGTGGTGGCCGCCTACCCCGACGAGTGGGCCCGGTACCGCGACGGGGACCCGAAGATCGGAGGGATGCTCGTCGGCCAGGTCATGAGGGCCACCCAGGGGAAGGCCGACGGGCAGGCCGTCCAGGCCGAACTGGCCCGCCTACGGGACGGCTGAGGCCTTGGACGCCGACACCGGGGAGGGCGTGGACGGCGGGGGCCCGGCGGCCAGGTAGGCCCCCTTGGCCGTGAAGCCCACCCTGGTGATGTACACCGGCCGGGGCGGGTCGCCGGTCAGGGACATGATGGGTGTGTACAGCATCCACACCCCGGTCGAGTCCTGGTAGAAGGACGGCTCCCCGGGGCCCTGGCCCTGGGCGTTGGAGCTGAGCAGCGGCTGGTCGGCGAGGTCGGCGCACGGACCGGACGGGCCGGCACACCAGGCCACCCCGATGCCGTAGGCCGGCTGGTTGAACCAGTTGGCGGCGTAGGCCATCCAGTAGACGCCGTTCACCTCGACCATGTCGGGAGCCTCGATGACCGTCGACTGCCAGGGCTCGTCCGGGCTCATCAGGGCCGAGGGCGACCCGAGCAGGCTGAGGCCGTCCGGCCCCAGCTTCTGCGACCACAGCGTGGTCGGGGTCGAACGGCCGTGGGCGTTCTGGTCCGACTTCCACATCATGTAGTTGACCCCGGAGCCGTCGGTGAAGACGCGTGGGTCGATGGAGCCGGACAGGGCTGACTGGCAGATGAACGGACGGTGTTGGGCGACGAACGGGCCGTCCGGCTTGGCCGACAGGGCGGCGCCGATGCACTGCTCGTCGAAGGCCTCGAGGTAGCCGGTGAAGTACAGCACATAGTGCGACCCGAACTGGTGGACGTCGGGTCCCCAGGTGAACGGCTCGACCGCCCACCCGGGCAGATGGACCATGGCGTCCTTGGGTGCGCTCCAGGTCTGGAAGTCGGTGGTCGAGGCCACCGGGACGTTGAGGAACGGGATGGAGGTGGTGCCGCTCGTGTACAGGTAGTAGCGGCCCTTCGTGTGCAGGAGGAACGGATCCGAGCGGTTCTCGCCCGAGGGGACCAGCTGTCCCGGTGAGGAGGGGTCGGCGGTGGGTGGCGGCTGGGTGGTGGTGGCGGCGGCCGTGTCGGCCAACGAGGAACGGTGGGGTGCCGGGGCGGGGGCCGCCGGGTGGGAGGACTGGGAGGGCGTGGCCTGGGCCCGGTGCCAAGGCTGGGTGGCCAGGACCAGGACGGCCACGGCCACCAGGGTGCCCGCACCCAGGAGGACCTTCCCCGGTCGGGAGGGGCGCCGTTTCGGGTCCACGACGTCACCGGCCACCTCGGCGCCGAGCTCGGCCGCCGGGGCCGGCCCGTCTGGGTCCGGAGTGGTCACCGTCTTGGTGTCTGGTTCCATGGTGGTCGTCGGCGCTCCGATCGGAGGGGGTGGCGCCCCACCCGCGGGGGCCACCGGGTCGGCGGGTGCCGGCATCCGATCGGCGGCCGGGTCGGTCACCGTCCCGGGAGCGGGGGGCGGTGGGCTCGCCGGGGCGCCGCCGGTCTCGATCGCCTGCACCGGAGGGCCCGGCACGGCAGAACCGCCCGCGCCGACGGGCGCGTCGGGCGACCGCCGACCTCCGGGCGCCTCCCCCGGAGCGAGCAGCTCAAAGGCGCTGCCAGCCTCCCCCTTGCCCCCACCCCACTGCATCGTCCGGAAACGCTAGCGCCTTTTCCGTCGGTTGGGGAATAGCGGTGGACATCTCGACAGAAGCTGGGGACAGCTAGAGAAATGTGGCGGATAAGGTAGGGATTTCGCGCCGCGCTATTGACCCTGGTCGGGGGGTCGTTCACCATGACTCTTGTTGGGAAGCCGAAGCTCCGGAGGAGACCGGGAGCGACCGGACGAGAGGGTCGAAAGACCTGATCAGAAGGTCGAACCAGGGAGGATGCCGGGACCGTAGGTGACCGACACGGTGGTCCGGGGACGGACCGAGGCGCTCTCGAGCGCAGCGGTCCGGTGCCTGGTGCAGGGTCGTCCGACACGGCCCGGCGCCGGTGAGGTCGGGTCAACCGTGAACGTGGCCCCGAGGAGCTCGGGCGGCTTCGGCCGTTCGGTTACTCGGGGCTGCGTCGCGCCCGGGGGCCGGTCGGAGCCCACGGTGCGGGCACCGGGGGGACGTGGTGGGCGGCAAGGGCACTGCGGTGGTGGCGACCGCTCGGTGGTCCCGTGCACGCCTCCGACCTACGCCGACGGACAGCCACGGGGGCACGACCCTGCGTGTCGACGGCAGCACGCAACGTGCCGGGGGGATCGAGGTGCCCCGGTGCCGGGGCACCTCACAGAACAGCCGGCACAGTACACTCGCAGGAGTTCACGGCCAGGGGAGGCACGGGTCACCGCTCCGCTCCTGTAGCACATGAGGGAGCCGAAGCACATGGAGGTCCTGGCGTTCTACCTGCCCCAATTCCACCCGATCCCCGAGAACGACGAGTGGTGGGAGCCCGGGTTCACGGAGTGGACCAACGTGACCAGGGCGAGGCCGTTGTTCCACGGGCACGTGCAGCCCCGCCTGCCGGCCCACCTCGGGTTCATCGACCTCCGCGTGCCTGAGGTCCGCGACTACCAGGCCAAGCTGGCCAAGGACCACGGGCTGACCGGGTTCGTCTACTGGCACTACTGGTTCGGTGGGAAGAAGCTCCTCGAACGGCCGTTGGACGAGATGGTCGCCGGCGGTTCGCCCGACTTCCCGTTCTGTGTCGCCTGGGCCAACCATCCCTGGAGCGACACCTGGATGGGGGGCACCAAGCGGGTCATGATCGACCAGTCGTATCCGCCGGACGACGACGCCGCCCACTTCGACGACCTCCTGCCGGCCTTCGAGGACTCCCGGTACGTGCGAATCGACGGCAAGCCGGTGTTCTTCGTCTTCCGGGCCCACCGCCTGCCGGACGGGGCCCAGTTCGTGGACACCTGGCAGAAGATGGCCTCGGACGCCGGCCTCGGTGGTCTCTACACGATTGCCTGTGGCCCGTTCATGGACGTCGGCGAGACGATGGCGCAGGGCTTCGACGGCCTGGCCTTCATCGAGAAGCCGTTCGACTACACGACCGTCGCCTCGCGCCTCACGTCGTTCCTCTCCCACAGCCATCTCCGCTGGGGGCCGTACCGATACTCGTACGCGGACTTCTGCACGAGCAGGCCTCCCGCCGGCCTGAACTGCACCGCCATCCCCTGCGTGTGGCCGAACTGGGACGACACACCCCGGAGGCAGCGCGACGGCGTCGTGGCCACCGGGTCCTCGCCCGAGCGGTTCGAGCGCCAGGTGCTGGACGCGGTGGACATCGCCCGCCGGGCTCCGGCGTCGGAGCAGATGATCCTCATCAAGTCGTGGAACGAGTGGGCGGAGGGCAACTACCTCGAGCCCGATCAGGAATTCGGCCTCGGCCGGCTCCAGGCGCTCGCTCGCGGTCTGGAGGGCAAGGGCGTGGGAACCAACCGCTAACCCGTCACGCCGACGTCGCCGCCGTCGGGCGCGGTCGGGCCACCACGGCGAACTGCGTGTACCGCATGTCCCGGAACGGTCCGACGAGCAGCGCCGCCCGACGGACGTTGATGGGGTTGATGGGGGCCAGCGTCTCGATCTCGAGGTCGGCCGAGTCGAAGAGGTCCTCGATGGACGCCCTGGTGAAGAACCGGAGGTGGGTCCGGTCGAGCACGCCCCACTCGGCGTAGTCCCAGCGTCCCCGCAGCAGGAGGTTGCGCACCACGATGTAGTGGCGGACATTGGGGATGGACGCCACCACGTGGCCGCCGGGAGCCAGGTGGTCCTTGGCCCGGTCGAGCATGGACCACGGGTCGACGACGTGCTCGAGCACATCGTTGAACACGATGCAGTCGAACGTTCCGTCCGCCGGGAGGTCGCCGGGGAACGATCCACAGGTCACCTGCTCGTAGTGACCCGCGGCCTGCTCGGCCGTCGCCGGGTCGGGCTCGATCCCGAACAGCCGGAGCGCCGGGTTCGCCCGCTGCAGCGTGGCCCCGAACCGGCCCCGGCTGCACCCGACGTCGAGCACCGTCGACGTTCCCCGGGGGATGAACGGCACCATCTCGTCACGGGGAAGTCCGCCGTGACGGACCGAGACGGGCGGTTGCATCGGGCGCGACGCTACCATCGCAGCCTCGACCCGTTCGACGACTGGTACGGTCCTAGACCGTGGCCGACGCCGTCGAAGAGCACCGGTTCGTCTACATCGGCGGCCTGCCCCGGAGCGGAACCACCCTGCTCGCCGCCGAGATCGCCCGATCCCCCGGCGTCTCGAATCTCGAGGGCATCGGTCCGGTGGCCGATGAGGGGCAGTACGTGCAGGACGTGTACACCACGCAGCAACAGGCGGGCGGCATCGACCGGTTCGCCTACGCGACCGGTATGCACCTCACCGAGGACTCACCGCTGGTGAGCGAGGCGTCGCGCACCGCCCTGTGGGAGGCGTGGGCGCCCTACTGGGACACCACCCAGCCGGTCCTGGTCGAGAAGACGCCGTCCAACCTGTTGAAGATGCGGTTCCTCCAGGCGCTGTTCCCCGGCTCGTCGTTCGTGGTGGTGGTCCGCCACCCGGTCGCCGAGGCCATGGCCCTGCGGGCACGCGGCTGGTCGCGCCGGTCGGTCGGTCGCCTGGTCGACCACTGGGTCCACGCCCACGAGGTGATGGCCGGGGACCTGGCGCGCCTCGAGCGGGTGGTCGTCGTCCGCTACGAGGACCTGGTCACCCGGCCGGCCGACGTGCTGGGCGCGCTCCAGGCGTTCCTGGGCCTCGACCGGGTCGCCACCGGCGAGGAGCCGCGGCAGGACCTGAACGACCGCTACGTCGAGGAGTGGCGGTCCGGCGGCCTGGTCACCAGCGCGGCCAACCGGCGCACCGTGCACCGCTTCGAGTCGAGGATCGGCCGCTTCGGCTACAGCTTCTCCTCCCCGATGCCGGTCGGCGGGCTGGCGCCCGACCTGCCGGCCCTCACCCTCCCCGGCGGGTAGGCGCGGTCCCGACCAGCCTTCGTCCCGCGCCCACGTCCCCTCGCCGGCTCGGCCTCTCCACCGGGCCGGCTCGCCCGTCCGCGCCGGGGCCCGTTCAATGGCGGTGCAGCGGAGCGAGCGCGGACGGTGCCGGCGTCTCCATCCGGCACGGGTCCTCGTCGTCGTTGCACCGCTCGCACTCGAGTTCCAGCGTCGAGTGGGAGATGGCGTAGGGGGCGGCGATGGCCGCCTTCACCCGCTCGCCCACGACCTGGGCCTCCTCCAGCGTCGGGTGGCCGGTCAGCACCAGGTGGGCCGAGAGCACCCGGAGCTCGCTGGACAGGCTCCAGACGTGGAGGTCGTGGACCTCACCCACACCGGGCACGCCGGTCATCGTCCCGCTCAGCCGGACCAGGTCCAGGTCCTCGGGGGTCGACTCGAGGAGCACGGCGATGCTCCCCCGGAAGATGCGGGCGGCCTGGTAGACGATGATGCCGGCCACGACCAGGGCCGAGACGGGGTCGAGCCAGGTGGCCGAGGGCACCACGATCATCACCACGGCGGCCAGCAGAACGGCCAGCGAGGCCAGGGCGTCCCCGGCCATGTGCAGCACGGCCGAACGCATGTTGAGGTCCCGGGTCCCGTCCCGCAATAGCAGGGCGGCTCCACCGTTGACGACCAGGGCGAAGGACGCCACCGCCACCACCAGGCCGGCCTTGACCGGCTCGGGATGCCCGAGCCGGTGGACGCTGTCGATGACGATGAGGACGGTGACCACGCCGATGAGGGCGGCGTTGGCCAGGGCGGCCAGGATGGTGGCCCGGTGGTTGCCGAAGGAGCGGGCCGCGCTGGGGGGCCGGAGGACCAGGCGCACGGCCACCAGGGAGAGGAGCAGGGCCCCCACGTCGGCCAGGTTGTGGCCGGCGTCGGCCACCAGGCCGGTGGAGTGGGCGGCCAGCCCGAACCCCAGCTGGACGATCACCAGCAGGCCGTTGAGGGCCAGACTGAGGCTGAGTCTTCGGGTTCGGTCCATGGCTACTCCCTGCTAGCAGCGTACCAACCCCCCTCGGCGCCGAGCTGTTCCCCGCCTCCGGCGCCGGTGTGGCGGGCCGGTAGCCTCCGGACATGAGCGCCACACCGTCCCCCTGGCGGCGCCGGGTCGTCCTGACCCTCCTGGGCCTGGTGGCGGCGGGACTGGTGGTGCTGGTGGTGGGAACGGCCCGCCTGTTCGTCTGGCCGCCCACCGACCAGCCCACCAGGGCCGATGCCGTGGTGGCCCTGGGAGGGGATCCCGGACAGCTCCGGGCCAAGTCGGCTCTCCACCTGGCCAGGCTGGGCTACGCCCCGGTGGCGGTGATCTCACTCGGAGGCAAGAAGGCCGTCCCCTGTCCCCGTCCCGTGGCCGGGATCCAGCTCATCTGCTTCCGGGCCGACCCCCTCGATACGGCGGGGGAGGCCGAGTACGTGGCCCGCCTGGCCGCCCGCCGTCACTGGCACCGCATCATCGTGGTCTCGGAGCGGTCCCAGGCCACCCGGGCCCGGATGCTGTTCAAACGGTGCACCCCGGTCCACCTGGAGATGGTGCCGGTGGCCGATCCGCGCGGTACGGCTGCCCTTCGACGTGGTCTACGAGTGGGGCGCCCTGCTGAAGGCCCTCACCCTCAAGCGGTCGTGCTGAGCCCGACGGCCGGTCCCGGTCAGGCCCCGTCGGCCGATCCGAGGCTGGCCACTCCGGCCTCCTCGAGCCGGCGCAGCAGCTCGTACTCGGGCTCCAGCCGGGCGGCCAGGCGGTCCCGCTGCCCGGGGGTCAGGGTCGAGCGGGCCGCCGGTCACCCGCTCCCGCCGGGGCTCGAGGGGCAGGTCGAGCCGCTCGGCCAGGCGGGCCAGGCCGGCGCCGAACCCCTCGGTGAAGAACACGCTCGAGCACCCGCCGATCCGGTCCACGGCCTCGTTGAGGTCGAGGCGCTCCGAGAACATGGCCAGCTGGGTGAGGAGGCCCTCGACGGGGATCCGGTCGAGGAAGGCGTCGAAGCCCTCCTGGGCCAGGCGCCGCTCCCGAACGCCCACCCGGCCGGGCGGTCCGCGGGTCGTCCCCGGCCACCAGGTAGTCGTAGTACGAGTGCACCCGGGCCAGGGGATCGCGGAGGATGGTCACGGTGAAGGTCCCCGGGGGCAGCGGCTGGTCGGCGTAGTTCTGGTGGGAGCGACCGCAGAGGTAGGCCCCCTCGGCCAGCACCCGGCGGTCGTTGGCGGCGAAGGCGTACCCCGCCGGTCACCGTCCGCTGCAGGCGCGAGGTGGTGATCCGGCGCCACACGGCCATGGGGTCCTCGCCCCCCAAGGCCAGGAAGCTCAGGAAGAGGCTGGTGCCGGCGGTCTTGCGCACGTGGTAGCAGTAGACCCGGCGGTCTCCCCCCGGGAGGGTCAGCTCCTCGGCCAGTCGCCGGTAGGTCGGATCGATGGCCAGCTCGACCCGGCCGCGCAGCCCGCTGGCCCCACGCCGGATCCGTCGGCGGGTCCGGACGACCACGTTCCTGTGCTGGGCGGACGTGCTCACCGCCACCGATGGAGACCCCCCGTCCACGGCCGCGATCCTACTATCTCCGATAAGCTGTCCCGGTTGCCGGTTGCGACTCGGCCCGGTCCCGCGGGGCCGTGGACGCGGGCCGTGCGTCGTCCGGCCGCCGACCACGGCGGCCGAGAGTCGAGAGGGCATGGGGTATCGGTTGTCAACGTGTGGGGGGCCGAACAGCGACGTCGGGGCGGGCCGGCTCCGGCCGCCGGGGCGTCGGGCGCGGTGATCGCCGGTCGGCCCGAGGGGGTGCTGTCGGACGGCCCCGGGGTCCCCGGTCCGTCCCCGCCGGTCAAGCTGGTGGTCTGGGACCTCGACGACACCCTGTGGGAGGGCACGCTCAGCGAGGGAGCGGTGACCCTGCCCCAGTGGCGGGTCGACCTGGTGCGCACCCTCAACCGGCGGGGCATCGTCAACTCGGTGTGCTCGAAGAACGACCTCGACCGGGCCCGTACCGAACTGGAGCGGGTCGGCCTGTGGGACGAGCTGGTCTTCGCCCGGATCGACTGGACGCCCAAGGGTGGACGGGTGGCCCAGATCGTGGCCGACGCCCAGCTGCGGCCCGAGCAGGTGCTGTTCATCGACGACCTCCCGCTCAACCGCGAGGAGGTGCGGCACGCGGTGCCCGGGATCCAGGTGGCCGGCCCCGAGATCATCGAGGGACTGCTGGACCGACCGCAGCTGGCCGGGAAGGACGATGGTCAGCTGACCCGGTTGGAGCAGTACCGGGTGCTCGAGCGCAAGCTCGTCGACCGGGTGGCCGCTTCCGGGTCCAACGAGGCGTTCCTCCGGTCCTGTGACATCCGGGTCGGGGTGTTCACCGACGCCGAGTCGGAGGCGGACCGCCTGTTCGAGCTGGTCAATCGCACCAACCAGCTCAACTTCACCAAGCGGCGACCCGACCGGGAGGCGTTCGACGCCCTGCTCGCCGACACCCGCCGGCGCACGGGCTACGTCCGGGTGCGGGACCGCTACGGCGACTACGGGATCTGCGGCTTCTACTCCCTCGACCCCGACGGGGGCCCGCTGTCCGACTTCCTGTTCTCGTGCCGGATTCTCAACATGGGGGTGGAGCAGTGGCTCTACGACCACCTCGGGCGTCCGCCGTTGGCCGTGGTCGGCGAGGTGGCGGCGTCGCCCGAGGGGCCGGCCCACGGGGAAGTGGACTGGATCACCCGGGACGACGCGGTGTTCGACGCCGACGCCCTGGCGCCCGGCGGTTGGTCGGCCATGGGGACCGGGGTCGCCGGCCGGGGCCACCGGGTCCTGATGGTGGGGGGCTGCGATCTGACCACCGCCGAGCAGTTCCTCGGGGGGGACATCGCCACCGAGTTCTCCCACACCGGGCCGACCGGGGCCTTCATCTTCGTGGGCCACACCGAGACCCTCCGTCAGTCGGCCGAGGGGATCGACGACGACCAGCGGACCCTGGTCGACCGGATCCCCTTCCTCGACCAACGGGTGTTCGCCTCGCCGGTCGTGGTCGACCCCGACTACGACGTGCTGGTCTACAGCGTGCTGACCGACTACACCCAGGGCCTGTACCGCCACCGTCGGCTGGGCCTGGTCGTCCCGTGGCACCAGTTCACCGTGGATGTCACCCAGCCCGACCAGTGGCCCGCCGTCGAGTACCGGTTCGCACGCGAGGGGATGGGCCGCCAATTCCTCGAGTGGTTCGCCGGGGAGTTCGAGTTCCTGGGCGGGGCCACCGTGGACCGCTTCCAGGAGAACATCCGCTGGCTGGCCCGGTCGATGCCGCCCGGGGCGCGGCTGATCCTGCTCAACGGGGCCGAGGTGCCCATCGAGCAGCCGAAGGAGCCCGATCGCTATCTCCACCACCGGGTGATGAATGCCGCCCTGGACGAGGTGGTGGCCGAGCTCCCCAACGCGTCGGTCTGTGACGTCCGAGCCTTCGTGACCAGCCAGGACGACCTGCTGTCGGACATCCGGCACTACCGCCGCCACGTCTACCTGCGGATGGCCGAGGGGATCCGGGCCGCGGGCGAGGTCGGGCTCACCGTCGAGCCTCAGTCGTGGGCCTCGCGGGCCTTCGACCAGGTGTGGAGCTTCGCCGGACGGCGCCGGCTGGGGGCCCGACGGCTGTGGCGGCGCCTGCGGGGCATCGACCGGACCCGCACCCTGCCGTAGCTCGCGGCGACCCTGGCCGATCCCGACGGATCCGACTACGAGGCGTGGGCCGGTTCGGTCAGGACCAGGCCCCGACTGTTGGCCATGGCCACGGCGGCCAGCTGGGACCGGACGCCCAGCTTGCGGAGGACCGAACGGATGTGGGAGCGCACCGTGGCCAGGGACACCACCAGCTCGTCGGCGATCTCCTGGGCCGAACGGCCGGCCGTCAGGAAGTAGAGGACCCGACGCTCGCTGGAGGTCAGGAGCAGGAGGGACTGGAGGGGCGACGGCAGGTGGCTGTGGTGCCGGCCCATCGTCCGGTCGCTGCCGAGCGAGCCCGACCGGCTGAGTTCGAGGAGCTCGGTGGGGAGGGCGTTGAGGTCGAACAGGACGTAGGCCCCCTGGTCGAGGCAGCCGGCCAGGGCCCCGGCCCCGGCCCCGGCACTCACGGCCAGGACCTCGATGCCGAGCGAGCGGTAGGCTCCGACCAGCCGGGCCGGAACCGACCAGGTGCTCGAAGCCCAGGTGGAGTGGGTGCCGGCCGGCTCGGAGGCCACCATGAGGACCACCAGGTCGAGGCCCACGCCGTCGATCTCGGTGACCACGCAGGCCTCACCGGTGAGGGAGATCACCCCGGCCCGGTAGCCCAGGCGCTCGGCCAGGGTGGTGGTGGCCAGCGCCGCCAGGCCCGGCGAGCCGGAGGCGGTCGGGTCGGGATCCACCACCAGCACGGCACCCAGCGGGTGGTCCCCGTTCGGCCGGTGGTCGTCGTGGCGGGTGCCGTAGCCGGCCAGCCGTCGGGTGGAGTAGCGGATGACCGTGCGGTGGCGGAGTCGGGCGGTGGGTCCCCCGGGCACCGGGGGACGCAGGGCCAGGGGTACGAGGGCGTCCGGCGGCGGGCCGCCGTCCAGCACGCGCTCGACGGTGACCACGGTGGTCGAGGGGATGGCGCCGATCCGGGGCCGCCGGGATCCGTTGCCGTTGACCTGGCCGTTCCGCGTGATCCCCACCCCGGGGTGGCGCAGGGAGGTGGCCGACGGGTGGTCGCCGGGATCCGGACGGTCGCCGACCAGGCCCTGGCCCACGGCGCGGGCCAACCGCTCGCCCAGCACCCGGGGGGTGACCACGTCGGCGTCGGGGCCGAAGGCGATGGCGATCCGGGACACGCCGTAGGGGCAGACCCGGTCGTCGGACCGCACCGCCTGCTCGAGGTTGGTCAGGGCTCGACCGAGGACCGCCGACCACTCCGGGGACACTCCACCGTCGGGGTCCGGAGCGCCGTTGCCTCCGGTCGGGCGGAGGTCGACATGCGCGACGGTCCTGGCTGCCGGGCCACCCGACGGCGCGGGGTGGGCGGCGGTGTCCCCTCGTGCAGTGCTGCCTCTGTTGGTCGACATGTTCCCCCGGTTCACCGCCCGTTCTGTCTCAACGGCACAAGGCCTGGCCCCGCGGTGACACCCCTGCTCCCCCGTAATCTACGGCCTCGGACACCGGTTGGGCAAGGGCCGCATCATCATCTTTGATGACGCGGCCCCGCCGGCCCGCCTCAGCCGCCCTCGTTCCGGACCGATGGCGTCGGCGCGGTCCTGAGCGCCGGGGGCAGCCACCGTCCGAGCTCGTGGAGGTGGAACACGCCGTCGACCAGCAGCACGACCCCCACGCCGAACACCGCACCGCCGAGGGCGTCGGTGGGGAAGTGCCATCGGAGCCCGGTCACGGCCGCGGCCATGGCCCCGGTGGCCAGCGCGCCGAGGATCCCGACCACCACCCGGATCCGGCCCGACGTGGCCAGGGTCAGGGCCGCGGCCACGGCGGCCACGTTGGTGACGTTGCCCGACGGGTAGCTGAGCACTCCGTCGAGGTGCCGCCCCACCAGGGGTTTGAACGCCAGCTCGACCAGCGCCGCGGCCAAGGGTGGCCCGCAGAGGCAGGCCAGGGCCCGCAGGCGGTCCCGTCGGACGGCCAGCGCGGTGGCCAACAGGGTCCCGAGCACCAGGACCACCGGGTCCCCGAGCTTGACGATGCGGACCAGGGCCCCCTGGTCGGGGGTCCGGGCGACGGCGGAGAATCCCCAGCGGTCGAGGAGGTCGGCGGCCGGGTGGAGCCCGACGACCACGCCACCCAGCACCGCCAGTCCGACCAGGACGGTGCCGGCCACCAGCGTGCGGTGGGCCGCGGGACCGGCTCCGGTCACCTCGGGGTCGTCCTGCCCCGGGGCGGGTGCGGCGTCGACCGAGCTCAGGGCCCCTCCCGGAACCAGGCCACCGTGGCCTCCAGTCCCGCCTGCAGCCCCACCGGTTGGACGTCGGGGAACAGCTCGTGGAGTCGGGTGGTGTCGGCCTGGGAGTCGCGCACATCGCCGGCCCGGGGCTCGGTGTGCGCTCTCGGGAGCGGCCGGTCCAGGATGCCCTCCAGCAGCGTGATGAGCTCCAGCAGGGAGACCCGGGTCCCGAAGGCCAGGTTGACCGGCCCCGACGAGGTCACCTGCCGGAGGACCGCATCGGTGAGGACCCCGGCCACGGTCCCGACGTAGGTGAAGTCCCGGGTCTGGAGGCCGTCGCCGTGGACCGGGACGGGCTCGTCGCGGAGGGCGGCGGCCAGGAACGAGGGCACCACGGCGGCATAGGCGTGATCGGCGGCCTGCAGGGGACCGAAGACGTTGAAGAACCGGAAGGCCAGGACGGGCAGGCCGAAGGAGTGGCCGTAGGCCAGGGTGGCCGCCTCGGCGGCCAGCTTGCCGGCGGCGTAGGGGCTGACCGGCAGGGTGGCCATGTCCTCCCGCTTGGGCAGGGCCGGATTGGCGCCGTAGACCGACGACGACGAGGCCGTCACCACCTGGGCCCCACCGGCCCGCCGGGCCGCCTCCAGGACCTCCATGGTCCCGGTGGCGTTGGTCAGATGGCTGGCCATGGGATCGGTCAGGGAGCGCGGGACCGAGGGCCGGGCGGCCAGGTGGACCACGGCGGCGCTCCCGGCGAACACCCGGTCGAGGAGGGCGGCGTCGAGGATGGACCCCTCGACCAGGGTCACGCCGTCGGCACCCTCCAGATTGGTGCGCCGCCCGGTGGACAGATCGTCCAGGGCCACCACCTCGGCCGATCTCGGGCCGGGCGGCCAGGGCCCGGCACAGGTTGGCGCCGATGAACCCGGCCCCGCCCGTCACCACGACTTTCATCCCCGGTCGACCCCGGTGTCGCCTGGTCGTCCGGCCCCGTCACGCGGGCCGGCAGCGATCCCCGTGGGTAGCCGGCTTGCTCGGTGCACCGGCGGAGACTACAACCGTTCGACGGTCGGGCCGCTCAATCGATTCCGGGTGTCCAGGAGGTAGCCGGCGTGCTGTCGGACCAGGTCGTAGTCGAAGGCGTCGTGGTCGGTGACGAGCACCACCCCGTGGGCCGACGAGAGCTCCTCGGCGGTGAGCTCGACCAGCGGGTAGGGCACCGCGTCGCCCGGGAGGTGGGGGTCGACCACCCGCACCTCGGCCCCGAGGGAGGCCAGGGCCTGGGCGATGACCGTGCCCGGGGCCTCGCGGGCGTCGCCGGTGTTTCGCTTGTAGGCCAGGCCGAGCAGCAGGATCCGGGACCCGTTGATCGTCCGGCCCAACCGGTTGAAGGCCAGGAGCAGCCGGCGGACCACGTAGTCGGGCATGTGCTCGTTGACGTCGTTGGCCAGCTCGACGAAGCGGAAGGGCTGGCCGAGCGTGCGCCGGACCTTCCACGAGAGGTAGCTGGGGTCGATGGGCAGGCAGTGCCCGCCCACCCCGGGCCCCGGGGTGAACCGCAGGTAGCCGAACGGCTTGGTGGTGGCGGCGTCGATGGCCTCCCAGACGTCGATGCCCAGCTCGGCGGCGAACATGGCCAGCTCGTTGACCAGGGCGATGTTGACATGCCGGAAGGTGTTCTCGAGGAGCTTGGTCAGCTCCGCCTCGCGGGTGCCCGACACGGGGACGGTCCGGTCCACGATGCGGTCGTAGAAGGCCCGGACGGCGGTCAGGGAGGCGTCGTCGATGCCCGAGACCACCTTCGGAGTGTTCTCCAGCCGCCACTCGGGGTTGCCGGGGTCGATCCGTTCGGGGCTGTACCCGAGGTGGAAGTCACGGCCGGCGAGCAGCCCCGAGCCGTCCTCCAGGATCGGTCCGACCAGCTCCTCGGTGGTGCCGGGATAGCTGGTCGACTCCAGCACCACCGTCCCCCCGGGCCGCAGGTGGCCGGAAAGGAGGGCGGCGGCGTCCTCGATGTAGGAGAGATTGGGTACCCCCTCGGCCAGGGGGGTGGGCACGTCGATGACGGCCACGTCGAACCCGGCGATCCGGTCCGGGTCGGCGGTGGGCTGGTAGCGGCCGGTGGCCAGCGCCCCGGCCAGTCGCCGGTCGCTGATGTCCTCGACGTAGGAGCTGCCGGCGGCGAGTTGCTTGACCCGGTGGCCGTCCAGGTCGAACCCGATCACGTCGAATCCGGCGTCCACCGCCCGCAGGGCCAGCGGCAGCCCGACGTACCCCTGGCCCACCACGACGAGCCGGACCGGCCCGTCGCCCGGGTTCACTCGGCGACGCCCGGGCGGCGGCTCACGCCGGGACCTGCTGGGCGCTGGCCGACGGCTCCGGCCGGCTGGCGGCCCCGGGCCCGGCGTCGTGGTCGGCGGCCACCGGTCGTCCGTCGGCTACCGGGTCCTCGTCATCGGCGGTCGCTCCGCCCGTCCCGGGGCGCCTCGGCGTGACGCAGGGTCCCGACCGAGAAGAGCAGCTCCTTGACCACCTCGGCGTCGCGGCGGGCCACGGCCTCCCGCAGTCGGTCGAGACCGTCGGCGAACTGCTCCTCGGGCGCGGTGATGGGGATGAGCTGGTTGATGTAGGGGTGGTAGGTGGTGAGGATGGACTCCTCGGGCGTCCGGAGCTCCTCGTCCAGCTTCTCGCCGGGCCGCATGCCGACGATCTCGATGGGGATGTCGGTGCCGACTTGGTAGCCGGAGAGTCGGATCATCCGCTCGGCCAGGTCCAGGATCCGGACCGGTTCACCCATCTCCAGCATGAAGACCTCCCCGCCGCCGTCGGACAGGACCGAGGACTCCAGCACCAGCTGGACGGCCTCCTCCACGCTCATGAAGAACCGGGTCATCCGCTCGTCGGTGACGGTGACCGGCCCCCCGTTGGCGATCTGCCGGGTGAACGTCGGGATGACGCTGCCCCGGCTGCCCAGCACGTTGCCGAACCGAACCGTGCAGTACGAGGCGCCGCACGGGGCACGGGACAGCACGATCTGCTCGGCGATGCGCTTGGACGCCCCCATCACGCTGGAGGGCCGCACCGCCTTGTCCGTCGAGATCTGGACGAACCGCTGGACCCCGACGCCGTTGGCCGCGGCCACCACGTTGAGGGTCCCGAACACGTTGGTCGACGCCGCCTCGACGGGGTGGCGTTCGAGCACCGGCACGTGCTTGTGGGCGGCCGCATGGAAGACGACCTCGGGACGGTACCGGTTGAAGGCGTCGACTACGGCCGAGCGGTTGGTGATGTCGACCAGCGCCTGCTCGCACTGGATGGGGACGGTGGCCGCGGTGTCGTGCAGGTGGGTCTCGTCGTGGTCCAGGAGGACCAGGAGGTCCGGGTTGAGCTCGGCCACCTGGCGGCAGATCTCCGAGCCGATGGAGCCGCCGGCCCCGGTGACCAGCACCCGCCGGCCCTCGAGCGAGCGTCGCACCGTGGCCAGGTCGATCGGCACCGGTTTGCGGCCCAGCAGGTCCTCGATCCGGGGCTCCCGGGCCGCCCGCAGTGAGGGCAGGGTACGGCTCCCGTCGACCAGGTGGCTCACCCCGGGCAGGACCTTCATGGTCAGCCCGGCGGTCTCGCAGGCCTGGAGGACCCGCTCCACGGTCTCCGGCGCCGGATTGGGAATGGCCAGCAGGACCTGCTGGAGGGTGTAGCGGGCCGAGGCCTCGGGGATGTCGTCGATCGAGCCCACCACCGGCACCCCGACCATGGACAGGCCGTGGGCCCGGCTGTCGTCGTCGAACACGGCCACCGGGACCAGGCCGGCCCCGGGGCTGCGCAGCATCTCCCGGATGGCGGCGGCCCCGGCGTCCCGGCTGCCCACCACGGCCACCCGGAGGCCGACCCGTCTGGCCCCCCGCTGCCAGGCGAACAGCCGGGAGTGGAAGCGGAGGACACCCATGCCCATGGTGGCGAACATGCATCCCACGACGATGACGGTGACCGGGACGTGCTCGAACCCGTACCGCTTGCCCACTGGGTACAGCACCACCAGGACGCACACCACCACGGCGGCCGACAGGATCAGCTGGCGGGCCTCCTCCACGCCGGCGTGGCGCCACATCCGGCCGTAGAGCCCGAAGATGTGGTTGGCCACCAGGGTGACGACCAGGGCCACGGCCAGGAAGGCGGCCAGGTGCTGCCAGTACAGCCCGGGGGCCTTGTCCCGGAAGTAGGTGACCTGGGCCAGGCTGTACCCGGCAACGATACAGATGGCGTCGAGCAGGGTGAACACCAGACGGGACCGGACCCGGCTGGCCCGGACGGCCATGTTCCGCTTGCCCCCGTCGAGGGGAGGGTCGGCGGCAGCGCCCTCGAACCCGCCGCCCATCCCCGGTTCGCTCCCGAATCCTTCGCTCGGATCAGATCCGTCCATGCAACAGCCCCCACTTGGCCAAAAGTCCCGACCGCTCTCCACCCAAGCGCATTACCTTCGAACTGCACACCGCCGGTGCCGTCGGTTCCCGCCAACCGGCTCCGGTCCTGTCCGAATCTCCCCCTACTCCTGTGCGATACCCACCCCCCATGACGACTGCCCCCTGACGAGTGGATCCCACCCCGACCTCGAGGTGGTGCGACCCATTCTGTCATCCCCCCCGGCGAGCTGCTCCCAACACAGTTCTGCGGTTGGCCGAGGCCCCATCGGGGACCTTGGACAAGCTGGTGTGAGGTTACCGATCGCTTAGTGTTGCGACCATCCCCAATATTGGGTATCGGGCCGTCGCACCCCCCGGGTCGAGCAACATTGGCGCTGTTCAGAGGCCAGTGCGGCGGTATATGATCACCCGTCTACGTTGGGCAGGGAGTGGGAGTCGCGATGGAGCCGATCGATTACACAGGTGCGCTCCGGCGCAGTTGGCGTTTGCTGATTGTCCTGGCACTGGTGGGCGCGGTCATCGCCGTGCTGCTGCCCGTGAGCGCGCCAGCCAAGGCGGAGCGGGGCCTGCCCTGGCAGTCCAGCGCGCTGGTGGGATCCATCCCGTCCAGCAAGGCCAGCCCGCTGGGCGGGGGGGTCACCAGCAGCCAGATCTATTTCGTGGCCACCAGCAGCCATGTCCAGGCCGCGGCGGCAAGGGTGGCGCACCTGAACGTCCCGAGCTACCTGTACTACAGGTACTTCACGGTGACGATCGTCCCACCGGGGGTCACGTCCCTGAAGCAGACCACGGCCAGCAGCACCCCCATCAAGCGGAGCACGGCCACCGAGGTCCTCCTCACCGCCTACGGCAAGACGCCGGCGGAGGCCATCCTCCGGGCCAACGTCTTCGCCATTGAGCTCCAGAGCACCATCTACCAGTCCGTTGAGGCACGGGCCCAGGCCGCGGCGACGGCCGCCGCCGCCAAGGCGGCCAACTCGCCCAACTCGCCCAACGCCGCCGGCTCGTCGGACACCAGCTCCGGGTACACCCCCATTCCCGTCAACACCGGCTTCTCCGTTCAGCAGCAGGCGGTCACCGCCACCCGGACCGGGGCGAAGACCAGCCTGACCTCCAGCCGCAAGGTGCGCGTCCTGGCCGGGCTGGTCATCGGCGCCCTCATCGGGGCGGGCATCGTGCTCCTGCGCGAGCTCCTCGACAAGCGCCTCCGCTCGGCCAACCGTGCCGCGTCCAATTTCGGCTTCCCGGTGGTGGTGGAGATCCCGGCGCTGCCGATGAAGGCCGGGCAGGCCGTCGGGGGCCAGAGCCTGCCCGTCGACGTCGTACGCGAACCGGACTCACCGGGGGCCGAGGCCTACCGGATGCTCCGGATGTCCGTGCTGTTCGAGAGCCTGGCCCCGCAGTCGGCCCCGGCCGACCCCTTCGGGTACGAGTACGGCCAGGGCGTCCTGATGGATGCCCCCCGGCCCGGCCCGGCCGTCCCGGTGTCGGCACTGGGGGAGCGGAAGGTGGTCATGGTGGTGTCGGCCGGCACCGAGCCGTCCCGGCCCCACGTAGCCGCCAACCTGGCCGCCATCTACGGCGAGGCCGGTCAGCGGGTCATCGTGGTCTCGACCGGCGACATCGAGGCCGGCAACAGTCTGCGCGTGGCCGACGGCCGGTCCCCGGTGATCCGCCGCGAGGACGTCGAGGCCCAGATGCAGCCGTCGCGCCTGGAGTTCGTCTCCCGGCTGCCGCTCGGTCCGTTCATCGCCAACAGCGGCGAGCTGGTCACCCGGGGACGCGCCGTGCTCGACGCGGCCCGAACGCTCTGCGACGTGGTCATCGTGGAAGTCCCGCCCCTTCTGGCCGTCCACCATGCCGAGGCCCTGGCCCGGGCGGTGGATGTCGTCCTGGTGGTGGGAGAGTGCGGCGCCACCACCTTCGGCGACGCCCGACGGGCCGGCGACCTCCTCCGGCGCATCGACGCGCCGGTGCTCGGGGTGGTACTCACCAACGTGCGGATCGACCAGAAGGACATCCGGTTCACCGTGCCCCGCCGGGTGGGGCCGGTGGCACCCCAGGCCGAGCCGGAACCGGCGGAGCGTGAGGCAGTCCTGGCCCTCGGGCCCGGAGCCGGCTCGGGCCCGGGCGGTAGCGCCCCGTCGAGCTACTGACCCCGAGCGGGCCCGCCCATCCCATGCTGCTCGCGGCCCAGCTTCCCTCGAACCCCATCGTGGCCCTGCTGGTGGCGGTCATCCTCTTCGGACTGGGACGGATGGTCATCCAGCGGATCGCCTTCGCCGAGCGGAACCCCTGGCTGGTGAAGATCCTGACGCTCAGTCTGGTCCTCCACCTGCTGGCCGCGCCGGCCCAGATCTTCGTGGTCAATCACGTCTACCACGGCATCGCCGACTGGAACCGCTACGTCCACCAGGGCGCCCTCCTCGCCCCGAACTTCCGCCACTTCAATTTCACCACGGCCGGGGCCAACGTGCGCCAGATCGTGAACGACGGATCGGTCAGCATCGCCACCGGCATCGTCATGACCCTCGTCGGAGTCAACCAGTTGGCCACCTTCTTGGTGTTCAGCTGGCTCTCCTTCATCGGCTCCGTGTTCTTCTTCCGGGCCTTCACCCTGACCTTCAGCGGAGCCGACCCCCGCCGGTATGCCCTGATGCTGTTCTTCCTCCCTTCGCTGATCTTCTGGACCGCGGACGTCAGCAAGGAGTCGATCATGATGTTCGCCCTGGGCCTCACCGCCTACGCCGCGGCGAAGTTCCTCGCCCGAAAACCGGGCGGGCTGATACTGGTGGTGCCCGGCGTCTTCATCGCCGCCTACGTGCGGCCGAACGAGCTCCTGTTGATCCTGGCCGGCTTCGCCGTGGCCATGATGATCCCCACCGCGGCGGCCCGACGGCACCTGGGTGGGCTCCGTCGCCTGGTCTCCCTGGTGTTCCTCGGCGGATTGTTGGCCATCGCCGTCGGGGTGACGTTCAAATACCTCCATCACGGCTCCGGAGGTTCCCTCTCGCTGCAGCAGACCAACGCCAACAACCAGGGCACCGGTCTCGGGTTCGGCAGCAGTGGGGTTCCCTACTCCACCAATCTGGCCACCTTCCCCCGCGACATCTACGAGGTGCTGTTCAACCCCCTCCCCTTCAACTGGCACGGCCTCAGCGAGCTGGTGGCGGCCGGGGAGAACACCGTGCTCCTGGTGCTCATCGCCATGTCCTACCGGAACCTCCGCATGGTGCCCCGGGCGGCCTTCGCCCGTCCCTATGTGATGTTGTGCGTCGTCTACACCCTCACCTTCATCTACACCTTCGCCGCCCTGGGCAATCTCGGCCTGATCGAGCGGGAGCGAACCATGATGTTCCCGTTCCTGCTGGTCCTGCTGGCCGTTCCCCGCGCCGCCAAGCACCGCCCGCCCCGCTACGAATGGGAGCTGCGGCGCAGGGCCCGCCTCGAGCTCCGGCAGGCCACCGAACGGGCCCGAGCCCGTCAGCGGGTGGCGGCCGGTCCGACGGCGGGCTGACCTCGACCGGACGACGCCCCGACACCCGAACGCGTACCGCGCACCCTTCCTCACGCTGGGTGACTGTTCCCTCACGGAGCGGGACTGCATCCGCGGGTGTTGTCCGGAGGCGGGTGTGTTGTTTCGAGGGTCAGAGTTTGTTAGGTTCACCCCCGCACGGCGGATGCGAATCCATCCAAGCAACTGAAACCTGGGGGGGAACCCACATCATGTTCAAAATCGTTATGAAGTCCGCGCTCGCGGTCTCGTTGGCAGCGGGGGGCGCCATTGCGCTCTCGTCGGCCCCGGCCTTCGCCGGCAAGCCCACCATCACCGCCGGGGCCGGCAGCAGCATCCACTGTGACATCACCGCATCGATCAAACTGAGCGTGCCGCTCAAGAACGACTGGGTGCAGTCGGCCCACGCCACCGACCCGGTCGCAGAGGTGGCGGCCATCGGCGACACGCAGTTCGCCGCCAACGGCCCGGAGGCCCCCGCCATCAAGGGGAGCGGGACGTGCACGGGCACCGTCACCGACGGGACCAACACGGCATCGGTCACCGCCGTCAAGTTCTCGGTCGGCGTCGATCCGGCGCACACGGGGAACACCGGTGAGGTGACCTGCTCCGGCCTGCTGGCTGCCACACCGCCGAGCACGACGGAGTACGACTCCACCATCACCTACACGTCGACTACGGCCAAGATCGCGCCGACCACGGTCACCGACCAGATCATCCCACCGGTGTCGTTCAGCCTGACCGGTGGCACCGTCTCCGGCTCGTTCGCCGGCACCGGTGGCACGGTGGGCGCGGTGGGCGTCCCCGACGCCACCACGATCGGTGCGCTGGCCCAGGGGGCGCCGACCTCGGCTGCGCCCACCCCGGCGTTCGCCCAGTGCCAGCCCACGCTCCAGGTGAAGGTGAAGAAGGGCGTGACCACGGCAACGTTGAAGGCCCCCAAGGGCCTGAAGAAGATCAGCATGGTCACCGGCTCCACGCTGACCGCTTCGAGGTAGCTCGGGCGTCCTGACAGCCACGCAGTACCGACGAAGGGTGGGGCTCCGGCCCCACCCTTCGTCGCGTCCGAACCCGCGCCGGCCTCCAGCGCCCGGGCCGGCCGTCTAGCGCCGGGGCCGTCGGGCTAGCGCCGGGGTCGCCGGGGGCGGGCGGCCTGGTCGAGCAGGGGCCGGAGCAGGTCCATCCACACGCGGCCCACGGCGTCGAGGCTGAAGTGGTCCAGACCCCGTTGCCGTGCGGCCTGTCCCATCCGCCGCCGACGCGGGCCGTCCTCGACCAGGGTGCCGACGGCGGAGACCATGGCCTCGAGATCGTCCACCGGCACCACCAGACCCGTCTCGCCCGCCTGCACGATGGACGCCACCCCCGGGACGGCGGTGGCCACCACGGGCAGCCCCGACAGGGCCGCCTCGATGAGCACCCCCGGCATGCCCTCCCCCTCGGGTCGGCTGGGGAACACCATGAGGTCGGCCCGGCGCATCTGCTCGGCCACGTCCGACCGCGAGCCCAAGAGCTCGACCCGGGCCTTCTCGGCGGGCAGGGCCACCGCGTCGCGGAGCGGCCCGTCCCCGACCACCGTGGCCCGGACGTCGAAGCCCCGCGAGCGGAGGGCGGCCACCACCTCGACGAACCGGTCGGGTCGTTTGCCGGAGGTGAGCGCCCCCACGAAGAGGAGGTGGGCCGGGCGGGCCTCCGACTCGCCTGCTGCTGCCGCGTCGTCGTGGGCGGGGCGAAACATCTCGGGATCGCGTCCGTTGGGGGTCACCACCACCCGGTGCGGGGGGACGCCCAGCCGGTCGATGCACTCGGCACGCACCTCCTCCCCCTCGGCGGCGATGCGGTCGGCCCGGGCCAGCAGGGTGCGCCACAGCCGGAGCTGGGAGGTCCTTGCCGACCCGGAGTAGGTGCCGATGGCGTAGTAGGCCAGCGGTCGCCGCCGGCCCACCATGGCCGGGACCAGGAACTTGAGGGGCTCGCTGCCGTGGGCCACCACCACGTCGGGGTCCATGTCGGCCAGCGTGTGCCGCAGGCGGAGGACCAGTCGACCGTCGAACCCCACCGCAGGGTCGTCCCCGCCGGGCTGCCGGAGGGAGCGGTCCACCACGACCTCGTCCGGGCCGGCGAACAGGCTGAGCACCCGGTGGTGGCGCACGCCGGGGGCGTCGAGATGGTCGGCCAGGGCCCGTGCCTCGCGCTGGGCTCCCACGCGCCCGGGCCGTGGGGATCACGTGCAGTACCAAGGGCACGTCGGCGGTCGGCGGATCCTGGGCCATGCGGTTGCGGGTGTCCTCGGGCAAGGTGTCGGTCATGGGCGGCCCCCCAAGCCACGGCCGGCCCTACCGGCGGCACGATGCTAGCAGCGGGGTGCGGCCCGGGCCGGGTCACCGCCGGCCCCTCCGCTACCATCGACGACGAGCGGGAGCGGCCGGCCGTCGGGCCCGGCCCAGTGGACGCAGTGGGCCGGTCGACCGCGTCGGCCGCGTCGACCGCTCGGGTGAGGGGTGTCGATGAGGACCTTGGTGATTGCCGGCGAGTACCCGTGGCCCGAGGACCGGGGACCGAGGCTGCGGCTGGCCATGGTGCTCCGCGGCCTGCGCCGGTGCGGGTCGGTCGACCTGTTCTCGGCCGTCTCCAAGTTCCGCACCGACCTCGACCCGCCCGACGCGTCCCTCGGGCTCGACCGGGTGGCCCGGGTCGGGTTCGACAACCGTCCGGCCACCGGAGCCGGGCTGGTGCCCGGCCTGGCCCGTCCCCACCTGCCGCTCGGCCTGCCCTGGCAGGACGGGCCCACGGTCCGCCGGGCGCTGGCCCGCTTCGCCTCCGGCCGCTACGACCTGGTCTGGTGCTTCGGGGCCCGCCCCTGGGTGCTGGCCGGTGAGCCGGTGCTCGGCCCCACCGTGCTCGACCTCGACGACCTCGAGGACCAGAAGATCCTCGGCCGGTTGGCCGTGCCCCGCCCCGCGGCGGCGACCTGGCCGGTCCGGGTCCGGAGGACCGGGAGCGCGGCGATGGCCCACGAGGAGGTCCGCCGGTGGCAGCGGCTGCACCGCCGGGCCGGCCGGAGGGCCTCGGCGGTGGTGGTGTGCAGCGAGCTCGACGCCGACCGGGCCCGGGACCGCGGGGTGGCGCGGGTGGCGGTCATCCCCAACGGCTACCGGGCGGCCGACCACCCCCTCGGCCGGGTCTCCGTCGGCACCCCGCCCACGGTGCTGTTCCAGGGCCTCCTCCGCTACCCACCCAACATCGAGGCCGCCCGGTGGCTGGCCGGCGACGTGGCCACGGCGCTGGCCGCCCGGGTGCCCGACGTGGCCGTCCGACTGGTCGGCGAGCACGGCCCAGAGCTGTCCGACCTGGACGACCCGCCACGCGTCTCGCTGGTGGGTCGGGTCCCGGACATGGGCGCCGAGCTGGCCCGGGCCGACCTGGTGGTGGTCCCGGTGCGCTACGGCAGCGGGACCCGGGTCAAGATCCTCGAGGCCTTCGCCCACCGGGTCCCGGTGGTGTCGACCACGGTGGGAGCCGAGGGGATCGACGGCGTCGACGGCGTGCACCTCCTGGTGGCCGATGACGCCCGGGCCCTGGCCGGGGCCTGTGCCCGCCTGCTCACCGAGCCCGAGCTCCGCCGCACGGTCGCCGACGCCGCCCACCGACTGTTCGAGGAGCGCTTCCGCTCCGAGGTGGTCGAGGAGGCCGTGGCCCGGCTGGCCACCGACGTGGCCGGCGGGAGCCCGCGGTGGTCAGCCGGCTGAGCGGCCCGCCCCCGGCGCCCCGGCCCGCCCCGGACCGTCCAGCAGCTCGCGGTAGAGGTCCTCGATCTCGCGACTGGCCCGGGCCACGTCGAACCTGGCCCGTTGCGCCGCCGCCGCCGCCCCCAGCCGTCGGCGGAGATCGGGGTCGCCGACCAGCCGCTCGAGGGCGTCGGCCAGGGCCCCGGGATCCCCGGGCGGCACCAACAGGCCGTCGACCCCGTCGGTGATGACCTGGGGCACGCCTCCCACCGAGGTGGCCACGATGGTGGCCCCCACGCTGACCGCCTCCATGAGGACGACGGGCAGGCCTTCCTGGTGGGAGGGGAGGACCACGATGTCGGCCGCGGTGAGCAGGGCCAGCGCGTCGAGTCGGTGGCCGAGGAACCGGAACCGGTTGCCGAGGGCCAAGGTCCGGTGCTGCTCGGCCAGTAGCTCGCCCTGGTCACCCTGGCCGGCGGCGGCGAAGCACAGGGGCAGCTGACGCCGTGCGGTCTGGTAGGCCGCCTCCAACAGGACGTCATAGCCCTTCTCCGACCGGAGGTTGGCCACCGTCACGGCCAGCAGGTCCCCGTCGGCCACGTCCAGCTCGGCCCGGATCCCGGCCCGGACCTCGTCGCGGTGTGCCTCCATGGCGCGGGAGGGGGCGAGGTCCACCCCGTGCACCACCACCCGGGCCCGCGGCCGGAGGGCGCGGGGGAGCGCCTGGTACGCGGCGTCGGACACGGCGATGAGGGCGCCGTCGCGGGTCACCGTGGCCCGGTTGAGCAGCTTGACCAGTGGGGAGACCTTGTTCCAGAGACTGTGCTCGGTGTACACGGTGACCGGTCGGCGGTGGCGGGGCAGGGTCAGGATGACCAGGCGGCCCAGGGCCGCGGTGTACGGCAGATGGAAGTGGACGATGGCGTAGCGGTGGTCGAGGAGGAGGCGCCGGAACGAGGCCAGCCATCGGAGGTCGAGGCTTCGGTCGGCCCCGAGGTCGTGGACCGGGGTCCCGCCGTCCCGCAGTTCGCCGGCCAGCGCGTCGGATCCGCTGAGCACGAAGGCCACCTCGAACTCGAAGGCCCGGTGGTCACCTGTGGCCACGGTGTCCACGAGCAGGCGCTCGGCGCCGCCGTGGCCCAGGCCCTTGACGGCCAGCAGAATCGGGGTCGGCCCCGCTGACCTGGGCGTGGACGGGTCCCCGGGCTCCGGCACGGGGCGATGTTAGCGGTGCGCCGACGCCCCCGCCTTTGGCCCGTTGTGCCCATACTGCGATACGCTGACCGGGGTCGGAAGTCCGGTGACGGGGTCCCAATGGCTGGGACCGGGGGGGTAGTGTCAGCCAATGACAGTCGTAGGTTCGTCCTTTGGCGACGTGCTGGTGGAGACCGATGTCTCGACGGTGCCGGCCGAGCCGCCCGACGACATCATCTACCACCACCGGGTCAGGTACGTCGAGTCGCTGAAGAACCTGTGGGCCGCCCGCGAGATCATCTACACCCTGGCCGAGCGGGACTTCCGGGCCCAGTACAAGCAGGCCACGCTGGGCGTCCTGTGGGCGGTGCTCAGCCCGGTGGCCACCCTGCTCATCTTCGTGGTCGTGTTCTCCAGGGTGAAGACCTTCGGTAGCCAGGGTCTGCCCTACGCCCTCTACGCCTTCGTGGGCATCCTGTGCTGGAGCTTCTTCGCCACGGCCCTGGGCACCGGCGGGCAGTCCTTGCTCTCCAACAAGGCCCTGCTGGCCAAGACCCAGTTCCCCCGGGAGTGCTTCCCCCTGGAGACCCTGTGCGTCAACGCCCTCGGCACGCTGATGTCGTGGATCCCCCTGGCCCTGTTGTTCGTGATCTTCGGGCGGGCGCCGAAACTGGCGACGGTGTTTGTGCCCATGCTCATCGTCATCGAGTTGGTCTTCGCCGCCGGCGTGGCCATGGCGGTGTCCAGCATCATCATCCAGATGCGCGACCTGATGCAGGTCCTCCCCATCATCACCTCGCTCGGCCTGTTCGCCACCCCGGTCATCTGGCCCTTCTCCGAGATCCCCACCTCGTACCACATCGCCGGGGGCCACCTGGTCCACGTCTCCCACGTGGTGAACGGCCACCTGGTCCGTCACGTCCACCACGTGGGCGGGATCACCGTGAACCTCCAGTTGATCTACGGGTTCTTCAACCCGTTGGGACCGATCATCGCCAACGCTCGCAACACCATGCTGCTGGGCCAGGCGCCCGAGTGGAACCTGGTGGCCGTGGCCGTCGCCGGTGCCACCACCTACTTGCTCCTGGGGTACCACATCTTCAAGAAGCTGGAGGTGAACTTTGCCGACATTGCCTGACGGGACCATCGCCGTGGAGGAGGTGTGGAAGAAGTTCCGCGCCGACAAGACGGTGCCCAAGTTCTACGACCAGCTGAAGCGGTTCGGGAAGTCCATCGGCACCGGCGCCCGCCACGACTTCCGGTGGGTGCTGAAGGACGTGTCGCTCGAGGTCCCACCGGGAGGGACCCTCGGCCTGATCGGCATCAACGGCTCGGGCAAGACGACCCTGCTCAAGATCATCAGCCAGGTGACCTACCAGTCGGCGGGCCGCTGCTCCGTCCAGGGCCGCATCGGGGCCCTGCTCAGCGTGACCAGTGGGATCCACCCTGAGCTGACCGGCAAGGAGAACATCTACCTGTACGGCGCGGTGATGGGCATGGGCCGCCAGAAGATCAAGGAGCGATTCGACGAGATCGTCGACTTCGCCGGCCTGTCCGATGCGGTCAACCGACAGGTCAAGTTCTACTCCCTCGGCATGCAGATGCGCCTCGGCTTCACCATCGCGGCCTTCCTCGAGCCCGACGTGCTCCTGGTGGACGAGGTGCTTTCCGTCGGCGACGCCAACTTCCAGCAGAAATGTCTCAAGCGGATCGGTGAGATCGTCCGCTCCGGCACCACATTGCTCTACGTCTCCCACGATCTCGCCTCGGTCGAGGCCTCGTGTTCAAAGGCGGTGTGGCTGGCCGACGCCGTGGTGCAGGCGTCCGGACCTACCCGCGACGTGGTGGCCAAGTACCGGGCCGCCGTCGAGCAGAACGCCGCCCTGGTCACCTCGACCGAGGGCGTCGTACAGGTGCTCAAATGTGAGATCGATGCGGCCGACGGCGGCCAGATCCGCTCGGAGGTCGACCTCGACATCCGACTGACCCTCAGCTCGCCCGAGGCCCTCGAGGCCAACTTCTTCATCGGGGTGTCCCAGGGAAGCGCCTTCCCCATGTTCATCGTCCGCTACAGCGGTTCGTTCCCGGCCGGGGACTTCGAGGTGACCTGTCGCCTGCGCCACGTGCCGCTGCCCAAGGGGCGCTACTCGCTGTGGCCGGCCATGTCCGGCCACGCCGGCGGGAAGGGAAAGCCCCTGCTGCCGTGGCGGCCGGTGATGTCCTTCGACCTCATGGGCCCCGAACCGTGGAACCCGCCCGAGGGGGTCATGGTGATGTCGCCGATCTTCGTGGGGGCGGAGTGGGAGATCAACTGACGCCGGGTCGGTGAAGGGTCCGGCGTCGAGCGGGCGGTGAAGGCCCTCGGTCGGTGGAGGACCTAGGGGAAGAAGACCCGCTCCCGGACGGAGCCGGCCAGCCGACCGGTGCGCATCCCGGCGGCGCGGGCCCAGTCGAGGCGCTGCCCCCCGGGTCGGGCCAGCCGGGGGGAGAGCAGGATGAGCCACAGCCACGACTTGGCCGCGCCGCCCAGGTTCCGCCGGGCCCCGGTGCGCCGGTGCCGGCGGTAGAGGGCCGGTCCGCTGTGCCCGTAGGCCGCCGCCTGCAGGAACACCTGTCGGAAGCCGGGCCGCTCGCGCTTGGCCACGACGGCGCCGAACTCGATGACGAACCGGTAGCCCTCGAGCTGCAGCCTCCAGCACAGGTCGATGTCCTCGCCGATGAGCAGTTCCTCGGCGAATCCCCCCACCGCCTCGAACGCGGCCCGGCGCACGGCCAGGTTGGCTCCGAGGCCGGCCGGGAGGAAGCCCAGCTGGCGCATGGAGGCTGGTTTGGGCGGTGAGGCCAGGACCCCGTTGAGCGACCAGAAGTCGAAGACCCCGGCCACCACGTCGACCTCCTCGAGGGCCCGGCCGCAGCTGGCCAGCCACCCGGGCTGGACCACGTCGTCGGCGTCGCAGAAGAGCAGCAGGTCGCCCCTGGCCGCCCGAACCCCGGCGTTGCGGGCCGCCGGGGCCCCGTGCATGGTGGAGGCGTCCAGGCAGCGGATCCGGGGGTGGCGCTCCGACCACCGCCGGGCCACGGCCCGGCTGTCGTCGGTCGAACCATTGTCGGCGATGATCAGCTCCCACTGTCCGTCGTACTCCTGGTGGGCGATCGCTTCGATCTGCGCCTCCAGCCAGGGTTGACCGTTGCGGACGGGCACGATGACGCTGATCATGTGACCTTCCGGCGTAATTCGACCGCCCACGGTGCCCCGGGCGGTAGCCCGATGTGCCCGATGTACCCCGAGTACCCCAATGTGCCAAACCCCCAACGGCAGCCCGACAGTGCCGGCACAGCCGACCGCCTCCGTCCGCGGTTAGCCTAGCCCCGTGAGGGTGCCATGACCACGGGCCGGGGGGCCAGCGCCACCGGGGTCCGCCCACCGGTGGCACCGGTCGGGGTGACGGCGGTGGTGCTCACCTACCTGCGGCCCCGTCTGGCCGGCGAGGTCGTGCGCTCGCTGCGTGGACGTCGAGGGCCTGCCCCCCGAACGGGTGGTGGTGGTGGTCAACGGCCAGGGCGGCCTCGACGATCCCGAACTGGAGGCACGGGTGCGGATGGTCCGGCTGGATCGGAACACCGGACCGGCCGGGGGGTTCCGGGCCGGGCTGGTGGCGGCCTTCGACGACCCGGGCACCCGCTGGGCCTACCTGTGCGAGGACGACGTCGGCCTGTTCGACCTGCCCGCTCCCCGGCTGGGCGAGCTGCTGGACCGGGTGTCGGCCCGGGGGGACCAACCGCCGCCGGTCGGGGCGATCGTGGCCTACGGCCGGGTGTTCGTGGGGCGCGGCGCCCACACCGTCAACGTCGTCCCCCGCACCGACGTCCCCTTCGGACTGGCCTCGGTCGACGTGGCCTGCTGGGGGGCGACGCTGGTCGCCCGGTCGGTCGTCGAGGCCGGGGTGCTCCCCGATCCGGCGTGGTTCTTCGGCCTCGAGGACTTCGACTTCTTCTGCCGGGTGCGGGAGGCCGGGTTCGCGGTGCTGGTCGACGCGGTGGCCGCCGGCCAGGTGGCGGGCCAGCAGACCAACCAGGGCCGGGAGGACGCGCTGGGCCGCCGACGGCCCACCGACGAGGCCGAGGCCTGGCGGTCCTACTACCACTCGCGCAACTCCTTCGCCCTGGCCCGGCGCCACGGTCGACCCAGCTGGTACGCCTGGCACGTGGCCTACTCGGTGCGCCAGATGCAGAAGGCCACCAGTGGGACCCAGCGCCGGGCCATGGCCCGCGGGCTGTGGGACGGGGTGCGGGGGCGCATGGGTGAGGACGCCCGGTACACGCGCCGGGTGGGGGAGTTCGACGCGGCCGCTACCGTCCTGCCCCCGTCGGACGCCTCCGGCGTCCCCGGTTGACCCGGCCGGAGGGCTGAGCCGATGTGCGGCATCGCCGGACGGTACGACCCGGACGGGCGCGGCGGCGCCGAGGCCCTCAGACGTCAGGTCCAGGCCATGGGCGACACCCTGACCCATCGGGGTCCGGATGCCGAGGGCAGCTGGGCCGACCCGGCCACGGGGATCTACCTCGGCCACCGCCGGCTGTCGGTGGTGGAGCTGGGACCCGAGGGCAGCCAGCCCATGCACTCGGCCGACGGGAGGTGGGTGGTCAGCTACAACGGCGAGGTCTACAACCACGCCGCCCTCCGCCGGCGACTGGTCGCCGAGGGCCACGCCTTCCGGGGTGGGTCCGACACCGAAGTGCTGGTGGCCGCGGTCTCGGCCTGGGGCCTGTCGGCAGCGCTGGACGCCAGCGAGGGCATGTTCGCGCTGGCCCTGTGGGACCGCCGGCTGGGCCAGCTCCACCTGGTCCGGGACCGCTTCGGCGAGAAACCGTTGTACTACGGATGGGTGGACGGCTCGCTGGCCTTCGCCTCCGAGCTCAAGGCCCTGCGCACCCTGCCCGGCTTCGAGGCCGACCTCGACCGTGACGCGGTGGCCCTCTATCTCCGGCACAACTGCATTCCTGCGCCGCACACCATCTACCGCGGCGTCACCAAGCTGCAACCGGGACAGCTGGTCACCTTCGGGGCCGACGCCCGACCCGGCCGCCCGCCCTCGGCCCGGTCCTACTGGTCGGCCCGGGAGGCCATCGAGACGGCCCGCCGGTCGCCCTTCACCGGGAGCCCGGAGGCCGCGGCCGACCACCTCGAGGGGGTGCTGTCCGACTCGGTGGCGGCCCGCATGGTGGCCGACGTGCCGGTCGGTGCCTTCCTGTCCGGCGGGATCGACTCCAGCCTGGTGGTGGCCCTGATGCAGCAGCACCGGGCCACGCCGGTGCAGACCTTCACGGTGGGCTTCGCCGATCGGGCCTTCGACGAATCGACCGAGGCCGCCGCCGTGGCCGCCCACCTCGGCACCGACCACACCCCGCTGCGGGTGACCGACGAGGAGGCGGCCGAGGTCATCCCCCGGCTCCCGGACATCTGGGACGAGCCCTTCGGCGACGTCTCGGAGATCCCCATGCACCTGGTGAGCCGGCTGGCCCGGAGCCGGGTGACCGTCAGCCTGTCGGGCGACGGGGGCGACGAGCTGTTCGCCGGCTACAACCGGCACGCCTGGCTGGAGCGCCTGTGGCGGCGGGCGTCGACGCTGCCCGACCCGGTTCGACGGGCGGCCGGATCGGCGCTCGGCGGTGTCCCGGCCTCCTGGGTGGACGGTGGGGCCCGGGCCACGCGGTTCCTGCCCACCCGGATGCAGGTCCGGAACCCGTCCTCCAAGGTGGCCAAGGTGGCCAAGGTACTGGCCGCCTCGGGACCGGAGGACGCCTACCTCTCACTGGTCTCGTACTGGGACGACGCCGAGTCGATGGTGATCGGGGCCGGGCCCACCGTCTCGGTGGCCTCCCGCCCCGACGAGTGGCTGATGCTGGAGGGCATCACCGAACAGATGATGTGGCTGGACACCGTGGGCTACCTCCCTGACGACATCCTGACCAAGCTGGACCGGGCGGCCATGGCCACTTCGCTGGAGACCCGCGTGCCGTTCCTCGACCGGGCCGTGTTCGAGACGGCCTGGCGGCTGCCCCTGTCCATGAAGCTCCACCAGGGCACCACCAAGTGGCTGCTCCGCCAGGTGCTCGAGCGCCATGTGCCCGCCGCGTTGGTCGAGCGCCCGAAGATGGGGTTCGGCTTCCCCATCGGCACCCTGCTGCGGGGCTCCCTGCGGCCCTGGGCCGAGGAACTCCTCGGCGAGGACCGCCTGGTACGCCAGGGCCTGCTCGATCCCGCCCCCATCCGAGAGGCCTGGGACCGACACCTCCGGGGCCAGCGGGACGTGGCCCACGAGTTGTGGGACGTGCTGGCCCTCCAGGCGTGGATGGACCGGTGGGAGCCCTCGTTCGGCCGGTAGCGCCGGCCGGGTCCTAGGCGCCGCCGACCGACACCGACTCCAGCACCAGGGCCGGCCGGCGGGTCTGCGCACTCGGGCGGAGGGCCAGGTCGATCCGGTTGACGCCGGGGTGGAGGTGCAGGGTGGCCCGGATGGCCCGGAGACCCGTGGTCGACGGGACGCTGGTCCCGCCCCGTCCGGTCATGGTCACCGTCGGTTGGGGGACGTGGGCAGGCAGGTGAAGCACCAGCCGGACCCGGCGGGCGGTGTCGCTGGTCACGTAAAGGGAACCCTGGCCGATGAGCACCGGGTCCTGGCCCAGGGCGGTCAGGGACCAGCCCCCTCCGGCGAAGACCCGGACACCGGCCGCCGAGCTGGCGAACCGCGGGATGGCGGTGCGGATGGTCGAGGCCTCGCTCGTCTCCACCGACAGAGCCAGGTCGCCCGACTGGAGGTTCACCGTCCCATTGTCCGGGGTGACGTAGCTCGCGCCCTGGTGGCTGATCCAGGCGCAGCGCCGCCCGGCCGGCTCGAGCGAACGGGTCTGGTTGGTCACGTCGACGGCGTCCAGACTCCCGGTCCAGTGATCGTGTTCCAGTCCGGCCCAAAGCGGGTACTCGAAGGCGACGAGATTGGCGAGGCCGGCCTGGTGGCAACCGGATTCCGAAAGGGCATCGGTCACCTCCGCGTACACGCTGCCTTGGAACAGCCCACAGCAGTTGATGAAGTAGGGCTCGAGGTACGACAGGCGGTAGGTGGTGTCGAACGTGGCCGAGGGCACGAGGGGCCGGGTCGAGCTGTCGAGGAGCTGCGGGAGGCAGGTCACCACCAGCACCACCAGGACCACCCGGCTCACCCAGACCGTGGTCCGGGACAGCGCCACCGCGATGAGGGCGCTCCACGGGACCAGCAGCACCAGGTCGTAGCGCAGGTCCCAGAGTCCCCACTTGGCCGTGCCGGTGAAGGCCAGGTAGCCGAGGGTCAGCCCCACGGCCAGCACCAGGGCCGTCCGGAGCTCCCGGGCCCCACGCCACACGGCCACGAGGAGCACCCCGAAGGACGCCACCACCAAGATGACGTCCAACGGGTCGGCCCCGCCGACCTCGTCCCGCTCGCTCGTGGAGTAGTCCTGGACGGTGAAGGCCCGGTAGGCGGGGGTGGCGCTGTCGCTGGGGTCGTCCTCGGGGCACGTGGAACACCCGGTACACGCGATCCAGGGCGGGGAGCACGGCACGCGACAGCTCGTACTCCCATCCGGATCGGCCGTTGCCGATGTGGAAGTTGTTGGCCAGGTTGCGGACGACGTTGGCGGCGGCGGCGTCCGCGGTGACCGGGGAGATGGCCCTCCCGGTCGACGACGGCCCGACCGGCGAGTGGAACAGCCGCGCCTCCTGGACGGCGAAGGGCCCGGCCACGGCCAGCACGGCCACGACGGCCACGCCGGCCCACGCCGCGCTGCGCCGCAGGCTGGCCGGCCATCGGAGGGCCCGCCGGCGCCGATAGAGGGCCAGGGCCAACAGCAGCAGGCCGACGGGCAGGAGCATGATCGGGATGGTGGCCTTGGTCATGTAGGCCAGGCCGGCGGTGACCCCGAGGGTCGCCGCCCGCATCGGCCACCGCGGCCCACCGGACTGGACGAGCAGGACGATCAGCACGGCGACGGCGATGGCTGCGGCGAACACATCGTTCTCCGTGCTGGTGGCGAGCAGGACGGCCGAGGGGACGGTGGCACACACCACGGCCGAGGTGATCTGCACCGAGCGCTTGGCCCCGAGCAACCGGGCCAGCTCGGACACCCCGACCACCGTGACCAGCGCGGCCAGCAGGGAGACAGCGGCGTCGAAGCGGTCGGTGCCGGCCAGCAGGTGGAGCTGGGCCAGTGTGTACTCGTCGAGCGGGGCGTACTCGACCTGGGGGAGATAGTGGGTGGCGAAGGGGGCCACCGTCCGGTCCTGGATCCAGTGCTCCACGCGGGCCAAGTGGTAGATGAGTGAGTCGGAGTTGCTGGGCAGGTACCGCAGGCCCAGGTACGTGAGGACCCCGGCGATCACCGCCAGCACCACCAGCCACAGCCGGTCCTCGATGCTCAGGACCCCGAGCCGGGCCCGCAGGCGCCCCGTCCAGCCTCCGGTGGCCCGGATGGTGTCGGCGCGTCGCCGGAGCGTCGGTACCGCGGCGGCGGCCAGGACCAGCGCGGCGATCCCCCAGAGGGCGGCGACCACGCCCCGGGTGAAGTGGTGGCCCACGCTGGCCATCTCGGTGACGGCCAGGGTCAGGACCTCGAAGGCCACGAAGGCCAGGACCAGGGCGCCCCGCCTCGACAGGGCGCCGAAGCCCATCGCCCCGCGCCGCGCCGCCACGTGCAGCCAGAGCAGTCCGAATGTTCCCACCAGCAGGACCAGCATCAGAAGCTGGCGCCGGTCACTGTGCCCCCAGAACCATCGCCGGACGGTACACCCGGCCACCCGGGTGGGCAACGGCGCGGCCACGCTCCGCGGTGATCCGCCGCCTCCGGTGGCGTCGCCCCGTGCTCAGCCGGTGGTGCGGTCGGCGGACGGCACCCCGGGGAGGTCGGTCCACAGCTCCCGGCCCAAGAGTTCGAAGAGGGCCTGGTTGTGCGGCCGGAAGTGGTCCCGCAGCCGGCCCAGCAGCTCGGGGCTGGTCGGCTCGAGGCGCCGGGCGGCGTTCGACGCCGGGTAGGGCTGGTGGTGAGGCGGGAGCCCCAGCCAGTCGAGCACCTGGTCGGGGACCGCGGGGTCGGCGGCCAGCTGCTCGCTCTCCAGTACGAGGATCCGCTCCTGACCGACGGCGTCGAACCATCGGCGGAGCTGCCCGGCGTACTCACCCCGGGCCACGTAGGAGAAGGCGATGTGCTCGACGCTGCGCTCGCCCCGGAGGAACCGCTCGGTCTGCGGGGCCAGGCGCTCGTCCTCGAGCTCGATGGCCCGCTCGAGCGACTCGGTCTCCCACCGCCCCTGCTGCCGCCAGTGCCAGTACTGCGAGATGGCCCGCTCGGCCGGCTCGCGCAGCAGGACGACGAACCGGGCGGTGGCCGGCAGGTCCCGGGCCACCCGGCCGGGGGCCAGGGGATGGAAGAGGAGGTAGGGGCAGGACTCGCCCGAGATGCGGCCCCGGTGCCCGAGCGCGAAGTGGGCTCGGTACCAGCGGATGCCCTTGTCGTAGTGGCCGTCGAAGAAGTGGACCTCCTTCTTCAGGGCCGGGGCCACATCGGGGTGGCTGCTCAGCCACCGGTACAGCGAGGTGGTGCCGCCGCGCTGGGCCCCGAGGATGACGAAGTGGGGGAGGGGCCGGTAGCTGGCCGTGAGGTACCGCCCGGCGAAGGCGGAAGCCGAGGCCACCCGTCGAACCGGGGCGGGGTGGGACCCGGGATGCGCGGGGCTCGCCGGTTCGGCCATGGCCAGATGGTAGCCCTGTCGTCCCCGGTTCCCTCCGGTCGGACCAGGGACGACAGGGCACCTTCCGGCACCGGATCAGGTGTGACCACCCCGACGGGGCGGGGTAAGGTAACCGGGGTCGGTATCCGGCCCTCGACGCAGGGCTGCCGTGCGCCTCGATCGGCGTCGACGAGGTGGTGTCGGAGGGGAGAGGGGGGTCATGATGCCGTCGACGTCACGTGCCGCCACCTCACCGTCACCGGCCCGCCCACGCGGCTGTCGGGTGGTCACCACGTCGCTCACCGCCCGGGTGCTGTTGGCCAACCAGCTCTGCTCCCTCGAGGGTGTCGAGTGGACGGTGGTCAGCGGAGACGCCTACGACGACCCGCCCCCCGGGGTCCGGGTCGAGGTGGTGCCCATCCGTCGTGAGTTCGCCCTCTCCGACCTGGCCTCCTTCGCCCGGCTGTGGCGGACCCTGCGCCGGGAGCGGTTCGACTTCGTCCAGACCCACACGCCCAAGGCCTCCTTCCTGGGCCTCCCCGCCGCCCGCCTGGCCGGGAGCCCGGCCATCTACACCATCCACGGCTCGCTCTACTTCGCCGGGAACGACCGGAAGGCCAACGTGCTGGGTTGGTGCTTCGAGCGCTGGTGCTGCACGTGGGCCCACCGGGTGGTGGTGCAGAGCACCGAGGACGAGCGGGTGCTCCCCGCCGTCCGGATCTGCCCGGCGGCCAAGCTCTCCTATCTGGGGAACGGCATCGTGCTGGACCGGTTCGCGGCCACGGTCACGCCGGCGCTGTCCTCGGACCGTCCCCTGGTGGTGATGGTCAGCCGGCTGGTCCGCGAGAAGGGCTGCGCCGACTTCCTGGCCCTGGCCTCGTCCCTGGCCGGGAAGGCCGACTTCGTCCACGTGGGTCCGTTCGAGCACGACCAGAGCGACGCCCTGACCGAGGCCGAGGTGGCCGAGGCGTCGACGGCGGGCACGGTGCGGTTCCTCGGTCCGGTGGACGACGTGCGCCCCTACCTGGCCTCGGCCGATCTGGTGGTGCTCCCGTCGTACCGTGAGGGGATTCCCCGGGTGGCCATGGAGGCGGCGGCCATGGGACGGCCCGTCGCCGGCTACGACATCCGGGGTATGCGCGAGGTCATCGACCCGGCCACCGGCCTGCTGGCCCCCCGGGGCGATCTGGCCGCGCTGACTTCGTTGGTGGAGGGGCTGTTGGGTGACCCGGCCGGGCGTGCCGAGCTGGGGGACCGCTGCCGGGCCCGGGTGGCCGCCCGGTTCTCCGAGGACGGGGTCATCGACCGGCTGACCGACCTGTACGAGGCCGTGGGGTCCGGCGCGTGACGGGCCGGGTGTGCCTGACCGTCGACGTGGAGGACTGGTACGACGGGATGGCCGAGCTGGGCCAGCACCTGCCGCGGCCCGAGGCGGCGGGGAGCGGCCTGGAAGGCCTGGCCGCGCTGCTGGACCGGCCGGACGACCGACCGGAGGTGACCCTCTTCGTGGTGGCCAAGTACGCCGAGACCCTCGGGACCGAGCTGGAGGAGCTGGCCGACCGGGGTCACGAGATCGCCAGCCACGGTCCCGACCACGGCCATCTGCCCGAGGACCCCACCGCCCTGGTGGCGTGGCTGCGGCGGGGTCGCGCCGCGCTCGAGGACCGGCTGGGCCGGCCGGTCCGGGGCTTCCGGTCGCCGCGGTTCGATGTGCCGGCCACGATGGGTCTGGACCGGTACCGTGACCTGCTGGCCGAGGCCGGCTTCGAGTACGTGTCGGACACCCGGGTCCTGGGGGCGGCGTCCCCGGTCCGGGAGCTGCCGGTGCTGGCCCGGTTCGGCTACCCCTTCGGCGGCGGCAGCTACCAGCGGCTCCTTCCCGCCGCGGCCACCCGCTCGGCGGTGGGATCGGCTCACGGGACCGCGGTGCTCTACTACCATTCCTACGATTTCGGGGCCACGCTGCCCGCCACCACCTCGATTCGGTCGGTGCCGGTGGCCAAGCAGCTGTTGGGACGGGGGAGGGTCAGGACATTGTTCATCGAGATGCTGGATCGCTACGGCAGTGAGGCGTGTGGTCATGCCCGAGCGTGAGTTCCAGACCTACTTCCACCGGCGGGCCGGCCGGTTCGCCGCCTTCTACTCGAGCGAGCCCGTGGCCCGGGTCCTGGGCCGGGGCCCGCTCTTCGACCGGCTGGAGCTGGCCGTGGACACCGCCCGCACCGTGTCGGCCACCCGGGTCCTCGACGTCGGCTGTGGGAGCGGCCCCCTCTTCGCCCCCCTGGCCGCCCAGGGCATCCAGGTCACCGGTATCGACCCGGCCGAGGCGATGGTGGCCCTGGCCGGCGAACAGGCCGCGGTGTTCCCCGGACTGATCGAGGTGGAGCAGCGGGGCTGGGAGTCCATCGAGGACGTGGACGCCTACGACCTGGCCGTGGCCCTCGGGGTCTTCGACTACGTCGAGGACCCGGTGGCGCTGTTGACCCGTATGGGACGGGCCGCCCCCCACGTGGTCGGCTCCTTCCCCGCCCCGGGGCTGCGGCTCCTCCTCCGAAAGGTGCGCTACGGCGCCCGGGGCGTCGGGGTGCACGGGTACCGGGCCGACGGCTTCGAGCGCCTGGCCGACGGGTCGGGTCTGGAGGTGGCCGAGATCCACCCCCTGGGCCGGGCCGGCTTCGTCGCCCATTTCCGCCGGGCGGCCGCACCCCGGAGCTAGCGGCCCGTCGACGCCGGCCCGAGGGCCCGCGCCCCCGGACTAGGGGGAGGTCCGACCGGCGTCCGGGCCCCGCTCGAAGTCCCGGTCGGTCCAGGAGGTGATGGGGAACCAGGCCAGGACCCGCCGCAACGTGGCCAGCTGGTCGTCGTCCAGCCGGTGCTGCCAGACATCGGACAGTTCGGAGGCCACCCGCTTGACCATGAAGCCCGAGCCGGGGGTGTTGTGGGCGTCGAGGAACTCCGCCGAGGCGTCGTCCCACTCGAGGCCCAGGTCGGCGTAGAGCTTCTGGAATTCGGCGATGGGATCGGTGCACAGCTGTTCGTGGCTCCGCACGTGCCACTCGGGATGACGGGACCGGGCGTCCTCGAGTGCGGCCACCAGCAACCCGATGCGCCAACTGATGCGCTCGATGGGATCCGGACCCGGGAGGGGTACGTCCCAGGGCTCGAGATAGCGGGTCCGGATCTCGGGCCGCGTCTCGAGGGTCGAATTGCGCGAGTCCTTCAGGTTGAGCTCCAGCCAGCTGGCCAGGACGTTGGCCGGGTGGCGCAGCAGGATCAGCAACTCCACCTCGAACGAGTCGGCCAGCCACTCGGCGGCCAGCTGGGCGTGGATCGACTTGACCACCAGGCGAGGTCCCCCGCCGGGGAACGGGGCCGAGCGGGGGCTGCGGGCCACCATGCCGGCCAGCCAGGTGACCGGGTCGCGACGCCCCTCGTGGATCCGGTCGACCGCCCCGGGCCCGAGCAGGTGCTTGGCCAGCCGGGCCCGCCCGTCCTCGTGGGCGCCGTCGAGGATCCACGCCCACAGGTGCCGGTACGGGGGGCAGTCCTCCCCGGGGCGGAGGGCCGGGTACCGGCCCACCCGGTGCTTGGCGTGGATGGAAGCCGGGAACTTGTCCTCGTTGTCGGGCTCGCCGACGGCCATCGTGCCCGGGCCCGAGCTCAGGGCCCGCATCGTCCAGGTGGTGCCCGAGCGGGGCAGCCCGACGATCAGGACGGGCCGGCCGCGGTCCGTCATCGGGGGCCCCCCTCGTGGTGTGGTGACGCGGGGGCGTGGGCCAGCAGCCGGAGCACGGCCCGCGACGGCAGTGCCGGATCCCCGCGGCGGATGCCTACCGAGGCGGCCACGTCGGCCGTGGCCAGCACCGTGGCGGCGAAGCCGGCGGCCACGGGTCCCGACGTGGCCGAGGTGGCCAACTCCCGGAGCATGGCCCCCCGGCCGACGGTCTGGTGGGCCACCGCCGCCCGGTGGTAGGCCCGGCAGGCCGGGGTCATGGCCGACCAGTGCTTGTCGACGAAGGACTGGCGCCCCCCGCGGTCGCCGGAACCCTCCTTGGTCACCCGCTCCCCGCCGTGCTGGTGGTACTCGTAGAGCACCTGGGGCACCGCGGCGATGGGCCGGGTCTGGGCGCACCGGAGCCACAGGTCCCAGTCCTCGCACGGCGGGAGCTTCTCGTCGAAGGCCAGGTCGTCGGCGAAGTGGGCTCGCCGGATGACCCCGAAGGGCAGGGCGACCACGTTGAACCACAGCAGGTCCTCGGCCCCGAACACCAGTGGCCCCCGGTAGTCGACCCGCCGGCCCGTCACGTCGTGGACCACCCGGTGCCACGACGTGACCACCCCCAGCTCGGCGTGGGCGGCCAGGTACCCGGCCAGCGTCCCGGCCGCCCGGGGCAGCCAGGCGTCGTCGTCGTCACAGAAGCCCAGCAGGTCGCCCCGGGCCTGGGCGATCCCCTTGTTCCGGGCCGCCCCCGGCCCGATGGCCTGCTCGTTGCGCACCACCCGGACCCGCCGGTCGGCGGCCAGCCGATCGGTGACCTGGGGCGTGCCGTCCGAGGAGGCGTCGTCCACGATGACCAGTTCGATCTCGGTCCCGTCCTGGTCGAGCACGGACCGGGCCGCCCGCTCCAGCTGGTCGGCTCGGTCGTGGGTGGGCATGACCACGCTGAGGAGGAACGTCATCGACGGCCCCGCGGGGGCCCGGGGGCGCAGCAGTCACAACTCATGGGCTCACGGCACCTCCCCCTCACCGGGGGTCATGATACCGAACGCCGCAGGTGGGGGGTGCGGGCCGGACCACCGGCCCCTGCCCGGTCGTCGTGGCGCCGCCGGGCGCCGTGGATCTGGCTGCGCCGCCGGGCGCCGTGGCGTTGTCGGCCCGCCAGGCGCTGTGGCATGGTGAGGCGATGCGCCCACCCCGCGCCGCGTGGGCGGCCTTCCGGAGGCTCTCCCCGAGGACCCGGACGGCGCTGCTCCACCGGGCCGGCCACTACGCCCCGTGGGAGGGGGGGTTCGACTTCACCCCTCCACCCCTCGGCCCCGGCGAGACGGTCGGCCCACCCGACTTCGTCGGGATCGGCGTCCAGAAGGGCGGGACCTCCTGGTGGTACGAGCTGATCGCCGACCATCCCGGGGTCACCGCCCGACCCGACCTGCACAAGGAGCGGCACTACCTGTCCCACTTCGGCACCGAGCCCTTCGGGCCGGCCGAGGCGGCCCGTTACCACGGGTGGTTCCCGCGGCGCCCCGGGACCATCACCGGGGAGTGGACGCCCGACTACCTGGGCTACCCGTGGGTGGCCGAGCTGTTGGCCCGGTCGGCCCCCGACGCCCGGCTGCTGGTCATCCTGCGGGACCCGGTGGAGCGCTTCCGCTCGGGACTGTCCTTCCGGCTCAGCCAGGGGGCCCTGGCCACCGAGTCGACGGTGGCCGACGCCGTCCGCCAGGGGTTCTACGCCCGGTCCCTCCGCCGCTACCTCCGGTACTTCAGCCCCGGGCGCATCCTGGTACTGCAGTACGAGCGGTGCGTCGCCGACCCGGCCGGTCAGCTGGCCGCCACCTACCGGTTCCTCGGCCTGGACGAGGACCACCGGCCCGACTCCCTCCGCACCGCGGTGAACGTCTCGGCCCACAAGCAGGCCCTGGACCCCGAGGGGGCCCGACGCCTGGCCGGGCTGTACACCGACGACGTGGACGACCTGTGCTCGCTCGTCCCCGACCTCGATCGCTCGCTGTGGCCCAGCGTGGCCGGTCCCGGGGGCGGCCGGTGACCGTCGACCCCCGGCCCCACCGGGCCGCCCCGTCCGGCTGGCGTCCGGCGGTGGCCGACGCGCTGGGCCGGCTCCCCGTCGGGGCGCACCGCTGGCTCCCGCTCGAACAGCGGGTCGACCTCCGGCACCGGCTGGGCCGGTTCCGACCCTGGGAGCTGGGCTTCGATCTGACCCCACCCGGGCCCGGGCCGGGCGAGGTCGTCGGGCCGCCCGGGTACGTGGGTGTGGGGGCGACGGCATCGGGGTCGGGATGGTGGCACCGCCTGGTCGCCGACCATCCGGGGGTCTCGGCCCACCCCGACCTCCCGCCGGCCCGGCACTACCTGTCCCACTTCGCGGCCGAGCCGTTCGGGCCGGCCGAGGTGAGGGGCTACCACGGCTGGTTCCCCCGCCCTCCGGGGACCGTGACCGGCGAGTGGACCCCGACCTACGCCACCCTCCCGTGGGTGGCCACCCTGCTGGAGGCGGCCGCCCCCGACGCCCGCATCCTGTTCATGGTGCGGGACCCGGTGGAGCGGCTCGGCCTGGCCCTGTCCCACGGGGCGGAGCGTCAGGTGGCCCAGACCGGGACGGCCATCGCCGAGGCCGTCGACGGCGGCTTCTACGGGACCCAGTTGCGTCAGGTGCTCCGCCACGTCTCCCGTGAGCGGGTGCTGGTCCTCCAGTTCGAGCGATGCTGCCGGGACCGGGACGGCCAGCTGGCCGCCACCTACCGGTTCCTCGGCCTCGACGACGGCCACCGGCCCGTCGGCCGGCCGACGCCGGCCCGGCCGGGGCCGGCGGCCCCGCTCGACCCCGACACCCGGGACCGCCTGGTGGCCCTGTACGCCGCCGACACCGCCGACCTGGTCGCCCAAGCCCCCGAGCTCGACCTGTCCCTGTGGCCGGCGTTCTCCCCGGGGTGACGTCCGTGCCCTGTAGTGTGCGGGTGACGAACGAAGTGGGCGTCGGGGACGATCAGCGGCCTCGGGGAGTGAGCGTGCGTTGACGGGGGGAGCAGGATGATCCCGGATCAGATCATCGACCGGCTGCGGTGCCCGCAGTGCGGCGAGACGGTGAAGCCCGAGAGCGACGACCGGGCCGTGGCCTGTCCGTCCGGCCACCGCTGGCCGGTCCGCGACGGGTATCTCGACTGCTCGCGCGGGTTCGGTGCCCGAGGGGAGCACCAACGCCACCTTTGCCAGCTTCGGCTTCGAGTGGAACAACTTCGACGACGTCCGCACCGAGGACGAGGGCTTCGCCGACGTCTACTTCCGGGACGTGGACCTGCCGGCCCTGGACGGCAAGGTGGGGCTCGACGCCGGGTGTGGGAAGGGCCGCTACACCCGGTTCCTGGCCGAGCACCTGGGGTCGATGGCCGCCCTGGACGGCTCATCGGCGGTGGAGGCCGCCGCCCGCAACCTGGCCCGGTTCCCCTCGGTCCAGGTGGTCCGGTCCGACCTCCGCTACGCCCCGTTCGCCCCGGCCTCCTTCGACTTCATCGCCAGCCTCGGCGTGCTCCACCACCTCGACGACCCGCAGGCCGGGTTCGAGCGCCTGGTCGAGTACCTGGCTCCCGGGGGCCAGGTCCTGCTCTACCTGTACAGCCGGCCCCCCACGCCGGGGCTCCGCTCGGCGGCCCTGACCGCCGCGGCCGCCCTCCGGAGGGTGACCGTCCGCCTGCCCCACCGGGTGCTGAAGGTGGTCAGTGCGCCCGTCGCCGCCCTGCTCTACTACGGGGTGGTGGCCCCGGGGGCCTTCGGGGACCGGCGGGGCCACGCCGCCCTCTCGGCCCTGCCCATGGACGCCTACCGGGGCAAGCCCCTCCGCAGCCTGGTCCTCGACACGTTCGACCGGCTCAGTGCCCCGGTCGAGCACCGCTACGTATGGAGCGAGCTGGCCCCCTGGTTCGACCGGGCCGGGCTGGTGGTCGATGCGGCGAGGGACGAGACCGGTTGGTTCGTACTGGCCCACCGGTCCTGAGCACGGAGGTGCGAGCTGTAGTGGAGGAAGCGGACCGGCGCATCATGGCGGTGGTGCTCACCCACAATGCCCCGGAGTCCCTGGCCCGCTGCCTGGCGGCCATCGCCGGCCAGACCATGCCCCCCGACGGCGTGCTGGTGGTCGACAACGCCAGCTGGCCCCCGGTGGCCGTGCCGCCGGACCTGACCATGCCGCCGGTCCGCGTGGTGCGGTCGGAGTTCAACACCGGTCCGGCCGGCGGCTACTCCCAGGCCCTGGCCGAGTTCCTGGGTTCGGGACTCGGCCATGCCTGGGTCCTCGACGACGACATGGCCCCGGAGCCGGACTGCCTCGAGCGGCTCTGGGCGGTGGCCGCCACCCGGCCGGCCGAGGCCTTCGTCTTCCCGAGGTCCCGTCAACCCGACGGCTCCCTCGACGTGTGGCCGTCGTGGTGCGGCTTCGTCCTGTCGAGGGAGATCGTCCTGTCGGTCGGGCTGCCCATGGGGGAGCTGTTCTGGTGGGCGGAGGATACCGAGTACCTCCAGTGGCGGATCCCCGATGCCGGCTACCAGCGCCAGGTGGTCGACGGCGCCATCGTGGCCCACGCCGCCATCCGGCACGGCGAGGGGGTACCGCTGTGGAAGTACTACTACGAGGCCCGCAACATGCTCTACGTCCACCTCCACGTGAAGCGCCGGCTGGGCCGCTATCCGCGGAGCGTGTCCAAGCTGTTCGCCCGGGCCGTCCTGCGGGAACAGGACGGCCGTATCCGCCGGGTCGGGGTCATGGTCTGGGGCCTGTGGGACGGGGCCAGGGGGAATCTGGGCATCCGGTTCCCGATCGAGCCGATGCAGGAGCGCACCACAGGAGGCGTGCTGTCCGGACACGGGCCACCGGGCTAGCGGTAGGTCTCCAAGGGATCGGCCGGCCGGTAGCGGGCCACGGAGGCCAGGGCCGCCTCCACTGTGTCCACCTCACGGCCGAGGGCCAACCGGTCGACGACGGCGCTCCGGCAATGGACCCCGAGGTCGGGTTCGGCCGTCCGCCATCCCTGGAGGCCGGCGATGGCGTCGGCCAGGGCCCCGGCGTCCCGACGGGGAACGAGGAAGCGTTCCAGCCAGCCGACCAGGATCTCGCGACTCCCCCCGACGTCGGCGGCCACCACCGGAACCCCACAGGCCAGCGGCTCGACGATCGAGCGGGAGAACGGCTCGTCCCACACGCTGGGGACGACGGCCACGTCGACCGCACCGATCAGGGGCACGATGTCGCGCCGCCGCCCGAGCCACCGGGCGTCGACCGGCCCGGTCCGGGCCTGCAGCTCGGCCCGGTAGCGGTCCGCCTCCCGCGGGTCGGTGCCCAGGGGAGGACCGCCGACCACCACCAACTGGAAGTGGGGGAGGCGGGCGTGCAGCAGCCGGGTGGCCTCCATGAGGACGTCCAGGCCCTTGTCGGGGCTGAGGCGCCCGGCGTAGAGGGCGACGAAGGCGTCGGGGTCGATGCCCAGCGCCACCCGGGCGGCCCGGCGCTCCGGGGCCGACGACGGCGAGTAGGTCTCCATGTCGATCCCGGTGTGGACCACCACCACGCTGTCGGCCGACAGCGGGCTCCGCCGCCAGCGCGAGGCGGTGTCGAACGAGACGGCCAGGGTCATGGCCACGTTCGACAGACTGCGCCGGATCACGAACGGCAGGCGGTCGGGTGGGGGCAGGCACAGACGGAGGACGACCGGGGCCCGGGTCAGGCGGCTCACCGCGCCGGCGAAGGGCACGTCGAGGTAGCGGTAGACGTAGACGACGTCGGGCTGGAGGTCACGGATGCCCTGGGCCGCGCCCAGCACCTGGTACGACGTGGTCACAGGGGCCCGGGTGCGGGGCAGGGTGCTGTCGACGGCGGTCATCGAGTCCGCCACCCCCTGCCACTCGTCGAGGAAGTCGCCGGCGCTCACGTAGACCAGGTCGATGCGGTGGCCCCGTTCGGAGAGGGCCCGGCACATGGCCAGCTGGTTCCGCTCCATCCCGCCCCACGCCCCGAGCTGGTTGGCCACGGTCAGGATACGCATGGAACCCCGGTCCGTGCCCCGGTTGGTCCACCCGCGTGGACGACCGGCGCGGTGCGGGGCACGACCGGCCCGCCCTACCGGCCGGCCAGGTGGGCGAAGTGGGGCCACAGGCGCAGGTCGACCTCGGGGTGGCGGCGGGCCAGGGCCACCACGTCGGGCTCGTACAGCTCGGTGAGCATCCGCTCGAAGCGGGGGTCGACGGCCCGCTTGGACACGGTGGCGTTGACCGCCGTGTGGAGCTGGGGCGGCTGGAAGGTGTCGTCCAGGCCCAGGAACCGGTAGGTGGCCGCCAGCTGCCCGGCCGGATCGCGGGTGCACGCCTCGTACTGCAGGACCAGCAGGTCCTCGCGCGGGTACGCCTCCTCCCAGGGGGCGAGCTCGGCGGCGTAGAAGCCCCGGGCCAGGCCCCGGTACCGCACCCTGCGCAGGCGGCGGCGGGGCATGCGGCGGGAGATGTCCGACCGGTACCGCTCCACCGGGTCGCGTACCAGCACCAGCAGCTTGGCCTTCGGCGCGGCCCGCTGGAGGATCGGCGGGAGCCGGTAGGAGAAGAGGTAGGACGGCGTCCACTCGCCGGTGGTGGACCCGGCCGGTCGCGGGAACCACTGGTGGTACGCCTCCAGCTCGGCGTCCGAGCAGTCGCGGTCCCGGAACTGGCGGAAGAAGTTCCGGTTGAAGAACAGGAGCTCCTTCTTGACCGGCCCGTGGACGTCGGGATGGGCCAGGATGAGGCTGAACCACCACGAGGTGCCGCACTTGGACACGCCTACGCCCACGAAGTCCGGCGGCCCGGCGGTCATCCCGGCCGGACAGGCCGGGGCTTGGGGCGGCCGTCCGTCCTCCCAGGGGGCCAGGCGGCCGGTGCGGTGCCTGATCCTGGCCTGGACCGGGTCGGGCAAGGCCAAGAAGGCCGAACGGGCCCACTGGGGCGCCTCCATCAGCCCTGCCGATCCGGGCCGGAGGGGCCCTTCCGCCACTGTTCCACCCGGGTCAGCGAGGACCGCAGCGGCTTGGTGGCCTTCCAGCTGGTCGACCCGTAGAGCTGGGCCAGCTTGGTCTCCGCCTCCCCCAGCGCGGCCCGGGTCGCCTCGAACTGCTGTCGGGCCCCGTCCCGCTCGGCCTCCATCCCGTCCCGCTCGGCCTCGGCCCTGTCCCGCTCGGCGCCGGCCTGCCGGGCCACGGCCCGGGCCCGGGCCACATCACGCTGGGACTCGGCCCACCGCTGCCGGGTGGACCAGAACCGCTGGCGGGCCTCCTCGGCCCGCTGCCTCGCCCAAGTGGCCTGGCGTCGGGCGGCGACCAGGGCGGTGGTCCACGGAGTCTCCTCCCCGAGATCGATCCCGGGGAGCGGTCGCTGGCCCCCGGCCAGACCGACCAGCCGGTCGGCCAGCCGCTGCTGCTCGGCGGACAGCAGGTCCGGCTCCCCCCCTGCGGCCGGGACGGCCTGATGGCGGAGCCCGGGGGCGATGACGGCCGCGGCTCGGCCCGTGTCCCATCCCGGGCGCTCGGCCTCGAACGGGCCGAGGGCGGCCAACCAGTCGGCCCAGGCGGCTACCGACCCGGCCGGGTCGTCCACGGCGTCCTCGTAGCTGGTCACGAAGGTGTCGACCCCGGCGAGGCCCTCGAGGGCCGACCGGTTGTAGCGCTCCCAGAGGGCCAGTCCACTGGCTAGCGGCAGACCGTCGCGTCGCTCGAGGGACCGGGCTACGTCCAGGGGGCGCCGCCACACCAGCAGGGCGGTGGGCGACGGGGCGGGCAGCACGGTGCGCCAGTGGGACAGCAGGAGGCAGATCCTGGGGTCCTTCAAGGCGGCCGGTCCGGGCTCCGGATAGGCCTGCGCCAACAGGGCCCCCGACCGGGCCCCGCCCAGGACGGCGGCACTGTGGACCCAGTGGCGCGGGAGGTCGGGTGGCGCGTCCCAGCTGCCCCCGAGGCCGTGGAGCAGGTGCTCGTTGTGGAGGGCGAGGCTCAGGCTCTCCCAGTGCTCCGGGTTGCTCTCGTGCCAGGCCATGCGATCGCCGGGGCGGGGCATCTGGAGGCCGAGGGCCCCGAGGGCCCCGGTCACCGCAGAAGTACCGCTCCGGTGCATCCCCACCACGACGACCCAGGGCCCGGCGGGCTGGGCGGTCACCGGTGGCTCAACGAAGCCGCCTGTAGAGCCTCTGGAACGCCGCCGACGATCGGGGGGACCGGTAGGCGGCGTTCAGGGCCCACTGTTTCCACAGGGGCAGCCAGTCGGGCTGGTCCTTCGGGTCCACCTGTTCACGCAGCTGTGCCTCGAGCTGCAGTTGTCGCCGCAGCAGATTTTGGCGCTGCTCTTCGGCCAGGCGCCGACTCCGCTCGCCGGTCTGGCGCCGGTTCTGCTCGCTGGCCAGGAGGCCGACGTTGTCCAGGTACCGGCGGATGTCCACCTCGGCCTCGGCGGCGGGGATCGGACCCTCGTCGTCGTCCCCCGGCGCCATGGCCTGGAGGAAGGACTCGGGCGGATTGGCCACCGGGAACGGCTTGAGGGCCCACACGAACTGTTGCACGGTGCTCCCGGGGTTCAGGGCGTCGGCCATGGTGCGCAGCGCGCCCACCATCTCCAGGGGGAGGTTGTCGTGCAGCTCCTCGTCGTACTGGTCGGTACGGACGGCCTCGAAGTCGTGGCGCGCCACCACCCGCCAACCGCACCGTTGGAACATCCGCTCGAGGGTCTCCTTGGTGAAGAACCGGAGGTGGGTGCTGTCCAACATGCCCGTCTCGGTGGGCAGCCACCGGCCGCACAGCAGTCCGAGGCCCAGATCGAAGTGGGCCACGTTGGGCACCGACACCACCAAAGGGGTGTCGTGGTGCTTGAGCGACCAGGCGGCCAGGGCGGCCAGCAGCTGCTGGGGCTGGACCAGGTGCTCGACGACGTCGAGGATCAGGAGGACGCCCACCTCACCGAGCTCGTCGAGGGCGGACTGGACCGAGTCGACATCGGTGAGGTCACACTGGGTGGCCTCGATGCCGGCCTGGTGCATCAGGTCCACCGCCACCGGATGCAGTTCGAGCCCGTGATAGGAAAGACCGGCCTGGCGCAGGGCGTGGCTGACCACCGCGGTCCCCGCCCCCAGGTCCACCACCTTGGCCTCGGGCCCCCGGACCAGCTGCTGGACCAGTGCCGCGGCGTGGCCCACGGCGCTCTCGTGTTCGAAGGGGTAGACGTAGTCGTACGCCTCGTCGGGGGCCACCTGGCGGTTGGTCTCGGTCCTGCGGACCTCACCCGGGCGGAGTACGTTCCCGGTCCCGTCGTCGAGGAGGACGGCCCGGGTGGCCTCGAGGAAGGCCCGGCCGTAGCGCTGGTCGGGCTCGAGGTGGTTGCCTTCGGCCCATTCGTTCCAGGCCACGATGAACAGGTAGTTCTCCTCCGACCTGACCTCGCTGGTCGAGTCGACGGCCAGGCGGAGCCAGTCTTCGTAGGCCTCGGGGGTGACCCCTTCGAAGACGGTGGCCCCGAACGGCCGCCGGGCCGTGTTGTCCCACCCCACCATGACCGAGGGGAACCGCTTGTAGGGGACGTCGCCCTTGTCCAGCTCGGCCAGGTAGGCCGAGCGGTAGTCGAGGATCCGGTGGCCCCGGGTCCCGTCCAGGGGCTCGAAGAGCCGCTCGCCGGAGAAGGGCATGAAGCCCACGCTGGCGTCGAGGCCGAAGGCCGCCGGCCCACCCGGGGGCGGACCGTGGCTCTCCACCCAGCACAGGTAGAGGTCGGGGAAGCCCAGCGCCTGGGCCTCCTTCCGCCAGATGTCGAAGGTCCGCTTGGGGTCCGGTAGCTGCTGGGGCCGGTAGATCAGCATCAGCGGGCGCCCGTCGACGGTGATGTAGCGGTCGTCGGCGAAGGCGGTGGCCAGCCATCGGATGTGGGCCAGGTCGTCTGCGTCGCTGAACTCCTGGGGCATGAGGACCCGACCGGTGCTGGCGTCCCAGTTGCGGGTCCACTCCTCGTTGGCCCAGCACAGGGCGAAGGGGAAGTCGGGCGACCCCGAGGCCAGTACCTCGTCGAAGGGTCGTTCGAGCAGCCGTTTCCCGTTGAACCAGTAGTGGTAGTAGACGAAGCCGGACACCCCGTGGGACGAGGCCAGGTCGGCCTGGGCCTGCCGCACCTCGGGGAGGCGGAGGTCGTAGTAGCCCAGGTCGGCGGGGACGTGGGGCTGGTAGTGCCCGGGGTAGAGCGGACGGGCCCGGCTGACGTTGGTCCACTCGGTGAAGCCGGGGCCCCACCACTCGTCGTTCTCGGGAATGGGATGGTACTGGGGAAGGTAGAAGGCCAGGGCCTTCGGCATCTGCTCCACGGTCCGGCTCCCCCTGTCGACGCCTGCCCCCTGCGCGGTCACAGCCATGATGATACGGCAGAGGTGAGGCCGGGACGCAAGGGGGAGGGGCCCGGGAGCGGTCCGCCGGGGCTCCGGCTCACCCCGGGACCGAGCGGAGGGTCTCGACCACCCGGGCCTGGTCGTCTGCGGAGAGGGCGGAGCCGGTGGGCAGGCACAGCCCGCGCTCGAAGATGGAGGCGCACGCCCCGCCCCCCACGGTGGGTGCTCCCTCGAACACCGGCTGTAGGTGGAGCGGCTTCCAGGTGGGTCTCGACTCGATGTCCTCGGCCTCGAGGGCCAAGCGGATCTGCTCGCGGTCGGCACCGAAGGCGGCGGGGTCGACGGTGATGCAGGTGAGCCACCAGTTGGGCTCGCCGTACCCGGCGATGGGCATGAAGTCGATGCCCGGCGTGTCGGCCAGGGCGTCCCGGTAGGCGACGTCGATGGCCCGGCGTCGCGCCATACGGTCGTCCAGTCCGAGCAGCTGGCCGCGGCCCAGCGCGGCGAGGAGGTTGCTCAGGCGGTAGTTGAACCCGAGGACGGAGTGCTCGTAGTGGGGGAAGGGGTCCCGGGCCTGGGTGGCCAGGAACCGGGCCCGCTCGACCAGCTCGGCGTCGTCGGAGACCAGCATCCCCCCGCCGCTGGTGGTGATGATCTTGTTCCCGTTGAAGGAGAACACGCCGGCCCGGCCGAACGATCCGGCCGGCCGGCCCCGGTAGGTGGCGCCCAGTGCCTCGGCGGCGTCCTCCACCAACGGGATCCCGTACCGGTCGCAGAGCGCGGTGAGGGCGTCGTAGTCGGCGGACTGCCCGTAGAGGTCGACGGTCACCAGGGCCCGGGGGAGGCGACCGGCCCGGGCCCGGCCGTCCAGCTCCTCGGCCACCAGGGCCGGGTCGAGCGTCCAGTTGTCGGACGAGCAGTCGACCAGCACCGGGGTCGCCCCGAGGTAGGTCACGGCGCTGGCCGTGGCCACGAAGGTGAAGGAGGGCACCAGGACCTCGTCGCCGGGGCCCACGCCCACCAGGAGCAGGGCCAGGTGGAGGCCGGCGGTGCCGCTGGACAGCCCCACGGCGTGCCCGGTACCGGACCGGAGGGCCACCTCCGACTCGAAGGCGTCGAGGTCCGGTCCCACCGGGGCGATCCAGTTGGAGTCGAAGGCCTCGAGCAGCAGGCGCCGCTCGGTCCCGCCGACCTCCGGGGGTGACAGATAGATGCGACTCACGTGCGGGCCTCCTGGTCGGGGGTGATGGCCCCGGTGGCCAGGGCCCCGGCCACCAGCAGGACGGCGGCGGCCCCGTCGACCGCCACGGCGGCGGCCATCGATGCCCGGTGCGAGGCCACCACCACCCCGGCGGCCACCACCGCGGCGGTGGCGATGTAGGCACCGCTGGCCGCCAGGACGGGCCAGCCCCGGTCGACCAGCCGGTCGTAGGGGTGGCCCCGGTCGCCGGCCAGGAGGGAGCGGTGGGACCGGGCCCGGCGCACGACGGCGAAGGCCACCTCGGCGACGGGCACGGCCACCAGGGCCAGGGCCGCCACGCCGGTCGACGTGGCCACTCCGGGAGCCCACGCCGCGGCCAGGAGCACGGTGAGCGAGGTGCCCAGCAGGTACGAGCCACCGTCCCCGAGGTAGATCCGGGCGGGCGGGCGGTTGTAGACGCCGAAGGCCACGAGAGCTGCGGCCAGGGCCAGGGCCAACTGGCGGCCGGGGCCGTGGACCACCGCGGCGAAGCCCACCGCCGCCACCGCCGTCACCCCGGAGGCCAGCAGGTCGAGCCCGTCGATGAGGTTGACCCCGTTCACCACCAGCACGGTCACGGCCAAGACGGCTACCGCACCCAGGGCCCCCTCGAGGTGCACGGGAACGGTGACGGCCACCGCCGCCCCGATGGCCAGCTGGCCGGCCAGCCGGAGGAACGGGGCCAGGTCGGAGCGGTCGTCGGCCACGCCGAGGGCCAGGGCCAAGGCCAGCGGGATGACCACGGAAGGACGGCCGGCGGCCGCCCCCACCACCACACCGAGGAAGACGGCCACGCCGCCGAGATAGGGGACCGGGGCCTGCTGTGGCTTGAGGGCGCCGGGCCGGTCGACCACACCGAGACGCCCGGCTGCCACCATGACCAGCGGGGTGGCGGCCAGGGTGACCGCGGCGGCCACCACCACGATGACCGGGCCGGTCATGGCGCCGCCCGCCGCGGTTCGCTGGGCCCCGGCCGGTCCCACTGCAGGAGCAGGGACTCGGTGCCGGGGTGGAGCTCGAACCGCTCGACAGCCTCGAACCCGGCACCGCGGTAGAGGGCCACGGCGCCCTCGTTGTCGGCCCCCACCACCACGTGGGCGGCGTCGACGGCCCGCTCCGCCAATTGGTCCATGAACGCCGCCACCAGGGCGCCCCCCACGCCCCGACCTTCGGTCGACCGGTCGACGGCGATGGCCAGCAGTTCGGCTCCCCGCCCGGTGCCGGCCCCGTCCGAGGACCCGTGCCGGAGCGTCTCCACCACCCGTCGCCAGTGGACCACCAGGTGGCCGAGGGCGGGGACGGCGGCCACCAACCCGTCGCGCCAGAGGAACGACCGGTAGAGGCCGGGCACGTCGACCGAGCCGGCCACGAAGCCCACCACCGCGTCGGAGCCCGGGCGATCGCCCCGCACGGCCACGAGCAGGAACGAGCCCGGGTCGAGGCAGATCCGGCGGTACAGGCGCCCGAGGAAGCGGGGTCCGAGGACCGAAAGGAAACCCTGGTCGATCCGGGCGACGTGCAGATGGGCGGCGGCCTGGGCGTCGGCCGGCGTGGCCAGCCGGGCGCGCCCCGGGGACGGCGGCCCCGGTGCCGGTCCGTCCGGGTCGGGTCGTGGGCCACCGGTTGGGGGCATCCGGCGTCCTCCTCCGTTCGGCCCCATCGTCGTCCCCCCGAGCTCGAGCGGCAGGCCCGGATGGGTCCGGGCGGCCAACACACCTGGTCGACCAGTGTACGACCAGTTCCCCCGGCTTGGGCCAGCGACTAGATTCTTCGGGCATGGATCGGGTCGGGGGCGTCGCGGGTTCTGGTCAGTACCAGCTGACCCAACTGGAGAGTATCGAGGCCCAGTCCATCCACATCATCCGGGAGGTGGCGGCCGAGTTCGAGCGGCCGGTGCTGCTGTTCTCGGGGGGCAAGGACTCGGTGGTCATGCTCCACCTGGCCCAGAAGGCCTTCTGGCCGGGCCGGATCCCGTTCCCGGTCATGCACATCGACACCGGTCACAACTTTCCCGAGGTCCTCGCCTTCCGCGACGAGTGCGCCGAACGGCTGGGGGTCAACCTGATGGTGGCGTCGGTACAGGAGTCGATCGACGCCGGCCGGGTGGCCGAGGAGGCCGGACCCGACCCCTCCCGCAACCGCCTCCAGACCCGGACGCTGCTCGACGCCATCACCGAGCACCGGTTCGACGCCGTCTTCGGCGGGGCCCGCCGGGACGAGGAGAAGGCCCGGGCCAAGGAGCGGGTCTTCTCCTTCCGCGACGAGTTCGGCCAGTGGGACCCGAAGAACCAGCGCCCCGAGCTGTGGTCCCTCTACAACGGGCGGCACCGGGCCGGGGAGCACATCCGGGTCTTCCCGCTGTCGGACTGGACCGAGCTGGACATCTGGCAGTACATCGCCGGCGAGGGCATCCCCCTCCCCGCCATCTACTACTCGCACCGGCGCCAGGTGTTCCGGCGCGACGGCATGCTGCTGGCCGTCGGACCCTACGTCACTCCGAGGGACGACGAGGAGGTCGTCGAGGTGTCGGTCCGCTACCGCACCGTGGGGGACATGACCGTCACCGGGGCGGTGGAGTCGCCGGCGGTGTCGGCCGAGGACATCGTGGCCGAGGTGGCCGCCTCCCGCCTCACCGAGCGGGGCGCCACCCGGGCCGACGACCGGGTCAGCGAGGCCTCCATGGAGGACCGCAAGCGCGAGGGGTACTTCTGATGGAGCTCCTGCGCCTGGCCACGGCGGGCTCGGTCGACGACGGTAAGAGCACCCTCATCGGACGCCTGCTCTACGACTCCAAGGCCATCTTCGAGGACCAGCTGGAGTCGGTGGAGCGGGTCAGCCGCCAGCGGGGCGACGAGTACACCGACCTGGCCCTGCTGACCGACGGCCTCCGGGCCGAGCGGGAGCAGGGCATCACCATCGACGTGGCCTACCGGTACTTCGCCACCCCGGCCCGCAAGTTCATCATCGCCGACACCCCGGGTCACATCCAGTACACCCGCAACATGGTCACGGGGAACTCCACGGCCGACCTCACCATCGTGCTCGTCGACGCCCGCAAGGGGATCGTCGAACAGACCCGCCGGCACGCCTTCCTGGCCTCGCTGCTCCGGGTGCCCCACCTGCTGCTGTGCGTCAACAAGATGGACCTGGTGGGCTACGACCGCGAGGTGTTCGAGTCGATCCGCGAGGAGTTCGCCGCCTTCGCCAGCCGGCTGGACGTGTCCGACCTGAGCTTCATCCCCATCTCGGCCCTGCAGGGGGACAACGTGGTCCAGCGCTCGGCCAACATGCCCTGGTACGAGGGGGCCTCCCTGCTGCACCATCTGGAGCAGGTCTACATCTCGTCGGACCGCAATCTCATCGACCCCCGCCTCCCGGTCCAGTGGGTCATCCGGCCCCAGGCCACCAGCCAGCCCGACTACCGGGGTTACGCCGGCCGGGTGGCCGGCGGCGTGCTCCGGCCCGGCGACGAGGTGATGGTGCTGCCGTCGGGGCTGTCCACCACGGTGGCCGGGATCGACACCTTCCGCGGCCCGGTCGACGAAGCCTTCCCGCCCATGTCGGTGACCGTCCGGCTGTCCGACGATGTCGACGTGTCCCGGGGCGACCTCATCTGCCGGCCGATGAACCAGCCGACCGTGGGTCAGGACCTCGACGCCATGGTGGCCTGGATGACCGAGCGGCCCCTCAAGACCGGGGACTTCCTGGCCCTCAAGCACACCACCCGATGGGTGCGGGCCGTGATCAAGGACGTCCACTACCGGCTGGACGTCAACACCCTCCACCGCGACGAGGCGGCCACCACCCTCGGCCTCAACGATGTCGGGCGGGTGAGCCTGCGGGTGACCCAACCCCTCTTCTACGACAGCTACCGCCGCAACCGACAGACCGGCTCGTTCATCCTGGCCGCCGAGGACACCAACGTCACCGTCGGGGCCGGCATGCTGCACGGCCCGGACTGAGGACGGGGACGGCGACGATGACGTCCTCCAACATCACCTGGCACGCCTCCCAGGTGAGCCGCCCCGAACGGGCCGCCTGCTCGACGCGGCGGGGCGCCACGCTCTGGCTCACCGGCCTGTCCGGTTCCGGCAAGTCCACCGTGGCCGCCGCCGTCGAGCACCGGCTGGTGGTGTCGGGGCGGAGCGCCTATCGCCTCGACGGGGACAACCTCCGCACCGGGCTCAATACCGACCTGGGCTTCGGACGGGAGTCCCGGATGGAGAACGCCCGGCGGGCCGCCGAGGTGGCCGCCCTGTTCGCCGACGCCGGGGTGGTGGCCGTGGTCGCCCTGATCACTCCCTACGCCGAGTCGCGGCTCCGGGCCCGCCAGCTCCACGAGCAGGCCGGGCTCACCTTCGTCGAGGTCTATCTGGCCGCGCCGGTGGACCTCTGCTCCCGGCGCGACCCGAAGGGGCTCTACGCCAAGGCGTCGGCCGGGGAGCTCGGCGCCTTCACCGGAGTCGACGACCCCTACGAGGTGCCGGTGGCCCCGGACCTGGCCGTCGAGCCCGGCCTCCCGCTGGCCGACGCCGTCGACCGGGTGCTGGCGGCACTGGCCCGGGTCGAGGGCACCGCCTGAACCATCAGTCAGCGGGCCGCGACGGGAATCCAGTCACGGAACGTCCCTGCTTCGGCGCTCCGCGTGGCGCTAGGGGCCAATTGAGGACGGAGCGTCGCCGACTCGTCCCGCAATGCAGCAAGAACATCCAGTTCACGGCTGGTGGAGGTACCATGGAGAGCGTGCATTGGGGTCCTCATCCAGGTGGTGCGGGGCGTCGAATACGTACGGAGACAAGTACGCACTCGGCGGAGTGGATGAGGAAAGCGGACACCGAGGGGGCGGGTGTCGAAACCAAGGGACGTGGATGCGGGAGCATGGTAGGAGAGGTCACCGGCGGATAGCCGCGTTGGCCGCGATCGTGATCGCGGTAGGACTGACGCAGGCGGCCACGGGTGTGGCCACGGCGGCCACGCGCCCCAACAAGTTCGTGGTGGTCAGGTTGGACCCGTCGGCCCATCAGGTGACTCTCCAGGTTCCCACGCCGTCCTGCGTGCACAGCCCTCCGGGGTGCGTGTGGTTGCTCGCCGTCGACCAGCCCTTCACCGCGGGGGACCCGCACCTGGGCATGGCCACCGGGACGTCGGGCCTCCTGACGGTCACGTATCCGGCCGCGGTGTGCGGCGTCGTCCAAGGGGACGCCGAGGTGACGGTCCCGGGCCGGACGGCCGGGTCGGAGCGGTGGCGGTACAAGGTCGGTCACCGCATCGACGTCCCCTGTCCACCCGGCGGGTCGACAACGCCCGCCCCGACGACACCGCCGACGCACCCGACCGGCGTCCCGACGACCACGACGGGCACCACGGGCCCGCAGCCCCTCGCCACCGCCACCACACAGCCGCCCTTCTCCGGCGGCACCTCGTCCTCGAGCACTGGACCCACCACGCATGCCGTGGAGACCGCGGCGGTCACCCAACTCCCCTTCACCGGTATCGACCTCAAGCTGTTGGTGCTCATCGGGACGGCCCTGGTGCTGGCCGGACTGCTGTTGGCCAGCCGACGCCGGGCGCTCCGGAGACTGCAGGTCGCCGCGCTGGTCCAACGGGAGCGGGCCTCTCGTGCCTCACGCTGGTTTCTGGGCCTGTGAGTGCCCGGCGGCGCCGATAATCGACGCACCGGGCTCGACAGGTGAATGACCGGCGGCGTCGGCGAGAGGCCGTTGCCGGGCGCAGGGGCAAGCAAGGCGGCGGAGGGTTGGCTAGTGTCTCCATCCATGAAATGGTTAGGAGTCATTCTGTTGGTCATCCTGGGGGCGTTGGCGACGTTTGTCGCCATTGAGTACTTCACCGTGGCCATCCATGCGCTGCCGAGCTACATCCCGGGGCACAAGACCGCTACCGCGGGCCATCACTACCGGGGGCACTACCGCAAGCGGGGGGCCGTTGCCGCAGTGATCGCCCTGGTGGCATTTGTGATCGCCGGATTCCTGGCCTACCGGATCGTCAAGGCTGACAAGGTCGTGGCGGCCAGCTCGTCGGACGTGCTGGCCTGACGAGGGCCGGTCGCCGCCCCGTCGGCGGGTGCCCCGCCGGGATCACAACCGAACGGGCCCCGCTCGGGAACTGACCATTCTCTGGCTGACCCAGGGTCCTCCATCCCGAGCGGGAGATGAGGTCCTTGCTCCTGTCCACGCTCCGCCGGCTGTAGGTCACCGGTGGTTCGATCATCTCGCAGCCGTCTGCAGGAGCCGGCAGGTGGTCCCGGCATCGAATTCGAAACCGTCGCACCCGAGCAGGCGAGCGCGCATCTCGCGGTCCTGACCTTGCACGGTCCACCGTGGAGCCAGGTCAACGGAGAGTGGGCCGGTGCCGGTCGGCCACGGGTCGTGCCTCGGGTTTCGAGTACCAAACCCCAGTTCCGGCCGGGCCGCCAGCCCGAACCGCGAGCCGCGCCCTCCCGCCTCACGTGACCTGACCCGACCTGGCGCACTGCGTCGCAATCGTGGTCGGCCCGGTGGCGGATGTTGCGTCGTCGACCCCTCTGGGACGCGGGGAGTCGGTCACCGCCCCACCGGCTTCGCGTTGTCGACCGTAATGGTGATGGCGGGGCTGATGCCGGTGTACCCGGCACCACTGAATGCCGCACTGCGAAGGGTGTAGGTGCCGTCGGTCACGGCACGCGAGTCCCACACCACGGTCCAGGAGGAGTGGACGCGGTGGGCTCTGCTCACGGTGGTCTGCCTCCGGGGCGAGGTGAACACGAAGGTCACTCCGGTTATCCGGCCACCTCCAGAGACGGAAGCCGCCACTTCCACCCGTGCCCCGGACACGGTCTGGTGGTCGAGTGGGGTGACGATCCGGAGTCGGGGCGACGCATTGGTGGCCGTGCGGATGAGGGCATGGCACAGGGGAGTGTCCGGCGAGCGTTCGACCGGGAGCCACACGTTTGCCGGATAGGGAAAGGCCGACCCCTCCCCGTCGGAGATGTAGAGCTCGTCGCAGTCACCCCTGATCAGCAACTGGCCAATCGGCGCCTGACCGGACAGGTTCTGGGCGTGGACCACCTGACCCTGGAGCGGGTGCCCGGTGAGGTTGCTGAGAGTCTGTGCCGTCTGGACGTAGTGGTCGGTCTGGGCTTGATCCCACCCCTGTTGTGGGGCGATGGCGATGCCCATGTTGGCGACGAAGCCGAACAGCGCCAGCCCGGCGATGCCGGCCGGAATCAGGATCCGGGGTGGTCGTCGTCTTCCGTCCAGTCGGTGCCAGATGTCGACCATGCCGATCGAGCTGGCCAGAATCAACAGGGGCAAGAAATCAGCCAGGAACCGTTCGTACACGGTCCCGTAGATCAGCATGGCCCCGGCGGTCGCTGCCGCGGTCACGATCAGGATTCTCAGTGACCGGATCACCATCGGGCGACGGGGCCTGAAGGTAGTGATGGTGCCCCACAGGCCGAGCCCGAACAGCAAGGGCATCGAGGCCGACAGGCTCGACGTGCTGCCGCGGTTGAACAGCCGGGTGTGGGCCACCAGGTGGGTGGAGAGCTCCGGAAACGTGAGATAGGGGAAGACCGGGGTGACCCGCAGGTTTCCCGGCGACAGATAGCCCTGCAGGGTCGCCGGCAGGAAGTGAAGACTGAAGTGCTTGCCCCCGTTGATGTGGCTGAATCCGTAGACCTTGTAGAGCAACTGCTCGGACGCGGGGAAGCCGAAGAGCACGTCGAACTTGGCGTAGTCGATGGCGCAGCCGACGACTAACGGAATGAGCGCGGCAGCCAAGACCGGAAGCGCCCATCGCCTACGGTCCGTGCCGGCCCGCCCCAGGAAGAACCACACGGCCACCAGGAGCGTCCCGATGATGCAGGCGTACCCGGTGGTGGCGCGGTTGAGATTGGTGAGCAGTACCAGGAGGCCGCACGCGGTCACCCGACTCCATGAGGGTCGTTCGACCACCCCGAGCAGGGCGAAGAGGCTGCCGCACGCCAACGCCACACCCCAGGCCTCGTCCTCGCAGTAGGCGTTGGGAGTTGACGCCAGGGAGACCAGGACCGATCCGGCCAAGATGGAGAACACGAGAGCCCCATAGGACAGGCTCTCGGCCCACCCGAGCGGTGCCTCGCCCCGAACGACGATCCGGAGCCGCCACAGGAGCATCGTGGCGAAGAGGGCGGTAACCATCCAGGCCGCCAGGAGCGACAGCCCGGTGAGCCGGCCGTCGAACGAGTGGGTGACCAAGAGGATCGGCATCCGGATGAGCGACGGGAGGATACCGAAATAGGTGTAGGTCCGGCCATGGTGGATGAAGGCTTCGTCGCCGATGCTGCGGTTGGGCAGGGAGAGATGACCGTGCAGCATGGCCCGCGCCTGCACGTCGTAGATCACCGATCCCGGCACGGACTTCGACGCCCAGACCCGCAGCGGGTTCACTCTGGCGCCCCAGAGGACCCAGAGCACCCAGAGATAGGGGATGCTGGCCGCCACGATCGTCACCAAGGCAACGAGCCGGAACCGGTGCAGGTTGCGTCTCGTGACCCGGTGGGCCGACGGTGAGCCGGGTGGTGCCTCGGGAGCCCGTGTGTCCCGAGCTTCGTTGGTGAGGGTGGACACTAGGTGATCACCTCAGCGAGGGGTCGGTCCATTTTCCCGAGCCCGGATTGACCGACCTGCCACGCATCGGAGACCCGGGCATGGATGCCTAACTCAGACACGCACCGCAGGTCTGTCTCAGCCCCCTCCCACATGTCTGAAACTCCTTAGGGTGTCATCGCATGGGTCTACCTGACGAAACTACATGGCCGGGCCGTGGAACGTGCTCTCTACCAGGGGATTCCCCCGACCATCCGACCAGCTCCGGTTCTGGCCGCCGTGGCGACCACCCAGACGCCGGCCCATGACCCCCGACCACTCGTGCTTCCCGCCGTGGTCCGCTGTCGACCGTCCCCGCACGTCACCGAATTCGAGATCCTGGGCAGTTCCCCTCCCCTCCTCGATGGAGGGCGGGGCTTCGCCGCTCGCGCCCGATGTGCAGAGACAGTGTGCCCCACCTGAGCCACCACCGACCGCCGATGAGCATAGTGTGGTGCCCGGCCGGCAGGAGGGGAATCGTGGAAGGACGTCTGGACGACAACGCCAACATCGGCCCCGCATTGGCCCGTCGTCCGATCGACACCACCGCCTTTGTGACCCGCTACCTGGGCGGTTTGGACCGTCAGTCGCAACCGGGCCACCGGGACCTCGCTGACTGCATCCGACACCTGCTGGCGCCGGTGATGCGGGATCGTCGGTGACTCGTGGCCACATCGGACCAACCCCCTTTGGATCTCCTGCCCTCCCGCAGCTTTGGCCAGGTGCCCGGCTTCGATGGGATCCGCGGTGCCGCGGTGCTGACAATCGTGATCGCCCACATGGTCGTGCTGCTCCCCGTCCATGCATTGCTCGTGATCCCAGGAGCCACGGCTTCGCTCGATGCGTTCTTCGTCCTCAGCGGCTTCCTCATCAGTGCACTCCTTCTCAAGGAGCAGGCCAAGCGCGGCACGATCGGAGCCATTCCCTTCTATCGGCGCAGAGTGCTCCGCCTGCTGCCGGCGCTCTACATCGTGGTCCTGGCCACCGCGCTGTTCGCCTACCTCACCCACCAATGGCAGCATACCGAGACGCAGTCGATCTTCTCGGTGCTGTTCTACTACTCGAACTACTACTCCGCCTCCGACCCCAGCCCCTTCGGCGTGCCCAAGCTGACCATCGGGTTCCAACACCTGTGGTCACTGTCGTTCGAGGAGCAGTTCTACTTCCTGTGGCCCTGGATCACCATCGCATTGCTGACCATCCGGATGCGGCTGCGGACGGTGGTCATCATCCTGTTGTCACTGATCGTGCTGATTGCCGTCCACCGGTTGCTCCTGTTCCAAGACACCCACCGGTGGTGGCAGATCCTCATCCGCACCGACGCCCGGGCAGACTCGATCCTGTGGGGAGCACTGGTGGCGCACGTGTGGATACGCCATAAGGAGCCCAAACGCGGGATACGTGTTGCTGCGCTCGTGGCCTCGGCGTACCTTATCGGCTGTCTCTTCCTGACCACCGAGTACAGCCCGTTTGTCTTCTGGGGCGGATTCATCGGCATCGACGTCTCCTGCGCGGTGATCCTTCTGGCCATCTTGGACGGTCGATGGATGGGTCGCCATGTGTTCGAGTTCAGACCACTGGTTGCGCTGGGCCTGGTTTCCTACGGGTTCTATCTCTGGCATCTACCGGTGTTCTTCGCCGTGGCCCACTTCGACACCCATTGGAACGATGTCGTGCGGATCGTCGTCGCCGTTTCGATCACCCTGGCCTTGACCCTGCTTTCGTGGTTTCTTGTCGAGCGGCCCCTGATGCGCTGGAGCAAGCGGTTGTCGGCCCGGGACGAGACGAGGCGACGGACGGCCCCAGGTGTGCCGGAGGGATCGTCTGCGCCCGTTCTCGGTGCGGAGTAGCGACATGGGGCGGGATGATCGGCCCGGGGCCGGGGCGGGCGGGACATCCGCCCCGAACGACGTGGCGGTGCTCGCCCCATCTTCGAAGATGACAGAATCTGACGTGGCTCGCACAGGGGAGGTCCGTCGCGACCGTCGACTCGACGGATTCGATTGGGGAGTGCTGACGGCGCTGACGGTGCTGTCGGTGTGGGTGATGGTGGGATTCATCGTCCATCAGGGTCCGAACGCCATCTGGACCGGGACCGACGGGCCGTACGTGGCCGACCAGATGAACTATCTCGGCTGGATCGCGGTGTCGGCGATGCACGGCTTCATCTCCGATCCCTTCACCATCGCGTCGAGCCCTTCCGACTACCTCCATCCCGGCATCTTCCTCTCCGGCCTGCTCGTCCGCGCCGGCATGACCCCGGGTTGGGCCTATCTGGTCTGGAGCCCCGTCGCCATCCTCGTGTTGTTCGCGGGCTCGCGCCGCTACGTCCGGGCCTCCCTCGCTGGCCTCTGGGGTCGACGGACAGCTCTCGTCCTCTGTCTCTTCTACGTCTCTCCCGCGTGGGTGGTGGCGACGTGGGCCCACCTCACCCACTGGGCCCCGATCTCGCTGCTCCAGTCGATCGACACCGAGATCTGGCCGGTGATCTACCTGTGGGGCTATCCGTTCACCGCCATCGCAGTCGGGCTGCTGGTCTTCGCCCTGGTGGCCTACGAGCGGGATCGACGCGTCGGCAGGGTCGGTGCTGCGGCTCCGATCCTCGGATTCATGTGCGCCTGGCTCCAACCGTGGCAGGCCGCCACCTTGATCGGGGTCGTGATCCTGACCGAACTGATCCTCCGTCTGCGGGGGGAGCGTGGCCGTCTGATGTTGCCTCTGGTACTGGTGGCCAGCACGGCGGTGCCACTCGTCTACTACGAGGTTCTCAGCCATGTGGACTGGACGTGGGCGGTCGCCGACCGTGCCAATCTGAATCTTCCGCCCTACCTTCCCTGGCAGGCGATCCTGCTTTCCCTGGCCCCCCTCGGCATCCTGGCGGCCTTCGCCTGTCGGCCGGCGGAGATCACCTTCCACCAGCTGGCCCTCCGCCTCTGGCCCCTCATCGGTTTGGCTCAGTACGCAGCCATCTACTTCGGGCACGTGGGCACCTTTCCACTCCACGCCCTCGACGGCCTCAGCATCCCGCTGGCCGTGCTCGCCGTGGCCGGGGCCCGTCGGCTGAGCGCCGGGTTCACGCGGTGGACGAAGGTGGTCGTCGCGTCGGTGGTGCTGGCGGTCCTGATCGTGCCCTCCGCGGTGCAGGAGCTCCATAGCGTGTGGGGCGTCGATTCCATCGGGATTCTCGGGAACCAACCGGCGCTGATCACTCCGGACGAACTGGATGCGCTGCACTACCTGAAGAGCGATCCCACGCCCGGCGGCGTCCTGACGCCGTTCTATCTCGGTCAGACCGTTCCCGCCGAGACCAACCGGCAGACCTGGCTGGGAGCACTGTCGTGGACCCCGAATTTCTTCACCCGGCTCGGCGCCGCCGGCCGGCTGTTCTCGGGTGGCCTGCCCCCTGAGGAGGCCGTCCGGTTCGTAACCAACAGTGGGGCCCGGTTCCTCCTCTCCGACTGCGGGAGCCACACCGATCTGAGCGTGGCGCTGGCCCCGATCCTTCGATCGGTGCATCACTTCGGCTGCGCCACGGTCTACGAGGTGAAGCCCGGTGGGTAAGGACCGACTCACAGACCGAGCTGGGACGACGGGCCTGGCCCCCCACGACGGTCCTCCGGTGGGGGCACCGTCGTGTTCCCCGGCGCCGTCGGCCGGGCCGCCAAGTGCGGCAACTGGCGCTCGATCCCGATGGGGTCGGCTCCTGCCCGACGCGCTCGGCCTGGCCTACGTGGTGGCGGCGGGGGTGGCCCTGGTGCTGCCGGCTCTGATCCACGGCATCCATCTCGGTCCCTTCGACCTACTGGCCCAGGACGGGTTGTTGAAGCAGTCCGGCGTGGTGCCCCACAACACCTGGGTGGGAGACCAGGTCGCCTCCATGATGCCCTGGACCACGTTGGTCTGGACGCAGGTCCATCACGCACAGCTGCCCCTCTGGAATCCCTACAGCGGTCTCGGGATGCCGCTGGCCTTCAACTGGCAGTCTGCGCCGCTCGGGCTACCGGCCCTGGTCGGCTACCTCGTGCCGCTCCAGTACGCCTACACGGTCGGCATCCTCGTCACCCTGGTGGTGGCGGGGACCGGGGCCTATCTCCTGGGACGGCTGCTCCACCTCGGAGTCGTGGGCTGCGCCATGGCAGCCACGGTCTTCGAACTGAGTGGTCCGTTCGTCGGTTGGCTGGGCTGGCCCCATGCCGCCGTGTTCTCGTGGGCCGGATGGATCTTTGCCGCCGCCTTGTCGATCGTACGCGGTCGGCGTCGAGTCCAGTCGGTAGCCTTCTTCGCGGTCGTCCTGGCCTTGGCCTTCTACGCCGGCCAGCCCGAGGTCCTGTCGGTACTGGTGATGGCCGTCGCCGTCTTCTTCGCGGCGCTCCTGATCCAGCTTGCCGTCCGGAGCGGACCCCGATCGGCAGTCCGCCCCAGCATCGACCTGCTGGTGGCGGCCGTCGCGGGTGGAGCGCTGGCCGCTCCGCTGGCGCTTCCGGGACTGCAGGTCTTCGCCGGGTCGTTGCACAGTAAGACCGCCGGTGAGGTGGTCCTACCGGTGGAGAACCTGGTCCACGTGGTGCTGCAGGGATTCGACGGCCTGCCCATCGCCGGCAGCGGGAGGTTCAACGCCGACGGGTACTTCTACCTTCCGGCCTACGTGGGCTTGACCGCCGTGGTGCTGGCGGTCGTGGCCGTGACCCTGCGCCGCAGGCGGCCGGAGGTCGTGGCGCTGACCGCCGTGCTGCTCCTCTCTGCGGCCATCGTGTTCGTCCCGCCGGCGATCTCGATCATGGACGCGCTGCCGTTCTTCGGATCGGTGGGTTGGACGCGCTCCCTCCTACCCATGGCCTTCGCGTTGGCAGTATTGGCCGGTGTCGGAGTCGATGCCCTGGTCCGCTCGGAACGGGCGCGGGTGTGGGAGTGGGTCGGTGCCGGATTCGGGGTCGCCGGCGTCGCGCTGGCCATCCTCTACGTGGGCTCGACCAACGGTCTGTCCACGATCGACGGCAACATCCGGTCGCGAAGCTTCATCTGGCCGGCCATCGAGGTGCTGGTCGGGATCGGAGTGGCCCTCGGATCGGTTCTGGTGTACCGGAAACGGGGGGACCGGCGGGACGTGCCGACCGGTCGGTTCCGGTTGGGCTCGGGCCGCGGGGCGGGTGTGGTGCTGCTGGTCTGCGAGACCGCCTTCCTGATCACTGCCGGTGCACCGCTCTGGTCGTCGAGCACCACGTTCTTCGCGGCCACGCCGGCGGTCAGCGGGCTGCAGCGGGATGTCGGCTCCTCGTTGGTGGGTTGGGGTCCGAACCCGAGCTACTTCTGCTACGGGCTGGGCGTCCACCCCGACGTCAACGATGTCTACGCCGTCCACCAGTTGGCGTTGTACGACCCGATGTTGCCGCAGGCGTACTTCAGCGCCTTCGAATCCCTGACCCACCGGTCGGCCGGCAATCCGGCCGGCAACGACTACTGCCCGGCACTGACCACCGTCTCCCAGGCCCGCCGTTACGGGGTGGCCTACATCCTCGAGTCCCGGGGCGTGGCCGGGCCCAGGGGAACGACACTGGTGGATCGGCTGGGGGACGAGGATCTCTATCATGTCCCCGGCTCGTATCCGGCCACCCTCACCCCGCTCGAGGCCGACGGTAGCCTGCCGTCCGACCGCGCCGACGGTGCGCCCGTGGCCGTGACCCACCCCGATCCCGCCCGCTGGGCGATGGTCACCGACGCCGCCACCCCCCAGGTCCTCCGGCTGCGCCTGACCGACGTTCCGGGCTGGCACGCCTCAGTCGACGGCAGGCCGCTGACCCTCGAGACGTACAGCGGAGTGATGTTGCAGGCCCGGATACCCCCGGGGCGACATCAGGTGGAGCTCCACTACTGGCCGGTGACGTTCAGTATCGGCATCGTCCTCTGCCTCCTCGGCGTCGCAGGGCTGGTCGCCGCACTGGTCGTGGACCGGGCCAGAAGGGTTGGACGCATATCCCGATCCTGACCCCCTCCGATTCGGCCCTGCGGGCCGGTGGCACGAGCGAACATCGAGGGCACCGGCTGGCTTCGGAGGCATCCCCGTCCACCAGCGCAGGGAAGCGCACCGCAGTCGACGGCGTCCGCCGCTGCCGTACAATGCCCTACGCCTGCCGCCGAATGCCATCTGATGCCACGGCAACCTTGGAGCCGTCTGAAGTGACCAGAAGCCGATACGCACTTCCACGACGGCCGTTCGGGGCCAAGTCCGTATGACGCGGGTGGTGGGCGTCGTCCCGGACGACCACGCAGCTGTCCGGGGTGAGACTGGACGCCGGACCCGGGTCCGCATCGTCGACCGCATCGACCCCCGACTGGTCAGGGTGCTCACCGTGCTGGGCTTCGGTCTGCCGCTCGCCGGTTACTTCTGGGTGCTGGCCCGCTACAGCGTGAACACCATGTATGCGGATCAGTGGTCCGACGTGACGGTGATCAAACAGTCGTACGCCCACTTCTTCGACTGGGGCCCGATGTGGCTGCAGCACTTCGAGAACCGGGTCTTCTTCCCGAACCTCGTCGTGGTGCTGCTGGCCCATACCGTGCACTTCAACGTCCAGGTGGAGGAGTACCTCGGCGCCGTCATGCTGGTGGCGTCGACGGTCGCGCTGCTCTGGGCGCACAAGCGGCGATCCCCGTCGCTCCCGTGGCTGTACTACTGCCCGGTCGCCTTCCTGTCCTTCTCCATCGTCCAGTACCAGAACACGCTCTGGGGATTCCAGCTGGCCTGGTTCATGGTGTTGCTGGCCCTAGCGGTCGCCCTGCTCCTGTTGGATCGGGTGCGCCTCTCGTGGTGGCTGCTGGGGGGTGCCATGGCCGCTGCCGTCATCGGGAGTTTCTCCTCCCTCCAGGGACTTCTCATCTGGCCCTCGGGACTCGTCCTCCTCTACTACCGTCGCCGGTCGCTGCCTCATGTGGCCTCGTGGATCGCCGCCGCGGTGGCCTCGGCCGTCCTCTACTTCCACAATTACAACTTCTCCGTCTCGCCCCAGTCCGACTTCGCACGCCATCATCCCCTGGTCACGATCAAGTTCTTCCTGTTCGCCATCGGGGACGTGGTGGGCAAGCCGGTCTCCTTGGGATCGACGGACAGCGCCAACATCTACGTGATGTTGTTCGGACTGCTGATCGTGGTTCTCGCCGTCGGCACCGTACTGATCTGTGGACTGCGGCGCGACGTGACGGGGGCCAGCCCGTTGGGAATCGCTTTGATCTGCACCGGACTGCTGTTCGCGGCGCTGATCACCCAGGGTCGGTCCTTCCTCGGTTTCGGTGGTGCGAGCTTCTCTCGCTACACCTCGTTCGACCTGCTCATTCTGGTCGGTGTCTACCTGGCGTTACTGGGTCGGGTACGTACTGTCTCATCCGACCCCGGGGCAGCCGACCCGGAGGTGGTTGAGACCAGATCCGACCGGATCCGGCACGCTGCCCTCCCCGGCGCCATTGCCGTCGTGCTCGCAGCCATGGTGGTGCAGCTGCCTGTCGGGTCCTACAACGGGCTGCGGGGGGCTCGGGCGCTCCACGCGTCCGATCTGAAGGCGGCCACCGTCCTGCGGAACATCGACCACGTGCCCGACAGCGAGATCACCTACTACCTCTACTTCCTCGAACCGCCTTCGGTGATCCGACAGCAGGCCGACACGCTCAGAGAGCACCATCTGAATGTGTTCTCCGGCCGGTAGGTCTCCGTCGCTAGCCCAACGGTGCATTGCTACTATGGGCGCGGCAGAAGGCAGGGCGATCCGATCTGAGGTGCTTGCGGCGTGGACCGGTGCCCGAACGGCTGCTGACAGAGGACCAGGGGGAACGGACCATCGCTTGGGTACGGGCAGGGGGGCATGCAGAAGGGTGGCCCGGCGGCGCGCTGTTCGAATCCGTCCTCGGTCCGTCGCGCCCCACGACCGACCAGTACTCTGGCTGGGTCGAGCGTTCCAACCACAATGTGCGGGGCTAGCGGGTGTTCGAGTTGAATGTGGCGCACCCAGACGAGGGTCCCGGCTCGGCCCGATGCGGGACGTAGGGCCGAGGACATCCGAGCAGGTGCTGGAACCGGTGATTCCAAGTTGATTCCAAGGAGTGGCGTCATGCCCAGGCGAGTGCCTCTGTTCCTCATCGCTGCCAGCGCGCTGCTGCTGGCCTCGTGCGGAACCTCGTCGAACGCCGAGCCGAGGCACTCGCCGACAGGGACCAGTACGGGCGGATTGTTCTCCAAGTCGGCATCGGGGAGCCAGCTGTTCGTCTCCGACGGGACATTCGTGGTGGATCGGGCGGGCATCTACATGGTCTTGACCGTGGGAGGCGGGGGCGGAGGCGGTGGCGGAGGAGCCGCGCTCACCGTCGGCGGCAGCTCCGATCAGGTCGGTGGAGCGGGTGGTGCAGCCGGGGGTGTCACCATGAACAGCTTCGTGGGTCACCCGGGTCAACGCTTCGCCATCGTGGTGGGGGCCGGCGGTGTCCCGGGGAGCGCAGGGGCTGCCAACGGAGGTTCGGGGGGTCGGGGTGGTTCCGGCGGTGTGTCGAGCTGCGCCGGTATCGCATCCGCAGACGGCGGGTCGGGTGGGGCGGGATCCTCCGGGAACAGCGATGCCGTGGTGCTCAATCCGATCGGGCCGGGCAATTCGAGTGACGGTACCGAGCGGGCGCCGGGCTCGGGTGGCGGCGCCGGGCCGTCCGGCGGCGGCGTGTCGGGTTCCGCCTACCTCTACGCCTGGCCCGGTGGCGGTGGCGGAGGGACGGCTACGACGGCCAAGGGCGGTGGCGGGGGAGGGGCCGCTGGGACGAGTGGGACCGATTCTCCCGGCGGTGGGGTCGGCACCATGCCAGGGTCGGACGGCGGGAATGGTGGGACGAACCGCATCTATACCAGCGCAGCCGGAGGTGGAGGTGGCGGCGGAGGGGCACCCGGAGGCTCGGGAGGACGGGGCGGCCCCGGTGTCGGGGGTTTCGTGGCCGTCTCCTACGCGGGTCCCCTCGCCGGGTGATCGGGTGACGGGACCGGGACTGTTCAGTGGCGCCATCTCCGGAGGACACCTTGCTGACCTGGGGATGCAGCCGGGCCCGGCCCAAACTCCGGATCCCGGGTCCGGTCAGGGTGGGCGGACCCCGAGGAGTAGCGCGGCAGGTCGTCGGGGTAGAGTGAGCTCATGAGGCGGCGAACGATCCGCTTGGTTGCCGCGGTTGTGACGGTGTTGACCATGACGAGCATCGCCGTCACCTCCGCCGCGAGGGCGGGCGGCACCACCAGCCAGCCGGTGGTCACTTCGCTCACCATGCGGGCTCCCACGGCCTACACCCCCAAGGCTCCGCCGGGGGCAACCGACGACTACCACTGCACGCTGCTCGATCCCCACCTGAGGAAGAACGTCTTCATCGTCTCGAGTCTGTTCAGACCCAACAGCCCCGAGGTGCACCACACGGTGGCCTTCGTGGTGCCGCCTTCATTGGCCGCTGAGGCGCGAGCCACCAACCACGATGGAAAGGGTTGGACGTGCTTCGGGGAATCTGCGCTGGAGGGAAATGGGTTCACTGGGCAGTTCGCCGCCGCCCCCCAGCTCACGGTGTGGGCCCCAGGCCACGGAGTGGACGTCGAGCCGGCGGGAACCGGCATGCCCTTTCTGGCCGGAAGCCTGCTGGTGATGCAGGAGCACTACAACCTGCTGGTGGGGAACCATCCCGTGCGGTCGTCGTTCCAGATCAACATGGTGCCGTCGACCACCCGGTTGCGGCCGCTGTCCCTCCAGCAGATGCCGGCCCCTCCGGACGTTCCGTGTCCGGCCGGGGCGGTCGGTCCGTTGTGCTCCCGATCCGCCGAGCTGGCCACCGTCGGCCAACGATTCGGGGCTCTCCAGCAGGCATTCGTGTCGGTCCTGGAGAAGAACTGCGGGCGCAATCCATTCGATCCCCCCATCGGTGACTCGACGTCGTGTGTGTGGCCGGTCACCAAAGCCGGCATCGTGGTCAGGACCGTCGCCCACATGCACCTGTTGGGTCGGACACTGACCATCGTCCTCAACCAGGGAACCCCGGGCCAGAAGACGCTGCTCGACGTGAGCGACTACAACTTCCACTATCAACGCGCCTACAACCTGGCCAAGCCGGTGCCGGTGGTGCCCGGCGACAACATCACCGTGACGTGCACGTACGACCCTACGCTCGAATTGGAGACCCCCATCCTGCGCCGGGTCCCACCCCACTTCGTCACGTGGGGTGACGGATCGACCGACGAGATGTGCCTCGGTACGGTGATCACGGAGCCGCCGGTCTCGGTGCCGGAGTCGGCGGCACTGGCCGCCGCATTCAGCCACTAGTCGCTCATGGGTGGCCGACAGGACGCCGGGGGTCGCACCAAGTTCCGCCGAGCGTGCACGGTGTTGATGTGTAGCGGAGTGCTGGTTCTGGCCTCGTGTGGAACCTCGCCCAGTTCCCGCCCCGTGTCGACATCCAGGTCAACGGTGTCGGTGATCGTGTCGCACAAACCGCTGATCACGGCGGCCTCGGGCAGCCAGCTGTTCGTGATCAGCGGGACCTTCCGGGTGCCCCACCCCGGGATCTACACGGTGGTGGCCGTCGGTGGAGGCGGGGGAGGAGGTGGGGGAGGCTCCGCTCTGAGGTCCGGAGGTGTCTCCGATCAGGTGGGGGGGCGGGCGGTGCCGCGGGAGCGGTGACCGTGAAGAGCTTCTTCGGCCACACCGGCCAGCGCTTTGCCATCGTGGTCACGCCGGGCGGCAGTCCCGGAGTGGGAGGCGCCGCCAACGGCGGGTCAGGAGCCCAGGGCGGTACGGGAGGTACGTCCAGCTGCGTCGGCATCGCGTCTGCCGACGGAGGTGTGGGCGGTGCCGGTTCGCCGGGGAACAGCAACGCCTCGGTCCTCGGTCCGATCGCGGCCGGCAACGCCAGCTCTGGAACGGCCCGAGGGGTCGGTTCCGGCGGTGGCGCCGGGGTCCTCGGTGGCGGGACGTCCGGTTCGGCCAATGTCTACGCGTGGCCGGGGGGCGGAGGTGGGGGCACGGCCTCCACGGACAAGGGCGGGGGCGGCGGCGGGTCCGCCGGCACCAGTGGCACGGTGTCGCCCGGTGGGGGAATCGCAACCATGCCCGGCGTCAACGGTGGGAACGGATCCACCAACCGCATCTACACGAGCGGTGCGGGAGGGGGAGGGGGCGGCGGTGGCGCCCCCTCCGGCCGCGGAGGCTTCGGCGGTGCGGGGGTGGCAGGATTCGTGGCCGTGCTCTACGGAAGCTACATCGCCGGATAGACGCCGGCGATGTCCGCAGTCTGGCAGGCACCACGGCTCACTGGATCGCAGGATCACAGTGAATCGCCGTGGCCGGCAGGGCGATTCGCAGGGCACCGCCGTTGATGATGACGATGCTGACCGTGGAGTGGATGGATGCTCGGGCGGCCAGTTCGGATGTTCCGAGCGCATTCTCCGAATAGTCGCCGGTGGGACCGTTGGCGGTGACGACGCAGGCCGGGATGGCAGCGGCCGTGCTGATGTTGGTGACCGTGAAGGTCACACTCACCGCATGCGGGTTGACGGCGACGATCCGGTCGGTCGAGGCGCGGAACACGGCTGGTTCCGCCGCGTCGATGGAATGGATGAGCGCTCCTGTGACCAGTGCCAAGATCAGGAGCACCAGCCCGGCAATGACCCAGTCCCTCCGGCCGGCTCGTTCCACTCCCAGTGTGTTCAGATCCATACCGTGTCACAGTCCTACCCAACTGAGGTCGCCGATGAAGGAGACAGATGTGTGATCCCAGCGCGGAACCTGCATGGTAGTGGAACCGCCACCCCGTTTCGTAGCCATGTCGCCGCTCTTGGAGGTCAACCGGGACAATCGTGAGGGTGGTGGGACCGGTGGAGCCCGGAGCGGGCCGTGTTCCCCATCCGTCGAAGCATGACAGGGAGTCCCTCCGCGCTCTAGCGTGCAGTGCGGAAAGGGGGTAGGGACCGCTGACAACTGAGGCGCCCGACAGTTCAGTGGCAGGCGGTCCAGACGTCGCGACGGACGACCCGCGGTGCGGTCTCCGTCGTTTCCGAGGTGCCATGGTGATTGCCACCCTGGTGGCGGCAATCCCCTATGTGTGGGTGCTGTGGGACCTGTTCATGCCCTCGATCAATCCGCTGCAATCCGGCGCTCCTGGCTCCCTGTCCCGGTCGGCCTACGACGCACAGGCTCGAGCCATGATGGCCGGCCATTTCACTCTGGCGAACGGCAGCATCGGCACGGAGGCGTTCGTCCATGATGGGCATCAGTACACGTACTTCGGCATCGTCCCATCACTGCTGCGGATGCCGGTCTTCCTGGTCACCCACGCCCTGGACGGCCGACTGACTGCCGTCTCCATGCTGTGTGCCTGGTTGGTCACCGCCCTGTTCGCTTCCTTGCTCCTGTGGCGGATCCGGATCGTGATCCGGAGCGATGCACCCCTCGGCTGGGCGGAGACCACATCCTACGGATTTCTCCTCGCGTCGATCCTGGCCGGATCCGTCTTCCTCTACCTGGCCTCGCAGCCGAATCAGTACTCCGAGGATCTGGCCTGGAGCGTTGCTCTCACCTCCGGGAGTTTGTTCGCCCTGCTGGGCGTGGTCGAGCGCCCTTCGTGGGGCCGAGTCAGCGCGTGCGGTGCCACGGTGCTACTCACCAATCTCAACCGGGCCACCACCGGGTACGCCTGCGTCATCGCCGCACTGTTGGTGTCGGCCTGGTTCGGCCTTGGGCGGGCCGGGCCGGAACGCCGTCGATGGTGGGCCCCGATGCTGTTGGCCGCGCTGGTACCCATGGTGGCCGGCATGGCGATCGACCTGGCCAAGTTCGGCATTCCCTTCGGCGTCCCCGTCTCGGCGCAGTTGCTGTTCAAGGGGGGTGGCTTCATCCACATCAACGGAGGCCACTACTACAGTCTTCGCTTCGTCCCCAGCGCGCTCCAGGCCTATGTCGACCCGACCAATCTGCGGTTCACCTCGCTGTTCCCCTACATCACCCTGCCGGACATCCCGAGTCATTCGATCGCCCACACCAGGCTCTTCACCCGAGCTCCGACGGCCAGCGTGGTGGCCACGGCCCCGCTGCTGGTGGTAGCCGGCGTCTGGGGCGCCATCGTCACCTTCCTGCCCCACCGAGACACGGTGGAGCGTTCCCTCCGGATCCTTCTGATCGCCATGGCCGCCACTGCCGGCTCGGCAATGATCGACGGATGGATTCTCGAGCGATTCGTCGGGGACTTCCTGCCTCTACTCATGCTGGCGGGCATGATCGGCACGGTGGACGTGTGGCGCCGTCTCGCCGGTAGACGTCGGGGGACGCGCCTGTCGGTAGTCATTGGGATATTCGTACTGGCCCTGTTCGGTGCGGCCGCCAATCTGGGGCTGGCGGTGACCCCCGCCACGGACTGGACCCAGGGGCAGCTGGTCCGCTACGTCGAGGCCCAGCGCGCCTTCAGTGACATCACCGGCCACCCCCTCAGCCGGGATGTCGTGAGGGGGAGTTCCTTTCCCCGCCCCGCTCCCATGGGTCAATTGTTCATCCAGGGGTCGTGCTCCGCCCTCTACGTTGCCGACCAGGAACCTCCGGGCGGGCTGTACATTCCCTACCTCATCTGGCTACCGGTGGAACGGGCTCCGCACACGCCGATCTGCGACTCGCTGCTCGGGTCGGCCACGGACATTCGACCCCCGGCACTGAGCACGTCGATCGTGGAGCCGCCCCGGAGCTCCGACGTCACCGGACCCAATGTGGCCGTCGTCGTCTCGACCGCGGGCAAGTCCGAAGCCGTTTCGGTGCGAATCGTCCTGATTCGGACGCCGAAGAACACGGGCCGCGTCCTCGGCCGGGCCACGTACGCCCACTCGGAGTGGACCTACACATGGGACACCCTCGCCGTCCCCAACGGCACCTACGACCTGAGGAGCCTGGCCACCAGCAAGTCCGGTAGCTCGGCGGTCAGCCCGGCCCACCCTGTGACGGTCGACAATCCCTAAGGGTGTGGGGCATCCAGGGGATCTACCTAGGGCGTGATGCTGATCGCGAGCTCGAATCCCGGTAGGTCACAGCGATCACGGTTGGCGGCTGGGCGACCGGCCCAACTCCTCGGAGCACACTCGACAGCCTCTAGGGGTCTGGTGGGTTGGCGAAGAGACTGAGGTGGTGCTTCTGGGCTATTCGGGCCTGTTGCCGAACAAAGGCCTCCGGATAGAAGGGGTCCAGCGGAAACTGGACCGTTGCATCGGTCGTATGGTCGATGATCCTCAGCACGTGCGCAGCCACTTCGCTGCTGGTGTGGAGCTCACGTGCCCTCTGGAGCCCAAAATGGAGGCCGAGGCTGATCTGCACGACAATGACCGCGGCAAGGACCCAGCGGGCCACCGCGATCGCGGTGCTGTGGATCCCTCGCGGACCGGTCTGTCCCTGTTGGGTCAGCTGGCCCGCCGGATCGTCGGTATCGGAAGGTTGCGGCTGGGGTTCTGTCCCAAGGGATGGTCGTGCTAGCAGCGCCAGGAAGATCCCGATCGGGACCAACAGATCGAAGGTCGTATATCGGGACTGGCTGGCCGCAGGAAGTCCGAATATACCCCGCCCTTCGGTGATCATGGCATCGAAGAGCAAACCGACGATCATGAGCGCCACCCCGATCGGGGCAGCCCCGTCCCGATCACGGCGAATGCCATAGAGGCACAGAGTGAACAACGCCAACACGAGCAGGACCACGCCGAGGATCATCACGCCTGGGTTGCCCGAGCTGGCATTCGGTTGGGCGTAACCGAGCACATCTCCGATTGCGAATATGAAGAACTTGACGGCCGCCAGGGGGTGCTCAAGTGCGTAGGAGTGACTGGGTGAACCCTCGCTGGTATTGAGGTTGTGGAAATAGACACCGACCGATGCCACCGCGGACACGATCCAGGCGACCACGAAGGGCGTGCTTCGATGCCGGTGGTACAAGAGGACAAGGCCGGCGGCCCAGATGAGCAGTCCCTGCAGGGACGAGAAGCTGCCGACCACCGCGGCGATGACGGCTCCCCCAAACGCGAGCCAGGTCAGAGTGACGCGGTCGATGAGCACAATGGATACCGCCAGTGACAGGTACACCAGACACCACGCCATCTGGAATCCCTCGAGCAGGTTCTCGTACTGCACGATCGACAAGGACAGGAAGGCAACCGGGCAGTAGTAGAGCCACGGTGTGGTGGGCGCCCGCCGTCGGTGCGCCAGGATGAGCAGAACGGTCGCCACCACTACCATGGCGGCACTCAGGTACTCCTCGATCTGTGTGTTGAAGAGCGTGACGCGAGCCAGCACCAGCACGATCAGATTGGGAAAGAAGATGCGATTCTCGTTGTGCTGGGCCCACAGAGAGCTCCAGTCGAAGAGGTGGACATAGGAGTGGGCGATCACCGTCACGTCATCCCATTGGTCCCCGAAGATGACGTTGACGCTGTACAGACGCAGAAGCCAAAGGCAACCGATCAACGGTAGACCGAAGCCCAAAACCGTCAAGAGACCGACCAGTCTCGGATCGAGCCGGTCGACGAACCTCCGGTGGTGGTCTGACCCCTCGGAACCGGAGGCCAGCCGCTCGGTCAGGGCGTCAGAGGTTGCTGGCGTCACCGATCCCTCTGGGGTCGCCACCTATCCCCTCCTTGCCCCGGCCCGGCCTCCGCCGCCAACAATATCCCACAAGGTGGTAAAGAACGTCACACGACAGCCACCTCCTCCCTCCCCGTAACGCGCCCATCCGCACGAGCGCGATGCCTCATCCATGGCCGCCGACACTACCGGAAGATGGTTGCGCGATGGCCAAAGGACAATCCCAACGGAAAGCGATCCAATCACATGCTGGCGGGCCCGTGCGCCTGTCTCGAAACGCCGCGCCCGGATCGGTACAGTACTGTCTTCCGCAGGTGGGGTCGGATCGTTTGTGGTCACGCCGATTCCGGATGCCGTGAGACGCCCGCATACCGAAAGGTCAGGGGATGGGTTGGTCCTGCAAGCCGAATGGAGGTGGTCAATCCGCCTGGTCGAGTCCGGCCCGGAGCACCCGGTTGTGGTCACGGTGGCCCCACTCTCCACCCTCGATTCCCACCGTCACCACCCGATGATCATCGATGGCAAGTCGGTTCGCAACGGTGAGAGAATCCGAAGGACTCAGGGGACTGGCCCCTACCTCGTGCCACACATGCGTCCTCAACCGGACGCCATCGGACAGCAGCTCTGAGGGACGACAGTCAGTGACGGCGTGGCACCGGGAATCAGGCGGACCCTGTCCGAGTGCTCGAACGGTCGAGGTTTCGGAGCGGCACCGGGAGCCTTCCCGACGCAGAGAAGATGTGAGACTGAAGGCGTGACCAAGTCGGGAACAACCGATAACCAGGCACTTGACATGACCACGGATCACTCCCCTCGGCTCACAACCCGACTCTCGATCGCGATCCTCGTGATTGCGTATCTCTCCTTGGCCCTCACCTTCACCCTGGCGACGCGGGCGTATGAAGCCGATGATGAGGCGGCACATACCGACTATGTCGAGTACATCGTCCAGCACCACTCGATCCCGCAGATAAGTGTGGCCAATGGCGGGGAATCCCACCAGCCTCCCCTCTACTATCTCCTCGAAGCGGGCTGGCAGGAAGTTCTGGGGATTCGGGCGTTCGTTCCGCACGTCGCCTTGGTCAAGGAGCCGATCGGGCCGAACCAGCTGGTGTTGTCCCACGACTACACTCCCGCCCAACGCCAGGCGGCGGTGCATCTCCACGAGTTGCGTCTGCTTTCCGTCATCTTCGGTCTGGGAACGGTCCTCCTGACCTACGCCGGAGCCAGAGTCATCGGACTTGGTCAGGTGTTCGCGCTCGGATGCGGTCTGGTGGTCGCTCTGCTCCCCAGGGAACTGGTCCTCTCTACCGACCTGACCAACGATTCCCTCATAATTACCCTCAGCGCCCTTGGCCTGGTGCTGTATCTGTTGGCGGAGCGTGCCCGGTCCGAGGGCCGCCTCGGCCATCGACGCCTCCATCTGCTGGCCATGGGCCTCGCGCTTGGTGCCGGGGCAATCACAAAATTCAGCGGCCTTCCTGTGGCTGGCATATTGATGGCTCTGGCCTTCGTACCTTCGATCGCGCTGAAGCAGAGGGACGTCGGAGGTACGGCTGCCAGACTCACGACTGGGCGGTCCGGGAGCATCCCATCTCTCAGCTTGGCGCCGCGCTTTCTCGTTGACGGGGTATTGGCTGTCGTCGCGTTCTTGGCCGTGTCGGGATGGTGGTTCATCAGGAACAAGATCCTGTACGGACAATGGTTGGCGAGCAGAAGGAGCGAGGGGTATCTGAAAGCCTTCCTGGGGGGCGCCCATCCCGTGTCGTGGAGCTCACACCTGCTCTTCCACGAGGTGCCTCAGGTATTTCTCCAGACCAGTTGGTACGGACAGCCCAATCTATCCTTGCCGACCTGGATGAACGGCGTCCTGGCTGCTGCGGGTCTTGGGTGTTTGGCTGTCGGGACCTGGGCCCTCGTCTCTCGTCGGCCACGGGCGCGGCTCACGGTGCCAGGACTGTCCGCGGCTGCGCTGGTCGGGTGCATCCTGGGTGGGTTGATTGCCGTGATCATCAATATCAAGACCACGTCGATCGGGGATGCCCGGGTGGCCTTCGTCGGCATCGCGGCATTCGCAACGGTCTTGGTCATGGGCAGCACCCGCCTGGTCGAACGAGTGAAACCTCGCTTGGCCCCAATAGGCCTGTGGGCATGGCCGGCCGTGCTTCTGGCGCTGGATGTCTACGTAGTTGTGCGGTTTCTGATCCCACTGGGCGGTCTCTGATCTCATCCATGGGTGAGGGCCCGATCGGGTCAACGGTCGAAGGTGGCTCCCAGTGCCTCCGGGTGGCGCGTCGCCGCGATTGCCGTTCTTCGCCCCGGAACGAGCGCGGAATCCGCCATGGGCCCCTGGTCATAGTGGAAGATCGTCCGAAGCCGGGCTCATATTGCCACGCTGCTACGGGTGGAAGCAGTGATGGGCGCCGGATCGGGACGGTCCAGCTGCCGAATGGGCTCCTCGGGGCTGGGGTGGTCTGGGAAGCAACCGACCATCAACGCGACCGAAAGGGCGCCACTGCGTTGTCAGACCGGCTCGAGGAATGCCGACGAAGCGGAAATCCGGAAGCTGAGGGGTCCGGGAAGAAAATTGAGATCCGCATAGATCGTGCCTGACCGCAACGTGCCGCACCCGAGTTCCAGTCAAGGCACCTGGCGACGTTGCCCCGAACGACGCTGTCTGCGGTCGATCACGAACGATACCGTGGCCATGATGCCGACGGCGGCCAGCACCGCGAGTGAGGGTTCTGCAGCCATCCGCATCCGGGTGCTCCCGTAGAAGGCGGCTGAGTTCAATGCGACCACGGCGAGCGGCACGGTGACGATCACCAGGGATTTCCACGAAATGGTGGCCAGGACTATCAGTCCCAGTATCACGAAGGGCAGCAACACCCAGTAGAGGATTCTGCCTGCTTGCTCGTAACCGGTGACCCGTCCCTCGGCTGTGGCGAGAGACAACTGGAAGCTCTGATTGCCGAATCCCCAGAGGGACATCTCACGCGCCAGGACGAGTCCCGGAATGTCACTGAGGTGGTTGCGGGCAAAGGTCTCGGCTTGACGAGTGGCGGCCCGATTGAGGGTCAGTTCGGTGTAGGACCTGGCCCCACCGGGCGGCCTGGTGTGTTTGATGAGGAAAATGTACTCGTCTATTGCGCAGGCATAGTTGAAGCTGCCGTAACTGGAGCTGCTCGGATTCAACGCAGCCGGGCAGTAGGACCCGGCCAGGGTCACCCCACCGTTGGTGGACAATGATGCCCCACCGAGCTGAATGTCATTTCGGACGACCCACGGTGTCAGCACGACGAGGAATCCCACCAGGAGGGCCAAACCGGCCTGGATCCGCTTGCGTCTGCCTGCGGCCGCCATCAAGATCACCGGTATACCGAGAAGCACGACAAGGTCGATCGCCTCGCTCCTGATCAGGATGGCGACGGCGATCAGGAGTCCGAGGCTTCCAAACCGCCAGGCCGTAGGGCGATCGACGCACCGGAGTGCCATCAGCAGGATTCCCGGGATGACCACGAGATACACGCTTTCGCTCATAAGGATGCCGCTGGGTTGAAACCAAACAGGGCTTGCCGCGGCGATGGCGGCACCCACCAGCCCGACCGACGGACCAGCCAGTCTCCGCCCGAGCAATCCGAGCAGCAGGACTCCGGCCCCGGCCACGATTGATACCGCAACACGTTGCTCCCCGATCGAGTGAAGACCGAGCCAGTCGAAACATGCCAGTAGTAGCGAAAAGACAGGCGGGTGATTCGCGGTCGGGTGACCCGAGAGTGTCTCGTATCCCTTTCCGCTGGCGAGATATGCAGCGGACACGTGGAAGAACTTGGCGTCGGCCGTGAGGCCGCGGGACATGACCGAGATGGCGAATGCGACCCTCACGGCGATCCCGAGAGCCACGATACCGAGGAGGGTTGGCCAGAACCAGGCTGGATTCCCTTGTGGCCGATCCGGAGAGTCTTGGTCAAGCCGCCGAGTTGGCCAGACGGCATCCACGCTCATTGACGATACCGGTTTTTGCGAACCGTGTGAGGAGGTGCACCCTGCGGCGGTTACCGGAGGATCGGTAGCCGCCGCCGACGGACTGGCGGAGGGGACCTCGGGTGCACCGTTCCGACGGGGTCTGGTGCCTCCACTCAGAACAGGATGCCGCGCAAGGTCGGGAGCTGAGCGGTGAGTGTGTGGACTCCGCCGGGAACCTTGATGACGATACGGGGGTCGGTCGGGACGTGAAGCACGGTGATCGGTGTCGAACGGGAACTCCCCGTACGTTCGGTGATCGTCGTGAACGCATTGAAACTGATGGGCAGGGCCAGCAAGGTGGGACCGTCGCAGGTGACCTGATAGGTCGCTTGAAGGGACTCGAACTTCCGGCCTGAGGTTTGGGCGACTGCACAATGAACCGAGGAGAGCGAGGCGGCTTCCTTGTGCTTGTCGTGCAGGCGTTGGTAGAGGGAGGCATCGAACGAAGGCTTCTGCCCGGTGGCTCCATTGACCTTCGGGAGGTACTCGGCAAACAGCGGGCCGAGCGGATTCGTGGCGAAGTTCGTCGTGGTCGGTTCAGTGATCACGTCGATAGGGACGAACGGCAGGTACGGAAATTTGCCGGCTACGGGAGCAGGCTCACGGGCTGTCACCGGTGAGAGCACAACGAAGACGAGCATCCAGGCCGCGGCGATGACCGCCGGCAGTCTCCAGCCCGATCTGGGTCGCCGGGCTTGGTACAGACGGAGATACCAATCAGCCACCACCACTGCCAGCACGAACGCTATGGGAATGCTGAACGTCATCATCCGGAACGGATACCCGATCACCTTGAGTTGCCAGAAGGCGTTCCAGATCGGCAAGGAGATTCTGAACTGCATGAGCTGATAGATCGCGAAGGTCACAATGAGGACCGTCACGACAACGCGATTAACGTGAGGCGCATCGTCGGTGGCGTGCTGAAGGTGTCTGCGAATCCAGAGGACCAGCACGGTGACGAGGCCGAGGATGAGAATGAGTGTGATCGCCACATCGAGCTGAAGGTTCAGCCGGAACGGGACCTCCCTGGCGTTTACGGACCTGGACAGCCAGTGGAAATAGGGGTTGAAGAGCGCCGCCCAGGGTTTGACGAAGGTGAAGGAGGAGACGAAGGTGTTCTCGTTGATGATCGAGGACGCCGGGTCGTAATACTTGCCCATCCTCACCTCGGCCAGGAGCCCGGGGGCCAGGATCAGGGTCGTCAACCCCACCGAGATGACCAGCCGACGGGCAACCGATCGGAGTCCGGCGAACCGGTAACAGATGAGGAAGGCCACACCGGTAACCAACAGCAGGATGACTGCCACCAGGGCGACCGTGTTGTGTGCCCAGACGAGTGCCACGATCACCGGGACAATTGACCAAGACCACCGTTGATCCCTGATCAGCGTAAGGCACCAGTAGATGAGCCAGGGCACAATCATCAACGCGGAGAATTCCGCCAAATCGGCCCGGATGAGCCATTCGCTGAACGTCCAGTTGCTGATCAGGAACCCCACTGATCCCACTACCATCAAAAGCCGGCTTTCGGTCACCAGGCTCAGGGCTTTGCGCATTCCGTACGCCCCGATGAGCATGAAGGTGCCAGTGGTGACCACGAGGGTGGCCTTCAGGGATCCCCCCAGCACGATGAAGACCAGTCCTCCGACGGTGAAGAACGCCCGCTGATAGAACAGGGGGACCGGCGTGCCCATCCCGAACGCGTCGCTGCTCGACCACACCGGATACAGATCGCCGTGGCGGAAGTGGGCGGCGTAGATCTGAACCAGCAAGGGATCCGGGGGTGTCTCACCGAACGACCATCCGGATCGTCGGCCAACCAGGCTCAAGGCCAGAGCAGCACCACCCAGAACGGCCGCCAAGAAGACGAGCTCGTACTTCCAGTCAATCCGGTGGAGCCAGGCGAGGTGCCGATTCGCGCTACCCGAACGGTTCGTGTCGCCGTCCTCGTCACCCGTTCGAACCGGGTCATCGGTGAGCGTCAATCAATGAACCCCCGGTCGCTTTGGTGCCTCGACGTTACTGCAAAGTGATCGCCTCGCGATGGGCGGAGGAGAGTCTCCCCGGGGGTCATCGGGCCCTTCCCGCTCCTCCCCGAAGCCCAGACGACGGCAAGGAGTGGGTACACAACCGTGGTATGGCCTGTTGAGTAATTCCGTGCCAATTGATTATCAGGGGACACTAGTAAGTGGGTTCTGTGGACCAGTCGGACGTCGCTTCCTCCGGCGGACCTCTTCCAGAACTATGGCCACGGATAGCCCGACCACGGTGCAACCGGCCAGGACCAGACCAACCGTGAGATAGTCGGGCCAGTAGCGGACGACCAGCCGGTGCCGGCCCGGTGGCACCCGCGCCTGGAGCATCACTCCCGAGTACGTCTGGAGAGCCAGCGGGTGCCCGTCGATGGTGGCATGCCAACCCGGTACGTCGGTGAGTCGGAGCCGAAGTACTTGGGGGGAGGAGGCGTCGGTGGCCAGCTGCCAGGTGGCAGGATCGGGGTGGTGGACGGCCACCGGTGTGCCGGGTGCATCGTCGCCAGGTAGGGGTTTCCCGGCGGGAGCGGCCACCAGCGTGGCGGGCGAGGCGCCGGGTATCCGGTAGAGCTCCTCGTCCCCCACCTGACGCACGAAGTCGCTGCCTGGCGGTCCGGGTTGGCCGTGGAATTCGAGTACGTAGCTGACACCGAATCGGCGGGCGGCGGCGACGCTGGTGACCGAGGGGCAGAAGAGGTAGTAGTAGGAACTGCCCCCCGACATCCGGGTGAGGCGTTGCCAGGATGTGAAGTACACGCTGGGTACCAGCGGATCGTAGATGGCTAGCTCATCGACCTGGTAGAGGATGTTGGTCTCCGGCAGGACGCCAAGTTCGGGATCCCCGAGGAACGTCGAAGCCACGCAGGACCCGGTGCCCAGGCCGATCAGTGACGTTCCCACCGATTTCTGGAGGGACGCCACCGCCGGGGTCGGTCCCGGAACCTGCGAGCTTGAAGTCCACAGCGGGATGCCAGCCGTCACCAGAAAGGCGGTTTCGCAGATGAGGAGCAGTCCTCCTGCGACGAGCCCCCTCTTGACCGGGGGGGCCTCTCGGTGTTTACGTGCCGCCCAAGTCAGCCAGGCCACCACCCCCAAGCCCACCGCGGCCCCGATCACCGGCCAGAGGAAGCTCGACGCCCGAATCCGCGCTTCGTCCGCCGGCAGATGGCCCCGACCGAAGAACCAAATGACCGACAGCACGACCGCGGCAACGCCGAACCCCCATCCGGCCCAACGTCGGACCCGGGCCGACGCAGGATCACGGACCACGGTGTCGATGCCCACGCCGGCCAGAACGGACAGTCCGAAGGCCATCGGCACCAAGGCCCGGGTCAAGATGACGTTGCCGATCAGCGGCAGTCCGTTGAACGCCGAGGCCACCCTCGGTACGAGCGCCAGGGCCCCCATGACGGCGACTACGGCGGTCAGGCCGATCACCTCGGGGCGTCTGCACCGGGTCCCGAGGGCGACGAGGGCCATGACCAATGTGACCACCCCCACGTAGTTGGCGGTCCACTGATAGGAGACCGAACCGAACCAGTGACTACCGGCCACCGGAAGTCCGTCGAATCCCTGAAAGATGAGTTGGAGCACGGCATGGTCGGGAATGGTCACCGAGCTGTAGTTCCCAGTCGAGGTCCGGCCCGATCGGCCGAGCAGTTGGAGGCCGGGAAGCAGAAGAGGGGCGCTCAGTGCCGCACCGGCGATGCCGCCGACGACGAGATCGAGCGCCGGCCTGAGGATGGGGCCTGAATCACCGAGTCGAGGGGCCCGCTGAACGAGGACGACCATCCAGTAGAGGGCCAGGGCCACGCCGAGCAGGAGCGTCGTCTCCGGATGGCCGGCGTAGATGCTCATGGCCAGGATCAGGGCGAAGGCGGCGATGGAGAGGGCGCGCCGCCTGCCTCGAACCACGAACACCGCGGTGGCGAACAGCCAGCCGGTCCAGGAGCTCACCGACGTCGACGACCAACCCACGAGGGACATTACCGGCCCGCCGAGGACGAACACAGTGCCGATGAACGCCGAGGCGACCGCACCGAGTCGGAGCACGCGGCCGAACGCGTAGGCGCCGGTGCCGGCGACGACCACCGTGACCAGGACGCCGACCGTGTAGGCGAACCGCAACGGCACCGTGTAGCCGATCAGAGCCGGAAGCCCGAAGGGTGCCGACTCCCAGTTGAAGGCAAGTGGCATCCCCAACCCGCTGAACGGGTTCCACAAGGGGAGATGGCCCTGGTGGACTTGGGTCCAGGCCTGGTGGGTAAAGGGTATGAACAGTGAGGTGAGATCCCGCATGGACGGATTGTGAACGACCACGCCGTGCTGCGTGGTCAGCCCAATGGTCGAGAGGATGTCGTAAGGACCGAGGTAGAGGCCGTGAAGCAGCGCCGGCACCAGTACGGCGACGCCCGCGGCGAGCACCCAGAGGACCCCGAGCAGGTCAGGCAGGCGGGTGTGGCCTCGGGCGGCGACGCCGTCGGTGTCCCCGGGCCTTCCCGGATGATCGGTCATCTCGGCTGGGTTGTCGCCACGGGCAGGGCGGGCGGGTGTGGCGGCGTCAACGGGTGTCACTGGCCGGCCGATGCCTCGGCGACGGGTCGCGTGCCGACGTCCAGGGGTCCGTTGGGTGGTTGATGTCGGCGTCGACGATGATCGAGGACCAAAGCGGACAACAGGCCGACAGCAGCCCCGGCGGCCAGAAGGATTCCCGCGGTGAACGTCGAGGGCCAGTAGCTGAGGATCACCTTGTGGCGTCCGGCCGGTACTGCGATCTGGAGCATGACCCCGGCGAAGGGTTGGATCGGCACCGACCGGCCATCGATGCTGGCATGCCAGCCGGGGACGTCGGTGAGGCGCAGTCGGAGGGCCTGGGGCCCGGCGGAGTGGGTGGTGAGTTCCCACACCGCCGGGCTGGGATGGGTCACGGGGACCGGCCTGCCCGGGGCCGTCGTGGAGGGCAGGCCCCCGTCGGGGTCAAGTGGGGAGACGGTGGCCGGCGCGGCACCGGGAATGCGATAGAGGTCGTCGTCCCCGACTCTTCTGTCGTAGACGCCTCCCTGTGGCCCCGGGGCACCGGCCGGCTCGATCACGAAGCCCACCCCGTACAGTCTGGCCAAACTGGCCGTGCCGACCCCGGGGCAGTACACCGAGTCCTTGGGGATTCCCGCCGACCCCCGCCCATTGGCATTCCACGCCGAGAAGTACGCGCTGGGAATCATGGGGTCGTACAGGGCCAACTCCTGGATGCCGTAGGCGATCTGGGCGTTCTCGGGAATCCCGAGGCCAGGCGGAAGGAAGCAGTAGGGAACTCCGAGAGCGACGGCCGACGTGCCCACCGCGCTCTTCAGCGAAGCCACCGCAGGGGTGGCGGCGAACGGCGTCGCACTCGACGTCCACAGCGGGGCTCCCGCCGTGACGAGGAAGGCAGTCTCGCCCGCCAGCAGGGCCACCCCGGCCAGCCGGCCGACATCAAAGGGTCGCCTGCCCCCGGCCTGGTTTTTCCCACGGCGCCGGTGGGCCAGCACCAGTGCCCCCGCTGTCGCCAAACCCAGTGCCGTCTCGACCACGGGCCACACGAAACTGCGCGGCTCGCGTTGACGCATCGGACGGATCGACGTGGCCCCGTCCGAACAGCCACAGCCCGATGAGTACCAGGGCGGCCACGCCGAATCCGCCACCAGTCCACCGGCGTACCGACCGCAATCGGTTGTCGCCAACCACGGCATCCATCCCGACACCGGACAGAACGGACAAGCCGAAGGCGAGAAGAAGGATGGCCCGCTGCCACAGGATCGTGCCGATCAAGGGCAGCTTGTCCAGTCCCGCCACCACCACGGGGACGAAGGCGATCGCCCCCATCACCACGGCGAGCACGGCGAACGACGCCACTTCTGGTCGTCGTCTCCTGACGCCCACTGCCACCACCGCCAGCACCACGGCGATAATGCCGACGTAGGCAGCAGTTTCGGAGTAGCCATTGGGGTATCCGAACCAGTGGTTTCCGGCGATGGGCAGACCGTCGAACCCTTGGAACAAGAGGTGAACCACGTTGTGGACCGGTAGGGGAGGATTGCCCTCGATCAGTTCACCGGGGTCTCCGCCGGGGACCGCTCGTTGTGAAATCGAGATGACCTGCATGCCGGGAAGCAGCAGGGGGGCACCGAGCGCACCACCGGCGATCACGCCGATCGACAGATCCACCACCGGCCGCCGAATCGGTCCCGACCCGGCGAGGAATGGGGACCGCTGGATCAACAAGATCACGATGAACACCAAGAGCGCCAGTCCGGCCAACGTCAGGATCTCGGCCTGGCCGGCATAGACCATGGCCGCGATGACGGCGGCCAGAAAGGCGATGGCGGGCACCCGCCGGCGACCGCGGACTGCCAGGAGCGCCGCGGCGAACAGCCACCCCGACCATGAGAGCACCGCCGCATGAGGCCATCCCAGCCAACCGAGCATCGGGCCGCTGAGCTCGAACACGCTACCGGCGAAGAGGGACCCCAGTAGCCCCAGCCGAAGGACCCGGGCCAGTGTGTACGTCCCGGTACCGGCGATGACCAGTGTGACGACAACCTGGACGGTGAAGGAAAGATGCAGTGGGAACAGATAACTGATCAGAGCTGGAACACTGAAGGCCACGGTCTGCCAGTTGAACGCCAATGGCATGCCCAACGCCTCGTAGGGGTTCCAGAGGGGGAGGTGGCCCTGGTGCACCTGGGTCCACGCCAGAGTGGTCCAGGGAATGATCTGATCGGACTGGTCGCCGGCCTGCAGATTGTGGATCACCACTCCGTGCTGTCGGAGTACTCCGAACTGTGAGAGCACGTCGTATGAGCCGAAGGACGTCCCGCGGGAAAGGGCGGGAATCAGCACCGCCAGCGCCAGCAGGACCATCCAGGCCACAGCGAAGACGTGGAGCCAGGGATTCGGGCGACGGGCATGATCCAGCGGAGGAGAAGGTGCCACGAGCCCCTCGTCTTTTGCTGGTTCCCCCGACATCCAAACCGGTCTTTCCCCGCGATTGCAGTGGCTGGAGTATAACGAAGGTTGTTTGGAGGAATGGACCGCCCAGACGGTCGGATTTGGGCAGTTGCCCCTGGTCGCGTCAATGATCCGGCCCCGATCGGGCCGGCACCGCGTCGATCCCCGTACCTCCGAGACGTGGCTCCCGCCCGACAGGGTCCTACCGACCGAGCTCGGGGAGGGTCGGGCAGGCTGTCCCGCCTGGTACCAGCCCCCGGGCCCGCCGGGCGATCTAGGGTGGCGAACCTGGATTGTTGAGGTTGTCCGATCCGACGGAGGGGTTGGTGTCGAGCACTGCGAACGACTGCGTGACGAAGGGCCTGGATTCCCCTGTCGGATCGCAGGGTGTGGCCCGTGACAATGCGGTAGACCGCTGGAATCCGAAACTGGTCAGCGGGTTGACTGTCGCGGGGTTCGCCCTTCCCGTGATCGGTTACCTGTGGTTGGTCGCCCACTTCAGCGTCAACGTCCTGGTCGGGGACGACTGGGACCAGGTACCCGTCATCCAGCAGTCCTATGCCCATTTCCTCGACTGGGGCCAGCTGTGGGCTCAGCACAACGAGAATCGCATCTTCTTCCCCAATCTGATCGTGGTGCTGGTCGCCCACAGCAGGCACTACGACATGCGGGTCGTGGAGTACCTGGGCGCCGCAATGCTGTTGGCCGCCACCGCCTGCATCCTCGTCGCCCACAAGCGGCGATCTCCCTCCATCCCATGGGTCTACTACTGTCCGGTCGCCTTCTTGATGCTCTCGTTCGTCCAAGAGGGAAACACGCTTTGGGGCTTCCAACTCGCCTGGTTCCTGGTGCTCCTCTGTCTGGCTGCGGTGCTGCTGATCCTGGACCGAGGGCACCTCACCTGGCTGGCCCTGGGCGGAGCGGCGGCCGTCGCGGTGGTGGGAAGCTTCTCGTCGCTCCAGGGGCTCCTCATCTGGCCGGCAGCACTAGTTCTCTGTTACTACCGTCGGTGGTCACGGCCTCACCTCGGTGCGTGGATCGCTGCCGGGGTCGCCACGACAGCCTTCTATCTGCACAACTACGATTCAGCAGCCTCTCCGCTCCCTCGATTTGCGCTCCAGCACCCTCAGATCGCCATCAAGTTCTTCTTCTTCCTCATCGGAGACGTGGTGGGAAAGCCGGTCGCCCTGGGCAGTTCGGACCCGGCCAACAGCCTCGTGGTGCTCTTCGGGGTCGTCGTCTTCATCCTGGCGGTCGGAACCGTGATCATCTGCAGCTTCCGGAGCGATAGGGACAGTGGTAGCCCGATCGGCATCGCCCTGATCGTCTACGGACTACTCTTCGCCGCCTTCGTCACCCAAGGAAGGTCCTACTACGGCTACGGGGGCGCGAGCTTCTCCCGCTACACCACCTTTGACCTGCTGATCCTGGCCGGGATCTTTCTGGCCCTTCTCGGTCGGCGGTCGTTATGGCGAGGAGCGCCCGCCGTCGAGACCGATCCCACGGTTCCCCCGGAGGAGACGACTCAGCGGTCCAAAGTTGGGAGCTCTCACGGAGGGATCCGGAGCGTCGCCTATCGGGCCGCTGCCATCGTGTTGGTCGTCGCCGTCATGTTGCAGATTCCATTGGGATTCCACAATGGCCTGAGGGGGGCCGAGTCCTTCCATGTCTCGCAAATCAAGGCAGCCGAGACCCTCCGCAATATCGATCACGTCTCGAATTCGCAGCTGGGTGTGGCCGAGTTCTTCGTCTCCCCCCAGATGATTCGGAGACGGGCCCAAGTCCTCAAGGAGCATCGGCTGAGCGTGTTCGACCAGTAGAACCAGCGATGGGTTGGCGGAAGGCAGAACGCCCAGTCGTCGGTCGAGCGAAGGACGGCGGCACGGAGGCCAGAACTCGACCACACCACTGTTCGGGCGCTCACCATGGTCCTGGTTGTCGCATCGGCTGCCCGGCGTGTCCGCCCGCTCTGGGATCAGTGTGGCGACCGTCGCCTGGGTGACCGACTGCCGGTCGATCGTGCGACTGACCCGGAGGTCGGGATTGCGGGTCTGGTCACGCCTGACGTCGGGCATGCGCCGCTGCCGAGGAGCGATGCCGCCGCCTGGCCATCACCGACGCCGTCACCAGCAGGATTGCACAACCGCCGGCCATGACCAGTCCCAGCGTGAACAGCGGGGGCCAGTAGGTGAGCTCGACGATGTGGTGCCCGGCCGGAATACGCGCCTGGATCATGACCTGTGCGTACGGCCCGGTGTCCAGGGGCTGCCCGTCTAGGGACGCGTGCCAGCCGGGCTGGTTGGTGAGACGCAGGCGAAGTACCTGTTCGGTCGGGCTGGAGGTCGTGATCTTCCACGATGACGGAGACGGATGACTGACCGCCACCGGTGTTCCTGGGGTATCAACCGGGGGGAGATCCGCTTTGGTCGGAGCGGGGGTCAAGGTGGCCACGGAAGAGTTGGGGATCCGGTAGAGATCCTCAGCACCGAGTTGACGATCGAAGACCGCACCGGTCGGGCCCGTCGCACCGTGGGAGACCAGCACATACTCCACCCCGAACCGTCTTGCCTGGGCGGCCGTTGCGATGGCGGGGCAGAACGAGTTGAAGATGGGGACGCCCGCCCCGCTGTGGCTGACGTCAGCCCACGCCCGGAAGTAGGCGCGCGGCAGGATGGGGTCGTAGAAGTCGAATTCGTGGACCCGGTAGAGAATGTTGCTTTCCGGAAGGAGCCCGAGCGCAGTCGTCGATGGCCCATCGAAACAGGTGTACGACCCAAAGCCGACCGTGGCGTCGCCGACGCTGCGAATCAAGGCCGAGACACGGGGACTCGGAGTGACGCCGTGGGTGGACGATGACCACAACGGCGCGCCGGAGGCGATGAGAAAGGCGGTCTCGAGCAAGAGGAGGAGGACCCCGGCGACCTGCCCGCCGGATGGTCGAGGGGACCGAGACCACGGGTGGCTGTCCCTCCTGACGGACCGCGCCGCCAGGCCAGCGAGGGTGATCAAGGCCAACCCCGTGGTGATCAGGGGCCAGAGGAGGCTTTGCCTACGCAGGGTGGCGTCGATGGCGGACAGTCCAGAAGTGCTGAAGAGGAACAGCGCCAGGAGCAGGACAAGACCGCCGGCCAGAACGCCCCCCAGAATCAAGACGGTCGATCGCCATGCCTCCAACCGGACCAGTGCGTCCATACCGACACCGGCCAACACTGCGAGGCACAGCCCGAGCGTCATCAGCTCCCGGTGCCAGTCGACGGTCCGAATCTGCGGCAGATGCAGGATCACTGCCTCGACCTGGGGGACGAATACGACCACCGTGGTGACGATGGACAGGACAGCCAGAGCTGCGACCCCGGGACGACGCCAGCGCCGGACCAGGCCAAGTACGGCCAAGGCGATGGCGATGATCCCCACGTAGGCGGCGGTGTCGAAGTAGACGGTGTCGCCGAACACGTGATTTCCGGCGATGGGCAGGCCGTTGTATCCCTGGACCAAGAGATGGTACAGATCGTGTGGAGGCAGCGATTTGCCCACCGCGGTCTGGGCGAGCAGTGCTCCGCTGTTCCGGGTCGAGGCCGACAGCACCTGTAATCCGGGCAGGATGAGCGGTGCACCGAGGGCCAGACCTGCCCCGATGGCGAGCGCAAGATCGATGAGTGGCCGGCCCCAGCTTCGTCCGGGCGGCGAAGAGTGCGCCCTCACGACCACCATGGTCACAACGACCACCACGGCGGAAACCAACAGCATGGTGAGGATCTCGGGCTGACCGGCGTAGACGGCGAAGGCCATGATGACGGCGAACAAGGCGATGTTGCGCGGTCGATGCCCGCCGCGGACGATCAGAACGGCCACGGCCAACAGCCAGCCCGCCCAGGACATCACCGACGCATGGGGGTAGCCCAACCACCCCATGAACGAGCCGCTGAGTTCGAAGACGGTGCCCGCGGTGGCGCAGCCGATGATGCCGACACGGAGAACGCGAGCCAGGGCGTAGGCCCCGGTCCCGGCGATGACCATGGTCAGGATGATCTGCACGCTGTAGGCCAAATGGAGTGGGAAGGCGTAGCTGACCACCACCGGCAGGCCGAAGACGCCTGACTGCCAGTTGAAGGCCAACGGCAGTCCGAGGCCGTTGAACGGGTTCCACAGCGGGAGGTGACCCTGGTGCACCTGTAACCAGGCCAGATTGGACCACGGGATCATCTCGGCGATCTGATCGCCGGTGGTCGAATTGCGGACGGTCACCCCGGACGCACTGGTGAGGCCAGACCTGGACAGGAGGTCGTAGGGCCCCAATGACAGTCCGTGGTGGAGGGCGGGAGCCAGGACCAACAGCGCCGACCCGACGACCCAGGTGAGTCCCACCGCATGGGGTAGTGCGGAACGCCAGCGTGGTGCGGTCGTTACCGGGCGTCCGACCTGTCCATCGGGGTTCACGGGATTGGCCCGGAGCTGGGCCAGGGGTCATCCCCCGAGGGAAGCCGCTGGACGAGCCTACGCCAGTGGGAACGCAGGGGGCGTTTCGACAACTCCATGTGCAGCCCCCCTTGGCCCGAGCCTGACGATGCTTGACCGGCGTATCGCAATTGATAGAGAAGAAGCACGTATCGTAATCCACGGGGCGAGGGATCAGGTGGCGCAAACAGGTCCGGCGTACACGTAGTTTGCTTCACGGATCTTCGACCGTTCGGAGTTCTGAGTATTCTGTGCGGCCACCGGAAGCCCTCCCGGCCATGGGTCGATCCACGCCCTGATGGTTCCTGATCAAGCCAGTGGGTGCCGTTCCTGTGGTGCTCTTCCCCTGTGCCGCTCAGGCCGGCACAGGCCGACATGAGGCAGGTGGTTTGGCCCAGTCCACTCGAGATTACGAGACGTCGGGCACCGGCCACACTAGTGCGGAGGTGTCCCTGACTACGGCTTCCCCGGCGAGGGGGTGGCCTCTCGGATCGGCGTCGGCCACATGCTCCAGGCATGCCCGGCTGTGGCGGCCAGGAGCTCGTGACGGTGGTGTCTTATTGTGTGCGAATGGAGCGCCACGGATCCCACCCACTGATCCGCAGCTGGGCAACTTCTACAGGCATCCTGTTCTGCCTGTGTGCGGCCTGGTCATTCGCCACTCCCGTTGGGGCGGCCAATGACGAGCCCGCACAGCTTGTCAAGGCCGCGTCTGCAGTTCGGGGTCAGATTGTCGGGCCGACCCTTACCCCAAAGCTGGAAGCCCGCCTGAACCCCGAGGTCCGGGCGAGCTTGAAGCACTGCGAGGCCGTGCATGGGGCAGATGCTTGCGATAGGGCGATAACTGTCGTGACGGTGCCCAAAAGCTTCGCAAGTTTCGCGGTTCCCAGCTGCAGGTACCTGATTTTTCAGAATCTGCCCGCGGACTGTGGTCACGGTCTGCGTGGTTCCGGACAAGAAGGCGTGGGGGCCACCTACGTCGGGCGTTATCCACCCCTTTACTACACCTTCGTCGGCCTTCCTTCGCTGATCTGGCACACCAATACGGCTGTCTACCTGATGCGACTTCTGAGCGGACTGCTGTGCGCAATGTTCCTCGGGCTCGCGATCGCGCTGGCCGCCGTGTGGTCTCGATCATTCCTACTTTTGTTCGCGGTGGCTGTCACCGCCACGCCCATGGTGATCATGTTCGGATCCGTCGTGAATTCCAGCGGATTTGAAATGGCCGCCGCCACTTGCGTCTGGACCGGCGGACTGATCCTCGTGCTCGATCGGGCCAGCCATCCGCCGCCCAGCCTCGTGGTAGCCACAGCGATTGCGGCCTCCGCGATGGTGTTTTCTCGGGGACTATCGCCCCTATGGCTCGCTGTCATCGGAGGTTTCCTTGCTGCGTTGGCTCCCCGCTCACTACCCATACTGTTCCGATCCCGGGCCGTACGGATCGCCGCCGGAGCCGTCACTCTAGCCACGGTGACGGCTGTTGGCTATATCTTCTGGGCCGATACGCTATCCGTCTACCCCGCTGGGCAACCGGTGCCCTCCGGGACGTCGAACTGGGGCGTAGCTCAGATGGCTCTGGGACGGACCGGTATGCTAGTCAATGAATTCGTCGGCTCCTTTGGGTGGACCTTCACCTCGCCTCCGCTGCTCGTGACGGTGCTGTGGATCTTCCCGGCCGCCGCGGTGGTCGTGCTCGGGCTCACTGTCAGCTTGCGGCGTCACTCCATGATCGTCATTGCACTGATTGCTTCATCACTGGTGTTGCCCACGGGATTGATGGTCTCGCAGGCCGGTAAGGACGGGCTCGTCTGGCAGGCCCGGGACGGGTTCCCTCTGTACGCCGGAATCCTGCTGGTTGCCGGTGCGGTGTTCGGCCGCAACTGGACGTTCTCGAAGCCCGACCTGGGTGTGCCATCGATTCTTCGGCGGCTGGCCCTGCTGTTGTCGATCTGCGTTGCGACGGTTCAGATCGGAGACTTTGCTTGGGCGCTTCGCCGTTACACGGTGGGCCTCGGTTCGACCATCGATCCCTTCGCTCATGTGCGAACGAGTTGGAGCCCACCCGTGCCCTCGCTCGTCCTGCTCGCACTCGCGGTGGTTGCGGCGATCAGCTACGGCGGGTGGATCTTCAAGTCCGGAGCAGGCCGCCTGCGGGTGAACCAGGATGTCCCTCCAATCGGTCCCGTCGTCGTTCGTGACGACCCTCTGGTCACCAGCTAGAGGGGACTCTGACTCCGGTGGGTCCCCTGGACTCCTACCGGTGGTCAGATGGAACCGAGTCCTACCGAGCTAGTTCAAGGGCGACTCCGTCCGGGCGACGCAGATCGAGAACTGGCGGCAGCCGCTCTCAACGAGCGGTTGCGAAGGACGGCTATCCGGGCCGGAGCTTGATTGTCGGATCTCCCTGACCGGTGCGGTGATCGTTCGCAATGACCAGAGGAGCACTTGAGAAGGTCTGGGGGACGACCGATTCGTCGGGGCCGATAGGAACCTGTGGCAGTACGGTGGAACCGAGGAGTTCATTTCGAATTGACGAGGTGATCGACCCGCGAGGTGAAGGGCAGGACGGTTCGACTGAGTGTCTGAGAGGTAGTGGCGTTCGGTGCGGTCAAGCGGAAGGTGGCTGCGACCCAGTGGCGGCAGGAGCGAGCGCCTTCCGCCGCCACTCCATCAACGGCTTCTCGACCAGGTACCAGCTCGCCACCACGATGGGAATGACGATGGCGAAACGGACCAGTTCGATGACCCAGAGTGGCCAACCGACGGTGGACGGGCTGACCGCCACGAACACGGGAAAGTGGACCAGATAGATGGTGTAGGTCATGTTGCCCACCAGCACGAGTGCCGAGATGCCGATCAGCTTGGTCCCCAGACCCCTGGGCTGGACGATGAAATAGATGATGATGATGGCCGAGGCGACCTCGGTGACGGGGATCCACACCAACGGGAGGGATCGTTCCCCTACGCCCACGGTGAACAGGACCCAGACCATGACCGCCGTGGACACCACTGCCGCCACGGTCACCACCTGTCGCGTCCTCGGCCTCCAGTCGTTGAGGTTTCCGCCGGTGGCGATCAGTCCGAGGAGGCAGCCGAGGAACAGCGCATCGGCCCGCGTATCGAAGGCGTAGTACGTCCGGTCGCCGACCGAGAGTGTCCAGTGTGGCGCGGTCAGGACGATCAGTGTCCGATGGCCGGCGCTCAGGATGATGCCGGCGAAAGTCAGGGCGTAGGCGAGCCGCCGTTTGCCGACTTTGAGGGCCACCAGGAGGAGTGCGGCCCACACCAGGTAGAACTGCTCCTCGACCGCCAGGGACCAGCACTGGGTCAAGAACCCCGAATAGAAGGGGTCGTGTTCGAAGGCTTGGCGGTAGTCCGAGTAGAACAGGGCGGACACGCTGTCGCCCCACACGCGCTGCGAGGCACTCCCCACGTAGACGACCGAGGCGTAGAGCGCCAGCAGGACGATGGTCATCACCAACGGCGGGAGCAGCCGGACGGCGCGACGGGAGTAGAACTTGCCCAGACTGATCTGGCCGGTTCGCTGACGCTCGGTGGCCAACATGGTGGTGATGAGGAATCCGCTGAGGACGAAGAAGAACTCGAGCGGCATCCACGAACCCGAGAGTGCGGTGGCACCGGCGTGGTAGGCGACTACCGGTACCATGAGGAGCGCCCGGACACCGGTGAGAGCCGGTCGGTTCCCCAAGGAGAAGGATTTCGACGCGCCAGCTCCTGGCGAACCGACCGTTTCGGTGGGCTGCGCCGAGTCCTCGGAGCCCCTCGAGGTGACGGCAGTGCCGCTGGCCTGACGTTCGTCCCTCATCGCCACATTATGTCGCAACCAGGGTTTTGCCGACGTTCGGCGGCCACGCCCTCCTCGCCAAGATCGATCGCCACGATTTAGACTTGCCCGGTCGGGGAGCGGCGTCGGATGGTCCGGATACCGTCAGGGAGGCGAGCATGGTGGATCGACCGGTCTGCTGCAGTCGGACAGCCTCCCTGGTCGCCTCCGTTTCGCTCCGCCGGGAGCCGGAATGCGGCTACTGTCGCCACATGTTCGGGCGCCCGCTGCCGTGACCAGGGAAAAGCTTTGGATCGTGTGCCCGAGCTACGCCGACGTCGCCTCGTTCACCATCCTGCGCCAGAACATTCGCGACGTGCTTGCCACGTCGGCGCTGCAAGAGAATCCTCTGCAGTTCGTCGTCATCGATGACACTGCCGGCAACGATCCGGAGATGTCCAGCCTGGCCGGATTGCCGGATGTGTCGGTGGTCACGCCACCCTTCAATCTCGGTCACCAGCGCGCCCTGGTCTACGGCTTACGAGTCATCGCACCGGACGTCCAGGAAGCCGATCTGATCGTCACCATGGATGCCGATGGCGAGGATCAACCCGAGGACCTTCCCCGGATGCTCGCCCCGCTCATTGAGGCGCCGGAAAAGCACAACCTGCTCTGCGTGGCCCGACGCACCGAGCGCCAGGAGTCCTTCAAGTTCCAATTCATGTATTTCTTCTTCCGGATCATGTTCCGCACGCTCACCGGGGTCACCGTGCGCAGCGGCAACTACGCGGCCTATCGGGGGTGGCTGGCCCGGCGGATGCTGCTCCATCCCTCGTTCGACATCTGCTATTCGTCGACGCTGGTCAGCCTGGACATGTTGGTGACTGCGGTGCCCTGTGCTCGGGGACTCCGCTACGCCGGTCAGTCACGGATGAACGTGTTCCGCCTGTTCATGCACGGAATCCGTATGTTGGTCCCGTTCACCGACCGGATCGCCGTGCGGGCCCTCTCGGCCTTCGCGGCCATGTTCGGCGTGGGTGTCCTGATCTCGCTGGTGGTGGTGGGGATCCGTCTCTTCACCACGGCGGCCATTCCCGGTTGGGCGACGGCCACGCTGCTCGGCGTACTGACCATCTCATTCGTGGCCCTGGGAAACTTCCTGGTCCTGTTCGCCGTCTTCTCCCACTCGCGGGGCATGTCGCTGGCCGGTTTGGAGGAGATGGCGGGGCCGGCCGCTCGAACCTCTTCGCTCCCCGATTGATCCGCTCCGACCCGTCAGGGCGATCTCCGTTGGCGCAGGCCGAGGGAGATCACCTGCATCACCGCGGCGAGGCCGTCGGTCGGCCGCACATGGGTCCCCTCGATATCCCGCCACGAGCGGAGGGGGACCTCGAGGAAGGCGTCGACCGGGATGCCCGGTGAGGCGCCGCTCCCTTTGAGCAGTCGCCCCAACAGCTCGACGTCGAAGGCCCACTGGGAGGCGAACGGCTGCTCGATGGCCTCCAGGAACGTCCGATTGGCCCGGAAGACCTTGGCTCCGCACTGGGTGTCATAGACGTGGACGCCCAAGGCCAGGGACGCGGCCGTGGCGTAGACCCGTCCGAAGTAGTGCCGGAGGGCGGTGCGCTCGATGGTGCTCCCGAGCATCGCCACCCGGGCACCGAACACGGCTTCGAGGTCGTCCCGCGATTCGATGATGTGGACGAGCCGCAGTAGCTCGTTCGGTGGGGTGGCGAGATCGGCATCGTAGTAGCCGACCACGGTGGCGCCCCGGCCGGTCGCCTCGACCAACCCCGTGCGCACCGCTTCCGACTTCCCGACGTTGCCGGGGAGCACGAGGGTGTCAATGTCATTCGATCGGGATGCGAGGCGGTCCAGTACCGCACCGGTGCGATCGGTCGATCCGTCGTCGACCATCAGCAGCCGCAGACGGCCGGATTCCGCCAGGCAGAGGAGGCTCCGTTCATCGAGCCGTCGCTCTTCGTTGTAGCAGGGAATGACGATCGTCGGTACCGTCCCGCTGTTCATTGCCGGCCGGCCTCACCCCGGGGACGGCAGAAGGCCCAAGAGCTGAGGCCCGGCAGCCTGACGCTCGATCTGGTGGCGATCGCCAGCGAGAGTCGGGACTCCGCCTCCAAGGCCCGCTCGAGGGTCCGGGTCACGAGGGGGCCACCGGACCACGCCCCGACGCCGGTCGACCCGGACGTGGGTGGACGAAGCCGTTCACGGGCCGCCTGCAGCACCCGCACGAGCAGCAGCGATTGGAACAGACTGCCCTGAGACGTGACGGAGAGCCCGGCGGCCTGCAGGACCGCAACGAGCTGGCTCGGGGAGTAGCGACGGTAGTGCTTGAGGGAGACGTCGTGCGAGGTGAAGAGGGACTGGTAGGCCGGCACGCTGACCAGGATCCAGCCGTCCTCGGTCATCTTGGTCTCGACGATGTTCTGGAGGAAGGAGAGGTCGTTCTCGAGATGCTCGATCACGTCCAGCATCAGGACGCCGTCGAACCGGCCGGCGGGTTCGGCGGTGACCAGGTGCAGACCGGGACGTTGGGCCAGGGGGGAGGTGAGCTCCTCGGTCGAGTAGTTGATGTCCCAACAGGTGATCTCTGACGACGCCGGAAGTCGGTCGATCGCCTGCTGGGCGATCCACCCGTCGCCCGCTCCCACGTCCAGCCAGTGGACCGGTTGCCGGTCCACGTTCATCTGGTGCAGAACGCGAAGGAAGAAGGCACAGCGGGCTGTCTCCCATGGATGTCGAGTGGCCAGATCGCCGTAGCGTTCACTGAGATCTATTGAACTCGCCTCCGTCGTGATGATGTTGAGACACTGATCGGGTCGAACGACAATGGAGCAGGACGACCTCCACCGGCATGACTACGACGGCTCCTCTGAAGCCTACTGCTCGGATCGCAGGTGCTGCGTGAGCGGGCCGGCGGGTGCCTGCGTCCTCCGCCCGGGTGCCCGTCGCACCGGCGGCCGGAGAACGAGGCCTCGTTGGGAGCACCAGGTGCCAGCCGCCTGCCCCCCCGGGCGTGGGCGTGCTGGCTAGGATGCGCCGGTGGTGGTGGGGCAGAGATGACGGGCGATGGTCGGGAGCGTGGTCGTCCGGTAATTACCCGCCGACAGCTGTTGACGGCCGGGATGGCCACCGGTGCCGGGTTGCTGGCCGCGGGATGCGGTGGCGGATCAGCGGCCGAGGAGCCGGCGGTGATCAGGTCGGGGCCCGGCCTGGCGGCGGCCGGAATCGGTATCCCGAGGTCCGGTCTGCCGGTTGCCACCCCCGATGGGAGGGCTGCCCGACACGTGCTCTGCTACGGCGACTCCACGGTGGAGGGCGTCATCGGCGGATTCGACTCCTGGATCCAGCTGCTGCGGCTGCACTTTGGCTACCCGGGCCTCGGCTGGCGCCCGATCTGGCGATCCGAGTGGAAATCGTCCGGCCCCTGGACGGGGATGGACTGGAAGGGCAATTTCCTGATTCAGAATCTCCTGACCAGGCCGTACACTGCGGGAGATCGGACGCTGCAGGTGGGCGTGCCCGTCGGACCCCTGTCCGGACGCTTCCTCATCAAGATCGATGAGGAGCTGTTGCTCGTGACCGGTGGCAATGGGACCACGGTGCTCTCGGTCGACGGTGGCCAGTTCGCCACGGTCGCCGCGGACCATCGAAGCGGGGCCACGGTGCTGAACCCCTGCAACATCGGCCCCTACCAGAGCGGCTTCGCCACCGTCGGAGGTTCCGACGCCCACTTCACTTGGTCCCGACCCGACCGTGGATGGGAGCGGCCCGATCTGGCGGCGAGCTTCCGGGTGGCGGTCTCCTGCGGTGAGGGTGCGGGCGACACCATCTCGACGTCGACCGACGACGGGGAGACGTGGCATGCCGTCCCGGTCGTCTCGGAGGGACCACCGGCCATCCAGCTGATCGACGTGGCGGGTGCCGACCGCTCGACGCCGACGATCAAAGTGAGAGCAGCCGACGGCGACGGAAATCCGAGCCCCATCGCCGGCCTGTTCGGCTTGATGGCGTACCCGACGACCGCCGGAGAGCTCGACGGGAGGCAGACGGTCATCAGCAACTGTGCCCATTCCGAAGACTTCCTCTTCAACCTGAACGGGACAGCCGTGGAGGATCAGTTCACACGTCACCGGAATCCAGGGGACTCGGTACTCCTGGCCACCATCGGTCCGTACACCAACGACGTGCTGGCCGGAGAGCCCCAGGACTACTACACGAACCTGGTGGACCTGGCTGCCCACTACTCCCGGGGGCCGGTGCTGGTGATCGGGGCCTTCGAACAACAGGGAGTCGAGGTCTATCCCTGTACGGTCCGGCACGGATCGCCACACGTCGTGCTGTCCTCGGACGCCGGAAACCTGACGCAACCCAAGGACGGAGGCAACGGGACGGCGCCGGGCCGACCGGTCTGGGTGGCGGGATACCCCCATGGCGGCGGGGGCCTGGCCGCCCTCACCTACTGCGGGACCGTCCAGGACAGGAACTCCTGTGTGCTCACCGGTCCGTGGACGGGCACGTCGGGGCCGGCCATGCTGACCTTCGGCGGCCGGGACATCGGGACCCAGAGCCTCTTCCGGGCCAAGGCCAAGGCGGCGGCCGCCGATGCCGGCTGCGCATACCTCGATCTCCGCGCCTGTTGGGGGAGCTTTCGGGCGGCCTACGCAAAGGGACTCATGCAGGGCGCACTGCACGAGTCGCAACAGGGCCATCGGGACATCGCCGCCCGCATCCAACGGCTCCTGGCGGTGGTGGCCTGAGCGCACCCCGACCCACATCGCCGCGGTCGCTTCCGGACTGAACCGGAGGGTCGACCCGGGGCTCAGTTGGCCACCCTCACCGAGATCGGCTTGCTGCTGCTCCGATGGCCGGCCGCGTCGAATGCGACACCGCGCAGGGTGTAGTGGCCGTCGGGTACCCCGGTTGTGTTCCAGAGGAAGCCCCACCCTTCGGTGAACTCGGTGGTGGCGATGAGCCGGTCGTGGAAGCTGCCACCGGTGAGGAGGAACTCCACCTTGGACACGCCGACGTGGAACGGTGCGGTGGCCAGCACCAGCTGTGGTCCGTGTGCCGTCATTCCGTTCCTGGGTAGCACGACCGTGATCGCGGGGAGGGGTTGGATGGTGGGACGCAGGCCGGTGATCCCGAGCCGGGGCAGCAGCCAGCGTGCGACCGACAACGAACCGTCGGCGGTGTAGTGGGCTCCGTCAGCCCGCATGAACACTCCGTTCGTGACCTGCGGGCACGGCGGCCCACCGGGGCAGACATAGGCGGCTAGATCGACCAATTTCACATGCGGCTGGTGAGCCGCCAAGCTGGTCAAGAGGGCATTCAAGCGGTCGAAGCTCTCGCCATCCGAGGCCGAAGGCGTGGCGGTTCCGACGCTGGCAAATGGTGGCTGGGTCAACAGGACCACCGTGGCCCCGGTCGCCGTGAACTGTTGCACGCGCTTCCGGATTCGCTGAAGTACGACGGAGCTCCACTGAGGCGAACCCTGGGTCAGTACGTGCTGTTCGGCGCCGTGTCCCACGACCAGATCCATTCTCTCCCAGGTGCTGCCCCACAGGACGATGGTGGGGTGTGCCGTCCGGAGGACGCGCCCCTCGGTGGCGTTGGCGCGGCTCTGGCAGTACCGCGTCTCGGCGTACACGTTCCTGCCGGACCTGAAGTGAGGGGCGATCTGGCCGCTCACCACGCCACAGCCGATGAGCGCGGCGTCCTCCATCTGCACCCCCTGCGGCGCGCCAATGGCTTCGAGCCCCGGGAGCATGGTGCAGGCGGTGGAGTCCCCGACCAGCATGACCCGGGCGACCACCCGCCGGCTCGCCGTCGGGCCGGAGCCCATCAAGGAGGCAAGCTGTTCTTTGGTCGGAGGCGGGCAATCGGTGTTGGTCCTCAGCCCGGCGAGACCCGGGACCGCCGACTCCTTTTCCGGGCCGTGGACGTGGAGCTCGGCGGTGGCCACCACCAGGCTGGAGACCACCAGGCACCCACCGAGCACCAGACTCGCCCACCTCCTGAGTATGAGCGTCCGGCTCCGGCGGATCGGATTCTCGATCAGCCGGTAGGTGATGACCGCCAGGCCCAACGACAGCAGCACCCAACCCAGCGACTCCCCGGTCGGCAGACTGTCCGTCCCCTGCCGCTCGGTGGCGATGGTGAGTACCGGCCAGTGCCACAGATACCACGAGTAGGAGATCAATCCGATCCACTGGAACGGCTGCACCCGAAGGACCGTCTCGACCCCGGCGGCCGGTTGGGCGACGCCTCCGGCGATGACCAGGGCCGCTCCCCCCACCGGGAGGGCGACCGCCCAGCCCGGATACGCGGTGGCCGCGGTGTAGAAGTGCGCGGCAGCCAGGATGCATGCGAGGCCGAGCCAAGAGAGCAATGCCGCCCACCGGGCCGGCAGACGCCGCAGACCGACGGTACCAACCGCCACCAGTCCTCCCAGGGCCAGCTCCCAGGCCCGGGGGAAGGGCAGGAAGTAGGCGGCGGTCGGATCCACCGAGGTCTGGATGATGGAATCGATGAACGATCCGAGCACCACCAGGCCAAGGACGATGCCGAGTCGGCGTCGCAACGAGAGGCGCCATGACAGTTTCCCGATGGCCAGGAAGAGGGCCGGATAGACCAGGTAGAACTGTTCCTCGACGGCCAGCGACCAGTAGTTCTGCAGCACGGACGGGGGCAGCTGGGACGCGAGGTAGTTGGTCCCGGTGTTGGCAAAGTGGATGTTCACCAGGAAGATCGACGCCCAGATCCCATCGGTGGCGGTCTGATGACCGTTCAACGGACCGAGCACCAGATACGAGGCGATCACCGCCACGACGATGACCAAGGTGGCGGCCGGGATGATCCGCCGGGCCCGGCGCCCGTAGAAGGCCACCAGCGACGTCGAGCCGGTGGACCCGTGCTCGCGGAGCAGGACCCCGGTGATGACGAAGCCGGAGATCACGAAGAAGACGTCGACGCCCACGAAACCGCCGCTCACGGCGGAGACATGGGCGTGGAACAGTACGACGAGCAGGATCGCTACCGCACGAAGCCCTTGGACGTCGGGACGAAACCTCCGGTCCTCCGGCGCCGTCCCGGCTTCGAGCTCCGTCCGACGATCGTGTTGGGCGACCACCGGGGCGCGCTCTACCATGTTGGGCTCCGCACGGGTTCGGGGCCCGGGCAGGCCCTGAACGGCGTGGCGGGCGCCGTAACCTTTTGCCGATCAACTGCTGTCATCGGGCCACCGGGGCGATCAGGGGTCCGCGGCCCGGGCGGTGTCGGCACTGGTCGTGGGGGGGGCGGTCGTCTCGTCCCCCGGGGGGGTGTCGTCCGGCGTCGGCGGCTGGCGGTCGGTCGCCGACCCGCCCAGGCGGTCCTGACCAGCGGCGTCCGCCTCGAGTTTGGCCCGCCGCTTCCGCTCCAGGCGTTTGCTCCATTGCATGAGCGGTTTCTCCAGCGCGAACCACGAGATGAGGGTGAGGGCCAGGGTCACGGAGAACGCCACCACCACCCGGACGACATCGTTCCAGTGGGTGTCGAATTCGCGAATGGCGAAGAAGACCGGAAGGTGCCATAGGTAGAAGGCGTAGGAGACCACACCCATGGCCACGAACGGCTTCAATTCGAACAGGCGACGCCCGCCCCACCGCCCGTCGAGAATGGCCAGGAGGAGGACGGCGCAGGCGATGTCGATGGCGTCGAACCCGCCCAGGTACAGGAACGGCCCATACTCGGTGGTGAAGGCCAGGACCAAGATGAGGAAGGCGGCGGCGATCCAACCGGCCAGCGGGAACCATCGCTTCGGTTCCCGGTACCGCATCCAGACGTGGGCCATGAGGGTACCCCAGAGGATCGAGTCGGCCCGGGTGTCGGTCCGGTAGAGGTAGGACCACCAGCGCGGGGCCTCCTCCCAGAGGACGGCCCGGTGGACCCCGAGCGCCACGATCAGGACGAGGTGGATGATCACCACCGTGCGGAGTCGGGCCCGAAGGGTGAGCACGAAGATCGTCATCAACGGCCAGATGAAGTAGAACTGCTCCTCGAAGGCCAGCGACCACATGTGCTGGAATCCCGGGGCCAGCTTGGGGGTCAGCGGGCCGTTGGCCGAGGCGCTGAAGAAGTTCGAGAAGTAGAAGAGGACGGAGAGTATCGACTCGGTCTCGGTGTGGGCCCACCGGTGGGAGAAGTGGGCGAAGAGGGCATTGCCCAGCACCACCAGGTAGAGGGCGGGGAGGAGTCGGAGTACCCGGCGGCGGTAGAAGGCGCCGACGCCGATCTTGCCCCACCGGCCCTGTTCCTGCAGGAGGAGCGCGGTGATCAGGAACCCGCTGAGGACGAAGAACATGTCGAGTGGTACGGCGGCACCCGGCACGACGAGGAGCGTCTCGATCGGGAGGATCACCTCGATGTGGGCCACGAAGATGATCAGCACTCCGACCCCGCGCATGCCGTCGAAGCCGGTGACCTTCCCGAAGCTCCTCGGCGCCGCGGGAGCGGGGGCCCCGGGGCCCGGGGGACCCCCCGTGGCTACGGGCTCGGTGGGGGAGGTGGCGGCCATCGGGGCGATCAGTCCGTGACGGGGATCGGGCGGTCGACGGGCATGCAGGGCCTCAACCGGGCACGGTACGGGGCGGGGAGGCCGTCACGGCGTCCAGTATGGCCGAGCGGTCGGTTCCCCGAGCGGCTCGGGACCGGGTGGCCCCGACCGCGGGTGAGCGGCCGGATCCGGATCATGCCGTGCCACGGCCGGGAGTGAGCGCCACGACCAGCATGTCCAGCCCGCCGGTGATGTCGGCGCCCGACCACGACGCCGTGAGCTCGCCGGGCTGGGTGTCGAGCATCATCAGGGCGTTGGCGCCGGTGGTGTCGGAGGCGATCTGGTGCCAGAGGGGCGACCCGGGTCCCTGGGGCCGAACGTAGATGGAGGTCCGGAAGGCGAAGGCGACGTCACCGGCCGAGACGGGCTGGTCGGCGGACAGGTGCGGAAGGTCCCGGCCGTAGGTCCGCCGACCCACGCTCTGCACGTCCAGCCCCTTGGGCAGGTTGGCGAACTCCAGGAGCAGACAGGCCAGTTGCTGGCTGGCGTTAGAGAAGGTGGCCGTCAGGGTGGTGGGTCCGCCCACCGCCGAATCGCACACCCAGCACGAGATGTTGATTCCGGTGTGGTTGTCGGGGCCGGACTCCGCGGCCTTGCGCCAGAGGCCACCGGCCGAGTCGGTCACCGCCACGATGGATCCACAGTCGATCGTGGGGTGGTAGATCGCCCCGTTCATGAACGCCACCAGCGTATGACCGGTCTTGGGACTGACCGGATACGGCTGCGAGGACCACTGCTGGTGTCCGGCGCCGGCCGGCAGGATGTCCGAGTCGGTGTAGGACGACTGGACCAGCCGTCGGCTCCGTTTCGACACTCCCTTGGGGACGAACGTGGCAACCACGGCGGCGCCTTCACGCGCCCCGTTGAGGCCGGTCCATGCGGCCCGGAGGGGAGCACCGGCACTGGACCCCCCGGTGTCGAGGTTGTCGGCGAGGAACCACTGCTGGGCCGGGCTGCTCAGCCGGGTGTTCCAGCCCTGGGGGACGGTGGCCGCCGTCATGTCCCCGCTGATCACCGAGATGGCCAGTTCATGGTCGGCGGTGAGGCCGAAGTTGGTGGACGCGGTCAGCGAGGGCCCGGTGATGTCAGCCTGGCCGATCTGATCGCACAGCTCGAAGCCCGAGGCTCCCCGGTACTCCAGCAGGACCATGCTCATCCCGGTGATCCCGGGTAGGGGTGGATACCCGAGACCGATGCCGGTCACCGTCGGCCGGTTGCCACCGCCGGCCGACTCGCAGTACCAGATGTCCATCCCGTAGTGGTTGCCACCGAAGTACTCGACCGCCTGGCGCCAGTGGTTCCCCTGGTCGTCCGCGACCTGCCCGATCGTAGGGGCCAGGATGGCGGTGGACAACCGGGAGACGACGGCCACCAAGAGGCTTCCCGCGCTGACGGTCTTCGGGTAGCGGGCCGAGACGGTCCGCCCCGAGGTGACCCGTGGTCCCTCGGTCGATTGGAGGAGTGCGAAGCCGGCGGTGGAGTCGCCGCACGCGCCGAGCAGGCCGGCACCGGCCAGGCCCAGCCCCGCGCCGAGCAGCTGTCGTCTCGTGATCGTCACCTCTACCCCTACCCCACGGGCCTCGCGTCGAGCCCAGTGCGCTCCGTGTCCGATGGAACTATAGGTGTTCCTCGTCGGTCGACGAAGGTCCGGCCCCCCCGCCCTCGTGCGCGGTGGCGTCGAGCAGTCTCCGTCGTCGGCGGTGGTCGACGATGACCGCCGTGACCAGCCCGAGGGCGCTGCACGCCGCCAGCACCAGACCCAGGGTGAAGGTGTCGGGCCAGTACCGGAGTTCCACCAGGTGCCGGCCGGCGGGAACGGTGGCCTGCAGCATGATTCCCGAGTACGGCGCAAGCGCCAGCGGTCGGCCATCGATGGTGGCCTTCCACCCGGGGACATTGGTGAGTCGCAACCGGAGTACCTGCGGTGTGGCGGCGTGGGTGACCATCCGCCATCTCGACGGATCGCTGCTGTCGACGTCCACCGGCGTGGCGGTGGCCGTCGGAGAGGGCTCGCCCCCGGTTGGGGGGACCGGGGTGAGCGTGGCCCGGGCGGCTCCCGGTATGCGATACAGATCCTCGTTCCCGACCCGGGTGTCGAAGACGCTGCCGCTCGGGCCCGGAGTCCCGTGTGGCTCGAGGACGTAGGAGACGCCCCATCGGCGGGCGGTCGCCGACGAGCTCACCACCGGGCAGAATTCGTTGAAGGGAGGAATCCCGCCCGGTCTGCCAGTGTCGGCCTTCCAGGCCTGGTAGTAGCCCTTGGGGATGATGGGATCGTAGATGCCCAGTTCGTGGACGCCGTAGACGTCGTTGACGCTGGGCAGGATGCCCAGGTTCTGGCAGATCCTCGATCCACCGAATCCGACCGTGGCGTTTCCGACGGCACGCTGCAGGGCGGCTACCGCCGGGGACGAAGGCAGGCCTTGAGGGCTCGAGGAGACCAACGGTGCTCCGGCCACGACGAGGAAGATGGTCTCGAAGGCCAAGAGGGTGAGACCGGCCCACCAGCCCGGTCGCAGCCAGTGGCTCCGGGCTCGGTCCGGTTCGAGCTGCCGCCCGGGCCGCCGCCGCTCGACGATGGTGAGTGCCACCACCACCATCAGCCCGACGGCGACGTCCACGGCGGGCCAGAGAAAGCTCCGGTTCCGCAGCGGCACCAGGACCGGCAGGATGTGGCCCCGGTCGAACAGCCACCAGGCGGCCAAACCCAGGGCGGCCAGCGCGAAGGCGCCGCCGACCCAACGGCGGACGCGCCCGTCGGATGCCCCCCGCACCAGCGCGTCGAGTCCCACCCCCGCCAGAACGGCGAAGCCGAAGGCCATGGTCATCAGCGACCGGAGCCAGTTGACCCCGCCGACGCCGGGCAGTTTGTCCAAGGTGGTGGCGAACCCCGGCAGGAAGCTGATGGCGAGCATGGTGGCGGTGGCCACTGCCAGGGCCACCACTTCCGGTCGTCGCCACCGCAAGCCGACGGCCACGACGGCGAGCACCACGGCGATCACGCCGACGTAGGCCGCGGTCTGGTTGTAGAAGAACGTGCCGCCGAATGGATAGCTTCCGGCGATCGGGAGCCCGTCGTAGCCCTGGAAGATCACGTAGGAGAGCTCGTGGGCGGGCAGGGCGTTGATGCCCGACGCCGCCTGGCGGACGGACAGCCCGGCGAGCTGGAGTCCGGGGAGGGCCAGCGGCGCGGCCAGCGCACCACCGGCGATGGTGGCCACGGCCAGGTCGCCGAGGGGTCGGATGAGCGGTTGCCCCGCCGTCGTCGAGCGCGCCCGGAGGACGAGCACGATGACCAGAAAGATGGCGAGCGTGAGGACCAGCACCGCCATGGCCTCGGGCTGGCCCCCGTAGACCGCGCCGGCGAACACCAGGGCGAAGAGGGCGATGTCCCGGACCCGGTGCCTTCCGGCCACGATCAGCAGCGTCAGTGCGAACAGCCATCCGGCCCACGACATCACCGTGGTGAGCGGAAACCCGAGCCAGCCGGTGATCGGGCCGCTGAGCTCGTAGACGGTGCCTGCCATCGCACTGGCCAGGACGCCCAGGCCCAGCACCCGTCCGAACAGGTAGGCCCCGGCTCCCGAGATCATGAGCATGACCAGCACCGACACCGTGTAGGCGTACTGCAGCGGCACCAGGTAGCTGACCAGGTTGGGGACCCCGAAGGGAGCAGACTGCCAGTTGAACGCCAGGGGCATTCCCATCCCGTTGTAGGGATTCCAGAGCGGCAGCACGCCGTGGTGGACCTCGGTCCACGACAGCATGGACCACGGGATCATGGCGTCGATCTGATCGATGTTGTCGAAGCGATGGAGGACGGTGCCGTTCCGGGTCAGGAGTCCGTGTTGGGCCAGGATGTCGAACGGCCCCAGATGGAGGCCGTGGAGGAGCGCGGGAAGCAGCACGGCGACCGGCCCGACGAGGACCCAGAGCACCCCGACGAGGTCCGGTGCCCATCGGCGGTTTCGGACGGCGGGTCGGGCCGGTGGGGGGGTGGTCTCCGCGGGTGCCGACTGGGCTGGGGTGGTCACACCGGGCATTGACACGAACAGTCACCCTAATCCTTGGGGCCGTCCGCATTCGCTCGGCGAGGGCGCTCGGTACCGGGTGGGGGCACGGCATCACGAAGAGTGATGGCCGACGGGTGCCGGACCACGGGCCGCACCTCGGATCCGGTCGGTCACCACCCGGCCGGTCGGGTGGTGACCCGTTACGATGACCGTTGATGACGAGCAAGGCCGAGCTTGGGAAGCCGGACGACGTGGTGCCGCGGACCGAACCTGTTCCGGGCGGTGCGGTCACCGAGGTGCCGGTGGTCAAGCCCCGTCACTTCGCCTGCTTCGACGGCCTCCGGGCCATCGCCGCGGTGTCGGTCCTCCTGTTGCACACCGCCTGGGTTTCGGGATTCACGCAGCGCTCGTCGCTCGGTACGTACACCAGCCGACTGGAGATCGGCGTGTCGGTCTTCTTCCTCATCTCCGGGTTCCTCCTGTACCGACCGTTTGCCGTCTCCCACCTGGCCGGCCGGGCGTCGCCCAACGCCCGCAAGTTCTGGGTCCGCCGTCTGCTGCGGATCGTGCCGGCCTACTGGCTGGCCCTCACCGTCTTGACCTACGTGTTCCACGCCACGACGATGGGCCCGGGTTGGCGTGGGGTGGTGAGCCACTACTTCTTCTTGCAGATCTACTCACCCACGCAGATCTTCTACGGGATCACCCAGGCATGGTCCCTCTGCACCGAGATGACCTTCTACCTCTTTCTGCCCTTCTACGCGGCGATCGTGGTGGCCCGACGGCGATCCCAGAAGAACCAACTGGTCCGGGAGCTGGTCGGCGTGGTGATGCTCTGCGCCATCAGCTTCGTCTGGAGGTACTGGGCGCTCAACCTGCCCCTGATCGCCTTTCGGGGCGGCAAGTTCGTACCCCTCTGCGCCCCCCACTGCCTGACCAGGGCCACCTACGCCACGCTGCTGGTGAACTGGCTGCCGGCCTATCTCGACCTGTTCGGACTGGGGATCCTCTTCGCCGTGCTGAGCGCCTGGTTCGCCGAGCACCATTCAGAGCCGTCGTGGCTGGGCCACCGCCTCGTACCGTGGGCGAGTTGGGCCGGTGCCGCCGTGGCCTTCGTGTGGGTCTCGCACGTCGACACCAATCACACCATCCTCAACTTCGTCACGCCCCAGGTCAACCTCGAGAAGCAGACGCTCTACGGGATCTTCGCCTTCCTCCTCATCCTGCCGGCGGTCTTCGGGCCCCAGGACCGTTCCCTCATCCGGCGCCTGCTGCGAACGTGGCCGATGGTCAGCCTCGGCGTCATCTCGTACGGGATCTACCTGTGGCACCTGCCACTGATCACCCAGACCATGTCGTGGGTGGGCTGGCAGCCCGGCCTGGTGCCGTTCTGGCTGTTGGCGGTGACCGTGCTCGGCATCTCCGTGGCGTTCGCCTCGGCCAGCTACTTCGGGCTCGAGCGTCCCATCCTGCGATTCAAGGGCCGGATCACTTGGTGGGATCGGGGATCGAGCGCCACCGCGGTGGTACCAGACGTCCGAACCGAGTGATGCCGGCCCGGCGCCGACCGACCGGTTCCGGCACCGACGTCTGCCGCATGGCCAGCAGTCCGATGTCCGGATTCGTGTCACCCCAGCTGCGCACGGTTTCCTCCCGGATGAGCTCCAGACCCACCCGGGCGCCCTCGTGCACCACGTCGCCGAAGGTGCCGTGCCGCCGGGCATCCTCCACCTCGAGACCGCGACTGCGGTTCCAGAGGGTGTCGGTACCGCGTTCGAGGTCGATGGTCAGGACCACCAGGCCGCCCGGGCGGGTGCGTACCGAGATGTCGCCCAGGAGGGCCCGCCGGGCCGCCGCCGGTATGTGCTCGATCACGCTGACCGAGTACGCGCCGTCGAATTGGGGCCGGGTCGGGAGCTCGTCCAGGGTGCAGTTCCACGAGCGGTGGGCCAGCCCGGCGGCGCCGTAGTCCAGATAGTCCCACTCGTTCCAGTCCGGCTGGGACGGCCAGGTCCGGACGGTCGGCGAGGGGTCCACGGTATCGACCAGGTACCCCCGGCTGGCCAGGAAGGGGGCGAGGGGGGTGACCCCGGCGCCCACGTCGACCAGTCGGCTCCCGGCCGGAAGGTGGTCGGCGACGAGTCGGGCCACCACGGGGTACTCCCACAGCCGCGGAGCGTGGTCGGGGTAGAACCCGGTCGTCTGGCGGGCGTGCAACCGGAGCAGGGCCAAGGTGAGCGGGTCGGGGTGCCGGTCCACCAGCGGGAGCAGGGTGGCCGCTCCGAAGTCGCGGGGGTGTGCGACCTCCGGGGCCCGGAGGGCCACGAACACGGTGGCGTCCCCGTCCACCGCCACCGGATAGACCTCGGATCCCCGCGCTGCTCGGGCGAGGGCCGCGCCGAGCGCGTCGCCTGGGTCCGGGCCCTGTCGGCCACCGACGACCAGGGCCCGACGGGCCGAACGCCAGAGCCGGTCGACCGCGGCGTCGAGGTCCGACGGATCGGCCCGGGGGTCGAGGCCGCCGAGGCTCACCACCACATCGGCCGCCTCAGGGGCGCCGTCCGGCTCGTCCACATGGGCAATCGACACCGGGCCGAGCATGTCCACCAGCTCAGTGACGATCCACCGACCCGCGTCCTGGCCCGAGCCGCGGCCGGCGCCCGCATGGGCGGGGCCCTCGGCCGACTCCGTCCACCGACCGACGGTGGCGTCGGGGGCGGCCCGGCGCCAGACCTGGGCGATGGCCCGGTTGGCGGTGTCGATGCGCTGGTCGATGGCCTCGACGCCGGTGGCCCGGAGCAAGCCGTGCTGGTCGACCTGCTGGTGGTAGTGGATGATCGAGGGGGCAACGGCGTCCTGGGGGATGCGGGACGGGTCGTGGACGGGTGTGTTCCACCGGGCCTCCAGCGCCTCGGTGCCGATCCGCTCGGCCGCCAGGGCCATGGCCATCGCCACCTGGTCCACGTAGACCGTCCACTCCTTCAGGAGGTTCGCCCGGTCGAGCAGCCAGGTGGCCCAGTGGGCCCAGGCCGGAGCCAGGCGGGGCAGGAGTTCGCCCGGCACCAGGTACAGGCCGCCGTTGGCGTTGCCGGCCACGGTCCAGTCCCCCTCGCCCCAGGGGAGCGGCACCACCTCGGGGGCGTCGAGACCGGCGATGGCGAAGACGGTCAGCACCGTTTCGAGCGAAGGGACCGGCGCGTCCACCAGCTTGCCGGCCACGGTGCCGGCCGGCAGGTCCAGCCGCCGCGGATCCTCCAGCACCACGATGTCGGTGTCGCACAGCACGGCCAGGCCCTCCACTCCCTGGTCGGCCAGATCGAGGGCTCCGACGATCTTGTTGCAGTGGGGGGAACGGGCGTCGAACCGGTCCACGGCCCGGAGCTCGACACCCTGACCGGACAGGAAGGCGAGTGGCTCGCTGTCCTCCGGTCCGACCACGTGGACCACGAGGTCGCGGGGGTCGACGCCGCTCACGCCGGTGAGGGAGGCGAACCACCGCAGCGCGTCGAGGTGGAAGCGGGGGTGATCGTCCACCACGCAGCTGAACCGTCCGGCCGGTGACGCCAAGGGGTCGGCCGGGGTCAGCGGTTCCCCACCAGGCTGTGGCAGAGCGTGGTGGTGGGCGGCGTGATCGCCGTCGGTTCCGAGGTCACGGTCACCACCGGCGGGGTGCCGGCGGTCGGGGTCGGGGTGACCTGGACCACGGGTCGACCGGTCCCACCCAGGTAGTGCCCGAGCATCTTCTGGCCGTACCAGTTCACGATGATCGAGTCGAGGTTGGGATCGGTGGTCACGGTGATCTCCAACTGTTGGTGGGTCAGGGTGTCGGGGAAGGGGAAGCCGCGGGACGGGGGCCACGGGATCGAGGTGCCGGCATGCTGGACGTCCAACCGGACCAGGCCCGGCTTGTCGGGAATGATCACCAACCGGGCCTGACCGTAGGTCATGATCGTGACCGGCCGGGTGAAGTGGCTCGCCGGCTGGTTGAAGGTGAACCCGATGCTCCGGCTGAACGACGGGCTCTGCTCCACGGGCATCCAGGTGTAGTGCTGGATCAGCTGACCGGGTACATCCTTCATGTTGCTCCCGGTGGACAGGTAGAGGCCTGAGCAGTGGTTGACGGCGAACAGCGTGCCGGCCGGGGCCCAGTAGGGGAGCGTGGTTCCGGTCCGCACCGACGATCCCAGGTAACTGACCGACAGGGTCCGTTGGGCCGAGACGAACCGGGCGTTCTGGGTGATGGACCACTGGGGCTCGGGCCACAGGGCGATGGCCACGTTGGCGACGATGCCGTAGACCACCAGGACCACCAGCACCCCGAGCGCCCGGCTGCGGACCTTCCGGTCGCGGCCCTCCAGCCGGCGCCAGATGTCGATGAGGCCGATGGCACCGGCAATGATCAGGAGGGGCATGAAGTCGGCCATGTACCGCTCGGAGATGTATCCCCAGAGCAGGACCCCGGCCGAACCGGCCACTGCGGCCACCAGGATGATCCGGGTGAGCCGGACCTCCCCGACGGCCTTGCGTCGGAAGGCGGTCACCGCTCCCCAGCAGCTGAGGAGGAAGAGCAGCGGCATGGTGGCGGGGATGCTGGCGGTGGGGTAGGTCTGGTCCAGCACCGCGCCGGACAGGGTCGCAGCTGGTGCGGTGGGAGGGGTGATGAACGGGAACAGGGAGGTGACGTGCAGCCCGAACGGCTGGAGGTAGGCCCACAACGTGCTGGGCAGGAACGAGAAGCTGAAGGCCTTCCCGCCGTTGGCGGCCAGGAAGTACCGGCGGTGGGCGTTCACGCCGGCCCACACCTGGTCGGCCATGGGCAGGCCGATCGGGATGCCGAACTTGGCGTAGGTGAACGCGCTATTGGCCAGGAACGCCACCAGGGCCACCCCCAGCAGCGGCACCGTCCAGCGCCGCCGCTCCGGCCCACCGCGGCCGAGTGCGAACCACAGGGCGACCAGGCCGGCACCGATGATGCAGGCATACCCGGTGGGAGTCCGGTTGAGGGCGGTGCAGACCACCAAGACCCCGCTGGCCCCCACCCGCGCCCAGCTCGGACGGTCCAGGACGCCGAGCAGCGCGAACAGGCTCCCCACGGTCAGCGGGACGCTCCAGGCGAAGTCCTCGTTGTAGATGAACGGCGTGGCCGACAGGTACAGCACCACGGACCCACCGAGGATGGTGGCCAGCAGTCCACCGTAGGAGGCGGCCTCGGCCCGGCCCAGAGGAGCCTCCCCCCGCAGCAGGATCCGGAGGCGCCAGATCATGAGGGAGCTGAACAGGGACGTGCACAGCCACGCCAGCAGGATGGACGGCCCGGTCATCCTCCCGTCGAGGCTGTGGGTCACCAGCAGGAAGGGCATCCGGATCAGGGAGGGGAAGATCCCGAAGTAGGTGTACTGCCGGCCGCCGTGGATGAAGGCCTCGATGCCCATGTTGCCGGGGGGGAGGTCGAGGCGGCCGTGGAACATGGCTCGGGCCTGCAGATCGTAGAAGTTGTCGTAGGGGACACCCCGGAGCGGGTTGACGCTCCCGTTCCAGAGGTCCCACAGCACATAGAGCAGCGGCAGGAGCACCACGGCGGTCCCCACCACCATGGCGAGGATGAACCGCCGCCGGCTGATCTCGGCCGGGCCGCGCCGGTTCGGGCCCTCGGCCTCGGTGGTGAGCGGCTCGATCTCGGAGTCGGGAGGCTCCCGCTCCAGGGTGGCGGTGTCCGCCACTAGTTCGAGGAGTCCTTGCGCCGGAAGCGGTCGCGGAAGGCCAACAGGCGGCTGGCGGTGCGGTCGGATACGCCGAGCCGGCGCTTGGCCCAGTCGTAGGAACGGAGGAGCTGCTTGTCGGCGTAGATCATCACCGAGTGGAACCCGTCCCCCGGGCGGGCCCGGTACTCGGTGGAGCGGACGACGGGGTCCTCCTCGAGGGTGAAGTAGTAGAGGGCCAGTGATCGCCGGGCCACGCCCTCGGGGCAGAGCATGGGGTCAGGATGGCCGTGGAACGAGGTGCCGTCGGTGGTGAAGATGAGCACCCGGTTGGCCACCGGCGCCACTTTCTCGACGCACTCCTTCATGTCGGCACTCCACAGCTCGAGGTCGCCGCCGTACTCGGGCTTCCACTCGTCGTTGAGATAGAGGAGGATGTTGGCCCGGCGCTGCCACTTCCGGTTGTGGGGATGCACGGTGAAGTCGGCGTGGATGTTGAGGAAGCCACCCCGGGTCGACTGGTGCAGCCCACCACCCTCGAGGGAAGGGTCGGCGATGAGTCCCTCCACCCCGATCAGCCGGCCCACGAACTCGACGAAACGCGGGGAGTTGAGCTGGTCGAGGATCTCGTGCAGGGTGGGTCCCCAGGTGGTCGGATCGGTGTTGGAGAACTTCCGCTCGTTGGTGTGGAGGTAGTTGTTCCAGCGGGCGGTGTCGAGCGGTGGGAACTCCTCGATGGCCTTGGTCAGCGCGGTGTGCTCGAGGAAGTCGTCGATCACCAGGTGGGGGTAGGGGCGTGCATCCATGTAGCGGGTGTGGAGCTCGTCCACGCGCTCCTCGAGGCGCGCCAGGTCCACTACCGGCAGGTGGGTGTCACTGGTTGCCCCCGTCGTCATTGCGATCTCGACCTGCCCTCGTGCTTCCACATCCCCGCTCTGGACCGTCTGCTCTCCGAATCGGTGAATGCCCCGACACCCCGGCGGCTATCGAAGCCGTTGCCATGCTGCGGGCGCCGCCCGCCCTGATCGTCCCCCTGTCCGTGCACGCTGGCCCCCTTGATCCACCGACCCCGGGCGCAGGTGGCGGGCGCTAGAAAGGATACCTTCTCCCGACATCCGTCCCGTATCGTCAAAATTCGACGACGTGCCGGCCGGCCCAGCTGCCCCGGCCGCCCCGACTCACCGGGCGACTCCCTCCTCGGCTCCCTTCTCTTCCTGGGTTCCCTTCTCCGGGCCGACTTCGGCGTCGGCGATCTGGGCGAAGAGTCGGTTCAGGATCAGGAACTTGGCGAACCACAGGATCCCGAACGAGGCCACGTTGGCTCCCACCACCAGCACGGTTCGAGCCAGGTGCTGGAGATGGTGGGCGTCGGCGAAATTGTGGGCCAAGGTGGTCGTGACCAGGGCGAACCCGATCCCGGTGAGCGACATCACCCAGAACGGCAACACCTCGCGCCACCAGTGGGAGCGACCCGACTTCCCCCACACCCAGTGGCGGTTGAGGAGGTAGGAGGGGATGCCGGCCATGACGTTGGCGAACAGGGCGCTCCACACCTCGGTCCACAGTCGCAGCACGCCGTAGACGATGGTGAGGATGATGAGCGAGGTCAGGGCCGAGATCGCCGAGACCATCGTGTACTTGATGACCTTCAGCCCCTCGGGGGTTCGAGCCAGGCGCCACAGTCTGACCACCGCATCCCTCATCACCGACAAGTTACTCCGTCTCCGCTGCCGGCGGCCGGTGGCCCCGTCCCGACGGCACGATCCCGGGGATCGATCCAGCCTGGCTACACTTCCCCGAGATGGGGGACCTGTCCGGGGGCTCGTCGGGAATCGTCGCAGTCGACGACGATCCGGGCCAGGCCGACGCCGACGGCACCCGCCCGGAGGGTACCGGCCTCGACGCCGCCACCGCCGCCGGAGACGGGCCCCGGTCCGCGGGTGGTCGGGGGAGGTTCACCGCTGCCTGTGTGGGCGGGCTTGCGGTCGTCACCGTCCCCTTCGTCTGGGTGCTCTGGTCGTTGTGGGGACCGGTCGACCCGCTGAGACCGTCCGACTATCAGGACAACTTCTACGACCTCCAGACCCGGGCCATGTTCCACGGGCACCTGTGGCTGGCCAATGGATCGCTGGGCATCGAAGGATTCATCCACGGCGGGCATACCTACACCTACTTCGGCTTGTTCCCGTCGATCATCCGCATGCCGATTCTGGCGCTGACCAGTTCCCTCGACGGCAAGCTCACGCCGTCATCCCTCCTGCTGGCGTGGTTCCTCACCGGGCTCTTCGTCACCCTGTTGCTGTGGCGGGTGCGGGTCCTGATCCGTGGCACCGCATCCCTGGGCTGGGCGGAGGCGTCGGCGTTCGGCATCCTGGTATCGACCGTCATGGGCGGCACCATCTGGATGCTGCTCGGCGCCACCCCGTTCGTCTTCAACGAGGACATCGCCTGGAGCGTCTGCCTCACCACCGGCGCACTGTTCACGTTGCTCGGAGTGGTCGAACGTCCCGGATGGGGCCGGGTGGTGGCCAGTGGGATCCTGATCCTGGGGGCCAACCTCGATCGGGCCACCACCGGTTGGGCCACCGCACTGGCCGCCGGACTGATCGCGGTGTGGTTCGCCGTCGGACGGGGCGGCAAGGAGAACCGGCGATGGTTCGTGCCGATGCTCGGTGCCGGCCTCGTGCCGTTGGTGATCTCCTGTGCCGTGAACTACTCGAAATTCGGCGTGCTCTTCGGCGTGTCCAACTTCGAACAGGTCTGGACCCACGTCAATGCCTATCGGCGCAGGTTCCTGGCCGCCAACCACAACGCCGAAGAGGGACTCATCTTCGCCCCCACGAACCTCCTCACGTATCTCCGCCCCGATGGCTTGCGGCTGACGTCGGTGTTCCCCTTCATCACCCTGCCCGCCCGACCGCCCACCGCGGTGAGCGGTGTCCTCTTCGACCGGCTCTACCGGACGGCCAGCCTCCCTTCATCCACCCCCCTCCTCTTCGTCCTCAGCGGGTGGGGTCTGGTCACTGCCTTTCGACCTCGGCCGGTCGGACGGGTGGCCCTGACCCGGCTGTTGCTGCTGTCGGCAGGGAGCGCCGGGGCCGCCCTGATGCTGTGGGGCTACATCGCGCCGCGCTACCTGGCCGATTTCTCCCCGTTCCTGACGTTGGCCTCTGCCGTGGCCATGGTCGACATCTGGCGCCGGCTGGAGGGTCGGGGCCCGGGGGTCCGGGGGACCGCCCTCGGGGTCATCGCCGCCGTCGCCGTCTTCAGCATCACTGCCAATGTCGGCATGGCCATCACCCCCAACGAGGAGTGGAACAGCACCCAGGTGTTGCACTACGTCGAGACCCAGAAGACCATCAGCGATGTCACGGGTCATCCGCTGGCGTCCCAGGTGGTCCGGGGGAGCTCACTGCCTCCGTGGGGGCCGGCCGACCAGCTCTTTGTCGTGGGTGCGTGCGACGGACTGTACATCTCCAACGGCGAGGACTACTCGACGGTCCCGAGTTCGCAGTACGCCCGCACCACGTGGATGGTGGTGGAGCGGGGCCACCAGTTCCAGCACACCTTCCGCCTCACCGTCCGACCGGTCTCGGGTGGTACCGAGACGGTGGCGCTGGTCGACGCCGGCCCCGACACCGTGTCGGTCAGCGCCACGGCCACCGCCGTCCCCGACCGGGTCCGATTGACGTTCGGACTGTACGGCCCCGGGCCTCCCTCCTACGGAAACCCGTTCCTCGGTGCCGACCGACACCACCCACGACCTGGCGGTCATCACCGACCCGGCCAAGCACGTCGTGCAGGCCGTCATGGACGGGAAAACCAACCTCTTGAAGTACGTGCCGGTGGCACGGCCCGTCGTCGGCCGCCCGTCCGGGCACTCGCAGGGCCCGACACCGGCGCTGTCCATGATCGACACCACGGGGTCGTCGCCCGAGCCGACCCTGTGTCGCAGCTTGGACAAGTAGCCGCGCCCGGCGCGGCCCCGGTCAGGACCCGGGCTTCCGACCCCGGAAGTCGATGATGCCCCCCTCGTCGAAGAGCCAGGCCACCGACTCGTAAGGGAGGGAGGCCACCAGCAGGCCCGAGTAGATCGGGGTCTTCCCGTTGTGCATGCTCGGGTGCCATCCCCGGCGCACCAGCGAGTTCTGCAGCGAGATGGTGGTCTGGATGTGGGGTGCGGACCGGATGGTGACCTCCTGGAGGCCCACGGTTTGGAGGAGGTCGGCGAGCCCCGAGCGCGAGGGGATCTGCAGGTGGCGCGGGTAGTGGTAGCCGCCCCAGTTGTGGCCGAAGATCTTGTTCTCCCACGAGGTCACCGTGGGCAGCTGGCCGATGACGTAGCCACCCGGGCGCAGCAGGTCGAACGACCGCTCCAGCATGGTGCGGGGCGCCACCACGTGCTCGAGGACATGGTTCATGGACACCACGTCGTACCGCCCGAGGTGGCCGCTCAGGTCGGCCGTCTCGAGCGTCCCCTCGACCACGTCGTAGCCCCGGGCCCGTCCCTTGGCCGCCACGTCGGGCTGGATCTCGATGCCGGCGCATTCGAGATCGAGGTAGCGGCGGAGCTCGTCGAAGTGTCGGCAGTCGCCCGTGCCCACGTCGAACAGCCGTCCCGGCCGGTGCGGGATCAGCTTGCCGTAGAAACGGGCCCGGGAGCGGGCTCTGGCCTGGACCAGCAGGCGGGCCACCGCACCGTGGTTCTCGTTGTAGGCGTGGTAGTCGTCGGGGTAGAAGGGGGGCAGTTCGGCCTCGGTCGGACGCGGGCTGAGGAACTCGGAATCGCAGTGGGCGCATTTCTCCATGGCGAAGTCCCGGGGGGGCTCCACGAAGTACTCCAGGTCAACGACGTCGTTCCGGTACAGCCAGGTGTTCTCGGAGCCGCAGATCGGGCAGGTGGGTGCGGTCGTACCGCTCGCTCCCGGCTCCCCCTGCGGGCCCTCCTGGACCGGTGCACCGCCCCGTGACGATTCCATATGCTGGCCCCTTGTCCGATTGATCCGTTGCCGATTGGTACTGTACAGTCAGCCGGGGGAGGGTCTCGATCGATGGTGGTGCAAGGCAGGAACGAAGCATCGGCCAGCAATGAGAAGGTGTGGCGGGAGCAGTTCGACGCCCTGGTGAGCGCCGAGAACCTCCGATCCCTGGCCCGGCCGTCGCTGGCCGACACGATCGGAGCGGTGACGGTGCTGTGGGTCGAGGCCGCCCTCCTGTTGGTGGCGGCCAACCTGATTCCCCGCCTGCCCCTGGGCTGGGCGGTGCCGGCCGGCATCATCGTGGTGCTGCTGATGGGGCTGCGGATGAACGCCTTCGGCGTGATGCTCCACGAGGGATCCCACGGGATGCTGGCCAGGTCCCGGACCCTGAACGACCGCCTGTGCAACTGGACCGTGGCCTTCTGGACCATCAACTCGGTGGAGGAGTACCGTCCCACCCATCGGCTCCACCATCGCTACCTGGGCCAGGAGCGCGACCCCGATCGCGTCTTCTATCTCGTCCCGGCCCGCCGCGGGGCCCTGACCGGCCGGTTGCTGCAGGACCTGCTCGGGGTCACCGCCCTGCGCCGGGCCACCACCCGGATCTCGGGGACCTCGCAGGAGTCCGGAGCGCCGGCCAGCCTGCTGACCCGGCCCCATCTGCTGGTCGGCAAGGCGGTCACCCAGGTGGTGGTCCTCGGCCAGTTCGTCGTGTTCCAGGGCGTGGCCCGGGGGATCGCCTTCTACGTGGTCTTCTGGTTGGTGCCCATCGTCTGCATGTACCCGATGATCCTCCGCCTGAAGACCATCACCGAACACTTCGACCCGGGGCTGAGGGATCCGACGTCGGTGTGCTGGACGGCGCGGACCAGCTGTGCCAGCTGGCTGCAGAACCACTGGGTGGGGGCCCGGATGGAGTACCACTTCGAGCACCACGTGGTCCCGACCATCCCCTACCGGGGGCTGAAGCGCCTGCACCGCCAGCTGGCCGACACCGGCCTGTTCACCCGTCACCGCGAGGTGATGTCGGACGGGTACATCCTCTTCCTGACCCGGGCCGTGGTCGGGAGCTTCGGCGAGGTGCAGCCGGACGGCGACTGAGGCGACGGTGCGCCCGGGTCGGTGGGCTCAGGGCCAGAGGCGACAGGGACGGATGCCCCAGGCCACCTGCCGGGCCAGCTCGGCGCTGACCACGGGCAGGTCGGCGGCGTGGGTCACCCCGATCAGCTTGGCGTCGGTGGTGATGACCCGCACCGGCAGCCCGCTCCCTCCGGCCACCATGGCGGCCACCACCTCGGGTAGGAGCACCTCGGCCTTGGGCACCTCACCGCCGGCGGCCACTGCGGCCAGGAGCGCCTCCTCGTCGAGCCCGGAGGCGTCCATGGCCTGGACGAACACCTCCCAGATGTCGGGCTGGAACCCCCACAGGTTGACCGACGCCGGCAGGCTCCGGTCGAGCCCGATGGGCTCGAGGCCGTCGTCGGAGGTGAGGTCCCGGTCCGGGCCGTGCCGGGTGACCTGTCGCCGCTCGGTCAGGCCGACCAGGTGGCCCTGACCATCCACCACGCAGATCCCGCGGGTGACCGGGTCGTCGGTGGCCACCGTCTTGGCCAGCTGGTAGCCGATGAGGGCGTGCTCGGTCGCCCCGGACCCGAGGTGCCGGGCCAGCAGGCCCATGGCCGTCCTCGCCGTAGACGTCGTCGGCGTTGGCCACGGCGAAGCTCTGGTCGGCGTCGAGGTGGCCCCGGGCGGCCAGCACGGCGTGCACCGTGCCCAGCGGCAGCCGCTGCTCGGCGAAGGCCACCTCCACCTGTTCCGGCCAGCACTGCTCGACGTGGTAGCGGATGGCCGGGCCGGTCTCGGGATGGAGGACCAGCACCACCTGGCCGAAGCCGGCGGCCACGGCGTCGCTCACCAGCAGGTCGATGACCGCTTCGCCGTTGGGTCCGATGGGGGCCAACGGCTTGCACCCCCCGTACCGGCGGGCCATGCCGGCGGCCAGCACCACCAGGGACGGCGCCACGCCGGGGCTCACCCGCCCCAGCGGAGCACGGCACTGGCCCAGGTCATGCCGCCCACCGAAGCCGGTGAGCAGGACATGGTGGCCCTCCTGCAGGCGACCGGTCTCCAGGGCGTCGACCAGGGCCAGCGGGATGGACGCCGACGAGGTGTTGCCGTAGCGGTCGATGACCACCACCGCCTTCTCCTCGGGGATGCCCAAGCGCTGGCAGGCGGCGCTGATGATCCGGAGGTTGGCCTGGTGTGGCACCATCAGGTCGATGTCGTCGATGGTCAGCCCGGCCTCGGCGATGGCCTGCTCGGCCGACTCCACCACCACCCGCACCGCCTTGCGGAAGATCTCCTTGCCGTCCATGTAGAGGAAGCCGCCGTGGTCGCACTTGAGCAGGTGACGGAGCGAGCCGTCGGCGCCGAGGTTCCACGAGAGCAGCTGGCCCGGACCGTCGACCGCCTCCAGCACCACCGCGCCGGCCCCGTCGCCGACCAGCACGGCCACCGACCGGTCGTCCCAGTCGGTGATCCGGCTCAGGGTCTCCGAGCCGATGACCAGCAGCCGCTCGGCCCCGATGGCCAGCATCCCGTGGGCCACGGCCAGGGCGTAGACGAATCCGGAGCACGCGGCATTGACGTCGAAGGCCCCGCCGGGCACGCCGATGCCGTCCTGCACGGTGGCCGAGGTGCCCGGCACGATCTGGTCGGGGGTGGTGGTGGCGAGGATCACCGCGTCGATCTCGTCCGGTCGCCGGCCGGCCTTGTCCAGGGCGGCCAACCCGGCCTCGATGGCCAGCTGGGAGGTGGTGCCGCCGATCCGGCGCTCGCGGATGCCGGTCCGCTCCTCGGATCCAGGCGTCGTTGGTGTCCATGGTCACCGACAGGTCGTCGTTGGTCACGATCTTGTCGGGCACCGAGATGCCCCAACCGGTGACGATGCCGCCGCGGCTGATGTTCATGATGTGAAGATCTCCATTGCCTGTGGTGGCCCGCGATGGATGGCGCTCAGCCGGCCTCGAGTACGTGGATGCCGATGAAGGCCGCATCGGCCCGTCCGGCCTCGGTCCCGATCATGCCACCGGTATTGGCCGCCACCGCCAATCGGGCCCCTTCGACCTGGCGGGGACCGGCCTCGCCCCGGAGCTGGGCGGTGAGCTCGACCACCTGGGCGATCCCGGTGGCACCGAGGGGGTGGCCCCGGGACACCAGGCCGCCGCTGGTGTTGACGGTCACCCCCTTGCCCCCGAGGGAGGTCTCGCCGGCCACCGTGGCCGGCCCGGCGTCGCCGGGCTTGAAGAACCCCAGGGACTCGAGGGCGTAGAGCTCCTCGGGGCTGGTGGCGTCGTGGAGCTCGACCACGATCGACGTCGGCCGGGTCGATGCCGGCGTCGTCCCAGGCCGCCGCCCCCGTCTCGGCCATGCGGTCGTGGTAGTCGATGTCGCCGTTGCCCGACCGGATGGTGCTGGACCGGATCCGCGGGGCTCCGGGCCGGGCCTTGGGCGAGAGGACCACGGCGGCGGCCCCGTCGGTGAACGACGAGCACATCAGCCGGGTCAGGGGCCACACGATGGACGGGGAGGCGAGCACCTCGTCGAGGGTGACCTCGGTCTGGAACTGGGCGTTGGGGTTGAGGGCGCCGTGCCTGCGGGCCTTGACCGCGGCGGCGGCGAACTGCTCCACGGTGGCGCCCCGTTCCTCCATCAGATCGATGGCCCACGCCGCGTTGAGGGCCATCAGGACCGATCCCGACGGGTTCTCGAGCTCCTCGTGCATACGGATCCGGTCGGCCAGGGGCACCCCGTCCTCGATGCCGGCCAGGGTCTGGCCACGGTCGCCGGTCCACATCTTCTCGACCCCGACGGCCAGCACCGTGCCGGTGCCGCCCAGGGTGGCCAGGGTGGCCAGGTGGAGGGCCGAGGAGCCGCCGGCGCACGAGTTGTCCACGTTGACGATGCCGGCGTTGCGCAGGCCGGCCTGGCGGAGGAACGTCTGGCCCCGGATGCAGCCCTGGTCGAGCAGGCGGCCGGCGGTGGCGTTGCCGAACACCACCAGGTTGACGTCGGCCGGGTCGACCTCGGCGTTGGCCAGGGCGTCGGCCACCACCTGGTGGGCCATGTCCTCGGCGGTGACGGTCCCTCCGGTTCATGGGGGTGATGCCGGTGCCGACGATGTGTGCGGTTGCGTCCACGGTGACCTTCTCTATCCTTCGTGCCCTCGGGCGGGTACGCCGGCCGCCGGCAGGGCGGCGACCAGGCGCTCGAACTGGTCCATCGGTTGGTCGGCGGTGACGTACACCGCCACGTGCTCGGCCCCGGCGCCCCGGAACGAGGACACCACGTCGGCCACCTCGGCGGCGGTGCCGTTGACCAGGTGCCGGTCGAAGGCCCGGGCCGGGATGCCGTACAGCGAGGCCATCCATTCGGTGCCGCGCCGCCGGGCGACGGACCCGTCGTCGTCGATGCTGACGAACAGGACTATCGACGGGGTGACCGATGCGGCCGGTCGGCCGGCCCGGTCGACCTCCTTGGCCAGCCGCTCGACGGCCTCGCGGTACTCGGTGGGGCTGAGGAAGAGGGGCATCCACCCGTCGGCCAGGGTGGCCGCCCGCCGCAGGGCGGCTTCCGAGGAGCCGCCCGCCCACACCGGGACGGGCGGGGGAGCGGGGAGCTGCCGGTAGCGGCCCGACCCGGCGTCGTCGGTGTCCCCGCGGGTGACGCCCTGCCCGGACGCCCACGACCGGCGCAGCTCGACGATGCCGGCGTCGAGCAGGCGACCCCGGCGGTGGTAGTCCACCCCGGCCTGCTCGTACTCGCCGGCGTGGCTGCCCACGCCCACGCCGAGCACCAGCCGCCCGCCGGACAGGGTCTGGAGGGAGGCCGCCTGCTTGGCCACCGCCGGGGCCGGCGCAGGGGGAGCTGGATCACGCAGGAGCCGAGGGTCACCCGCTCGGTGGCGGTGGCGGCCACGGTGAGGGCCACCAGGCACTCGAGGGAGGGGCCGTGCCAGAACAGGTGGTCGCAGGCCCACAGGGCGTCGGCACCGGCCTGCTCGGCGGCCCGGCACACGGCGGCCAGGTCGGCGGCCGGCAGGCCTGGCCGGACCGGTCGTCGGGTGCGGCGGCTCGGCCCACGGGGGAGACTGTGTCCTGCGCGAAGGTCGGTAGGATCAGTCCGAGCGGCCCAGGGTCGGTGGCGGATCGCTCCAAGGGCACAATGCATCGTAACCTGCGCCGTTCCGACAAGCGATCACTCGACCGGGGCCCGGCCAGGACGCGCCCGGGGGCCGGTGTACCGGACGGGTCGCCGGCACGGCAGACTGGGGGCCGGACAAGTGGAGCGGCAGACTGACCGGGCGGCTGCCGAGGAGAGGACCAGCAGTGGAATCCGAGCAGGCACCGACTGACCATGGGCACGACACCGACCGGGGACACCGGGGACACCGGGCCCGCCGAGCTCACCGACGCCGAGCGGGGCGAGCGACTGTCCCAGCTGAACAGTCTGATCGAGCTCATGCGCCCGGCGGTGCAGGCCGACGGGGGCGACCTGGCCCTGCTCTTCGCCGACGTGGCCACCGGCGTGGTCGAGGTCCAGCTCCAGGGGGCGTGCAGCTCCTGCGCGGTGAGCGCATCCACGCTGCAGGGCGGGGTCGACCGGATCCTGCGCGACCGGCTCCCGTGGGTGACCGAGGTGCGCGGCGGTGTCGACGAGTCGGTGGACCCGTTCGAGAGCCAGTCGCTGGGTCGCGGAGGCTACGTCCCCAGCCTGTGACCGGAGCCCCCGGAACGGGGCTGGCGTAACCACCCCCAGGGTGCAATAAGCTGGTTTCCCGAGGTCAGGGGCGTGCGTCCGTCGAGCTAGGATGGGTCGACGCCGCCATCCTGCCCGTGGATGGCGCGCTCGGCAGAGGTCGGGCAAGGGAGGGGCAACCGTGAGCACCGTGGTCCGGCATGGCGGGTGATCAGCCCCGCGCCGCGGGCCCGTTGTTCTGGCCGCTGGGCCCGGAGGCGGAACTACCCCCGGTGCCGGCCGAGCCTGTCGGCGGGTCGCTCCGGCGCTTCTCGGCGCTGGACGGCATCCGCGCCTTGGCCGTCCTGGCCGTGCTCCTCTTCCACGCCGGGATCCCGTGGATGGGGGGAGGGCTCCTCGGGGTCGACGTCTTCTTCGTCCTCTCGGGATTCCTCATCACCTCGCTGCTCTGCCGGGAGCTGGCATCCGAGGACACCATCCGGCTGGCCCGGTTCTGGGCCCAGCGGGCCCGGCGTCTGCTGCCCGCCCTGTTCCTGCTGGTGCTCGGGGTGTCGGCCTACGCCTATGTCTTCCGCGGCACCATCGACCTCTCGGCCGTGCGCGACGACGCCCTGTCCACGGTGTTCTACGTGGCCAACTGGCACTTCATCGTCTCCGACCAGGGCTATTTCGCCCAGGCCGCCGCCCCCTCCCCGTTCCTCCACACCTGGTCGCTGGCCGTCGAGGAGCAGTACTACCTGATCTGGCCGCTCGTCGTCCTGTTCGTGGCCAGGCGGTGGGGTGCGGCAAAAGTGGCCCTGACCGCCGGCATCGGCGCCCTGTCGTCGGCCGCCCTCATGGTGGTGCTCTTCGGCCTCGGCTTCTCGGTCGACCGCCTCTACTACGGCACCGACACCCGGGCCCAGTCCCTGCTCCTCGGGTCGTTCCTGGGCGCGGTCGGCGCCCACCGGGGCCGGGACTTCTCGATCGTCCCGGCTCGCTGGACGGCCACCGTACGTCAGCGACGGCTGTGGACCGTACCCGGCCTGGTCGGCGCGGCCTTCCTGGTGTGGGCCTGGCACTCCCTGGAGGGCACCAACCCGTTCCTCTACCGCGGTGGCTTCCTGCTGGTGGCCGTGGCGGCCGGCGCGGTGATCGTCACCGTCGTCACCGTCCCCGGATCGGCCCTGGCCCGGGGGCTCTCCACCGGGGCCCTGGTGTTCGTCGGCCGGATCTCCTACGGCCTGTACCTCTACCACTGGCCGCTCTTCCTGGTCATCGACCACGCCCACACCGGCCTGCTGGGTGCGCCGCTGCTGGCCGTCCGGCTGGCGGCCACGTTCGCCGTGGCCACCGCCTCCTACTACCTGGTGGAGGAGCCGATCCGCACCGGTCGGCTGTTCCAGGGCCGGACGGGCCTGGCCGTGAGCGGGGCGGCCGCCCTGGTCACGGCGACCGCCCTGGTGGTGGCCACCGTGGTCCCCCTGGAGTCGGCGGCTGCCGCACCCCAGGTCGACCGACCGGGCACGCCGGTGCCCCACCTGTCGGCGGCCACCGTGGCGTCGGCCTCCACCCCGATCCGCTTCCTCCTGGTGGGGGACTCGGTGGCCCTGACCATGGGCATGGGGCTCGGGGTCGATGCCGCCCAGCGCTACGGCGTCGACTTCCTCGACGAGGGGACCCTGGGCTGCGACCTCGACTCGGTGCCGGTCAACCTGTCCGGCGAGGTGGTCCCGCCCACCCCGGGGTGCCTCGACTGGTGGTCGACGTGGTCGACGTGGGTGACCGACTTCCACCCCGACGTGGTGGGCCTGCTGGTGGGCCGGTGGGAGGTCAGCGACCACCTCGACGACGGCCAGTGGGTCCACGTCGGCGAGCCGGTGTGGGACGCCCATCTGACCGCCGAGGTCAACGCGGCCATCAACATCTTCGCGGCCGGTGGGGCCAAGGTGGTCCTGTTCACCATGCCCTACGTGGACCCCTCCCAGGAGGCGGCGAACGGCACCCCGTTCAGCGAGAACGACCCGGCCCGCGCCCGGGCCTTCGACGCCGTGCTCGAGGGGGTGGCCCGGCATCGGAGCAGCCAGGTGACCCTGATCGACCTCAACCGACTGCTCGACCCCTCCGGCCAGTACCAGACGGTGGTGGACGGGATCACCGCCCGCACCACCGACGGGATCCACATCACCGTGCCCGGGGGGGAGTGGCTCCAGCCCCGGATCCTCCCGACCGTCACCGAGCTGGGTCGCCGGGTCCGGGCCCGGAGCGGCTCGACGGGCGCCACCCGGACCTCCTCGTGACCCGGCCGCCGGCCGCGCAGGACCGCCGGGCCGGCCGCCGCGCCGGTCCCACCACGGTGGGTCGGCGTTGCATTAGTTAGTCGAACTAACTAAACTGGAGGCGTGACCATCGCCCCGGCACCCCGCCACCTCGACCGCCGGTCAGCGACCGCCGAGACCGCGGCCGAGGCTTCCGATGCCGAGCTGGCTTCCCGCCTCCGGCTGGCCGTCACCCGCCTCCACCGTCGCCTCCGTCAGCAGTCGGCCGGGGGGCTGACCCAGTCCCAGGCCTCGGCCCTGGCCAGCATCGGCCAGCTCGAGTCGCCGACCCTCGGTGCCCTGGCGTCGCGGGAGTCGGTGCAGCCCCCCTCCATGACCCGCATCGTGGCCGCCCTGGAGGACATGGGGCACGTCGCCCGGGTGGTGGACCCGGCCGATCGGCGGGTGGCCCGGGTGACGCTCACCGACTCGGGACGCCGGGTGCTGCAGCGGAGCCGGTCGCTCAAGAACGCCTTCCTGGCCGACCGTCTGGCGCGCCTGGCTCCCGACGAGCGCCACGGACTCGGCGAGCTGACGGTGCTCCTCGAGCGGCTCCTGGCCGAGGACGAGTCATGACCGCGGTGCGCGCCGCCGTCCACCAGACCTTCAGCTCCTTGCGCATCCGGAACTACCGGCTGTACTTCACCGCCCAGCTCATCTCGGTCTCGGGCACCTGGATGCAGACGGTGGCCCAGGCGTGGCTGGTCCTGCACCTGACCGGGAGCGGCGTGGCCCTGGGCATCGTGGTGGGCCTGCAGTTCCTCCCCATGCTGCTGTTCGGGCCGTTCGGCGGCCTGGTGGCCGACCGGATGAACAAGCGGTCCCTGCTCTACGCCACCCAGACCGCCGGCGGCCTGCTGGCCCTGGCCCTGGGCCTCCTGGTGGTCACCGACGCCGTCCAGCTGTGGCAGGTCTACGTGCTGGCGGCGTTGCTCGGGGTGGTCAACGTCTTCGACAACCCGGCCCGCCAGACCTTCGTCATGGAGATGGTGGGCCGGGACGACCTGCCCAACGCCGTGAGCCTCAACACCGTGGTGATGAACGCCTCGCGGGTGGTGGGTCCGGCCATCGGCGGTCTGGTCATCACCCTGTTCGGCCTGGGGGCCTGCTTCTTCATCAACGCCGCCTCGTACATCGCCGTCGTCGTCGGCCTGTCCATGATGCGCTCGGCCGAACTGCGTCCCACGGCGCCGGTGGCCCGGGCCAAGGGGCAGATCCGGGAGGGCCTCGACTACGTCTGGCGCACGCCCGGCCTCCGGAACACCCTCCTGGCCATCGCCCTCATCGGCATCTTCGCCTACAACTTCACCGTGACCCTGGCCCTGCTGGCCAAGGTGACCTTCCACGGCGGGGCCGGTACCTACTCGCTCCTCACCTCGTGCATGGGCATCGGGGCGGTGGTCGGCGGGCTGATCGCCGCCCACCGGGCCCGGCCCACCCCCCGGCTGCTGCAGGTGCTGGCCCTGGTGTTCGGCGGGCTGCTGGCCGCCGTGGCCCTGGCCCCGACGCTGGTCACCGCCTCGGTGCTCATCGTCTTCATGGGCGCGGCGTCGATCGGGTTCATCGCCACCGCCAACGCCACGCTCCAGCTGACGTCGGACCCGGCCATGCGGGGGAGGGTGATGGCCCTCTACGCCATGGCCTTCCTCGGGACCACGCCCATCGGAGCACCGCTGGTCGGGGCCATCGCCCAGTGGACCAGTCCGCGGGTGGCCCTGCTCAGCGGGGCGGTGGCCACCGTGGTCGCCGCCGGCCTGCTGATGTGGCGGCACCAGGCCGGGGCCCGCAGGACCCGGACGGCCGGTGATGAGGCCGCGGCACGGATGATCGAGGCCCAGGCCGTACGGGACGTCGAGTCACGCGTGGCCTGACCGGCGATCGGTGCAGGCTCAGCCGGCCGCCACCGCCTTGGGCTCCTTGGGCAGGCCCAGCACCCGCTCGCCCACGATGTTGCGCTGGATCTCCGCCGTCCCGCCCCAGATCGACTCGGACCGGCTGAAGAAGAAGGACGCCTGCAGGTCACTCACCGGGTAGTCGTCCCGTCCCCGCTTCACCCGCACGTCGACCACGTCGCTCGGGTCACCGGTGAGGATCTGGCCGTCGAGACCGAGGATGTCGATGGCCAGCTCCATGGTCTCCTGGTGGTGCTCGGACCAGAACATCTTGTTGCAGGCACCGAGGGCGGCCATGTGGTGGGTGCCGTTGAGGGAGTCGGTGAGGGACCGGTAGCCGTTGATCTCCATGATCTTGACCTTGGTCCAGGCCGTGGCCAGGCGTTGGCGGACCAGGGGGTCGCGGCTCGATCCGTTCTCCTGGGCCACGGCGATGATCTGGTCGAGCTCGCGTCGGAAGCGGCGGTGCCCGGTGGTGGCCGACGAGCCACGCTCGAACCCCAGGGTGGTCATGGCCACCTTCCAGCCGTTGTTCACCCCGCCGACCACGTTCTCCTCGGGGCAGCGGGCGTTGGTGAAGAAGATCTCGTTGAAGTCGGCGCTCCCGTCCACCTGGGCGATGGGCCGGACCTCGATGCCGTCCTGTTTCATCGGCACCAGCAGGTAGGAGATGCCGGCGTGCTTGGGGGCGTCGGGATCGGTGCGGGCCAACAGGAAGATGTAGTCGGCGAACTGGGCCTGGGTGGTCCACACCTTCTGGCCGTTGATGACCCACTCGTCGCCGTCCAGCTCGGCCCGGGTCTGGAGGGAGGCCAGGTCGCTGCCGGCGTCGGGCTCCGAGAAGCCCTGGCACCAGGCGATGGTGCCGTCGAGGATGCCGGGGATGAACTGCTGCTTCTGGTCCTCGGTGGCCCACTGGAGGATGGTCGGCCCGACCAGGGTGTCGCCGAAGAAGTCGGCCCGCAACGGCGCCTCGGCCCGGGCGAACTCCTCGTTGAGCACCACCGACTCCATGAGCGACAGGCCCTTGCCCCCGTACTCCTTGGGCCACGAGGCGCAGATCCAGCCGCCGGCGAAGAGCTGCTTCGTCCACTCCTGGTTGAACGCCTTCTTCTCGTCCTTGGTCATGGAGAACCCCGGGGTGCCCCACCCCTCGGGCAGGTTGTCCGCCAGCCACCGGCGGATCTCGCTCCGGAACGGTTCGGTGTCGGCGGGATAGGTCAGGTCCATGGTCCGAGAGTACCCCTCGACCGCCCCCCATGACCCCGTCCGCCCGAGGCCCCGACGACGCGGCGGGATCCAGTGCTGCGCCGAGGCCACAGGCCCCGTCTACGCTGGGAAGGCTATGGGCACGCAGACCGCAGAAACCGGCCAGGGTATGGAGATCCTCCACCTGTCGAGCGTGATCAAACGCCCGCTGGTGGATGCGACCGGCGACCGCTTGGGAAAGGTCCAGGACTTGATCGTCCGGGCCGGCGAGTCTCCCCACCCTCCGGTGGTGGGACTGGTGGTCGACATCGGCGGACGTGACCTCTTCGTGCCCATCCGCAAGGTGGCGGCGTTCGAACCCGGGAGGGTCCTGTTCGAGGGACGGCGGGTGGATCTGCGACGCTTCGAGCGCCGGCCCGGCGAGCTCCTGCTGGCCCGAGACCTGTTGGCCCATCACCTGATCAACTTCGTCGGCGGCCGACTCATCCGAGCCAACGAGATCGAGCTGGCCAAGGTCAACGGGACCTGGGAGGTGGTGGCCGTCGACCCGTCCCGCCGACCGGTTCTCCGCCGGCTCATCCCCGGCCGCCATCGCGAGGCCAAGCCCGGGACCATCGTGGACTGGGCCAGCATCGAGCCCTTCGTGGCCCATGTGCCGTCCTCCCGTCTCCGGATCCCCTACCGCAAACTGGCCAAGCTCCATCCGGCCCAGATCGCCGACCTGGTGGAGGCGGCGTCGCACGACGAGGGCGAGGAGATCATCGAGGCGGTGGGGGCCGACCGCGAGCTGGAGGCCGACGTCTTCGAGGAGCTCGACACCGAGCACCAACTGGAGTTCGTCCGCAGCCGCTCGGACGATGAGGCGGCCCGGCTGCTGTCCTCGATGGCCCCGGACGACGCCGCCGACCTCATCACCGAGGTCGACCAGGAGCGGCGCCTCCCGATCCTCAACCTGCTGCCCGAGCCCCAGCAGCGCAAGGTCCGCTCCCTGCTCAGCTACAACCCCGAGACGGCCGGCGGCTTGATGAGCCCGGACTTCCTGAGCATGCCGGCGGCGTCGCCCGTCGGCGAGGTCATCGGCTCCGTCCGGGCCAGTTCCGCACCGCCCGAGGCCCTCAACGTGGTCTTCGCGGTCGACGCCGAGGGGCGCCTGGTGGGCTCGGCATCCATGGTGCGGATCGTCCAGGCCGATCCCGCCGCCACGCTCGAGTCGATCATGGAGGCCGAACCGGTCCACGTGCATGCCGACTGGGATCTCGGTGCCATGGTCCGGACCATGTCCGACTTCAATCTGATCGTGGCCCCGGTGCTGGATCCCGACCACGGCGAGATCCTCGGGGTGGTCACCGTCGACGACGTCCTCGAACTACTGCTCCCGACCGGGTGGCGCCGCGACTTCGGCCGGACCGCGGTGGAGGACTGACCGTGTTCCGACAGCGAAAACCCAAGTCGGCCGCCGAGCGTGGCCAGCGAGCGTCCGAAGGGCCCTAACGCAACGCGGCCGCCGTCCCGGCCGAACGCCCCCGACGGCGATCGCTCTGGAGGTCTGTTGCCACCACGCCCACCGGGCCGGTGGGCCCCGCCCGGTGCCGGGTCCCGATCCCCGTGCCGTAGGAGTGCCGGGTCCGCCCCGGCACTCCGCCCGATCCCTTTGTCCGTCCTCAACCCGCCGCCCGCTCTCCGGTGACCGAGCTTCGTGTCCGGCGCGCCACGGGGCAGGCCGTCATGAGCAGCACACCCCGAAGGAGGTGACCCATGGCCGACCACGAAGCGCACCGAAGCGCCCGAAGCGCCCGAAGCGCCCGCTGCCGTTCTCGACGAGGCCCACGTGGGTGACATCCAGGGCGCCTTCGGGACCATCCGCCAGCACGACCTGGACACCCGGCGGACGTGGCGGGCCCGCCTGCTCACGTTGTTGGCCATCATGGGCCCGGGGCTCATCGTCATGGTCGGGCGACAACGACGCCGGCGGCGTGTCCACCTACAGCCAGGCCGGACAGAACTTCGGGCTCACCCTGCTGTGGACGCTGCCTCTCCTCATCCCGGTCCTGGTGGTCAACCAGGAGATGGTGGTGCGGCTGGGTGCGGTGACCGGCGTGGGCCACGCCCGACTGATCAACGAGCGGTTCGGCAAGTTCTGGGGGGCGTTCTCGGTCGGGGACCTGTTCATCCTCAACTTCCTGACCATCGCCACCGAGTTCATCGGGGTCAGCCTGGCGCTCCACTACTTCGGGATCAGCCAGTACCTGTCGGTACCGATCGCCGCCGTCCTGCTCATTGCCATGACGGCCACCGGGAGCTTCCGCCGCTGGGAGCGGTTCATGTTCGTGTTCATCATCGTCAACTTCCTGGTCGTCCCGCTGGCCTTCCTCAGCCATCCGCCCGCCGGGTCCGTTCTTCAAGGGCTTCGTCGACCCCGGGAGTCGCAGGGCGGGTTCACCTCGACCTCGGTGCTCCTCATCATCGCCATCGTGGGCACCACCGTGGCCCCCTGGCAGCTGTTCTTCCAGCAGTCCAACATCGTGGACAAGCGGATCACCCCCCGGTGGATCAACTACGAGCGGGCCGACACCGTGATCGGCTCGCTGATCACGGTCTTCGCCGCCTCGATCATGATGGCCGTCGTGGCCTCGGCCTTCGCCGGCACCCCCTTGCCGGTCACTTCACCAACGCCGGTGGGGTGGCCAACGGACTCCAGCACTACGTGGGCCGGGCCGCCGGGGCCCTCTTCGCCATCATCCTGCTCAACGCCTCCATCATCGGGGCGGCCTCGGTCACGCTGGCCACCTCGTACGCCTTCGGTGACGTCTTCGGTGCCCGCCACTCCCTGCACCGGAGCTGGCGGGAGGCCAAGTTCTTCTACGGGGCCTTTACCGGCATGGTGGTGCTGGCCGCCGGCATCGTGATCATCCCCGGTGCGCCGCTCGGCCTGATCACCACCAGTGTCCAGGCCCTGGCCGGCGTGCTCCTGCCCAGTGCCACGGTCTTCCTGCTCATGCTGTGCAACGACAAGCAGGTGCTCGGCCCCTGGGTCAACCGGCCGTGGTTGAACGTGCTGGCCACCGTCATCGTCTCCATCCTGTTGATGATGTCGCTGGTCCTGATGGTGACCACCCTGTTCTCCACCATCGACGTGAGCCAGGTGGCGGTGGTCCTCGGTGTCGTGCTGGTGGTGGCGTGGGCCGTGGGCGGGGTCGTCTACGCCCGCTCGCTGCGCCGGCCGCCCACCCGAGCCGGTCACCCCGATGGCCAAGCGGGCCACGTGGCGGATGCCGGCCCTCAACCTGTTGGAGCGCCCGACGTGGTCCCGAGGCCGGCTCGTCACCATGTACCTGCTCCGCGGCTACCTGGTGGTGGCGGTCCTGATGCTGCTGGTCAAGGCCATCCAGCTCGGGCTGCACAAGTGAGCGGTCGGGGCCGCCGCGCCCCTCGGGACGGCGACCGGCCCGCCTCAGGAGCGGAAGCCCCTGCTGAGTCGTTACCTGAGAGTCAGTTTGCGCCGAAGTACCTGGCCGGGAGAGTATTTGTCTTCTATGTGCCTGCCCGTCCTGGTTGTCCATGCCTAGCTTCGGGCTCAAACGGCACAAGATCAAGGGTCCCAAGTACCCACCACCAGCCCCGGAGCGCATCGCCCCCCGGCCCCCGGCCCCGGGCGGCCTGCGCATCGCCTTCCTGGTCTACCGGGGCAATCCCCGCTGCGGCGGCCAGGGCGTCTACACCCGCCACCTGACCCGTGAGCTGGTCGCAGCTGGGCCACTCGGTCGAGGTCTTCGCCGGCCAGCCCTGGCCCGAGGTGGACGAGGGCGTCGGCTTCACCCCGGTGCCGAGCCTCGACCTCTACCGCGATCCCGATCCCTTCCGGATCCCCAGGCTGCGCGAGTTCCGCAACTCGTACCCGTCGTCGGTCGCCGCCCTCGAGTTCGGGGTCATGTGCACGCGCCGGCTTCCCCGAACCGTGGACCTTCAGCCTCCGGGCCCGGCGGATGCTGGCCGCCCGCCGGGACGAGTTCGACCTGGTCCACGACAACCAGTGCCTGGGCAACGGGATCCTGGGGATGATCGACGACGGGTGGCCGCTGCTGACCACGCTGCACCACCCGATCACCGTCGACCGGCAGCTGGCCCTGAGCCATGCCACCAACCCCTGGCAGCAGTTCACCCAGCGCCGCTGGTTCGGCTTCCTGCGGATGCAGGTCAAGGTGGCCCGGGCGCTGCCCCGGGTGGTCACCGTGTCCCAGTCGTCGAAGACGGACATCGCCGCCCAGATGGGCGTGGAGCTCGACCGGATGACCGTCGTCCCGGTGGGCGTCGACCACACCGTGTTCCGGCCCCAGGACGACGTCGAGCCGGTCCCGGGACGGATCATGGTCACCTCCTCGTCCGACGTCCCCATGAAGGGACTGGTGCCCCTGCTCGAGGCGGTGGCCAAGCTCCGCACCGAGCGGGACATCGAGCTGGTGGTCATCGGCAATCCCCGCCCCGACGGCCGGGTGGCCAAGGCCATCGAGCGACTCGACCTGGCCCCCATCGTCCGCTGCGTCTCCGGCATCAGCGACGACGAGCTGGCCCGCAACTACGCCCAGGCCGAGGTGGCGGTGGTGCCCTCGCTGTACGAGGGGTTCTCGCTCCCGGCCATCGAGGCCATGGCCTGCGGCGTGCCCCTGGTGGCCACCACCGGAGGGGCCCTGCCCGAGGTGGTGGGGACCGACGGGGTCACCGGACTGCTGGTGGCGCCGGACGACCCGGGCGCCCTGGCCGGCGGCCATCGGCCGCCTGCTCGACGACGCCGACCTCCGCCGGCGGCTGGGGGCGGCCGGGCGCGAACGGGTGCTCGGGCGGTTCACCTGGCAGGTGACCGCGGCCGGCACCGCCGCCCAGTACCGGGCCCTGCTGGACGACCCGGCCACCGCCCATCCGGCTCACCCGTACGACCCCGACCGCCCTGGAAGCCCCGAATGACGGAGACCGCACCATGACCGCCCACCGCCCCCGACCATGCTGACCGTCGACTACGCCCGACTCGGCGTGCGCCCCGGCGACCGCCTGCTCGACCTGGGGTGCGGCTTCGGGCGACACGCCTATCAGGCGGCCCGACTGGGCGCCGAGGTGGTGGCCTTCGACGCCGGGGCCGACGAGGTCCGGAAGGTCCTCGACACCTTCGGCGCCATGGCCGTCGCCGGCGAGCTCGACCTCGAGACGGCCCGGGTGGGGTCGGTGCAGGGCAACGCCCTGGCCCTGCCGTTCGCCGACGGCTCGTTCGACCGGGTCATCGCCTCCGAGGTCCTCGAGCACATCCCCGACGACGAGCAGGCCATGGCCGAGCTGGCCCGGGTGCTGCGGCCCGGGGGGACCATGGCCGTGACCGTGCCCCGGTGCGGCCCGGAGTTCGTCAACTGGGCCCTGTCCGACGAGTACCACAACGTGCCCGGCGGCCACGTCCGGATCTACCGCCAGCGCCAGCTGGTCGGGCGCCTCGAGTCCACCGGGCTCCGGGCCACCGGCAGCCACCACGCCCACGGGCTCCACGCCCCCTACTGGTGGCTGCGGTGCCTGGTCGGACCGAGCAACGACAGCCATCCCGCGGTGTCCTCGTACCACCGGCTGCTGGTCTGGGACATCGAAAAGGCGCCCAAGGTCACCCGCTACGCCGACCGGGTGCTCAACCCGCTGGTGGGGAAGAGCCTGGTGGTCTATCTGGAGAAGCCGACGGGGCCGGTCGGCGCGTCCGCTCCGGCCGCCGGCCGGCCGCTGCACCCCGTGGGGTCCGAGGCGGCGTCGCCGGCATCCGACCGGGAGGCGGTGGCATGAGGGAGATCCCCGAGGTCCCCGGGGTGATGACGGCGGGCCAGGTGGTCCAGACGGCCCGGTACATCGCCTCGCTCCAGCTCCCCGACGGCATGATCGAGTGGTTCCCGGGAGGGCACTGCGACCCCTGGAACCACGTCGAGGCGGCCATGGCCCTGACCGCGGCCGGCATGGACGCCGAGGCCGACCGGGCCTACCAGTGGCTGGTCGACACCCAGCTCCCCGACGGCAGCTGGTTCAACTACTACCTGGCCACCGGCATCGAGGACTCCCGGCTCGACACCAACGTCTGCGCCTACCTGGCCACCGGGGCGTGGCACCGCTACGTGTCCACCGGCGAGCTCGACGGCCTCGAGCACCTGTGGCCGGCGGTCGAGGCCGGGGTGGACTTCGTCCTCCGTTGGCAGCGGCCCGACGGTTCGATCCACTGGTCGCTCGACGCCTCGGGGTTCCTCGAGGAGTACGCACTCCTCACCGGCTCGTCCTCGATCTACCACAGCCTGCGCTGCGCCATCGCCTGTGCCGAGCGCCTGGGACACGAGCGGCCCGACTGGGAGCTGGCCGCCGGCCGGCTGGCCCACGCCGTGGCCCACCAGCCCGAGGCCTTCGCCCCCAAGGAGGAGTTCGCCATGGACTGGTACTACCCGGTCCTGGCCGGCGCCATGAGCGGCGAGGCCGCCCATCGGCGGATGGAACAGCAGTGGTCCAAGTTCGTGCTGGACGGCCGGGGGGTCCGCTGCGTGTCCACCGGCGAGTGGGTCACGGCGGCGGAGACCGCCGAGTGCGTGCTGGCCCTCGACGTCCTCGGGCGGGACGAGGCCGCCCTCGAACTGCTGGGCTGGGTCCAGGCCCTGCGCAACGAGGACGGCTCCTACTGGACCGGGATGGTCTACCCCGAGGAGGCCACCTACCCGCCCCTCGAGCGGTCGTCCTACACGGCGGGGGCCATGATCCTGGCCGCCGACGCCCTCAGCCGGACCACCCCGGCCTCGGGGATCTTCCGCGGGGAGGGGCTGCCCAGCCACCTCGACCTCACCGAGCCCGCCCCGGGATCGCCCGTGGAGCCGGCCGTGCGCGCCCCGGGTTCGTCCGGAGGGCTCTGAGCCCCGTCCTCCCCCCGGGACCCCGGCCCCGTCGGGAACCTCGCGGCGACCTGCGTGGCGCCGGCAGGAACTGCCGGTGCGACGGTGCCTGCCGGCCGAGCGACGGACCCGGGCCCGTCGCTCACCACCCCAGGCCGAGGGCCCGGCCGACCACCCGGGCCAGGTAGACCGAGTACGACGCCGTGATGTGGTACTTGTCCCAGTACACCACGTACCGGCCGATCACCGGGGTACAGGTGGTCGAGCAGAACCAGGGAAGGACGCTGACATACCTCGCCCCAACCTCGGCGGCGGCCGCCCGCTCGGCCCGGTTGTACTGACCTTCGAACCTGGCGTTGGCTGACGAGCACGACTGCACGTCGGACGGGTGGAGGGAGAGGCACTCCGTCGCCGCCTGCTGGAGGATCGGAATGTTCCCGAGGACGATGACGTGGCGGGCCGGCACATCGAGCATGCGGACGGTGTTGACCAGGCCCTGCTGCCACTGGGCCGCCGAGTAGGGCCTGCCGTCCGGTTGGCCGCGGAACTCCTGGGTGATGACGACCAGATCGGGCCGGAGGGCGTTGATGCGGGCGACGGCGAACCGGTGCCACTGGTCGCACGGCGTGTAGTCACCTCCGGCCGGTCCCCAGCCAGTGGGATCGCCGTAGTGGAGCGCGTCGGCCGGACAGTCGCCCTTCCCGAGGTAGACGAGCCTCCAGTGGGTCAACGTGGCCACGAGCCGGAGCGAGGTGAACCACATGGCGGCATGGGAGTCGCCGTAGACGACCATGGTGCGGGTGCCGTGCGGGTCACCGAAGACACACGGGGGGATGCTGGTCTGTCCCAGCGATGGCCAGCACCCGCCGACGGGCCCACCGAAGTCCGTCCTGACTCCGGCCAACGAGGGCGTGAGATCAGGAGGCAGCGACCGGATGTCCGCCGCCTTCCGTACCGATTGCTCCACGACGTCCGAGTCGGCGGCCACGTTCGAGCGGAGGAAGGCCTGGGCCTGGGTGGAGAACGCCGCGCCACCGCCGGTCACCGGCGGTGGCGCGGGAGTGGAGGAGCCGTGCGAGTCGAGCTCCGCGGTGGCGACGCCCACCGATGCGATGATCAGTACGAAGCCCAGGAGGACGGGAGTCCACCGCCCGAGCCGGTGCAGGCGGGCGTGGCGCACCGGGTTCTCGACCAGGGAGAACGTCACCGTCGAGGCGGCGAGGGCCACCAACAGCCAGAGCGCGTTCTTCCGGAACGGGAGGGACGAGGACCCGGCCGCATCGGCGGCCAGGATGAGGATCGGCCAGTGCCAGAGGTAGAGCGAGTAGGAGCGCATGCCGAGCCAGCGGAACGGGGCCAGGCGGAGCAGGGACTCGGCCGCCGCCGGTGGACGGGAGGACCCTCCGGCGATGACCAGGGCTGCACCCACCACCGGGATGGCCACCAGTGAGCCCGGATAGGCGGTGTGGCTGTCGAAGGCCACGGCCGAGTAGCCGATGGCCAGCAGACCCAGCCAGGTGAGGGTGGAGGCCAGGGTGCCCGGCAGCCGCAGGAGCCAGGGCGTGTTGACCGCCACCAGGGCGCCCAGCGCCAGCTCCCAGGCCCGGGTGAAGGGGGAGAAGTAGGCGGCCGACGGATTGGAGGCCGTCTGCACCACGGACATCGTGAACGAGGCGACGGCGATGCCGGACAGGACGACGGTCAGCCGGGTGGCCAGTGACCACCGGGAGCGGAGGGCGCCGATGATCAGAAAGATCGTCGGGTAGACCAGGTAGAACTGCTCCTCGACGGCCAACGACCAGAAGTTCAGCAGGGGGGACGGGGGCTGGTGGGCCGACAGGTAGTCCGTGCCGACCGCGGCGAAGTGGAAGTTGGCCAGAAAGACCGCCGTCCAGCGGGCATCGATGGCTGTCTGGTTGCCGAACACCACGCCGACCACCAGGTAGGTGGTCACCACGGTGGCGACGATCACCAGGGTGGCGGCCGGGATGATCCGGCGGCTCCGCCGTCCGTAGAAGTTGAGGAGCGACGTGCGACCGGATGCGTCCCGCTCCCGGAGGAGGACTCCGGTGATGACGAAACCGGAGATGACGAAGAACACGTCGACGCCGACGTATCCGCCGCTCAGTCCGGTGAGGCCGCCGTGATAGAGCACGACCAGGGTGACGGCGACGGCCCGCAGACCTTCCACGTCGGGGCGGAACCGACGATCACCGGGCGCGGTCCCCGCTTCGTCGGTCAGACGAGAGGCGACCTCCGACTCGGGCGCCACGGGTACGGTGTCCACCGCCCGCCCGGCCCGGTCCGGGTCTGAGCTCACCGACACGGGTGCCGAACCGTCGCCATCCACCGCGCTCCCCCCGTGCAGCCCACGCACACCTCCTGTGACGCCCCGAGCACCGATCCGTCGGCGGGCGACGGCGCCGTGCTCGGCCACCGGATCGGGACTCCCGAATCCCGAAAGTTACCGGGGAATCGGCTCGACCGCTGCCCGGCCGGGCGGGATCGCCCGGCGCCAACGCCGGCTCAGACCCGGCGGAGCACCCGCAGTGATCCGCACTCCCCGTCCTCGACGAACTCCTCGGAGTCGAGGGCGGCCCGCCAGATGTCATAGGGCGGGCGCCCGCCGTCGGCCGGGTCCGGGAACACGTCGTGGATGGCCAGCCAGCCGTCCCTCATCACCAGGGGGGACCAGCCCTGGAAGTCGGCCCAGGCCGGCTCGACCCCGTGCCCGCCGTCGATGAAGCAGAAGGCCAGCGGTGTCGACCAGTGGGACGAGACGGTGGGCGAGTCGCCCACCAGCCCGATCACCGACGCCTCGAGGTCGGCCTCCATCACGTTGCGCCGCCAGTGGGGGAGGGTGTCGATGCGCCCGGTGCCCGGATCGACCAGGGCGCGGTCGTGATGCTCCCACCCGACCTGGTTCTCCTCGGAGCCGTGGTGGTGGTCGAGGCTGAACACCACCGCTCCGGTCTCCTCGGCGGCCGCCCCGAGGTAGACGGTGGACTTCCCGCACCAGGCGCCGATCTCCATCAGGGTGGCCCGCTCGAACGACGCCCCGGCCCGCAGGGCGGCCAGATAGAGGGCCTCGCCCTCGTCGTCGGGCATGAAGCCGGTGGCCAGGCGGGCCCTGGCGAACAGCTGCTGACGGCGCAGGGTGCGTTCGGGATGATCGGCGGCGTGGATGGTCGAAGGGGAGCGATCCATCCGTGAAGCCTTCCACGGTGGTGCACGATCCGACAGCTGGGGCACCGGCCGGGTGGTGTCCGTGCAGGTGAGGGGCGTGACACCGGGTTCGGCGGGCTCCGCAGCTTTCCCTCCGGGGTGGGGCCGCGTACCATGGTGGCGCCTACGGGCACCGTACCGGGGGGAGGGGTGATGGGATCCATCGAGAAAAAGCGGATCGGCGTGCTCGTGGTGGCGTACAACGCCGCGTCCACGCTGGCCAAGGTGCTCGACCGCATCCCGCACGAGATCCGACCGGATATCGAAGAGGTGATCGTGAGCGACGATCACAGCGACGACTCCACCTATCTGGTCGGTTTGGGGTACCAGCAACTGTCCGACCTGCCCATCACCCTGATCCGGCAGCCGGCCAACCTGGGTTACGGCGGGAACCAGAAGGCCGGCTACGACCTGGCCATCGAGCACGGACTGGACATCGTGGTCATGCTCCACGGCGACGGCCAGTACGCCCCCGAGTCGCTGCCCGACATCGTGGCCCCACTGATCCGGGGCGAGGCCGACGCCGTCTTCGGGTCCCGGATCATGATCAAGGGGGCGGCCCGTAAGGGAGGTATGCCCCTCTACAAGTTCGTCGGCAACCGCATCCTGTCCCGGTTCGAGAACGCCGCCCTGGGCACCGAGCTCTCCGAGTTCCACTCGGGGTACCGGGCCTACGCGGTCAGCGCCCTCAAGCAGATCCCCTTCGAGCGGAACTCGGACGGCTTCAATTTCGACACCCAGATCATCATCCAGCTGCACGACGCGGGCATGCGCATCGCCGAGGTGCCCATCCCCACCTACTACGGCGACGAGATCTGTTATGTGGACGGCGTGGGCTACGCCGCCGATGTGACCAAGGACGTGGTGGCCTACCGGCTGCAGAAGGCCGGCTTCGGTGACGGCAGCCGTATCGCCCTGTCCGAGGAGTACCAGCTGAAGCCCAGCGAGGACAGTTCGCACGGCCGGATCTCCACGCTGCTCAAGTCCAAACCACCCAGCAAGATCCTCGATCTCGGTTGCTCCAGCGGGCTGCTGGCGGAGCGCCTGGAGGCGATGGGCCACCACGTCACCGGGGTCGACGTGATGGAGATCGCCGGGGTCACCGGGCGGACCAGTTCGTTCGTGCAGGCCGACCTCAACGACGGCATCCCGCCCGAGGTGGGTACGGGCTTCGACATCGTGCTGGCCGCCGACGTCCTCGAGCACCTGGTCAATCCCGGGAACCTGATGGGCCAGGTCGGCAACGTCCTCTCGCCCGACGGGACGGCCCTGTTCTGCGTACCCAACATCGCCCACTGGTACCCCCGGCTGCGTTCCACCTTCGGGATGTTCGACTACGACCAGCGGGGCATCCTCGACTCGACCCACCTGCGGTTCTTCACCCGCCGGAGCATCCGCAAGCTGGTCGAGCGCCAGGGGTTCACCGTTCGGAGGATCGAGTCGGTCGGCCTTCCGTTGGACGCCCTGGGCATGGAGGGCACCAAAGCCCACGCTCTCCGCCTGGTGGACCGGCTCCTGTTGGACCTGTGGCCCACCATGTTCGGCTACCAGTTCATCGTCGAGGCCACCCCCAACCGGTCCTGACCCCACCCGTGGGCCCCTGATCGCCTGCTACCCCCGGGCCAGCTCGACCAGGGTGTAGACGGCGAACCCGGCCAGCAGCACGCCGCCCGCCTTGCGGATGACGGCCAGGGGCAGGACCCGCAGCAGGGCCCGGCCGCCGAAGGCCCCGACGGCGGCCACGGCGGCCAAGGCGGCGAAGGCCCCGAGGAACACCTCGGCGGGGGCGTGGTACTTGGCGGCCAGGTTGGCCGTGAGGATCTGGGTGAGATCACCGAACTCGCCGATGAAGATGACCAGGAACGCCGCCCCCACCGTCTTCAGCCCCTTGCGGGCCGAGTCGGCCTCCTCCTCGCCCTCCTCCTCCTGGCGGGACTCCGGGACGAACAGGAGGTAGGCGGCGCCGGCGGCGAACAGCAGCGCGGTGACGCCCTCGATCCACTGGTGGGGGAGCAGCTGGAGCAGCTGGCCGACGGCCACGGCCACGGCGGCGTGGATGCCGAAGGCCACGGTGGCACCGATCCACACCAGGAGGGGCCGGTACCGGCTGCCCATGATCAGGGTGGCGATCATGGTCTTGTCGGGCAGTTCGGCCACGAAGATGATGGCGAACACCGTGGCGATGACGCTGAACTGCACCGCCTCAGGTTACGGACTGGGCGGTCCGGAGTCCGACCACCGACCGGTACGCCGCCTCCGGGAGCCACCGCCCGTTCGGACCGGGGCTGGAATCCGGCCCCCATGGGGGCGGCGCGCCGGCCCGGCGGTCAGCCGGTCGGCGGGGCAGGCGGTGGGTCAGACGGTGGGGAGGTCGAGGGACCCGGTGAGGGTGGAGGCCAGACCGGCACCCTCCCGCTCGCCGAAGGCCACGTTGACCGCCAGGCGCTCGAGGATCTGCTCGACCGTCCGGCCCCCGGCGGCCAACGGGTGGGCCTCGACGAACGCCGTGACCTCCTCGGCCAGCTCGGGGGGGCTGCACAGGGTCCGTACCCCGTCGAGCATGCGGGGGAGGATGTTGGACGGGAACTTGGCCACCAGGGTGTCCCACTCCTCGGTGATCCGCCGCCAGGTCGCCGGCCCGGCCTCCCGGTTGGCCACCAGGGCCTGGAGCACGAAGGGCGCGTTCTGGGTCCGGACCTCGGTGATGGCCAGCTCGAAGGTACGCGAGGCCAGCGCCGGATCGGAGAAGGAGGCCAGGGCGTAGAGGTAGCGGATCTCCTCCTGGGGGGTGGACGGGGCCCGGTAGCGGGCCAGGAAGGCCTCGAACTCGACGGTGCCGCCGTCGGAGGCCACGATGTCCAGGACGGCCGACTCGGTGTCGGGGTGCAGGGCCACGGTCCCGGCCTGAGCGAACCGGCGGGCCGCCTCGGCCTTGGTGTCGGGGTCGTCGCCGATGGTGCCCGAGCGTGCGCAGCACCGACGCCCGCAGGGACGGGGTGCGCTCGTCGTCGTCGCCCCTCGGGTCCCACCCGAGCTGGCCGGACAGGGGACCGAGCAGGGTGCGCACGGCCAGGGCCAGCACCGGGCGGTCACCGTCGGGGACCACCCGGTCGAAGAGGCCGAGGGCCCCGAGGACCACCGACCAGACGCTCGGGTCGCCTTCGGCCGAGTCGGCCAGGGCCCGGGCCAGGGCCAGCAGGTCGGCCAGCGGGGCCCGGCCGGACAGGGCCGCGGCCCAGCTGTCGGACACCAGGTTGTACCGCTCGAGGGGGGCCAGGTCGCCCAGCCGACCGGCCAGGAGCTCGACCGTGGCTGTGGGGTAGGAGACCCGGTAGTACCCCGACCCGCCGGCGTTGACCAGTTGGTCGGCCACCCCGGCGGCCGGGGCCGAGCCGGGCCCGTTGAGCAGGATGGGCAGCGGGTCGACGTCCCCCTGCCGCAGTGGCCGGGTCAGCACCGGCACCTGCCAGTCCGAGCCGATGGCCCCGCCGGTCTCCCCGCGGTAGGAGAAGGGCGCCTGGGTCAGGGAGCCGTCCTCGCCCACCCGGACCAGCGGGTAGCCGCCCTGGTTGATCCAGGTGTCCATGATGGTGCGGACGGCCCGGCCGCTGGAGCGCTCCAGGGCGTCCCACAGGTCCGACGTCTCGGTGTTGCCGTGGCTGTGGGTGGTCAGGTAGTCGTGGATGCCCTCGCGGAAGACGTCCGGCCCGATGAACTGCTCGAGCATGCGGAGCACGCTGCCGCCCTTCTGGTAGGTGAGGACGTCGAACATGCCCTGGGCCTCCTCGGGCCGCCCCACGGGAACTCGACCGGGCGGGTGGCGTGGAGCCCGTCGACGGCCATGGCCGCCTCCCGCTCGACCCCGAAGCTGACCCAGCGCTGCCACTCGGGACGGAAGGCGTCGACGGCCAGCACCTCCATGAAGGTGGCGAAGGCCTCGTTCAGCCAGATGCCGTTCCACCACTTCATGGTGACCAGGTCGCCGAACCACATGTGGGCGATCTCGTGGCAGATCACGTCGGCCACCCGCTCGAGCTCCACCCGGGCGGCCTGGGCCGGGTCGACCAGCAGCACCGACTCGCGGAAGGTCACGCACCCCAGGTTCTCCATGGCCCCGAAGGCGAAGTCGGGGATGGCCACCAGGTCGAGCTTGTCGGCCGGATAGGGGATGCCGAAGTAGTCGGTGAAGAAGCGCAGGGCGTGGGCCCCCACGGCGAGGGCGAACGGGGTCAGGTGGGCCTTGCCCGGGGTGTGGACGATCCGCAGGGGCACCCCGTCCGACGTCGAGGGGCTCGGTGGCCTCGAGGGGGCCGACGATGAAGGCCACCAGGTAGGTGGACATCACCATGGTCGGGGCGAAGCGGACCCGGCGCTTGCCGCCGGGCTCGGGCGTCTCCTCGACCACCGAGCCGTTGGAGTAGGCGGCCAGGGCGTCGTCGACCACCAGGGTGACCTCGAAGGTGGCCTTGAGCTCGGGCTCGTCCCAGCAGGGGAAGGCCCGGCGGGCGTCGGTGGACTCCATCTGGGTGGTGGCGATGACGTGCTCGACGCCGGCTTCGTCGGTGAAGGTGGAGCGGTAGAAGCCGTGCAGCTTGTCGTTGAGGATGCCGGTGAACGCCAGGTGCAGGGTGGCCGGGCCCGGGCCGGAGGGGCTCGGCGAAGGTGAGGGTGACCCGCTCCTCGTCGGGGTCGTGGGCGATGTCGGAGGGGGCCAGGGCGTAGCCGGCGTCGGGGTCGCTGTCGTTGAGCTCGGCGAACGGTGACCTCCAGCTCGGCGGCGTTGAGGGTGATGGAGGGCGTCGGCGACCCCACGATGACGTCGATCTCCACGTCGCCGGCGAAGGTGGCCGCCGCCAGGTCGGGGGTCAGGACCAGCCGGTAGGCGTGGGGCCGGACGGTGGTGGGGAGGCGGTACGCGGGGGCCTCGGCCGTCGAGTCGATGTCGTTCGTCGGAGCGCTCATGTGGGGCAGGCTACCGTCGCGATGTGCAGAGCGACTCCCAACCCGACGAATCTTCTGAGCCGGCCGTGACCGCCACCGCCGAGGGGCCCGGCCCGGCCCCCGGTTCCCGGTTGGACGTGGTGGCCGTGGGCAACGCCCTGGTCGACGTCCTGGGCACGGCCAAGGACGAGGACCTGGTGGCGCTCGACCTGGTCAAGGGGACCATGGTCATCGTGGACCAGCACCGTTCCGAGGCCATCTACGCGACGATGGGACCCACCACCGAGGCCTCGGGGGGATCGGCGGCCAACACCGTGGCCGGAGTGGCGGCCCTCGGCGGCCGGGCCGCCTTCCTGGCCCGGGTGGCCGACGACCAGTGGGGCGAGATCTTCACCCACGACATCCGCTCCATCGGGGTGGCCTTCGACCCCACGCCCACGGCGGCCGTCCCCGGCCGGGCCGTGACCGGCCACTGCCTGGTGCTGGTGACCGAGGACGCCGAGCGGACCATGGCCACCCACCTCGGCGTGTCGGGGGACTTCGGGCCGGACGACCTCCACGACGACCACCTGACCTCGGCCCAGGTGGTCTACCTCGAGGGGTACCTGTGGGAGCAGCCCTCGGCCAAGGCGGCCATGCGCCAGGCCATCGACATCGCCCACGCCAGCGACGCCGCCGTGGCCCTCACCGTCTCGGACCCGTTCTGCGTGCAGCACCACAAGGGTGAGTTCCTCGAACTGCTCAACGGCGACCTCGAGCTGCTGTTCGCCAACGAGGACGAGATCACCATGCTGTTCGGGGCCGCCGATTTCGACGCGGCCGTGGACGCGGTGACCGAGACCGGGGTCCTGGCCGTGCTGACCCGGGGCGCGCGCGGCTGCGTGGTGGTGACGGCAGCCGGGTCCGGTGACCGTGCCCGCCGCGCCGGTGGACAGGGTGGTCGACACCACCGGGGCCGGCGACCTGTTCGCCGCCGGCTTCCTCTACGGGATCACCAACGGCCTCTCTCCCGAGGACTCGGCCCGACTGGGCGGGGTGTGCGCCGCCGAGGTCATCTCCCACGTGGGGGCCCGGCCGCTGGCCGACCTGCGGGCCCTGGCCGTCGAGGCCGGGCTGTTTGCCTGAGGGCCGCACCCGCTCGAGCCGCTGGCTACAGTGGCGGCGGTCTGGGGGGAGCGCATGGGAGCAGGTGGCGTAGGGGTGATCGGTACGGGGACCCTCGAGTCCCCGGACCAGGCCGGCACCGCTCCCGGCGACCGTCGATTCCGCCCCGACGTCGAGGGCCTCCGGGCCGTGGCCGTGCTCCTCGTCGTCCTCTTCCACGCCGGGGTGCCCGGGATCCACGGTGGCTATGTCGGCGTCGACGTCTTCTTCGTGATCTCGGGCTTCGTGATCACCGGCCTGCTGTTACGGGAGCGAGCCAGGACCGGGGGGACCTCGATCCTCGACTTCTACGCCCGCCGCGCCCGTCGTATCCTCCCGGCCGCCACCCTGGTCATCTTCACCACCGTGGTGGCCAGCTACCTCGCCCTCGGGGCGGTCAGCGGTGCCCAGGTGGCCGACGACGGCCGGTGGGCCGCCGTCTTCCTCTCGAACTTCCACTTCGAGGCGCTCGGCACCAATTACTTCACCGCCTCCCTCCCCCCCTCCCCCCTCCAGAACTACTGGTCGCTGTCGGTCGAGGAGCAGTTCTACCTGGTCTTCCCCACGTTGTTCCTGCTGATGGCCCGGGGTCGGGGGCGACGGTCGTCGCCGGCGAGGATGGCCGTCGCCTGCGGTGCCGTGGTCGCCGCGTCGTACACACTGTCGGTGGTGCAGACGGCCACCCACCCGTCGGCCGCCTACTTCTCCCCGTTCACCCGGGCCTGGGAGCTGGCCCTGGGCGCGCTGGTGGCCGTCGGGACCACCTGGCTCCGGCGGGTGCCCGGCCGCGCCGCGGCCGCGCTGACCTGGGTGGGGTTGGCCCTCATCGTGGGGGCGGCGGTCGGCTTCAACGCCCAGACCCCCTATCCGGGGGCACTGGTGGCCGTGCCCGTCCTGGGTGCCGGCCTGATCATCGCCGGCGGGATCGGCCAGCCGGCCTTCGGCGTCGAGGGCCTGCTCGGGCGAGGCCCGGTGCAGTGGATGGGGAAGCGCTCGTACTCGCTCTACCTCTGGCACTGGCCCATCCTGATCATCGCCGCCGAGCGGGTGGGGAAGACCAGGCTGCCCCTGGCCGACAACCTGGGCCTGCTGGTGGTGGCCGTGGTGATCTCGGCGGTCACCTTCGCCCTGGTCGAGAACCCGATCCGGCACTGGCGGATGCCCTCGAGGCCGAGCGTGGCGGCCGGGATCGCCACCGTCGTGCTCACCGTCGCCGTCCTCTCGCTGTTCATCGCCGTGTCCACGCACACCGGGAGGGCCACCGCGGTCACGCCGGCCGACCCCCGGACGGTGCAGCACCAGGTCGCCGTGGCGCCGGGCATCACCCGCCTTCCCCGGGACCTCCAGCCCGCCCTGGCCGCCGCGCCCTCGGACTGGGGCGGGTACGTCAGCGCACCCCACTGCCAGGTCGACGTGGGCCAGCCGAGCGAGCGGTTGGCCCCCTGCTCCCTGGGTGACCCCCACGGGAACCACCTGATGGTGGCGTACGGAGACTCCCACGTGCTGATGTGGCTCCCCGCCCTCGACCAGGTGGCCCTCCGGTCCCACTGGCGGCTGGTGGTCCTGGGCAAGCCGTACTGCCCCGCCGGGCTGGTGACCCCGGTGGATCCGCCGGGGTGGGGCGCGGTCGGTGGCCCGTACACCGTGTGCGACCAGTGGCACCGGTGGGCCATCTCGACCATCGACCGGCTGCACCCGAACCTGTTGATCGTGAGCCAGCTCACTCCGTATCTGAGACCCGCGGCCGGCGGTGGGTCCGAGACCGAAGTCACGCCGACCCAGTCGGCGGAGGGCCTGGTCGCCCTGTTCCGGTCGGTCCACGTGGCCGGCATGGCCAAGGTCGTGCTCGGCGACATCCCCCGCCTGTCCGAGCCCCCGCCGGCCTGCCTGTCGGAGCACCCGGACGACGTGCAGGCCTGCTCGGTACCGGCCCGACTCAGCTCCGGGACCATCGAGAGCAGGTACAACGACTACGAGCACGTGGCCGTGGTCATCACCGGCGGCCGCTACGTCGACACCGTCCCGTGGTTCTGCTCCCACGTGTGCACGCCGGTGATCGGCCGCTACGTCGTCTACATGGACCAGTTCCACGTCACCGCCACCTACGCCCGACACCTGTCGGTCGTCCTCGGCCAGGCCCTCCGCCCGTCGATGTGACGTCGGCGGCACGAGCCCCGGCCCCGGGGCCGGAGCCGGTCAGGCCGGAGGGCTCGGCCGGAAGGTGAAGGGGAGGTCGCCGATGCGGACCAGCACCGAGGCCACCGACCGTCCCAGGGGGGCCAGGGCCTCGTCCAAGCCGGTGGGGTCGTCGAGCACGGCCTCGTCCAGCTGGCAGGAGCCCTCGTAGGAGACCTCGACGGCGCACTCCGCCTGGTCCTGGCCCTCGATGAGGAGCTGCTCGACGGTGGTCGATCCCCGCACCAGCGGTTCGTCGCCGAACACGTCGAGGTGGTCGGGCAGGACGCCCCGCAGCGGGCCGAGCTCGGGGACCCCGTCGAGGCCCTGGACCCGGAAGGCGATCTCCACCAGCACCTCGGGGAGCTCGTCGGGCTCCTCGCCGATGGCCCAGCTCCGGTAGGCGGTCTGGCTCCACGTCGGCCAGTCGAAGCTGGTGTCGACCCGGATCCTGGCCGGCCGCTCCTCGCCGGGGAGGCTGTAGGAGGTCTCGAAGCTCACGTCGCCGAGGAACACGTCCACCTGGAAGCGCTCCTCCACCGCCTGTCGCTGGAGCAGGGCGGCCTCGAAGGCCCGCCGGTGGGAGGTGACGAGTTGGGTGAAGACGTGGTCCAGCATGGCGGGGCAGAGGCTACCGTTCTTCCATGCCCGCCCCCGTCGATGCGCTCCGGCCGTCCCCGTGGCTGGAGCGGCGGGTCATCGCCTACGCCCACCAGGGCGGGGCCTGGGAGGCCCCCAGTTCCACCCTGCACGCCATCGCCTCGGCGCTCGACGCCGGGGCCACCGGGATCGAGCTCGACGTCCACGCCACGGCCGACGGCCGGCTGGTGGTGGGCCACGACCCCACCGTGGACCGCACCACCGACCGCTCCGGGGCCATCGCCGAGCTGACCTACGACCAGCTCGTGCGGCTGGACAACGCCTACTGGTGGGCCCCCGGCGCCGATGTGTCGCCCGGGTTGGCCCCCGACCGGTACCCGTTCCGGGGGCGGGCCCCGAAGGACCACCGGTTCGGCATCGCCCTGCTGGAGGAGGTGCTGGAGGAGTTCCCCGGCGTGGTCCTCAACCTCGACATCAAGCAGACCGCCCCGGCGGTGGCCCCCTACGAGGAGGCGCTGGCCGCCCTGCTCCGCCGATTCGGTCGGGTCGACGACGTGATCGTGGCGTCCTTCCTCGACTCGGCCACCGACACCTTCTCCACGTTCGCCCCCGACATCCCGACCTCGGCCGGCACGTTGGCGGTGGCCGCCTTCTACCAGGCGGTCCAGGCCGGGGAGGCCCCGGCGCCCCTGCGCCACGTGGCCCTCCAGGTGCCGGCCCGCTTCGGCGAGCTCACCCTGGTCGACGAGCGGTTCGTGGAGGTGGCCCACGAGCAGGGCCTGGCCGTCCACGTGTGGACCATCGAGGAGGAGTCCGAGATGCGCGAGCCTGTGCGGCTGGGCGTCGACGGCATCATCACCGACCGACCGACCGCCCTGGTCGGGGTGCTCGACGAGCTCGGCCGGGCATGGCGTCCCCGGGGTTGACGGTGAGCGGGTGCCGCGGCCCGGCCGGGGCGCGGTCCGACCCGGGTCCGGCGGGCGGGCACCGGGTCGCCGGCGGGCACCGGGGTGAGTCGGTGGTGGGCGGAGGGCCTCACCGGTCGGCGATCCAGGGGATCACCGACGGATCGTCAGCCTCGACCGCAGTTCGGCTTCTTGCCGTGGTTGGCCTTCTTCTTGGCCCGGAGCTTGCGCTTGTTGGTTCGTTTCGACACAGTTCGGAGATGGTAGTCGCTGCCGGCCCCGGGCACCGGACAGGGGGCCTCCGGTGACCTGGCTGTTGCGAGCGGGCGACGTGCTGGCCGCGGCCGAGGTGGCCGAGACCTTCGCCCAGCGCTCCCGAGGTCTCCTCGGGAAGTCCGGCTACGAGGGGGCCATGGTCCTGCCCCGCACCCGCTCGGTCCACACCTTCGGCATGCGGTTCGCCATCGACGTGGCCTTCTGCGACCGGGAGCTCATCGTGCTCCGGGTCACCACGGTGCGGCCGTAGCGGATGACCCTGCCCAAGCGGGGCGGCCGCTCGGTGATCGAGGCCGAGGCCGGGGCGTTCGAGCGGTGGGGCCTCCGGGTCGGGGACCGTCTGGAGCTGCGGGGATGACCGGCCCCGGGGCCGGTCATCCCGAGACCGGTCCCGACGCCGACGTCGACCCGGACGTCCTCGAGGAGCTGGAGTCCTGGTCGGGCCCGGATGACGACGGCGACCTGGGGGACCCGGGCACGGACAGGGACCGGGAGGGCGGGTCCGGGCCCGGCGCCCCGGAGGTCCCGGTGGAGCCGGGCCGGGCCGGAGCCGGTCCCGGATCCCTGGTGGTGGTGGGGACCCCCATCGGGAACCTGGGTGACCTCTCGCCCCGGGCCGTCACCGCTCTCGGGAGTGCGGAGGTCGTCTACTGCGAGGACACCCGTCACTCCCGCAAGCTGCTCACCCACGCCGGGATCACCGGGGCCACGCTGCGGTCGCTGCACGAGCACAACGAGGACGGCCGGATCGACGAGGTGGTGGCTTCGGTGCAGCACGGCCGGACGGTGGCGCTGGTGAGCGACGCCGGCATGCCCGGCGTCTCCGACCCGGGGTCGCGGGTGGTACGGGCCGTGGCCGCCGCCGGCCTGACCGTCACCGTGGTGCCGGGTCCCTCGGCGGTGCTCACTGCGCTGGTGGGCAGCGGGCTCGCCACCGACCGCTTCTGCTTCGAGGGCTTCCTGCCCCGCTCGGGCCAGGAGCGCCGGTCGGTGCTCGCCGCGGTGGCCGCCGAGCCCCGCACGACGGTGCTGTTCGAGGCCCCGGGGCGGGTGGCCGGGACGCTGGCCGACCTGGCGGCGTCGTGCGGCCCGGCCCGGCCGGTGTCGGTGGCCCGGGAGCTGACCAAGCTCCACGAGGAGTTCTGGCGGGGCACGTTGGCGGAGGCGGTGGCGTGGGCCGCCGACCGCCCGGTGCGGGGGGAGGTGGTCCTCGTGGTGGGCGGCGCACCCCCGGCGGATGCGGTGCCGGCCGGGGACGACGTGCTGCTGGCCGCCCTGGACGAGCGCCTCGGGGCGGGGGAGCGGACCCGGGGCGCGGTGGACGGAGTGGCCGCCGCCTTCGGGGTGCCCCGCCGCCGGGTCTACGAGCTGGCCCTCGCCGCCCGTGACCGTCGGTCGGCCGGGGAAGTGTCGGCGGACGCCGACCCGGGTGGCCCGGGGCCGGGTGGTCCGGGGCCGGGTGGTCCGGGGTGATGTAACGGGCCGGACCGCGGCCAGGACGGTACCGGCGGGGGTGAGGTGACTCAGGGAGGATCCACCAATGTTCAGACGTCCGCCGTTGGACAAGACCCAGGCCCCGGGGATCGCCCCCCACGATGTCCCCGAGGGGGGCGAGCGGGTCGCCTTCGCCGCCGGCTGCTTCTGGGGGGTCGAGGACTGGCTCCGGGCCGTGCCCGGCGTGGTGGACGCCATCGCCGGCTACGAGGGCGGGTTCGTGGACCGTCCCACCTACGAGCAGGTCTGCTCGGGGACGACCGGGCACGCCGAGGCGGTGCTCGTGACCTTCGATCCCCGGCGGGTCTCCTTCGAGCGGCTGCTCGAGGAGTTCTGGCGCCACCACGACCCGACGACGCTCAACCGGCAGGGGCCCGACCGTGGCACCCAGTACCGCTCGGCCGTCTTCGTCCACGACGAGACCCAGGCCAAGGCGGCCCGGGCCTCCCTCGACGAGTACCAGGCCCGGTTCCGGCGCCCCATCGTCACCGAGGTCAGCGCGGCCACCACCTTCTGGCCGGCCGAGGGGTACCACCAGCGCTACACCGAGCGGACCGGGCGGGGCGGCGGCCACGTGGCCAACTGGTAGGCCCGCCGGGTCGGCTCAGGGCGCCCGCAGTTCGGTGAGGGCCTGGCGGACGTAGGGTCGGAGCGGGAGGGCGAGGGCCTGGCCGACGGGCACCCACCGGGCGGCGTCCGACGATCCGCCGACCTCGTCCCGGAGCGCTCCCGACCAGCCGTCCACGCCGTGGATGATCCGGAGGGTGTGCAGGCTCGTCCCGTCGGGCAGGATGAACACGTCGGAGATGATCCCGAGCAGGGGACCGGGGACGATGTCGAGGCCGGTCTCCTCGCGGAATTCACGCCGGAGCCCGTCGACGGGGTGCTCGCCGTGGTCGAGGCCTCCGCCGGGTAGGAACCACTGCCCGGCCACGGTCAGGTGGGGGGCGGCCCGGACCAGCAGCACCCGGTCGTCCGCCTCCTCGTTCCCGGGGCCCTCACCGGCGCCGGCGCCGTCCCGGCAGATGCCGTAGACCGCCACCCGCTGCTGTCGGGCCTCGGGCGGGGGAGGAGCGTCGGAGGCGGCGGCCGCGGGCGTCACGGGACGCATCCTAGGAGTGGGGGCGGCGGGCACGGCCCCCGGGGCCCTCGCCCGTGTGCCGGTGGGGCCCGCCCCGATCGGTACGCTGCAGGTCAGTGTCCCGCTTCTACATCACCACGCCGATCTACTACGTCAACGACGCCCCCCATGTGGGCCACGCCTACACGACGGTGAACGCCGACGCCCTGGCCCGCTGGCACCGCCTGATCGGTGACGAGGTCTTCTTCCTCACCGGGACCGACGAGCACGGCCAGAAGGTGGCCCGGGCCGCCGAGGAGCACGGGGTCAGCCCGACGGAGTGGACCGACCAGCTGGCCCCCCGGTTCGCCTCGGCCTGGGCCGACCTGGACATCGCCAACGACGACTTCATCCGCACCACCGAGCCCCGGCACCAGCGCACCGTGCAGCAGTTCCTCAGCCGGATCTACGAGAACGGCTGGATCGTCAAGGACACCTACCGGGGCCTCTACTGCGTGTCCTGCGAGCAGTACTACGCCGAGGACGAGCTCCTGGAGGGCGGACTGTGCCCGGTCCACCGGACCCCGGTCGACCTGCTCGAGGAGGAGAACTACTTCTTCAGGCTGAGCGCCTTCGAGCACCGGCTCATCGAGTGGTACGAGTCGGCCCCCACCGCCGTCGTCCCCGAGGCCAAGCGCAACGAGGCCCTCAGCTTCATCCGGGGCGGCCTGCGGGACATCTCCATCACCCGGACCTCCATCGACTGGGGGGTGGCGGTGCCCTGGGACGAGAAGCACGTCTTCTACGTGTGGTACGACGCGCTGATCAACTACCTGACGGCCATCGGCTACGGCGAGGACCCGGAGCGGTTCGAGGCGTGGTGGCCCGCGGTGCACCACCTGATCGGCAAGGAGATCATCCGGTTCCACTGCGTGTGGTGGCCGGCCATGTGCATGGCCGCCGGCATCGACCCGCCGGCCCACGTGCAGGTGCACGGCTGGCTCCTGGTCGGCGGCGAGAAGATGTCCAAGTCGAGCCTCAACCAGATCTCCCCGGACGAGCTCACCGCCGACTACGGCGTCGACCCGGTCCGCTACCACCTGCTGCGGGACATCCCGCTCGGGACCGACGGCGACTTCTCGGCCGAGGGCATCACCGCCCGGTACAACGCCGACCTGGCCAACAATCTGGGCAACCTCCTGTCCCGGGTGGCCACGGTGGTCGGCTCCAAGTGTGGCGGGGTGGGCCCGGCCCCCGACCCCACCAGCCGGCTGGCCGGCCTGTCCGCCACCGCCCTGGCCGAGGCCACCGAGGCGTGGAACTCGGGCCTGCCCCACCTGGGCCTCGAGGCCACCTGGCGGATCATCCGGGAGACCAACGCCGAGCTGGAACAGGCCGAGCCGTGGAAGGCCGACCCCGGTCCGGCCGTCGACGCCGTGCTGGGCAGCGCCCTCGAGGTCCTGCGCATCGTGGCGATCCTGATCGTCCCGGCCATGCCGACCACCGCCGAGGCCATCTGGGCCCGGATCGGGCTGGACGGGTCGCCCGCCGACCAGCGGCTGCCGGACGCCGCGGCCTGGGGCGGCTACCCGGGCGGACGCCCGGTGGAGAAGGGGGCGCCCCTCTTCCCCCGGCGCAAGGGCTGACCGGAGTCCCGTGGACGACGCCGTGGTCGAGTGGTTCGACTCCCACTGCCACCTCCAGGACGAGTTCGCCGAGTCCGACGGCGGCGACCGGATCGACGCCACCGGTCCCCACGCCTCACGCCTGGCCGGCATCATGGCCCGGGCCTCGGAGGCCGGGGTGACCCGGATGGTCTGCGTGGGCACCGGGGCCGGGTCGTCGGCCGAGGCGGTGGGGCTGGTCCGATCCATGCGGCAGCCCGGCTCGGCCGCCGTGGCCGAGGGCGTCGAGCTGTGGGCCACGGTCGGGCTCCATCCCCACGACGCCAAGGACGGGGTCGAGTCGCTGGACCGCCTGCTGGCCGCGGAGCTGGGCCCGGGGGCCCCGGCCCAGGCGGCGTCGGGGCCGCCCGAGGAGGCGGTGGTGGCGGGGATCGGTGAGTGCGGCCTGGACTACCACTACGACCACTCGCCCCGGGCCGTCCAACGAGAGGCCTTCGCCCTCCAGGTCGAGCTGGCCCACCGTCACGGTCTGGCCCTGGTCATCCACACCCGGGAGGCCTGGGAGGACACCTTCGACATCCTGGGGGCCGCCGGGGTGCCGGAGCGTACGATCGTCCACTGCTTCACCGGGGGTCCCGAGGAGGCCCGCCGGTGCCTCGACCTCGGGGCCTCGCTGTCGTTCTCCGGCGTGGTCACCTTCAAGAACGCCGACGACGTCCGCGTGGCCGCCGCCCTGTGCCCCTGGGACCGCCTGCTGGTGGAGACCGACACGCCGTTCCTCACCCCGGTGCCCCACCGGGGAACCCTCAACGAACCGTCGAGGGTTCCCCTGGTCGGAGCGGCAATTGCCCAGGTCAAAGGGGTGGAGACGCGGCACGTGGCTGAGGTCACGACGGCCAACGCGCGGGCCGCCTTCGCCTGTTGAGCAGGGCGCCCGGGGCTTGGGCCCGGGGGCAAGAACCGGCCCGGACGGCCGGGCCGGGGACCCGACGGGTTTGATTCTTCGTCCCCACCCTGCCTAACCTTTGGCCTGCGGCCGCCGTTTTCAGCGGTCGTTTTGCATTGAGCACTCAGTGCGGTTGTCGGACGCATTGCGAGGGTCGGCTGGAGGAGCCGGCCCCAACCACCCCAGGTCCGGGGTGGATCTGCCTCCGAAGGACCCGTTCCTGAGGGGGCAGCACAACGCAGTCCCATAAGGAGAGTGGAGTCCTGAGGACGACAATCGAAAAGGGGAGCCGGCCTGGAGCCGCGCTCCTCCTCTGCGGAGCCCTGTTGATCGTGCCGCTCCTCCTGCTCCAGAACGACTCCAGCGCGTCGGCCAGCTCCCACGGTGGGGCGCCGGCCCCGGGTCCGTCGGCCTCGTCGTCCTCGGGCTCGTCGGCCTCGTCGGCCTCGTCGGGGGCGGCGGGGGGCAGCGTTCCGGCCTGGAAGCTGGCCTCCCAGACCAAGGACCAGTCCGCCGGAACCGCCACCTCCTCCACGACCACGACACCACCCACCACGGTGCCCCCGACGACCACGACGGCCCCGCCGAGCCCACCGGTGTCCGTGCCGACCGCCGACGTCGTGCACCGGTCGGCGCCGGTGCCGACGGCCACGGTGCCCCCGACCACCACGACCACGGCCCCCACCCCGTCCGCCACCGGATCGGTCCACTACGGCCAGGTCACCTACTACGCCCACCCGGCCGGGACCTGTGCCAGCCCCTTCCTGCCCTTCGGCACGGTGGTGCGGGTGACCAACCCGGCCAACGGGCTCTCGGTCACCTGCCTGGTCAACGACCGCGAGGCCGACACCGCCCGGTCCATCGACCTGGCCACGGCCACCTTCGCCCTCTTGGCCCCGCTGTCCCAGGGAGTGATCAACGCCCAGCTGACCTGGTGAGGTGCGGGCCGTCCGTCCGCCGGTGCCGGCGCCGGTGCCCGAGCCGGTGCCGGAGCCGGAGCGGCGGTGCCCCGGGGACGGGATACGGGAAGGTGAGACACTGACCCGGTGACCCACGGGCGAGCGGAGATCCACGAGCTGCTCCTGGCCAACGGCCTGCACCCCAGCCGGGCCCTGGGCCAGAACTTCGTGGCCGACGGCAACACCGTCCGCCGGATCGTCCGGTTGGCCGGGATCACCGAGGGCCGACCGGTGGTGGAGGTCGGGGCCGGCCTCGGGTCGCTGACCCTGGCCCTGGTGGAGGCCGGGGCGAGGGTCACCGCCGTGGAGGTCGACCGGCACGTGGTGCCGGTGCTCCGGACCCAGGTCGAGCCCCTGGGCGTGCGGGTCGTCGAGGCCGACGCCCTGACCCTCGACTGGGCGGTACTGCTGGGGGACGGGGGTCAGACGGGGCGGGGGTCGGAGGGGTGGGGGTCGGAGGGGTGGGGGTCGGAGGGGCGGGACCGTGGGCCCTGGTGGCCAACCTGCCCTACAACGTGGCCGTCCCCCTGGTCGTCCGGGTGCTGGAGGAAGCCCCCCAGGTGTCGTCCCTGCTGGTCATGGTGCAACGGGAGGTCGGGGAGCGACTGGCCGCCGGGGCCGGCGACGAGGCCTACGGGGCGGTGTCGGTGAAGGTGGCCTACTGGGCCACCGCCTCGGTGGTGGGACGGGTGTCCGCCTCGGTGTTCATCCCGCGGCCCCGGGTGGAGTCGGTGCTGGTCCGCCTGGACCGTCGGGCCGCACGGAGTACCGGATCGGCCGGCCGGGATGACGGGGCCGGGGCGGCGGGCGGGACGGTCAGGGTGACGGCGGTCGCCCCGGCCCCGGAGCCCTTCTTACGACCGGCTCTTCTCGGTGGTACGCGGGGGATTCGCCCACCGCCGCAAGATGCTTCGACGGTCCCTCAACGGCCTGGTCCGTCCCGAGGCCTTCGAGGCCACCGGCATCCGTCCCACGGCCAGGGCCGAGGAACTTGCCCTGGCCGACTGGGAGCGACTGGCGGCCTGGCGCCCCGAGGAGCACCCCCACGGCAACCATCCGGCCCATCGGATCGGCCAGTGACCGGTCCGGTGTCGGCTCCCGTCGAGCTGACGGCACCGGCCAAGCTCACCCTCTCCCTGCGGGTGACCGGGATCCGGGCCGACGGCTACCACCTGTTGGAGTCGGAGATGGTCACGCTGGATCTGGCCGACACCCTGGTGGTGTCGGACGGTGAGGGGCTGTCCATCGAGGAGCAGTTCGCCGGACCGGTCGGTGGTTCGACGGTCGAGGACGGCCGGGCCTGGCCGTCGGGTGGGATCGATGCCGGTCCCGACAACCTGGTGGCCCGGGCCCTTCGGGCCGTCGGCCGGACGGCCCGGGTCGACCTGGTCAAGAGGATCCCTCCCGGCGCCGGCCTGGGGGGTGGATCGGCGGATGCCGCCGCCATCCTGCGTTGGTCGGGGAGCACCGATCCGGCGGTGGCCGCCCGGCTCGGGGCGGACATCCCGTTCTGTGTGGTCGGGGGCCGGGCCATGGTCGGGGGCATCGGCGAGGACGTCACGCCGCTGCCCTTCGAGGAGCGGGCCTTCACGTTGTTCCTGCTCCCGTTCGGGATGGACACACGCGCCGTCTATGGCGCGTGGGACCGCCTCCACGGTCAGGGGCCGGGGATCGATTCCGGGGAGTCGGAGGCCGTGCCCCCGGCGGGGGCGGGGGACGGGACCGTGGTGTCGAAGGGCAATGACCTCGAGCGTCCCGCCCTGGCCGTGGAGCCCCGCCTCGGGGTGTGGCGGGACCACCTGGCCGAGCTCACCGGGCGCCGACCCAGACTGGCCGGCAGCGGGTCCACCTGGTTCGTGGAGGGAACGCCCGCCGAGCTGGGACTGGGGGGACGGTCCGAGATCCCGCTGGGCTCGGAACGGGCCCTGGTCGTCGGGGTGCGGACCACGCCGGCCGGCTGAGCGGGGTTGGAAGCGGCGGGCGCGACCGGCGCGGCCCTTCCACCGGGCAGAACAGAGGAGCGTAGCGTTCGATCGCCGCGATCAGACCGGGCGGTCGGAAGAGGTCGGGCCTACTTGCCCGCCGCCCGCCGCTGCCAACGGGTGGCCTTCAGCATCTTCTTGTGCTTCTTCTTGCGCATGCGCTTGCGGCGCTTCTTGATCAGGGATCCCATGTCGACCGGCACGCTAGCCGACCTGGGGATTCTGCGCCATGCGGCCCGGCCCTCGGACCGGGGCCCCGGCACCGGTGCCCCCCGGACTGCCGCCTCAGGATGGCGGCCGGCGGACAGGCCTGACCGGGCCCCACGTCCTCCCGCTCAGTCCTCGTCGGCCGGCTGGTCGGGGGCGGGCACCTCGGGGAGGTAGAACCGGAACACGGCGCCGCCCCCTTCGGCCCGGTAGACGTCGACGGTCCCCCCCTCGTCTCTCGCCACCTGGGCCACGATGGCCAGGCCGAGGCCGGAACCCGGACGGCTGCGGGCGCCGGGCGCCCGGTAGAAGCGATCGAAGATGTGCCCCACGTCGCTCTCGTCGACCCCGGGACCGTGGTCCCGGACGATGAGGACCCCCTGGGAGCAGGCCACCTCGACCACCCCTCCGTCCGGGCTCCACTTGAGGGCGTTGTCGAGCAGGTTGTCCACCGCCCGCTCGATCCGCGGGGACGAGCCCGACACCCAGGTGGGTGCCACCCGGGCGTCGAAGGTCACACCTCGGCTGCGCCCGTGGGTGGTGACCACATCGACGGCCTCGAGCACGATGAGGTCGAGGCGGACGGGCCCGGCGGTGAGCTCGGGCTGCTCGCCCCGCGCCAGTTCGGCCATGTCACCCACCAGGGCCGCCAGCTCGTCCATCTGGGTGGTGACGTCGCTGATCAGCACCTCCCGTTCCTCGGGGTCCAACTCCTCCAGGCGCCGGGCCACCTCCATGTTGGTGCGGAGACTGGTGAGCGGCGTACGCAGTTCGTGTGAGGTGTCCAGCACCAGCTGGCGCTGGCTTTCCCGCGAGGTGTCGAGGGCCACCAGCAGCCGGTTGAAGGCCCGGCGCAGCCGGCCCAGCTCGTCGAGGCCGCCGGGGTCCAGCCGTTTCGACATGTCCGTGGTCTCGGCCAGCTCCTCCACGGTGGCCGTCAGACTGTTGAGGGGGCGGAGCGCGGTGCGTCCGACGGCCAGGCCGAGGACGATGGCGATGGCCACACCGATGATCACGATGATCCACAGAGCGAGGGCCAGGTGGCGGAGCTCTTGGTTCACTCCGGTCAAGGGCGTGCTGATCTGGAGGGCACCGCCCTCGCCGAGCTCCTCGTAGTTCACCCCTCCTCGGTACTGGAATCCAGGGGGCAGGGCGGCAACCGCCTCGCGGACATCGAGGCCGTTGATGGTGGTGGAGAAATAGGCGGTGCTGGCAGTGCCTCGGCTGGCGGCCACCAATCGGACCCTGGGCGTCACCGGGAGTGCCGCGGTGCCGTCGAAACTGTTGGTGCTGCCGTCGGGGGTCACCACCTGGATGCAGGCCCCCGCGGTGGTACCACAACCGTTGATGATGGTCGGCGGGGACGGATAGGTGATGTAGGCCTGCGCCTGACCGCTCAGGGATGCGTCAGCCGCGGACACCAGTGAGTTGTAGGCCACCAGATACGTGGCGATCGATCCCAGGATCACCACCACCAGCACGGCGGCCGTGGTGGCCAGCACCAGACGCCCCCGGAAGGTCACGGCCGGCCACCGGTGGTCGCGGGCACGGCCTACGTCTCGCGCAGGACGTAACCGACCCCACGAGCCGTGTGGATCAGTCGCGGCTCACCGCCGGCTTCCGTCTTGCGCCGGAGATAGCCCACGTAGACGGCCAGCGAGTTGGTCCCCGAGTCGAAGGTGTAACCCCACACCCGGTCGAGGATGAGCTCCCGGGTCAGCACCTGACGGGGATGGCGCAGCAGCAGCTCGAGGAGGTCGAACTCGATCCGGGTCAGCGTGAACGGCCGGTCGCCGCGGCGCGCCTCCCGGGTGACCGGGTCGAGGTGGAGGTCGGCGAAGTGCAGCTCCTCGCCGGGATCGTCGGGGCGGCGCCGGAGGAGGGCCCGCAGCCGGGCCAGCAGTTCGGCCAGGGCGAACGGTTTGACGAGGTAGTCGTCGGCACCGGCGTCCAGTCCCTGCACCCGGTCGTTGATGGCGTCTCGGGCGGTGAGCATGAGCACCGGGGTGTCGTTGTCGGCGGCCCGGAGGCGGCGGCACACGTCGAGCCCGTCGATGACCGGGAGGCCGATGTCGAGAATCATCGCGTCGGGGGGGCGGACGGCCACCTCCTCGAGGGCCTGGGGCCCGTCGCCGGCCAACGAGACCTCGTACCCCTCGAGGCGGAGGGCACGATTGAGGGCCCCACTGACCGCCGGGTCGTCATCAACCACGAGGACTCGCATCGGGCCGGGAGCCTATCGGGGTCCTACCCGTTTGCCGTGGCACAGGTCGGAGGGGTGCTCGGGACCGGTCCGGGGGAGCGGCCGCCCTCGGGGGAGGAGGCCGGTCGAGCACAAGCGCAGGAGTACCCTGGTTCGGTCACCGGTGCACGGTCGGCGACCACCGTCCGAGGTAGTTCAATTGGCAGAACGCTGGCCTTTGGAGCCAGATGTTGGAGGTTCGAGCCCTCCCCTCGGAGCCGATCGACACCCCACGGTCCGGCCTGCCCTTCGCTACCCCAGACATCGTGCACGTCCGAGCCGGAGCGCCGAGCGCCACCCGGTCGACATCGAACACCAACTCGGCCCGGCCCCGAGTTGCCCTTCAGCCCGACTTGCGGGCCCGGCTCCGTAGGCGCCCGCGCGTGGCCTGGTCAAGGATCACCTTGCGCAGCCGGACGGACGTCGGGGGTGACCTCCACGCACTCGTCGTCGGTGATGAATTCGAGGGCCTGCTCCAACGAGAGGAGGAGCGGGGGAGTGAGGCGGATGGCCTCGTCGGCGGCGGCGGAGCGGATATTGGTCTGCTTCTTCTCCTTGGTCGGGTTGACGTCCATCTCCTCGTCCCGGGCGTTCTCCCCGACCACCATGCCCTCGTAGACCTCGGTGCCCGGACCGACCAGCAGGATGCCCCGCTCCTGCAGGCTCATCAGGGTGTACCCGGTGGTCATACCCCGGCGGTCGGCCACCATCGACCCGTTGCGCTTGGTCTTGAGCTCGCCGTGCCACGGCTCCCACCCGTCGAAGACGTGATGGAGCATGCCGGTGCCGCGGGTCTCGGTCATGAACTCGGTCCGGAAACCGACCAGGCCCCGGGCCGGCACCCGGTAGTCCATCCGGACCCATCCGGTGCCGTGGTTGACCATCTCGATCAGCGTCCCCTTGCGCAGGGCCATGAGCTGGGTGACCACCCCCAGGTAGTCGTCGGGCACATCGATGGCCACCCGCTCCATGGGCTCGTGGAGCCTGCCCTCGATCTCGCGGGTCACCACCTGGGGTTTGCCCACGGTGAGCTCGAACCCCTCCCGCCGCATGGTCTCCACCAGCACGGCCAGCTGGAGCTCGCCCCGGCCCTGGACCTCCCAGGTGTCCGGGCGCTCGGTGGGCAGGACCCGCAGGGAGACGTTGCCCACCAGTTCGGCATCGAGGCGGTTGAGGATCTGGCGAGCGGTCAGCTTGGACCCGCCGGCCCCCGCCAGCGGCGAGGTGTTGATCCCGATGGTCATGGCCAGGCTGGGCTCGTCGACGGTGATCACGGGCAGGGGCCGGGGGTCGTCGGGGTCGGCCAGGGTCTCGCCGATGGTGATCTCGGCCATGCCGGCCACGGCGGCGATCTCTCCCGGGCCGGCCTCGGCGGCGTCCACCCGGTCGAGGGCGTCGGTGATGTAGAGCTCGGTGATCCTGGTGCGTTCGATGGTGCCGTCGATCTTGCACCACGCCACCGTCGACCCCTTGCGCAGGGTGCCGTTGTGGACCCGGCAGATGGCCAGCCGGCCCAGGTAGGGCGAGGCGTCGAGGTTGGACACGATGGCCTGCAGCGGCGTCTCCGGATCGAAGTGGGGCGCCGGGATCCGGTCCACGATGGCGCCGAACAGCGGCTCGAGGTCGGTGCCCTCCACGCCCTGCTCGGTGGCGGCCCACCCGGCCCGGGCGTTGGAGTAGAGGATGGGGAAGTCGATCTGGTGCTCGTCGGCGTCGAGGTCCAAGAAGAGCTCCTCCACCTCGTGGACCACCTCGTCGATGCGGGCATCCGGTCGGTCCACCTTGTTGATGACCACCACCACGGGCAGCCGGGCCTGGAGGGCCTTGCGGAGCACGAACCGGGTCTGGGGCAGGGGTCCCTCCGAGGCGTCGACCAGGAGGAGGACGCCGTCCACCATGGTCAGCCCCCGCTCCACCTCCCCGCCGAAGTCGGCGTGGCCGGGGGTGTCGATGATGTTGATCTTGACCCCGTTGTGGAGGACGGCGGTGTTCTTGGCCAGGATGGTGATGCCCTTCTCCCGCTCCAGGTCGCCCGAGTCCATGACCCGCTCGTTGACCGACTGGTTGTCCCGGAAGGCCCCTGACTGCCAGAGCATGGCGTCGACCAGGGTGGTCTTCCCGTGGTCGACGTGGGCCACGATGGCCACGTTGCGGATGTCGTCTCGGGTCTGCAAAGGCATAAGGGGAGAAGGCTACCCGTCGGCAGCCGCTGTCCGGACGCCACCAGCGGTGTCGTCGTCCGAGCGGCCACCTCCCGGCGGCCACCCCGGAGCAGTCCACCCCGAGCAGTCACCCCCGAGCGGTCACCCCCGGCCGCCGTGCCGCGTCGGGACGCTCCGGTCCCATCTTGCTCGAGTGCGCCAGGGGGCTACCCGGTGACCGCCGGGCTGGAGGCGGCCGACTGGCCACTGGTCCCGGCACCATTGGTGGCGGTCACCGTGAAGGTGTAGCTCTTGGTGTTGCTCAGTCCGTTGAAGATCCCGCTGGTGCCCCCGAAGCTCTGGGTCGTCTGGGCCACCCCGGCGATGTAGTCGGTGACGGTGTAGCCGGTGATGGCCGACCCGTTGGCCGCCGGCGCCGTCCAGCTGACGTTGGCCTGGGTCGCGTTCCTCGTCGAGGCGGTCATCCCGGTCGGTGTGCCCGGCGGGGTGGCCGGGGTGACCGAGTTGGAGGCCGTCGACTGGGTACCCGTCCCGACACCGTTGGTGGCCGACACCTTGAAGGTGTACGCCGTTCCGAGACTCAGCCCGGTGATGGTGGTGGAGGTGACGCTGGGTCCGGCCAGGCTGGAGTAGGTGCACGCGGGGCACGCGGGGCTCGGGGTGACGGTGTAGCCGGTGATGGCCGACCCGTTGTTGGACGGATCGGTCCAGGTGAGTGTCACCGTTCCGTTGCTGTTGGTGCTGGCCGAGACGCCGGTGGGCGCCCCGGGCGACGTGGCCGGGGTGACCGAGTTGGAGGCCCCGGACTGCGGACCGGTACCCACTCCGTTGATGGCGGCCACCGTGAACGTGTAGGGCGAACCGTTGGTCAGCAGGGTCGCCGTCTCGGTGGTGGCCGTCGAGATGAAGGTCTGGGTCGCCTGGGCCGTGGTGCCGTTGAGGTACGGCGTGACGGCGTACCCGATGATGTTCGAGCCGTTGGTCACGCCCGGGGCGGTCCAGGTGAGCGAGGCCGAGGCGTTGCCCCGGGTTGCCGTGCCGATGGTGGGCGCCCCGGGCACGTTGGGTGCGACCACTGAGTTGGAGGCGGACGATGCCGCCCCGGTGCCCACCCCATTGGTGGCCGTCACCGTGAACGAGTAGGTGCCGCCCGGCGTGACGCCGGAGACGGTGGCCGAGGTCAGCGAGGCCCCGTTCAGGCTGGAGTAGGTGCAGGACCCACAGGCCGGGCTCGGGACCAGTGTGTAGCCGGTGATGGGCGAGCCGTTGTTGGCCGGGTCGGTCCAGCTCACGGTGATCGAGCCGTTCTGGTTGGTGCTGGCCGAGGCGTTGGTGGGCGCGTTCGGCACATCGGGCGCGATCACCGCGTTGGAGGCGACCGACGGATTCGACGTGCCCACGCCGTTGGTGGCCGTCACCGTGAAGTTGTACCAGCTCCGCCGGGTCAGGCCGGAGACGGTGACGGAGGTGACGCCGGACCCGGAGAGGTTGGTGTAGGTGCAACTGGTGCAGTTGGGACTGGCCGAGACCGAGTACCCGGTGATGGCCGACCCGTTGTTGGCCTGAGGGTCGGTCCAGCTCACCGTGACCGTGCCGTTCGGGTTGGAGACGGCGGTGACGTTGGTCGGCACCGAGGGTGCGGTCATCGTCGGGAAGTTGGGGAGACCGCCGGGGGAGGCCGAGCAGTACTGGGTGAGGGCCGGACCGTCCTGGATGACCCCGCCGACGGTCTGCTGGTACACGCCGGCCAGGGGCGGGCAGGTGCTGACCGCGCTGCCTCCCGAGGTGGAGGCGACACCGGCAAGGACCCACGACGGGGTCGAGGGCACCAGGTAGCTGGGCGGCGAGATGAAGTCGAGGAGGGGGTCCCAGGTGTAGTGCTTCAGGTACCCGGTGGACAGAGAGGCTCCGCTGAACGTCCCGATCGGGCCGCGGGCGAACTGCTGGATCGATCCGTAGACCAGGAGCGGGCCCTCGGTGCTCCCGTCGTTGTAGTTGTTGACCACGAACGACTGGGTCAGCGCCAGCACGGCGGCGTCGATGGTGACGCCGTTGGTGCCGTCAGAGGGATCGCAGGTCGGCGCGGGGTTGGCGCTGCAGAAGGGCTCGATGATCGGGGAGCCGCCCTGGGTGCTGGCGGCGATCTCCGGCCGGTTCACCTCCACGTAGTTGTTGGCGATGAGGCCCAGGGCGTCGTTGGGCTTGACGGCGTTGTACGGGCAGAAGCCCTGGGACGGCGCGCTGAGGCCGCTCTGGCCGATGGTCCAGGCACAGTCGGCGTAGGTGATGTTCCCTTCGATGATGACATTGTTGGCCGTACCGATGGTCAACTGGCCGGACAGCGAGCCGTAGACGAAGGCGTCCCCTTCGGCGTCGGGCGCACTGGTCTGGCCGTAGTAGCAGGCCGAGCAGCCGCCGGCCGTCACCTGGGCGTCCGGCCCGTAGCTCGTCGACGGGCTGAGGTTGTTGGTCTGGCCGAGGTTGCCCTGCGACGAGGTGGTGTTGTTGCCGCCGGAGTAGACGGCGGTGAAGGCCCCGGTGCCCTGGGCCGACTCGGTGAAGCTGCCGCCGCTCCCGCAGGTGGCAGTGGACGTATAGGTCGGCGGGGTGGTGGCCGGGGTGACGGCCACCGGCGTGCTCAGCGGCTGGGCCGTGCAGGTGCCGATGGTGCTCGTGGTGGTCACGCCGCCGGTCTTGGTGGTCTGCTTGAACGCCACCGTGGCGCCGCTGTCCAGCTGGCTCGAGCCCGAGGTGACGGTGGCGGTGAGGACGACGCCCTTCCCGGGCAGGGGAGCTGCCGGGTTGGAGGTCAGGTTGGTCACGCTGTTGTAGGTGGGGTCGTCGAACGGGTTGGACCAGCTCTGGGTCTGGGCGCCGGTGGCGTTCTGGACGAAGACCACCCCGTTGGGTGGGATCGGCGCGGTGCCGTTGTTGGGGCAGCTGTTCACGTTGCTGGCGATGTTGTTGGTGTCCCAGGGGTAGGTGGTGCCGTTGACCGTCTTGGTGCCCTCCGGGGTGTCGGGGCTGACCACCGTCATCTGCCCGTTGCCGCTGGCATCGGTGGACAGGTGGATCTGAGTCGGTCCGGAGTAGAGGCACCCGTTCTGGCTGGCGATGGTGCCGAGCTGGGTGTCGTTGGCCGGGGGCTGCTCGATGGCGTGGTTGTCGGAGCTGTTGACGGTGTCGTACACCGAGACGTCGGCGTTGGCCGCCGCGCAGTTGCTGTGGTTCCCGTTCATCCCACGATTGGCGCCGCTGTCGACGAACAGGCAGTTGGGGTCGGCCGTGGTGACCGGGGACGGAGCGGTGGCGGTGCCAAAGGCCGGGGACGGGCTCACGAAGACCGAGTCGTTGGTGTACACCGGGCCGAACAGGTAGTCGTTGGGACCGAAGTACACCGGACCGCAGCTGACGCCCCCGGCTCCGATGTTGTAGTTGAGCTTCCAGTTGTAATTGCAGGTCGAGTAGTCGCCATTGCCGCTGTAGGACTCGTAGTTGGACCACCAGACGTTCTCGAGGAAGCCGTTGCTCGGGGTGACGTTGATCGTCTCCTGGTCGAACAGGTAGTTGTTCTGGGCACTGGGGTCGTAGGCCGCTCCGACCACCTGCACGGACAGACTGGTGAGGGCGTTGGTGTTGGGATCGAAGGACGGCTGGGGGTTGCCGAACGAGTAGTACTCGAGGTCGGAGCCCGAGCTGTTCGATCCGTTGACGACGTTCCACTTCCCGTAGTCGATCCCGCTGCAGGTGCCCGAGCCGTTGGTGTTGGTGTTGCACTGGGCCAGGCTGGGGTTGGCGTTCACGGCGGTCAGGTAGGCGTTCTGGCCCGCCTCCAGGGCCCGGTGGGCGTAGATCTCGACGGCCTTGGCCTGGAAGAGGGGATTGGAGGTGACGACGGTCTGGACGATCACCGCGCCGACCAGTGAGGCCAGCACCGAGAAGGCCACGACGGCGATGATGCCGGTCTGTCCGAGGTCGGTGGCGGTACCCTTCCGCCGTCGGATGGCGCGGAGCCAGCGATGTCGGAGCGAGAGTTTCTGGGAAGTGGCCATGTCAGTTGCCCCTATGAGCCGGTGTACTGGTACGGATAGGTGGAGGCACCGGGGCTCTCGGCGTACCGGTACACGATGGTCTGCTCGTCGACGGTGCCGTTGGTGCCGGCGCCCTTCCGGGCCACCATGAGCTCCACCCCGACGCTCTGGATGAAGTCGGCCGGACACGTCGCCGGGGTGGTCCCGGTGCAGGTGAGGCCGCTCTGGACTTGGGCGGTGGTCAGGTTGGAGCCGGTCCCGCCGGGGGTGAAGATGTTGTAGGTGAAGATCGGCTGGGTGGGTGCGCTGGTCGGCGGCAGGGCCGGGTTGTTGACCACGCCGAGCACGTTGACCAGCAGTCGGGGGGCGCTGGTGTAGGTGCACCCCGTTCCACCGGCGATCGGGCACTGGGACACGCCGGCCACGATGTCGGGCAGGTACTGCTTGACCTGGAAGCTGCAGAGGCTGGTGAGGGAACAGGTGGTCGCCGTGGTCACCGGGTTGCCGTTGGCATCGACCTCCTGGGCCACGATCTTGGCCGGACCCCCCGTGGTGCCGGCGGAGGTGACGTTGCTGTAGGCCGTCCCGATGTCGGAGTAGAAGGTCAGGGCGAAATTGCCTACCGAGGCGAAGCCGGGTTGGAGCACGCCGCCGGTGACGGGTCCGGGCTCCTTCTCGGCGCGCAGCAGGTTCTGCAGCGGGCCGAGGGCCGGGAGGGCCTGGTCGTACTCCTGGTACTGGGCGGTGACGCCGTTGCTCACCGTGTTCAGCATGTCCATGGTGATCACCACGGCGGTGAGGAGCACGAGGAGCAGCGTGGAGGCGATCATCAGCTCGACCAGCGTCATCCCGGAGTCGTCCACCGACCGGCGCCGCCGTTCGAGCGCCGCCCGGGCGGAGAGGCGTCGGCCGGGACGGCCGTCGAGCCGGGGATGGGAACCGGTGCTCATGACGACGTCACCACCACGGACTTGGGGAGGTAGGTCGTGAACACGGTGGTCACGCCGCCGACGACCTTGGACACGGTGACGTAGCTGGCGGTCTTGGCGGCCACGGTCACTCCGGTGGGAGCGGTGGTCACCCCTCCCTTGGTCACGGTGTAGGTGTAGGTGCCGAACGGGATGGAGGACCGGGTGACGCCGTAGGCGTCGGTGGCCGGCAGGGTGTAGGTGTCCGCCGCGCATCCGGCGGTCACCGACGTGAGCTTGACGGTGGCCCCGCTGAGTGGCACGCCGAGCGGGCTCACCACCTGCAACGGGAGCAGATCCAGGGGGATGGTGGTCGACGCCGATCCTCCGGGAGCGGCGTTGAGCGAGGCGATGGCCGGGCTCAGCGCCTCACTCTGGCAGTCGCCGGCGGCGATCGAGTAGCCGTTGGGCTGGGGGTAGAGCACGTTGGGCAGGCTGGCCGCGTTGGCGGCCTGGCCTGCGTTCACCTGGGTGGTCCAGGTGGTGGTGGTGGCCGGTGCCGTCTCCAGCGGGATGCCGGTGACCAGGGCGCCGGGGAGCGACGACGGGGTCTGGGTCGTCCAGGTGCCGCCCGGGCCGGAGCTCGTCGTGGCGATGATGGGCCCGTTGGCGGTGGCGCCCACGGCCGCGCAGGCGGACCGGATGACGCTGGGAGACGACTCGCAGGCCACGCCGGTGTAGTACCGCACCGAGGCACCCGACGGGGCCGGGGTGAAGTTCCAGGCCCAGCCGCCGTTGGTGAGCGCGCCTTCGAGGAGCTGCCCGGGGGCAGCGAGACCCGACGCGTTGGCCGCCACCACGCAGTCGGCGGCATCGCCGCCGGAGGGTAGGCCGCAGGCCACCGACGAGACGGCGGAGACGGTGGCCGGGACCGTGGTGGCCGCCGACCAGTCGTGGGGGGACTGGGTGAGGTCTGCCGTCCAGATCGCCGCGTTCCCCGCCGCCGACCCGACGGCCACGCAGGTCGTCGAGGTGCAGGAGATGTCGTTGATGGCGGTGTTACCGGTGGGGAAGCTCGGCTCGACGGTCCAGGTGGTGCCCGGCGTGGCCGAGACCACGGCGGTCAGCACCGTCGGGTCGGTGGCGCTGGTGGCGTCGCCGGCGGCGATGGCCTCGCAGAGGGTGGTGGTCGGGCAGGTGATCTTGCCCACCGAGGTCACCGTCGGGGGGAGGGTGTCGGCGGTGAAGGTGGGGGTCCAGGTGGCGTTGGTGGCCAGGGTGGCCGGGTCGCCGTCGAGTCGGAGGATGGTCGGCGCCGACGGGATGAGCCCCACGGTGGCCGACCCGCTCAGCTCACAGGTCGAGGTGGTGGGGCAGGCCAACGACGAGAGGTTGGTGAAGGTGGTCGCCGCCGGGGCCACCACCGCCCAGGTGTCCTGCTGCGGCCCGGTCTGTCCGACCGCCCCGGCCAGGAGGACGGGACCGACCGCCGTGGTGCCCAGGGCATAGCAGCCGTTGGTCGAGGGGCAGGCCACCTGCGAGATGTCGGTCACGCCCGCCGGCGCGGTGTCGGTCGACGTCGTGCCCAGGTCCGAGGAGGTGGTGCGGATCACCGCGCCGCTGGCGTTGTACCCCACCCCCACACAGGTCGGCGAGCCGCCGGAGGTGCAGGCGACGGGGGAGAGGTTGGTGATGCCCGCGAAGTTGGTCGAGGACCAGGTGGACCCGGTCCCACCCCAGGCTGCGGTGGCCCCGGCGGTGCCGTTGCCGGTGGAGACACAGGTCAGCTTGGTCGTGCCCGGGCAGGTGACCCCGCCGTCGACCGCAGCCGAGGACCCGTAGGTGATGGCCGAGGTGATGCCCTCGTCGAAGGCGGTGAGCTGCACGGTGCTCTGGGCTGTCACCGTCACCGTCGTCGAGGCGGTATCGACCGTGCTCCCGCTGGTGGTGACGAACGGCGGGGTCCCGCCGTAGCCGGTGAAGGTGGTGGGCTTGCCCGAGGTGGGCTGGGACACCGACACGGTGTAGGAGCCGGTCGGCACCTGGGCGAAGACGCAACCGTTCTCGTCCGGATACACGGTCAGGGTATGGCTGGCGGACACCCATGGGTCCGATCCGCTGCCCTGGGCGGTCTCGGTGAGGTTGACCGGGACGGCCTGGAGGCGGTCGGTGGCCACATTGCCCATCACGTCGAGGCTCCCGCTATTGCTCAGCTGCACCGACAGGAAGCCCTGGGTCTGCAAGCCGGGCTGAGGGTAGTTCACCGCGGTGGTGTCGGAGACGGAGCTGTTCCCGTGGTTCCAGCTCACTGTGACCTGGAGGAGGATGACCGCCGGGTGCGACGGGCTGGGCGGCTGCCCGCTCGAGCACAGGTCCGACTGGCCTTGGTTGTTCACCGACTGGGTGGTGAAGTTCGCCGTCACGGCGAACGCCGTCCCGGCCAGCGTGGACTTGGGGATCTGCGTGGTGGTGGCCGAGATCCAGGTGGCCGGGTTCTGGGGTTGGTTGGTGATGATGGCCCCGTTGGTGGTCGGGAGGGACGAGTTGGACAGCACCTCCAGCCATGAGTCGGCCAGTTGCAGTCCCGCCTGCCGTTGGCGGGCGTCGGCGGCGCTGGAGATCGCCGAGGTGAGCAGGTAGGTGAGAGGGACCACGGTGATGAGCAGGATGGTGAAGGCCACCATCACCTCGATCAGCGAGATGCCGTCATCGCTGTGGCGGCGACGCACCGATCGTCGGGTCGCCCGGCGCATCGCGCCGACGACGCCCACGGACCTCGGCGATCGGCCGATCCGGGCGCGCCCGCCGGCCAACCCGTCGGTTCCGGTTCCGGCTGAGGGGGCGACGCGCCCCGCCGACGGAAGGTGATGTGACTGTCCCTGCCCAGGTGTCGGTTTCATAACGCTGAGTGGCAGGATATTTCTGGCCGGACGTCGTTCCTAGACGTAATTCCACCTGGACCAGCACCTACGGAGGTGCCTTCGCCCTGGTCGGCGAGGTGTGGTGGTCAATTCCGGCCACCGGGCGGGGCGGCCGCGGCGCCCGGTCCCGTGGCCCCGGTGGCCCGGTTCGCTTCGGTCAGGCGGTCAGGCGGTCAGGCGGTCAGGCGGTCCGGAGGCGGTCAGTACGAGCGGGGCAGCCCGAGGGAGTGCTGGGCCACGAAGTTGAGGATCATCTCGCGGCTGACCGGGGCGATGCGGAGGAGCCGGGCCATGCCCCACAGGTCGGCCAGGCCGTACTCGGTGGACATGCCGTTCCCCCCGTGGGTCTGGATGGCCTGGTCCAGGGCGGCCAGGGTGGCCTCGGCCGCGGCGTACTTGGCCATGTTCGCCGCCTCGCCGGCCTCGGGGGTGTCGCCGGCGTGGTCGCACAGCCAGGCGGCCTTGTCCGTCATCAGGCGGGCCAGCTCGACCTCGATCTTGGACTTGGCCAGCGGATGGCTGATGCCCTGGTGCCGGCCGATCGGGGTGCCCCACACCTCGCGGCCCCTGGCGTACTCGGCCGCCTTGGCGAGCGCGTACCGGGCGATGCCGTTGGCGGTGGCCGCCGACAGGATCCGCTCGGGGTTGAGGCCGAAGAAGACCTGGCGCAGTCCCTCGCCCTCGGCCCCGATGAGCCGGTCCGCCTCCACCTGCACGTTGTCGAAGAACAGCGTGTACTGCTTCTCCGGCGCGGTGATCTCCACCGGCAGCACCTGCTTGTCCAGACCCGGGGTGTCGGTGTCCACCACGAAGAGGGAGAGCCGACCCCGACCGGTGTCGGGGTCCACCCCGGACCGGGTCACCACCAGGATGGCCTGGCACTCGTCCACCCCGGAGATGTAGTACTTCGATCCGTTGAGCCGGTAGAGGTCCCCGTCCTTGGTGGCCGTGAGGGAGAGGTTGTGGGAGTTGGACCCGGCGTCCGGCTCGGTGATGGCGAAGGCCATCTTGAGCTGGCCGGTGGCGAACCCGGGGAGCCACCGCTGTTTCTGGGCCTCGGTCCCGAACTTGGCGATGATGGTGGCGCAGATGGCCGGCGAGACCACGATGACCAGCAGGGGGCAGCCGGCGGCAGCCAGCTCCTCGCCCACCGCGGCCAGCTCGGTGATGCCGCCCCCGCCGCCGCCGTACTCCTCGGGCACGTTGACCCCGAGGAAGCCGGCTTCGGCCACTGCGTCCCACAGTTCGTCGGTGCGCTCGTCGGCGTGGGCCTTCTTCACGTAGTAGTCATGGCCGAACTTGGAGGCGATGGCGCCCACGGCCTCCCGCAGCATCTGCTGTTCGTCGGATTCGATGAAGTCCATGGCGTCGCTCCCTCGGTCAGGCGGCGTGGATCGGCTCAGGTCGGTGGCGACAGGAGGTCGACGGGGATGTCGACCAGCCTGGACCGCAGGTACTCGCCGAGGCCCTTGGCCTGCGGATCGGGTCTCGTGGACGAGGCTACGCCCTCGCCGAGCAGCCCGACGACCACGAAGTTGAGGGCGGAGAGGTTGGGAAGGGCGTACCGCCGGACCTCGAGGCCGTCCGCCTCGGGCAGCAGCTGGCGGAACCGCGTCACGGAGAGGTAGCCGTCCAGCCACGCCCAGGCCTCGGTCGAGCGGGCCCACAGGCCCACGTTGGCGTTCCCGCCCTTGTCGCCGGACCTCGCCCCGATGAGGGTCCCGAGGGGCAGCGCGGCGGGTCGGACCCCGGTCGGCGGTCGGCGGCGAGCGGGGCGGATCGTTCCCGGCCCCGGCCCCACCTCCCCCGTCGGCCGTCCCGGCCTCCAGGTAGGCCAGGTGGGGAACCGGCACCCGGCGGCCGTCGGCGTGGACCGTCTCGGGGACCACCAGCCCGGCGGGCACCAGGGCCGGCCAGTAGACCCCGTACACCGAACCCGAACCGGGCGGGGCGGTGAGGTGGAGCCCGGGGTAGCCGGCGAGGGCCAGCTCGGTGGCGGCACTCGAGAACCTCCGACCCACCCGCTCGGCGTCGGGGTCCTTCACCGTCACCCGCAGCTGGGCGGTGGCCTCGGCGTTGACCGGGGCGTCGGTCTTGTCCGAGCGGACCAGCCGGGCGTCGAACTCGGCGAACTGCTGGAAGGCCCCCGGCCCGCCCAGGGAGCGCTCGAGGGAGCGCAGCGTGACGGCGGCCTTCTCCTCGATGTCCAGTCCCGTGAGCACGAAGGTCATGGCGTTCCGCCACCCGCCCAACAGGTTGAGGCAGACCTTGACGTCGGGCGGCGCCGGCTGCCCGGTGGCCCCCGAGATCGCGCACCCGGTCGGGACCCTCCTGGGTCACCTCGATGGTGTCGAAGCGGGCCACGACGTCGGTGTTGGGGTACTCGGGCGGGCCGATCTCGTACAGCAGCTGGGCGGTGACCGTCCCCACCGTCACCTCGCCCCCGGTGCCCGGGTGCTTGGTGATCACCGAGGAGCCGTCCGTCCGCCACCTCGGCGATCGGGAAGCCCGGGTACTCCACCCCGTGCAGCTCGGTGAAGAAGGCGTAGTTGCCGCCGGTGGCCTGGGGTCCGCACTCGATGACGTGTCCGGCCACCACCGCCCCGGCCAGCCGGTCCCACTCGGTGGGGCCCCAGCCGTGGTGCCAGGCCGCCGGCCCCACCACGAGGGACGCGTCGGTGATCCGGGGGCACACCACCACGCCGGCCCCGCCGTTGAGTGCCTCCACGATGGGCCACCCCCCGAGGTAGGCGTTGGCCGAGATCACCTGGCCCGGAGCGCCGGCCAGCGGCCGGCCGGTGTCCAGGTGATCGAGGCGGTGGCCGTCACGGGCCAGCTCGGGGAGGCGGGACAGCAGGTCGTCGCCCTCGACGTAGGCCACGTCCACCGGCAGGCCCAGGCGGTCGGCCAGCCCCTTGACCTGCTCGGCCAGGCCGAACGGGTTGAGCCCGCCGGCATTGGTGACCACCTTGATGCCCCGGTCGATGCAGGTGCCGAGGACGTCCTCCATCTGGGTCAGGAAGGTGTGGGCCCAGCCGCGGCCGGCGTCCTGCTGCCGTCCCTTCCACAGGATCAGCATGGTCAGCTCGGCCAGCCAGTCGCCGGTCAGCACGTCGATGGGCCCGCCGTCCACCATCTCCCGGGCCGCCGAAAGCCGGTCCCCGTAGAACCCCGAGCAGTTGGCGATGCGCAGGGGGGCGGCCATCAGCCGGCCGGGTCCGACCGGCCGCCCCGTCCCCCGCCGTCGACCTCGGGACCGCCGTTGGGGTCGGCTGTGGGTTCGGTGACGGAGTGGTCGGTGCCGTCGACCACCACCAGGACCCGGCCCGTCTCCACCTGGTCGCCCTCGGTCACGGTGACCTCGGTGACCGTGCCGGCGGACGTGGCGTGCACGGCGTGCTCCATCTTCATGGCCTCCAGCACCACCAGGAGCTGGCCGGCCTGCACGGTGTCGCCCGTCGACACCGCCACCCGGACCACCCCGCCGGGCATCGGGGCCAGGGCCGATCCCGCCGCCACCCGGTCGGCGGCCCGCGGGAACCGGTCCTCCTCGACCAGGGCCGAGCTGCCGTCGGGCCCGTCCACGAACGCCGTCGGGCCGAACTGCTCCACCCGGTAGCGCCGGGTCACGCCGTCGGCGGTCAGGACCACCGACCCGGGCACCGCCTCCAGCCCCTCGACCTCCACCGGGTCACCGTCGACGGCCACGGCGACCAGGTCCCGTCCGAAGCGGTCGAACCGGTAGCCCACCCCGATCAGCTCGTCGCCGTGGCGGTAGCGCACCTCCTGCAGCGCCGAGGCGTTGTTGCGGAACCCGGAGGGGACCGCGGGCTGGACCGCCGTCCCGGCCCGCCGGGCGGCCTGGGCCGACAGGGCGGCGACCAGCGCATGCCTGCGCACCGCCTCCGGCGTGGTCAGGGGGGTGGCCAGCAGCTTGAGGCCGTGGCGGTCGAGGAAGCCGGTGTCGGTCTGGCCGGCCAGGAACGCGGCATGGCGCACGGTGCGGACCAGCAGGTCCCGGTTGGTGGTGACCCCGTGGATGCGGGCCCGGGCCAGCGCGGCGGCCAGGGCGGTGGCCGCCTCGGTGCGGGACGGGGCGTGGACGATGACCTTGGCCAGCATGGGGTCGTAGTGGGGGCTCACCACACTGCCCGACTCCACCCCGCTGTCCACCCGGACCACGGTGTCCAGCTGCACCGTGCTGTCGATGGGAACGGTCCGGTCCAGCTGCTCGAGGACCGAGCCCCCCACCTCGAACCGGTGGAGGATCCCGGTGGAGGGGAGCCATCCCTGGGCCGGGTCCTCGGCGTAGACCCGGGCCTCGATGGCGTGTCCCTGGGGCCCGTGGGCCACGGCGTCGTAGACCTCCTCGGGCAGCGGGGCGCCCCCGGCGATGAGCAGCTGCAGCCGGACCAGGTCGAGCCCGGTCACCGCCTCGGTCACCGGGTGCTCCACCTGCAGCCGCGTGTTCATCTCGAGGAACCACGGGTCGCCGCGGTCGTCGAGGACGAACTCCACCGTTCCGGCGTTGACGTACCCGACGGCCTGGGCGGCGGCCACCGCCGCCTCCGTCAGGCGGGCCCTGAGCTCGCCGGAGACGGCGGGCGACGGGGCCTCCTCCACGATCTTCTGGTGCCGGCGCTGGATGCTGCACTCCCGCTCGAACAGGGCCACGGTGTGGCCGTGGGCGTCCGCCAGCACCTGGACCTCGATGTGGCGGGGATCCCGCACGTAGCGTTCGAGGAAGACGGTGCCGTCCCCGAAGGCGGCCTCGGCCTCACGGCGGGCGCCGGCCACCGCCTCCCGCAGGCTGACCGGACCGCCCACCTCCCGCATCCCCCGCCCGCCCCCGCCGGCCGACGCCTTCACCAGCAGGGGCCAGCCCAGGGCCTCGAGTTCGGCGTCCTCGGGCAGCTCCTCGCCCTCGAGGGTGAGCGACGGCAGGGTGGGCACCCCGGCCGCCCGCATCAGCTCCTTCGAGCCGACCTTGGATCCCATGGCGTCGATGGCCGCCGGCGGGGGGCCGACCCAGGTGAACCCGGCGCCGACCACCACCCGGGCGAAGTCACCCGACTCCGACAGGAATCCGTAGCCGGGATGGATGGCGTCGGCCCCGGCCCGGGCCGCGGCATCCAGGATGAGGGCGGAGCGGAGGTAGGTGTCGGCCGGCGCGTCACCGGGCAGCCGCACGGCCAGGTCGGCCTCCCTGGTGTGGGGGGCGTCGGCGTCGGCGTCGGAGTAGACGGCCACGGTGGTCATGCCCATGGCCCGGGCCGTGCGCATGATCCGCCGGGCGATCTCGCCCCGGTTGGCCACCAGCAGGGTGTGGATCGGCGTCGGTCATCGGGCGGGCACTCGCTCACATCCGGAACACGCCGTAGCCACGGGTGCCCTCGATGGGTTGGTTGTCGATGACCGAGAGGCACAGACCGAGCACGGTGCGGGTGTCCCGGGGGTCGATGATGCCGTCGTCGTAGAGCCGGCCGGAGAGGAAGAGGGGCAGCGACTCCGCCTCGATCTGGGCCTCCACCATGGCCCGCATGGCGGCGTCGGCCTCCTCGTCGAAGGGCACGCCCTTGGATGCCGCCGACTGCCGGCCCACGATGGACAGCACGCCGGCCAGTTGGGCCGGGCCCATCACCGCCGACCGGGCGTTGGGCCAGGAGAACAGGAACCGGGGGTCGTAGGCCCGGCCGCACATCCCGTAGTTGCCGGCCCCGTACGAGGCCCCGATGTTGAGGGTCAGGTGGGGGACCGACGAGTTGGACACGGCGTTGATCATCATGGCCCCGTGCTTGATGATCCCGGCCTGCTCGTACTCCTTGCCCACCATGTACCCGGTGGTGTTCTGGAGGAAGACCAGCGGCACGTCGATCTGGTTGGCCAGCTGGATGAACTGGGTGGCCTTGTGGGCCTCCTCGGAGAACAGCACCCCCCGGTGGTTGGCCAGCACGCCGACCGGGTAGCCGTGGATGGAGGCCCAGCCGGTGACCAGGCTGGCGCCGTACAGCGGCTTGAACTCGTCGAACCGGGACCCGTCGACCACCCGGGCCAGGACCTCGCGGGGGTCGAAGGGGACCTTGGGGTCGGCCGAGGCGATGCCCAGCAGCTCGGCCGGGGTCGTGGACCGGCTCGTCGGCCGGCTGGGTCGGGCCGCGGCCCCGCTTGCGGTGGTTGAGGCGGCCCACGATCTGGCGGCCCAGGCGGATGGCGTCGAGCTCGTCGCTGGCCAGGTAGTCGGCCAGGCCCGAGACGCGGGCGTGCATGGACGCCCCGCCCAGCTCCTCGTCGGTCGACTCCTCGCCGGTGGCCATCTTCACCAGGGGCGGCCCACCCAGGAAGACCTTGGAGCGCTGCTCGATCATGACGATGTAGTCGCTCATGCCCGGGACGTAGGCGCCGCCGGCGGTGGAGTTGCCGAAGACCAGGGCCACGGTGGGCACGGCGGCGGCCGAGCTCCGGGTGAGGTCCCGGAAGGCGCGGCCCCCGGGGATGAACAGCTCGGCCTGGGCCGGGAGGTCGGCCCCGCCCGACTCGACCAGGTTGATGACCGGCAGGCGGTTCTGGAGGGCGACGTCCGAGGCGCGGGCGCCCTTGCGGAAGGAGAAGGGGTTCATGGCGCCGCCCCGCACGGTGGGGTCGTGGGCGCCGATCAGGCACTCGACCCCCTCGACCACGCCGATGCCGATGATCTGGGACGCCCCGACCTGGTACTCGGTGCCCCAGGCGGCCAGGGCGCACAGCTCCAGGAAGGCGGTGTCCCGGTCGAGCAGGAGCTCGATGCGCTCCCGGGCCGGCAGCTTGCCCCGCTCCCGGTGGCGCTGGACGTAGCGCTCCCCGCCGCCGGCCCGGGTGGCGGCCAGCTGCTCGTTGACCGGTGTCGAGTGCCGTCGGACAGGGCGCGGGCGTTGGCCCGGAAGGTGTCCGAGTTCGGGTCGATGGTGGTGGCGAGGACGGGCATGGGTGGGGTCGGGTGCGGGCTCTGGCGGGCTGTGGCGGGTTGTGGCGTCGGTTTCCCGGCGTTGGTCTGGTGGTTTGGCGACCGGGTCGCATCGGACGGGCCGACGTGGGAAGAATAGGCCCATGACCTGTGCACCGCGTGACCGAAGGGGCCGACGTCCGGGGGCCATCGGAACCGGGGCCCGCCGGTGGTGATCCGGACCTACCCCCAGGCGTCGGCGGGCGAGTGGGACGACGGGTACGGGGTCGAGGCCGACGCCGGGGCCGACCGGCCGGACCCAGGGGTCCCCGGTCGGCAGCTGTCCGCGGTGGTGCTCGCCGCCGGGGAGGGGACCCGGATGCGATCGGCCCGGCCCAAGCCCCTCCACCGCCTGTGCGGCCGGCCCATGGTCCTCCACGTCCTCGACGCGCTGGCCCAGGTCTCGGTGACCCGGGTGGTCGTGGTGGTCGGCCACCGCGCCGAGTGGGTGACCAAGACGTTGATCGAGCACGCCCCCCCGGGCATGGCCATCGAGTTCGTGGAGCAGGTGGAGCAACGGGGGACCGGAGATGCCATGTCGGTGGCGCTGACCGGACTGCCCGACGACGTGGGCAGCGACGACGGCGACGTGGTGGTGCTGCCCGGCGACACGCCGCTGCTGCGTCCGGCCACCCTGGCCGCGCTGGTGCACCAGCACCGGGCGTCCGACGCCGCCGCCACCCTGCTGACCACGGAGCTCCCCGACCCCACCGGGTACGGACGGGTGGTGCGGGGCCGGGACGACTCGGTGGCCCGGGTGGTCGAGCACGGCGACGCCACCGACGAGGAGCTCGAGGTGTGCGAGGTCAACACCTCGATCTACTGCTTCCGGCGGAGCGTGCTGGCCCCCTCGCTGCGGCGGCTCAGCCCGGCCAACGCCCAGGGGGAGTACTACCTGACCGACGTGGTCGGCGTGCTGTACGAGGCCGGCCACAAGGTGGGCTCGGTGGTGGTCGGGGACACCATGGAGGTGGCGGGGGTCAACGACCGGGCCCAGCTGGCCGTGGCCGAGGCCGAGCTGCGCGACCGGATCAACGAGCGGTGGATGCGCCGGGGGGTGACCATGTGGGACCCGGAGCGGACCTACATCGACGTGGACGTGGTGCTGGAGCCGGACGTGGTGCTCCTCCCCGGGGTCATCCTGCAGGGATCGTGCGTGGTCGGCACCCACGCCGAGATCGGCCCCGATGCGCACCTGGTGGACACGGTGGTGGGGGAAGGGGCCACGGTGGCCTCCAGCGTCTGCCGCCGGTCGGTCGTCGGGGCCGACGCCCGCATCGGGCCGTTCGCCGTGCTGGAGGAGGGGACCGAGGTGCCGGCCGGTGCGGTGGTCGGGCGGGACGGGGCGCCTCCGGGTTCGGCCGGGCCTCCGGGAGCCGGATCGGTGGGCAACGGCGACGACGGGGCGGAGTAGCGTCGTGGGCATGGAATTCACCCCCCGCCGCCGCCTCGAACTGGTGTCCGGGCGCTCGCACCCCGAGCTGGCCCGGGACGTGGCCGCCCAGCTGGGGGTGACACTGGGTGAGGCCAACCTCCGCGAGTTCGCCAACGGCGAGATCCACTGCCGCTTCGACACCTCCATCCGGGGGAGTGACGTCTTCATCATCCAGACCCACTGCGGCCCGGTCAACGACTCGCTGATGGAGCACCTGATCATGATCGATGCGGCCAAGCGGGCCTCGGCCAAGCGGATCACCGCGGTGTGCCCCTACTACGGCTACTCGCGGCAGGACCGCAAGGCCTCGGGGCGCGAGCCCATCACGGCCAAGCTGGTGGCCGACATGCTGTCGGTGGCCGGGGCCGACCGGGTGGTCAGCGTCGACCTGCACTCCGGGCAGATCCAGGGTTTCTTCAACGTGCCCTTCGACCACCTCACGGCGGCGCCGGTGCTGGTGGACTACCTGCGCACCCAACGCAACGACGACCTGGTGGTCGTGGCGCCCGACGCCGGCCGGGTGAAGGTGGCCGAGCGGTTCAGCCAGCACCTCACCGCCGACCTGGCCGTGGTCCACAAGCGTCGCCTGCGGGGTGAGGCCAACCAGGTGGAGGCCCTGCACGTGGTGGGTGACGTGGACGGCCGCCAGTGCGTCCTCATCGACGACATGATCGACACGGCCGGCACCATCGTGGCCGCGGCCGACCTGCTGGCCGAGCGGGGTGCGGCCGAGGTGTGGTGCATGGCCACCCACGCCGTGCTGTCCGACCCGGCGGTGGACCGGCTGAAGAACTCCGCCCTGACCAAGGTGGTGGTGACCGACACGCTGCCCGTCCCCCAGGACCGCCGGTTCGACAAGCTGGAGGTGCTGTCCGTGGCCAAGCTGATCTCGGACGCCATCGACGCGGTGTTCGAGGACACGTCGGTGTCGGAGATCTTCGGCGGCGAGAACCTGGCCTGAGCGTCTCTCGGCCCGGGGCGGAGCGGTGATCCGATCGGTGATGTTCGACTTCGGCGGGGTCATCACCTCCAGCCCGTTCGAGGCCTTCACCCGCTACGAGCAGGCGGCCGGACTGCCCGACGGTTTCATCCGCCTGGTCAACTCCACCGATCCCGACGGCAACGCCTGGTCCCGTCTGGAACGGGGCCAGCTGGACGTGGACGGCTTCGCCGCCGCCTTCGAAGCCGAGGCCCTGCGGCTGGGCCAGCGGGTGGACGGCCGGGCGGTGCTGGGGTTGCTGGGGGGTGCCGTCCGCCCGGCCATGGTCGAGGCGGTACGGCGCTGCACCGAACAGTTCGAGACGGCGTGCCTGACCAACAACTTCACCCTGGAGGACGCGCCGGTCCCGCCGGAGGTGTCGGCCATCTTCGAGCTGTTCGACGTGGTGGTGGAGTCCCGGGTGGTGGGGATCCGCAAACCCGAGCCGCGCTTCTACGAGCTGGCCTGCCGGATGGTGGGGGTGGCCCCCGACGAAGTGGTGTACCTCGACGACCTGGGCATCAACCTGAAGCCGGCGCGGGCCATGGGCATGACCACCATCAAGGTCTCCGATCCGGGCGCCGCCCTGGGCGAGCTGTCGGCGGCGACGGGACTGACGTTCGGGGAGGCCGAGCGCGCCGACGAGCTGAACACGGGCCGCCGGCCACGGCCTCCGGCTCCACCTTGGCCTCCGGTCGTGGCCGGCCGCGGTGGCGAGGCCGGCCGGCCTGTCGGGGCGCACGCGCCCCACTCCTGCCCGCGCCTCACTCCATGGATGGGAACCGGGGCGGGCCGGTGGCCGGGGGCGGGTGCTGACCGTTGCCCCCCGGTCGGGGCCGTGTGGACCGTCCCGGCCGCTTGGTCGGTTTGGCCCGCTCGGCCTGCTTGGGCCGCTTGGGCCGCTTGGGGACCACGGGGTGCTCGGGGGCGACCCACTCCCAGGTGTCCCCCTGCCGTCGGAGGGTGAAGCCACGGTGGGTCCGGTCCTGGTGGTGGCGGTGGCAGAGGCGGGCCAGATTGTCGAGGGCGGTCAACCCGCCGCGGGCGAAGTCGGTGACCCAGTGGTCGTTCTCCAGGCCCAGCCGGGCGTCACAGCCCGGGACCACGCACCTCGGGTCCCGCAGCAACAGGGCCGAGCGCACCCGGCGGGGGATGTGGCGCCCGGCCGAGTAGACCGTGGTGACGTCGGTGCCCTGGGCGACCAGCAGCTCGACCAGGGCCTCACCCAGCAGGTGCCGGGCGTGGTCGACGGGGACCGGGCCCACCCCGGGGATCTCACAGCGCCCCCCGCCCGTCACGTGCCCCCGACGCAGGGACGAGAGGTCGACCACCACCGAGACCGAGGCCCGGGGGTCGGGGGGGCGCCCGGTCGGGGGGTGCGAGGGGCCGGCCCCGGTGCCGCGTTCGTCCCCCGCCCCGGGCCGAGGATCCCCCGGCCGCTGACCAGGGCCACCAGGGCGTCGGCCCGGTAGGCGTCGGGGGTCTCGAAGCGCCCGTCTCGTCGGGCCCGCCCGAACTGGCGGTCGGTCTGGGCCTCCAGGGCCGCCTGCAGCTCGGCCCCGGCCCCGGGGGCCAGGCGGGCGTGCAGGCAGAGCGCCCCGTCCCCGTCGGTCCAGGTGCGGGCCGAGCGCTGGTCGTGGAGGCGCCGGTGGTGCCGGGCCTCGTCCTCCCTCGACCGTCCCTCGGCCTGGGCCCGGAGGCACCGCTCCTTGAAGGTGGCGTCGGTGTCCACCTGGGCGGCGTCGACCAGGTCGTGCTCCTGGGTCGGATTGACCTGGGCCGCCTCGGCCACCTGGGTGGCCCGTCGGCGGGAGAGCCGGCCGGCCCGGAACGCCTCGTCCAGTTCGGGCCGCCGGGCCAGCTGCTGGCCCAGCCGGAGCAGGCCCTTCGTGTCACCCACCGAGTCCCCGGTCCGGGCGGCCAGCAACTCGGCGGCCGAGCGGTGGCCGGCCCGGAGATGGAGGTTCCCCTCGGCCACCCGGGCCGCGGTCAGGGTGCGGGCCGCGGTCACCACCCGTTCGTGCCGGGTCAACCGGTCGAGCACCTCGGCACCGTCCTCAGCCGAGTAGCGGTGGGGGTCGTAGGTGGCGATCCAGGCGTCGACCGCGTCGAGGTGGGCGAACAGATCCCGGGCCTCGGTCAGAGGCCGGGCGGGTGGTTCGGTCACCTGGGCGGGGGCGATGGCGGCCATGGGAACAGTGAATCAGGAGGGTGTATCAGGTGGCCGGGGGCCGCGGTCGTCCGGGCCGGGCGCCCCTTCGGTCTGCGACCCAGCGAACCAGGATTCGATCTCGGCCTTCAGCGACGGGGGAAGGTCAGACCCGGGTTCGGCATCGAGACGGTCGACGAACCGGGTCAGGTCGTCCAGTGCCTCATACAAGGCGTCGATGGCCTCGCTGCCAGGCGGAGGGTCGCCCAACACGGCGCTGCTCAGCCGCGAGAGGGCGGCCCACGGCTCCTCGAGGCGACGGCTGACGGGATGGCCGGTGCGGAGGGAGCGGAGGGCCGCGTCGAGTGCGGAGGAGCAGGGATCCGCAGGCTGCGGTGGGTGATCGGTCATGACGGCATCACAGCCGGAGGCTGTAGCAACCGGCCCGAAGAGGGTGGAGGTGGGCCGGGACCGGGCCCGAGCAGAGCCAGGCCTGAGCGTGTCCAGGCCGGGCCGGGAGCAGGCTGGTGTCTGACAGATGGAGGGGGCACGACCCCTGCTCCCGGACTCCGATAATTGCCTATCGGCAGATTCCGGCCGGACCTTGAGCGAATAGTTCGAAACTTTTCGGAATGGCCGACCACGCTGGGCGGACGGGTCACGAACCGCCTGTTGACCGCCACCTTCGGGCACCGGGACCGAACCGGGGTCCGGGCGGAGTGGGGGGTCCCCGGGGGACAACTGCGGGCCGGAGCGACCCCCGAGCCGGCATCATGGGTCCGACCACCCAGCTGGAGTCTCCCCGTCCGGCCCGGCCCCTGTGGCCCATCCGCCGCCGGCTCGTCTAGCATGGTGGCCCGTCAGCAGCGGCCCGCGGCGAAGGCGATCGGCAGGCGCCTCCCGCCGGCACGGCCCTGCGCCCGCAGTCGCTCGTTAACCGCATCTCCCGAGGAGTTCCCGCATGCCCGAAGTCACGCTCACCGCAGAAGCCGGTCGCGCCACCGGATCGAGCTCGACCCGGCGGCTGCGCTCCGAGGGCAAGATCCCCGGTGTGGTGTACGGACACGGGTCCGACCCCATCCCGGTGGCGGTCGTGGCCCGCGAGTTCCAGGTGGCCCTGTCCGGCGAGGCCGGGCTCAACACCCTGCTCTCCCTCGAGGTCGGGTCGGACAACTACCTGACCCTGGCCCGCGACATCCAGCACCACCCGTTCAGGAACGTCGTCACCCACGTGGACTTCCAGATCGTGCGGCGGGACGAGGTGATCTCGGCCGAGATCTCGATCAACCTGGTCGGCGAGGCCATCGAGATCCAGCACGGCGACGGCATCGTGGACCAGCAGCTGTTCACCCTCCACATCAAGGCCAAGCCGGCCGATATCCCGCCGTCGGTCGACCTCGACATCTCCGAGCTCACCATCGGCGCCTCCCTCCACGTGTCGGACATCGCCATCCCCGCCGGCGTGGAGCTGGAGACCGACCTGGAGATCACCGTGGTGGCCGGCCAGCCCCCGCGGGTGCAGGTCACCGCCGAGGAGGAGGCCGAAGCGGCCGCCGAGGCCGCCGGCGAGGGTGTCGCGGAAGGCGCCGTCGAGGCGGCCTCCGACGACGCCGAGTCCTCGGAGGGCTAGGCCCTGCTCGGCAGACGGAGAGCGCCCCAGGAGCAACGACGGGGCACGCCGGCCGACCTGCTGGTGGTGGGTCTGGGCAACCCGGGCATCGAGTACGTCAACACCCGGCACAACGCCGGAGCCGAGGTGGTGGCGACGCTGGCCGAGCGGCAGCACGCCCGGCTGCGGGCCGAGAAGGGGCTGCACGCCCAGGTCTGCGAGGTGCGCATCGACGGCCGTCGGGTGCTCCTGGCCGTCCCCACCACCTTCATGAACGAGTCGGGCCAGGCGGTGGCGCCCCTGGTGCGCCGGGCCGGGGTGGACCAGCCCGACACCGACGGGACCGAGGGATCCGACGACGAGCCGTTGGCCGGTCGGCTGGTGGTCGTCCACGACGAGCTGGACCTCCCGTCGGGCCGGGTCAAGATCAAGGCCGGCGGGGGCAATGCGGGCAACAACGGCCTCAAGTCCATCGAGAGCCACCTCCACACCAACCGCTACCTCCGGGTGCGGGTGGGCATCGGCAAACCGCCGGGCCGCCAGTCCGGCGCCGACTACGTGCTCAAGCGTCCCGGCGCCGCCGAGCGGGCCGTCCTGGTGGCGGCCATCGAGGAGGCGGCCGACGCGGTGGAGGCCATCGTCAGCCAAGGCGTGGCCGCGGCCATGAGCCGGGTCAACGCGGCCGACGACTGACCGGGGTGCACGACCCCGATCCCTCGAGGCCGGCGGCAGAGCGGGTCCCGGCGTCCCGGCCCACCGGTCGCCGGGGTGCGCCGGTCCGCCGGTCCGCCGGTACGATGCCGGGCTGTGCCCGATCGTGACGTCGCCATCGCCGTACAGGGGCTGACCAAGTCCTACGGCGGCGCCCCGGCGGTCCGGGGCGTCGACTTCGAGGTCCGCCGGGGGGAGGTGCTGGCCCTGCTCGGGCCCAACGGGGCGGGCAAGACCACCTCGGTGGAGATCCTGGAGGGCTACCGCCAGCGGGATGCCGGGCGGGTCTCGGTGCTGGGTGTGGATCCCGAGCGGCGCCCCAGGAGTCTGCGGGCCAAGGTGGGCATCGTCCTCCAGGAGTGCGCCGTCGACCCGTACCTGACCGTGGCCGAGGCGGTCACCCAGCGGGCCGGCCTCTATCCGACGCCCCGGCCGGTGGGGGAGGTCATCGAGCTGGTGGGCCTGGAGGCCAAGGCCCGGGCCCGGGTCAAGACCCTCTCGGGTGGCCAGCAGCGCCGGCTGGATCTCGGGCTGGCCCTGGTCGGCGATCCCGAGCTGATCTTCCTGGACGAGCCCACCACCGGGTTCGACCCCTCGGCCCGGCGCGAGGCCTGGGACGTGGTGCGGGGGCTGTGCGCCGAGGGCCGGACGGTGGTGCTGACCACCCACTACATGGACGAGGCCCAGGCGCTGGCCGACACGGTGGTGGTCATCGCCGCCGGCCGGGTGGTGGCATCGGGCTCCCCCGACACGCTCGGCGGCCGCGACCACGGGGAGACCACGGTGCGGTTCGTGCTGCCGCCCGGCTGCGGGATCGGGGACCTGCCGCTGCCCGCCGGGGTGGCGCCGGTGACCCGCGGGGAGTTCGTGGAGTTCCGCATGGCCGAGCCCACCGCCGTGCTCCACGCGCTCACCGGGTGGGCCCTCGAGCGCGGCGAGCCGCTGGACGGGCTGGCCGTCAACCGGCCCACCCTGGAGGACGTCTACCTCTCGCTGACCGGGGGAGGGGAGGACCGGGGCGCGGGGGACGGGGCCGTCCCGACCGACGGTCCGGCCGCCGCCGGGACCGGCACCCCCACCCGCGCCCGGTCCGGGCGCCCGAGGTGGGTTGAGTGAACGACCTGTTGGTGGCCAAGGAGCAGGTCCGCTACGAGCAGAAGGCCTACTGGCGGAACCCGATGGCCGCCGTGTTCACCTTCATGTTCCCGGTGGTGTTCCTCATCGTGGTGGGGGCCTCGGCCGGCAGCTCGCGGGTCCCGGGCACCACGCTGCGGTACGACCAGTACACGGTGGTGGCCATGCTGGTGTTCGGCCTCATCGCCGCGTGCTACACCAACCTGGCCATGGCCATCAGCCTGCGCCGGGACTCGGGGGTGCTGAAGCGGATGCGGGGCACGCCCATCTCCATCGGTTCGTACTTCGGGGGTCTCATCGGCAGCGTGCTGATCAACGTGGCCATCCTGGCCGTGGTGGTGGTGGGGATCGGCATGGCCTTCTACCACCTCCACTTCCCGTACCACCCGGCCGCCGTGGTGCTCACCCTGCTGGTGGGCATCGTGACGTTCTGTGCCCTGGGCCTGGCCGTGACGGTCATCGTGCCCAACGCCGACGCCGCCCCGGCCGTGGTCAACGGGATCTACTTCCCGATCGTGTTCATCTCCGGCGTGTTCTACCCGCTGTCCAGCGGCTCGGTGCTCTCGAGGATCGCCGACTGGTTCCCGGTCCGACACCTCATCCTGGCCCTGGTGAGGGCGTTCGAGGGCGGGCCGGGCTCCGGGCTCCAGACCCGCGACCTGGTGGTCATGCTGGTGTGGGCCGCCGCCGCCCTCGTCTTCACGGCCCGGCGGTTCCGCTGGGAGCCCAAGCACCAGTAGGCCCGACTTCGTCGGGTGCTCGACGCCCGTCTCCGTCGGACCGGCCGACGGGGGCACCCGGCCAGGGTCCGCCGTCCCACGGCCCGACGTCCGGACGCCGTCCCCGACCGCCCCTCGAGCCGGTTCCGAGTCTCGGCCGGGGTGTGGCGCCGCCCGGACGGCCGGAGCACCGGGGCCATCGAAGCCTCGGCCAGCCCCCCGTTCCCACCCCGGTACCCTGAGCGGGTGAGCCTCCGCTCGCTTCCTGCCCTGCTGCGCAACGAGCCCGCCATGACGCGGGTCATCGGCGCGTCCAACGCCACCCTGGCCGTGGCCACCCCGGCCCAGGCCTTCGTCCTGGCCGGCCTGGTCCGGCTGGGCTCACGCCGGCCCGTGCTGGTGGTCACCCCCACCGGGGCGTCGGCCGAGCAGCTGGCCCACGACCTGGTGGGATTCACCCCCGGGGGCGGGTCGGGGAAGGTGGAGGTCTTCCCGGCGTGGGAGACGCTGCCCTTCGAGCGGGTCAGTCCCGACGTGTCCACCATGGGCCGGCGGCTCCGGCTGCTCTGGCAGCTGAGCGGGGGCGGCGAACCGGGCCGCCCGGGCGGCGACGGCCCCGACATGGTGGTCGCCCCCATCAAGGCGGTGCTGCAGCGGCTGGGTCCGTTCCGCACCGCGGCCCGCCCGGTGGTCGTGGGGAAGGGTGACCGCGTCGACGTGACGAGCTGGTCGCCGAGCTGGTGGCCATGGGCTACCGGCGCGAGTCCATCGTGGAGCACCGCGGGGAGCTGGCCGTGCGGGGCGGGATCGTCGACGTCTTCCCCTCCACCGCCGACGAGCCGGTGCGCATCGACCTGTGGGGCGACGAGGTCGACCGGCTGACCCGGTTCGACGTGGCCGACCAGCGCTCCATCGACGACCTGGGGGCCATCGAGCTGTTCGGCTGCCGCGAGCTGGTGGCCGACGAGGCCATGCGGGAGCGGGCCGCCCGCCTGGTCGGGACCCAGCCGTGGGGTCGCCACCAGTGGGACCGGCTGGCCGACGGCGACCAGTTCGACGGCATGGAGTCGTGGCTGCCCTGGCTGGCCGACGGCGAGGAGCTGGTCTGCGACCTGCTGGGCCCGGACGCCCTGGTCGTCCTGGTCGAGCCGCGGCGGGTGCGGGACCGGGCCGGCGAGCTGCTGGAGGAGGAGGCGGCCCTGGCCGACGCCCTGGCCTCCACGTGGGGGCTCGAGCAGGGCGACGACGCCCCGAGGCTGCACGTCCCCTTCGACCGGCTGCTGACCGAGACGGGGGCCGGCGTCGTCTCGCTCGTCCCCACCGCCGAGGGCCCGGACATCCCGCTGGTGGAGTCGCGGGGCTGGGAGCCCATCCTGGGGGACGGCGCCAAGCTGGCCGCCCAGGTGGCCGGTCTGGTCGGGGCCGACTACTCGGTGGTGCTGTGCTCCTCGACGGCCGGGGGGGCCGAGCGGCTGTCCGGCATCCTGGCCGAGGAGCAGCTGGTGGTGCCGGTGGTGGCCGACCCGGCCGCCGAGGGCGCGGTCAAGGCCAAGGCCCCGGCCGTCGACCTGACCACCCCCGGGGCCCGCATCGTGGTGGCCTCCATCGACCGGGGGTTCGTGCTACCGGGGGCCAAGGTGGCCGTGCTGACCGAGTCCGACGTGACCGGCCGCCGCCGCCCGCACCGGCAGGCCCGCACCCGGGCCCGCCCGGTCGACGGGTTCTTCGACGACCTGGCGCCGGGCAGCTACGTCGTCCACCGCCAGCACGGGGTGGCCGGCGTACGGCGGCATGGTCACCCGCACCATGGGCGGCGCCACCCGCGACTACCTGCTCCTCGAGTACCGCGGCGGGGACCGGCTGTACCTGCCGACCGACCAGATCGAGCTGCTCACCCCCTACGCCGGTGGCGACTCGCCCTCGGTCAGCCGGCTGGGCGGCTCGGAGTGGCAGAAGGCCCGGTCCCGGGCCCGGGCCGCGGTGCACGAGATCGCCGAGGAGCTGGTGGCCCTGTACCGGCGGCGGCTGGAGGTCTCCGGCCACGCCTTCGGGCCCGACACCCCGTGGCAGGCCGAGCTGGAGTCGTCGTTCCCGTTCGTGGAGACCGTCGACCAGCTCCGGGCCATCGAGGAGGTCAAGGAGGACATGGAGCGGCCCCTGCCCATGGACCGGCTGGTCTGCGGCGACGTGGGCTTCGGCAAGACCGAGGTGGCCATCCGCGCCGTGTTCAAGGCGGTCCAGGACGGCTTCCAGGCCGCGGTGCTGGTGCCCACCACCCTGCTGGCCAGCCAGCACGCCCAGACCTTCGCCGAGCGGTACGCGCCCTTCCCCATCCGGGTCGAGATGCTCAGCCGGTTCCTGACCAACGCCCAGGCCAAGGCGGTGCTCGCCGGCCTGGCCGACGGCTCGGTGGACGTGGTGGTGGGCACCCACCGCCTGCTGGGCGAAGACGTCACCTTCAAGAAGCTGGGGCTGCTGGTGGTGGACGAGGAGCAGCGCTTCGGGGTCACCCACAAGGAGTCGATCAAGGCCATGGCCGACGGCGTCGACGTGCTGACCCTGACGGCCAGCCCCATCCCCCGGACCCTCGAGATGGCCCTGACCGGGATCCGCGACCTGTCCATGGTCAACACCCCGCCGGCGGCCCGGCGGCCCATCCTCACCCACGTCGGCGAGTTCGAGGAGGCGGCGGCCTCCGAGGCCATCCGGCGCGAGCTGCTCCGCGAGGGCCAGGTGTTCTACGTCCACAACCGGGTCCAGGACATCGAGGCGGTCGCCCAACGGGTCCACGGGATGGCCCCCGAGGCGCGGGTGGCGGTGGCCCACGGCCAGATGGACGAGGGCACGCTGGAGCAGGTGGTGCTCGACTTCTGGGAGGGCCACTACGACGTGCTGGTGTGCACCACCATCATCGAGTCGGGCATCGACATGCCCACGGTCAACACCCTGGTGGTGGACCGGGCCGACCTGCTGGGCCTGGGCCAGCTCCACCAGCTGCGGGGCCGGGTGGGCCGGGCCGGCCAGCGGGCCTACGCCTACCTGTTCCACCCGGTGGACCGGGTCCTCTCCGAGCAGGCCTACGAGCGGCTGCGGACCATCGGGGACCACACCGAGCTGGGCTCGGGGTTCAAGATCGCCCTCCGGGACCTGCAGATCCGGGGAGCGGGCAACCTGCTCGGCCGGGACCAGTCGGGCCACATCGCCGCCATCGGCTACGACCTCTACGTCCAGATGGTCTCCGAGGCCGTCTCCGAGCTGAAGGGCGAGCCCCGGCCCCAGCCGGTGGAGCTCAAGCTCGACCTGCCCGATGCCGCCCACCTGCCGGCCACCTACGTCGAGGCCGAGGACGTCCGCCTCGAGGCCTACCGCCGGCTCACCGCGGTGCGGACCGAGGAGCAGATCGAGGACGTGCGCACCGAGTGGGAGGACCGGTTCGGTCCGCTCCCCGGCCCGGCCGCCGCCCTGCTGGACGTGGCCCGGCTGCGGGTGGAGTGCCTGCGCCTCGGGGTCACCGACGTCGCGGTGACCGCCCCCGAAGGGCGGGCATGGGCCGGAGCACCGGACCGGGCCAACGGTGAAGCTGTCCCCGATCACCCTGCCGGCCTCGGCCGAGGTCCGGCTGCGCCGGCTGGCCCCGGGGGCCACCTACCAGGCCGATCAGCACCGGCGTGCTCCTGGCCGTCCCGGTCCCCGAGGGGGCCACCGGGTACGCGCCGGCCCTGGTGGACCTGCTCGCCGAGCTGGTCCCGGCCGGGTAGCGGCCGGCGTCCGGGACCGGACGGGCCGGTGGCCGACCAGCCCGACCGTAGCATCGCCGCCGTGAAGCGCCAACTCTCCGGGGCCGTGGTGGCCCTCGCCGTGGTCGCCACCGGGGTGCTGGCCTCGGCGTGCGACGTGACGCCACCGGCGGCCTCGGCCAACGGGGCGACCATCTCCACGGCCTCCCTCAACACCCAGCTCCAGCACCCTCCAGACCACGGCGGCCGGCGGCTGCCTCCTGCAGCTGGAGAACGCCCAGCTGGCCGCCACCACGGGCGAGGGCGCCGGCGGAGCCGGGACCTACTCGATGACGTTCGCCAACGCCGTGCTCAGCAACCAGGTCGGCGACCTGCTGGCCGAGCAGTTCGCGGCCTCCAAGGGCATCGTCGTCACCCCGGCCGACGTGGCCGCGGCCCAGTCCGACTTCGAGTCGACGCTCGAGCGGGGCGATCAGCCAGGCGGTGCAGCAGGCCTCGCAGTCGGGGACCATCTCCTTCTGCCAGGACGCCACCGGGGCCAGCGTCACCGGCAAGGCCCTGCTGGCCGCGTCTGCCGGCGTCGGTCGAGGACGGACCAGGTCCGCAACCAGGCCGTGGACGAGAAGCTCCTGGCCCACGGGGCCGACCTGTCCGAGGCCGCCGTGGCCGCGTACTACAACGCCAACCTGGCCCAGTTCACCACGGCGTGCGTGAGCGTGATCGTCACCGACACCCAGGCCCACGCCGACCAGCTGGTGGCCCAGATCAATGCCGGGGCCTCGTTCGCCAGCGTGGCCAAGGCCAGCTCGCTCGACAGCCAGACGGCGGCCAACGGCGGGTCCCTGGGCTGCAACTACACCGAGGCCCAGGTGGAGCAGGCGCTGCAGGTGCAGTCGGTCACGGCGGGCCAGCCCATCGCCCCGGTGCAGGACTCCAGCACCGGCCAGTGGGTCATCTACGAGGTCACCAGCCAGACCGTGGCGCCGCTGTCGGCGGCGGCACCGGTGGCCCGGCGTGAGCTGCTCCAGTCGACGGCCAACATCAACCGGGTGAACAAGGAGATCGTGGCCTTCGCCCGGAGCTCGGACGTCTCGGTCGACCCGCAGTACGGGACCTGGAAGCTGCTCTCCATCGTCGCCGCCCGCCTCCCCGCCCGTCCCAGTTCCTGCTGCGGCGCGGTGTCGGGACAGACCGCCGCTGGTCTCGCGCCTCGACCAGTGGTCGGCTGACCGCCGGCGGCGTCGCCGTCGGTCGACGGCGGCTGACCGAGCCGTGACCACGGCCCGGTGGCCGGTGACGGTCAGGATCGACGTGGTCGGCCTGGGCCCGGCCGGACCCGAGCTGATCACCGCCGAGGCCCGGCGCCTGATGGCCGAGGCCCCGGTGCTGTTCTTCCGCACCCGACGGCACCCGGCCGCCGCCGTCCATCCCGACGCCGCCACCTTCGACCATCACTACGAGGCGGCCGAGACCTTCGACGAGGTCTACCGGGCCATCGTCGAGGACCTGGTGGCCGGCGCGCTCGAGGCCGGGCGGTGCGGTCTATGCCGTCCCGGGGTCGCCGTCGGTGGCCGAAGCCACGGTGGCCCTGCTGCGCCGGCACCCGCCGGTGTCCGGCGGGACGGTCGCCCTCGTCGTCCACCCGGCGGTGTCCTTCCTCGACCTGGCCTTCGACCGGCTGGGCGTCGACCCGGTCGCCGCCGGGGTCCGGGTGGTCGACGGGGAGTCGCTTCGCCGTCGACGCGGCCGGGGAGCGGGGCCCGCTGCTGGTGGCCCAGTGCTGGAACCCGGCCGTGCTCTCGGACATCAAGCTCTCGGTGGAGACGGCCCCGGCGGCGCCGGTGACCGTCCTCCACCACCTGGGGCTGGGCGACGAGCGGGTGTGGGAGGTCGGCGTGGGACGAGCTCGACCGCGTCCTTCGCGCCCGACCACCTGACCTCGCTGTGGATCCCGCAGCTGGCCGCCCCGGTGGCCGGTGAGCTGGTCGCAGCTGGACGAGCTGGTCCACACCCTGCGGGAGCGGTGCCCGTGGGACCGCCGCCAGACCCACGGCTCGCTGGCCCGGCACCTGCTCGAGGAGTCCTACGAGGTGCTGGAGGCCATCGACGCGGTGGCCGCGGTGGACGCGGCCTCGGTCGGAGCGTGCTCCCCGGTCGGAGCGCACCGCAGCCGCCGAGGAGCAGGCCGTGGCCCATCTGGAAGAGGAGCTCGGGGACCTGCTCTTCCAGGTGTACTTCCACGCCACCCTGGCCGCCGAGGCCGGTCGGTTCACCCTGGCCGACGTGGCCCGGGGGGTCCACGACAAGCTGGTGTCCCGCCATCCCCACGTCTTCGGCGACGTGACCGCCGACACGCCCGAGGAGGTGGCCGCCAACTGGGAGGCGCTGAAGCTGGCCGAGAAGGGACGCACCAGCGTCACCGAGGGGATCCCCGCCGCGCTGCCCGGCGCTGGCCCTGGCGGCCAAGCTGCAGCGGAAGGCCCTGGCCGTGGGCATGGTCCTTCCCGGCGGTGGCCGACGAGGCGGCCCGGCTGGCCGACGGGGTGGGCCGGCTGGCGTCCGGCGGCCACGGACCGACCGCCGGACGGCCCGGCCGACCGGGGCACCGACGGGCGAGGGGGGCGGCGCCGAGGACGGCCGAGGCCCTCGGCGAGCTCCTGTTCTCGTTGGCCAACGTGGCCCGGCTGCTCGGGGTCGACCCCGAGACGGCGCTGCGGGCCCGGGCCGTCCGCTTCCGGGCCGAGGTCGAGGCCCGGGGCTGAGGTCAGGCACGACGTCGGCGCGAGCGGGGCCGACGGCGTCGGGCGAATGCCCTGGTCCGCGGGGTCGCGGATGGTAACTTTTCTCACACCGTCGACAGGAGTGACTACCCACCGTGAGCTTCATCGAACAGGTCATCGGCCGTGAGGTCCTCGACTCCCGCGGCAACCCCACCGTCGAGGTCGAGGTGGTCCTCGACTCGGGGGCCGTGGGCCGGGCCATCGTGCCGTCCGGCGCCTCCACCGGGTCGTTCGAGGCGGTCGAGCTGCGGGACGGCGGCGACCGCTACCTGGGCAAGGGCGTCCTCGGAGCGGTGGCCAACGTCAACGGCGAGATCGCCGAGATCCTCGACGGGATGGACGCCCTCGACCAGCGGGGCGTGGACCTGGCCCTGATCGACGCCGACGGCACGCCCAACAAGGCGCGCCTCGGGGCCAACGCCATCCTCGGGGTGTCGCTGGCCACGGCCAAGGCCGCCGCCGACGAGCTGGAGCCTGCCCCTCTACCGCTACGTGGGGGGTGCCGACGCCCACGTGCTGCCGGTCCCCATGATGAACGTGGTCAACGGAGGCGTGCACGCCGACAACTCGATCGACCTCCAGGAGTTCATGATCATGCCGGTGGGGGCGGCCTCGTTCTCCGAGGCCGCTGCGGTGGGGGGTCGAGACCTACCACTCGCTGGCCCGGGTGCTGAAGGTCCGGGGCCTGTCCACCACGGTGGGCGACGAAGGGGGCTTCGCCCCGAACCTGCCGTCCAACGAGGAGGCGGTGAAGATCCTGGTGGAGGCCATCGAGGCGGCCGGCCGGGTCCCGGGCCGGGACATCGCCATCGCCATGGACCCGGCCACCAGCGAGCTGTACAAGGACGGGAGCTACGTGCTGGCCGGGGAGGGCCGGAGCCTCTCGTCGGCCGAGATGGTCGAGTACTGGGTGGACCTGGTCGGCCGGTACCCGATCGTGTCCATCGAGGACGGCATGGCCGAGGACGACTGGGACGGTTGGGCGGCCCTGACCGAGGCCATCGGCGCCCGGGTCCAACTGGTCGGCGACGATCTGTTCGTCACCAACGAGGAGCGGCTGCGCCGGGGCATCGACGCCGGCACGGCCAACTCGGTGCTGATCAAGGTCAACCAGATCGGCACCCTCACCGAGACGCTGGGCACCATGGCCCTGGCCACCCGGTCCGGGTACGCCTGTGTGATGTCCCACCGTTCGGGCGAGACCGAGGACACCACCATCGCCGACCTGGCCGTGGCCACCAACTGCGGGCAGATCAAGACCGGGGCCCCGGCCCGCTCCGACCGGGTGGCCAAGTACAACCAGCTGCTGCGGATCGAGGAGCAGCTGGGCGAGTCGGCGGCGTTCCGGGGCGGCGAGGCGCTGTCCTCGTGGAGTCCGGCCACGTGAGCACCCGGCTCCACGCCCACTCGCGGAGGCGGAGGTCGGCAACACCCAGGTCCTTCACGGCGGCCACCGGTCTGACCGGCGCCACCGAGGCCGAGCTGGCCCGGCGGGCCGAGATCACCGCGGCGGCGCTGGCCCTGGTCGAGACCCAGGAGGCCAAGTCGCCCCGGGTGCCGAGGATCAGGTCGTCACGGAACCGCTCACTGCGGGCGCCCCGGGGCCCGGTCGCCCCACCCCGCGTCTTCTCGCTCCCTCCGGTGCCCGAGGGCTCCCCGCCAACCCCCGCTCCGCCGCCGCCCGCCGGCCCGGCACCGCCGGCGCCGAACCCGCCCCCGCCGACGCCGGTGAGCCGGCCCATCCTCTGGCCGTTGCAGTCACGACGGCCGGCGCGGACGGACCAGCCCGACGGCGAGGTGGCCAACGGCCCGGGGCAGCCGACCGGCAAGCCGGGCCGGGCCGCATGGTCCAGGCTGACGGCGGCCGTGGCGGCCACCGAAGCGGCGGTGGTCACGTCGACCAAGGCGATCAGGTCCCGCGGACCCGGGTCCGCCAAGGCCCCCGGGGCCGGGGGCACGCCATCGCCCGACCCGACCCGGACCCCCCCGGCCCGGTCGTCACGGACGAGCGTCGAGCGGACCAGCCCGACCGGCCCCGAACCGGCCCGGTCCGTCCCGCCACCCACCCCGCGGCAGCTGACCCCCACGCCGGCTCGGGCGTCCCAGGACGCCCGCGGGTGGCGCCCGCGCACGGCTGGGACCGGGGCCGGGGAGGCCAACCGGCGCCCGGCCGATCGGACCCGTGCTCCGTCCTCCCCCATGCCGGAGACCAAGGCCCGCCGGCGGTGGACCCTGCCCCGGCTGGGCGGCAAGGAGCGCCCGGAGTCCGGGGCGACGCCGAGGCCCGGGACGTCCAAGGGCGAGTCGTCCCGGAGGCCGCTGCGCTCGAGGGTCAGGCCGTCCAAGCCGGCTCCGCCGAAGCGCGCCCCGTCGAAGCGGAAGCCCGCCCGACCGAAGACGCCGGCCACCCCCGAACAGCGGCGGCGCCGGATTCCGGTGGCGGTGGCGGCGGTGTTCGCCGTGGCCGTGCTGGCCACCAGCTTCCCGCTCTCGTCCCTCTTGTCCCAGCACAACAAGCTGGCGGCGGCGGGCGATCAGCTGGCCCAGGTCCAGCGCGAGAACCGGGCGCTGACCGAGCAGCAGCACGCCCTGGACTCCAATGTGGCCGTCAACCAGCAGGCCCGACGGGACTACCAGATGGTGGGGCCGGGCCAGACGCTCTACGACGTCCTCCCTCCGTCCAGCAAGACGGGCACGACCACCCCGGGGTCGCCGACCAACGGGGACCCGGGGGACCAGCCGCTGGTGGCACCGGCCAACGCCCCGGACCTCTCACCCCAACCCGGGTTGCCCCAGCCCATCCCGACGTCCGCCGCCGGCTCCTCGGCCATCACCGCGGTGCAGCGCGGGACCTCGGCCTCGTCGTCGACCGGCACGGCCGTCCCCCCGGCGCCCTCCACCTTCTGGGGCCGAGTGACCGACACGCTCGAATTCTGGAAGTGAGCGAGGGCCCGACGAACGGGTCGGACGCAGACCGGGACGAGGGTGACGATGCCGATGTGGTGGCCGAGCTGCTGGGCCGACGGCCGGCCGGAGCGTTCGAGGTGGTGGTGCGGGCCGACGACGGACGGCCGGCGGTCATCGCCAACGACCCGTTCCTGTTCGACGGGACACCCATGCCCACCCGCTACTGGCTGGTCGACCCGGCGCTGCGCGAGGTGGTGAGCCGGCTGGAGTCCACCGGGGGAGTCCGGCAGGCCGAGGCCGCCGTGCCCATGGACAGGATCGCCGCGGCCCATGCCCGCTACGCAACGGGAGCGGGACGCCCTGATCGCCCCCGACCACCGGGGCCCGAGGCCGTCGGGCGGCGTCGGCGGGACCCGTCGGGGGGTCAAGTGTCTCCACGCCCATCTGGCCTGGTGGCTGACGGGCGCCGACGATCCGGTGGGGGCCTGGACGGCCCAGCAGATCGGACTGCAGGCGACCTGAGCCCGCCCGGGGGGCGCGCGACCGCGCCCGCCGCGATCAGGGCTGCGGGGCCCGCGGCGTGGGCGGGCGGTGCAGGGTGGAGGGGCTGGCCGGGACCGGGTTGCCCGAGCCAGGCGACGACGACGCCGGCGACGAGCAGGATCAGCGTGACGACGACCAGGAGGGCGAACGCCCATCCGGCGAGCCGGTAGGCCCGATCCCGCGGCACGGGAACGACCCCCTCGACGTCGTTCCGTAGATGACGGAGCTCCTGCACCGCTCGATCATCGCACCGGGACGGCCGCGGGACCCGAGGGCCGTGGTGACGGCTCCTGCCCACCGGGTCCGGTCCGGTCCGGGTCGGGTCGGTCCGGTCGGGTGGGGGGTGCGCACGCCGGTCCGCACCCCGAGGGTGGTCCCACCGGGACCACCGTGGTAGCAAGGAGAGATGGAGCATGTGGGCCCCGTGGCGGCCATCGACTGCGGGACCAACTCCACCCGGCTGCTGATCGTCGACGACGACGGGACCACGCTCGAGCGCTCCATGCAGATCACCCGGTTGGGGGCGGGTGTCGACGCCACCGGCATGCTGGCCCCCGAAGCCATCCGCCGCTGCCTGGCCGTGCTGCGGGAGTACCGGCAGGTCATGGACAAGTGCTCCGTGACCAGGGGAAGGTTGGCCGCCACATCGGCCGCCCGGGATGCCTCCAACGGCGACGAGTTCCTGCGGTCGGCCGGTGAGGTCACCGGCATCGAGCCCGAACTGCTGGTGGGGACCGAGGAGGGGCGGCTGTCGATGGCCGGTGCGGTCTCCGACCTCGATCTCGACCGAGGGGCCGTTCCTGATCCTGGACATCGGCGGGGGATCGACCGAGCTGGTGTCGGGCTCGGGACCCGATGACCCGGAGCTCTCGGTGGTGTCCCTCCAGGTCGGGTGCGTGCGGATCACCGAGCGGTTCCTGATCTCGGACCCGCCGACGCCCACGGAGCTGGCCGACGCCGAAGCCATGGTCAACGAACTGCTCGAGCAGGCCATCGGCGATCACCCACGGTTCCTTGCCGCCCACCGACTGGTCGGACTGGCCGGCACGGTGACCACCCTGGCCTCCCTGCACCTCGGGCTGGAGGTCTACGACCGGGATCGGATCCACCACGCCGTGCTCACCGCCGGCGACGTCTATGACTGGTACCGGGCCCTGGCCTTCGAGATCACCTCCGCCCGACTGGACCGGGCGGGCATGGTGCCCGGGCGGGAGGACGTGATCGTGGGAGGGGCGTTGATCCTGACCGCGGTCATGACCCGGTTCGGGTTCGACGAATGCCTGGTGTCGGAGGCGGACATCCTGGACGGGATGGCGGCCAGCCTGTTGCACTGACTCGGTCGACGGACCTCTTACCGAGCCTCTTAGTGGGGTCGATGCCCGTTGGATGCTCTCCGGCTGCGATTGATGCCGGAGGTACCCGAGCCTGTTCCGTCCCGGTGCTATCGTCTCAAGCGGATGAATTGGGGTTACGGTCCAGAGAACGTGATGGACGGGACGGCCTCCAGCGCCGTTGGTGTGCCGGTGCCCGGCTTGCTCTGGCAAGATCAGCCATATCATGCCAGTTCAGTGAACGCAGAGAGAGTGACGCCTGGTTTGATGGGGCAGCCGTGTTGGTCCCTCCGAGGTGAGTGAGTCCGGAGCCGGCACCAGGTCCGATTCGGTATCGATTCGGATTCAGACGATTCGCTCCCGATCAAAGCTAAATGGACTCGACCGGATGATCCGAGGATTGAGCGCTGCCACTGATCGACTGCACAGGGAGCGCAAGGGAGTCGCCCTCACATTGGCCATCGGCGATGCCGCTCCAGAGACCACTCTCGCGAGTGAGGAAATGGAGGCCATGGCCGGAGGCCTATTGTCGATCGGGATCGGAGCGTTTGTCTATGATGCATACGAGAGGGAACTCGGGGTTACCAGCGTCCACAATCGGCTGCTTCAGGGATCAGACGAGGACTTCGTGCTGTTCTTGGGGGAGGACTGCTATCTGAGTCCTCTGGCACTTACAGAAATTGATGGTGCCCACGGAGGACCGCTCCGTGGGGATGGTCGAAGCCAGTCAGTTGCCGATTCCTCTGAACCGGCGAATCGATCCGACCACCGGCGAGATCGCTTTCGCATCGACGGCTGGTGTCCTTGTGTGCCGTGACGTGATCATCGCTACCGAGGGATTCGATTCGACGACGTTTTCAACATGGCGAGCAGACATCGACTTCAGTTGGCGAGCTCGTCGGGCAGGATATCGGGTAGTCCATCAGCCTTCGGCCCGAGTGTTTCGCGATCGCCGGTTGACCAGCCAGAGCGTCGATTCCACCGCAGGCGTTGGGTACTCTCCCGAGTTGGGTGAACTCCTGATGTTGGCGTGGAAGTACTCCCGGCCCGATCTTTGCGAGAGGTGGGTGAGGGAGCTCAACGAGTCCCCGATCGACATGGAACGCACTGCCGCTGCCAAATTTCAGGCTTGGACAGCTGGTGTAGCGCTGCCGAGGCGGCTTGGCGCTGACGAAGAGACATCCCAGATTTTGGAGAGGGAGTTTGCCTCACGCAGCGAAGGACTCGCTCGTGTCTGAGCACGACGAGCCCTCCAGAGGGACCCAAACCATTCTCAGCAACATCAGCGGTCTCTTCGTTGGATTCGGTAAGGCACGTGCTCTGGCCGTTATCGATGCCGGATGTGGGTGTCGAGATCTCGCCGAGCCCCTTCGTGTTGAGGGCTTCACGTACATCGGCTGCGACATCGAGCCGAGCGCGTTGATTCACCTCGAACGGAGCGGATTTGAGACCGAGCTGCTGGACCCGACCTCGGGTGAGGGGATGGCTGCGTCAATCCAACGACGACTGGACGGCCGGTCGATGGCAGCTCTACTTATGAGCGGCCCCTTTCCCGATCTCAACCGATGGACTGAGTTCCTCGCTGCATGTAGCCCCCTCGCCATCCAGCACGGGGGAGCGCCATTGATCTTGAGCGTTCCCAACGGAACCCACTACTATCACGCCGCAGCCTTACTTCTCGGACGCGCAGAGTCTGATCGCCGACGATTCGGACCGCCGAACTCGCAGATCTCGAGCGACGAGCTTCACCGGCTAACGGCGCGAACTGGGTGGACCGAAGTCGGTGCTGCGGACGTTTTGTCGGGACAACCTACTGTCAACCGGTCGGATGCGGCCATCGTCCAGGAGGGGTCGCCGCTGCATGATCTTCTGCTCGACGTCCGACAGAAGGCGTCGGACAACGCACTAGTCACGGACTTTGTAAGGGTGTACACACCGGTGCAGGCCACCACGGTCGGCTTGAGCGTCGAAGGCGATCAACCGGCGCCGTTCTTGAGCGTCCTGATGAGGACACAGGGAACACGATTGGCGACGTTTCAGGATGCACTGCTTTCGTTGGCCGCACAGAGCGAGCAAGACTTTGAAGTACTAGTGCTTGCTCATAGAGTCGAGCCCGAAGCGTTGACTCATTTGGGGGAGTTGGTCGAGAGCTTCGGAGAGCTCTTCGCCGGGAAGGTCTCCGTCTTTCCCGTCGATGGTGGTGGAAGGGCTCGACCACTTTCCGTCGGCGTCGAGAAGGCAAGTGGCAACTACGTTGCGATTCTAGATGATGATGACATTGTGTTCGGCCACTGGGTCGAGACGTTCAAGGCATTATCCGCCTCAAATCCAGGGAGGGTGCTGAGGGGACCGGTGGCAGAGGAGGATGTCGAAAGCACGAGATGGGGGCCGGAACAATCCGGGTACTCGAGCGTGAGTCCCCTTCGATGTCGATGGCCGGATCCCTTTGATGTCCTCGATCACCTCTGGGAGAACCACTCACCTCCCTGCGGCTGGGCCGTCCCGCGGTCGGCGTTTACGGACCACGGGTTGCGATTCGACGAGAGCCTTCCGGTGTTCGAAGACTGGGACCTACTAATGCAGGCAGTCCTGTGGTGCGGCGTGGCCGACTCAGGCGAAACAACCGCGGTGTGGCGACATTGGCGGACTGGTGAGTCCTCCAGTTCCGTTCACTCTGAGAAGGAGTGGGAAAGCGCCCGGGAGTCGGTCATTGAGAAATTCGATAGCAAGCCACTTCTACTGCCGAAGGACTCACTGTCGGCCATACAGGCAGACAAAATCCGGATCGAGATCTACCGCAACGAAGCCCATCGACTTCAACGGGAGCTCGATGCCGTACGGGACCATCTAGGAAATGTCGAAGCTGCCCGCGTATCGGCCCAACTTCGTGTGGAACTTATGCAGAACTCGATGAGTTGGAGGCTTTCCATGCCGGTTCGAGCGGTGGGTGCCTTGGCCCGGAGGGTGTCTCATGCCGGGTCAAACAAGTCGACGCCAAAGACTTGATCCGTCCGCTGCAGCCCACCAGACGATTCTGACGCGAGCCCGATCAGCGGCGGATGGGCAGGTTTCGGAGGCTGTCAGGCGGGCTACCCGGACAGACGCTCAGCGTTCTCCTGTATTGCCGCGAGTAGATTCTTCAAGTGTCCCCGGCGGTTCAGACCACCTTCACGAATGGCTGCCAATTGCTCCATTAAATCTGGAAGGTGTACGAGGCGAAGCTGGCGCACCTCCTCATTCAGCTCGTCGATGCGATGGAGCGCCTCGAGCAACGCCGTCTGGGTGACCGCCGTGGGCAGGAGAGGGGGATTCTGCAAGGCCTCAGAGCCGAACGGAGCCACGGTTACGACGAACTGATAGGTGAGGCCTTCGATGTCAGCCTCGAGCTCCTTCACCAAACGCGGATCAACGTCATCGAGCTGGATCTCCGTCGTCCCCATGGGGCGGGTGACGCGAGCCAAATCGAACATCCCCCATTCGGCCTGCTCGAGCAGGGCATCGACTCCCGATCGGTCGAAGAACCGGAGGTGTGTCCGATCGAGTAGGCCAGCATCTGTGTAGTCGAAGTGACCTTCGAGGAGAGCCAACCGAGTCGAGACGTGCGCGATGTTGGGAAGCGAGATCACGGCCCAACCCCCGTCTTCCAGCACGCCACCGAGTCGGTGCAGAACTGCTGCCGGATCGCTGAGGTGCTCGAGCACATCGAGCATCAAGATCACGTCGAATTTCGTGCCCTCGAAGGAACTCACGACGTCGAGAGAATTGAGATCAGCCTCTAGGACCGCCTCGCACCACGGACGCGCAGCTTTTGCCGCAATCGGATCAATTTCGACCCCCCATACTTGGCATCCCAGGTCCTTAAGGAGCGCGGCTACCGAACCGTCGGCCAGTCCGAGGTCCAGCACCCGGCAGTTTGCCGGAACTCGCCCTAGGGCCAGGACGTGGGCATCGTTGACACCGCGAAAGTGGATATCGGCGGTGTACCTCGAGGCGGGCGGAGTCACTGGAGTTGGCGCAGCCTTCCGTAGGCGGCACGTGCTGGAGATGACCAACGGAAGAGCTTGGTTCGCTTCATCCGGTCGAGCTGTTCCGCCATCTCATGGTGTTCGGTGACAAGTCGGGCGGTCTCGACACGCTCGACCCCCGACATGCCATTTTCACCGCGCTCGAGTTGGAGCAGTCGACGGTTGAGAACCCTGAGTGCGTGTTCCCGTTGTGCCAACTGTTGCCGGAGTGACAGCACCTCCGCTTCTAGCGAACGGGTATGACGGTAGTCATTTGGCTGAGTTTTGCTGATCATTGTTGTCCTCGAGGTATTTGTCAGGGTTCATTCCATGGCAGGAAGGGATAGAGATCCCGAAAGTCGCTCATCAGCGGCGCCGTATCCAGATTGACGGTTTGCTGGCGGGAAGTGGATGGACTCGATAGCAGCCGACGATCTCGGGCACGAATTCGGCATAGGCCCCAGCAGCGGCCAGTCGCAGCCAGAACTCGTAGTCCTCCCAGCCTCGAAGGCTGAAGTCGGCGTCATATTCGCCGATGTCGTGCCACACTTGGCGCCGGATCATCGCCATCGCGTCTATGTAGTTGCCCTCGGTGAGGCGCTCGACATCCCACGGCAGGTAGCTGAGCAATCCCTGCTGTCCGATCTTGTTGATAATCCCGTAGGAGAAGGCTGCATCAGGTGCATGATCTAGCGCCGATGACAGCTTCCTCAGTGCCGATGGGTATACCAAGTTGTCGGCATCCAGAATGAAGATCCGATCAGATCGTGCGTGGGCAATACCTATGTTTCTGGCAGTACCGACGCCACTATTAGCCGCCTTGGCCAGGAGCTTGATAGGAAACCACTCGGACTCCTCGATGATCGCTGCGGCGATGTCGACGGACTGATCCTGAGAGTGGTCGTCTACTACAATCAGCTCAACGTCGATCTCCTGGGTCGCCATGACGGAGTGAATGGCCTCCCGAAGGAACCGATCGTAGTTGTAGGACGTGATGACCACGCTGACCGCCGGATCAGCGCTCTCCAACTTCGGCTCACCAGGATGTCGGCGTAGTCGGCGCGCTGATAAAGCAGTCGAGCTTGCAGCGCCTCCACCCTTTGGAGGAGCTCGGTCTCACCATCGAGGAGTCCCTTGACCCGTGACGAGATTTCTCTTTCCGTGTTGAGGATGGCCGTCAGCCCCGGCAGTGGCGTGGCCGAAGGCTCTGCGCCGGCAGGAGCGAATGGCATCGGCCGCCGGGGCCGGTGGCGGGCAGCACTGGCCGCCTCGATCCGTGCGCATATCGGCTCCATTAGTGATCTCAGCTCGAGCTTGGTCCGCACGAAGTCGTAGGCCGCACTGGCGATCTGGCACCGCAGATCCTCGTCGGCGACCAAGCCGGTGGCATAGGGGCCCAGGAGCTCCGGCGGCACCGCAACCAAATGCTCCCCGGGGACCAACGGCCCATAATCCGTGGACGTCTCAGTCAGGACGAGACAGCCGTTCAGTACCGCTTCAAGTACCCGAACCCATTCGAAGTAGGGGACCTCATTTCGATGAATGTTGAGAAGGATTCGACTGGAGGCGAGAAGGTCCCATTTGGCCGTCGAGTCCACAAAGCCGGAGCGGGGTTCGGTCATGGGTCGGGGAAATTCGAAGAGGCGTAGGTCGGTCGTGCAGTCCCAGAGGAAAGTCGCAGATTCGGAGAGGATTCGGTCGCGCCTCGGAGTGACCGAGCCTAAGAAGAGAACATCATTCTTGCGAAGGCGCTTTGGATCGCCACCCCAACGGTCCCAGCTGGGGTGGTAGCCGAGCTGGAGGTGGATGGCGTCGAGGCCACGACACTGCAGCTCATCCACTGCATATTGGCTGATGTCCAGCACCGCAGGACCCGCGCTGGCGTAGTGCGTGCCCAGTTCAAACCAGTCTGTTCCGGGCTGCTCGACGCCGATGCTCACACTTGATTCCGCGGCCTTCAGCAGTTGTTTTTCGTTGAAATTTTCTGGAGGGGAAAGAATTCGTGGGGAGCAACGACAAGATTCACTCGATTCGGTCCCCACTCGGGCAGGCCGAGGGCGGGAAACTCGGTGTGACGACCGAGATCGGAGAGGGCCGCAGACAGAAGCGACGCGATCTCCCGCATGAAGATATTGCCTCGGTCGCTGACGTAGACGTGGTAGCTGGCGGTCATAGATGCAGTGGCCTGTCCAACATCCCGCAAGACTAACAAGCGCGGCTACAACTCGGAGACAAGAGAGCTAATCGAATCGAGGCCGACAGCCGACTCGGACCGTCAGTGGGGTAAGTTCACCCTGGTCGGGGCGTCAACTCGAGCCCCGATCCCACTTGTGTTCAAAGGCGGGGAATACGCTTAACGGCGCTACGGCGATGCCAATGGAGGATGATGACTTGGTGGTAGCGGAGAAGCTACGAAATGGAATTCTCGTCGTCGCGTACAACCCGGCCACGACCTTGGCAAAAGTACTGGACCGAATACCCGAAAGTGTCCGAGCCGACATCGAAGAAGTGGTGGTGAGCGACGATCACAGTCAGGACGAGACCTATTTGGTGGGGCTTGGCTACCAGCAGCTTTCCAAGCTGCCGATTACCCTGATCAGGCAGCCGCACAACCTCGGGTATGGCGGAAACCAAAAGGCTGGATATGAGGTGGCGATCCAGCACGGCCTTGATGTTGTCGTCATGCTCCACGGAGACGGCCAGACGCACCGGAAGCCCTACCGGATCTATTGGCCCCGATCATTGCAGGCGAGGCGGACGCGGTGTTTGGTTCGCGAATGATGGTAAAGGGTGCCGCTCGGGCTGGCGGGATGCCCCTCTACAAGTACGCAGGCAATCGAGTGCTCTCCAGGGTTGAAAACGCAGTGTTGGGCACGCACCTCTCCGAATTCCACTCGGGCTACCGAGCCTATCAGTGAAGGCGCTTCAACGGGTTCCATTTCAGCGAAATTCAAACGGATTCAACTTCGACACCCAGATCATCGTCCAGTTTCATGATGCAGGGTTGCGCATCGTGGAGGTCCCCATCCCGACCTACTATGGGGGAGATCTGCTACGTGGACGGGCCAAGTTACGCGTGGGATGTGGTGCGGGATGTCTCGGACTACCGGCTCCAGAAGGCCGGCTTCGGAGGTGGGAGCCGTGTCGCCCTCGGTGACGTTCTTCAGATGACCCCGGAGACGCCAGATTCCTACGGACACATTTCGGCAATCCTCGGATCAAGCAGGGCAAGCCGGGTCCTGGTTGTCGGTGGATGGAGAATCTGTCAGGGTACCTCCGATCCCTGAACCACGAAGTGACCGAAGTCACAGTTCCCGGGCAGCTCAAGGGTAGCGAGCCATCTGTATCAAGCAGGGGAGAGCAACGCTCTCCGGTTGAGCCTCGTTTCGACGTCGTCGTGGCCGTGGACTCCCTGGAGCATGCCGAGCACCCCGAGGATGTGTTGCTCTTGGTGCAGGATCGACTGGCACCCGACGGACGTCTCATCGCCTGTGTGCCGAACGTGGCCCACTGGTATCCGCGGCTCCGGATGATGTTGGGGATCTTCGACTTCGACCAACGTGGAATTCTCGATGCTAACCACCTGAGATTCTTCACCCGGCGAAGCCTTCTCCGCCTCTTGGCTCGCAATGGATTCACTGTGAGACACATCGAGTCCGTCGGGCTACCCTTCGACACCCTTGGGATACGGACCACCCGCGCTCGTTGGCTTCGACTGCTCGATCACTTCCTCGTGGCAGCATGGCCATCGTTATTCAGCTCTCAGTTCATCATCGAGGCGGTTTCCGACGCGACCACGGCGGGCCATCCGGTTGAGCCGGTCCAAGACCCACGGCACCGGCGAGTGTCTCTCGCTTAGTAGGTAGGCCCCGTTCCACTAACCGGTCTATGCCGAAGCAACGGCGGCCGACCGCTTCTCCGCCTCGCTCTCCACACGCCATTGCCCAGGATGCCGAGGCATACAACCAGGGATGCGAGGCTCACGACGGCCCCCTTCGCTAGTCCGACGGGTCGGAACGTCAGTCGAACTTCGGCGGTTCCTCTGGGAACGGTGACAGCCTGCTCGTTGAAATTGGCTCGAAGTACGGCCACAGGCCTACCGTCTACGGTGGCCGACCATCCGGGATCCCACATTTCCGGTATCACCAGCACGCCAGGCCCTGATGCCTTTGTCCTGAACTCAGCCGTGTTCGTACCGTCGCGGGCGAACGTCACCGTCCCAGACCCAGATGAAGACGCCACGGCTGATGTGTGGCTTCTCAAAATGACGGTCTCATGGTTGTCGAAGTCGGGTTGGACGAACAGGCTTAGGGCTGCCCTATCTGTCGCGACGAACCTCACGTGGAATACCACCGCTGGACCTGTGGGGGGTCCCGACCACTCGTAAATGCTTCCGTCAGAGCCGGAATAGGTGAGCCTCCAGCCCAACTCCCGCAGCTGCTGGGTCACCGCCGCGTTGTTCGCTGCCGTCGGTGTTAGAGCGACCTGGTTGACGCCCAGTCGAGGCAGCAAGTCGAACCGAACCTTCAGGGCATCAAAGGTCGGCTGATACGCCCCAGGGAGCTTCGTGTCGATCACCGCTCCGGGCTCCTCCCCGCCCACGACTCGCCACAGATCAACCGTTCTTGTAGGCACTGAACTCTCATAGCCGCTTGCACTGTTGAGGCCGAAGACGAGCGGAACGTTGGAGTCCAGCATCGGAGGTTGCCAGCTCCCGGAGCTAACGTTGGCTGGTAGGACCCGATTGGGCCAACCGCCGACTCCACTCCCTCCCAACTTCAGCTTGGCAATCAACGGGGTCTCCCGCAATGTCAGGTTGCCCCGAGCCGGCAGAAACGGTGGATTGCTGTGACGTCCATAGAGGCCGAGTTGCAGCGCGGTGCCGACCACGATGAGGGTTGCTGCGATTCGGGCGGTCCACCATCGGCCAGAATGCTGACGCCGGTTGGTCTTGGCGTGGGCATGGGTCTCCGCATCGGATGAATCTGACCCGGAGACCCATCTCATGGCGGCATCGAGCCCCACGGCGCCAAGTATGGCTAGTCCCATGTCGAAGACGAACAAGAGGCGGGAGTAGGGGCGAAAGACGTTCATACCTGGAACAAACCGAAAGGCGAGCCAACTCACAGGACCGCCGAAGGCGACGAGCAACGAGCTAATCGCCAACCCGCGACCGAGTCCTGATCCCTGGCGGCGCAGGCACAGGCCGACCACGGCGAACACCGCAGTAGCCGTGCCGACGAAGGCCATGCCCCACTGCATCTGTGGAGCGGTGAGTGGAAGCGCGGGCGGAAGGACCGAATACTTGAGATCCTGGAACGACAGTGTGAAGTTGTGGGTGATCTCGGCGAAGGTGAGCGGTTGTCGTGCCACATCCTTTAGTGCATAGGCGGTTGGGACGAGCACAACTCCGGCCAAACCGATACCCAATCCGATGGCGCTCACACCGCGTAGAGGTCCAGCTAGTGCGCTCCGGCGATGCCCGGATCGGCTTTTCCTTATTAGCGACCTGATGGCAAGGGCCGCACCATAGGCGCCGATCGCCACCATACAGATGTCGGCGAACAGCAGGTGCGTGGACACGAGCAGCATCGAGATGCAGAGCGCGGCCACGGCGACCCAAAGCCATGAACGGAGGACCGCCTTCCTCACTGTCACCAGACCGGCGGGCAACCATGCGAAAAGGGGCGCCACTACCTCAAGTTGCAGCCAGGCCAGGGTGAATGACCCGAACATCCATGTCACCGCACCGAATAGGGCGGCGAGGGGAGTCAGCTCCAGGTCTACGAGGAGCCAGTATGTGAACAGACCGGCGAGGGTGACGTGCAGGAGGGAAAGCAGATTGTGCGCGGTGGTGGGACTGACGGTAGCGGCCGCAATCAGTTTCGGCGGATAGGCAAACGCGCTGGACCCGTCGGAGAACAGCGGATGACCACCAAAAGACTCTGGATTCCACAGTGGAATCGTGCCGTTCTTAAGGGTGGCCGAAAGTTCGCTCTGTAACGGAAACGTCAGTGAGGGCTGGTCGGACTGGGGATAGAAGGCATTGCCGTTGTTGCTGGCTGCCCAGGGAAACACCGAGTTCTCATATCCTGGGACCGCAGAATACGAACTCCCTTGGAACAGCGGTAGGAACCAAAGAAGGGAGAAAAGCACAATGGCCGCAATGCACCTGAGATGTGGCGACGTAACAACTCTGAATCGGCCGGGCGTGGAAGGGTCGTCCCGAGGTGTTGCGCTGACGGCTATGTCCGATGACCCTGAATCCCGGACTCCGATGCTCATGGATGAGTCTGGTGCGACTGGTGACGGCGATGAACCGAGCCGGAAACCAAAATATTGACCACCCACTTGCGACCCCCAGTGAAGGCGCAAGGACTTGGATTGCCGGCCGAAGCGAGCGTTTGTGTCACGAGAAGTGGACTGGTCCGGAGGGCCGATGGAAGCAGGTCACCTGTGAACCTGTCGCGCTGGCCAACGGCTGCTCATTGGTGCTTGAGGCTAGCACCGCCTCCGCTCTGCCAGATGTCTTGCCTGGCTCGCCGAGAACCCCCGTTCCGGTGTCCGATGTGCTTGGACGGGCGCATGTCCCAGCCGATCGAGCGGAACCCTTTAGCGTGGGATCCGATCGGAGACAAGTTCCTCGTCTCGTTCAATCCGAAGGGCTATCTGCGGCGGGTGCCGCGCCCGTAGCACCCTGACCGCCGGCCCCCGACCCGCCGGCCCCCGACCCGCCGGGACCGTCCGGGACGGCGTCACCCGGTGGCCGGTGACCGGAGCCGGTGCGGGCCCGAGCAGGCGTGGGGGCGCGGCGGGTCCGCCGCACCAGGGCGGGCACCACGATGGCCAGGAGCGCCAACAGGCAGACGATCGCCGCCGGCAGCTCGTGGGGAGGCAGGAACCGGAAGTGCACGGTGGTGGTGCCGGCCGGGACCGCCACCTCCTGGAAGAGGCCGGGTGGCCCGCTCGTGTCCCCGACCACGGCTCGGCTCCCCGACGGGGTGACGGCGGACCATCCGGGCACGAATTCGACCCGCCGGATCAGCAGGGAGGGCCGGGGGCACCGGACGGTGGCCTGGTCCCAACCGCGGCCGGTGACGACGCAGGAGCGGGGAAGGCCGCGGTGCCGGTCCGGGGCCGAGGGCCGACCGCCCGGCGGGCGGGACGGGAGGCTCCGCAGCGAGAACACCGGGGCGCCCGACGGGAGCTCCCAGATCTCGGCGAACCCGTCCCGATGGACGAGTCGGGGCCCGGCCGGCCAGGGGGGTGATCCCGGAGGGGGGAACGGCTGACCCTGCACGTCGCGGCCGTCGGCGTTCTCGACGACGTACCGGACGCCGACCGACTCGTACTCGGCGAGGTGGGAGGCGAGCTCCTGCGCGGCGGTGGGCCCGGTCGGACGGATCCGACCGCCGCCGGTGAAGACGGCGGGGAGGGCGTTCGGGTCGAGGTGCGTGGCGATCTCGGTGTTCCACGCCTTGGGCACGGGCAGGTCGTTGATGTTGGCCTGGGCGATGGCGAAGTAGGACCCGTAGTCGGGTTGGATCGGTCCGAGGGTGAGGAACCGGTGGGCACCCAGGTGGTGCTGGAGCCAGGTCACCGAGCCCGTCCGGAGGGCGGTCGGTGGGGGCGCCGACCACGAGGTGACGCCGAAGAGCAGGACCGACTCGGCCCCGACGACGGCGGCCATGATGATCCGGCCCCGACGGCGGAGCCGACCCGACGGCGACGCCCGGTGGCCGGCCCGGGCCGGTCCCGCGGCCAGGACGCCCCCGACGACCAGCAGGGCGAGGGCCAGCGCCGCCCCGGCCGCGTTGGCGAGCGGATAGAGGTACCGGTGGCCGCCGTGGCCCGGGGCCGTCACCACCGCCTGGGTCATGAGCGGCCAGGCGGTCACGGCCGCCCAGGCGCCGGCGGCCGCAGTCACGAAGGCGGCGGCCGCCAGCATCCGGGGACGGGTGGCCCTCCGGGCCAGGTCGTCCAAGCCGAGGCCGGCCAGTACCACGACGGCGAGCTCCCAGGAGGGGTCGGCATAGCGGTAGAAGGCGGTGAGCCGGATCCCGGGAACGGACGCCAGGAGGTGCACGACAGGAGGGAACCCGAAGGTACGGAGCAGGCAGATGGCGATCCACGCGCCGAGGCCCAGCCGCAGGGACCGGAGGCGTCGACCGACCACCCCCACCAGGGCCGCGGCCACCAGGGTCGCCGACAGGAATCCCCCGACATAGGCCCAGGTGCCGGTGATGGTGTCCGGAGTTCCGGCGGGGAGGTGGAAGCCGAAGACGGGTCCGAGCGAGTAGGGGAGGACCAGCTGGGTCAGTCCGACCGTGGGCAGCGAGGCGTGGGCCACCGCCCCGTTGTGGGCGCCGACGTACCCGTAGGGGAGGTAGTCGGCGAAGGCGACCAGGAGCGGGGCGGCCAGGGCCGCCCCGACGACCACGCCACCGGCCAACCGGGCCAGGGAGGCCCGCCAGACCGTCCGGCCGGGACCCACCAATCGCAGCGCGGCCCACCAGGCCACGAACCCGCCGTCGATGAGGCTCGTCTCGGGAAACCCGGCCAGGACGGAGAGGGCCAGGGCCACGGCCAGCAGTCGCCAGCCCCCCGGTCGACGCTCCCGGGCCGCCTCGATGGCCCGCTCCACGCCCACCAGGCACAGCGGGAGCAGGGCCACCGGTCGGATGGGGGCGTGGGCCAACCAGGCGAACGTCCCGCACAGGGCGAAGGCCACCCCGGCCGCGGTGGCCAACGTCCGGCCCACGCCGAGCCGTCGGACCAGGAAGTAGGTGGACCAGCCGGTGACCGCCTCGAGGACCAACTGCAGGACGAGCACGCCCTGCGGGACGGCCAGCACCAGGGTGAGGGGGAAGAAGGCTCCGCTCTGCATCTCGCCGGCCAGTGGTGCACCGACCCCTTCGTACGGGTTCCACCACGGGATGTGGCCGTGGAGCCAGTCCAAGGCGGCCCGGTGACCGAGGGCCTGCAGGGTGAAGCCGGCGTTGCCGTCGACGTAGGGGAGGCCGGGCAGCCGGCCCGGCGCACGGGGTGTCAGTCCGGCGTCCAGGACCAGTGGATTGGTGGTCACCAGGTGGAGGAGGGACGGACCGTTGGCCACCAGAACGGCGGCGGCGATCCAGACCAGGGGCACCAGGTGCGGCGACCGGAACCATGGCTGTCGATTCGACCGGTCCCGGGGCAGGATCACTGGAGTCGCTTTCTTTCGTCGAACGACCATGGGCCCTGCCCATCGCTGGCAGCGTGAGTATAGGAGTGCCGGCCGGGTGCTCCGGGGGCGGGGCCGGCATCGAGGCGGGCCCCGCGGCACGCTCCGGTCTCCCGGCGGGTCCGGTCCGACGTCCCCGGTTCCGACCGCCCCGGCTGGCGTACACCCGGGGTCCGTGGCCTACGATTCGGTGGTGACCTCTCCGAGTTACGTACGTGCTGGTCCAAGGGGAAGGCGGGTCGACTCTCGACGGTTCGGGCGCGCTCGAACCTGGCGGCCGCGGGGCGAGCCAGTCGGCCGGGGAGGCACCACCCGGGCAGGAGGCGGGCCCATGGTGAAGAGCCCGAGCCTGCGGGCCCCGGTCGTCCGCTCACTCGAGCTCCCCGGGTGGCGGGTGCGTCTGGCCACCCTGGTGGAGGGCGACTACGAGGCCTGGTTGAGCGTGCGGACCCGGTGCCGCGACTGGCTGGTCCCTTGGGAGCCACGGTCGAAGGGCGCTCCCCTGGCCGCCGAGGACGCGGCCAGCTTCTCCGCCCGCTGCGGCATGCGGGAACGGGAGCGCCAGCTGGGGAGCGGCTTCGGCTTCGGCATCTTCTACAACGGGCGGTTCTGCGGGGAGATCACCCTCTCGTCGATCCAGCGGGGTCCCTTCCAGAACGGTTCCATCGGCTACTGGATCGACGAGGAGATGGCCGGGGAGGGGCTGATCCCCGAGGCGGTCGTGGTGGTGCTCCAGTTCGCCTTCGAGACCCTCCGGCTGCACCGGATCGAGGTGGCCATCATTCCCCGCAACCTGGCCAGCCGGCGGGTGGTGGACAAGCTCGGACTCCGGAACGAGGGCGTGGCCCTCGGCTATCTGGAGATCAACGGGCAGTGGGAGGACCACGTCCGCTACGCCATGACCTCCGAGGAGTGGCTGGTCCGGGGGCCCGAGTTGCGGGCCGCCTGGTTGAAGCGGAGCTGACCGCCCGAGGAGGATGTCCCGCCGACCCGCCGGGCCGCTGTCCCCGCCTAGCCGTCGATGCCCCGCACCACCGCCGGCGAGTGGCGGAAGAACTGCTCGACGTCCTGCTCGTAGCGGTAGGCCGGCTCGCCGGACCCGGTGGCCCGCCGCAGGTTGTTGGCCCGGGCAAAGCTCTCGACCGCCCCGGCGCTGGTGTACCGGTACTCGAAGCCGGCCGCCCGCAGCCGCGAGGTGTCCACCCCCCGCCCGTAGCGGGCCAGCCCCTCGATCTCCGGGGGGAACTGCACCGTGCCCAGCCGGCGCAACGGGGCCACGAAGGCCCGCGGCCGGAAGGGGGGAGGGGCAGGAGGAAGGCCCCGCCGATGGAGGCCACCTCGCTCCAGGGGAGCTTGCCCGCCCCGGCCACGTTGAACACCCCGGGGACCTGGTGGCCGGTGACGTACTCGAGCGCCCGGACCACGTCGTCCTCCTCGACGAACTGGACCAGGGGGTCGTAGCCGGCGATGGAGGGCAGGAGCCGCCGGCGCAGGTTGTGGCTGATCGGGGTGATGATGTCGGTGCCGAGGACGTTGGCGAACCGCAGGACCGAGACGACCAGGTGGGGGTTGTCGTCGGCGAAGTCGCGGACCAGGGCCTCGACCTCGAGGAGCGAGCGCTCCAGGCGGGTCCGCACCGGGCTGGTGCGCTCGTCCTCCTCGCGGAACCAGGTCGGGTCGGTCTCGGCCGCCCCGTAGATGTGGGTGGAGGACTTGACGACGACCTGGCGGACCGACGAACCGGCCGTGCCCGCCGCGGCCAGCAGGTTGAGGGTCCCGATGACGTTGATCTCGTGGAGGACCCGGCTGGGCACGTTGATCGAGTTGGTCTCGAGGAAGGTGTGCACGATGGTGTCCACCTGGGTGGCCCGGACGATCCGGTTGAGGATGGAGTACTTCTGGTCCGAACGCACGAACTCGGTGCGCTCCAGGGGCACCCGGGGCTCGTTGGCCCCCAGCCCCAGGATCATCTCGACGTCGGGCTCGAGCTCGAGGGCCTGGGCCATCCGGCCGCCCCAGAAGGTGTCGAGGCCGGTGATCAGCACCCGTCGTCCCATGCGGTCAGCCGAACCAGACGCTGCGGCGCTCCCGCAGCATGTCGTGGAGGGCGTCCTGCATCCGGGCCCGGATGGCCTCGGCCTCGTCCATGATCCGGCTCCGCGAGTAGCGGTCCTGGTCGGGCTGGCACGTCGAAGGACACCGGGTCGAGGACGCGCAGTTTGAACTTGGCCGGGAAGTAGGTCACGTAGCCGAGGGGGCCCATCAGCAGGGCGTTGGCCGTGACCGGGAAGTAGGGCAGGTTCAACAGCTTGGCCACGCTGGGGATCCGGAACAGGATGGGCATGGACTCCTCGGCCCCCACCACGGCGATGGGGACGACGGGCACGCCGGCCCGCATGGCGATCTCCACGAACCCGCCCCGGCCGAAGCGGCGCAGCCGGTAGCGGTCGGTGTAGGTCTTGGAGGTGGCCTTGGTCCCCTCGGGGAACACCAGGGCCAGCTGCTGTTGGTCGTGGAGGAGGCGGTAGGCGTTGTCGGGGTGGGCCGGCACCCCACCGGTACGCGACCACATGGTGCCCACCACCGGGAGGGTGCGGAAGAAGTAGTCGGCCAGGCCGTAGACCGGCCGGCCCAGCTCCTCCTCGACGCCGTGCATGATGGCCGGGGCGTCGGAGGGGATGGCCCCGGCGTGGTTGGCGATGAGGAGCGCCCCGCCGTGGTGGGGGATCTTCTCCAGGCCCTCCCACTCCACCCGGAACCAGTACTTGTACATGGGGTCGTAGAGGCGGCGCACGATGGAGCGCATGTGCTCCGAGCGCCCCCACTCGTCCACGTCGGACCGCCGCGGGTCGGGGGGCCCGGTCGTCTCGGCTCCGGCTCCGGGCCACCGGCAGGATGGACAGGGAGGCGGCCCGGGACTCCGGCCCGACGGGACTCCCCGACGGCGATGGCCGCTCCGCCTCGTGGCCGGTCGGGCCACCCCGGTCGAAGGGCGCCCCCTTCGCCTGTCCCTCGGCCGAGGCCAGGAGATCGCGGTCGGGGGTGTGCTCGGTTCGGGCGGCGGGCCGGGTCCGGTCGGCTGGGTCCGCGCTCACGTGGGCCATGGTACTGCCGACGGACTCATGCCATCCCCCGCGCCTTCGGACGCCGCCCGCAGTCGGCCGGCGAGGGAGCCCAACCCGGCCAGGGCCTCGAGGGACATGGCCCGCCGGGTGACCTCGAGGGAGTCGAACTCGGCCCGCAGGGCGGAGAACACGGTGGCCGCCTCGGCCGGCTCGACCAGGGGCAGCAGGACGACCACCGACCGGCCGTCGACCACCACCGGCACCGGGGCGCCGTCCAGGGTGTCGGCCACCACCTCGGCGATCCGGTCGGCCGGGACCGACCCCGAGCCGGTCGCGACCGGTCCGACCCCGGACCACGACGGCGGGCACCGCCGGGGTGGGCGAGCAGGCCGAAGCGGGAGCGGTAGACGTCGCTCAGCATGGTCACCGAGTCGTGGAGGGGGTGGATGGTGCTCCCGGGGACGTTCTTCCACTGGACGGGGACCTCGGTGATGCGCAGGCCCAGCCGCCGGGCCCGGGCCAGGAGCTCGACGTCGAAGGCGAAGCGGTCGATGGCGCACCAGGTGGAACAGGAGTCGGGCCGCCGGGGTCCGGAACGCCTTGAACCCGCACTGGGTGTCCTGCAGCCCGAGCCCGGTGCCGGTGGTCACCAGGCGGTTGAAGAGCCGGCCCATCACCGCCCGCACGGCGTAGGTGCCGTCGACCATGGAGTCGACCAGGGCCCGCGAGCCGATGGCCGCCTCACCGGACCCGAGGGCCTCGAGCAGCGCGGGCACGGCCCGCGGGTCGATGGCCATGTCGGCGTCCATGTAGGCCACGAGGGGCGTCCGGGCCAGGGCCACCCCGGTGCGGACGGCCGCCCCCTTGCCCCCGTTGGCCGGCAGGGTGATGACCCGGTGGTGCGGGAGGTGGGCCAGCAGCCGCCGGGCGGTGTCGGCCGTCCCGTCGGTGCTGCCGTCGTCGACCACCACCACCTCGGTCTGGTCGACGTCGACGGCCCCGTCGGCCACGGCGGCGGCGAAGCGCTCCATGCCGGCGGGCAGGCGGGGGGCCTCGTTGAGGGCCGGGACGAGGATGGTGAGCCGGGGTGTCATGGGCAGGTCCCGACCCTACGCGGCCGCCGGCGGTGGGAGCGGGCAGGTCCCCGCCTCCCGTCGGTCCGGGCGAGCCCGAGGCGCCTAGGGCCGGGCCGCCCCCACCATGCCCTGGTACCAGATGGGGTCGAAGCTGACCACGGTCCCGGTGTGGGCGGCCTGGATGATGGTCCCGCTCCCGTACGGCGTGGCCCGCCCGTCGAGGTACGGACCCACGTACATCACCACGTGGTCGATGCCGCTGCCGTCGAGGTCGTAGAAGATCAGGTCCCCGGGCTGGAGGGCGTTGAGGGGCACGTGGGCGAAGGACGCGTACTGGTCGGCGGCCGAGTGGTCCATGCTCACCCCGGCCTGCCGCCAGGCCAGCATGGTCAACCCCGAGCAGTCGACTCCGGCGCTGCTGGCCCCGGCCCAGACGTAGGGGACGCCCAGGTACTTCATGGCCCCGTGCACGGCGGCCAGCCCGGCGGCCTGGGCGGTGCCGCTGCTGGCCACGGTGATGGCCCCGCCCCCCGGGCCGCCGCCGGCGGCCGTGGTGGCCTGGTTGGCCGCGGTGGTGGCGTTGATGGCGGCGGCAGCTGCCCGCCGCCGAACGTGGTGGCCACCTGGGCGGCCTGGGCGGCCTGGGCCGCCGCGGCCTGGGCGGCGCCCGGCGTGGTGGCGGAGGCCGCGGTCTGGGCCGCCGTGACGGCCTGGGCCGCCGCCTGTTGGGTGATCTGGGCGGCCAGGTTGCCCTTGACCTGGGCCAGGGTGGCCTCGGACTGGGCGCTGACCGCCTCGGCGCTCTGGCGGGCCGAGTTGACTTGGGCCAGCTGGGCCGTCTCGGCCTGCTGCTCGGCCAGCAGCTTGGTCTGCACCGTGGTGAGCTGCTGCTGTCCGGCCTGGAGGCTGGCCACGTCGTCGGCCACCTTGCTCGACCCCAGCTGCTGGTAGAGGTCGCGGGTCTGGACGGCGCTGGACGGCGAGGCGAAGAGCGACGACAGCGCGCTCGACGAGCTGTCGTTCATGTAGGCCTGGACGGCGTCGTCCCGGAGGTGGGCCCGCTCGGTGGCCAGCCGGGCCTTGGCCGCGTCGATCGACGCCGTGGTGGCGTGCAGCGAGGTCTGGGTGGCCGTGAGGTTGACCTGGGACTGGTTGTACTCCTCGTCGGCCTGGTCCAGGACGGCCTGCTGCTGGGAGATCTGGGCCTCGAGGGCGGTCACCTGGGCCTCGGCCGCGTCGATGGACGACTGCGCCGCCGAGGTGGTGCTGGTCGACGAGGACGACGACGGCACCGTGGTGGTGGTCGGCGTCGAGGTGGCGGAGGGCGCGGCCCCGGCGATCCCCGAGCCGGGCCCGAACGTCAGCGCCGCCACCAGGCCGGCCGCGGCCAGGGTGAGGCCGGTGACACCCGTCCGAACGGTGGAGGTGGTCCGGGTCCGACGCCTCGTGGGCGCCTTCGACCGGACCGCCGTCTGCCCCTGCTGCACTGATGACACTCCTTGCCCGGTCCCGGCCCCGATCGCCGGCGTGAACAGGGGGTTGCCCCTCTCACCCGGACGGCCGACCCGTCGCGTGCGTTGCCGTTCCTGCCCCGTCACCGAGCGCTCCACGGGCACGGGCCACCGAGCCTCCCGCCCGGCGCCAGTCGTCCCGGCGACCATCGCCGCTGGATCCAACTCGGTAAGTTGCAGGTTGTATCGGCAGCTCGCCTGTGGAACTGGAGGCCCGAATCGTGGACGGAGTGATCGAGGTCCGGGGTGGTCGGGTCCAAGGGGTCCACCGCCACGACGTCTGGTCGTTCTCCGGCATCCCGTATGCCGCCTCGCCGGCCGGCCCGGCCCGGTTCCGACCGCCGGCCCCGCCCGTGCCCTGGACCGGGATCCGTCCGGCCGACCGGTTCGGCCCCATCGCCCCGCAGCAGCCCAGCCTGATCGACGCCTCCCTGGGCGGGAAGCCGGAACCCCAGTCGGAGGACTGCCTCAGCCTCAACGTCTGGACCCCCGGCCTCGACGGCGACCGGCGCCCGGTGATGGTCTGGATCCACGGCGGGTCGTTCGTGTGGGGGTCGGGCTCGGGGGGCCTCTATCGGGGCGGCACCCTGGCCCGGGGCGGGGACGTGGTGGTGGTCACCGTCAACTACCGGCTGGGGCTCCTGGGGTTCCTGGCCCACCCGGCCCTGGCGGCGCCGGACCAGACCTGGCTGGGCGACCGGCCCTGGACCGGGTTCGGCAACTGGGGGCTGGCCGACCAGGTCGCCGCCCTGCAATGGGTGCACGACCACATCGCCGACTTCGGCGGCGACCCGGGCAACGTCACCCTGTTCGGCGAGTCGGCCGGGGGGATGAGCGTGGCCGCCCTGCTGGCCGCGCCGGCGGCCCGCGGACTGTTCCACCGGGCCATCGTGGAGAGCGGCGGACCGTACGCCTACACCCCCGAGCAGGCGGCGTCGACGGCCGAGCAGCTGGCCGACCAGCTCGGGGTGCCCCTGACCCGGCAGGCCCTGGAGCGGGTGCCGGCCGCCGATCTGGTGCGGGCGGCGGTCGAGTTCGACCAGCGGGGTGGCCGCCGCGGGAACAGCGGCCTGCTGATGATGCCGGTGGTCGACGGGGGCGTGCTGGTCCTGCCCCCCGAGGTGGGCGTGGCCACCGGCTCGGCCGCCGACGTGCCCCTCCTCATCGGCACCACGCGGGACGAGATGGCCTTCTTCACCGTCGGCGACCCGGCGCTCAGCGGGCTGGACCACGACGGCCTGCGCCGCTGGATGCGGCGGCTCACCCCCGACCGCCGGGCCCAGGACGCCATCGTGGCCGCCGTGACCGAGGCCCGCCTGGCCCGCCAGCGAGCCGGTGACCCCCCGGGACCTGTGGGTGGCCATCGCCACCGAGTACGTCTTCCGGCTCCCGTCGGTCCGGCTGGCCGACGCCCACCGGGCCGCGGCCGGACCCGGGGTGGGGACGTACGTCTATCTGTTCACCTGGGAGTCGCCCATGCTCGACGGCTACCTGGGCTCGTGCCACGCCCTGGAGATCCCCTTCGTCTTCGGCACGGTCCACAACCCGGCCATCCAGGGGTTCGCCGGCGGGGGGGCCGAGGCCATGGCCCTGTCGGCGGCCATGCAGGTGGCCTGGACCTCCTTCGCCCGGACCGGCTCCCCGGGGACGTGGTCCGCCTGGGACCCCGACCGCCGGCCCACCCGGGTCCTCGGGCCCTGGCCCGGGTCGCCGGGCCCGGAGCGCCAGGTGGAGGGGCCGCGGCCCGAGGAGCTGGCCGCCGTGGCCGCGGTGGTGGCGCCCACGGTGGTGCCCTGAGCCGATCCGGGGGAGGAGGGTCCGACGGCCCACGAGACCGGTCCATCCACCCGCTGGCCCGGGATGGTCGCCATGATTGTTCAGCCACATGGCGGCCCGGTGGGAACAGAACGGATCCGGATGACCTACGAAATTCAACGACGGACGGGCTACTGTGCGCCGGCGGCGGCCTCGGGGGCGCATCCCGTCCCCGATCAGCAGTCCGGCGCCCGCCGGGTGGCCGGGGCCACGGACACGCTGGGCATCGTGCACATTCCGAAGACCGGTGGGACCTCGGTGGCGGAGGCCCTCCACGGTCTCGACGGGGTCAGCGACCGCGACCTCTACTACGAATCGGAACTGATCACCGGCGTCGACGTGGGGGAACTGCCCTCGGAGCGCCGTTCGCAGTTCGCCTCCGTCGGGCAGCTCCGTCATCTGTGCGTCGGTAACCGACTCCTCATCGGCCACTTCACGGCCCAGTCCCTGGTCGCCGCGGGGTGCTCCCATCTGGCCGTCCAGCTGCGGGAGCCCCGCGCCCGGATCCTCAGCCTCTACCGCTACTGGCAGTCGTTGTCCGAAGGGGAGCGGACGGGATGGGGGGTCTGGGGGTCGAAGGCGGTCGCCTCGTCACACCTCCCGTTCGACCAATTCCTGCGGTCGCCGCACGTCTGGGCGGCGACCAACAACGCCATGGCCCGCCAGCTCGTCGTCACGACCACCCTGTTCGACCCGCGGCACCTGGTCCGACAGATCGAGGACGAGTTGGGCGGACGGGGGTACGACCGGGTCCGAGGTCGGCTGGCCATCGCCGCCTGGACGGACCAGGCCCAGCAGTTCGTCGACCGGATCTGCGCGGAGTTCCTGTTGCAGCCGCCCGTCGAGGTCAGACGCGAGAACGTCACCGACGTGGTGGGGGACCGGGAGGTGATCGACGCGGACGACCGCGGCCTGCTCGACGAGTTGACCCGCCTGGACACGGGCTGCTGAACCGGCTGATGGGGGACGGCCACCTCCTGGCGGCGGACGACCGGCGAGCTGGACGGACGAGTGGGAGGAGACCGCGCACCGGCTGCGGTTCGATCTCCGCTGAGCTCCCCGAACGCCCAGCCGGACGGCGTCGCCGCCGGGCGGCCGACGGGATGCCGGCGGCCCGCACCCGGCGCGGGCACTACCCGGTCCAACCCCCGCTGAAGCTGAAGAACTGACCGGTCTGGAATCGGGTCCTGCCCTCGAGCAGCACGGCGGTGAACTCGGCCAGCTCCTCCATGGTCCCGAGGCGGCCGGCCGGGGTGCCGGCCTCGATCCGGCTCCGCCGCTCCGGGTCGCGGTCGGCCCCGCTGGCCGCCAGGAAGCCCGGGAAGTCCATGAAGTTGGTGCCGACCGCATTGATGCACAGGCCGTCCCTGGCGTACTCCTGGCCCACCGCCCGGACCAGGGCGTTGGCCCCGGCGCGGGTGGCCGAGTACGTGGAGACCCGTGGCTCGGGTCTCGCCCCGGTGGCACTGGTGTACACCACGATGTCCCCCGACCCCTGGGCCACCATGGGCGGGATGAGGGCCTGCAGCCCGTGGAAGGCCATGTCGAGGTTGCCCTGCTTGGTCCGTTCCCACTGTTTCTCGGTGATGTCGAGGAACCGGCCGGTGATGATGCCCGTGCCGGTGACCAGTGCGGCACAGTCGACGCGGCCGAAGCGGTCCAGCGCCCGGTCCACCAGTGCCCGGTTGCCCTCAGCGGTCCGGAGGTCGACCGTGTCACCGGGGACCACCTCGACCTCCACCCCGGCCCCGCGCAGCTCCTCGACCAGCTCGGCCTGCGGGCCGTGCAGCACGAGGTGGTGGGTCCCGCCCAGTCGGTGGGCCAGGCGGGGCCCGACGTAGTCCCCGGTCTGGGTGAGCAGCGCGACCCGTTTGTCCACGGACCTCAACGTACCGCCGGAGCGGAGCGGGGGCCCGGGTCCCGGCGACCACGTAGTCTCTGGAGACCGTTGCTGACCGCGGACGCTCGGACGGCGTGCCGTCGGCCGGCCGCGTCGGGGACGTAGCCCAATTGGCAGAGGCAGGGCGCTTAAACCGCCTCCAGTGAGGGTTCAACTCCCTCCGTCCCCACTCCGGCCGCCCCGTCCGGGCCGGGCGGTGATCCCGGAGTGGGAGGGCCTACGCTCACCTGCTGTCGGGTTCCGCCGCTCCCCGGCGCAGAGGAGGGTGCACCATGGTTGGCGAGCTGCGGATCCGCGACGGGTCGAACCCGGCTGCCTCCTGTCGGAGCGGGCCATGCTGGAGGGCTGGCTCGAGTACCACCGGACCACGCTGCTGATGAAGTGCGAAGGCCTCGACGACGCCCGGCGGAAGGCGCGGCCGGTCCCCACCTCGGCCCTCTCGCTGCACGGCCTGGTCCGCCATATGGCCGAGGTGGAGCTCGGCTGGTTCCACCGGGTCCTCCTGGACGAGCCCGGCGCCCCGTACCACTGGTCCGACGACGCCGCCGAGGACCGGGAGCTGGTCCCGTTGGACGACGCCGACTGGGAGACCGACCTGGCCGTCTGGCAGGCCCAGTGCGAGGCGTCGCGCCGGGCGGCGGCGCCGCGGGCACTGGACGACACCGGGCCCCTACGGGACGGGACGCCCTGCTCCCTCCGCTGGATCCTCCAGCACATGATCGAGGAGTACGCCCGGCACAACGGCCACGCCGACCTGCTCCGTGAGCTGGTGGACGGGGCGGTGGGCTGGTGAGCGACCGACGACGTCGGGCGGCCCGTCGAGCCACCTGTCCGTCGTACCGCCCGGCGCCACCGCCCGGGACCTCTGACCGCCCGATCTCCACCGGGCCGGCGGACCGGCGCCGTCTGCCGCCGTGCCCGTCGGAGTCAGAAGGCCGTGGTGGGGGCCAGGTCCCCGGCGGCGAGTACCGGGGCAGCGCCTTCGTCCCTCCCGGTCCCGTCGAGCGTGGCCCCGTCCACGGCCCGGCCCTCGGTCGGCCGACCGGAGGCGCCGGCCCTCGAGATCCACACCGGGTCGCCGGAGGCCAGGTCGAGCTCGTTGGCCGCGCCCCGGCTGAGCTGGACCCAGGTGGCACCGCCCCGGGCCATGGCCACGTCCACCCGCACCTCGAACCCGAGGTGGGTGACCCGCTCCACCGTCCCGGCATGGTCGCCCACGGCCGGGCCCCGGTGGATGACCAGATCGTGGGGGCGGACCCACTCGCCCTCCAGCCGGGTGGCCGGGCCCAGGAACTTCATGACGAACTCGTTGGCCGGGTGGTCGTACATCTCGGCCGGGTGGCCGATCTGCTCCAGCCGGCCCTCGTTGATGATGGCCAGGTGGTCGGCGACCTCCATGGCCTCCTCCTGGTCGTGGGTGACCAGCACCGTGGTCACCGAGATCTTCTCGTGGAGCTCCCGCAGCCATACCCGGAGCTCCTGGCGGACCTGGGCGTCGAGGGCGCCGAAGGGCTCGTCCAGCAGGAGCAGCTGGGGCTCGATGGCCAGGGCCCGGGCCAGGGCCATCCGCTGGCGCTGGCCCCCCGACAGCTGCGACGGGTAGCGGTCGGCCAGGTGGTCGATCTTGACCAGGTCGAGGAGCTCGTCCACCTTGGCCCGGATGGCGTCCTTCTTCCACTTGCGCACCTCGAGGCCGAAGGCCACGTTCCTGCGCACGGTGAGGTGGCGGAACGGTGCGTAGTGCTGGAAGCAGAACCCGATGCCCCGGTCGCGCACCGGTACCCCGGTGACGTCCTGGCCGTCGAATTCCACGGTCCCCGAGTCGGGGACCTCCAGCCCGGCCACCACCCGCAGGAGGGTGGACTTGCCGCCCCCGCTCGGACCCAACAGGGCGGTGAGGGAGCCGTCGGGGACCTCGAGACTCACGTCGTCGAGAGCAACGGCACCTCCGAATCGCTTGGAGACGGATCGGATCGTGATCGCCATCGGGGCTTCCTCCTTTCTGTCGTCGGCTCGCTGCGGTCGGCGCCCACCACGGCCAGGACGGTCAGGGCCACCAGGGCGAGGATGACCGCGCCAGCGTAGGCGGCCACCAGGTTGAGGTTCTCGACGCCGTCCTGGATGAACAGGGTGAGGGTCTCGGTCTTGCCCGCCACCAGTCCGGACACCACCGCCACCGCCCCGAACTCGCCGATGACCCGGGCCGTGGTCAGGGTGACCCCGTAGGCCAGGCTGCGGCGGATGGAGGGGAGGGTGATGCGGCGGAAGGTGGTGAAGGGCGACGCCCCGAGGGTGGTGGCCGCCTGCTCCTGGTCGGTGCCGATCTCCTGGAGGACCGGGAGCACCTCCCGGACCACGTAGGGCAGGGCCACGGTGGCCGAGGCCATGACGATGCCCGGCAGGGAGAAGATGATGGTGATGCCGTGGCCGGCCAGCCAGTTGCCGAACCACCCGCTCTTGCCGTAGACGAGGACCAGGGCGATGCCCACCACCACCGGTGAGACGGCCAGGGGCAGGTCGACGAAGGCGTCGAGCAGCCAGGCCCCGGGGAAGCGGTGGCGGGAGAGGATGAGGGCCACCCCCACGCCGAACACGGTGTCGGCGGGCACGGCGATGAGCACCACCAGGAAGGTCAGCCACAGGGCGTGGACGGCGTCGGGGGAGGAGATGGCGGACCAGGCCGCCCCGAAGCCGTGCTGGAAGGCGCGGTAGAAGACCGAGCCCACCGGGAGCACCACCAGGAAGCCCAGGTAGACGAAGGCGGCGATGCGGAGCGGCCAGCGCCAGCGCCCGGTCATCGGGTCCCGTCCCTCATACCGACTCGGAGATGTCGAACCGGCGACGGAGCAGGCCGATGCCCAGCAGCACGAGGAGGGCGATCAGCACCAGCACCACCGAGACGGCGGCGGCCGCCCCGAGCTCGTCGCTCTGGGACAGGCTGAAGATCCACGACGAGGCCACCTCGGTCTTGAAGGGCACGTTGCCCGAGATCAGCACGACCGAGCCGTACTCGCCGACCGCCCGGGCGAAGGCCAGGCCGGCGCCGGCCAGCATGGCCGGGGCCAGACTGGGCAGGATGATCCGCCACAGCACCCGGCCCGAGGAGGCGCCGAGCGAGGCCGCCGCCTCCTCGGTCTCGCGGTCCAGCTCGGCCAGGACGGGCTGGACCGACCGCACCGAGAAGGGCAGGGTCACGAAGGCCAGGGCGAACAGGATGCCCCACTTGGCGTCGGCCACGTTGATGTGGAACGGGCTGTCGGGCCCGTAGAGGGTCAGCAGGGTGAGGCCGGCCACGATGGTGGGCAGGGCGAAGGGCAGGTCGATCACGGCGTTGACGATGGCCTTGCCCCGGAAGTCGTCGCGCACCAGCACCCAGGCGATGACCAGGCCGGCCACCCCGTTGAAGGCGGCCACGGCCAGCGACGAGATCAGGGTCAGCTTGAGGGCGGCCACCGCCTCGGGCTGGCTGACCGCCCCCCAGAACGAGCCCCACCCGCCGCTGAAGGCGTGGCTGACCAGGGCGGCCAGGGGCAGTACGACCAGCAGGCTGAGGTAGGTGACGGCGAGGGCCGGGCCGACCACCCGGCCCACCGCTCGGCGCCCCCGACGCGGGGCGGCCCCCGCCCCGGCCAGGGTGGCCGGGGGAACAACCGCCAGTCGCTCGGCCTCAGCTACTGGAGGTGGAGACACCGAGCCCCTGCTCGATCTTCGCCACCACACCGGTGCTCGGGGTGAAGAAGACCGTGTTGACCTTGGTCCACCCACCCAGGCTGTCGATGGTGAACAGCGTCTTGGGCTTGGGGAACTTGAACTGGGCTGCCACCGAGGGGAGCACCGGGCGGTAGCCCTGCTGGCCCCAGACCTTCTGGCCGGCCGGTGACACCAGGTAGGCGGCGAAGGCCTTGGCCGCCGAGGGGTTGGCCGCCTTCAGCGGGACGGCGAGGGGGTTCTGGATCAGAATGGTCTGCGGCGGGGTGATGATGGAGATGGCCTCACCCTGCTTCTGGGCGTAGAGGGCGTCGTCCTCGTAGTCGAGCAGGACGTCACCCTCGCCGGACACGAAGGTCTGGAGGGCCGTCGAGGCGCTGGACGGCTGGGCCACGGTGTGCTTGAGCAGGGCGGTGAGGTAGGCGGTGGCCTGGGCCTTGGACTTGCCCTGGTTGAGCTGGGCCCCGTAGGCGGCCATGAGGTTCCACTTGGCGCTGCCCGAGCTGAAGGGGTTCGGCGTGATGACCTGCACCCCGGACTTCACCAGGCTGGCCCAGTTGGTGATGTGCTTGGGATTCCCCTTCCGCACCACGAAGGAGACGATGGAGTTGGTGACCATGCCCTTGGTGGCCGTGGCGCTCCACTTGGGTGAGACGATCCCGGCCTTCACCAGCTTGTTCATGTCGGGGGCGAGCGAGAAGTTGACCACATCGGCCGGAAGGCCGTTGACCACCGCGGTGGACTGGGAGCCCGAGGCCCCGAAGGACTGGGAGAAGGTCACCGCGCTGCCGGCGGAGGTGGCGTTGAACGCCTTGATCAGGGCGGCGTACGCCGGCTTGGGCGTCGAGTACGCCACCAGGTTGACCGAGCCGGAGGCCGCCCCGGCGGTGGCCGGGATGCCGAGCCCGGCGGCCAGGGAGACGGCCACCAGGGCGGCCCCACCCCCCATCCGGCGCTTGGGGGTCGACAGGGAACGGGAAGTGGGGAAGGTTCGCACGGCGTCTATTCCAGACTGAACCTGTCTACTTTGTCAAGTAGGTAGGGATAGTAGGAATAAGGGGAAGGCGCGGAAGGACATGAGGATGGTCGGGTTGCACCGACCGCAGACTGTCCGAGCCCGGGCCGTCGATGGGCCCGGCCGACCGTCGGCGAAGCATGGCCGCCCACCGCCTCGGGCCCCGGGTCCGGGGCCCGCGCTCAGGGCTGGCGGAGGGTCCGGGCCTGGGCGATCCGGGCCAGCCGGCCCTGGGCCACGAGCCACTCACCGGAGCGGGTCAACTCCCGTTCGGCGGGGAGGTGGTGGCGGCCCGCCGGGCCGTCGGTCCGGGTCCCGCACCGGCGGCAGACCGACATCCGCCCGTTCGTCTCCGGCGCGTGGTGCTCGTCGAGTTGGGAGCCGACCGATGATGACTCGGTGGAGACCATGACACTCCGATCGCTGGATGCGAGGCTCGCGGACCTCGGCCCGACCGTGGGGGCGGCTCGGACTCTGGTCGAGCGGCGTCGTCCCCGGGCACACCTTAGGCCCGGATCGGCGGTCCTGATGCGGGGAGCCCCTGAGCAGCCCGGTCGCCGGTCCCGCCCCTCCGGGTCACGCCCCTCCGGGTCACGCCCCCGGCGTCGTCCGTCCCGTCGGGGTCCGAACCCGGCGTCTGCCGTCCCCCGGCCCGGAATCCCCTGACCACGTACCATGGGCCGCGTGGGGGGTCACCGGGGTCGGACCGAGGCAGGAGCGGCGGATCGGTCCCGCGGGCCGGGGCGCCCGGGCACGGGACACGACCGACGGCCGATCGGACGCCGCGCCGGCGTCGCCGCCCTGCTCCTCGTCCCCCTGGTGCTGACCTCCTGCAACTGGCTCGTCTACCACGGCAGCGCCGGTGGCACGGGCGTCGATCCCTCGGGCACGTCCTTCTCCTCGGCCCATCAGGCGTGGGTCTCGCCCAAGTTGGGCGGGCAGCTGTTCGGCGAGCCGCTGGTCCTCGGGAGCCAGGTCCTGGTGGCCACCGAAGGCGACACCGTCGTGGCCCTGTCGGCCACGGACGGGTCGATCCTGTGGTCGACCACGGTGGCCGCGCCGGTCCCGTCGGGCGACCTCCCCTGCGGGGACATCACCCCCACGGTGGGCATCACCTCGACGCCGGTGGTCGATTCGGATCGCCACGAGGTGTTCGTGGTGGCCGACGAGCTGGTGGGGACGGCCGTGCGGCACGATCTCGTCGGGCTCGACGTCACCACCGGGGCGGTCCTGCTGGACGAACGGGTCGATCCCCCGGGTTCCGATCCCAAGGCCCAGTTGCAACGGGTGGCCCTGACGCTGGACGCCGGACAGGTGGTCATCGGCTACGGCGGAAACTCGGGGGACTGCTCGGACTACCACGGGTGGTTGGTGGCCACACCCGAGGGCGGCGGGGCCCTCTCCACCTTCGAGGTGGACGCGGCAGCCGGCGAGGGCCAGGGGGCGATCTGGATGGGGGGCGCGGCCCCGATCGTCGACGGGAACGGCAACCTGTGGGTGGCCGTCGGCAACGGCTCGAGCAACACGGCCGGCGACCCCTACGACGACAGCGACTCGGTGCTCGAGCTCTCGTCGTCGTTGAAGTTGCTCCAGTACTTCAGCCCGTCGACCTGGCTCCACGACAACCTCACCGACGCCGACCTGGGCTCGTCGTCGCCGGCCGTCCTCCCCGACGGCCTGGTGTTCCAGGCCGGGAAGTCCGGTACCGGCTACCTCCTCCAGGGGTCGTCCCTCGGCGGCATCGGCGGCCAGGTGGCCCAGCTGGCCGGCCTGTGCGGCGGGGTGGTCGACGGCGGGGACGCGTTCGCCAACTCGGTGGTCTATGCACCGTGCAGCCGGGGCGTGGTGGCCGTGCGGGTGGGGGCGTCGCCGCCTTCCCTGACCCGGCTGTGGCAGACATCGACCAACTCCAAGGGGCCCCCGATCCTGGCCGGCGGCTTGGTGTGGACCATCACCGGTTCGACCCTCTACGGCCTCGACCCGGCGACCGGTGCCCCCTCGGTGCAGTTCACCCTGTCGGGCGAGGCCAACCACTTCCCCACCCCCTCGGTGGGGGACGGGCTGCTGCTGGCCCCGGCCACCGACCAGGTGTACGCCTTCACCCCGCCGCCGGTGACCAAGGTGGTGGCCCCGGCCACCGGCACTGTCGTGGCCGGCAGCGAGGGACTGGACGCCACCGCCACCTCCACCGTGGGGGTCGTCAAGGTGGAGTTCCGGCTGACCGGGGGATCGCTCGCCAACGCCCTCGTCGGCACGGCCACCTCGACGATCTACGGCTGGCTGTGCTTGTGGAACACGACCACCGTGGCCAACGGTGCCTACACCCTACGGAGCGTGGCCTTCGACGCCAGCGGGGCCAGCGGCTCCAGCGCCTCGATCGCCGTCACGGTGGGGAACTGACCGCCCGGCCCGGCGCCCGGGCCCGGATGTTCCCGGGCGCAGGTCACACGCCGGCATCGGCCGGGGAGCCGATGGCCGACGGGTCCGGCGGGGGCGACCGGTGAGCCGGCCGCCCGACCCGGGCGACCCCCGCCTCGACCGCCTGACGGCCCAGCGCCTGGCCGGGCCGACGGCCGGCTCGGCCGAGGAGGTGGTCGACCGCCTCCTCGGGGTGCAGGCCCAGGACGAGCGGGGGTTCCGTCTGGCCGTCCGCAGCCGTACCCGCGGCCTGGTGGCCGACGACGTCGACCGGGCCCTGACCGAGCGGCGCTCGCTGGTGGTGACGTGGCTGCAGCGCGGCACCCTGCACCTGGTCCGGTCGGAGGACTACTGGTGGCTCCATCCCCTCACCGCGCCGAGGGTCGTGGCCGGCAACGACCGGCGACTACGCCAGCTGGGGGTGGGCGAGGTCCAGGTCGAGCGGGGCGTCGACACCATCACGGCCGCCCTGGCCTCGGAGGGACCGCGGACCCGCGGGCAATTCGCGCCACCACCTCGACGCCGCCGGCGTGCCCACCGCGGGCCAGTCCCTCATCCACCTGGTGGCCGCGGCCAGCCTCCGCGGCCTGGTGGTGCGGGGCCCGGTGGTCGACGGGGAGCACGCCTACGTGTCGGTCCCCGAGTGGCTCGGCCCGGCGCCGACCCCAGTGGAGCGGTCCGACGCCCTGGCCCGGCTGGCTCGCCGCTACCTGGTGGGGCACGCTCCGGCCTCGGACCGGGATCTGGCCAAGTGGGCCGGCATCACCCTGGGCGACGCCCGGTCCGGACTCCGGTCGCTGGCCGACCAGCTGGTGGAGGGGCCGGCCGGCGTCGCCCTGGCGTCGACCGCCCCGACCACCGGTCCCTTCCCGCCGCCCCGACTGCTGGGGGCCTTCGACCCGTTGCTGCACGGATGGGTGTCCCGGGAGCCGTTCGTCGGCGACCGACCCGGGGTGGTCACGAGCAACGGCATCTTCCGGCCGGTGGCCCTGGCCGGCGGGCGGGTGGTGGCCACCTGGGCGATGCCCGGGGGGGTGGTGACCATCGAGCCGCTGGCGCCGCTGACCCGGCCGGTGCGCCGCGGGCTGACCGAGGACGCCGCCGACGTGCTGCGGTACCTGGGGCTCGAGCCCCGCCCGGCCCTGGTCCGCTGACCGTCGGCGTCCGCACCGCGGCGATCAGGGGGCCGGCTCCATCCCGAACCGGGCCATGAGGGCCCGCTCCTCGTCGACCGAGGGCGGCTGGTCCCGGTTCCACAGCTCGTGGAGCCCGGCGAAGTAGGCGTCCATGGCCGGGGCGTGGATGACCAGGAGACGGGCGTCGACCTCGCCGGCGTTGCCGAAGGTGTGGGCGGTGCCCCGGGGCACGAGGACGAACCCCTCCGGGCCGACCAGCACCTCCTCGCCCTCCACCTCGACCGACACCTGGCCGTCGAGCACGAAGTAGGCCTCCGAGCAGTTGGTGTGCCGGTGGGGCGGCGGTCGCCGGCCGTGGGGCGGGAGCGTCCGCTCCATGAGCGAGAAGTCCCCGTCGTCCTGCTCGGCCAGCGCCTTGAAGAACATCACGCTGCCCCGGGCGGTGAACGTCCTGACCCCCTGGCCCTTGGACACCGCGGCAGTGGGCATACTCCGATCCTAGGGAGCCGGGCGCGAGGCGCGCCGGCCGGGGGTCCGGTTCGGACCCCTCCGCTCCCGCCGCCAGACCAGGCGCAGCCCCGTCCAGGTGCCGTCGACGGCGCACACCTTGTTGTCGACCAGCCCGAGGGGCAGGGCCACCCGGCGCACCTCGTCGTCGGTGACGTCGGTGGCCACCCCCGAGGCCCGCTTGGGCCAGGCCACCCACAGCCCCCCGTCCGGGAAGACCATCGCCCCGAGCCGCTCCACGCGTCGTTCGAGGGCGACCAGCCGGGTGACGAAGGCCAGCACCACGTCGGCCCGCCCCCGGGCCCGGTACCGGACCTCGACGTCGGCGGGCAGCTCCAGGACCAGGGCATCCGGGGCGGACAGGAGGACCAGGGTCGAGCCCTCGGTGATGTCCAGCTTGGCGGCCAGCGGGGTGGCCGGGTCGGCGGTCACACCGGTCAGTCTGGCATCGGGGCACCGATCGCTCAGCTGGTGGCGTAGTTCGAGGCTCCCCACCAGTCGACCAGCACGACCGAGTCGTCGCCCACCACCCAGGCGTCGTGGCCCTGGGGCAGGGCGGTCACACTGCCGGGCCCGGCGTCGAGCGCGGTGCCGTCGGCCATCTCGATGTGCAGCACGCCGCTCACGTGGTACTGGAAGTGGGGTGCTTCGCACAGGTCGGTGCCGGCGATCGGCTTCACGTGCTCGGACCACCGCCACCCGGGCTCCAGGGTGAGGCGACCGATCTCGCTCCCGCCGATCTGCACGAGATCGACGCGTCCGTGCCCGAAGTGGCGGGTCTCGTCGGGGACGGTGAATTCCTTGTGTTCGGCAGCGGGCATGTCCTGTCTCCTCTGGGGTCTCCCGACCGGCCCGGCGCCGGCCGTCGTGTCATCGTCGTCCCTGGTCATTGCCGTCGGCTTGCCACCGCCACGGCAAGCCGACGGCAAGCCGACGGCAAGCCGGGCGTGGGATGGTGATGGCGTCGCCATCCTGAGGAGGTCACCATGTCCGAGCAGCCGACGAGCGGGTCCATCGACCGCTACCTGCAGGCCATCGAGGGCGCGGCCATCGAGCGCTGCGACGCCCTGGCCCCGACCATGACCCTGGACGCCACCGTGCCCAACTGGCGGTTCCGGGTCGAGGGCGAGGCCGCGGTCCGAGCCGAGCTCTCCCGGTGGTACGCCGAGGCCGGCGCCTTCGAGGAGTTGGAACGCACGCCCCTGCCCACCGGGGAGCTGGTCGAGTTCACGCTCCGGTGGGAGGAGGGAGGCGTACCCCACGCCGTGCACCAGGCCCACGTCATCGACGTGGCCGACGGCGCCGTGGTGCGTGACCGGGTGTGGTGTGGCGGGCGGTGGCCGGCCTCGCTGCTGGCCGAGATGGGGGAGGCGGCCGGTGAGCCGTCCTGAAGCCCCCGCGTCGCTGGTCGACCTGCTGGCCGGGGCCGAGCGCCGGGAGACCTGGCAGCCCGAGGACACCAAGTCGGGCGCCCGGTTCGAGCGGGTGGTGATCGGTGGTCGGCGCTACGTCCTCAAGTACCAGGACCCCGAGGACGACTGGCTGTTGCGGGCCACCGGCGACCCCGGGGTGCGCTACGTGCGGCTGTGGGACGAAGGGGTCATCGATCGGCTGCCCGACGCCGTGGACCCGGCCGTGGTCGCCGCCGCCTTCGACGGCACCGTGGGGATGATCCTGCTCCGGGACGTCACCGACTGCCTGCTGGCCCCCGGCGTCCCGTTCACCTCGGAGCAGCACACCCGCTTCCTCGACAACATGGCGGCCATGCACGCCACCCTGTGGGGCTGGGTCGACCAGATCGGCCTGACCCCCCTGGCCACGCGCTACGGCATCTTCACCCCGGCGGTGGCCGCGGCGGAGCGGGCGCGGGGTTCCGACGCCGTCGTTCCCCGGGTCATGGCCGAGGGCTGGACCCGACTGGCGGAGGTGGCCCCGGCCCTGGCCGAGCTGGTGGGGCCGCTCCTCGACGACCCCGGACCCCTGGTCGCCGCCCTGGGGGGCGTTCCCCACACCCTGGTCCACGGGGACTGGAAGGCCGCCAACCTCGGGAGCCACCCGGACGGACGGACCATCCTGCTGGACTTCGGGGAGGTCTCCGGCGAAGCGTCCCCCATGGCCGACGTCTGCTGGTACCTGGCCCTCAACGCCGACCTCCTGCCCGAGTCCAACGAAGGAGCCCTGCTCACCTACCGGACGGCCCTCGAGCGGCACGGGATCGACACGGGAGGTTGGTGGGACCGGGCGGTGGCGCTGGAGATGCTCGGCACCATGGTCCAGTTCGGTTGGGAGAAGGCGCTCGGCGGTCCGGGCCCCGAGCTGACCTGGTGGGCCGAGCGGGCACGCCAAGGCGCCCGGTGGCTCTAGGTCGGCCCTACGACGGTCTGGCGTCGGCCTGGGATGCCGACGCCTCCCCGGTGTACCGGCCGTTGGCCGACTCGCTGGTCCGGGCCGGCCCGGCCGACCTGTGCGGACGGACGGTCCTCGACCTCGGGAGCGGGACGGGGGTGGTGGCGCGGTCGATGGGGGAACGCGGTGCCCGGGTGGTGCGGGCCGACCTCTCGTTCGCCATGCTGGCCCACGGGGACGGTCGGGGCCGGGGCCGCACGGTGGCCGACGCGGTGGCCCTTCCGTTCGGTGACGCCGTCTTCGCCGCCGCCGCCGCCGGGTTCCTGCTCAACCATGTGCCGCCGCAGCCGGTCCTGCGCCAGCTGGCCCGCGTGGTCCGGCCCGGGGGTGCCGTGCTGGCCTCCACCTGGTCGGCGATCCGACCCGACCCGGTCAAAGTGGCGGTCGACGAGGTGCTCGGGGCCTCCGGGTGGGTGCCGCCCCGATGGTACGAGGTCATGAAGGCCGAGGTGGAGCCGGTCTCCGGCCATCCGGATCGGTTGCGGGAGGCCGCCGAGCGGGCCGGCCTGGTGGAGGCCCGGGCCACGGTGACCGGCGTCGACCTCGGCCTGCGGGACGCCCAGTCGGTGGTGGCGTACCGGTTGGCCATGCCCCACATCGCCCCGTGGCGCGCCGGCCTGGACCCGACCACCGACGCCCAGCTGGGCCACCGGTTGTGCCGGGCGGTGGCCCCCCTCGTCGTCCACTGGCGACCCTCGGTGATCCAGCTGAGTGCCCGGGTGCCCACCCCTCAGAGGTAGCGGGATGCGGCCCGTCCCAGCGGGTCGGCGTACCGCCCGGCGTGCCGTTGCAGCGACCGCACCCGCCGGGCGGCCAGCTCCCTCCACGCGGGCACGTCGAAGACCGCGGCCACCTCGGCGGTGATCCGCCAGCCCTCGAGGCCGGCGACCTCGTCCAGGCGCTGCAGGAGCTGGTCCACCGCGTCATGGTCGGGAGCCGTCCCCTGCTGACGGGCGGCCATGGCGGCCAGGAGGAGGGCCTGTACCTCGTAGCGGGGGGTCCCCAACGCGGCGGCGTCGGCGGCCAGGGAGGTGGCCCCGGCCCGGGCCGCTTCGAAGTTCCCGGTCTCCCGGTCGAGGGTGGCTCGCAGCAGTCGGCCCCGGAGCTGGTGGCGCCACCGGAAGGCGTGCTCGATGGTGGTGAAGGGCATCGCCTCCCGCAACAGGCCGTCGGCGGCGTCGGCGTCCCCGGCCAGGAGGCGACCGGAGGCCAGGTCGAGCAGTCCGTTGGCCAACGGCTCGTCGAGCTGCTGGTGCCGGGCGGCCCCGATGGCCGCCTGGTTCAGCTCGTCCGCCTCGTCCAGGGCGCCCAGGTTGCGCACGATCCAACCCCGGAGGTTGAGCGGGCGGGGCGTCCACCGCTGGGCATGCATGGCGGCCACGTCGGCCTCCAGGGTGTCCAGGGTGGCCAGGGCCTCGTCGACCCGGCCGAGCATGGCCAGCGCCATGGTGGCCACCATGCCTCCGTAGGCGTTGGGGAACCGGTAGGCGGCCAGCCCCCGTCCCGTCTGCGGCCTGACCAGCCGGAGGGTGTCCTGGGGGCGGCCCTGGTTCATCCGGAGCCACGCCAGCCAGGCGTCGGCCATGCCGCCGCTCGCCTCCGGTGCCGACCCGACCGCCTCCACCAGCCGGACCTCGGCGCCGTGGAGGTCGCCGGAGGCCAGGGAGACCCACCCCCCGAGGGCCAGACAGCTGGTGCGGAGGTCCGGATCGTCGGCTTGGCCGGCCCCCCGGTCGGCCAGGGCGAGGGCCTCCCCGAAGTGCCGCTGGTAGTGGGCCGACCAGGCGGCGATCTCCAGCGCCTCGGGTCCGGCGCCGGCCCGGCGGGCCACCTCGAGGTCGTCGGCGGCCAGGGAGTGTCGCGAGGCCATCGACGCCACCCGGGCCCGTTCCAGTCGGGCGTCGACCGTGTCGTCCAGGGAGACGGCCTCGTCCAACAGGCGCATCGCCTCGTCCTGGTCGAAGCGGGCGACGGCCAGCCGGGCGGCATCGACCAGCATGGTGGAGGCGAATTCGAGATCGCCGCCCAACCGGGCATGATGGGCGACGACCAACGGGTCGACGTGAGGCCGGGCGCCGAGAGCCCGGCCGGCCTGCCGGTGGAGGAACGCGGCGCGGGCGGCGCCGACGGTGGACACCATGGCCTCACGGATCAGCGCGTGGGCGAACACGAAGGCCTGGCCCTCCTCGACCAGGAACCGGCGCCGCACCCCTTCCTCCAGGTGGTCGAGGAGGGTGGACGGGGCGGTGGTGGTCACGGCCGCCAGCAGGTCGAGGTCGACGTCCGGCCCCATGACGGCGACGGCCCGCAGGGTGGCGGCCGCCGGCCCGGCCCGTGCGCATCGTTCGGCGACGGCCTCCTTGATGGTGGCCGGCAGCGCGTCCCCGTCGTTGGCCGCGGCCAGCTCCACCAGGAACAGCGGGTGGCCCCCGCTCCGGGCGTGGAGGGCGCCGGCGCGATCCGGGCCCACCAACATCTCGGTGTCGGCCAGGGTGAGCGGGCCCAGGGCCAAGGTGGTGGCCCCGGGAAAGACGACGCCCTCCTCGGTGCGTTGCCCGGCGACGATGGTCACCCGGCTGTCGGCCAGCCGACGGGCGGACTGCCCCAGCCAGGCCACGGTGGCGGCGTCGCCGAGATGGACGTCGTCGACGACCAGCACCAGAGGCTCGACCTCGGCCTGGCGGCGGAGGACGGCGAACAGGGCGGCGAAGACCAGGGCCAGACCGGCCCCGGGGTCGGTGAGTACCACGAGCTGCGTAGCACCCCGCGGTCCGGACGACCGGCCGAGGAGCGGGCCGAGGACGGCGGCGTCCGGACCCAGGACATCGACCGTCTGGTCGGCCCGACGGATCAGCGCCTCCACGGCGTCGAGGACCGGTTGGAGGGGCAGGGCCCGCCCCAGCTCGTCGCACGACACCGAGACGACGACGGTGCCCCGGGCGGCCAGCCGGTCCGTCCAGAGCTGCAGGAGCCGCGACTTGCCGATCCCCGCTTCGCCCCCGATCACGCCGAACTGACCCCGCCCGGCCCGGGCCAGGTCGACCAGGGCGTCCAGCGAGCCGATGATGTCGGTCCGCCCCGGCAGGTCGACCGGGAGGGCGGCGCCGGGCGCCGGGCGCCCGGTGGGTGCCGGGAGCCGGCCCAGCAGGATGGCCGTGTGCACCGTCTCGGTCTCCTCGGACGGAGAGGTCCCGAGATCCTCGGCCAGCCGGGCCCGAAGGGTGGCGTAGGTGGACAGCGCCGAGGCCTGCCGTCCGGAGCGGGCCAGCGCCTCCATGGCGATGCGGAGGGCGGGTTCGTCGTAGGGGTCCGAGGCCAGCATGGCCAGAGCCAGCTCGCCGGCCTCGGGCCACTCCCCGCCGGCCAGGGCGGCGCCGGCCACGATCCGGTGGAGGCGGGAGCGGATCCGCTCGGTGGCCGCCTGCTCGGTGGCCGCCCACCAGGCGTCCGCCTCGTCGGCCAGGAAGGGTCCCCGGAACAGGTGCAGGCCGGCCGCCGCCGCGGTGCGGGCGGCCGCGGGTGTGCCCGACACCAGGCGTCGTTCCGCCTCGGACAGGTACTCGTCCAGCGCGTCCAGGTCCAACCAGTCCACGATGAGGGCGTACCCCGCATCGCTGCGGAGGACGCGGTCGGCGCCCAGCACGCCACGGAGCCGGCTGGCCAGGACGGAGACCTGCTGGGTGGCCCGCGCCGGTGGACGGTCCCGCCACAGACAGTCGATCAACCGGTCGACCGGGACCGGTCGCCCGCGCCCCAGGGCCAGCACCTTGAGCAGCGTGCGGACCTGCCGCCGGTCCAGGGCCGCGGCGTCGCACTCCTCCAGCTGGAGCGGGCCCAACAGCCGCAGGCGAACCTTGTGCACCCCATGGATCCTGGCATGCCCCGGCCCCGGCCCGCCGGGGCGGCTACCGGTCGGCCGGCCACTCCAGCTGGGTGATCCGGCCACCGGTGACGTCGAGGTCGACCACCGCGGTGCCCTCACGGCGGCGGGCCTCGACGCCCCGCAGCCGGAGCTGGTAGGCGCCGGCCTCCAACGAGCCGAAGACGCCGGCGTAGGCCGCCGCGTCGCGGAGGTCGCGCCGGCGGACGGCGGTGTGGGTGCCGTCCCACGGGCCGCCGGCCCGCCGGATCTCGATCTCGGCGCCGGCCAGGGAGCCCGGCGTGTAGACGATGGCCGCGCCCCGCGTCCCCCCGATGTCCAGCACCACGGTGCCCTCGCCGCTGGGCGGCGAGCACGGGTTCCACGGCTGCGTGGGTTCCCATTCCGCCGCCCGCCTAGGTACCGGCCACGAAGCCGGACGTGGGCACCCCGAGGTAGGGGAACTCGGAGAGGTACTTCTCCTTGCCCCGGGCGGTCAGGTCGGTGGGTCCCGAGGTCAGGCCCATGGAGATGGCCCCGGGGGCGGTGGCGGCGGTGGCCCCGGCGGCGGCGTCGGGCTTGAAGCTCGGGTCGACCAGGGGGAGCGTGGCCCCGGCGATGGCCCGCAGCTCGATGGTGGCCACGTCGTCGAAGACCCGCCGACCGTTGGGGAAGCCGGCCGGGTCCCCGCCGATCAGCCCCAGGTTGGACGGACTTGGTCGTGGTGGCCGGGATGGCCATGTTGAGCCGGAGCACGTCGGCCTGGGTCGGCCCGGTGTAGTTCTGGAAGCCGGGGACCACCCCGGTCGGGATGCCGGTCATCAGGATGGCCAGCAGGTCGGCCCGGCGGCTTCTTGTAGGCGGCCAGGTTGGGGAACACCCCGGGGTACAGCACGGGCAGGAGCCCGGCCAGCTCCGGTGCCGAGACCCGTGCGGCGAACTGGCTGTCACCCGACGGGGGCTGCGAGTTCCAGTAGTCCTTGGCCGCCATGGGGATGATCACCTCGTTGACCAGCGGGTTGCCCAGGCGGGACACCTGGGTCCACGGACCCGAGTTGACGTTGGCGCCGGGCTGGCCCTCGTAGATGCGGGCCTTCTGTCGGCTGGCCGTGGTCCACACCCCGATGGTGGCGTTGGGATCGGTGACCCCGGTGGGGTGGTGGCCGGTGGCCGAGAGCTCGTTGATCTCCACCTGGATGGCGATGGTGTGGACGTTGACGCCCGGCCGTGGAGTTCACGCCGGCGGCCATCTTGCCCAGACCGGTGTTGGCCAGACCGAAGGTGTTGTGGTCCTGCTCGAAGGGCCGCAGGTCGCCCAGGTCGAAGATGGCCCCGAGGTCGACGTAGAACCCCTCGGCCCGCTGGCCGGCGAACACCTTGAAGCCGTCGTCCAGCTGGGTCACGGCCTGGCCGGCCAGGCTGACGTAGTTGGGGGTGGACAGCGGCCCGATGTTGCAGGGTGGGCAGGGGATGTTGGTGCCGAGGACGTGGGAGCCGTGCTGGTCCACCCGGGTGATGGAGTAGGTCTGGCGGCGGTTCCAGCTCGGGCTGGTGAGGCTGGTGATGGGCCCGGTGTTGTAGAGGAAGGTGTTGGGGTTGGCGATGGTGCTGGTGAACTGGAACTGGTAGCTGATGTCGACGACGCCGTCGTCGTCGTTGTCGATGTTGATGGCGTAGAGGACGTCGTCACCGAACTCGTAGAAGTTGGGGCCGCCGTCCGGGGCCTGCAGGGGCACGTAGTTGGCGATGAGGGTGACGTGGTCGGGATGGTCGGGACAGACGAAGGCGTAGACGTCGGTGGAGTCGGCGACCGGGTCCTTGGAGATCTCGGGTGCTTCACGGTGGGACGACACGGGATACCTCGATTTCTGACCGGAACGGTCCGGTCGGTGGGTGACTGGACAGGGCTAGAGGGACCGGACGGGAGACGAACGGCGACGGGATGACGGGTCGGGGAGGGCTAGCGAACGGCCCTCACCAGGGCGGCGGCCAGCCGGGGGTCGAGCACGGTGATCTCGCGGGTGCCGGAGAACAGGCCGATCTCCCCGGTGGCCACGTCTCGGACATGGGCCACCAGCGGCTCGGTCATGGACAGGGAGGACTCGCCCTCGGCCAGGGCCGCCTGGGCTTCGCCGGCGTCGGCCGGCCCCTGGGTCTCGAGCAGCGCCGACCAGGGCGGGCAGGCCGGGGAGGGCCGAGAGGGTGCCGGCGGCCACCACGGCCGCCGTGCCCCCCTTCAGGAACACGCGTCGGGACAGTTCGCTCATGGGGACCTCCAGGGCAGGGGGTGGTGTCGTGCGCTCCCCTGGTGTTCGGAGGCGGATGCCCGACCGGATGACCGGGCGGCGACAAGTCGCGGAGGTCGGGCCGCCGGCTGGGCCATGATGCAGGGGTGGAGGTTCGGGCCGTCGGGGAGCGGGACATCGGGCCGGTGGCCGAGACGCTGGCCTGGGCGTTCGGCCACGACCCGGTGTGGGGGTGGGTGTTCTCGGACCCGGAGCGTCGTCACGCCCAGCTCACCGCCTTGTGGCAGCCTGCTGCTCGAGGGCGGCGTCGGCTACGGGTGGGTATGGGCCGCACCGGGGTTCGAGGCGTCCGCCCTCTGGATACCGCCGGGCCGTCCGGAGCTTCCCGAGCCGCAGGCGTCACGCCTCGAACCCCTGCTCGAGGAGCTGGTCGGCGCCCGCCGCGCCGCTGGTCATGGAGGTCTTCGAACGCTTCGAGGCGGCGCACCCCCGCCACGAGGACCACTACTACCTGAGCCTGCTGGGTACCCACCCCGAGCACCGTGGTCGGGGGACGGGGATGGCGTTGCTGGCCGAGAACCTGGCCGCGGTCGACGCCGAGGGCGCGCCGGCCTACCTGGAGTCGACCAACCCCGGCAACCTGGCCCGCTACCGGTCGGTGGGCTTCGAGGGGATCGGGCAGTTCACGCTTCCCCAGGACGGCCCGACGGTCACGACGATGTGGCGGGATCCGCGCTGAGGCCGACCGCCTCCGGTCAGGGCGACGGCCCGAGGGAGCGGACCCGACCGATGCGCTCGTCGCCGGCCCCCACGTAGCGCACGAGCACGCCGATGAGGCGGTCGACGTCGAGGGTCCCCGCGTCGGCCATCTGCTCGAGGTCGGCCCCGTCCTTCGTCCGCAGGCGCCGGAGCCCTTGACTTCTGGCTCCCATCTCTTATAGTTATCTAGGTGACTAGAGAAGTGTTGCGGCAGTCCGTCACCTTCCACCTCAACTCCGACAGCGGGGTACCCGCCTATCTCCAGCTGGTGCAGCAGATCAAGCAGGCCCTGCGCATGGGGGCCCTCGAGATCGGAGACCAGCTGCCCACGGTCAAGGAGGTGGTGGCCGAGGTGGCCATCAACCCCAACACGGTGATGAAGGCCTACTGGGAGCTGGAGCACGAGGGACTGGTCGAGGGCCGGCAGGGGGTGGGGACGTTCGTCACCCGCCGGCCCGAGGGTCCGCCCCCCGGCGTCCAGGCCCGGCTGGCCCGCACCCTCGAGCGGTGGGTCCACTCGGCCCGGGACGAGGGACTCGACGACGAGTCGATCGAGTCGATGCTGCGCGGGACCCTGCGCAGCCGGCGGGCTGAGGAGACGGCATGAGCGACCTCGGGACACCGGCCCTCCGGGCCCGTGGACTGGGCAAGCGCTACGGCTCCCAGTGGGCGCTCCGGGACTGCACGCTGGAGGTGGCGGAAGGACGGGTCACCGCGCTGGTCGGGCCCAACGGCGCCGGCAAGACCACCCTGCTGCGCCTGCTGGTCGGCCTCAGCGCACCGACCGAAGGAGCGGCCGAGCTGCTCGGGCGGGCACCCGAGCAGGACGAGGAGTTCCTGGCCCTCTTCGGGTACCTGGCCCAGGACGTACCGCTCTACCGGCGCCTGTCCGCCGAGGACCATCTGATGCTGGGTGCCCATCTCAACCGTCACTGGGACGCCGGCGGCGCCCGGGACCGGCTGGTCCGGCTCGGGATCCCCCTGGACCGACCGGTGGCCAAGCTCTCGGGTGGTCAGCGGGCCCAGATCGGGCTGGGGCTGGCGTTGGCCAAGCGCCCGCGCCTCCTGCTCCTCGACGAGCCGGTGGCCGCACTCGACCCCCTGGCCCGACGGGAGTTCCTGGCGTCCTTGACCGAGGCGGTGGCCGAGGGGGGACTGTCGGTCATCCTCTCCTCCCACCTGCTGCACGATCTCGAACGGGTGTGCGACCACGTCATCCTGCTGGCCGCCTCGCGGACCCAGCTGTGCGACGACATCGACGACGTGCTGGCCTCGCACCGGATGCTGGTGGGACCCCGACGCCCGGGGTCGGGCATCGAACCGTCGGTCCACGCCGATCAAGACCACCCAGACCGACCGCCAGACGCGGGTCCTGGCCCGCCTGGACGGTCCGGTGCTCGATCCGACCTGGGAGGTCAGCGAGGTCGGGCTGGAAGAGATCATCCTGGCCTACATGGGCCACGACGACGTCGACGCCGGCGGGGTCCTCAGGGTGATGGGAGGGGCAGGATGAACCAGTTGATCTGGCGTCTCCACCGCAACCAGGTGTACCTCGCCACTGCGGCGTTGGGTGCGCTGGTGCTGCTGCTGGTCATCACGGGAACGGTCATGGACCACGACTACCGGCGCTTCCTCCACCTCTGTGCCGCCACCCAGAGCTGCGGGGAAGGCCAGGGTCAGCTGTACGACGGCGACGGCGCCATCTTCGACATCGTCAACCTGACCACGGTGGTGCCGCTGCTGTTCGGCGTGTTCTGGGGCGCGCCGCTGGTGGCCAAGGAGTTGGAGGACGGGACCCACAATCTGGCCTGGACCCAGGGAGTCACCCGCCGGCACTGGCTGCGCACCAATGTGACCTGGGTCCTGTTGGCGGCGGCGGGATGGGGTGCGGTCATGGCCACCCTGGTCAGCTGGTGGCGTACCCCGGAGAACGCGCTGGGCAGCCGGTTCGACGCCTTCGACGTCCAGGGGGTCGTGCCCGTGGCCTACTCGCTCTTCGCCGTGGCCCTCGGCATCGCCGTCGGATCGCTGTTCCGGCGGGTGCTGCCGGCCATCGCCGCCACGCTCGGAGCGTTCGTGGCGGTCCGGGTGGCCGTCGGGGTCTACCTCCGGCCACACCTGATCACCCCCCTGACCAGCTCGGTCCCCCTGGCCTCGGGCGGCGCCCCGACCGGGTCGTGGGTGCTGTCGTCGGGGCTGATCGGCCCCCACGGCCACGGCGTCGGCCCTGAGCCAGGTCCCGGCGGCCTGCCGGCCCGGTGGTGTCGGGGAGCAGTCGATCGTGCTCCCGTGCCTGGTGGCGCACGGCTTCCACCAGGCCGTCACCTACCAGCCGGCCAGCCGGTTCTGGGCGTTCCAGGGGATCGAGGGGGCCCTGTTCCTCGTGCTGGCCGCCGGGTTGATCGCCCTGGCCTTCTGGCGGGTGCTCTCCCGCGACGCCTGAGGGCCGCACCCCCGGCTCGCTAGCATCGGCCCGAGTCCGAGCAGGGAGCAGCGGTGGCACACGACCCGGTAGTAGCCGAGACGGTCAGGGAGCGGGACAGCCTCGAACCCCACTTCGTCCTCCCCGACCAGGACGGGCGGGCGGCCGACGCCCTGGCGGGGTACCGGGGTGACGTCGGCCGGCGGCCCAACATCCTGCTCATCCTCTTCGACGACGTGGGCTGGGGCGACTTCGGCTGCTACGGCGGCGGCGTGGCCGTGGGGGCCCCCACGCCAAACATCGACCGGCTGGCCCGGCGGGGCAAGCTGCTCACCTCGTGCTACTCGGAGCCGTCGTGCACGCCGTCGCGGGCCTCGATCATGACCGGCCGCCTGCCCATGCGCCACGGCCTCCTCCGGCCGCCGATGTACGGGCAGCCCGGCGGCCTGGACGGCGAGGTGACCCTGGCCCAGCTCCTCTCGGCCGCCGGGTACGCCACCCAGGCGGTGGGCAAGTGGCACATCGGCGAGAACGTGGAGTCCCAGCCCCAGCACGTGGGGTTCGACGACTTCTACGGCTTCCTGTCGGTGTCGGACATGTACACGGAGTGGCGGGACCCCAACTTCTTCCCGGAGATCGTCTACAGCGAGGCGCGGACCGAGTGGGTCGAGAACCTCCCGTTCAACAAGTGCTTCGTGCACGCCACCCGGGGCGGGGAGACCGAGAACGTGGAGGAGGTGACCGTCCCGGTCCTCTCCCTGCTGGACGACCGGTGGGCCGCCTACTCCCTCGAGTTCATCCGCCGGATGGGGGAGCCGGAACGTGCCGGGCGCACGCCCTGGTTCCTCTACCACTGCACCCGCGGGGCCCACTTCGACAACTATCCCCACGAGCGGTTCCTCGGGTCGTCGCCGGCCAAGCACCCCTACAAGGACACCATCGTCGAGTTGGACGACATCGTGGGGCGGCTGATGGCCGAGCTGGAGGCCACCGGTCAGCTGGAGGACACCCTGGTCTTCCTCTCCTCGGACAACGGCCCCGAGATGGAGACCTGGCCCGATGCCGCCTACTCCCCGTTCCGCAGCGCCAAGGGCTCGACCTGGGAGGGGGGCCAGCGGGTGCCGGCCATCGTGGCCTGGCCGGGCATGATCGCCCCCGACGTGGCCACCGACGGCCTGTTCTCCCAGATGGACCTGTTCAACACCGTGCTCACCCTGGCCGGTGCCCACGCCACCATCCCCGAGGACCGGTACATCGACGGGGTGGACCAGACCTCGTTCCTGCTCGACGCCGACGGGCAGTCCAACCGCAAGTACCTCTACTACTGGCTGACCAACGTCTTCTCGGCCCTGCGGGTGGGGGAGTGGAAGTTCATGGTCGCCTCCACCTCCGACGACGACCGGGACTGTCTCAACCTGGGCGGGTTCACCGGGGTCACCCAGAAGTACTCGCACGGGCGGCTGTACAACCTGTATCTCGACCCCAAGGAGAGCCACAGCTACCTGATCCGCAAGCTGGCCTACATCGACAGCTTCACCAGCGGGATCCGGGACCACCTCGTCACCTACGGCCGGTACCCGCCCAAGCAGCCCATGGCGGCCATGCAGTAGCTGAGGGGATCGGTCCAGGCCCAGGAGGCGTGCCGCCGCCGCCGGTCACCGAGACCACCGTGAGGGAGGGAGGGTGCCGCCCGCTACCGTGAGTGGACCGTCCGAGTGACCCGAGGAGACAGCCGCCGGTGATCAGCCCCGCCGACCAAGAGGTCCTGGAGCAGCTGGTGGGCACGGCCACCTTCGAGCGCGGCAGCGGGTATGCCCACGGCGGGGCGGTCCGGAACCGGACCTGGAGCCCGGGGGGGACCCGGGTGGTGGGCGAGGTCCAGGGGGGAGCGGCGCGGCCGTACGTGGCCTCGGTCGAGCTGACCCGGTCACCGTCGGAGGAGCTGTCCGACTTCCGGGCCACCTGCACCTGCCCGGTCGGCGTCAACTGCAAGCACGCCGTGGCCCTGGTCCTGGCGGACGACCCGGCCGAGGCCGAACCCCGGACCCCGACCTTGACCCTGGTGCGGGGGGAGGGGCCGCCCGTACCCGCGGCCCGGACGGGCCAGGGTCGGGGCGCGCCGGTCCGGGGCGTCCCGGGGCCGACGGATCCCGAGGACTGGGCCCTGCCCCTCGAGGCCCTGCTCCAGGCGGACGACGACGGCGACTACGAGGCCCCGGCCGAGGAGTCCGGCACGGCCGAGCTCGCTCTCCAGTTCGAGCTCACCCTGGGGGTGATGACGGCGGCGCGCCGCTCGGGGTCGCCCACCCCGGGCATCCGGGTCCGGCCGGTGGTGCCGGGCCGCACCGGCGCCTGGGTGCGGGGCGGGATCTCGTGGTCGGGCCTCGACTACTTCGCCTACGGCCGACACCGGTCGGCCCTCTTCGGCGCGCAGCTCCAGCTGCTCAAGGAGCTGCTGGCCCTGAGCCAGGTGTCCGCCTCCCGCCAGGGCCACTGGGGATACCAGGACGAGACGGTGCGGCTGGAGGCCATCACCAGCCGGCGCCTGTGGGACCTGCTGGGGGAGGCCCGGGCCCTCGGCCTGCCGCTCATCCAGGCCGGCCGCGGGGCCCGGCCGGTGACCCTCCTCCCGGCCGCCGCCGAGGTGACCATCGACGTGACCCGGACGCCCACCGGCCTGCGGGCCGAGCCCCGCATCGGTACCGACGCCCTGCGCCTCCCACTGGAGACGTCCATGCTCATCGGCCGACCGGCCCACGGCATCGCCTGGTGGGACGAGCTCACCGCGCCGTCCGGCGGCACCCAGACCGGAGGACTCGGGCTGGCCGCCCTGGACACACCGGTGGACGACGACCTCCGGGCCTTCCTGCGCACCGCCACGGTGGACGTGCCCCACCACGACGAGGAGCGTTTCCTGCGGGCCCTGGTCCCGAAGCTCCGCCGACGGGTGGCCGTGGGCTCGAGCGACGGCTCGGTCGAACTGCCCGAGGCCCGGCCGGCCACCCTCGTCCTCTCGGTCCGCCACGACGAGGACCACCGACTGGAGCTGGTGTGGCGGCGGGGCGGCGAGGGCATGGAGGGCCGCGAGCCCCTGTGGGGGGTACGGGGCCGGTTCCGCGACCGGGCCGCCGAGGCGGCCCTCATGGACTCGGTGGTGGCCGTGCTCCGCCCGGTGCCGGCCCTGTTCGAATGGGGCCGGGTGGGCGAGCGCCTGGCCCCCGAGGCCCGGCTGGCCGGCATGGACGCCGTCCGGTTCGTCACCGACCTCCTGCCCGCCCTGGAGGCCATCGACGGCGTGGTCGTCGAGCACGTGGGCGCCCTGCCCGAGTACCACGAGGCCGACGCGGCCCCGGTGGTCAGTCTGGGCGGCCAGGAGTCGAGCGACAACGACTGGTTCGACCTGTCCATCACCGTGACGGTGGGCGGGGAACACGTCCCCTTCGCCGAGCTGTTCGTGGCCCTGGCCGAGGGGCTCGACTACCTGATCCTCCCCTCCGGCACCTACTTCTCCCTGGACGTCGAGGAGCTCCAGGAGCTGGCCCGCCTCATCGGCGAGGCCCGCGCCCTGCTCGACGGGTCGAGCGACGGCCTCCGGCTCTCCCGGTTCCAGGCCAGCCTGTGGGAGGACATCCAGCGGCTGGGCGTGGTCACGGCCCAGGCCCGGGCCTGGGAGGACTCGGTGCGGGCCCTGTCGGGGGCCGCCGAGCGGAGCGAGTACGAGGCGCCGGCCAGCCTGCAGGCCACCCTCCGGCCCTATCAGCACGCCGGGTTCAACTGGTTGGCCTACCTCTACGAGCACCGGCTGGGCGGGATCCTGGCCGACGACATGGGGCTGGGCAAGACGCTGGAGGCCCTGGCCCTCATGTGCCACACCAAGGACCGCGGGCTGACCGACGCCCCGTACCTGGTGGTGGCCCCGACCAGCGTGGTGGGCAACTGGGCCTCCGAGTGCCATCGGTTCGCCCCGTCGCTCGAGGTGGTCACCGTCACCGAGACGGAGAAGCGCCGGGGAGCCCCCCTGGCCGACCTGGTCGGCCGGGCGGACCTGGTCATCACCTCGTACAGCCTGTTCCGGCTGGAGTACGACGGCTACGCCGCGGTGAGCTGGGCCGGCATGTTCCTGGACGAGGCCCAGTTCGCCAAGAACCGGCAGTCCCAGACCTACCAGCGCGCCAAACTGCTGCCGGTGCCCTACAAGGTGTGCATGACCGGCACGCCCATCGAGAACAACCTGATGGAGCTGTGGTCGTTGCTGTCCATCGCCGCGCCGGGCCTGTTCGCCAGCCCCGAGCGGTTCGCCGAGTACTACCGGGTGCCCATCGAGCGGAGCGCCGACGCCGAACGCCTGGCCCAGCTGCGACGGCGGATCCGGCCCTTCATGTTGCGCCGGACCAAGGAGCAGGTGGCCGGCGACCTCCCCGACAAGCAGGAGCAGGTCCTCGAGCTCGACCTCAACCCGCGGCACCAGAAGATCTACCAGACCCACCTGCAACGCGAGCGCCAGAAGGTCCTGGGCCTCCTGGGCGACATGAACAAGAACCGGATGGCCATCTTCCGCTCGCTCACCCTGCTGCGGCAGGCCAGCCTCGACGTCTCGCTCATCGACGAGCAGTACGAGGGGGTGCCGTCGACCAAGCTCGACGCCCTGATGGAGATGCTCGACGACATCGTGGAGGACGGGCACCGGGTCCTGGTGTTCAGCCAGTTCACCCGGTTCCTGGGCCTGGCCCGGGCCCGGCTGGCGGCCCACGGCATCGAACACTGCTACCTCGACGGCCGGACCCGCCGGCGCGACGCGGTCATCGACGGGTTCCGCACGGGCGGGGCCCCGGTGTTCCTGATCAGCCTCAAGGCCGGCGGGTTCGGACTCAACCTGACCGAGGCCGACTACTGCGTCCTGCTCGATCCGTGGTGGAACCCGGCCACCGAGGCCCAGGCCGTGGACCGGATCCACCGCATCGGCCAGACCCGCAAGGTCATGGTCTACCGGCTGGTGGCCAAGGACACCATCGAGGAGAAGGTCATGGCCCTGAAGGCGAAGAAGTCGGCCCTGTTCGCCGACGTGATGGACGCCGGCGGGCTGGAGTCGGGGGCCCTGACGGCGGCCGACATCCGGGGGCTGCTGGACTGAGGGCCGCACGCTGGTGGTGGCCCGGGGGCGACCCTGGGTGGTCCCCACCGGCGGCGGCCGTCCCGACCACCCCGGCGCCCCCGCACGGACGACCACCGGTGTGTACGTTTGGCGGGCGGACGCGGTGCCCGGTGGGCACCGGTGCACGACGAGCGGGGGACGGGCCATCGAGGTCACCGAGAGGAGACGGCGACTGTTCGGATCCGGGATCCGCACCGGCCGCGGCCGGCTGGCCGCCGCCGTGCTGGCCGTGGGCCTCGGCGCGACGCTGGCCGTGCTGGCCGTCCAGGTGACGGCGGGCGGGCGTCCGGCGGTCCGTCCGACGGGCCCGGCCCAGGCCACCTACCTGATCTCCGGTGATTCGACGGCGTTCACCCTCGGGATGGGTCTCGAGGTCTACGCCTCGGCCGTGCACGACCGCGTGAACCTGGTCGACGACGCCCAGCTCGGATGCGGGGTGGCCGAGGGGTCGTTCATCATGGCCGACGGTCAGGCGGTGGTCGTGCCCGCCGTCTGCAATCCGGCCACGCCGGTGGCCGGCCAGTGGCCGGCCGTCCTGGCCCGGGAGGTGCTGGTCGACCGGCCCCGGGTGGTCGTGCTCCTGGCCGGCCGGTGGGAGGTGTTCGACCGCAGCGACGCCGCCGGGGAGGTCACCGACATCACCGATCCGACGTACGCCCGCTACGTCGAGGACCAGCTCCAGCGCTTCGTGCGGATCGCCTCCAGCCGGGGCGGTCGGGTCGTCCTGATGACCGCCCCCTACTACCAGCCCCCCGGGGCCAAGACCGGACCCGAGGACGCCCCGGCCCGCGTGGACGAGTACAACCGGCTGGTGCGGGACGTGGTCCGGGCCAACCCCGGGACCACCTCCCTCTTCCGGCTGAACGCCCTCGTCTCGCCGCACGGAAGGTACGCGGCGGCCATCGGCAGCCAGATGCTCCGGGCCCCCGACGGCGTGCACTTCCCGTTCTTCACGCTGGGGGATCCCGATGCGCCCGACCCGGACACCTACTTCCAGGTCCTCCAGTTCGGCGACTGGCTGGGACCGAGGGTCCTGCCGTACCTGGCCGATCAGGCCCGGTGACCCGGGCCGGCCGGCGCCGTCGCCCCTACCCGGCCGCCACCTGGTCGGCCGCCCGCCGGGCCATCTCGTCGGGGGCCACGTCCTCGATGTGGGTGTGGACGCTCCAGGTGTGGCCGTAGGGGTCTTCGATCTGCCCGGAACGATCGCCGTAGAACTGGTCCTCGACCGGCCGGGTGACGGTGGCCCCGGCCGCGGTGGCCCGCAGCACAGTGGCGTCCACGTCCTGCACGTAGATCGACAGGGCGACCGGGCTCCCGCCCAGGGTCCGGGGACCCTTGATCCCCATGTCCGGGTACTCGTCGGCCAGCATCACCACCGAGTCGCCGATGGCCAGTTCGGCATGGCCGACCTTGCCGTCGGGGCCGGCCAGGCGCATGCGCTCGGTCGCCCCGAAGACCTCCCGGTAGAACTCGATGGCGGCCGACGCCCCGTCGATGTGCAGGTAGGCGCAGACCCGCGGATAGTCGTGGGGAATGGGATCGACGGCCTCGGGCATGACGTACCTCCACGGTTGCTCGGCTCCACTGTTGACCACGCCCCGGGCCGGGTCAACCGACACCGGAGGGACGGCCCGATCCGAGGGTCGACCGGCGTCCGCCCCCGCCGGCCGCCGCCCGCCCTTGACTTCAAGTGGACTTCAGGTCTTAGCATCGCCGGTGGAGTGATGGTGACGAAGGCGACCCCCAAGGAGGCACCGGCGATGAGCTTCACCGATGATGAGTTGGCCTACCTCGACTCGCAGACCCTGGGCCGGTTGGCCACGGTCCGGCCCGACGGTGCACCGCAGGTCAGCCCGGTCGGCTTCTCCTACAACCGGGAGCTCGGCACCATCGACATCGCCGGGTACTCCATGTCCACCAGCCAGAAGTTCCGGAACGTGGGGCCCGAGCCGCGGGTGGCCTTCGTGGTCGACGACATCGCCTCGACCCGACCCTGGCGGGTGCGGTGCGTGGAGATCCGGGGGGTGGCCGACACGGTGTCCGACCCGACGGCGGCGCCGGGGAACGATTCGTCGGTCATCCGCATCCACCCCCGGAGGATCATCAGCTTCGGCCTCGCCGACCCGGACGGCGAGCCGCACCTGGCCACACCGAGCCGGCGGGACGTCGCCTGAACCGGTGCCGGCCAGAGGTTAAACCTCCCTTGAAGCCGAGGAGGGTGAGGCCTACGGTCAGGGGATGGAACACACCCTGACCATCGGTGCGGTGAGCGAGCGCACCGGGGTGGCCGCCTCGGCCCTGCGCTACTACGAGGCCGAGGGGCTCATCGGATCGGAACGGACCGACGGGGGCCAGCGGCGCTTCGCCCGGGACGTCATCCGGCGGGTCTCGTTCATCCGGGTGGCGCAGCAGGTCGGTCTGAGCCTGGAGGACATCCGGACGGCATTGGCCACGCTCCCCGAACGGCGCACGCCGACCACCAAGGACTGGCACCGCCTGTCGGAGTCGTGGCGCCCCCGCCTCGACGCCCAGATCGCCTTGCTCGAGCGACTCCGGGACCGGCTCGACGGATGCATCGGCTGTGGGTGCTTGTCACTCGGGTTCTGCAAGCTCCTCAATCCCGACGACGTGGCCGGACGGTCGGGTGCCGGCCCCCGGTTCCTCCTCGGCGAGTGAGGACACCGAGGAGGTCGTCTGCCGAGGTCGACCAAATGGTGGTGAATCTCGGAGCGCGGTGTTAGCCTCACCGACGACATGACGGAGGCACAGAGGTTGGTCCTCTGTCACCACCGGCGGATGCACCAGGTGAGGTAGTGGCTCACCGGCGGGAACGCTTCGGCGAGGCGGGAAGGCCGGGACCCTACGCCGCGGTGCCTCGGCCATTCCGAACGGGAGGAACGACGCACGATGCAGACGAGAAAGGTGCTCCTCGCCGCCACCGCGGCATGGGTGGCCCTGGCGGTGACGGCGACCGCCTCGGGCGCCGCCCAGGCCCCCGGTCAGCGACCGGCCCACGTGTCGGTGGTGGCCAGCCAGACGCCCGCCTTCAACGGCGACGCACCTGACCCCGACGTCGTCTACTTCAACGGGACCTACTACGCCTTCACCACCGGGACGCCCCTCGGGAACCACCTCCAGGCTCTGATCTCCAGCAATCCGGCCACCGGGTACGGCTCGTACACGGGCACGTCGTTCGGGTCGACGGCGCTGCCGACCACGCCGGCCTGGGAGACCCCGAATACCCAGACCTCCCCGGGCGTGTTCTTCTACGGCGGCCACTGGGTCATGTTCTACGACGCCTCGGTCAACCCCAATCCGGCCGACAGCGGGCACAGCTGCCTGTCGGTGGCGACGGCCGCGTCGCTGACCCCGTCGTCCCCGGTGTTCACCGACTCCTCGTCCGGCCCCCTGACCTGTGGCCCCGGGAGTGCGGGTGTGCTGGATCCGAGCCCGTTCATCGACCCGGCCACCGGCGCGGCGTACCTGCTGTGGAAGTCCAACGACGGCAGTTCTTCGGTGGCCTCCCAGGTCTGGTCCCAGCCGCTCAACGCCAGCGGCACGGGTCTGGTCGGGTCACCCACCCTCCTGCTCACGGTGGACCAGGCCGCACTCCCCTGGGAGACCACCTTCGACAACCCCCAGATGGTCTTCTCCTCCAGTGGCTACCAGCTGCTCTTCTCGGCCGGGGACTTCCTCTCGGCCTCGTACTCGCAGGCCATCACCAGCTGCAGCGGCCCCACGGGACCGTGCAGCCAACCGGCCGGCGGCCCCTTCCTCACCTCGTACGGGAGCGTGGCCGGTCCCGGTGGGGGGTCGCTCTTCACCGACGCCACCGGCCAGTGGTGGCTGGGCTTCGCCGGGTGGACCGCCGGGTGTACCAACTACGGCTGTGGCGGGGCGCGGCGCCTCTTCACCGCACCGATCGATTTGGGCAACGGCCTGAACGTCCCCTGCAACCCGCCGGCGGGGGGCCCGGCCGGCTACCGGATGACGGCCAGCGACGGAGGGATCTTCAGCTTCGGGAACCTCCCGTTCTGCGGGTCGACCGGGTCGATCGTGCTCAACCAGCCGGTGGTGGGTATGGCCGACACGACCGACGGGGGAGGGTACTGGACCGTCGCCCGGGACGGCGGGGTGTTCGCCTTCGGCGACGGCCACTTCCTGGGATCGATGGGCGGGTCCCATCTCAACCGGCCCATCGTGGGCATGGCCGCCACCCCGGGCGGCCAGGGCTACTGGCTGGTGGCCAGTGACGGCGGCATCTTCTCCTTCGGGAACGCCACCTTCTACGGCTCGACCGGGGCCATGCACCTCAACCAGCCCATCGTGGGCATGGCCGCCACCCCCGACGGCCACGGCTACTGGCTGGTGGCCTCGGACGGCGGCATCTTCACCTTCGGCGACGCCGCCTTCTACGGCTCGACCGGGGCCATGCACCTCAACCAGCCCATCGTGGGCATGGCCGCCAACCCGAACGGCCACGGCTACTGGCTGGTGGCTTCGGACGGCGGCATCTTCACCTTCGGTGACGCCACCTTCTTCGGCTCCACCGGGGCCATGCACCTCAACCGTCCCATCGTGGGCATGGCGCCCGCCCCGGGCGGCCACGGCTACTGGCTGGTGGCCAGTGACGGCGGCGTCTTCTCCTTCGGGACCGCCCCGTTCTACGGCTCGACCGGGGCCATCCACCTCAACCAGCCGATCGTGGGGGCCAGCGCCTGAGCCGCCGACCTTCCGGCGCCGGCCGGCCGGGTCAGCCGACGGGGTCGAGGTCCGAGCCGACCCCGCCGGCCAGGAAGGCGTGGGTCTGGTCGGCCGGGACGGCCGGCGAGTACAGGTAGCCCTGGATGTGGGTGCACCCCAGGCGGACCAGGGCGTCCCGCTGCTCGGGACGCTCCACCCCCTCGGCGGTGGTCTGCAGATGGAGGGTGGTGGCCAACTGCATGATGGCGTTGACGAATCCCCACCCCTGATCGTCCTCGGCCACGTTGTCCACGAACCGCTTGTCGATCTTGAGGATGTCGATGGGCAGGTCGGCCAAGGCGGCGAACGAGGAGTAGCCGATGCCGAAGTCGTCGATGGCCACCCGCACGCCCAGGTTCCGCAGGGCGTCGAGGGCGGCGATGATGGATCTCGACTCGGAGGCCAGCGCCGACTCGGTCACCTCCACGATCAACGCCCCGGGCTCGAGCCCGGCCGAGCCCAGGGCGTCGGTGACGTGGTCGACGAACTCGGGGTGGGCCAGTTGGAGTCGTGAGACGTTGACCGAGATGCTGGGGCGGGCGCCGGACCCGTCGGCGTGCCAGCGGCGGGTCTGCCGGCAGGCCTCGGCCAGCACGGCCCGGCCCAGGTCGATGATCAGTCCGGACTCCTCGGCCACCGAGATGAAGGTGCTCGGGGAGACGTACCCCCGGATCGGGTGCAGCCAGCGGGACAGCGCCTCGAAGGAGACGACCGCCCCGGTGCGGGTGTCGATGATGGGCTGGTAGTACACGGTCAGACCGTGGTCCCTGATCGCCCCCCGCAGGTCCTGGTCCAGGCTCATGCGCTCGACGGCCGCCGCGTGCATGTCGGCCCGGAACACCCGATAGCAGCCCTTGCCGGCCCGCTTGGCCTGGTACATGGCGGCATCGGCGTCGGCCAGGAGCCGGTCGGCGGTGGTGGCGCCGTCATCGGTGAGGGCGATGCCCACGCTGGCCCCGATGGCCACGTCCTGACCCGGGAGGGGCAGGGGTTCGACCAGGGCGTCCAGCACGCGTTGGGCCACGGGCCCCGTCCGGTCGGCGGCGCCGAGCGAGTCGACCAGGATGGCGAACTCGTCGCCGCCCAGCCGGGCGATGGTGTCGGACTCCCGCAGCCGCAACCGGAAGCGATCGGCCACGGCGATGAGGAGGGCGTCGCCGACCAGGTGACCGAGGCTGTCGTTGACATGCTTGAACCCGTCGAGGTCCACGATCATCACGGCGACGCAGCCGGTGGTGCGGGCCCGTCGGGTCAGCGCCTGCTCGAGCCGATCGTGGAACAGGGCCCGGTTGGACAGTCCGGTCAGCGGATCGTGCATGGCCTGGTGGCGGATGGCGTCCTCGGCGCGGAAGCGCACGGTGGCGAAGAACACGATGGCGGCCACGGCTTCGACGAACTGCCCGTCCTCGTCCCGGAGGGGTGCGTCCGGGTAGATCTCGATGTGGGCGGTCGGGTGCTCGGGGTCGCCCACCGGCTTGCGCAGGCATGGAGGCTGGTCGCCGGCGGACCGGACCGCCGGCGGGCCGGCTCCGAGCCCGACCGGGCCGTCGTCCCCGTCGAGCGGCTCGAGGTCGAGGGTGATCGAGCAACGACGGGAGTGGAGGACGGCGGTGATGGCCTCGGTGGCCAGGTTGACGGCGGCGGCCAGCGTGGTGGCCCGCAGGGCCTCCAGCCTCAGGTCGGAGAGGGCGACCTGGCGCTCCATGCGGATGCGGCGGTCGGTGACGTCGCGGGCGTTGATGACCACCCCCTCCACCGCCGGGTCGTCGAGCAGGTTGGTGGCCAGGCCCTCGAGCCACAGCCACTCGCCGGACCGGTGCCGGACCCGGAACAACAGTTCGGTCGACGCCCCGGGGGCCTGCGTGGTCCCGCCGATGGCGGCCCGCACCGCGTCGAGGTCGTCGGGGTGGATGAGCTCACCGGTGAGCGAGGCCAGCAACTCGTCGGGCTCGAACCCCAGCACCGCGGTGGAGGAGGGGCTGGCGTAGGTGACCGCCCGGGTCCGGTCGACGGCGAACACCAAGTCCGAGGAGCTCTGGACCAGGGCCCGGAATCGACGCTCGCGACTCTCGGTCAGCGAGGCGGCCTGCTCCTTCTCCCGGAGGGCGGAGTAGAGGGAGCGGTAGGAGAAGGCGATGCCGATGGCCACCAGGATGGCCAGCCCGTGGACCGCCGGCACCGGCAGCAGGCTGGGAGCCCAGCCCAGCGCCAGCATCCCCTGGCCGGCGGCCAGGCAGGTGAAGGTCCATCCCAGCACCACCCGGTAGGACGAGGACCCGGTCATGGCCAGGGACTCCTGGCCGACCAGGACCAGCCCGATGGCCAGGGCCGGGCCCCAACCGGTGGCGTAGATGATGGCGGTGACCAGGACCACCTGGGTGGCGATGCGGGCGTGGAGCCGGAGCCGGGTGGGGGACCGGTCCCACCAGAAGCCGGACGCGGTGGAGGCCAGCTGCCCACCGACGAGGAGGACGGGGATCAGCCAGATGGGCGACGGGGCCACGAAGTGCACCTGCTGGAGGGCCACCAGGGCCACGGCGGCCAGCGGACCCATGAACAGCATCTCGGCGAAGTGGGCCCCACGGGCCTCGCCCGATACGATCCGCCGCACACCCCCGAGATCCATGATCCGATATCGACCAGGTCAGAGGCGTGCTTGAGGAGTCCGGCCCACCACCGCGGGCGAGGACCGGGACGGTACCGAGCCGTCCGGGGCGACCGACGGAAAAGTTCGCAATTTTCTGAGATTCGCGCTCAAGGGAGGGCCGGAACCTGCCGATGGAGGGGGGTCAGTGTTGTAGGACTTGGATCCCGCTACCCAACCCCGTACCTGACACCCGCCGCTCCTACCCCCCCAGGAGCGGCGCGCCCGCGTTCCCGACGGGAGGCCGGGCCACGGCCGACCGCACGCCTCTGACCTGCGGCAACGCACGGCGACATCGAGGATCCGGGCCGCCCTGGGTGGGTCGGTCGGTCGCGGTGGTGCGGGAGACAGCCGAGCGGCCGGTGGCCACCGGGCCGGCCGCCGACCTCGATCCCGACCAGGTACGTCGTACGATTCACCGATGACGGTCGAGGCCCCGCCGGCCCCCACGCTCCCGAGGACCGGCCCGCGCCACGCCAAGCGGGTCCGGCGCCTGCCGCGGTGGATCACCGTCATCCTGTGGGTCGTCGTGGCCGGCCTGGCCGTGGTGGCGACCATGCGCATCGTCGCCTGGGACTCCTACGACCTGTTCGCCATCCTCAACTCGGTGACCGCCTTCATCTACCTGCCGGCCTGGATCGTGGCCGTGCTGGCGGTGGTGGGGAAGCGGTACGCACTGGCCGCCGCGGCCCTGGTCATCGTGGTGGCCCAGATCGTCTTCATGCTCCCCGAGCTCACCGCGGCCGAGCCGCTGCCCGGCTGGGTGGCCACCGCCCCGACGGTCCGGCTGTTCGACGCCAACGTCTACGCCTCCAACCCGTCCATGGCCGGGTATGCCGCCGAGATCGAGGCCTACCGGCCCCAGCTCCTGACCCTCGAGGAGGCCGTCCCCTCCGACGTGACCCAGTTGAAGAAGGACGGGGCGCTGGCCCACCTTCCCTACAGCGTCCAGATCAAGCGCTACGACCCGCTGGCCTTCTTCATCGCCTCCCGGTACCCGCTGACCGACGTCCACGTCGACTACCTCTTCGGTCTGCCCCTCATCGTGAAGTCGACGGTGCACCTGCCGTCAGGGCCGGAGGAGCTGTGGGTGGTCCACACCATCGGACCGGTGCCCCGGTCCTTCCCTATGTGGCGGGGCCAGGTGGCCGAGATCAACCGGCAGGTCCGCCTCCGGGGTCCGGCCGGCCTCCTGCTGGTCGGGGACTTCAACAGCACCTGGAACAACCAGGGGTTCCGCCAGATCCTGGCCGCCGGCATGACCGACGGCGCCGCCGCCCGGGCCCGGCCGTTCGAGATGACCTGGTCCCAGACCAAGCCCATCATCCCCCCGGCGGTCCGCATCGACCACGTGCTGACCGGGCCGGGGGTGGAGGTCACCACCATCGCCACCGGCAACGGCCCGGGCAGCGACCACCGGGACGTGCAGGCCACGGTGGCGTTCCACCGCTGAGCCACGCAGGCCCCGACGACGAGCGGGCGGAGCATCGACGGGCACGCCCCGGCCCCGCCGTCACAACCCGAAGGCAGCTCGCAGGTCGGGGGCCGAGGCGGCGTTCCTGAGCAGCGATACCCCGGCGTTGTCCTCCAACCAGCGAGTGAGGGAGTAGTGGTTGAACGTGCCGGTCACCTGGACATTGCTGAGGCGCGGGTCGATCACCACCAAGGGGACGTTGTTCCCCTGGCTCGAGTCGTCCTCGTCGAACGTCACCACGATGGTGAGGTCGCCCGACTGGTAGTCGGGCCCCGCCATGATGATCGGGAGCCAGCCCTGCAGCCAGGAGTCGGCCTGGGCCAGGGTCCCGTCGTGGGCGTCGTTGTCGAGGTTGGGGGTGATCTCCCCCGTGACCGGGAGGTTGCCACTCTGCACGTCGGTCAACAGGTTGCCGCCGGTGGTCGTTCCGAGCGGCACATCATTGGCGGCGCAGTCGGCCTGCTCGGTGGCGTCGGTGAAGTAGGGCCAGGGACCGTGGCGGGCGACGTAGGCCCCGCCGCCCGACGTCTGGCAGTTCGACGTCATCGACTCCTGGTACGCCTTGGCCGTCTCCCCGGCGGCGATGGTCTGGCCCCAGACCGTCGGTCCCGACGGCTGGCAGCCGGGCCCGACACCGCAGTCCGAGCTGATGCCCTGCGTGTCGCCGCTCCAGATGGCCACGTAGTTGGGGAGGCTCGGGTGGCTGATGGCGAAGTAGTTGGTGGCCTGCCCGTACTGGGCGGCGTAGCCGGCCAGGGTGGGCATCTGGGACAGGGCCTCGGACTCACTGTGGTTCTCCTCCATGATCACCAGGACCTTGTGACCGGTACCGGTCGAGGGCTGCGTCGTGGTGGTCGGGGGCATCGTGGTGGAGGTCGGGGGGGCGGTGGTCGTCGTGGTGGTGCTCGGCGGCTCGGTGGTCGAGCTCCCGGCGCCCGTCGTGGTCGTGGTGTCGGCGGGGCCCGTGGTGGTGGTGGATCCCGGGGGGGAGTAGACGACGTCGAGGATGGGGGGGTTGTCGGGGGCTCCGAAGAGTCGGGCGATCATGCCCGGCTGGGAGTAGGTGAGGGCCAGGTTGGTCACGTCCCCCACGTTGAGCCCGGTCAAGGGGATGGTCTGGGTACCGGTTCCCGTGGGAGAGCCGGTGGTCCCCAGGGGACCGCCGGCCAGGGCCGGGCGGGTGTTCCAGGTCACCGTGGTCGGATCGAACTGCCCCACGTTGTACACGCTGAACACGCCACCCCCGGCGTTCGCCGCGTCGATGGTGAGGGTGGCCGAGTCGACGGTGGAGCCGTCGGGAATGCCGGTGGCGAACTGGAGCAGGGCCCGATAGGAGATATGGCTGGCACTGATCAAGGTGCTGCCGTCGAAGTTGGTGCTCGACGAGTTCCACGACACGTAGGTCGCGGCGGACACCGGCTGATCGAACTCCACCGTCCCCGAGGCCGCCGACGAGATCTCGACGACGGCCACCGAGCTCAGGAGGAAGACGACCGCGCCCACGGCGGCGAACAGTTTCCGGTGGCTCATCGGTTTGCTCATGGTGATTGGACAACTCCTCTACAAGGTCAGGACGTGGTCGTTCGGGGTCGGTGACGTGGCCGGTCGGTCAGGAGCGTTCAGGCCCGTCGAGACCGATCCGGACCGGATTTCAATGGCCAGGCACGGCCTTACGGCGCGCCCACCAACGAGGCGATCAGCCCGGTTGGTCCGTCGGACGGGCCGGCCCTCGACCGTAACGCGGTCTCGGCCGTCGATCTGTGGCCACTCCCACCACCTACCCGAATCCCGACACGCTACACCTCTTGCGCCACCGGGTTCACGGCCGGACCGGGCCCAGGCTGCGCGAACTCCGGGCCCGGGTGCACCCCTATGGGGCATCGGCCCTGGTGCCCACGGTGCCGCCCCCGGCGGCGATCACGCCGAGGGGGCGGGTCCCAGGCTCCCCTTGGGGACGAAGCGATCGGGCTCGACCTCCCAGTCGGGGGCGGCCGCGGTGACACCCAGGTCGTGGAGGAGGGCCTCGGCCATGAACGCCCCCACCGACCCGAGGTCGCTGGTCAGGACGCTGATGGCCGGCCGGTAGGCGGCGGCCCACGGTGAGTCGCCGAAGGTCAGGAACGAGCACTCGACGGGAACCTCCAGCGCGGCGAGGGCGAGGGCCTCGAGGAGCAGGGGCGCCAAGGTGTGCGAGCTCGACCACAGGGCGGTGGGTCCGCCGGGGGAGCGCACCATCGGCCCGAGCAGCCCGGCCAGGCCGGGGCCGTCGGCCGGCGGGGAGCCACCCGGGTGCACCAGCACCTGGTCCACGGTGAGCCCCCGGGGCGCCGCCGCCGCTTCGATGAGTCCCCAGCGGGCTGCCGAGGGCCCCGAGGGTGCCCCCCCACGGGTCAGGAAGGCCACCCGACGGTGGCCCAGGTCGACCAGGTGCGTGCACGCCTGGTCGATGGCCCGGACCGTCGAGGCGGCCAGGCCCGCCGCCTCGGCCTGGAAGGCCTCGGCGTCGGCGACGGTCAGCCCCGACTCGGCCAGGCGCCGGACGTGGTCGGGGTCGGCCGGCCGGCCCGCCACCACCAGGGCGTCGATCCGCTGGACGCTCAGCCGGTCGAGCTGGCGGCGTTCCACCGCCGCCGAGCGCTGGGCGTCGGCCACGATCACCGCGTACCCGTGGCGCTGGGCCCGGTGCTCGACGGCCCGCAGGAAGGGCAGGAACACCGGGTTGGCCAAGTTGGGCACCAGCACCCCGATGATCATCGACCGCTCGGTGCGCAGGCTGCGGGCCGGCGCGCTGGGGGAGTAGCCCAGCGCCTCGGCGGCGGCCCGGACCCGGCGGGTGGCCTCCGGGCTGGCCGGCCCCCGCCCGGTCAACACCCGGGACACGGTGGCCGTGCTGACCCCGGCCTCGGCCGCCACCTGACGGATGCCCGGTCTCAGGGGGGAAGGATGGGTTGACGCGACCACGGCTCCACCTTACTGTAAACGTTTACACAGCAATCCCGACGTGAGGACGGACGGCGTGCCCAGGAACCCAAACCGCAAGCCTGTGACCTGGTGGGGAGGAGCGGTGCTGGCGGTGGCCGTGGCCTGTTCGGCGTGCGGTGGATCGACGTCGAGCCCGACCACCACCTCCACTCGGCCGGCACCGACCACCACCGGCGGATCGGGGAGCTCCTCGTCGACGGCGGCCAGCGCCGTGGCGCCCGGCCCCGAGTGGCGGCTGTGCCCTGGAGAACAAGGTGGCCCCGGGCACGGTGACCCTCACCCCGACCATCGGGGGCAGGCAGCGGACGGCCATCGTCCACGTGCCGAGCGGGTACGCCCCCCCCACGCCGGTCCCGCTGGTGATCAACATGCACGGGAGCCAGTCCACCGCCGCCCAGCAGGAGGTGTTGACCGGCATGGACGCCACGGCGGACGCCGACACCTTCCTCGTGGCCTACCCCCAGGCGGACATCCCGGCCGGGCTCGGGTACGAGTGGAACGTCCCCGGCCAGCCCCTGGTGGGTGGGGCGTCCGTGCCGGCCGGGTCGGCCGACGACGTCTCGTTCATCGAGCAGCTGGTCGCCTCGCTCGGTCAGCAGTACTGCATCGACCAGCACCGGGTCTTCGCCACCGGCTTCTCGGGCGGGGCCCGCATGGCCAGCCAGCTGGGGTGTGACGCCTCGACCGTGTTCGCCGCCGTGGCCCCGGTCAGCGGCCTGCGGCTGCCGGCACCGTGTCCCTCGGCCCGGGCCGTGCCGGTGGTGGCGTTCCACGGGACCGCCGACCCGGTCGACCCCTATGCCGGCAACGGCCAGCGGTACTGGACCTACAGCGTGCCGGTGGCCGCCGGCCGGTGGGCCGCCCACAACGGGTGCGCCAAAACGGCGGCCACCACCCGGCCGGCCTCCGGGGTGGCCCTGACCACCTACGCGCCGTGCTCGGACGGGTCGGAGGTCCAGCTGTACTCCATCGCCGGGGAGGGCCACGAGTGGCCCGGGGGGCCGCGCCTGCCCCGGTCGATCACCCGGGCCCTCGGCCCCCAGAGCTCGGCCATCAGCGCCAACGACACCATGTGGTCGTTCTTCGAGGCCCATCCACTTCCCTCTTAATCCCCCGGGGATCCCTGCCGAGGTAGAAAGGAAGGCCGGACCAGGGCGGCACGGTCGACCCATGGGCGGTGCCCGGACCGTGGCACCGTCGGCGAGAAGGAGGGGGCAGATGAGCGACATGTCTCAGGGGCCGGGGTGGTGGCTGGCCTCGGACGGGAAGTGGTACCCGCCGGAGCTGCACCCCGGGGTGGCCCGGCCGGTGGGCCAGCCCGTCGACCTGCCCGGTCACGCCGCCGAGGAAGCCCTGTCGAGCTGGGCGCCGGCTGCGGCCGCCCCCATGGAGGCTCCCGCGGTGGCGGCCTACCCGCCGTCCGGGCCCGGGACGCCCGACCCGGCCGGACCCTCGTACCCGCAGGGCTGGCAGCCGATCGTCCCGGCTCCCTCCCCCGGCGGGAAGGCCAGTCGAGGCCTCCGGCTGGTGGGCATCGGGTTCACCATGGCCCGGGACGAGCCGGGCCTGATGATGGTGCCGGTGCTGGCCTTCCTCATCCAGCTGGTGATCCTCGGGATCGGGACGCTGGTCCTGCTCCCGACCCTGCGGTCGATGCACGCCAACGAGGGACAGCGGGTCCACCTCACCGCCGGACAGTGGGGGGTGCTGGCGCTGGTCGGGGTGCTGGTGATGTTCGTGTCCGTGGTCTCCCACGCCACCATCATCGCCAGGGTCATGGCCCGGTTCCACGGGCAGAGCGTGACCAACGTCCAGGCCGCCCGGGCGGCCCTGACCAAGACCCCGCAGCTCCTGGCCTGGGCCTTCATCAACTACGTGGTGATCAGCATCCTCCGCGGCATCGGCAACCGGGGGATCCTCGGGGCCGTGGTCGGCGTGCTCCTCCGGGCCGGCTGGATGCTGGCCAGCTTCTTCGTGGTGCCGGTCATCCTGTTCGAGGACAAGGGGGCGGTGGCGGCCATCAAGCGATCGGTCGAACTGTGCCGGGCCCGGTGGGGCGAGAACATCGTGGGCAACGGGGCCCTCGGACTCATCGCCTTCGCCGCCATCCTCCTCGACGTGGCGGTGGCCGTGGTGCTGGGCCTCGTCTTCGCCCCGCTGGGCGCGGTGGTGGGCGTCATCGGCCTGGCCGCCATCCTGTTGGTCCTGACAGTGGCCACGGCGGCGTTCAACGCCGCCCTCTACTGGTATGCGGTGACCGACCAGTCGCCGGGCCAGTACTCGGTGGGGGACCTGCAGTCGGCCTACCGGCAGAAGGGCCGCCGGACCGGCGTCTACGGGTTCTGACCAGCGGGGGAGCGGCTCTCCGGCGACGGGCCGGTGACCGCGGCAGGGTGGCAACCGGCGTAGGCTTTCCACCGTGCTTCACCTGAGCGTCGGTCAGTGGATCTTCTACGGCGTGCTGTCGGTGGTCTGGGCCTTCCTGGGCTACCGGCTGTCGGAGAACGACCGCAAGATGCTGGGGCGCACCCCGTGGGGGCTGCCGTCGATGCTGTGGGCCTTCTTCTGGTTCCTCTCGCTCATCCTGGGCCTGGTCCTCTACCTGATCGCCCACTCCGTCGGGGTGCGACAGGCTCAGCGGAACCCGCCGGCCCTGGGTGCGCCGGGGTCGGGACCGCCACCGCCCATGGGCATGAGGACCCCCTCCGGGAAGGCCCCGACCGCCTCCGACCTGTTCCCCGCCTATCCGCGGCCGGCCAACTCCATGCCCGCCGAGGTCGACGAGCCACCCGTCGATGCGCAGGATGCACCCTCGGGAGGCGATCCGGGCCCGCCGTCGGATCTCGAGGCCTCGACCAGTTGGGCAGGATCGCCGCCGGCCTGGCATCCCGACCCGAGTGGGCGATTCCACTACCGGTGGTGGGACGGGACCCAGTGGACGGCGCAGGTCTCGACCGACGGCCATCATCTGATCGACACCAACCCGGATCAGAGGATCGGGCCCTACTGAACCGTTCGTCGGTGAGCAACGTCCCTCGGACGGGGGACGGTGTCGTCAGGTCCCGGCGGTGAGGGCCATGGCCACCGACACCGCCTCGGTCGGATCCAACACCTGGATGATCCCCGGGTCGGCGTCACCCGACGGATGGGTGAGGGACCAGGTCCCGAGGCCGATCACCGGGGTGCCCGAGCGGAGGGCGAGGGCGATCTCGGCGAGCGTCCCGTACTCGCCGGCGATGGCGATCACGGCGGCGCCCGAAGCCACGACGAGGGTGTTGCGTGCCTCGCCGAGTCCGGTGGGGATCACCAGGTCCACCCAGGGGTTGGCGGCCGAGGGATCGGTGCCCGGCAACAGGCCGACGGTCAGCCCGCCGGCCGACTTGGCTCCCCGGCAGGCTGCAGCCATGACGCCGCCGAGTCCGCCGCAGACCACGACCGCCCCCGACTTGGCCAATCCGTACCCGACCTGTTCGGCCAGCGCCACCGCAGGAGGCGCCGCCTCGCTTCCCCCGACCACCGCGATCTGGACCTGCATGGTGCATCCAGCGTAGGTCGTCAATCCGCGTCGAGATTGACGCCGCGCCGGACAGGGGGTTTCCAGCCGTCATCTTTGGGCAGGAGCGATTGCACCTTTCCCCATCAATGTCGGCGTTCGGGCCGTCGCCCACTACCCCCTGCGATGGGGCCCGGAGTTCGGAGAGGATCTTCGGAGTGTCGCTGTCATCATCACCGACGGTGTGGGGGCCGGGCGAGTTCATGCCCTTGGGTCGGGTGCGGCTCTTCGGTGGTGCCCTCGGGTCCACCGACAGGACCGCGTCAGGCCGGAGCGTTGCCCCGCTCGCTCCGGATGCACGGCGGAGGACCACCGAGTCCGGATGTCACCCCACGTTGATCGCTCCGCTTGTCCACCTTCTCCACACTGGCGGGCGGCCGAACAGCGACCACTGACCCGTGGGGTGGTGACGACCGTTGTCGCAGCAGGAGCTCCGTTTGTGCTTTCGACCTGCATCGGAGCGGCTCAAGGTCAATGAGGGCTCAAGGTTGGTGCAGGGTGGGACGATGTGCGTAGTGGTGGATACCGGCGGTGATCGGAGGCCGTCGGGTACTAGTGGCTCTCACGGATCGAGTAATCACGATGACTGGCGGACAATGACGGTGTTCCCCTCATGAGCGGCGACCTTCTGGTCACCGAGAGCAGCGGCCTGCTGACGGCCAGGAACGGTGATCTGCTGCTGGCCCAGGAGGGACTCCGCCGGTCGGCGATCCGGTCTCATCTCTCGGATCAGGGCTCGAGGTGGGACGCGACCGACGTCCGTCGGCTGAGCGAGCAGCGCGACCATCCAATCCGAACCATCATCGCCAACCGGTCTTTCGAGATCCACTTTCAGCCCATCGTCGACCTCACCAGTGGCCGGGCGGTGGGGGCCGAGGCGCTGGCCCGCTTCAAGCAGGAGCCCATCCGCCCACCCGATTCCTGGTTCGCAGAAGCCGCATCCGTCGGCTTGGGCGTCGAGCTGGAACTCATCACTCTGGAGATGGCGCTCCAGCAATTCCACCGCCTGCCCTCGAACCTGTACTTGTCGGTCAATGCATCGGTCGAGACGATCCTGTCGGGACAGCTCTGGGCGAGGCTGGCCGACGTTCCGGCCGAGCGGATCGTCCTTGAACTGACGGAGCACACGCCGATCGTCGACTATCCCGCGTTCGAAACGGGAATTCGGGAACTCCGATCGCAAGGCGTTCGGCTGGCGGTTGACGACGCCGGGGCTGGGTTCTCCAGCTTCCGTCATATTCTCGATCTCCGCCCCGACGTCATCAAGTTGGATATCGGGCTGATCCGGGGTATCGACCGGGATCCGGCACGGCAGGCGCTCGGGCGAGCCCTCCTTGGCTTCGTCTCCGAGACGCGCGACTCCACCATCGTCGCCGAGGGAATCGAGACGGCAGGAGAGTTGGAGACATTGCGGGCGTTGGGGTGTCCGACCGGCCAGGGCTTCCTACTGGGTCGTCCTGGCCGACTATCGCGTGACCGAGGGGTAGGCCTGAGATCGGTGGTTCCAGCGGTCGGCGAGCACGGGAATCCTCTGAGTGCCTAGCTGACCTCGGCCCTTCATGCCTCGAGGCACGTGACCATTCCGGGTGCTGGACTCAGCCCAAACAAAGGCTGAGGGTGGACGGGCATGCCGTCGTGTCATACCAGTTCAGGCCATGCAAACGTTGTGTGGACTGGTAATTCTGATCCTACGGTTGTCCTACCCAACTGACCGGTATTCGCTGGCCCACTCTCCGACTGTCCCGGTAAGGGCGACCAGCCGAGTTCGTTTCGGAATTTCGGATTGGAAATGGTTTGTGAATTAGATCACAAGTGACCGATTGAGCTAGTCGACCGAGAAGGATTATCGATGACCAGCGACCCCCGGGTCTGCCTAGGCGCCGGACCACCAAATCGCTAGGACCCGTCCTCGTGATCAATGGCGAACTCGATTCGTTGCGGCGGCGGCGGACGATCGCCTGACCGCTGGCGCTGGGCGATTTCAAGCTGGGACGCGGTCTTGCAAATATTCGGCGGAGGTGGGCCTCGTACTTAGTCAGCGTCGACTGCTCTTCAGGACTTGGGAGGATGGCTTCCAGTTCTCGGCCCATCCGCCGCATCCGTGCCGCCCGCTCTCGGGCTTGACGCTCCGCAGTACTCTTCTTGCAACGTCTTGCATGTTGGTTATGAATCTTGGATAGGAACAGTTGTGGGACTGTGAACAACTCCAGAGATAGGCCTTGAATGCCCCACTTGTGATCTCATCGAACTCGAACGGATCCGACTCCACCTCAAGTGCCCCATCTGTTCATGAGCAGCCAGAGCACCAACGCATCGAGGTTCGCAGCTCGATCTTGATCAATTTGTTTACCGTCGCCCATTCCCCGTAGGGAGGCGAGAAACGCCAATGCGTCCTCGAGATCGCAGGCACCGTCCTCTAAGTACCGGTCGTCCTGCGATCTCTCGCCAGAAAGCTCCTCGACGGGATCAGGGTCGTCAATAAGAGCAAAACGGGAATTGATGTATTCGACCTCTGCCCTTGCTACGCGACGGAGGCGCCAGTACAGGCTGGCAAGGTCCTGGAGCAACTCCTCCTCATACGCCCCCACTGGTTGCCAATCCTGGCGAAAGCGCTCTAGATGGTCGTCCCAGTCCTCTTGCCGCTCACCCCCAGCAACGGGGCTCGGGGAGTTGATGCCATGTTTGGTGGCATTCTGGACGCAATCTCCTTCCCCCCTGGAGTGGTTGGTCCCCCGGATCTGGTGCGACCGCTGGGACTCGGCGGCGGCCCTCGGCCCGGCATCTGCGTCGGCTCAGCACCTTCCTCCCCGGATGCAGGAGTTTTGGCCATTTCGACCCTTCCCTCGATGTCTGCCACCTGCCAGGGCAATACAACCCCAGTCGAAAACGATACGGCACTTAGGTTTGGCCCAGGCGGATGGTTCGGTGTGGAGAACGGAGGAATTTCGAGCGTCGAGAACATTCCCGGTGAATCGGTGATGGGACCTGGGGCAGTCCCCAGTCCCGACAGCGGCAGAGTAGGGAAGTGGGCGCAGGCCGCAGCCCCAAAGCGGCGGCGGCCGGCAAGTCCGGGGGCGGGGTTCTCGGGCTGCGTTCAACCCACGGGCGACCAAGGGACCGCCACACCTCGGACCGCCTCGACGCCGGAGCGACGAGTGGTCTTCTGTGAAATGACGATGCCGGTCTGTCAAGGAAGACAGTCCAGCCCGGCGGCCCTGCCGACAGGACCCACCACGTCAAGACAGCGACGAACCCGGCGTCCTCCCAAGGCAAGGTGCCAGGTCAGATCTGGACTGACCGCTGTCAACGCGGAATCGCCGTATTCGTTGGAAACACATCGGCGAAGACGAATCCGTCGCGCTCGACGACTTCTCCAACTCCGACATCCAAGGGATGGGCGAAGCCCGGTCCATCGACGACGAAGGTGTGGAACTCACCCTTCTCGCCACACGGGTCGATGTCCGGAGGCAGTTCACTCAGCAGAGCTTCGTCATACCACCGACCAGCGATGCTCCTTGGCGCCTGTGCGGGGTCAACGCACGTGATCACCGCCTTGACGCCCTGAACGAGCATCTCTTGGGCAAGGCCGTTCGTGGCTCGCCCCCACAACGGGAAGAGCGGCGTGATGCCGGTGCCATCCAGCATGGCGAGACGATAGGCACGGACATCCTCCAGGAACAGGTCTCCAAACACGATGGACTTCACACCGGACTGCCGAGCGACCTCGACCGCAGCGGACATCCGCTGCTCATAGAGTTCGTTCGCGCACGGCCACGGCAGGTCGACGACGTGCAGCGGCAGACCCAGCGCATCGGCTTGTTCTTCAAGCAGGACGCGGCGCACAGCGTGCATGGCTACCCGGTCCATCGTCGAATTCACGGTCGTCACCAGCCCGATGACATCGACCTCACCACCCGATCGCACCTCGTGCAACGCCAACGCGCTGTCCTTGCCGCTCGACCAACTCATCCACGCACGTGGCCGCTCGGCGTCCTCATCTGATCCTCTCGACATCTCAGTCATCTCAGTATCGTCTCAGACTGATCCGAGTACCGGGGAGGATTCGACTGCCGAGCGGCCCAGTGACAAACCGGCTGTGGCATTTCCTAGACAGACCACTAGCCAGTACCAGCAGGCCGTGTCGGGTGTTGTCGGGTCAACCGGTGGGCCACCGGGTGTGGAGACAGCGGTCCGGTGCTCTTCGCCTTGCGTCGCGTCGGACACGGTGACGGTACGGCTGAGCCCGAGGTCCGGGCGCGAGCGTAGGAGGGGGCCCCGGGCACAGCCGTGTCCACCGTCTCACGCCGATTGCTGCTGACCGCCCCGCCGGATCTGCTCTGGCGACAACTCGCGGCCATCCCGATTCCGACCGAGGACGTGGTGCCGTCAGAGACAGTCGCCCCTCCCGAGTAGTCATTGGTGTTCCACAGGTTCTGGTGCACCTGTGGCCACGCCCCCCTGGGGCCGGACGCCGGGGCGGCGGTCTGCCAGACGAACAGCTCCCCTTCCCGCGTCCCGGCCACCAGCACCTGGTCCGGCATCGACCCGAGGGGGCCGAACACCGCCCCACCGGTGACCCATCCTCCGGTCAGCTTGGGGAAGCCCGGGGCCTCGTGCCCGGCAGCATCGAACGCCCGCAGGTCGGAGTCCGAGCTGACTTCGACGGCGTAGGCCTGTCCCCCGACTTCCAGCCAGGTCGGCCACGAGCGGCTGGTCGAAGAACTGCAGGCTGTCCATCACCTGGGGAAATCCCTTGAGGAAGCTCCCGGTTGCAGCGTCCCATGCATCGACCTGACTGTCGTGCGGTGACTGCTCAGCCGGCTCGGAGACGTCGAGCAACGCACCCGCACTTTCGGCAGCACTCACGACATCGAGCGAACTCCCCTTACCCGATGCCCGGCCGAGAGGGGCGATGATCGGCGCTCCCAGGGACGGGACACTGGTGGCGACCAGCCCCGTCGAGTTCGAGCCGGCCCCTGACGGTCCCGACGACAGCACGTTGGGCAGTCCTGCCGTTGTCCCCAATGCGCTGCTCCCGTCGGCATGGAGTACGTAGACGGGTCCGGCGTCGCTTTCGACAGCGATCAACGGTGCGCTGCCGGGCACCGTGGCCACCGCCGCTCCGTTGCTGGCCCCGTCTCCGATGTCAGGGAGCAGATTCGGGTCGAGGTCGGCGATAGCCACCGGCCAGCCGGGGAGGAAGGCGCCGGGGTTCGGATAGCCCGGCGGATTCGGTGCCCCCGAGCTCGGACGGGTGCAGTGAGCCGTCGGGCCAGATGGCATAGACCCGGCTGTTGGCAGCACTGGAAAGCGCCCCGAGGGCCGAGAAGAGCACTCCCAAGGTCCCGAGTGAGGCATTGGGCGTCCCGTCGTACTGCTCGTTCGATGTCACCACCACTTCGGGCGGTCCACCGGGCACGAGTTGGGCGAGGGCCGGTGTGTCGACGAGCTTGGTCCCGGTGTCCCCCTGGGCTCCGGGGAGGAAGGTGACCTGACCATCGGACGAGTTGACTGACTGCACCTCGCTCGGATCGACCACATCCACTGGCCAGCCTGGAGCGGCCTCCCCGCCGGGCTGCCAGGCATAGACGTGACGGTCCATCGATGCGGTGATCACGTCGAGCGTCCCGTTGCCCTGCAGGTCCCCGAGCACGGGAGCGCCGAGAATGCCTCGAAGCACCTCGTTGTTCTTGTTGGTGACGCCCGGTCCGGAGAACGCCGGATCGGTCCGCACCGGCCAGCCCGGCAGGAGTTGCCCCTCGGCGTTCCACGCCCACACCCGCCCGGTGAGATCGGTGGCCACCACATCGAGGTCGTGTCCGGATGCGTCGGCCAGATCTCCCACGGCCAACCCGCCGACGATCTCCCCCCGGGGCGTTGCCGCTACCTGGTGCGACGTGTAGGCCTCCTCACCGGAGTGGAACCCGGTGGCAGGAGCCGTATGGACCGGCCAACCAGGCAGGTCCTTCCCGTCCGATCCGAAGGCGTGGACGGTGCCGTCTGCCATCGCCACCAAGAGGGCGCTGGTCCCACCCGGGCCGACGGGAGCCAGCACCGGCGGTGCGGCTATCGAGCTTGAGAAGCGGGTGGGCACCCCGTTGACCAAGCTTGTGTCCTGGTGGAGAAACTCGGTGCGTCGGGCCATACCGACCATTCCCGCCGAGTCCTGGACAACGACCCGGATGGTGAACATGTACTTGTCCGGAAGTGGTTGTCCGTTCCTCGCCACCGGTGAGCCGTCGAGCTTGGTCGACCGGGGAAAGAGGGCGGCCACCTGCGACAGGGGAACCTGGGCCACCACGCCGGTGCGCACCCCGTGCCCGGAGCCGCTCGCCACCACCCTCCACGCCGACTTGGCCGGTGTCTCGCCCGGTGCCACCTGCACCTCGTAGTGCCACGAGGGACTCCGAGTCGTCCCCATCACCCCCGAGACCGTCACGTGTTGGGAAGGGGAGAGCACCTGGAACCAGGGCAGGCCGTCGATCTCGGCCTGGGGAGGGATGCGGCCCGAAGCGATCCACTGCACCAGACGCGCCGCGTCGATCCGACCGTACCCGCTCGTGGGGTCGAAACCCGGCCCGGTCGGATCGCGCTGGGTGGAGACCAAGCGGCAGCCCGGCCGACACCTGGGTGTTCTGGGCCGGCCCGTTGGGCGGGGCGGCGGTGGCGAAGTCGATGTCGTCAGCCGACATGGTCACCAGTTGGGTGATCTCGTTGGTCGAGAGCGCCACGGGAGCCCCGGTGACCGTGTGGAGTCCGGGGTAGGGCGCAATGACGTGCTCGCCCATGGCCACCGCTGCCGCTGATTCGGCGAGTCCGACGATCCCCCCGGTCTTGCCGGTCGCCTCCGATGAGCATGAGCTGCTCTCGACGCTCACCGATATGTTGGCGCCATAGTTGGTGCAGCCGTTCAAGTAGAGGTAGCTGGGGGGCGTGTAGCTGCTGTCGTGGGTGACGCTGTTGACCACGATGGTGTTCTCGAGCACCGCAGGAAGGTTGTGGTGCTCGGACTCCTCGTCCGCCGCGCTGGCCACGACAGGCACCCCGTGATCCTCGGCGTAGGTGATCGCTTGGGTGTCGCTCTCGGTCACGTCGTAAGTACCGAGTGCCTCCTGGATCACCGTCGCTCCGGAGTCGACAGCGAACAGTGCTCCTTCGGCGAAGGCGTTTCCCGAGGTGATGAACGAGTCACCCACTTTGATGGGCATCACCATGCAGTCGGGACATGAGCCCACCTCCTGGGCCAAGGTGCCGGCGGCTCCCGTGGCATCCTCGGCGGTGCCGGTCCCGTGGCCGTAGTGCACGGCGTCATACGGATTGTTGGTGTCGTCGACGAAGTCCCACCCAGCGATGGCGTCGGTGAATCCGGCCGGTCCGGAATGAGCTGCGTAGTACTTGCCTCCCGGGGTGCCGAAGGTGGCGATCAGGTCGGCTGGTGAGATGCCGGTGTAACCGAACCCGTCCCCACCGGCAGTGGCACAGAAGTAGGGCTTGGCGATGCGGGGATCGTTGGCATACTGCTCGACGTTGAAGATCGCCGAGCCGTCGAGGTCATAAGGATCGGTGTCGTCGAACCGCTGGCCGGCTGATTCGAGCTGTGCCTTCGTCTCACCCTGCGCATTCTCGGGCGGCGGTAGCGCAGCCCGGTTCAGAAAGATCTTGTCAACCAGTGCCGGATCGCACCATTCGATGCCCGAGTCGGTGACCGCGATGACCGTCGAGGGGCGGCCGGCGGTGGTCTGCCATGCAACATCGGCACTGTTGCCTTCGACCCCGCAGAGCTCCTGGGGGTTTCCGGCCAGTGAGGCCTCGCTGGAACGGGCGCTGGTGAGCTTTACGTCACCCCCACCCTGGCTCCAGTTGGCCGGGCGCTCAGGGATCGCTGTTGCCGGAGTGTGAGGGTTGCTGGCCCAATCGGATGCCGATGTACCAGCAGGCGTTGCGGGCCATGGGAACTGACCCGTCTGTGTGGCGAGGCCCGATCCAGTGTTCGGGTCGGTGTTCGCAATCGGGCATGACGCAGGCCGACGGTCGGTCACGGCGGACACTGTTGGCAGCGTTCCGCGTGGGAGCACCGTGGTCCCTGAGGCGGAGGTCGAAACGGATGCAGGGCTCACAGCGACAGGAGAAGCACTGGCCGCCGAGGAAATGGTGAGCGAGAAACCCGATGCAACTACCAGGGCAAGTGCGCCTAGCCGCGATACGGTCCGGTAGAAGTGGCCGCTCGCCCAACTGCCTGATCTTGTCCGGTGGCTCGAATTCAACAGAGCCTCCTCTGACTCGCCAGTGTCAGCCTGAGCGAGACGCTATGGGTGCGACGCGTTGACGTCAAGAGCCGTGGAATGCCAGCGGCCTGTGTGCCGGAGGGCGCCCTTGCAGATGGCTCTGTCGGTGTTCACGCAAGGAAACAACGAGTGTCGATGCATCGGCCCGGATTGCCTACAGACTCTGGCCCGCACTCTTGCGGGCAGGCACTTTATTGAGCCCGGATATTGCAGAGGTGGGGCAGGAGACGGACTGAGCCCCGAGGCGGCTGAGTAGGGGAGTCGGGACCTCAGCCCAGAAGCGGCTGAGGGTCATGGCCTCAGCTCAGAAGCGGCTCGAGGTTCTGGCAGCCTGGACCAGTATCCGAGCACGACCGCAGACGAAGCGTCATCCACGAGGAGGACGCCCCGGCTTTCGAGGATGGCTCTCGGCCCATGCGACGATGTCTTCCCGCTTCCAGATCCGGCCTACGGCCAGCACCGCCTCCGGCTCGGGGAAGTCGGCATAGTGCATGAAGCAGCTGATGGACGCGCTGACGTGAGACGCCGAGAATCTGCGCCACTTCGGGCACGCTCACGAGATCCTGAGGCACATCGGAGAACCTAGCAAACACTTGACAGATGAGCAAGTGACTCAATAGATTGACGTTAGCTCAATATTAAAGCCCGGGCGGTGCGCAAACACCCCCGGGCTCGGCCGAGACCCTAAGGAGGTCCCGACATGCTTGATCGTACGAGACGCGCCCCGCAATGCGCTGCTTCTGGCAGGGGTGCTCGATTCGTGAGCACCTCCGGCCGGAGAAGCAGGCGAGTTCAGCCCGGCACGATGCGGGAGCGATCGCCCGGACACTGGCAGCTGCGGGCCTACGCCGGCCGCGACCCCGTTACTGGGAAGCCTCGCCAAGTGACGCGAACGTTCAAGGGAGGGGAGCGTGCCGCCGCCAAGGCCCTTGCCGCTCTGGTGACAGAGGTGGAGGCGGGCAAGTTCAGCCGCACGACGGCCACAGTGGGCCAGCTGCTCGACAAGTGGCTCGAGGCGGGGGAGTGGAGCCAACGTCCTCGTACGCTCTACGAGAATCGCAGGAAGATCGACGGCCGAATCCGGCCGATCTTGGGACACATTCAGCTGGCTGAGCTCGAGCCCGACGTCATCGATGCGGCCTATCGAAGGTGGTTGGACGAGGGACTCTCTCCATCCACGGTCCACAAGTACCACTGCATTCTTTCGGCCGCCTGTCGCCAGGCGGTGAAGTGGGGATGGATTGACGACTGCCCCGACAGCCCGGTCGACGCCGCCAAGGGTGGGGCGGACGGAGATGAAGGTCCCGACGCCAGCGCAGGTGTCCGCTCTGATCAAGGCTGCGGAGGATAGGGATCCGGTTCTCGGCACCGCCGTGGCTCTTGCAGCGCTTACCGGAGCTCGTCGGGGCGAGTTGGTAGCGCTCAGATGGAGTGACATCGACCTGGCGAACGGCAGCGTCAAGATTGCTCGGTCGCTCACCGTGGCACAGGGGGAGCGGCACGTGGGACCGACCAAGACTCATGCGTCCCGAGACGTGGCCCTCGACCCGGTTGGCATCGAAGTCTTGAAGCGCAGGTGGGCCTACATGATCGATCTGTCTGATCGGGACTCAGTCGCCGATGGTGCCTGATCCCTTTGTCTTGAGCTTTCAAGCCAACGGAGCCACTCCCGTCAATCCGGACACGCTGACGCAGCGGATTCAGGGCACTTTGCGAGGCGATGGAACTGCCGGCACTGGACAAGCTACGAGAGACGGATCCATCGGCCAAGTAGGACTGATTTGGCTCCGGGGGATCGGTGGCCATACCGATTCCATGATCTGCGCCACTTCTCGGTCACGACGTTGATCGCTGCCGGGGTGGATGTGAGGACAGTGGCCGATCGGCATGGCCACGCCAATGCGACAATGACGCTCAATCGATACGCACACGCGCCTCCGGAGCGGGACCGTGAGGCGGCAGAAATGCTAGGAGGGATACTGGTTCTCTAGTGACCCAAAAAACCGTATAATTGCTTGTCCCTTTGGGAGTTCCCTCTCATTTCGTGCGTCCCCGTCGTTATCGACGACGATGGAATACAGCGATGGGACCGCTGTGGACGCAACCCAACGTATTGAGCGATGAGGAGCGCGAGACCATCGAGCGTTGGGGACGTCGCCCGAAGAGTGCACAGGCTCAGACCTCGCGGTGTCGCATCGTGTTGGCGTGCGCAGAGACGGCAACGACATCGAAGTTGCCAGTCGTGTCGGCGTCAGTCGCCACACCGTGGGCAAGTGGCGCGGGCGGGGTCCATAGCCCATCGGCTCGATGGCCTCAACGACGATCCCCGCCTGGGCGCTCCCCGACAGATGGGTGATGACGCCGTCGAAGCAGTGATCGTGAAGACGCTGGAGGACTCTAGGGAGCAACCCCCTGGTCGCTACTACGTTAACCCGCCTGAGGGAGCGCTCGTGTTGTGTTCCGACGCGAGTCCGCATACCAGGTGCTCGATCGGTCAGCACCCGTGCTTCCGCTTCGAGCGGGATTGCCTGAGCGCCAGACCCATGACTCGCCCGCGATAGGACGGCCAATCTCCTTGCGGCCTTGGGCGTCACCTCGGGGAAGGCCATCGCCTACATGACCGACAAGCACCGGGCCGTCGAGTTCAGGTCCTTCCTGAACCTGATCATCCGGAGCGTCCCCGAGGATCTCGACGTGCACCTGGTGGTCGACAACTACGCCACCCACAAGTCTCCGAGATCCAGCGGTGGCTCATCCGCCACCCACGCTCCATCTCCATTTCACATCCACGTGCAGCTCGTGGCCCAACCTCATTGAGCGCTGGTTTGCCGAGCTGACCAACAAGTGGCTCCGTCTTGCCACCCACCGATCGACCAAGGAGCTGGAGTCAGCCATCACTGCGTGGGTGTGACCGGGTCCCGTGAACTGATCACGTGGACCAGCCATAGGGGTCCGGTCAGGTGGACAATTTGGGGATGACGGGCGAAACCGTTCGTTTGGCACATACCGGCCGACGAGATCCTCGGAGCCTGACCCGCTAGCCCGGACACCGACCCTGAGGCGAGAATCGTCTCAGAGAGGAGTCCACCATGCCCCGTCCGCACCCGCCGGAGTTCCGTAGCGCGCCGTTGAGCTCGCCCGGCTGAGAGAGAAGCCGATCGCGAAGATCGCGGTCGATCTCGGCATCTCCGAGTCCTGCCTGCGCAACTGGATCCACCAGGCCGACGTCGACGAGGGGGCCAAGAAGGGCTCTCCACCGATGAACGGGCCGAGCTGGTCCGGCTGCGCCGGGAGCTCCGGGTCAAGGACATGGAGATCGAGATCCTGAAGCGGGCCTCGGCCTTCTTCGCACGGGAGAACGTCCTCCCAAAATAGTGTTCCGGCTGGTCCACGAACTGAGCTGTGACGGCATCGACGTCACGGTGGCCTGCCGGGTGCTCGAGGTCTCCCGTTCCGGGTACTACGACTGGCGGTCGAGGCCGCCGTCGGTGCGGGACTGGGACGACGCCCACCTGCTGGACGAGATCAAAGACGTCCACGCCGATTCCCGGGCCACGTATGGCGCCCCGAGGGTCCACGCCGAACTGAAGCTCGGACGTGGACATCGCATCGGGAAGAAGCGGGTCGCCCGACTGATGCGAACTGCCGGCATCCAGGGCATCTGCCACCGCCGGAAGGGTCGCAACCGGCCCGCCCCGGCCGTCCACGAGGACCTGGTGCAGCGGAAGTTCGTGGCCGAGGCCCCCGACCAGCTGTGGTGCACGGACGTCACCGAGCACCCGACGAGTGACGGCAAGGTCTACTGCTGTGCCGTCCTCGACGTCTTCAGCCGTCGCATCGTCGGCTGGTCGATCGCCGACCACATCCGGTCCGAGCTCGTCGTCGATGCCCTCCAGATGGCCACCTGGCGCCGCCAGCCGGACCCCGGGGCCATTGTCCACAGCGACCGGGGCAGCGTCTACACGAGTTGGATCTTCGGCCACCGGCTGCGGGAGGCAGGCCTGCTCGGCTCGATGGGCCGGGTCGCCTCCTCGGTCGACAACACGATGATGGAGTCGTTCTGGTCGACCATGCAACGAGAGCTCCTCGACCGCCAGATCTGGGAGACCCGGGCTCAACTCGCCTCGGCGATCTTCGAGTGGATCGAGGCGTTCTACAACCCCGTCCGCCGGCACACCTCCATCGGCGACCTCAGCCCTGTCGGAGTTCGAAGCACTTCACACCGCCGCCCAAGTCGCGGCATGATCACGTCAGCCAACCTGTCCGGAAGAGCGGGTCAGGCTCCCTCGACACTCTGGCTGCCTACTGACAGCGGACCTCTCGACTCGGGTCACTAGCACTTGACCACTGTGAGCGAGAGCCACCACCCAGCCGATCGGGTTGACATAACCAATTCTTGCTCGAAGTTGGCGCCAATCGTCACCCATTTTTATCAGCGGCGTTACCGGCACGAAACTTTGGCATCGTACGGTGGCTGACAATGGTCGCGCCGATTTTCTTCGTGACATTCGCATATCGTCTCTTGACCCCATCCGACATCGACCGTAGCGTGAAGACGACTCGGCGCATTCCTCCGGCAGGTTTGGCTGAATTCCCCCGGAATCCATAAAGGAATTGGGCGAGTCAAGGCAGGTGGGCGGTAGCGGGTTGGCGGCCAATCTCGGGCGGACGAATTCCTCGAGTTCGAGTAGCAACGGGCATGAAGGGCAAGGCTGAAATGTCGGTTGGGGAAATCGAGCAGTGTCCTGAGCGAAGCCTAAGGTCCGTCGGCGCTGAGCCGAAGGTCAGCATTGTTATTCCAGCCAAGAATGAAGCTCGCAACCTTCCACATGTCTTTGCTGGACTGCCGGCCGGCGACTTCGAAGTGATACTTGTCGATGGCAATTCGACGGATGAAACAGTGAAAGTTGCTCAACAACTCCGCCCAGGCATCACCGTCATCGGCCAGACGCGAAAGGGCAAGGGAAATGCGCTTGCGTGCGGGTTTGCTGTGGCCACTGGGGATTTCATCGTGATGCTCGACGCAGACGGCTCGACGGATCCGGCAGAGATACCCCGGTTCGTCGATGCACTCAAGAGCGGTGCTGATTTCGCAAAGGGTTCACGATTTATGCCGGGTGGAGGCAGTAGTGACATCAGCCGCCTAAGGCGATACGGGAACTTACTGGCTCAATAGGATTGTCAATCTCTTCTATGGAACTCGGTACACCGATCTCTGCTATGGATACAACGCATTTCGTCGGGAATGCCTCGAGGCGATGGAATTGGAAGCAGGGGATGTGGAAGAATCGGACGGGACCAGCATGCTTTGGGGCGATGGATTCGAAGTGGAGACATTGATCAACGTGAGAATTGCCAAAGCTGGGTTGCGAGTGGCGGAGGTCCCCAGCTTCGAGCGGTGTCGCGTTCACGGGATCAGTAATCTCAACGCCTTCTCTGACGGTATGCGAGTACTTCGTACAATCCATTTTGAGAGGCGCCAAGGCTCTCAGCGAGTTGAAGTGGAAGCTTCTTCGTCTCAGCGCAGAGCGGGTGCTTCCTGGGCGTCGGTCTCCACCTTGGTCGAACAATCTGCGGGTCGTGGGAGACGGGCCAGCTGAATGTCACTTGTCCGCTCTCCAGCTGCTCCTTGACCGGCGGCTCACGGGGTATCCTGGATCATTGGATCGGCCGCCTACTTGAGTCCGCTACATAGCATGAAGAGGCCATGTCTAAGTCCATTACCTGGAAGACAACGACAAATGCCGTCTTCCTTGTTCTGGTCGGAATGACCGACCATCGACGACACCTTGTTGCTGAGTCTCGGAAAGTCTTGGTGGAGCTCACAATGCGGGACCCGGTGGGGTTGAAAAAGTTCGCGATGCGGTTCCGTCGACTCACCAGGCTCGCGATACGAATCACCCGTCGCTGTGCCGACGATCGTGGCGCCGCTCACTTGTTGATGGCCGCCGAAAGTCGACTGGAACGTCGGCTGAATCGGTCCGGAACGCACCAGTCTCGACGGGCCGTCCCTCGGCCCTGGCGGCGGGCCCGGCGGTCAATTCGTGCATTACCGCCGGAACCTCTTTCGCCCAGGCACCTCCCACGCATCCCGCTGGTTGGCTCGATGACGTGGAGGTCATCGTCGCCCATCACCTGAGCGCAGTCGCTCTCGATCTGATCGGCGTCAGGGATCCCGGCGACGAAAAGGTGGATCCGAGACACGCAAGATGGACCTTGAGTTGGCGGACCCTTCTGCGAGCGGGTGCGCGTCGCGACGCCATGTTGACCGTTTCGGCGGAGGGGACGTCCATCGCGGCCCTGAGGTCCCTTGGTGAGCACGATATCCCGTTCTTGGTCATCAAGGGCCCTGCTGCAGCGCGTTTCCATCCCGACCCGACCAAGCGGACCTATTCGGACCTCGACCTACTGGTTCCCCCCGACGGTTCAGGGAGGCCATCGACGTTCTCGTTGAACTCGGGTATGTGCGGAAGCGGGATTCTGAACCGCTGTGGGCGACGTTCGACCGGCACTGCGTCGAGGGCTTCAATTTCCACCGCAGCCCCTTGGGCAACGTCGACCTCCACCACCACGTGTCGCCATGGCAGTTTGGCAAGAGCCTTGACTTCGACACGCTCTTCGACCGCTCCGACCAAGGGGAGATCGCTGGGGTGCCGGTACGATTCGCGTCAGCAACAGACGCCCTGCTGATCTCGTGCTTGCACGTTGTCAATGACCTTGGCAAGGACAACCCGAGCTTTAACAGCTGGCGTGACATCGCCATCTTGTTCGACCGCTTGGGTCCCCAGAGCTTCATCCGGGCCTTCGAGGACGCCGGGCTCGGTTGGTTCGAATCCTATATCTGGGCTGGTCTCGCCGATCTCGGTGCCACGAAGGACGAAAGATGCCGTCAGGAGATCTCGATCGTGCATTTCGGGGCCAGGTTGAACAGCTTAGACTCGGCTTAATGGGATGGAACGGTACATCTCTCCTGGCCCGTCATCCGCTCGGTTGGGCACTGCGACTCCCCACCCTTCGGGCGCTGTTCTTCCTCCTCGGTGCAGCGCTGCCCTCTCCGACTTACGTTCGGGGGCGGTATCCTAACTATCGTTCGTACTGGCGCGATGCCTGGTCGTCGGTGTCGGCTGCGGTGCATGGATCCGATTTCCGGCATGAACGGATCGGCTCCAAAGACGATTCCATGGGGAGATCCCAGTCGCAGGATGAAAAGCTCGGCGCTGATTGAGAGCATCCAAGTTCATTCATGTTTTGGCCCAGAGGAGCACACGTTGATCATCACTCGGACTCCACTTCGGATCACCCTCGGCGGTGGAGGCACCGACCTACCTTCGTATTACCAGCGATTCGGCGGAAGCTTGATCGCCGCCGCCATCAACAAGTACATTTTGTCTCCCTAAACCGCACATTTACGCCGGGATACCTCCTCAAGTATTCGGAGATGGAGCGTGTAGACAAGATCGACCAGATCGACCACGCCATTATCCGGGAAGTGCTGCGATGCCACGACCTCGATCCAGCACTGGAGCTCGTAAGCGTGGCTGATATCCCCACCGGGACCGGATTGGGTTCTTCGGGAACGTTCACCGTTGGACTACTTCGAGCGGTCTACGCCCAGCGTCGCGAGCACGTCGCGTCCGCCGACCTGGCGGAAGAGGCGTGTTCCATCGAGATCGACGTGCTTGGACGCGCCGTAGGCAAGCAGGACCAGTACATCGCCGCCTTCGGCGGCCTGACCTGCTTCGACTTCCAAAAGGACGGATCTGTGCAGTGTGAGTCCGCTCCGCTTAAGCAACGAGACAATGCACGACCTCGAAGAGCATCTTCTCATGTTCTTCACCCGGTTCTCTCGCAATGCCGAGGGTGTGCTTCACGAACAGAAGTCCCGTTCGGACTCCGACGACACTGCCATGCTAGAGAATCTCCACGTAGTCAAGCGGCTCGGGATCGAAAGCCGCCGAGCCCTTGAGAGAGGCGATACCCGGGGGTTCGCCGAGCTCATGCTCGAGCACTGGGAGTACAAAAAGAGCCGTTCTCAAGGCATGTCCAATGGGGACATTGACCGCTGGTATCAGGCCGCAATGGACGCCGGGGCGATCGGAGGCAAGCTCGTCGGCGCCGGCGGAGGGGGCTTCCTCCTCTTCTACACCTCCAACCCCACCGAGCTTCGGAGAGCCATGACTGCAGAAGGGCTCGAGGAGCTCCGTTTCGCATTCGACCATGACGGTTCGACCGTGTTGGCCAGGACATGAGCCTCCCCGCCAGCTCGATCTGGGTGGGTCAGGTAGAACTGACGCAGGGGATGGAGATCTCTCCGGTGCTGAGGCCCCGGCGCTTTCGGACCACGCAGCTCGGATCTGGGTCCGTCGGGACGGGATCCCCTCGGGCACTGCGAGATTCCGATCGAAGGCGGTGTTCCCGATATCGAGGCGCTCCGCAGTACGGTCGCAAGTCAGTTTGCCCCTCATTCCCCCACGGCGATCGTCCCGACCGACTGGATCGTGACCTATAGGGAGAATCTCGAGCGTCAGCTCGAGCGATCCGAGCAGCTACCGGGTGGCTTCGAACGGGAGCTCGATCCATTCTCCGTCATCGTGGCCACCAAAGGACGGCCAGAACTGGCTGGCCATAGCCTGTCCAGTCTCCGGAACTCGACCATCCTGCGTTCGAGGTAATGCTGATCGACGGATCGCTCGACACCCGGACAGCCGCAGTCTTCGAGTGCATCGTCGGCAACGACGCTCGTTTCCGCTATATCAGCGAACCTCGTCCTGGGCTGTCGCTCGCTCGAAACGTCGGGGATGAGCCAGGCCCAGCACGACCTGGTGGCGTTCACCGACGATGACTGCCGTGTCGACCCCCTCTGGCTCCGTAGTCTCGGTCGAGGGTTCGCTCGCGATCCGAAGGTCGCATGCGTGACCGGCATGGTCCCTTCAAGCGACCTCAGGACCGCCGCCCAGCAGTACTTCGACAATCGGGTCTGGTGGTCGACCTTCCTCACTGCCAGGACGTATACGCCCGAGCCAATCGTCGGTGATTCGCCGCTGTACCCGTTCCGGATGGGCATGTACGGCACGGGAGCAAACTTCGCAATGCGCCGAAAGCGCTGCGATCGAGATCGGATGGTTCAGCGAGCTCCTCGGCGCGCGGAGGCCCGTGTCGGGGCGGCGGAGAAGACCAGGATATGTTCATTCGGGTCCTCCGCTCCGGATGGCATCTGGCGTACGAGCCTTCGGCAATCGTCTGGCACGAAGGGCGGGTCACCGACGCTGACCTCCAGGCTCAGCTCGAGGAGTACGGCAGGGGAATCCTCGTCAGCGGTCTCAAGTGGCTGATCGACCCGACCATGCGCGGTGACGTCCTTCGCCGACTGCCTCGTGCTGCTGTCTACTACCTGGGTTTGCTGCGCAAAAATGGACACGATGACCCGGCGCACGGAGGATCGATGGCGTGGGCCGAAGCGCTCGCCATCCCAAAAGGCGCGGCCGCGTTCCTCACCGGATACCGGATCTGGCGACGCCAGGAATCTGCGTATGATGCCAGACCACGCAGGTATGCAGCTTGAGCATCCACGGAGTAGGGATCGAGAGCGATCGCCGGTTGGTCGACATGTATCAATCCACTATCGATTGCGCCCATTCACTGACTGCTTCGTCGTTCGATGCCGTCGACTATCGCACTTACTGCCCAGAAACTGAGGAGGAGCCTAACGTGAATGGGACGGAGTTCGCCCGTAGCTTCCTCGCCGAGACGACAAAGATTATCCAATCAGTACCGACGTCGGCTG
>CAWEVL010000013.1:0-119880 GCA_963812525.1 uncultured Acidimicrobiaceae bacterium
GATGTCCATGGAGGGGGGACGGAACGTGCGGTCGGAACTCATCGTTCACCCGGGCGCTCTACGTCGACGATCAGCCGCGGCGGGCTCCCCCGTCTCATCGGGCCCGGCGAGCCACGGCGTCAGGGTCGGTGATCACGATCCGACCGCGGGACAGCGTGAGCAGGCCTTCGTCCTGGGCCTGGCCGAGGACGCGGTTAACCGTCTGGCGGGTGGTCCCGGCCATCGTGGCCAGGTCGTCCTGGGTCAGCGGGATGGACTGCGATGGGTGGGTGGCGTACACATCGGCGAGGTAGTGCAGGCGACGCATGACCCGGGCGTCGGCGGGGAGGTAGAGGGCGTCCAGCAATGCCCGTGAGGTGGCCCGCAACCGGGAGTCGAGCATCTTGGCCACGACCATGGCCACGTCGGGATGATGGTCCCAGAGCGACTTGAACTCTCGCCGGTGCAGGCGCATCGTCTCGGTCCGCTCCAGGGCCACCACCGTGGCCGACCGGACCGACCCCTCGTCGATCAGGGCCTGTTCGCCGAACACGTCCCCGGGCCGCAGGACGTCCAGCGTGACCAGGTCACCCGAGGGACCGGTGACCCGGACGGCCACGGTTCCGCTGTCGATGAGATGGGCACTGTCCCCGGTCTCCCCCTCGTGGAAGACGAATCCGCCCTTGGGATACCGCTGCCGTTGACTCCGGGCCAGGAGGGCCCTCCGGTCCTCCTCGGACAACGAGCTCAACAGCCGCCACTCCACTGCTGCCTCCCCGAGCCGATCCGTCTGGAACCTGGAACCCCAGGGATCCTACCCGTGGACGCCCTGGACGTCTGGGTGTCATGGGCATGACGCTGACTGTGTCACCTGGCTGACAGACGCAATCCCGCCCGAGGCGCACGATGAAAGTGTCCTACGAGTTCCCACCAAGGAGGGTCGTCATGACCAACATTCGTCTCAGAATCGAAGACGCAATCCCCGCGGTGGGCTTCGGCTCCGCTGGCACCGCCCCCTGCTCCGGTACCACCCCCGGGAGCCGGGGACCGAGCACCACCCCGGTGGCCTACCGCATGGCCCCGGTCTCCCCGGCCAAGGTGGAGACCATCTGATCGACGCCGGGGAGCCGGCGACGACCGGACTCGAGATCGTGACCTGACCGCCGACGAGGGACGGCGAGCATGTCGCCCATTCCTCCGGGCAGGGGCAGGCGGAGCCCCTGCCCCGGGGTCTACCGAACGGGGGTCAGGGCCACCGGATGGGCACGGGCCGTTGGGCGTCGGTGGTGTCGATGACGATGTCGGCCGCCCCTCCCGGTTGGTCCCGGTCGAGATACAGGGCGAACGCCCGGGTCCGACGGGTGGAACGGTCGGCCGTCGCCCGGTCGTCCCGACCGGCGCCCGCCGGATCGAACGCCGCTGTCTCGAGCAACACCCCGAGGCTCCAGTAGCCCCGAAGGGCCTTGCGGAGGAGGAAGGGTCCGTCCACGATGACCACGGCGTCCTCGGGGACCGGCTCTGCCGGCACGTGCACCGGATCGTCTGTCGACGGGTCTCGGATCCTCCGGACGACGGCGCGGTCGCCGTCGGTCAGGGGCTCGAGGACCAGGTGCCGGAGGGCGGCATAGTCGAAGGTGTCCTCGAAGAATCCTTCCGCGTTCTCGCTGCCCCGGCGGTCGCGGATGCGGTGGGGTTGGAGAAAGTCCTGTTCGGCGATCCGCACCACCGGGCGGCCCCGGTCCCGGCACGCTGCGGCCAGGCGATCGGCCAGCGAGGAGCGTCCCGATCCGTCCGGACCGTCGATGGCCACGGTCACCGGCCGGGCCCGACCCAACGGGTCGAGCTCGGCGGCCAGTGCCTGGACTAGTTCGAGTGGATCCATCGGTCGGCCCTCGTCGGGTTCGAATCCGCGGGCTACCGTGCCCACGGGATCGGGCGCTCCGCCATGAAGCCCCACCTGGGATTGTCCCCGATCCGGCGCACGGGCGGGGGCCAGAGGCACGAGCAGTGGTCGACCGACCACCTCTGGCGTGCCCGGTCGGACTTGGACGGGACCGGATTCCGGCGCACCGGTCCGCCGGGTGGCTCGAGCGGGTGGCCGGCGCTCTTCGTGTCCCGACCCTGCGGTGCCGGACCCGGATCCGGACGGGTCGTTGGTAGCCGACGGCTCGACCCTCACAGAACCCTCACACTTTCTGCACAGATTTTCAAGGTTTCCCTGGCACGATTGGGGTGCAGTCCCGCCCAGAAGGAGTCCAACGTGTTCAAGAAGTTCGTCGCCCCCGTGGTCATCGCCGGTGTGTTGCTGGGAGGCGCCACGGCCGCCACCGCCGGGGTCGCGTCTGCCGCCGCCCCGACGACCGCCCCGGCCCCCGCCGGCCACCACGCCCTCAAGAGCTGGCTCAGGGCCCACCGCCACAAGATCCGCCAGGCGGCCCTGGCCGTCAGTGCCAAGGCCATCGGCATCTCCCCTCAGGCCCTCCGGGCCGAGCTCAAGTCGGGCAAGTCGGTGGCCCAGGTGGCCGGCGAGCACGGCGTGAGTGCCCAAACGGTGATCGGCGCGTTGGTCGACGCGGCCGACGCCCGCATCGACCAGGCCGTCACGGACCACAAGCTGTCCACGGACCAGGCCACCAAGATCAAGGGCGCCCTGCCGGCCCGGGTGGCCAAGGCCGTCAACCACGTCTTCTGAGCACCTCCCCCGCCCCGGCTGAACCGGGGCGGGACTCGGGTGGTCGACCCGGGCGCGGGCCCCTCGCCGGGCCCGCGCCCGGTGCCGTACCATGATCCCCGTGCCCCCTGATCTGATGCCGGCGGCGATCTATCGGGGCGATGGCCGGATCGAGGTGGACGTGGTCCCGGTGCCCGAGCCGCAACCCGGCGAGTTGCTGATCGAGGTGGCCGGGTGCGGCATCTGCGGCTCCGACCTTCACCTGGTGTTCGAACAGTACGCCCGGCCCGGGGCCATCCTCGGTCACGAGTGGTCGGGCACCGTGGTGGCGGGCAACGACGTCGGTCCCGACCGCCCCCTGGGCACCCGGGTGGTGGGAAACCCATCCCCGGGTTGCGGGGTCTGCCGCCCGTGCCGCCGCGGCCGTCCCTCGGTCTGCCTCCGCCGGGAGACCTCCGACATGCGGGACATGCGTGGCGCGTTCGCCCGGTATGTGGTGGTGCCGGCGGCCCATACCCTCGTCATCCCCGACTCGCTGGACATGCGGGCCGCCGTCCTGGCCGAGCCTACGGCCATCGCCCACCACGCCGTGGAGCTCGCCGGCATCGAGCCCGACGACCGGGTCCTGGTCACCGGGGCGGGACCCATGGGTCTGCTGATCGTGTCGGTGCTCCGGGCCCGGGGGGTCCGGGACATCACCGTCAGCGAGCCCTCTGACCTCCGTGGCCGGCGGGCCGCCGCGGTGGGCGCCGCCCGGACCGTCCGACCCGAGGAGCTGGGCCGGCCCCGGGCCGGCGGGGTGGTGGCGGCGCCGGTCGACGTCGCCTTCGAGTGCTCGGGCAGCCCGGTGGCCGCGGCCCAGGCCCTCGATCAGCTGGACGCGGCCGGATCGCTCGTCTTCGTGGGCACCGGGCCGGCACCGGTACCGGTCAACCACAACCGGGCGATCATCCTCGAGCTCGAGGTGCTCGGGGCCTACAACTACAGTGCCGAGGGCTTCCGTCCGGCCCTGGACCTGCTGTCCGGCGGGGCCGTGCCGCTGGACCTGCTCCTCGAGCCGGAGGACGTGCCGCTCGTCGGCGTGATGGACGCCATGGAGCGCCTGTCCCGCGGTGAGATCCCGGCCAAGGTGCTCGTCAACCCGCAGGCACGCTGACCGTGACCGAGAGCCGCCGCCCGGTCATCAACCACGTCGCCATCACGGTGGATGCTGCGGTGTTGGACGAGGTCGGACGGGCTGCGCTGCTCGATTTCTTCGGCCGGGTGTTCGGCTGGACGGAAGGGGACAACAGCACCGAGCAGGGGAACCCCCTCATCCTCTACACCGGCGAGCTGCGCCAGTTCCTCTACCTGCTCCCGGGCTCCGACGAATTCCTGCGGGCGCCCCGTCTCGACCACTTCGGCCTGGAGGTCGCCTCGCGCCACGAACTGGTCGACATCCTGGAGCGGGCCAAGGACTACCAGAAGCGGGACGACCGGGTCACCATCATCGACCTCGACGAGAGGATCACCCACGGCCCCACCGCCGACTACACACTGACCAACGCCTACATCGGCTTCCTGATCCCTCTGATGATCGAGCTCCAACACATCGCCGAGCGGCCCACCGGCTGACCCGGGCCGGAGCCGCCCGGCCACCGGAAGTGGAGGGCCACCTTGACGGGTGCGCATGGCGCCTCCCCCAGCTCCGGGCTCCCCCCGGCCAGGACGGCCTCACCGCGCCGGCTGGCGGATCGGCTGAGCCCGTGGGTCAGCGGATCAGTAGGGCCAGGGCCAGGCCTACGGGAAGGAACGGCCATCCCCGGCGGACGGCGATCATCACCAGACCCGACCGGTAGCCGTAGAGCACCGCCTGTTGGGGGGGATTGAAGGCCGGCGGGCCGAAGGCCGACAGGACGGCGACGACGGCCACGGCGGTGGACCCGGTGACGATCGCCGTCACGGCCAGGTAGACGACGCGGATCACCGTCAGCAGGATCCAACGGTGGCTCTCGGCCGCGGTACGGGTCACCTCGGCGTTGTGGGGGTGGAAGACCGACCCGGTGTACAGGGCGGCCCCGACGAAGGCCAGCAGGGGACCGGCGACCGTCAGCACCCAGTGCGAGGCCGCCGGTGCCGGTCCACTCAGGTGCAGCAGCAGACCCACCCCCACCGCCATCAGCATGGACTGGTCGAGCCAACTGGTCGAGTGCCGCTGGGGGAAGGGGGCATCCCGGCGCATCAGGTGGATGCAGACGGCGTTGGGGATGGCGTAGACGGCGTTGGTCAACGCCGCGACGAGACTGGCCGGGGGCCCGACCAGGGCACCGCCGATGGGGAGGACCCAGAAGGTGGAGTTGGGGAAGACCGCCCACCCCTCCAGCTGGGACAGGCCGATGCTGCGCCGGCCCCGGACCAGATAGGACGCACCGAGCAGGATGCCGCCCACTCCGGCGATGACGATGGGCGCCACGATCTGGTGGGGGGAGGTCAGGCGCCACGCCGAGAACAGACCGAGCAGCGCCGCGGTGGCCACCAGCTGGATCCGGAGGTACACCGGCCAGCCTCGACGCAGACGGGGACCGCTCCGGTGCACCACCAGGCCGGTGAGCGCGCCGACGGCGTAGGCGACGAAGGTGATGGCCAGGCTCAAGTGACGACAGTAACCCGCCGGTGCGGCGGCGGCGCCCGTGGTGGGGTCCGGGGTGGGCGATCCTCCACCGGCTCCGGAGGGTTTCCCCCGGCCCGCCGGCTCTGCGACCATGGGGCGATGGATGCGGAACGAGTGGTGTTCGACGGCTTCGAGGGCGTGCGCCTGGTGGCCGACGCCCGGGGGGATGCCGACGCCTGGCCCGTCCTCTTCCTCCATGGCGGGGGGCAGACCCGGCACGCCTGGGGCCGAACGGCGGGGATCGTGGCCGGCAACGGCTGGCGGACCGTGGCCCTCGACCTGCGCGGGCATGGCGAGAGCGACTGGGCGCCCAACGGCGACTACTCCTTCACTGCGTTCTGCGCCGACTGCGTCGCCGTGGCCGACGCCCTGGGCCGCCCACCGGTGCTGGTGGGTGCCTCCCTCGGGGGGATGTCGGCCATGCTGGCCGAGGGGACCAGCGACCGGGTGGTCTCGAGTGGCCTGGTCCTGGTGGACATCACCCCCAAGACCAACGACCAGGGGATCCAGCGGATCACCTCGTTCATGCGGTCGGGGGTGGACGGATTCGACACCCTGGAGGACGCCGCGGCCGCCATCGCCGCCTACACCCCCAATCGCGCCCGGGCGGTGAACCCCGCCGGCCTGATGAAGGTCCTGCGCCAGCGGGACGGCCGGTGGTACTGGCACTGGGACCCGTCGTTCATCTTCCAGGACCGGACCGAGGTGGTGCCCGACCGGCTGGCCGGTCTGCTGGACGTGGCCCTGAGCAACATCCAGGTGCCCACCATGCTGGTCCACGGCCTGCTCAGTGACGTGGTCACCCAGGAAGGCGTCGACGACCTGGTGGCCCGGATCCCGGACGCCACCGTGGTGGCGGTGGACGGGGCCGCCCACATGATCGCCGGAGACCGCAACGACGCCTTCTCCGACGCCGTGGTCACCTTCCTCGAGGCCCGGATCCGCCCGACCCTGCCCTGAGTCTGCGGGAACTGGCACCGGTCAGCCCACGGTGGCCTCGTCCTGGAGGTGGTGGCCGAGCCAGGATGGGGGACGCGGCGTCTCCCCGGAGCGAGGGGTGCCCGCCGCCGGTCTCCCGCCCGATGACCCGTGCCACTCAGCGAAGGTGGGGGGCGGCGCGTCCGGTGTAGGAGGGAAGGTCGAGATAGGTGCGGATGCCGGGCGCGGCGGCGACCACGGCCGGAATCGAGCTCACGCAGTGGGTGGCGGTGGCCACCACCCCCGGGTTGCGCTCCAGGCCGGCCTCGATGGACGCCGGGTGCCAGCCGCGGAAGGTCACCCGGGCGGACGGGTCGCCGGTCACCTCCACCTCGAACCGCTCGCCCTCGGGCCCGAAGGTCCAGGCCGGGTCCAGGTGGTCCTGGCCCATGAACCAGTTGGTCCGGACGGTGATGACAGGGGTGCCGCGGACGCTGGCCTCCCAACAGAACTTCTGGGCGGCGATGCGTCCCGGCTGGATGGGCCCGACGGGTGAGCCGATGGGTGCGGTGGCCACCGCCACCTCGTGGCGCACGGCCAGCTCGGCATCGAGGGCGAAGCCCAGGGCGTGGGCGACCATGGCCACGGACTGACCGAATCCGTCACCCAGGATGGCCGGCATCATGCTGGAGGCCGCCTCCTCGGGGGTCTTGCCGAAGAGCATGATGTCGCCCACGACCCCCGGGGCCCCGTAGCTGCGGATGTCCGAGAACTCCTCGGCCCGGACGTGGGTGATGGACTGGGACAGGGCGGAGACGGTCAGCGGGAAGCGCTCGGTGATCCCCCCGGGGTGGATCCCGGTGCCGTGGACGCTCGACCCGCCCTCCCGGCAGGCCGCCTCGATGCGGCCCTCGTCGCGGCCCCCGGGGAAGAACCAATTGAGCGGGGTGACGACGTTCTTGCCCGAGGCCAGCAGCCGCGCCACCACGGCCGGGTCGGCCATGATCGGCGAGTAGACGACGCACTCGGCGTCCAGGCCGACCAGCCGGTCGACATCGGTGGTGGCCACCACTCCGAGCGGCTCGAGCCCACAGAGTGCACCGACGTCCCGTCCGGCCTTCTCAGGGCTGTGGACCCAGCACCCCACCAGCTCCAGCTCGGGATGGGCCACGATGCCGGCCACCGCGGCCCGTCCCACCCCACCGGTGGCCCACTGGATGACCCGGATCGCCATGGAGGTCCTCCTGTTCGCTCCCTCGGCACCTGACGGCGTCGGCTCCTCAGACTAGGAGGCCGTACCGACGGGGTCGGCCCCCGACGGATCCCGATGGCCTAATAAGTGGGGATTGTGTCATTGACGCCATGGCGTCGATCGTTCAGGCTGGCCTCCATGAGGACGCGCAACGTGGTGGTGGTGACCTACCCGGGCATGCAGCCGCTCGACGCCGTGGGACCCTACGAGGTCTTCGCCGGGGCCACCCGGGCGGTGGGCACGTCACCTGCGTCCGGGTACGCCGTGCGACTGGTCTCGGTCGACGGCCGACCGGTCCGGGCCGGGAGCGGGATGGTCCTGGGCGCCGAACCGCTGCCCGGACCCGAGGAACGGATCGACACGCTGGTGTTGCCGGGCGGGGACCAGGCCCGGACGGCGCGCTCCGACCGCACCCTCGTGCCGTGGATCGCCGCCACCGCTCCCCGCTGCCGGCGGGTGGCGACCGTGTGCACCGGCGCCTTCCTGGCCGCCGAGGCCGGCCTGTTGGACGGTCGGCGGGTCACCACCCACTGGGCGTCGGCCGGGCAGCTGGCCCGCGAGTACCCGCGGCTCGAGGTGGACGCCGATCCCATCTACCTCCGTGACGGCAAGTACTGGACCAGCGCCGGGGTGACCGCCGGCATCGACCTGGCCCTGGCACTGGTCGAGGACGACCTGGGCGGCGAGGTGGCCCAGACGGTCGCTCGGTGGCTGGTCATGTTCCTCCACCGGCCGGGGGGGCAGACGCAGTTCGCCTCGCCGGTGTGGCTCCCGCGTGCCGAGCGCTCCACCGTGCGGGCCGTGCAGACCCTGGTGGAGTCGGCCCCGGCGGGCGACCACCGGCTGCCCGCCCTCGCCGCGGCGGCGGCCATGAGCGTGCGCCACTTCACCCGGGTGTTCACCGACGAGGTGGGGGAGACGCCCGGCCGGTTCGTGGAGCGGGTCCGCCTCGAGGCGGCCCGTCACGAGCTGGAGACCACCTCGGACACCCTCGAGGTCGTCGCTTCCCGGTGCGGCTTCGGCTCGGCCGAGACCCTGCGGCGGACCTTCCAACGCCGCCTCAACGTCACACCCGACAGCTACCGCCGACGTTTTCGGACCGGCGGCACCGAGAGGAGATCGGCATGAACGACGACCTGCAGGTGGCCATCCCCCTGTTCCCCCGCTTCACCGCCCTCGACGCCATCGGGCCCTACGAGGTGCTGCAGCGGATCCCGACCATCGGGATCACCTTCATCGGACATGAGCGGGGCGAGGTGAGGAGCGACAACGGGCTGCTGGGCATCACGGTCGACGCCACCTTCGAGGAGTGTCCCGAGCCCGACGTGGTGGTCTTCCCGGGCGGCATCGGCACCCGGGTCCTGGAGGAGGACCGGCGCGTGCTGGCCTGGCTGGGCCACGCCCACCGGACCTCCCGCATGACCACCTCGGTGTGCACCGGCTCGCTGGTCCTGGCGGCCGCCGGCCTGCTCGACGGGCTCACCGCCACCACCCACTGGGCCAGCTACGCCGACCTGGCCGCCCTCGGGGCCACGCCCACCGCCGAGCGGGTGGTCGAGCACCTGGACCGGCGCATCATCACCGCGGCCGGAGTGTCGAGCGGCATCGACATGGCCCTGCGGCTGGTAGAGCTCCTGGTCGACCGCACAGCGGCCCAGGCCGCCCAGCTGATGATCGAGTACGACCCGCAGCCACCCTTCGACTGCGGTTCGGCGGCCAAGGCCGACGATGTCATCCTCGGGCGGGTCATCGACTACGCCCAACTCCGTCACTAGCCCACCGCCGTCCTCGGCCGCGGTGGGCCGGTGCGAGGGGCGGAACCGGAGCCGGGGGCACGCTCGAGTAGAATGGACGGGTCGGCGCCGCCCCAACTCGGCCCGACGCGTCACCGTCGGAGAGGGAAGTGATCGTGCGACGAAGGATGATGAACGGGAAGATCCACCGGGCCAGGGTCACCGATGCCGACCTCAACTACGTCGGGTCCATCTCCATCGACCCCATCCTGATGAAGGCCGCCGACATCCTCCCCGATGAGCAGGTGTCGGTGTACAACCTGAACAACGGCTCCCGGCTGGAGACATACGCCATCGAGGGAAACGACGGGCAGATCTGTCTCAACGGTGCCGCGGCGCGGTTGGCCCAAGTCGGGGACCGGGTCATCATCGTGACCTACGTCGACCTCGAGGACGGTGAGCTCTCCGGCCATCAGTCGTCGGTCATCGTGGTCGACGAGGACAACCGCCCGGTGGAGATGGGCTGATTCGGTCCCCCGGTGTCCCGAAGGTGGGGACGCTCAATCAACTCCGTCGGGTAGCTGGCTGTGGGACGGGCCCTTGTGGAGGACCTTGGCGAACCGGGCGTTGAACTCCGCCATGTCGGCACACCGGCGCACTCCGGTGACCACGGCGTCCATGCGGTCGTCGACCCGTGTCCGGCCGACCTCGTGGAGCCACTGCGGGATGCTCGGTCGGAACGGCGGTGCACCCGGGTCGCGACGGAGCTCCCGACCGACGTCGGGATCGATGGCGTCGTAGACGAAGAGCAACACGTAGCGCGCCCACCCGACCGACCGCTGCTTCGCCGGTCTTCCCTCCAGCCGAGCCAGTTCGTCCCAGAACTCCTTGGGGAACCGCGACGCCCACACCCCGATGTCCTCGGCGATGAAGGCCAGCAGGTCCCGCTGGGCCGCCTGCTTGGCCCGCACCTTGGCGTACCCGGTGGCGTCGTCGACCAGTCCATTGAGGCCGGTGGCGGCGGCGGCCCGCACGAGGGTCTCGGCCACGGCGGCGGTCCGGGCCGGCTGCTTCTTGAGGGGCCCGGCCGCCCGGGCCGAGAGGAAGCGGTCGGCAATGGCGGCCACCGTCGCGGTCTCGAACCCGACCGCGGTGCCGGCCCGTCCGGGCACCCGGTAGGAAACGGTCGTGAGGTCCAGGGGACGGCGGGCGTACCCGGGCAGCTTGCCGAGCACGCGCTCCAGCCCGTCCGGACCGGTGTCCCCGGCGAACGCCTCCGCCACGCGGTCCCGACCCAGGACCCGCCGTCCGTCGTCCAGCACATGGGCCTCGAACCCGATGTCGGCCACGGTCAGCGGCCCGCGGAAGAGCGATCGGGGAACGTGGTCCCGGGCCACGGTGTCGACGGGCGCGGTGGCCACCTTCCCGGTCTTGGCCCAGCGGGCCCGGACGGCGCGACGGGCGATCTCGCTCCGTTCCGCCGGGGTCAGCGAGCGCGCCCGGGCCCGCCCACCCTTCCTTGCCCCCAGCCGGCCCAGCTCCCGTCCGGCACTGCTGGCCTTCTTGCGGTCGTCCGCCATCAGTCCCCCTTGCCCGAGGTGTCGCTTCGGTGATCTTCCGACCCGAGCAAGTATAGAACCTACCCGGGCAAGTAGTAGCCGAGGTCTACACTGACCCGGGCAAGTACAGGGCCGACCGGTTCGGGTGGGATCGGAGCCGGCCGGCTCCGCGTCGTCGACATCGTCGGTCCGACCCGGTCGGTGCGCGGTTGGCGGCGGATCGGCACATCGTTCCGCCCACCCGCACCAGACGGCACCGGGGTGACACGCGCCCGAACGCAGTGCGTGACCGCAGGTGCCGATTGTGCGCCGCGCCCTACCGCCGTCGGAGGGCCGTCGGTATACTTCGCAAGGTTCGCAGGTCTCGCTCCGGGGTGGCGACGGAAACCGTCACTCGAGCCACCCGCCGAGCGCCGGGTGCAGGGGGAACCGCAAACCATCCCGAGGATGACGCAATGTCGATGAAGGGGCGCTTCGGTTGAAGAGTTGGACGCAAAGCTTGAGGCAGTGGCTGTTGTGGTTGGTCGGCGAGGCCCCGCTGCCCGACAAGCGGGCCCGCGCCATCCTCGGTGCCACCGCGGTGGGCCTGGTCGTGGTGGCCGTGGGCGCGGCGCTTCTGTTGCAGGGTTCGCCGGCCCCGGTGAGCTCGGCGGCCAGCGAGGCGGCGGCCCACCCCTCGGCATCCGGTTCGTCCCCGTCCGGTTCGTCCTCGTCCGCCACGACGCCCACCTCCTCGACGGCCGCTCCCACGGCCGGCGCCACCAGCGCCTCCACGTCCACCGCGGTCACGTCGCCTCCGGCGGGCTCGGCCACCCCGCCGGCCAGCACCAAGGTGAAGCACCACGTGCACAACGGGGCCAAGGCCAAGGCCAGGGCCAAGACCCACCCGGCCTCGCCCAGCCCCGCTACGACCTCCCCCACGACGACGCCGGTCCGGGTGCCCTCCGACGCCGGCGCCGCACCGCTCAGCCCCGCCGCCCGCCCCGGCCGCCGCTCCTGTCGTGTCGCCCATCGTGGCCGCCATCGTGGCCAACGCCCGGGCGCAGACCACGGCCCCGGCGTCGGCCCTCACGCCGCCGAATGCGCCCGCCGCGGTCCGGGCCGGCATCGGCCACGATTCGTCCCGGGTGACCTGGTCGCCCCCGACGGCCAGCGGCAGCGCCCCGGTGTCCGGAGTGAACGTCTACGTGGGGACCGTTCCCGGGGAGGAGGCTTGGACCCCGGCCAACGGTGGAACCCCGATCACCGGACGCTCGTACGTGGTGGCCAACCTCCAGGCCGGCACCACCTACTACTTCGTCGTGCGGGCGGTGAGCGCGGCCGGCCTGTCGGCGCGCTCGACCGAGGTGTCCTCGACCCCGACCGCCGCCCACCAGCTCGCCGGGGGCATGGCCACCCCGGTCACCGGGATGGCCTCCAACCCGCAGGGCACCGGCTACTGGCTGGTCAACGAAGGCGGTGCGGTCTCGGCCCACGGGGCCGTGGCCAACGACGGGTCCGCCGCCACTCTCCACCTCAATGCGCCGATCGTGGGCCTGGCGTCGACCGCGGACGGCAAGGGCTACTGGGAGGTGGCCAGTGACGGCGGGGTCTTCGCCTTCGGCGACGCCACCTTCTACGGCGGCATGGCCGGCCAGCCGCTCAACGGCTCGGTGGTCGGGATCTCGTCGACCGCGGACGGCAAGGGCTACTGGGAGGTGGCCAGTGACGGCGGGGTCTTCGCCTTCGGCGACGCCACCTTCTACGGCGGCATGGGCGGCCAGAGGCTCACGGCGCCGGTCGTGGGCCTGGCGTCGACCGCCGACGGCAAGGGCTACTGGGAGGTGGCCAGTGACGGCGGGGTCTTCGCCTTCGGCGACGCCACCTTCTACGGCGGCATGGGCGGCCAGAGGCTCAACGCCCCGGTGGTGGCCATGGCTCCCGCGCCCGACGGGCACGGCTACTGGTTGGTGAGCAGCGACGGCGGGGTCTTCACCTTCGGTTCGGCCCCGTTCCACGGCGGCGCCGGCCAGACGCCCCTGGATGCGCCGGTGACCGGCATGGCGGTCAATCAGGCCTCCGCCGGCTACTGGCTGGTCGCCTGGGACGGGGGCGTCTTCTCGTACGGGACGCCCTTCTTCGGGGCGGGCTGAGCCGACCACGCTACGTGGTCGGCCAGCAACCGACCGACCGGACCGGTCATTGCCCGCTCCCCACCCACCCGCCGTCCGGGTCCGCAGCCCCAGCCAGCTGCTACTTACCCGGGCGAGAACGAAGCCCCGATTGGGAACGCCATACTTGCCCGGGTAAGTCAGAGGGTCCCTCGGCCCGGTCGCCGACCATGCGTGATGTCCGCGGCGCCCGGGTGCCGGGCTAGCCGCCGATGACCCGGTCCAGTGCGGTGGCGTGCCAGGTGGCCCGGCCGGCGCGCTCCTCCGCGTGATCGGCGCTGGCTGCCAGCCGCAGCCCGGCGTTGATCCCGAGAAAGCGCAGCGGCTCCGGCTCCCACCGCTTGGACCGGTGACCGACCCAGGGCAGCCCGGTGAGGGCGGTGTCCCGCCGGAGGATGAGGTCCCGCAGGGTCCGGCCGGCCAGATTGGTGGTGGACACCCCGTCGCCCACGTACCCGCCGGCCCACCCCATCCCGGTGGCCGCGTCGAGCCCGACCGAGGTGAACCAGTCCCGGGCGATCCCGAGCGGCCCACCCCACCGGTGGGTGATCTCGACGCCGGCGAGGTCAGGGAACAGGTCCACCAGGGTGTGCCGCAGGGCCTCGTGGACACCGGCGTCACGGTCGTAGTCGGACCGAATGGCCGACCCGAAGTGGTAGGGCGCGCCGCGGCCGCCGAAGGCCATGCGCCCGTCCTCGGTGCGCTGTCCGTAGATGACCAGATGCCGGTGGTCGGCGAAGGTCTCCCGTCGGGCCAGGCCGGCGCGGTCCCAGAACGCGGTGGGCAGCGGCTCGGTGGCGATCATGAGCGAGTACACCGGCACCAGGGTGCGCCCCTCCCCCCGGAGGGTGCGGGTGTAGCCCTCGGTGGCCCGCACCACGGTGGCCGCCCGCACCGTGCCGCCCGCCGTCTCCACGACGCCGGGCCGGAGGGAGCGGGCCTCGGTCTGTTCGTAGATGGCCACCCCCCGGCGCTCCACCGCCAGCGCCAGACCGCGGACCAGCCGGGCCGGGTCCACCGCCGCGCAGTGCGGCGTGTAGGTGCCGCCGAGCACGCTGGTCGCCCGGGCCAGGGACGAGGCCTCCGCCGCCGACAGCAGGCGGAGGTCGGCCTCCCCGACACCCCGGGCCCGTGCCTCGGCCACCTCGTGGCCGGTGCGCTCCAGTTGGACCCCGGTCCGGGCCAGGACCACCGTCCCGCCGTGGGCGAAGGCGCACTCGATCGATTCGGCCTCGACCACCCGGCCCACCTCGCCGACGGTCTCGACCATGGCCCGTCGCATGGCGACCCCGGAGCCCGGCCCGACCACCTGGTCCAGCTTCGCCTCGGGGACGGCGAACAGTGCCGAGCACCAGCCCCCGTTCCGGCCCGAGGCGCCGAAACCCACCACGTCCCGCTCGATCACCGCGATGCGCAACCCGGGATCGGCCTCGGCCAGGTAGTAGGCCGTCCACAGGCCGGTGAAGCCACCCGCCCACCACGGCGACGTCCACGTCGAGGTCGCCGGGCAGTGGGGCCCGGACCTCCAGGGGACCAGGGAGCCCGTCCCACCACAGGGAGAGCTGTCGGTACCGCTCGCCCGAGGACGGGCTCAGAGCTGCTTCCACGCTTCGGTCAGCACCGACCGCAGGATGGACGTCATGACCTCGAACTCCTCGGGCCCGCAGGTGAGCGGAGGTGCCAGCTGCACCACCGGGTCACCCCGGTCGTCGGCCCGGCAGATCAGCCCGGCCTCGTAGAGGGCCCCGGACAGGAAGCCCCGGAGCAGGCGCTCGGCCTCGTCGTCGTCGAAGGTCTCCCGGGTGTCCTTGTCCTTGACCATCTCGATCCCGTAGAAGTAGCCCGCCCCCCGGACGTCGCCCACGATGGGCAGGTCCCGCAGCGTGTCGAGGGACGCCTTGAACTCGGCCTCGTGCTCCCGGACGTGCTCGAGCAGACCCTCCTTCTCGAACACGTCGAGGTTGGCCAGGGCCACGGCCGCGCTCACCGGGTGACCGCCGAACGTCACGCCGTGCAGGAAGCTCTCGCCCTGGAGGAACGGTTCCACCAGCCGGTCGCTGACGGCCATGGCCCCGAGGGGCGAGTACCCACTGGTCAGCCCCTTGGCCATGGTGACGATGTCCGGTTCGTACTCGTAGCGCTCGGCCCCGAAGTAGTGGCCCAGACGGCCGAAGGCACAGATGACCTCGTCGGAAACCATGAGCACGCCGTACCGGTCACAGATCTGGCGAACCCGCGGGAAGTAGCCGGGAGGAGGTGGGAAGCAGCCCCCGGCGTTCTGGACCGGTTCGAGGAAGACGGCGGCCACCGTCTCCGGCCCCTCGAAGAGGATGGCCTGCTCGATGGAGTCGGCCGCCCAGCGGCCGAAGGCCTCGAGGTCGTCGGCGAAGTACGGTGCCCGGTAGAAGTTGGTGCTGGGCACCTTGATGGCCCCGGCCACCAACGGCTCGAAGGGCGACCTGATCTCGGTGACCCCGGTGATGGAGAGGGCCCCCATGGTCGCCCCGTGGTAGGCGATGTTGCGGCTGATCACCTTCTTTCGCTCCGGCTGGCCGGTGATGGCGAAGTACTGGCGGGCCAGCTTCCATGCCGACTCCACCGCCTCGGAGCCGCCGGTGGTGAAGAAGATCCGGTTGCAGTCCCCCGGGGTCAGGTCGGCCAGGCGGTCGGCCAGCTCGATGGCCGTGGGGTGGGCGTAGCTCCAGATGGGGAAGTAGGCCAGGGTGCTGGCCTGGCGGGCGGCGGCCTCGGCCAGCTCGGTGCGACCGTGGCCGACCTGGCTGGTGAACAGGCCGGACAGGCCGTCCAGGTAGCGCTTGCCGTACTGGTCGTACACCCACACACCCTCGCCGCGCACGATCACCGGGACCGGACTCGACTCCGACATCCGGGTGAAGTGCATCCACAGGTGCCGGTGGGCGTTCTCTTGCATGGTGGAGTTCGAAATTTCGCTCATCTGGTCCCCCAGGTATAGGTCTGCTTGGTCAACTTCAGGTACATGAACGTCTCGGTGTCGCGCACGCCGGGAATCTCTCGGATGGTCCCGTTGAGCAGGTCGAGCAGGGTGTCCTCGTCCTCGGTGACCAGCTCCACCAGGATGTCGAACGAGCCCGTGCACAGCACCACGTAGTCGATGTCGTCCACCGCGGCGAGACGTTCGGCCACCACCCGGGTGTCGCCGTCGGCGCGGATCCCCACCATGGCCTGGCAGCGGAAGCCCACCTGCAACGGGTCGGTCACGGCCACGATCTGCATGACCCCGGCGTCGCGCATCTTCTGGACCCGCTGGCGAACTGCGGCCTCGGACAGGCCGACGGCCTCGGCGATGGAGCCGTACGTCCGTCGGCCGTCCTGCTGGAGCTCCTCGACGATGGCCTTGTTCACCTCGTCCAGCAGCCCGTTGGGGCCCGGGGCCGGGGTGCTCACCGGGGGACGCCGGGTCGACGGGTCGGACGTCCGGAAGGGTCGGATCGGTAGCGGTCCATGCCCGACCAGTTATAGCAGTTCGAGCGGAAATAGTGGAAAATGGCGAAGGAATCCGTAGCCGGAAAGAAATTCCCATCAGAAAAAGCTTGTCTGGCGACCGTTCTTCGGTAACTATGACGACGTCGTAGTTGTGGAGTGACGTCGACCAGGGGAGGGTCTATGAGCAGCCAGGGCTCGCAGGGAACCGCAGGGGCCACGGGCCTGTCGAACTTCGTCGGCGGGAAGTACGTGGCCACCACCGACGGGACCACCTCCATGCTGGTCGATCCCAGTACCGGCGAGCCGTATCTCGAGGCCCCGGTGTCCGGGGCCAAGGACGTCGACGCGGCCATGGCCGCGGCCCAGGCCGCCTTCCCGGCCTGGCGGGACGCCACCCCGTCGGAACGGAGCCTGGCCCTCTTCCGGATCGCCGACGCCCTGGAGGCGCGGGCGGACGACCTGGTCCGGGTGGAGTCGGCCAACACCGGCAAGCCGGTGGCCGTCACCCGATCCGAGGAGATCCCTCCGCTGGTCGACCAGATTCGCTTCTTCGCCGGGGCCGCCCGCCACCTCGAGGGCAAGTCGGCCGGCGAATACATGCAGGACCACACGTCGTTCATCCGCCGGGAGCCCATCGGGGTCTGTGCGGCGGTCACGCCGTGGAACTACCCGTTGATGATGGCGGTGTGGAAGTGGGCGCCGGCCCTGGCCGCCGGCAACACCATGGTCCTGAAGCCGTCCGACACCACGCCGGCCTCCAGCCTGCTGATGGCCGAGATCATGTCGGAGTTCCTCCCCGACGGGGCCTTCAATGTGGTCTGTGGCGACCGTGACACCGGACGGTTGCTGGTGGACCACCCGGCACCGGCCATGGTCTCGATCACCGGCAGCGTACGGGCCGGTATGCAGGTGGCCGAGGCGGCCTCCGCCGATCTGAAGCGGGTCCATCTCGAGCTGGGGGGCAAAGCGCCCTGCGTGGTGTTCGACGACGCCGACATCGCCGCCGCCGCCGAGGGTATCGCCGTCGCCGGGTACTTCAATGCCGGCCAGGACTGCACGGCCGCCACCCGTGTGCTGGCCGGACCGGCCGTCTACGACGACTTCGTCTCGGCCCTCGCCGAGCAGGCCCAGGCCCAGACGGTCGGGGGACTGGACGTCCCTGATGCCGACTACGGGCCGCTCAACAGCGCCGCCCAGTTGTCCAGGCTGTCCGGCTTCTTCGACCGCCTCCCGGCCCACGCCGAGGTGGTCACCGGGGGCTCCCCGGTCGGGGCCCGCGGTTTCTGCTTCGCCCCCTCGGTCATCGCCGGGCTGGACCAGGCCGACGAGGTCATCCAGGAGGAGATGTTCGGACCGGCCATCACCGTCCAGCGCTTCTCCGACGAGGAGCAGGCCCTGGCCTGGGCCAACGGCGTGCAATACGGCCTGGCCTCCAGCGTGTGGACCAAGGACCACGGCCGGGCCATGCGGATGGCCAAGGGCCTCGACTTCGGCGCGGTGTGGATCAACACCCACATCCCCATCGTGGCCGAGATGCCCCACGGGGGATTCAAGCACTCGGGCTACGGCAAGGACCTCTCGTCCTATGGCTTCGAGGACTACACCCGCATCAAGCACGTGATGAGCTATATCGGTGGCTGAACGTCCACCAGTCGACGCCAGAGCATCGGGCACTATGTAGGCCTGACACCGGTCATGGCCTCCTCAACGATCTGACGCTGAGCAAGATCCGAATACGAGCAAGGAGACGCCGTTGAGTACGACCACGGAATCCACTGCCGAGGCAACACCGTTGGCGGACAAGGGCCTCAAGGCGGGTGCCCTAGGGCTCATCTCCAGCACGGTGGTGGGAGTGGCGTCTACCGCGCCGGCCTACAGCCTGGCCGCCACCCTCGGCTTCGTGGTGGTGGCCATCGGCCTGCAGGCGCCGATCGTCACCGTCATCGCCTTCATACCCATGCTGTTCATCGCCTACGGCTACAAGGAGATGAACAACGCCGACCCCGACTGTGGCACCACCTTCACCTGGGGGACCAGGGCCTTCGGACCCAAGACCGGTTGGATGGGTGGATGGGCCATCGTGGCGGCCGACATCCTGGTCATGGCCAGCCTGGCCCAGGTGGCCGGACAGTACGTGTTCCTGCTGTTCAACGCCAACGGGATCGGATCGGACCCGAGCAGTGGCTGGGTCCTGCTCGTGGGGATCATGTGGATCGTCGTCATGACCGCCATCTGCTATGTCGGAATCGAAGTGTCAGCCAACTTCCAGAAGGCGTTGCTCGGGATCGAACTCACCATGCTGTTGGTACTGTCGGTGTGGATGCTGGTCAAGGTCGGGAACGGCACGGCCCCCGTCGGGCACCTCACCCCCTCGCTGAGCTGGTTCAACCCGTTCAAGATTCCCTCGGCGTCTGCCTTCATCAACGGTGTGCTGTTGATGCTCTTCATCTACTGGGGTTGGGACACCACCGTCTCGGTCAATGAGGAGACGGCCAACCCGAAGACCGTCCCGGGCCGGGCTGCCGTACTCTCCACGCTCGTCCTACTGGTCACCTACGTTCTCGTTGTGCTCTCGACGCAGTCGTACGCTGGCATCGGCAGCACGGGCATCGGATTGGGGAACCCGGCCAATCAGAACGATGTGTTCTATGCGCTCGGACACTCCGTCTTCGGGACATCCGGATTTGGGAGCTTCCTGTTCCACCTGCTGCTGCTGATGGTGCTGAGTTCGGCGGCCGCCTCGACGCAGACCACCATCCTGCCCACCGCACGCACCACCCTGGCCATGGGCGTGTACAAGGCCGTCCCCCGTGCCTTCTCGCGGATCCACAAGCGCTTCCTCACGCCCACGGTGTCGACCGTGGTCATGGGATCCGTGTCGATTGTGCTCTACGTAATCCTGAACTATGTGTCGGCCGGCACCGTCATCGCCGACGCCGTCTCGGCCTTGGGTGTGATGATCGCCTTCTACTACGGCCTCACCGGACTGTCCTGTGTCTGGTACTACCGTGCCACTCTGACCGAGAGCCCCCGCAACCTCTGGTTGCGGGGCATCCTTCCCCTACTTGGTGGCGTCATGCTTTGGGCCGCCCTGATCTACAATCTTTACTTCTATTGGAAACCAGTGAACAGCTACACCACGTGGCAGATGACCTTCTGGCCCCACTGGGACATCGGCGGCGTCTTCCTGATCGACTTCTTCTCTCTCGTCCTCGGCCTGGTGTTGATGTTCGTCTACGCAGCCATCCGTCCGCCGTTCTTCCGCGGGGAGACCCTGAACAAATCCACCAAGACGCTTGTTCCTGAAAATCTGGGAACCGAGGTCGGCCTGTTCGGGATCCGTGAGGACGATGACGTTCCTATCCCGTAGCTCTATTGCGCACCGAACCGTGCCCCCCCTCGCGCCCATGGATCCAAATCATCGGCTCGACGTTCGATCCGTAAGGAGATTGCGGCAGTGATCGTCGGCGTGCCCAAGGAGGTGAAGGACGACGAGTACCGGGTGGCCATCACCCCCGCCGGGGTGCGCGAGCTCACGTCCGCCGGGCACACGGTCTACGTGGAGGAGGGCGCCGGGGTGGGCTCGTCCATCCCCGACGAGGACTTCACCTCCACCGGGGCCACCCTGGTGGCCGACCCCGACGACATCTGGTCGGCCTCGGACATGATCCTCGGGGTCAAAGAGCCCATCGTCGAGGAGTACCCCCGTCTGGGTCTGCGCCGGGGCCAGGTCCTCTTCACCTACCTCCATCTGGCCGCTTCCCTGCCCTGCACCGAGGCGCTGGTGGCCGCGGGCAACACGGCCATCGCCTACGAGACGGTGCGCCTGGCCGACCACTCCCTGCCCCTGCTCACCCCGATGAGCGAGGTGGCCGGGCGGATGGCCCCGTTGATGGGCTCCCACCACCTGATGCGCCCGGGGGGCGGGCGCGGGGTCCTGGTCTGCGGGGTGCCCGGGGTGCGGTGTGCCAAGGTGGTCATCCTGGGGGCCGGGGTGGCCGGGATGGCTGCCGCCACGCTGGCCGTGGGGATGCACTCGGAGGTCTACATCCTCGACCGCAACCTCGAGCGTCTGCGCCAGGTCGACCACCACTTCCGCGGCGCCCTGGAGACGGTGGCCTCCAGCACCCACGCCATCGAGGAGACCTGTGTCGACGCCGATATCGTCATCGGTGCGGTGCTGGTGGTGGGGGCCAAGGCCCCCAAGCTGGTCTCCAACGACCTGGTGGCCCGGATGCGGGACGGCTCGGTACTGGTGGACATCTCGGTGGACCAGGGTGGCTGCTTCGAGTCCACCCGGCCCACCACCCACTCCGACCCCACCTTCGAGGTCAACGGCTCCATCTTCTACTGCGTGGCCAACATGCCCGGAGCGGTGCCCCACACGTCCACCCATGCCCTGGTCAACGCCACCCTGCCCTACGTCCTGGACATCGCCAACCACGGCTGGCGCGACGCCGTCCGCGCCGACCCGGCCCTGGCCGAAGGGGTCAACGTGGTGGACGGCTCGGTGGTCTACGAGCCGGTGGCCGCCGCTCACGGGATGAGCGCCGCACCGCTGGCCTCCTTCCTCAACTGAACGAGGCGATGCCGCGTGCCGTCCTCACCGCCGATCGACGCCCAGCCGGCGCCACGGGGTGGTGCCCGGGCCGATCCCACCGTCCCGCAGATGGCCGGGCAGTTCGATCCCCTCCCGCAGATCCGGATCGGCGACCGGGTCGAGCCGGACCGTGCGCAGCGGGACCTCGCCGGCCCACACGTCGAGCTCGCCGTCGGGCCCGAGCCCGTCATCGGGCGGCCCCTCGCTGACCTTGACCGACGCCTCGTCCAGTCCGAGCCGGAGCACGGTGGTGGCCGCCAGCTCCTTGTCCGACGGGAACCGGGCGTACCCCCACTGCCCGGGGGCCACGTGGTCGCTGATGGCCCGGAGGCCGGCCAGCTTCCCCGCCGCGTCGGTGACCACCTCGGGGACTCCGAAGACCATGGCGCAGCGGTAGTTGACCGAGTGGTTGAAGACCGACCGGGCCAGCACCACCCCGTCGACCAGGGTCACCGTCACACACACCGGGGTGGGTCGGCGGGCCGTCCGCAGGCTGCGACTGGCCGCCGAGCCGTGCAGGAACAGGGTGTCCCCCGACCGCCCGTAGGTGGTCGGGACGACCATGGGACCGCCCTCCACCTCGATGCCGAGATGGCAGACGAACCCGGCATCGAGCACGGCGAGGAGGTCCGCCCGCCGGTGCGAGCCCTGCTCGGGCAGGCGGCGGAGCCGGGTCCGCTCGGTCGTCGGCTCGTCTCCGGTCGGGGTGGCGTCGGGCACGGTCCCGAGTCTGCCACCGAACCCGTCGTCGGCGGCCGGCCCGGGGCCGACCCCGGGGAGGGGCGCCGTGCGGCGCCGACGCAGGGTGAGCCGCCCAGGCAACGGAGGGAGCGCACATGAAGTGGATCGGGACATCCTCGGAGGGCGACCGTGCCCGCACGGCGCCGGTGTTCGACCCGGCGTCCGGCGAGGTGACCGGGACGGTGGTCCTGGCCTCGTCGGCCGACGTGGCCGAGGCGGTGGGGCGGTCGCAGACCGCCTGGGCGGGTTGGCGGGACACGTCCCTCACCGCCCGCACCCGCATCCTCTTCGCCTTCCGCCAGCTGGCCGACCGCCACCGGGACGACCTGGCCCGCCTGATCACCGCCGAGCACGGCAAGGTGCTGGAGGACGCCCGCGGCGAGGTGGCCCGGGGCATCGAGGTCATCGAATTCGCCTGTGGCATCCCCCATCTGTTGAAGGGGGAGTTCTCCGAGGACGTCTCCAACGGCGTGGACGCCTCCTCCATCCGCCAGCCCCTCGGCGTGGTGGCCGGCATCACCCCCTTCAACTTCCCGGTGATGGTCCCCATGTGGATGTACCCGGTGGCCATCGCCTGCGGCAACACCTTCATCCTGAAGCCGTCCGAGCGGGACCCGTCGCCCTCGCTGCTCATCGCCGACCTGTGGCGGGAGGCCGGCCTGCCCGACGACGTCTTCACCGTGGTCCACGGCGACTCGGTGGCCGTGGACGCCCTCCTCGACCACCCCGGTGTCCGTGCGGTGTCCTTCGTGGGGTCGACGCCGGTGGCCCGCCACGTGTTCGAGCGGGCCACGGCGGCCGGCCAGCGCTGCCAGGCCCTCGGCGGCGCCAAGAACCACGCCGTCGTGCTCCCCGACGCCGACCCCGACGCCACCGCCGACGCCCTCACCGCGGCGGGGTACGGCTCGGCCGGCGAGCGGTGCATGGCCGTCTCGGCGGTGGTGGCCGTGGGCGACGCCGACCCCCTGGTCCGGGCCCTGGCCGATCGGGCCGCCGCCCTGGTCACCGGCCCGGGCACCGACCCCGGCTCGGACATGGGCCCGCTGGTCACCGCGGCCCACCGCGACCGGGTGGCCGGCTACGTGGGATCGGCCGAGGACGAAGGGGCCACCGTGGTGCTGGACGGCCGGGACGTGAAGGTGCCCGGTGGCGACGCCGGGTTCTTCCTGGGGCCGACCCTGGTCGACCGGGTCACCCCGGCCATGCAGGTGTACCGCGACGAGATCTTCGGCCCGGTCCTCTCGGTGCTGCGGGTGGGGACGCTCGACGAGGCCATCGAACTGGTCAACGCCAACCCCTACGGCAACGGGACGGCCATCTTCACCAGGGACGGCCACGCCGCCCGGCGGTTCCGCCGCGACGTCCAGGTGGGCATGGTCGGCGTCAACGTGGCCATCCCGGTGCCCATGGCCTACTACTCCTTCGGCGGTTGGAAGGACTCGCTCTTCGGCGACGCCCACATCCACGGCATGGAGGGGGTCCGGTTCAACACCCGGCTCAAGTCCGTGACCACCCGCTGGCCCGAACCCCCCGTCGCCGGCCGGTCCGCCGCACCGGTCCCCCTCCACTTCCCGTCGGGTGACGACCGCTGAGCACGCGGTCCCCACGGCCCCCACGGTTCCGGCCGGACGGTTCCGGCCGGTGGGCCGGCCCGGGACCTCCCGGCCGGTAGCCTCGGCCGGGTGCGTGCACCCTTCCCGGCCGGCGCCACCTCCCGGCTCCTCGACGCCGACGGGCCCGTCCACCTGCTCGACATGGGCGGCCCGGCCGACGGCCCGCTCATCGTGGGACTGCACGGCCTGGGTGGGTCCCACCTCAATTGGACGGCCATCGCTCCCGAGCTGACCCGGCACGCCCGTCTGGTGGCGGTCGACCTGGTGGGTCACGGGTTCACCCCGGCGGGTGGCCGCACCGCCGACATGGAGGGTCACCGCCGGCTGGTCAGCGGCGTCCTCCGCTCCCTGGCGGCCGGGTCGGGTACGTCACGGCCGGCCATCCTGATGGGCAACTCCATGGGGGGACTGGTGGCCGCCCTGCAGGCGGCCGAGGAGCCGGGTACGGTGGCCGGCCTCATCCTGGTCGACCCGGCCCTCCCCACCTCGCGCCTGGGCCTGGTCCACCCCCGGGTGGTGGCCAACTTCCTGCTCTGCGCGGTCCCGGGAGTGGGGGAGACCTACCTCACCCAGCGCCGGCAGCGCACCACGGCGGAACGGACCGTGCGCCGGGTGCTCGGCGTGTGCTGCGTGGATGCCTCCCGGGTGCCGGCCGACGTGGTGGAGGCCCACATCGAGCTGACCGAGTGCCTCGACCGGGCCCGGGCCGACGCCGCCTACCTCCGGTCGGCCCGCTCGCTGTCCGGCCTCCTGGCCCGGCCGGCCACGACCATGGCGCGCCTCGGGCGGGTGACCCAGCCCACCCTGTTCCTGCACGGAGCCGGCGACGTGCTGGTCCCGGTGGCGTCGGCCCGACGGATGCACGCCGCCCATCCCGAGTGGCGCCTCGAGGTGGCGCCCGACGTCGGGCACGTCCCCATGCTGGAAGCCCCGGCGTGGACCTCCGGGAAGGTGTTGGCGTGGTTGGGTGACGAGGGCGCCGGTGCGGCGTCGGCCGCCTCAGGGGCCGGCGCGCCGGTCCAGGCGGCGTCGGGGCCCCGACCCCCGCCCCCGGTCAGTTGACCTGGCGGTCCCGTCCCTCCCAGTAGGGGGCCCGCAGTCGGAACTTCTGGAGCTTGCCGGTGGCCGTGCGGGGCAGCCCGTCGCGCAGCTCCACCCGCTTGGGGCACTTGTACCCGGCCAGCGCGGTATGGCAGTGGGCGATGACCAGCTCCTCGGTGAGGGCGGTGCCGTCGGCCGGCACCACCAGGGCGATCACCATCTCGCCCCACCGGTCGTCGGGGATCCCGATCACCGCCACCTCGGCCACCCCCGCCAACGAGAAGATGGCGTCCTCCACCTCGATGGACGAGACGTTCTCCCCCCCGGTGATGATCACGTCCTTCTTGCGGTCGAGGATGCTCAGGTGGCCCTCCTCGTCGATCAGCCCCCCGTCGCCGGTGTGGAACCAGCCGCCGCCCAGCGCCCGGGCCGTCTCCTCGGGCTGGTTCCAGTACCCCTCCATCACCGTGTTGCTCCGCGCCTCCACCTCGCCGTCGGCGGCCACCCGGAGCGACGTCCCGACCACCGGCACCCCGGCCCGCATCAGCTTCCGGGCCCGACCGCCGTGGTCATGGTCGTCCCACTCGGTCCGGTGCCGGTTGATGGTGAGCAGGGGAGACGTCTCGGTGAGCCCGTAGATCTGGTTGAACTCCCAGCCCAGCTCGGTCTGGATCCGTTCGATGGTCCGGCTCGGCGGCGGGGCCCCGGCCACCACGACACGGGTCCGGTCCCGCCCGGGGATCGGACCGTCCCACTCCGGGGCCGCCTCCAGCACGGCGTTGACCACGGCCGGCGCCGCGCACAGCAGGCTCACCCCGTGGCGTTCCACCCGCCGGAGGATCTCGGTGCCGTCCACCTTGCGCAGGGCCACCTGGGGGCAGCCCATGGCCGTGGTCGCCCAGGGCATGCCCCACCCGTTGGCATGGAACATGGGCAGGGTGTGGAGGTAGACGTCGCGGTCGGAGACCTCCAGGTGCCAGCCGAACAGGGAGGCGTTGACCCAGCAGTTGCGGTGGGTCAGCTGGACACCCTTGGGCCGGGCCGTGGTGCCCGAGGTGTAGTTGATGGTGGCGGTGGCGTCCTCGTCGGCCGGCCACTCGAGCGGGGGCTCCCCGCCGGCCTCGCCGGCGTCGGCGGGGAACAGGACCTCGTCGCTCTCGGCCCCCAGCACGAACCGGTGGGGGACGTCGATGCCGGCCAGGTCGGCCGCCACCTCCGGGTCGACCAGCAGCACCGAGGCCCCCGAGTGCCCCACGATGTACTCGATCTCGGCCGACGCCAGTCGGAAGTTGATGGGCACCAGGATCCGGCCCCAGCCGCACACCCCGTAGAACGACGTCAGCAGTCGGGACGAGTTGTGCGACACGATGGCCACCCGCTCCCCGCGGCCCACGCCCAGCCGGTCCAGACCCACCGCCTGGGCCCGCGCCCGGGAGGCCAGCCCGGCGAACGTGAGCGGCGTCCAGGGCCCCGCCGGCTGGTCGGGCTCGTCGATGAGGCCGATCCGCTCCGGGTAGGCCATCTCGGCCCGGTCCAGGAAGTCCCGGACGTTGAACTGCACGATCATTCGGTCCCGTCCTCTCCGAGTGCACCGCGGTCGGCGGGCGGCGTCACCCATTGAATCAAATCGGCGCCGCCGCGGCTTGCGGGCGGGCCGGGGAGTGGGCCGGGGAGGGGCCCGACCCCGTGCACCGGCCTCCCGATCCGGCGGTCCGGTCGATAGTGTGCGGCGATGGCCTCACCCCGCGTCGCCCTCGGTCCCCGTCACGCCCGCTTCGCCACCGACGCCATCGCCGAGGGAGGTGGGCTCCTCGTCGACGTCACCGAGGAGCCCGACGCCCTGGTCTGGCTGGATCCCGCGGAGGTCGAGGGCCTGGCCCGGCAGGTGTCGGCCACCCCCACCCTCCGCTGGGTGCAGCTGCCCTTCGCCGGGGTGGAGAAGGTGCTGGCCTTCGGGCTGCTCGACCACGACCATCTCTGGACCTGCGCCAAGGGCTCGTACGCCGAGCCGGTGGCCGAGCACGCCCTGGCCCTGTCCCTGGCCGGCCTGCGCCAGCTGCGCACCCGCATCTCGGCCCGGTCGTGGGGCGAGGCCGCCGGCACCAGCCTCTACGACCAGAAGGTGACCATCCTCGGTGGCGGGGGCATCACCACCAAGCTGCTGGAGCAGCTGGCCCCGTTCCGGGTGGAGGCCACCGTCGTCCGGCGGAAGGCCGATCCGGTGCCCGGGGCGGCCCGGACCGTCCCGGTCGGCGCGTTGGGGGAGGTGCTTCCGGGCGCCTTGGTGGTCTACCTGGCCCTGGCCCTCACCCCCGAGACGACCGGCATCATCGGTCCCCGCCAGCTCGAACTCATGGAGGAGACGGCCTGGTTGGTCAACGTGGCCCGGGGCGCCCATGTGGACACCGACGCCCTGGTGGCTGCCTTGGCGTCGGGCTCGATCGCCGGAGCGGCCCTCGACGTCACCGACCCGGAGCCGCTGCCCGACGGCCATCCGCTCTGGGAGCTGCCCAACTGCATCGTCACGCCCCACACCGCCGACACCATCGAGATGATCCGCCCCCTGCTGGCCGAGCGGATCCGCACCAATGTGGTGCGGTTCGCCGCCGGCCAGGAGCTGGCCGGGCTGGTCGACCCCGCCGCCGGCTACTGAGCGGCGGAACGGCGGCCTCGGGCTCGCCCGACCGGCCCCGACCCGGCCCCGCTCCACCGGGACCTCCCACTCCGCCCGGCCCTCCGACCGGGTGCCGGGGTCTCCGGTGCAGGTCGCGGCTCCGCCGTGCACCGCGGTGTCACACCCCCGCCTCATGATGCCCTGGACATGGAGACCATCACCGGATCCCCCAACCCAGGAGGCTGCACCATGCCGTCCACCCCCGTCCCTGTCTCGCTGTCCCGCGTCCGGTCGCCCTCGTGGCGCGGCCACCGCAGGCGTTCACCATCGACTGTGCCGACTGCACCCACCAGCACACCTCGGTCTGCGAGGACTGCGTGGTCTCGTTCATCGTCGGCCGTCAACCCGAGGACGCCGTCGTGGTCGACGTCGAGGAGGCCCGGGCCGTGCGACTGCTGGAGCAGGCCGGGCTGGTCCCCGGGGTGCGCCATGCCCGCGATGCCGGCTGAGCGATGGCCAGCCGACCCGGGGGACCGACCCGACGCCGGTGCCGTGCCAGCATGGGACCGTGTCCCGAGCCGCGGTATCCGAGCCGCTCACGCCAGGTGGGCCCGACGAGGGCGCCGAGCTGAGTGAGGCCCTGGCCGCCGTCGGCCGGGCCGCCGGGCTGCACGCCGTCGGGGTCACCACCGCCGACGTCTTCGAGGAGACCCGCCACCACCTGTTGGAACGCCGGGGCCAGGGACTCCACGGCGACATGCAGTTCACCTACCGGAATCCCGAGCGGTCGACCGATCCGACCCGCATCCTCCCCGGCGCCCGATCCCTGGTCGTCGGGGCCTGGAGCTACCGGCAGTCGGAGGCCGACCTCCCGCCGACCGAGCGGCGCGGCCGAGGCCGAGCCGACCGGCCGGACGGGTGGCCCGCTACGCCCGTGGCGACCACTACACCTCCCTGCGCCGGGCCCTCGCCCGGGTGGCCGCCCACCTGCAGGCGCCTGGGCTGGCGGGCCACCGTGGTCTGCGATGACAACGCCCTCGTCGACCGGGCCGCCGCCCACCGGGCCGGGCTGGGGTGGTTCGGGAAGAACTCCCTCCTGCTCCTGCCCGACGCCGGCTCGTGGTTCGTCCTGGGCTCGGTGGTCACCGACGCCCCGCTCCGCCCCACCCTCCCCGGAGCACCGGCCGCCCACGCCCACGACGGAGGCTGCGGGAGCTGTTCCCGCTGCCTCACCGCCTGTCCGACCGGCGCCCTGGTGGCCCCCGGGGTCCTCGACGCCCGCCGGTGCCTGGCCTGGCTGGTCCAGGCGCCGGGCCCCTTCCCCGTCGAGTTCCGAGAGGCCCTGGGTGACCGGATCTACGGGTGCGACGAGTGCCAGCAGGTCTGCCCGGTCAACAAGATGGCGGACCGCCGCCACCCGCCGCCTCCACCACCGGCCGGGTCCGCGGCCGCGGTCGACCTGCTCACCGTCCTCGAGGCCACCGACGAGCAGCTGCTGGCCGACCACGGGCGGTGGTACATCCCGCAGCGGGACCCCAGGTACCTGCGACGCAACGCCCTGGTGGCCCTGGGAAACATCGGCGACGGCAGCCACCCCGGCACCGAACGGGCCCTCCGACGCTGGCTGTCGGCGGCGGACCCCCTCCTGGTCGAGCACGCGGCATGGGCGGCCCAACGCCTGGGCCGGGACGACCTGGTCGCCCGCCACCCGTGACCCACCTGCTGGTCACCAACGACTTCCCTCCCAAGGTGGGGGGCATCCAGGCCTACCTGTGGGAACTCTGGTCCCGGATGGATCCCGACTCCTACGTGGTCCTCACCGCCAGCTCCCACCGCGACGCCGCCGCCTTCGACCGCGCCCAGGCCGAGCGGGGCATCCGCATCGAGCGGGTCCCCGGCGCCGTGCTGGCCCCCACGCCTCGCCTGGCCCGGCGGATCCGGGAGACGGCGTGCCGGGTCGGCGCCCGCCTGGTGGTGGTGGACCCGGTCTTCCCCCTCGGCGCTGCTCGGTCCCCGGCTCGACCTGCCCTACGCCGTGCTCCTGCACGGGGCCGAGGTGGCTGTCCCGGGCCGGCTCCCGGCCAGCCGGCAGCTGGTGGGTCACGTGATCCGCCACAGCGTGCTGGCCATCTCGGCCGGGGGTTACCCGGCTGCCGAGGCGGCCCGTGCCCTCCGCCGGGGGGGCATGCCGCCGGTGGTCGAGATCCCCCCCGGGGTCGACCTCCGCCGGTTCCGCCCGCTGACCCCGGTCGAGCGGGCCGAGGCCCGGGCCGACCTCGGACTGCCGGCCGACGGGCCGTTGGTGGTCAGCGTCAGCCGCCTGGTGCCCCGCAAGGGGATGGACGTCCTGATCGACGCCGCCGTCAGGCTCCGGGCCGATCGACCCGACCTCACCGTGGCCATCGCCGGACGGGGCCGGGACTCGGACCGTCTGGCCGGCCGGATCGCCGAGTACTCGGCCCCGGTGCGCCTCCTCGGTGGCGTGTCCGACTCCGACCTGCCCCGACTGGTGGGCGCCGCCGACGTCTTCGCCATGGTGTGCCGCAACCGGTGGCTGGGCCTGGAACAGGAGGGGTTCGGCATCGTCTTCCTCGAGGCCGCCGCGGCCGGGGTGCCCCAGGTGGCCGGCCGGTCCGGTGGCGCCGGTGAGGCCGTCGAGTCCGGGATCACCGGGACGGTGGTCCGCCGGTCCACCGATGTGGGTGCGGTGACCCGGGCCATCGACGACCTCCTGGCCGATCCGGACCTCCGGGCGCGGATGGGTGCGGCATCCCGGCGGCGGGCCGAGGCATCCTTCGACTATGACAAACTCGCCCCTAGGCTGGCCGCGTCGCTCGCCGACGTGGAAGGCTGAGGGACCCGCCCGGCCACGGGTCAGGCCGGCAGACCGAGGAAGAGGAGGGCTGATCGTGGCGGAACAAGCCACCGAACGAATGGTGGTGTCGGCCCCACCGGCACGCTGTTTCGAGGTCAGCTCCGATATCGAGGCCTATCCCCAGTGGGCGGCCGACATCAAAGACGTGACCATCGAGTCCCGCGACGACCAGGGACGTCCCGAGCTGGTCACCTTCCGGGCCGCGGCCTTCGGGCGGAGCACCAGCTACACCCTGGCCTACGACTACAGCGAGGCTCCCGGGACGTTGTCGTGGGTGCAGACCCGGGGGGACATCACCTCCAAGCTGGACGGCCAGTACGTCTTCGCCCCGAGCGACGACGGACGCACCGAGGTCACCTACCATCTCGAGGTGGAGATGAAGGTCCCGCTGCCCGGGTTCATCAAGATGCGGGCCCAGAGCCGGATCATGTCGATCGCCCTTCGGGAGTTGAAGGCCCGGGTCGAGTCGACGGCATGACCGGCGGCTGGCCGGCGGCGTGGCCGGAACCGGGCCTGCAGGCACCGACCGACACCGTGTGGTCCGCCGGCCCTGTCGCCCCACCCCCGGAGGCAGGAGGGGGCGGCCCTCCCCGTGCGGGTAGGGGTCACCGTCCCCCAGTTCCGGGAGGAGGCCGACTCCGCCCTGGGAGCCGCCCGCCGGGCCGAGGACCTGGGCATCGACGGGATCTTCTGCTTCGACCACCTCTGGCCCATGGGGCAGCCGGGACGGCCGGCCCTCTCCTCGGGCCCGCTGCTCGGCGCCCTGGTCGCGTCGACCTCCACCATCGCCGTCGGGACCTTGGTGGCCAGGATCGGCCTCCTGCCCGACGACGTGCTGGTGGCCGTGCTGTCGAGCCTGGCCTCGTTGAGCGACGGCCGTCTCATCGCCGGGATCGGTACCGGGGACCACCTCAGCCGGGCGGAGAACGAGGCCTACGGCATCCCCTTCGAGCCCGCCTCGGAGCGCCGGGCCCGGCTGGCCTCGGTGGCCGCCGCCGCCCGCGACCGGGGTATCCCCGTGTGGATCGGCGGTGGCCTGCCCAAGACCGTGGCCCTGGCCCGCACCCTGTCGGTGGCGGTCAACCTGTGGGAGGGGGAGGCGCGGCAGGTGGCCGAGCTCACGGCCACCGACCTCGAGGTGACCTGGGGCGGGCCGGTGGGGGACACCGTCGAGGTGGCCACCGCCCGGCTCCGGGAGGTGGCCGAGGCCGGGGCCACCTGGGCCGTGTGCGCCTGGCCCGACTCCCTCGAGGTGGTGGCCGAGGCGGCTGAGGCGGTCCGGGCCCTCGACTGAGGGACGGGGCCGGGGTGTCCGGGCCGGCCGGGGACCGGCAGTAACCTTGGCCGATGGAGTTCCGCCGGATCAACAGCCTCCCGCCGTATGTGTTCGCCACCATCAACGAACTGCGGGACGCCGGCCGCAAACACGGCCGTGATGTCATCGACATGGGATTCGGCAATCCCGACCTGCCCTCGCCCGACGTGGCCGTCGAGAAGCTGGCCGAGGCCGGTCGCAACCCGCGCAACCACCGCTATTCGGCCAGCCGGGGCATCCCCAAGATCCGCCAGGCCATCACCGACCTCTATCTGCGCAAGTTCGAGGTGGAGCTGGACCCCGACACCGAGGTGGTGACCACCATCGGTGCCAAGGAGGGGCTCTCCCATCTGATGTGGGTCCTGGTCGGCCCCGGCGACACCGCCCTGGTGCCGTCGCCGTCCTACCCCATCCACATCTACGCCCCGCTGTTCGCCGGCGCCGACGTGCGCCACGTCCGACTGGACGCCCCCGGTGCCGAGACCGGCGGCAGCCCGGGCGAGGCGTTCTTCGACAATCTCATGGAGGCGTGGGAGTCGGCCTGGCCGAAGCCCCGGGTGGTGGTGCTGTCCTTTCCCCACAACCCGACCACCGAGTGCGTCGACCTGGCCTGGATGACCCGGTTGGTGGAGTTCGCCAGCGAGCACGAGATCGTCCTGGTCCACGACTTCGCCTACGCCGACATCGCCTTCGACGGGTACACGCCCGCCCTCCATTCTGCAGGTGCCCGGGGCCAAGGACGTGGCCGTGGAGCTGTACACCCTGACCAAGTCGTTCTCCATGGCCGGTTGGCGGGTGGGCTTCCTGGTGGGCAACGCCGCCATCGTCCAGGCCCTGACCAAGCTCAAGAGCTACCTCGACTACGGGACGTTCCAGCCCATCCAGATCGCCGCCATCGTGGCCATGAACGAGGCCCCCGACTATCCCAAGGTCATCAACGAGACGTACCAGGCCCGCCGGGACGCCCTCTGCGACGGGCTCAACCGGATCGGCTGGGCGATCACCCCGCCCCGGGGAACCATGTTCGTGTGGGCCCCGATCCCCGAGCCCTACCGGGAGATGGGCTCGCTGGAGTTCTCCAAGTTCCTGGTCACCGAGGCCGACGTGGCCACCTCGCCGGGCGTGGGCTTCGGGCCCGGTGGGGACGACCACGTGCGGTTCGCCCTCATCGAGAACGAACAGCGCATCGGCCAGGGCGTCCGCAGCCTGCGCAAGTCGCTCACCCGGCTGCGCTGAGCCGTCAGGGATAGCCCGGCCCCGCCCACGTCGACCCGGGCCTGCTCGATCCGACCCGACCGGGTCACGCTCACCACCGACTCGGTGCTGGTCGGCGCGGTGACCAGGTACAGGGTGCGCCGGTCGTCGCCGCCCAACATGCAGGCGAAGCAGGGCTGCGAGGTGGCCACCCGGCTCGACGATCTCGCCGCCCTCGGCCACCAGGAGGCACTCCGAGGTGATGGCGTTGGCCACCCACACCCGGCCCTCGGCGTCGAGACAGATCCCGTCGGGTGCGAACCAGGGGAGGGCCGCCCACTCCCGACGCCCGCTGAGCGAACCGTCGTCGCCGACGTCGAAGGCGGTGAGCCGGCCGCCCAGGGTCTCGGCCACGATGAGGGTCCGTCCGTCCGGGGTGATCACCGTCCCGTTGGGGAAGCGGAGTTCGCCGGCCGCCCGATGGACGGAACCGTCGGGGTCGACGCGGATGAGCGACGAGGTGGGCGGCCCGGGGGGCTCCACCAGGGCCGCCTGGCCGCGCTCCTCCACGAACCCGTCGAGATCGAACCCGAAGTTGCCCACGAAGGCCCGTCCGGCGCCGTCGACCACCATGTCGTTGCCGTGGAAGGTGGCCAGCGGATTGAGGTCGCCGTGCTCGACCAGCCGGCCGTCGGCCTCGAGGCGGAGCACGGTGCGGGGCTTGCGCGACACCACCAGCAGCCGGCCGTCGGGCAGCCATCCCAGCCCGGCCGGCTCCCCGGGGACCTCCAGCTCCACCCGGACGTCGCCGTCGGCGCCGGCCGAGGCCACCGTGCCCGCGTAGAAGTCGGCGAACCACAGGCGGCCCAGGTGCCAGCGGGGGCACTCGCCGAACCGGAGACCGTCGACGAACGGCCGGGCCGTCACCGGCGGGCCCGGTCACGCGATCCGCCGGGCGGCGGCCGGACCGCGTGGCCAGGTAGCCCTGCCGGCAGAAGGCGATGGCGGCGTCGGCCACCGTGTCGGCGTCCTGTCCCTGGCCCAGGACCAGCTCCCGGGCCAGGTGGGCGGTGACCCCGAGGATGGCCATGGTCAGGACCTCGGGGTCCTCACCCCGGAGCAGTCCGGCGGTGATCCCGGCGCTCACGTGGGGGAGGGCGTCGGCCACCGTCTGGTCGTCCCCGCGGCGGACGATGGGGGCGAAGCGCTCCTCGGTCCGGGCCAACTCCATCAGGGCGTAGAGGTGGCGGTGCTCGGACAGCCAGCGCAGCGAAGCCCGGATGCCCCACTCGATGCGCCGGGCCGGGTCCGGCTCACCGGCGATGGCGTCGCGCTGGGCCAGGCGCATGGAGTGGAGGGCGTCGACCAGGATCTCGCCCAAGAGCTCGTCCTTGGAGTCGAAGTACCAGTAGAAGACGCCCTTCCCGACCCCCATGCCGTCCACGATGCTGGTGACCGAGGTGGCGTGGTAGCCCTCGGTGGCGAAGCGGCGGGCGGCCACGTCCATCAGTTCCTGGCGACGCCGTGCGCCCTTGGGTGTGAGGCGGCGGGCCATGGCGCCTCCAACGCTAGGGGGCGGGACGGAGCGGGGTCAACGGGCGCGCCGGAGGCCGGGCCGTGACGGTCTCGGCACCGCCGAAGGAGGCCCGCATCCGGGCGGCCGACGAGGAGAACAGGGCCCGCCTGGGCAGCCCGAGCGATCGGAGCTCGTCGGCCATGGGATGGTCGCCGAGGACCAGGGAGGCCCCGCCCACCCGTCCGGTCGTCCCCTCCGACGACGTGGTCCACCGGGTCCGGCGGAGGACGCCGTCGGCGAACGAGTAGCTCGGCGGGGCCTGGGACGGGCAGGCGCAGCCGGCCCCCGGCCGCCACCGTCAGGGTCAGGACGTGGACCCCGTCGTCGACCAGGCGCACGGTGGTGCCGGTCCCGGCGGCAACTCCGGCCGCCCCCGGCCGCGCCGGCCGGCTCGTCGATGTCGATGGTCGTCACCCACTTCGGGAAGCCCCAGATGTCCCGGCCGGCGGCACAGGTGAACTCCTGGTCCACCGGGAGCCGGTGGATGTAGGCCCCGATGGCCCCGGAGAAGAATTCCCGAGCCCGCCGGCCGGCCGAGGCCAGCGGCGGGGCGTCGTGCGGCCGGACCACGAAGCTCACCGCCACCTCGTGGTAGGGGTCGAGGTCGGTGTCGTCGTACCGGCACACGGCCAGGGCCATCAGGGCCCTCCCGGGGACCGGTCCGGTCACCTCGAGACCGGTGGGCCCGACGATCCGTTGGGCGGCGGCCGCCGGCACCAGGTACTGGACGCCCCACTGGGCGGCCCGGCGCACCTCCACCGGCAACCGGATGGTGCGTCCCAGCACGGTCCACGACGGTGCCGCGGTCAGCCCCCTGGTCGGGGCGGGTTTCGGGGGTCGGGACGATGGAGTCGGCGGTCGTGGCGGCCATGGGGTGCAGTACACCACACGTGGCGGTACCGTGGCTCGTGGCCTACTGGATCCTGAAGGTGGTGCTGAGCCCGATCCTCTTCCTGCTGTGGCGGGTCCGGATCGAGGGGCGGGAGCACATCCCGGTGCACGGCCCGGCGGTGCTGGCCGCCAACCACCAGTCGTTCTGCGACTCCTTCTTCCTGCCCCTGGTGCTCCGGCGTCGGGTGACCTACGTGGCCAAGGCCGAGTACTTCGACAGCTGGAAGACGGCGTGGTTCTTCCGGGCCGCCGGGCAGATCCCCATGAACCGAAGCGGGGGGGACGCCTCCCAGCGGGCCCTCGACACGGCCACCGCGGTGCTCGACCACGGCCACCTGCTGGGCATCTACCCGGAGGGGACCCGGGCCCCCGACCCCCGGCTGCACAAGGGCCACACCGGGGTGGCCCGGTTGTCCCTGCGGTGCGACGTACCGGTCATCCCGGTGGGGATCGTGGGCACCCGGGCCGTGCAACCGCCGGGGAGCAACATCATGCGACCGTTCCATGCCGTGACCATTCGGTTCGGGCCACCGGTGGCCTACCTGCATGCCGGGCAGACCGTCACCACCGGCCGGTGCGGCGAGTCCGGCGGCCCCGGCCGGGGGTCGCGGCCGGTCGGGGACCTCGACCAGCGGGAGCTGCGCTGCCTCACCGACGCGCTCATGCAGGAGATCGCCCGGCTGTCCGGCCAGGAGTACGTGGACCGCTATGCCAGTCGGGCCAAGGCCGGCGGGGCCGAGGCCGCCGGGGCCAAGGCCGGCTGAGCCGTCGGTTCCGGTCGGGGCAGCCGGACCGGTGGCCGCCCCCGTGCGGCGGGCCGGGGTATCGGTCGTCCGGATGACGGGGATCAGTCCGCACGATGTCGTAACCGGCCGGAAACAGCCTGTACACAGTGGCGGCCTAGCCTGAGGGGGTGTTCAACTACCTGATCAGGGTGCAGCTCCCCGATCGACCCGGCGCCCTCGGGGCGGTGGCCAGCCGGATCGGTTCCGTCGGGGGGGACGTGGTCTCCATCGAGATCCTCCAGCGAGACCACGGCGTGGTCGTGGACGAGCTGGGGGTCGGCCTGGGCGGTGACCACCTCATCGACCTGCTGTCTGACGAGATCCTCGAGGTGGACGGCGTGGTCATCGAGTCGGTGCGGCCGGTCGAGGGCGCGCTGCCCGACCGGCACACCGAGCTGCTCGAGGTGGCCACCGAGCTGTTCAAGCTGGACTCGGCGGCCGGGCTGCTCGAGCACCTGACCGGCCGGGTGTGCCGCAGCCTGGCCGCCGACTACGCCGCCGTGCTCGACGCCGATGCGTGGGCGGTGGCGGCGTTCCAGGGCGAACTCCCGGACCGTGACGAGCTGGTCACCGCGGCGCTGCAGGCCACCAGCCCGCCGCCGGACTCGGTCCACACCGATGGTTCGGTGGCCACGGCCGTCCTGGTCTCGGCCGACCTCATCGTGGTGGTGGGGCGCAGCCATCCCGTCCTCCGGAACCGCGAGCGGCAGTGGATCTCCATCATGGCCGAGCTGGCCGACCACCGGTGGCAAGAGCTGGTCTGACCGGCGCCACAGCGGAGGGCCCGGCCGCCCGCCACTAGGGGAGTCCGGTCGTGGCGTCCCCTCCGACCCAGTGCCGGGACCGGTCGACGGCGCGCCGCCAGGCGTCGCGGGCCGGCCCGGTGTCGGCCGCGGTCGCCCTCGGAGCGAAGGCCCGCTCCTCGGTCCACAGGCCGGCCAGCTGGTCGAGGGAACCCCAGAGACCCTCGGCCAGGCCGGCCAGGGTGGCGGCCCCGATGGCCGTGGTCTCCACCGACCGCGGCCGGACCACGTCCAGCTGGACCTGGTCGGCCACCAGCTCCAACAGCAGGTCCATGGCCGAGGCCCCACCGTCGACCCGGAGCACCGACGGAGCGGTCGGGCCGTCGGCCATGGCCTCGATCACGTCCCGCACCTGGAAGCCCATGGCGTCGACCATGGCCCGGGCCAGGTGGGCCCGGCCCAGGCCGCGGCTGAGCCCGAGGATGGTGCCCCGGGCGCCCGGATCCCAGTGGGGACTCCCGAGGCCGGTGAAGGCCGGCACCACCACCACGCCCTCGCTGCTGTCCACCGAACGGGCCAGGGGCTCGAGGTCGGCGGCGTGGTCGATCACGCCCAGGCCGTCACGGAGCCACTGCACCCCGGCCCCCGAGACGAAGACCGAGCCCTCGAGGGCATAGGCCACCGCCGGGCGATCGGGCGTCGGCCGGCCGTCGGCATCCGCCCCCGTCCCGAGGTCCCAGGCCAGCGTGGTGACCAGCCCGGCCACCGGATCCGGGCAGGCCGGGCCGGCGTTCATCAGGACGAAGCTGCCGGTCCCGAACGTCACCTTGGTCATGCCCCGATCGAAGCAGGCCTGGCCGAACAGGGCGGCATGCTGGTCGCCGGCGATCCCGCTGATGGGCACACCCCGGAGGGGCGAGTCGGCGCCCAGGGCCGCGGCCGACAGGTGGCCGAAGCGGCCGCAGGACGGGCGTACCTCGGGGAGGACGGTGGCCGGGACGCCGAAGAGCTCGCCGAGGTCGGGGGACCACCGGCGGACCACGATGTCGTAGAGGAGGGTCCGGGAGGCGTTGGTGGCGTCGGTGGCGAACACCCCGCCGTCGGTGCCCCCGGTGAGGTTCCACAGCACCCACGAGTCGACGGTCCCGAAGGCCAGATCGCCGAGGGGGCCCGCCCCCAGGCCCCCTTCCCGGAGGAGCCAACGCATCTTGGTCGCCGAGAAGTAGGGGTCGAGCACCAGCCCGGTGCGCTCCCGGACCATGGGGAGGTGTCCGGCCTCGGTGAGCTGGCGGCAGAAGCCGGCCGTGCGGCGGTCCTGCCAGACGATGGCCCGGTGGCGGGGGGAGCCGGTGCGCCGGTCCCAGGCCACCACGGTCTCTCGCTGGTTGGTGATCCCGATGGCCCGGGCCACCCGGCCGTGTCGGCCCAGCCGGCCGGCCACCTCGTCCAGGGTGGAGCGGACACACGTCCAGATCTCACCCGCGTCGTGCTCCACGCGGCCGGGGCTCGGATAGTGCTGGGTGATCTCGCGGTAGGCCACGTCGACCACCCGGGCGCGGTCGTCGACCACGAGGGCCCTGACCCCGGTGGTCCCGGCGTCGACGGCGATGGACACGGGGGAGCGGGCGGCCACACCCGGACTGTAGTGACACCACCCGCCTCGCACCGTCGCCGGGGCTCCGGAGTGCGCTAGCGAGCAGCAATCATTTGCAATTCTTCGCGAGCACCCTCTCAGCAGGGAATTCGTGGTCGGCAACCCGGCCGAATCGGAAAGAAGTCGTTGACAGGGGTGTAACTACGCTGCTGTAATAGACCCACTATCTCGTACCTTGGGGGAGGGTAAACCACAACATATTGTGTCTGACTGCAACTTGGCTGAGGATGTCGGAGTCGGCCAAGATGGTGGGCAACCGGGAGGTGGACGTCTCGGAGCATCCGGCGGAGGGGTCCGGACTCCGACCGCGACCCGGTCCGGTGGACAGCCCGCCGGGAACCGCCTGATCAGTCAGCCACACCGACGACGGCCAGACGACGCACGTCAGCCAGGGGTCGCTCGCTGAGCGGTCCCCGGTGGCAACGGACAACCGTCTCAGCAGCACCTGCCCAGCACCACGTCGCACCAGCAACCATCCAGAAAGAGGTTCACCACATGGCCATTGCCCCTCAGCGCGTCGGCATCGGCATTCGCCGTCACTTCACCACCGCCGGTGTTCATCCCTACGACCAGGTGGTGTGGGAACGACGTGACGCCCGGATCACCAACTTCCGGGACGGGGCCGTGGCCTTCGAGCAGCTCAACGTGGAGGTGCCGGAGGGCTGGAGCCTCAACGCCACCAACATCCTGGCCCAGAAGTACTTCCGGGGGACGCCGGGCACCCCCGAGCGCGAGTCGTCGCTGCGCCAGGTGGCCGACCGGGTGGTCGACACCGTCACCGCCTGGGGGGTCAAGGACGGGTACTTCGCCGACGACGAGGAGGCGGAGATCTTCCGGGACGAGCTCAAGTACCTGATCGTCCACCAGATGGCCGCCTTCAACTCGCCGGTGTGGTTCAACATCGGGGTGGCCGGGGTGCCGCAGCAGGGATCCGCCTGCTTCATCCTCTCGGTCGAGGACACCATGGACTCCATCCTCAACTGGTACACGGAGGAGGGCGTGATCTTCAAGGGCGGCTCGGGGGCCGGGGTGAACCTCTCCCGCATCCGCTCCTCCCACGAGCTCCTGAAGGGCGGGGGCACGGCGTCGGGCCCGGTCAGCTTCATGCGGGGCGCCGACTCGTCGGCCGGCACCATCAAGTCGGGCGGCAAGACCCGCCGGGCGGCCAAGATGGTCATCCTCGATGCCGACCACCCCGACATCGAGGACTTCATCTGGTGCAAGGCCATCGAGGAGCGCAAGGCCCGGGTGCTGCGCGACGCGGGCTTCGACATGGATCTCGACGGCAAGGACGCCATCAGCCTGCAGTACCAGAACGCCAACAACTCGGTGCGGGTGACCGACGAGTTCATGGACGCCGTGGTGGCCGGGGGCGACTGGGACCTGACCAGCCGGGGCGACGGCGGGACCATCCGCTCGGTGCCGGCCCGCGACCTGTTCCGGCAGTTCGCCCAGGCCGCCTGGGAGTGCGCCGACCCCGGCATGCAGTTCGACACCACCATCAACAAGTGGCACACGGCGTCGAACACCGGGCGGATCAACGGGTCCAACCCGTGCTCGGAGTACATGCACCTCGACAACTCGGCCTGCAACCTGGCCAGTTTCAACCTGATGCAGTACCTCCGCGACGACTCCTCATTCGATGTGGACGGATTCCGCGCCTCGGTGGAGGTCGTCTTCACCGCCCAGGAGATCATCGTCGGCAACGCCGACTACCCGACGGAGAAGATCACCGAGAACTCCAGGCGCTTCCGCGAGCTGGGCATCGGGTACGCCAACCTCGGGGCGCTGCTGATGGCCCAGGGGCTGCCGTACGACTCCGACCAGGGCCGGGCGTGGGCCGGAGCCATCACCGCGCTGATGACCGGGCACGCCTACGCCACCTCGGCCCGCACGGCGGCCCGGATGGGGCCGTTCGCCGGCTATCACGAGAACGTCGAGCCCATGCTCAACGTGCTGCGCATGCACCGTGACGAAGTGGCCGCCATCGACGAGGAGGAGGTGCCCACCGAGCTGCTGTCGGCCGCCCAGGAGGCATGGGAGTCCGCCGTGGAGCTCGGGGAGCAGTACGGGGTGCGCAACTCGCAGGCCAGCGTGCTCGCCCCGACCGGCACCATCGGCCTGCTGATGGACTGCGACACCACGGGCGTGGAGCCCGACCTCGGGCTGGTCAAGACCAAGAAGCTGGTCGGCGGGGGCACCATGTCCATCGTCAACCAGACGGTGCCCCGGGCCCTTCGTCGACTGGGATACTCGCCCGACCAGGTGGACGAGATCGTCGCCTACATCGACGTGCACAAGTCCATCGTGGGCGCCCCGTACCTGACGCCGGAGCACCTGCCCGTGTTCGCCTGCTCGATGGGGGACAACACCATCCACTACCTCGGTCACGTGCGCATGATGGGAGCGGTCCAGCCGTTCATTTCCGGCGCCATCTCCAAGACCGTCAACCTCCCCGAGGACGTGACGGTGGAGGATGTGGAGCAGCTGCACATCGACGCCTGGCGCATGGGGATCAAGGCCGTGGCCGTCTACCGCGACAACTGCAAGGTGGCCCAACCCCTCTCCACCACCAAGAAGGCCGGTGCGGCGGGTACGCCGGGTGGTGCCGCCCCCGAGGACGCCCCGGCGGCGTCCGAGGCCGAGGCCCACGCCCGTGAGCTGACCGAGAAGATCGCCGGCTTGGAGGCGGCGCTGGCCCACGAGCAGACCCGCACCGCCGACACCGTGGTGATCGGGGCGGTACGTGAGCGCCTGCCCCGGCGGCGGAAGTCGTCGACCTTCGCCTTCCGGGTGGCTGACTGCGAGGGCTATGTGACCGTGGGCGAGTACGAGGACGGCCGTCCGGGTGAGGTGTTCATGAAGGTGTCGAAGCAGGGCTCGACCCTGGCCGGCATCATGGACGCCTTCTCCATCTCGGTGAGTCTCGGACTGCAGCACGGCGTGCCGCTGGCCACCTACGTCCGCAAGTACACCAACATGCGGTTCGAGCCCGCCGGCATCACCGACGACCCCGAGCTGCGCATCGCCACCAGCCTGGTGGACTACATCTTCCGCCGGCTGGCCGTGGACTACCTGCCCCTCGAGGAGCGGGCCGAGCTGGGCGTGCTGTCGACCGCCGAGCGGATGCAGCCGACCCTCCCCGGGGTCGAGGAGACGGCCACCGCCTCCAGCAGCATCGTCGAGGTCGGGCCGGTCGACGAGGCGGCCGGGCCCACCGACGGGCGGGCCGACGATGGCGGCATCCCCTCGTTCGACGGCGCGCTGGTCGACACCGGGGAGCCCACCGGGCACCCGGCCCCGGTGCCGCAGATCGACTCGCCGGTGCCGTCGGATCAGCCGCTGGCCCGGGCCGAGCCCCGCGACGCGCCCTACTGCTACCAGTGCGGCAACGCCATGCAGCGGGCCGGGTCGTGCTATGTGTGCGGGAGCTGCGGTACCACCAGCGGGTGCTCCTAGTCCGGCGCCCGCCCCGGAGGCCGGGCAGCGCGGTCGAGGGCGCGGTCGAGGGTGGAGGAGGCCGTCGACCACCGAGCCAGAGACTCGTCGGTCGATGAACGGCTCCACCGGGGGCCGGCCGGGGCGGCCGGTCCGGGCAGCCCCTCGGGATCGGAGCCCATCGGTACGATGGGGGCCGTGGCCTACGACGAGGAGCTGGCGTGGCGGATCCGCGAATTGCTGAGCGGCGAACGCCACCTCGACGAGCGGAAGATGTTCGGTGGCCTGGCCTTTCTCATCGGGGGCAACATGGCGATCGCCGCCAGTGGCCAAGGCGGGGTCCTCGTTCGGGTCGACCCCGCTCAATCGGACAAGCTCGTCGAGACGACCAAGGCGGAGATCGCCATCATGCGCAGCCGACCGATGCAGGGTTGGCTGCGGGTGTCGGCCGAGCACCTGGGCACCAAACGCCAACTCGCCAAATGGGTGCAGTTGGGCGCCACCTATGCCCGGTCACTACCGGCCAAGCGGTAGCCGCGTCGCCATGAGGTCGGATGTTGCCGAGGCGGAGGCGTGAGCAGGAACGCCCTCCCGGACCGGGCGCCGGGGCCCACGTCCGGCGTGGGCGCGCCCACTCTGGTCTGCCCCCGGCGGAACGTGCCGGACGGCGTCGGTCGGGCGCGGGCCGGGTCGTGTCATCTGAACGTCAGCATCGCCTGCCTACCCTTCGTGGATGGACTCCCGGTCTTGGCCACGCTCGGTGCGCTCCAGCCCCACCGTCGACCGGCTGCTGGCCCTGATCAAGGTGGATTTCGCCCCCGATCCGGCGCAGCCGTCGTGGGCCCGCCTGGCCGTCGCCACCGTGGTCTCCCTGGTCGGGTCGTTGGTGGCCGACGCCGCACTCGTGGCTCTGGGCACCAGGTCCTTCCCCTCGACCAGGGGGTACGTCCACTTCCAATTCTCCGACTACGCCAAGCTGACCGTCATCGGGGTGCTCGTCGCCTGCGCGGCATGGCCCATCGTCACCAGGATCTCGTCCCAGCCGCGATGGCTCTTCTTGCGCCTGGCCGTTCTCGTGACCGTGGTCCTCTTCCTGCCCGACCTGTGGATCTATCTCCACGGCGCACCGGGCCGGGCGGTGGACGTCCTGCTGCTCATGCACGTGGCCATCGCCGTGGTCACGTACCGCGCCCTCGTCCAGCTGGCGCCGGTGGGCGCCGCCCACCCCAACCGCAGGTAGTCGAGCGGCGTCGCGGGCTCGGACCAGGTGGATGGGTCCGGACGGCCCGGTGACGGGGGCGCCGGCCGATGGTCCGGATCGGCCTCCGTCCGACCCTCCCGCCCCCGACCCGGCCGCGGTGGGCCCGCTCGACCAGCCGGCCCGGGACGAGCACCACGACCGTTCGGTGGTGTGGTTGGCCGACTACGTCTACGGGACCATCGCCACCCTGGTGGCCATCGCCGGCCTCACGTTCGAGACCAACCCGGGGGCCCTGACCACGGCGGGAGTGGTGGTCGTGGGGGCGGTGGCCATCTGGTTGGCCCACGCCCTCTCCCAACTGGTCATCCTCCGCTCGTGGCAGAGCCTCGAGCTCCACGGGTCCGACATCCTGCTGGAATTGCGGGGTTCCTGGGCCATCGTCACGGCAGCCATTCCCGCCACCCTCATCTTCATCCTGGCCGGGGCGGGTCTGTGGACGATGAAGACGGCGTTCACCCTGGCCGAGATCGTCGGGGTCCTGGCCCTGGCCGTCGTGGGTATCGGCACGGTCGGCGGTGGGGGCCGGCCGCTGGGCCGGAGGCTTCTCTACATCACCGGCCTGGTGCTGGTCGGCGTACTGATCGTCCTCCTCGAACTGCTGGTCCACCTGCTGTAGAGGTCAGGTGGTTCGAAGCGGGTGCGAAGGGCACCGACCCCCTCGTGTCCGCCGTGGGTAGGCTGGGTGGCCAGACGAGCACCGAGCGTCGTCCGGAGGGAGCCCGATGGTCGATGACCAGGATCTGAACGCCCTCGAGGGCCAGGCGTTCACCGAGGCGGAGCTCACGGCCCTGGCGCTGAGCGCCGATCCCGACGGCCCGTTGGACGACGATGCCGTGCCGATGGCCCAGTACCTCGGGGAGCAGGACGGGCTCCTCCCGGCCTGGTACATGCCCACCCCGATGGCCCGGACGGGCCCGCGGTGGCGCATTCCGGTGGTGGTGGCCATCGTGGCCGCCTTCGTCATCATCGAGGCCTTCGGCCTGTGCAGCACCTTCGGACAGCTCGTCCCCGCCTGATCCGGGCCCGGGACACGGCGTAAACGCCGTATTCAGGGCCGATATTCGCGCGGATCGCGTAGGCGTGACTACGCACAGTGGTGGTCAGGGCCATTTGTCCGGGTCCGCGTTGCCTAAGCCTCCGACCGGCCTGCACTATGGATCCACGGGTCGTGGGTCCACCGAAAGGTCCGGGACTCGAGTTTTGGGTGAACGCAGAGGCGGTGCCTCTACGGGAAGAAGGGCAACCATTATGTGGGCAAGACGAATGATTGTGGGCGCCGGACTGGCGGTGGCCTCCATGGCCATGGTGCCGGGTATCGCCGGCGCCGATCCGGCCTCGGGCTGTGTGCCGGCCGGCTCGGTCACCGAGCCGGGCAACTGTGTGGTCACGCCGGCGGCCTCCGGCCGGACCGACCCGCTGCCGCAGGCTCCGGTGACGCAGGCTCCGGTGAAGACGGCAACGACCACCTCCACCCTTCCCTTCACGGGGGCCGACGTGGCCGAACTGGCCGTGGTCGGCACGGGTGCCGTGCTGGCCGGTGGCGTGCTGATGCGCCGTCGCCGTCGGGTCATCGCCTGATCGCTCTGATCGATCTGGCCGGTCACCGGGGTCTTCGGGATTCCGCCCCGGACCGGCCGGTCTGATGTCTCGCCGAGCTGAGCCGGCCGCATCGGGTCGTTGGGTCTCCGGACCGTGACCCGACGGGGTCGGCTCGGTCGCGTCCCCGACCCGGTGCGCCAGCTCCGAGCCCCGGGACCGGGTTCAGTAGCTGGCCGGCAGCAGGGGGGCCACGGCCTGGAAGAAGAAGAACACCACCACCAACCACACCGCGGTGCCGGCCACGATGGTCAGTGCCCGGCGGAACCGGTGGGTGCGCAGGGCCACCGCCCACACCCCGGCGGCCAGGGCGGCGACCACCACCCCCCACAGGATGGCCGGGGTCCACTGCCTGGTCGGCGGGGGCGGTGCCGCCGCATGGTGGTGGGTGGTGACCGCCACCGGCGTGATCGTGGGGTGGGCGAGCTCGCTGGCCACCAGCAGGGCGTGGACCACCAGGCGTTGGCTGGCGCTGTAGCGGGGGTTGCAGGTGGTGAGGGTCAGCTGGGGCGTGGGGGTGGGGTCGACCACCGACACGTCGGTGGGGTCGACCACCTGGGTCGAGAGGACGTGGTAGAGGAAGGTCCCCTGGAGGGTGGTGATGAAGATCACGTCGCCCGGCACCAGCGCATCGAGGCTGTAGAACGGGTGGAGGTAGGTGGTGCGGTGGCCGGCGATGGCCGCGTTGCCGGCCTCACCCGGCAGCGGGGTGGTCGGGTAGTGGCCCGGCCCCATCGCCAACTGGGCCTCGTCGGTGCCCTCGACCACGGTCATGGCCAGGTTGATCTTGGGGATCTGGATGGTCCCGACCGGGCTGCCGACGGGGGGGTCGGGGACGGTCGGGGCCACCTGGGGGGCGGCCGGGGTGGTGCCGTGCACCGGCGCCGGAATGGTCTTGGCCGGGTGGGAGTCCGACTTCTTCTGGGCCGCCTCGAACTGGGCGGTCAGCGCCGACTGGTTGCGCGCCGTGATCAGGCCGGTGCCCCAGAGGAGGTAGGGGATGAACAGGAGGATCAGGATGCCGGCGACCAGCACCACCCGACCGACCGCCACCCTGATGGTCGTGAACGACACGCAGGGATGCTAGCGGTCCACCGGGTCGGTTCCCGGCCGCCCGGGGAGGCCGACGCCCGGCGCCGCCGGTCAGGAAGCGTCATTGACCAGGGATTGCGCCGCGGTTCCGGTACCATCGATGCAGGAGACGCCTGTCCGCCGCGTCGATCCGTGTGGCCTACCGCAACGGGGTCCCGGGGCCCCGACGCCTGGAGTAACGAGTGGTTGCCGTGAGCGAGAGAGTCGGTTGGCGGCGTCGCACCTGGCTGATCATCGGGGGCATCGCCCTGGTGCTCCTGGTCTGGTTCGCCCTGCTGGCCGTCAGGACCTGGTCGGCCTACCGCCATGACCAGCGGGGACTGGCCAGTCTGGAGCAGGTCAAGGCCGACCTGACCCCTGGTCAGCTGACCTCGGCGGGATCCGTACACCTGCTGGACACGGCCCGGGCGGAATTCGGTGCCGCCCAGTCCGATCTCTCGTCCCCCCTGTTCACGCCCATCACCATCGTGCCGGTCATCGGCCGGCAGGTGCGCTCGGTCCGGGCCCTGAGCACCGCCGCGGGGACGGTCTCGGCGGTGGGGGCGACGTTCATCACCCAGGTCCACGCCGTGCTGGACGAGCCCCACAGTGCCGGCCCCGAGCGGGTGACCTCCCTGCGCCAGCTCTCGGCCATCGCCGCCTCGGCCCAACGGCGGCTGGCCGCCATCGACACCGGTCCCTCGCAGGCTCTGGTGGGCCCGCTGGCCAAGAAGCACGACCAGTTCGTCACCCAGCTCACCGACGCCCGGCTGCGACTGGCCAAGGCCGCCGGGGTGTCCGGCGCGGTGGCCACCATCCTGCAGGGTCCCCAGACGTACGTGGTGCTGGCCTCCAACAACGCCGAGATGCGGTCGGGCTCGGGCGCCTTCCTCGATGTGGGCGTGGCCACCACGTCCGACGGGTCGGTGGCCCTCGGTGACCTGAGCCCGTCCGGGCAGCGGACGCTCCCGGTCGGTGCGGTCCCGGTCACCGGGGACTTGGCCCGGAACTGGGGCTGGCTCAACCCCACCCTGGACATGCGCAACCTGGGCTGGACACCGCAGTTCGACGTGACCGCGCCGTATGCCGCGGCGATGTGGACCAAGCTGACCGGCCAGCCGGTCGACGGGGTGCTCTCCCTCGACGTGGCCGGGCTCCGCCAGCTCCTCCAGGCCACCGGTCCGGTGCAGGCTGACGGACAGACCGTCAGCGCCGACACCGTCGAGCAGTTCCTCCTCCACGACCAGTACAACGGCCTGACCGACGACGCCACCGGGGACGGCTCCCGTCAGGACGCCCTGGGCTCCCTGACCGGCGCCGTGCTTCGCCAGCTGCAGGGGCAGAGCCTGGACATCAAGGCCCTGTCCTCGGCGGTGTCCTCGGCCGTGGCCGGACGGCACCTGATGGTGTGGTCCAGGAACCCGGTGGACCAGGCCGCCTGGGTGGTCAGCGGCGTGAGCGGCGGCCTCACCCCCCGGTCGGTCGATGTGTCGGTCATCAACCTGGGCGGCAACAAGCTGGACCAGTACCTGCCGGTGCACGTGGCCGTGACCACCGCCCCGGCCGGAGCCGACACCCAGGTCACCCTCACCACACGCCTGGACAACACCACCCCCGGCGGCCAGTCGCAGTTCATCGCCGGCCCCTCCCCCGGGGAGCCGGTGACCTACGGCGGCTACCGCGGGCTCATCGCCGCCAACCTGCCGGCCCGGGCCTCGCGCCTGTCCATGACCGGTGCGGGTCCGCTGGCGGTGAAGGGGGCCGAGGGTCCCACGTGGGTCCTGGCCGCACCGGTGACCGTCCCCCAGGGCACCACCTCGACGGTGATGATCCGCTTCCAGATGCCGGGGCGCCACGGATCGATGACCCTGGTGCCCTCGGCCCGGATCCCGGCCGAGCAGTGGACCTCGAGCGCCACCTCGTTCGACGACGGCGTCCCGGCCACGATCTCGTGGTGACGGCCGGGTCGGGTCCGGGAGCAGGAGGCCCGACCGCCCGGCCGCTGCGAGTGCTCCGCATCTCCAAGAGCGGCGTGGTGACGGCCTGGCGGGAGCGGGAACGGCTGCTCCGGTCGTTGGGCGCCGACCTCACGCTGGTGACGGCGGCCCGGTGGGAGGAGGGCGGCTCGATGGTGCCGTTCACGGCCGACGGCGACACCTTCGCGATACCGGTCCGGACTGTCGGGCACCATCCCAACCTCTTCGTCTATGCCCCGCGGGCGCTGTGGCGGCTGCTGGGCTCATCGCCGTGGGACCTCATCGACCTGCACGAGGAGCCGTTCGGCCTGGCCGTGGCCGAGGTGCTGGCGCTGTGCCGGATCCGGTCGCTCCGCATCCCCTTCGTGGTGTCGTCGGCCCAGAACATCGACAAGCGCTACCCGCCACCGTTCCGGTGGTTCGAGCGCTGGTCCCTCCGCCGGGCGTCCGGTGCCTACACCTGCAACGTGGAGGCCGGCGAGATCCTCCGACGGAAGGGCCTCGGCGGGGAGCTGGCGTTGCTGCCGCTGGGCGTCGACGTCGAGCGGTTCCAGCCCCGGGAGCACGCCGAGCCGGGGGGGCGGTTGCGCATCGGGTTCGTGGGCCGTCTCATTCCCCACAAGGGGGTGGGCGTGCTGCTCGAGGCGGTGGCCGGTGACCGCCGGATGACGGTCGAGGTCTTCGGGGCCGGGCCCGAGGCGGATGCCCTGGTGGCTACCGCGGCCCGACTGGGGATCACCGACCGGGTGACGTTCCACGGGCACGTGGGGGAGGAGGCCATTCCCGACACCTACCGGTGCTTCGACGTCCTGGCCGTGCCCTCGGTACCCATGCCCGGATGGCTCGAGCAGTTCGGGCGGGTGGTGGTGGAGGCCCAGGCTTCGGGCGTCCCGGTGGTGGCCAGTGCCAGCGGTGCGCTGCCCGACGTGGTGGGGGAGGAGGGCCTGTTGGTCCCGCCCGGGGACCCCGACGCCCTGCACGCCGCCCTCGCCCGCCTGCTCGACGAACCCGGGCTGTGGGCGCAGCTGCGGGGGGCGGGGCTGGCCGGCGCCGGCCGCTACTCGTGGGCGAGCGTGGCGGAGACCCAGATGGCCCTGTACCGGGCCACCGCCGGACCCGACCACTAGACGGGTTGCAGCACTCCGTCCACCAGCTCGCGGTAGAGGCGCTCGAGACGGTCGACGTGCCGGGACAGGGAGAACCGGTCCTGCTGACGGTGGCGGAGGGCGATCCCGACCGAACGGCGCAGCCCGAGGTCCCGGCCCAGGGCCGCCAGGTCGGCGGCGGCGGCCAGCGCGTCGCCCGGAGGGAAGAGCAGCCCGTCCTCGCCGACCGTCTCGAGGTGGGCCCCCGCGCCGGCGGCCACCACCGGGAGTCCGTGGGCCATGGCCTCGACCACCGAGAGACCGAAGGGCTCGAGGGGCGCCGGCGCCAGCAGCACCGACGACTGGGCCAGCAGTCGGTCGGTCCGGGCCACGTGGCCGACCAGTTCCACGCTCCCGGCCAGGTCCAGCTCGTCGACCAGCTCGAGCAATGACGGCCCGAGCACGCCCTGGCCCGCCACCACCAGGTGCCAGCCCTGCTGGGCCAGTCCGCTGAGGGCGAACGCCCGGATGCCGACGTCGGGTGCCTTCTCGGTGTCGAGCCGTTGCAGCATGACCACGGCGGGGGCCTCCAGCGCGGCCTGGGGCCGGGCCGGCACCCCGTTGGGGATGACGAGGGAGGGGGAGCCGATGGTCTCGGCCACGAACCGGCTGATGGCGATGTCCTGTCGGACCACCCGGCTGGTGACGCGGGCCAGGGTCCGGGACAGGGGGTTGGACCCTCGGCCGGCGGCGAAGTGCCGGGTGGCCACCACGGTGGCCCGCTGGAACGGCCGGGCCAGCCACGCCGCCCCCTCGGCCGCGGTCATGTGCGCATGGACCAGGTCGACGCCCCGGTCGGCGGCCAGGGCGGCGGCCGCCGACACCAGGTGGCCGGCCGGCCGGTGGGGGACGGAGTCGGGCAACTCCGTCCGCATCCGCACCGGGTCGCCCCCGATGACGCTGAGCCGGTGGCCGCGCCGCACCAGCTCCTCTGCCACCTGGCAGACATAGCGCTCCACCCCGGCGAATCCGTCGGTGACCACCACGTGGGCCACCGACAGCGGACGGTCCGGGTCGCCGGTCACTGCCGGGCCTCGACCCGGCAGGGGCCGTGCCGATAGAGGTGGAACCGCTGCACCGCCGCCCCTCCGCGGGCACCGGGCAGCACCACGGCCCGGATGGCCGCCCCCACCATGACCCCCCACCGGTAGCGTTGCCAACCACCCGCCCCGAAGTACTTGCGGAGGTAGCGTTCCTGGGAGGCATGGAAGTGGGTCTCGCGTTCGGTGGCGTCACCCCCGGTCCCCGCCCCGACGTGCACCGCGGTGACCTCGGGACACAGGGCCACGCGCCATCCGAGGTCCCGCGCCCGCCGTTGCCAGTCGGTCTCCTCGGCATAGAGGAAGAACTGCTCGTCGAACGGCCCGACGGCGTCCAGGGCCTCGGAGCGCAGCAGCAGGACGGAGCCGATCACGAAGTCGACGCGCCGGCGGAATCGGCCCAGCCCCACCGCCTCCACCCAGGCGCCCATGGGCGTGGGGAACGGCCAGCCGACCCGGTCGTCGGGCCCGCCGGCCCCGCCCACCTGCCGGGGGGCCACACAGGCCACCCGGGGGGAGGCCATCAGGCACCGGTGCAGCCGGGCCACCCCTTCGGCGCCGATCTCGGCGTCGGGATTGAGCAGCAGCACCTCGCCACCGGCAGCCTGCCGGCAGCCCAGACCGACATTGACCCCGCCGGCGAACCCGAGGTTGCGGCCCGGGTCGACGTAGCGGGCGCCGCGGGCGTGGCACACGGCACGGACATCAGGACGCGACGAGTTGTCCACTACCACGACGGGGAGCTCCCCTCCGAGGGCGCCCAGGCAGGCATCGAGGAGGTCGGGGGCGCCGTAGGCCACCACCACCACCTCGACCTCGGCGTCCACCCTTTCCTCCGGGCGGGTGTCGGCGGCCGTCGTCATCATGGTCGCCCTCCGGCGGTGGCACCCAGGGCGGGTGCAGCGGGCAGGCCGGCACGCGGCCGGTCGGACCGCACCGTGGCCGACGTGCTCATTGCTTGTAGGCGTAGGCCTGATACGAGTTGGCCGAGGCGCGGCGTACCCGATTGAGGGCGACCCCGAGGACCCGGCAGTTGGTCGACTCCAGCCGGTGCAGTGTCCGCTCGAGGTCGGCCCGGTCGGTCTTCCCCTCGGCCGCCACCACCACCGCCCCGCGGGTGTAGCTGCCGATGATGGCGGTGTCCGGGACCACCAGCACCGGTGGCGTGTCCACCAGCACCACGTCGGCCAGCAGACGCAGCTGATCGATGACCGGCTGCATGCCCGGACTCCCGAACAGCTCGCTCGGATTGTCCAGTTGGACGCCGGCCGGCAGGATCTGCAGACCCCAGATCCCACTGTCCACCAGGTGGGCGGCGACCGACGACGGATCGGTTTCCGGCGAATGGTCCGGCCCGTCGGTGCCGAGGCCCACCCCGGCCAGGGCGGGCATCCCGTTGGTGGCCCCGCCGCCCCGACCGAGCCCCTGGACCGGCGACCCGCTGGCCTCCCGCATCCCTGAGGGGCGCTTGGCCGGCTCCGGGGTCTTCCAGTTGGATCGGATCAGATCGGCCAGGCCCGGTCGACTGCCGACGGGCAGACCGAAGATCTCCTCGAGGCGGGGGCGCCGGAAGTCGGCCGAGACCACGATGACCTTGCTGCCGCTCATGGCCCAGGCCGCCGCCAGATTGGCGGCGACGAACGTCTTGCCGTCGCCGGGCTCGGGACTGGTCAGGGTGATCATCGGGCACGGGGTGTCGTCGAGGATCACCCGCAGGCTGGTGCGCAGCTCCCGGACGGCCTCGGCCATCTGCGACTGGGGGGCCTGGACCATGGCGATGGACACGGTGCCCGAGCGCACGTCGGCGTCCTGGGGGAGCTCGGCCAACACCGGGGCATCGGTGATGGACCCCAGGTCGGGGTGGTTGCGGAGCCGGGTGTCGAGCTGGTCGCGGGCCAGGGCGAGGCCCGCGCCGGCCAGGAGTCCGGCGAAGAGGCCGATGAGCACCAGCTTCTTGGTGCCCAGGCCCGAGGGGCTCCCGGGCAGGCTGGCCGCCACCTGGATGCTGGCATAGGGCTCCCCGAACTGGATGCCGGTCAGTTGGGACTGGAGGGAGCTCAAGGCGGTGGTGAGCCCGGTGATCTGGGCGGTGATCACCGGGTCGGTGCCCGAGGGATTGCTCTCCTGCAGGGAGGCGATCTGGTGTTGGAGGGTGCCCAGCTCGGTGTTCAGCTTGTCGATCTGGACCTGCACCAGCGCCTGGATCTGGTCGACGTACGCCTGGGAGTACGCCCGGGCCACGGCCTGGGCCCGGGCCGGGTTGGCGTCGGTGGCGGTGATGCTCAGCTGACCGGTGGTGGGATCGACGGTGCCGGTGACGTCGGCGGCCACGCCGGTGGCGTCGGCATCACCCAGGAGCTTGGCCGCCCGGACCTGCACCGCGGTGCTGCCCAGCTCCTGCACCGGGTCGGGGAGGGTGACCGGCGAATTCTGACCCGTCGCCGCCGTGGAGGTGATGCCGTTCTGCTGGACCATGGCCGACGACTGGTACTTGGGCGTCTGGATCATGGAGTAGGCGAGCGCGGCCACCACCGCCACCACGACGGTGATGGCGATGGTCAGCCGCCTGCGCCACAGGGTCGAGAGGATCTCGCGGAACGTCAGTGGAAGCTCACTTTCAATGCAGTGACCCGCTGGTCACATGGCGGCGGAGTAGCGATCATTGAGAGCGTCGTCACAGTCGTGGGTGACCTTGAGCGGCAATCGCCCGATCCACCGGGGGCAACGCGTGCCTGGTGCCCCGGCTCAAGTCGCCCGGTGCTTGCAACCGATGGTTCAGAGGTCCGATGAGCAAGCCACCGACCTTCCCAATGAGCCAGATCCACGCGTTCGGGCTGGACCGGTGGTCCCGCCGCGGCAGGGTTGCCGGCGGGCCCGGCCGGGCGGCCCGGTCCGTCGCCGCCTGGACGGCGGTGGTCCTGGTCGCGGCCGTGATCGGTGTGGCCGCCAACGGGGGAGACCGCCTGGCCCTGGCCCTCGGCGGTGTGCTCCTCATCTTCGGGATCTTCGTGGCCGACCCCATCCTGCTGGTGGTGATGGTCCTGCCCGGCTCGCTCCTGCTGCAACGGGTCGGCGGCGCCAGCACCAACCTCAGCGTGGCCGACCTCCTGGTGTTCATGGGGGCGCTGGTGTCCCTCCTCCACGTGCGCTGGAGTGAGGCGCCGTTCCTCCGCCAGTTCTTCAAGGGCATCCTCTGGTACCAGGCGGCCCTCATCTTGGTGGTGGTGGCCAACCCCAACCGGTACGACATCGTCGAGTGGTTCCACCGCTTCTCCTACCTGGGCGGGAGCGTGCTGGTGGGGTGGACGATCGCCTGGTGCGGCCGATCGCGGCAGGCCTTCCGGCTCTTCCTGTGGGGGGCCGTGGTGGTGGCCTTGATCTCCGTCGAACAGTCCGTCGCCTCCCACTTCCTGCCGGCCCAGTGGGGTGGGTACCAGAAGAACTCCATCGGAGCGGTGATGTGGGTGGCCGTGGTCCTGGCCCAGGTCAACCCCCCCTGGGGTGGGCTCGGCCGCACCGAGGCCCGGATCGCCAAGTACGTGTGTTTCGCCGGGCTGCTGGCGTCCCAGTCCCGGCAGGCGGCGGTGGCCCTGATCCTGGCCATCTCCGTGGCCACCTTCCTCAACCCCGACGTCCGCCGGCGCTCGAAGTTGGTGCTGCTGGGCTGCCTCCCCCTGGCCGCCGCCCTGTACTACAGCTTCTCGTTGGCGGCCAAGAACAATCCCAAGTTCAACTCGGTCTCCATCCGGGTCGACCAGATCAACGCCGCGGTGCACGTCTGGCACCTCAGCCCCATGCTGGGCGAGGGGATGCGCTTCTACAATCTTCCCCAGTTCCTCTACGTCACCGCGCCCCCCAACGTGATCATCGACAATCTGGCCTCCACCGGGATCGTCGGGTCGCTGGCCTTCTGCTACCTGGTCTTCGTGACCATGCGCACCATGGGCCGGCTGCCCCGGGTCTTCGGCACCCTCGGGCTGGTGATCCTGCTCGGCCACTACGTCGACGGCCTCTTCGACATCTTCTGGATCGGCGCCAACATGATCCCCCCGCTGGTCATCGTGGGGATGTCCCTGGGCATGGCCGACGCCGCCGACCGCCACTCGACCGCCACCACGCCCGGCGGTGGATCGGCGCCGGGGGTGCGCGGGGACCGGCCGGTTCCCGGGTCGGGACGACCGACCCGACGGGTGGCCGGCTGGGCCCGGGCCACCCTGGTCCCACCGTCCCGGGGGGCGCTCGGGTTCGGTCCGGCACCCGAACCGTCGTGAGCCCGGCCCGGCCCCGCCTCCTGTACAACGCCCTGCCGCTGGACGCCCGGGGCGGGGGCGTCAGCACCTACATCCGCGAGCTGCTCGGGGCCCTCGTGCACGAGGTCGACGCCGACCTGGTAGCCGCAGTCCGTCCCGACGGGCGCCCCGAGCTCCCGGCCGGGGTGACAGCCCTGGTGGCCGGCGAGTCCCGGGGGGTGGCGCGGGCGATGACCGGGGCCCTCGGGTTCGGCCCGGCCCAGCTGTTCCACGGCCTCGACGTCGACCTGCCCCTGCGGCGGTCCGCACCCACCGTGTCCACCGTCCACGACCTGGCCATCTTCGATGCGCCCTGGGCCTTCCCCCGGGCCCGGGTGGCCGGCGAGCGGGTGCTGGTCCGTCACGCCCTCCGCCGGGCCGACGTCATCGTGTCCGTGTCGGCCTTCACTGCCGAACGGGTCGGGGCCCTGGTGGGACGGTCGTCGCTCGTGGTCCACTCGGCCCCGGGCCCGGGCATGACGCCGCCCGCCGACGAGGAGGTGGAGCGGGCCCGGTCCCTTTACGGCCTGCCGCCCCGGTTCGTGCTGCACGTCGGAAACATCGAGCCGCGCAAGGACATCGCCACCCTGGCCGACGCCTGCCGGCGTGTCGGGGTACCCCTGGTGCTGACCGGACACAGCCTGTGGGGCCACCGGGCTCCCGAGAGGGTGCAGGAGATCGGTCACGTCCCCACCTCGGACCTCCCGGCCCTGTACGGGGCGGCCACCGTGGTCGGCTACGCCTCCCGTTACGAGGGTTTCGGATTGCCCCCGGTGGAAGCCATGGCCTGCGGGGCCGCGGTGGTCAGCACCCGGGTGCCGTCGGTGGTCGAGGTGGTGGGGGACGGGGCCGCCACCTTCCGGCCGGGCGACGTCGAGGGTCTGACCGGGACCCTGCGGGACCTGTTGGGAGACGAGGCCCGTCGCGCCGAGCTGGCCCGCCGGGGCGCCGAGCGGGTGCGCACGCTGAGCTGGCCGGGGACGGCACGGGGAACGGCGGAGGCCTACCGGTCCCTCGGACTGTCCGTCTGACGCCTTCCCACCCGGATCCTGGGAAGACCCGACGAGGGGGCTTCAGGCCCGGTCCCGGCGTGCCGATACCGGTGGGTGTTGTCAGTGCGGAGCATGGGGTGGCGGAGGGCCGGACCGCGACCGCCGGTGGCGGCGGTCACCGCCTCTGACCTGTTGGCCCGCCCCGCACCGGTCGGTGCCCCCTCGGCGGCCGACGGCGAGGCGGCCATCCCGGCCGGGCTGCTGGCCGATCTGCACCACCCGCGACTGATCATCACCGACGACTACGTCGGACCCGACCGCCGGACGCTGGACCGACGGGAGCTCCGTGCCCAACGACGGGAGGAACGCCGGTACCGGGCGTGGCGCCCGGGACCGGACCTCTCCGCCGGCCGGGCCCCGGGGACCCAGGTCGGCACCCTGCGCCCCCGTCATCTCTGGGCGGCCGTGGCCCTCACCGTCATCACCGTGGCCCCGGTCACCCTGGTGGCCTCCCACCTGGCCGGACCGAACGCACCCACGCCGGTGCCCCACGCCCCCCAGCCGCCGGGTCACCGTCCGACCCCTCGCTGACCGGCCGGCCGGCCCCTCCGCGGATCACGCCCCGGCCGCCACGCCAGGCACGATCCGAGCATGGGGCGGCGCTTCAGGTCCGTCCCGAATCTGCCGATCAACACGGCATGGCGTCGATCGTGACGGAAGAGACTTCCGCCCCCGGAACCCTCGCGGATGCGGCGCGCCATCGTGCCTGGCCCGAGGCCGTCCCGGTGCCGGGGGCCGCGGCCCCCGAGACGGCCCTCCCGTCCGAGCTGCTCACCGATCTCGACGATCCCTCGCTCGTCCTGTCCGATGCCTACATCGGACCCGACCGACGGACCGACGGCCTCTGGGCGGGCCTCCGACGGGCCACGTTCTCCCAACGCCGCTCCCTGCTCCGTCTGGAAGCTGCGGTGGCGGCCCTGGTGACCATCGTGGTGGTGGCCTCGGTGCTGCTGGTCGGCTCCGGGTCACCGACCCGCGCCTCGGCGACGTCGGTCGACCACCCCACCGGGCGGCACGGCGCCCGGGCCACGACACCGGCGCCCACCGTGCCGGCCACGACGCCGGTCCCGGCCACGACGCCCCCGACCACGGCCCCCGCCACCACCGACCCGGCCGCGGCCGCATCCTCGGCCCCACCGGCTCCAGTCACCACCACACCGGCGCCGGCCACGGCCACCGCACCGCCGGCCACCGCGCCCCCGGCGGCGCCGGCGTCGTTGACGCCGGACCAGCTGGGAGCGCAGGCCCTGGCCCTGGTCCGCTACCCGTGGCAGAGCATTCCCGGCTACTCCATCCAGTTCCAGCCCATCACCGCCGCACCCTCCCCGACCTTCTACGGCAACACCACCTTCACCTGGGGCCACAGCGGGGGCACGTCGGTGCTGTACGTCTACCCGGGTGAGACCGTTGAGCGCCTGGCCGGCATCACCGCATTCGAGATCGCCCACGAGGTCGATGCCGCCGCCGTCCAGCCCCAGGGCGGGGAGGCCCAGATCGAGAACATCCTGGGCATCCACCCGGCCAGCTGGGCCCCCACGTGCGACTGCGCCGAGCAGGGCTACCTCTCCGGCTGGTACGCCGCGGCGTTCTCCGACTACTGGTCCCCCGGTGTGGGGAACTGGAGCCCTCTGGCGCCGATGCCCACCGGGGCCACCTTGACCGCCGTCGAACCCTGGCTGAACCCGACCCTCCCTTGAGTCCATCCATGCATCCACTCCTGCCCACCGAGCCCTCTCCGCCCGCCAGGGTGACCGGTGGACCCGACGCGGCGACAGCGGGATCGGACCGTCGGTCATGACCCGGGTGGCCCTCCTTCCCAGCGCCTATCCTCCGGCCGTCGGCGGCGTGGAGGAGCTGACCCGCCACCTGGCCCTGGCCCTGGTCGACGCGGGCGACGAGGTCGAGGTGTGGACCCTGCACGGGGACGACGCCGCACCCGAGACCGTCGAGGTCCGGGACGGCCTCGTCGTTCGTCGGTTCCCGATGCCCCTACCCGCCACCAAGTGGTCGTCGCTCCGCCGCACGGCCGGCATCGGGCCCCGCACCCTGTTCTCGATGCGGAACGCCGTCGACGCCTTCCGACCCGACGTCCTCCACGTGATGTGCTTCGGCCCCAACGGTGCCTATGCCACCGCTCTGGCCCGGCTCACACGGCTCCCCCTGGTGGTCACCCTCCAGGGGGAGACGGTCATGGACGACGCCGACATCTTCGAGACGTCCCGCGTGCTCCGGTCCTCCCTGCGCCGCGGCCTGCGTGCGGCAGCCGCGGTGACCGGATGCTCGGCGTTCACGTTGGCCGACGCCGAGCAGCGGTTCGGGTTGGAGCCGGGCCGGGGCCTGGTCGTGGCCAACGGTGTCGACGTGGCCGGTGCCCATCCCGGGACGGGTGCACCGGCGGCGGACCGGCCCGATCACGACCAGCCGTTCGACGCGTCCCGACCGTCGCTACGTACTCGCCCTCGGCCGGGTGGTGGAGAAGAAGGGATTCGACCTGCTGCTGGCGGCCTATGCCGCCACCGGCCGGGCGCGACAGACCGTCGACCTGGTGATCGGTGGCGCCGGTGCGGCCCTCGACGGGCTGCGGTCGACGGCCGCGGACCTCGGCGTGGCTGACCGGGTGCACTTCCCGGGCCGACTGAGTCGCCGGCAGGTGGCCGAGGCCATGGCCGGGTCCGACCTGTTCGTCATGCCCAGCCGGCTCGAACCGTTCGGGATCGTCGTCCTCGAGGGGTGGCGCGCCGGGGTGGCCGTCGTGGCCACCACCCACGGCGGACCCCCGGAGTTCGTGCACGACGGACGGGACGGCGTCCTGGTCGACCCGTTCGACACCACCGCCTTTGCCGCCGTGCTCGAGCAGATGGTGACGGACGACGACCACCGCCGGTCGGTGGCCGCCGCCGGCCGGGCCCGGGTGGCCGCGTTCGCCTGGCCGGTCGTCGCCGAGCGCTACCGGTCCGTGTACGCCTCGGTGGTCGACGGCGACGTCCCCCGTCCGCCGGAGACCGAGCTCAGCCGGCCCCAGGGTGAGTCGGTCCCATGAGTGCCCGGACCCCGGTCATGACCACCGAGTCCCGGGCTCGGATCGTCGAGTCGCTCCGGTCGGAGACCACGCGCCGGTTCGCCCCGACCGTCCCGACCGACGCCCGTCGGCACCGGGCTCCCGACGGGGACGCCGACTCCGGGTCACTCCGCGTCGGCATCGACCTGGTGGTGGTGGCCGAGGTGGCCGAGTCGGTGGGCCGCTTGGGCCGCCGCTACCTCTACCGGGTCTTCACGCCCCATGAGCGGGCCTGCGCCCGGGTGGGTGCCGATCGATCGCGTGGCACCCGGCGGCCACCCGGAGCGGGAGGCAACGACATCGCCGGCTACTCGATGGAGTCGCTGGCGGCACGGTTCGCCGCCAAGGAGGCGGCGGTCAAGGTACTGCGTCCGGTGGCGGCCCGACCGGAGTGGCGCAGCATCGAGGTGCGTCGGGTCGAAGGGGGCTGGTGCGAGCTACGGCTCACCGGCCTGGCCGCCGACCTGGCCGCCGAGGCGGGCATCACGACCCTGGCCGTCAGTGTGACGCACGAACCGATGATGGCGGCCGCATGTGTCGTCGGAACCAGAAGGGGCGGTGCCCCGGCCTGGCGCCGGACGTCGCCCCCTGACCGGAGAGGGAAGTAGCCATGGACGAGACCATTCGAGAGGTGCTCACCGAGCACGGCCGCCTGGCCGTGGACGCGAGCTCGATCGACGAGAACGACGATCTCTTCGCCGCGGGGATGACCTCCCACGCCAGCGTGAACGTGATGCTGGCCCTGGAGGATGCGTTCGACATCGAGTTCTCCGAGACGATGCTGCGGAAGTCCACGTTCGAGTCGATCGCCGCCATCCGGGCCGGCGTTGCCGAGATGCAGGACGCGTGAGGCGGTCGTGACCAGCCTGATCCACGAGCCGACGACCCTCTCCGACTCCACTGACGTGGTGGCCATGATGACGCGCATCGCCGATCAGGTGGCGGCGCCGGCCGCGCTGGTCGACCGCTATGGAACCTGATACCGACCTCGTGGGTCAGGTGGACGTCGAGGTGTACTCCGCCGACCACCCAATCGACCAGGCGTCGGGTGCGGCCAAGGTGCCGGCCCGGGGCGGGTTCCGACTGGCCGCCGAGGACCTGTTCGGCGGTTCCGCGATCTGACCTACGCCTACCGGTTCGGCCCCCGGACCACCGAGGTGGTCGTGGCCCGCCTGGTGGGGGAGGACGGCGCGACACTGGCCGCCGCCACCTTCCTGCCCGACGGCCCGAGACGCCCGGTGCAGGCCCGAAGTGGGGCTTCAGGCCACCCTGCATCATGTCGATGAAGAGGCATGGTCCCTGTCGGTCTCGACCCGTCGATTCGCCCAGTTCGTCTCGGTCGACATCCCTGGGTTCCGAGCGGACGACTCGTGGTTCCACCTGGAGCCCGGGGGGACCGCGGTGCTCGGCCTGACCCGGGTGGGCTCGGGCAGCGGTCAGCCCAAAGGCCAGGTCAGAGCCCTCAGTTCGGAGGAGGTGGTCCGGGTCACGCCCTAGGGCAACCGGCGTCCCACCGAAGGGCGGACCGTCGGGTTCGACCGGTCCCCGGCGGATCCATGGCGTCGGCGGGGGGGCGGGTCCGCCGTGGCTGACGGCTCCGACCCGCTGCTCGGCGAGAAGGGCGGGAACGGCGACACCGGCGCGCCGGGCGCCAATGGCACCAACGGGGCCAACGGCACCAACGGCACCAACGGCGCGACGGACCATCCGCTGACCACCGGCTCAGGCAGGGGCAGGCCGGCGGGCATGGCGATTCTCGATCCCGAACTCCATCTGCCACTCCAGGAGGTGGAGGGACCCAGCGCGCCCGTGCGCGGGACGGCGGTGGAGGCGGGCCCCGGTGGCGACATCGCGGCCCGGGTCCGCAGGCACACGCTCCGTCGCCTGATGCTGGCCGATGTCATCGGACTGGCCTGCGCCGCCTACCTCGGCCCCCTGCTCCTGTCGGTCCTCGCCCATGGTCCGGACCTGCCGGCGGGCCGCAGCTCTCGGATCTACGTGATCGACCTGGCCATGATCCCGGTGTTCGTCACCGTCTTCGCCCTCTACGGCCTGTACCGGGGGACGACCCGTCGCATCTCGACCAGCGTGTTCTCGGATCTCCGCAATATCGTGCACGCCCTGATGATCAGTGGGCTCGTCTACGCCGCCGTGGCCTACTCGGCCCTGCGGGCGTTGAGCCTGGAGGCGGATCAGGTCACCGCGGGAAGGATCGTCGCCATGTGCGCCGTGGCGGTGGTCACGGTGCCGCTGGCCCGGGGGGTGTCGTTCGGCCTGCTCGGTCGGGCTTCCGACGGATCGGTACCGGTGATCGTGGTGGGCACGGGCAAGCTGGCCCAGACCGTGGCCAGCCACCTGCGGGCCCATTCGACGGTGCAGTTCGTGGGCTTCGTCGACGACAACCCGCTCGGCTCCGGCGACGTGATCGGCGAGCTCGACGAGCTGCCCGAGCTGTGCCGCAAATTCCGGGTGGCCCGGGTGGTGGTCTGCTTCTCGCGGACCCATCCCGAGCGGACCACCGAGATGCTCAAGACCCTGAGCGGCCAGGTGGGGGTGTCCATCGTCCCGCGGTACTACGAGCTGATCACCGGCCGTTCCCATGTCGAGGACCTCTCGGGTCTTCCCATGCTGGACATCGCACCGGCATCGCTCAGTGCCGGGTCCCGGTTCCTCAAGCGCACCTTCGACATCGCGGTGTCCTCACTGGTGCTGCTGCTGGTGTCCCCGGCCATCGCCGTGGTGGCGGCCCTGATCAAAGCCACCAGCGCCGGCCCGGTCTTCTTCCGGCAGGTCCGCACGGGTCGGGACGAGCAGCCGTTCTCGATGATGAAGTTCCGCACCATGTACCACGACGCCGAGTCCCGCCGTCACGAACTCGAGCACCTCAACGAGATGGACGGTCCGCTGTTCAAGGTCAGCGACGACCCCCGGGTGACCCGGGTCGGCCGCTTCCTGCGGAAGACCAGCCTCGATGAGATCCCCCAGCTGTGCAATGTGTGGAAGGGGGACATGTCCCTGGTCGGTCCCCGTCCCTTCGTGGTGGCCGAGGCCATGAGCATCGAAGGCTGGGCCCGCAAGCGCTTCGAGGCCCGGCCGGGCATGACCGGCCTGTGGCAGGTGTCGGGTCGCAACGAGCTCTCCCACCTCGAACTGTGCCGCCTCGACTACCTCTACGTGGCGTCGTGGTCCTTCTGGTGGGACATGCAGATCCTGTGGCAGACCCCGGCCACGGTGATCCGGGGACGCGGCGCTTCCTGACCCGGCCACCCACGGGAGCCACCCCGGAGGCCCTTCCGCTCATGGCGCGTTGCGCTCCTCGGCCACCACCTCGCCGATCCTCCGGACGAACCGGGCGACCGAGAACCGCTCGGCGTGGGACCGGAGCACGTCCTCGCTCCACCGGGTCCCGGACAGCTCGGTGATGGCCTCGGCGACGAGCGAGGGCTCGGGCCGGTCCATGAACACCCCGGTGACCCCCTCCACCATGGTGTCCAGGAAGCCACCCCAGCGGAGGGCGGCGGTGGGCTTGCCGAAGCCGGCCGCTTCCACCGGGGTGAGCCCGAAGTCCTCGTGCGACGCCGCCACCAGACCGGCACAGGACCGGTAGAGCCAACGGAGCGAGGGGTCGTCGACCCCGCCCAGGACGGAGACGTTGGGTGGGGCCGCGGCCCGGAGGGCGCCGGCCATCGGTCCCGACCCCACCACCACCAGCCGCTGGTCGGGTAGGCGCCGGAAGGCCTCGATGACCACATCCACGTTCTTGTAGGGCAGCAGCCTCGACACGCACAGGTAGAACCCGGCCACCAGGCCTTCCACCTCGGTGGCCGACCCGTCCGGGTCGACCTCGACCGGCGGGGGCACCACCTCGGCGTCGATCCCGTAGAGGTCGCTGACCCGCTGGCGGACCGCCGAGGAGTTGACCAGGTAGCGGTCGGCGCTGGCCGCCGCTCTCCGGTCCCACGAGCGCAGGGGAGGCCCGAGCACCGACAGCACGGCCTTCGGGCCGGCGGAGGAGCCGTCCAGGTAGCGCTGGGCCTGATAGAGCCAACGGGCCGGCGTGTGGCAGTAGACCACCTTCCGACCGGTGACGTGCGCCCCGTGGGCCCATCCGCTCGTGGAGCAGATGGCCACCTCGGCGTCGACGGTGAGTCGGGAGAAGGCCGGGGCCAGGAGGGGGAGGGCGAGGCGGTGGCGGGTCCGGAGGGCACCGACCCGGTTGAGGGGAAGGGTGCGGATGTCCAGTCCGGTGAAGTCGGGGAACGTGCCCTCGGGGTCGTAGAACGAGGTATGGATCGGTGCCCCGGGATAGGCCGACGCCAGGGTCAGCACCACCCGCTCGGCGCCGCCCCGTTGGGTCAGGTAGTCGTGGACCAGCGCCACCGGGTCGAGGGCGGTCACGCGAAGGCGGCGCCCACGGCTGCGGTGTCGAGGAGGGTGTCGACCGAGTGGATCTTGCCGTCGGCCGGCTGCCAGATCTGGACCTCCTCCATGTCCACCCCCCGCCCCTTGGGACTGGTGAAGGCCACAGGCAGCCAGGTGATGACCAGGTCCCCGTCGGACACCATGGCCTTCAGCGTGAAGTCGGAGAAGGTGACCTGGGCCAGCTCGGCGAAGAAGTCGGGCAGGCTCCGCTTGCCCTGGTAGACCCGGAGCCAGGGTGCCGCGTCGCGGTCGGCGGCGGTCACGGCCCAGCGGACGTCTTTGGACACCAGGCCCATGACGGCCAGGAGGTCGCCGGGCCCCAGGGCCTCGGTCAGGGTCTTGACGATGTCAGCGTTGGTCGGCACCACTCACTCCTGTCGCTCGGTCGGCGCGGCTCCCGGCTCACCGGAGGTGTCGTCGGGCCGCACCCACCCGGAGCCCGCCTCCGCCAAGTTGAGCGTACGCGCCGGGGCCGGTCGACAGGGCGATGTCCGGCCCCACGGTCCCCGTCCGGGTCATCGGTGGATCGACGGGCACCGGGTACACTCCGCAGGTTCACCTCCTCTTTGTCTGCACCGCAAACATCTGCCGCTCCCCGATGGCCGCCGCCCTGTTCGCCGAGCAGATCGAGCACCGGTCCGACCCGGTCGAGGTGTCCTCGGCGGGCATCGCCGCCACCGGCCGGTTGGCCGACCGGCCGGTACCGGACGAGGTGCTCGAGGTGATGGCGCCCTACGGGATCGATCTCCGGGCCCACCGAAGCCGGGCCCTGACCCAGCCCCTGGTCGAACGGGCCGACCTGATCATCGGCATGGGCCGCCGCCACGTCCAGGAGGCGGTCCTCCTCGACCCGCCGAGCTGGCCTCAGTCGTTCATGCTCAAGGAGCTGGTCCGACGGGGGGTCCAACTGGGGCCTCGGCGCCCTGATCAGGGGTTCCGTTCGTGGATCGACGCAGCCCACGGGGATCGGACCCGCCAGGGGTTGGTCCGGCGGTCTTCGGTGGACGAGGTCGACGACCCCTACGGTCGGTCGCTGGCCCAGTACCAGGCCACGGCGACCGAGCTGGCCGAACTCACCGGCCAGCTGGCCTTGCTGCTGTGGCCGGACGGGGAGGTGAAACCCGACGCGGCCGTCCGCCCGTAGGGGCCGAGGAGCGCGGCCCGCGGCCCGTCCACCGGTCACGGGCAGCCGCGTCGACGACCGGTCGTCGACGCCTCCCGGTCACCGCGGTCGGAGGGGGCGAAGCCCAGATCGCGGGAGCGACCGCGTGGCCTGATCGATGTGCGACCGCGGGGTGCACGTGCGAACATGGCGGCGTGGTCGAAGGTTGCCGGATCAGAGAGCTTCCCGACGGTGGTCGGGAGTTCGTGCTCGAGGAGCCGGCCCTCTCGTTCATCCGGATCGACCACCAGTCGCGCCTGCGGTTCGGTCGCACCGAGGTGATGATCGGCAGCCCGTTCGTCTTGGAGCTGGGTGGGACGGTCCACCACCTGAGCCCGCAGCGGTGGGGATCCCTCGGGCCACTGGTGGCGTTGTACCCGAGCTCGATCCGGTGGCTGTGGAGCTCGGCCCAGGGTGAGTTGACGATGGTGTTCCAGCACGGGGCGGTGCTCACCGTCCCCGCCGACCCCGTCGGCACGGCATGGTCGGTGGGGAACGTCTTCGCCCAGTCGATCGGGGCCGGACCCCGACCCCCGGCCTGAGAGGGGTCGGCGAGGTTCAGTCGGACAGCAGTTCGGGGTGGCGGGCCGCCACCATCCTCCGCATGCCCTCCTGCCAACCCACGGTGGTGTTCCCGACCAGCTGGTGCATCCGGGTCAGGTCGATCTGGACGCTGTCGATGGTGTGCTCGGTGGGGGCGAAGGCGGCCGGCACCCCGGTCAGCTCCGAGAAGTAGCTGCACCACATTTCGATGCTGACGGCATCGTCGCCTCCCCAGTTGACGGTGGTGGCCGGCGTCCCGGCCGCTCCCAGCAGACCCGGGACCATGGCGATGATGTCATCCTGGTGCAACGGGTGGTAGACGCTCGGTACGTCGACATGCACCGGGATCTCGCTGCCGTTGATCATCATCTCGAGGTGGATGGCCGGCCACCCACCCCGGTCGCCGTAGGGCACCGACAGGCGGGCCACGGTGGTAGGGAGATCGAACCGCTGGGCCGCCCACCGGGCCGTGGCCTCGGCGGCGATCTTGGAGATGCTGTAGGTGCGGAGGAAGGGCCATACCCCGTGGTTGTCCCCGAGTTGGTCCTCCTCGGCGAACACGTGGTGACCGAGGGGCTTGTAGACACCGGTGGTCGAGCAGTGGAGGAAGGCCGTGGCGTCCTGGTGGTGCTCCATCAACCAGGCCAGGCCCCCGCTGTTGGCCTGAAGGTCGAGGTTCCAGTCGTTGGTCTTGGACACGGCGAAGTTGACCACGTAGTCGGCGTCCCGGGGCAGGCCGGCCACATCGCCGGCGGCCAGGTCGATGGGGACGCAGCGAACCCCCGCCTCCTCGAGCCGGGCCCGGGCGGCCTGGTCCTTGAAGCGGGCGGCCCCCACCACCTCGTTCTGGCCGGCCAGGGCCATGGCCACCGGCTCGGCCACCTGGCCGGTCACCCCGGTGACGACGATCTTCTTCCCTTGGAGAGGGGTAGCGGGCATGGGCGGGCTCCTTGGCGAGGTGGGCAGGCGGACGCGTTCCAGGAAGCGGTGCGTCGGCTGCCGGGGGCTGTCGGGAGATACTAGGCAGGTCAGCCACGACCTGGCCCCCTCGGGGCTGGGCGGCGGGCCGAGGCCCTGATGCTCGGGGGCAGCGGCGCCAGGCGGCCCCGGGCACCATCCCGCTGTGGACACCGCGGCCCTGCCTGAGCCATACTGTCCATTCCGCCTGTTTTCGCCGGGGGGCCACATTCTCCCAGGTCACCGGAGGTTACACCAGGCGAATCGACAGTGAACCCAACCGCGATTTAGGAAGTGACGTTTTCATGAGTGCCACCTGGCGCAAGCACGCAGCCTGCCGGGGCATCGATCCTGATGTGTTCTACCCGGTCTCCGACGAGGAGGCCGGTGAGGCCAAGGCCATCTGCGATCAGTGCGCCGTGCGCGAGTCGTGCCTCGAGCATGCTCTGGCCAGCCGAGAGCGCGAAGGGGTCTGGGGCGGCACCACCGAGCGGGAGCGGCGGCGCATCCACCGCCAGCGGCGCAAGTCTGCCTGAGACTCCGCCCCGTCGGTCCGGACCACCAGTCCCGTCTGACCGTTCGATGACGGACCCCGAGTCGATGCACCGGTCCGGCGACGCACAGGAGGGGGCCTGGCCGACGGGTCGCTCGCCGCTGCGGCGGTCGATCCGCGGGTGGCCGCGGTGATCGGGTCGGTGGCCGCCCATCGGCCGGCCGACGAGCGCGAGGGCCTGTCCCGGTCCATCATCCTGGCCGAGTTGGAACGGTTGGACCGGCCCTTCGACGGCGATGCCGACCCGACCCACGTCACGGCGTCCGCCATCGTGGTCGGCCCGAGCGGCGTGGTCCTGCACCGCCACCGGCGGCTCCACCGGTGGCTCCAACCGGGTGGGCACCTCGAGGCCGGCGAGACACCGTCCGCCGCCGCCCTCCGCGAGTGCATCGAGGAGACCGGCCTGCCCGTGATCCACTCGGGGACGACGCCGACGCTGGTGCATGTGGACGTGCACGCGGCGGCTCGGGGCCATGTCCACCTGGACCTGCGCTATCTGCTGTGGGCCCCGGACCTCCCGCCGGCCCCCGGGCCGGGTGAGAGCCAGGAGGTGGCCTGGTTCCGTTGGGACGACGCCCTGGCGCTGGCCGACGACGCCCTGGCCGGCGGCCTGGCCTCCGCCCGTAGGCTGGTCCGGGCCTCGACCGGCCACGGCGTCGGACCCCGGGCACACCAGCGAGAGGATCCGTGATGGCCGAGCCGTTCGACACCCTGCTGCAGGTCCAGCAGCACGACACCACCCTCGACCAGCTACGGCGCAGGAAAGAGGCGTTGTCGGAGCGCGCCGCACTGGCCGAGCTGCAGCGAGAGCGGGCCGGGCTCGAGCGCTCCATGGCCGAGGCCCAAGCCCTGGTGGATGACCTGGCCGGGCGTCAGACCCGCCTCGAGGAGCACATCGCCGCTTCGGCCCGGCGGCGCCACGAGATCGAGCAGCGGATGCAGTCCGGCGTGGTCTCGGCGTCGCGGGACCTCCAGGCCATGGACCACGAGGTCCACCAGCTGGCCGAGCGACAGACCCGCCTCGAGGAGGAGGAGCTGGTCCTCCTCGAGGAGCAGGAGCCCCTCGACACCCGGCTGGGTGCGGACCGGGCCCGGGCCGCCGCCCTCGACGTCGAGGCCGATCGGCTGTCCTCTACCATCGTCGAGTCCGAGGCCGAGCTCGATGCCGCCATCGCCGCCGAGACCACCATCCGCGACGGGCTGGCCCCCAACCTCCCCGCCGACCTGGCCCAGCGGTACGAGGTGCTGCGGTCGCACCTCGGGGGAGTGGGCGCCGCGAAGCTGGTCGACGACCGGTGCGACGGGTGCCACCTGACCCTGCCGTCCGTGGAGGTGGAGCGGATCCGCCACCTCCCACCCGACGAGTTCGCCACCTGCCCACAGTGCGATCGCATCCTGGTGCACTGAGGTCGTGCCCGTCCGAACGCTCCCCCGATGCTGATCCTGGTCCGCCACGGAGAGTCCACTGGCAACGCCGAGGGGCTCCTGCTCGGCCGGATCGATGCGCCGCTGACCGAACGGGGGGAGGCGCAGGCCCGGAGCGTGGGACCGGTGGTGGCCGGCGCCACCCGGGTGATCTCGAGCCCGCTCCAGCGGGCCCGCCGCACCGCCGAGGCCCTGGGCACCGGCCTGCCCGTCGAGATCGATGAGCGGTGGGTCGAGGTGGACTACGGGGAATATGACGGCCGCCCTCTCGGCGTCGTCCCCGACGAGGTGTGGACCAGGTGGCGATCGGACCCCGACTTCCGACCGCCGGGGGGGGAGACGCTGCGCGAGGCCGGGGACCGGGTGCGCTCGGCCTGCGAAGAGCTGTTCGCGGTGGACGGGGAGGGTGCCCGTGATACCGGCGCCGTCGTGGTGGTCAGCCACGTGTCCCCCATCAAGGCGGCCGCCTGTTGGGCACTGGGCCTCGGGGACCAGGGGGCGTGGCGCCTGTACCTGGCCACGGCGTCGGTGACCCGGATCACCTGGGGGGCCGCCGGACCGGTACTGGCCCTGTTCAACCAAACGCCGTGGACGGAGCGCGCCTGACGCCCGGGACGGGCGTCAGGGCCCGGCACCTCGCCGACGGCGCCATCAGTCCAGCACCTGGGCCACGGTCACGACGATGCTCCGCTCGGCCTGGGCCGCCGAGTACCCGACGCCGAATCGGAGGAGGCTCCAGTACCGCCAGTCGGTGAACGCGGCCAGCACGTCCAGCACCGCCGGGGCCCGAGGCCCCAGCCGGTCGAGCTCCGGTGCCAGGGTCCGGGCCAGCTGGTCGCGGAGGACTCCCTGCTGCCGGTCGAGGATCTCGGCCAACGCCGCGCTGGGGGGCAGGCGGGTGTCGGTCGCCTGCAGCACCGGCCCGACGGCATCGAAGAGCCGGCGTCGTTGGCCGGCGAGGATCCCGATCCGTGCTTCCGCCGGGCCGTGGGGCGGGATGGCGGTGATCAGGGACCGGTGGTGGGTCAACTGGCGCTCGACGGCGGCGGTCCAGAGGGCCTCCAGACGCCCGAAGTGGTGGTAGAGCGTGCGCACGGCCACGCCCGTCCGCTCGGCTACCTGCTTGCCCGTGGGCACGAGGTGGCCGCCGTCGATCAGTTCGATGACCGCGTCCATGAGGGCATCCCGGGTGCGGCTGCCCCTGGCCACCCTGCGATCGGACCCGGGGTCCGGATCCCGTTGTCGGGCCGCATCATCCGCGCCCCGGCCGGGCGTCTTGCCATCCGCGCCCCTGCCGGGCGTCGTCCTTCGTCCTGCCATCTGCCCCTCGTCCTGCTACTACTGTTCCTCCAGTCCAGTCTAGAGAGGGGTAGACGGAATCATTTGAAATGGGCGTAAAAAGTCACTAAACAGTAGATAAGAGTCCCCCAGAATACGATTTCGCTTGGATGGATCGCTACTGGCTACGGTCGGGAAGCCGGTCACGGACCAGCCGGCCCCCCTGCATCACGGCCAGGAGGTTACCCGGGTCCCCCAGGAGCGAGAGGTCCTCGACCGGGTCGCCGTCCACGACCACCAGGTCGGCCAGCTTGCCCTCGGTCACCGTGCCCAGCTCGTGCTGGCGGCCCATGAGTTCGGCCCCGTGCTTGGTGGCCCACCGAATGACGTCCAGTGGCGGGATCCCGATCTCGACGCCGTAATAGGCCAGCTCCTCGCCGTAGTGGCCGTGGGGGAGGCCGATGGCGCCGTAGTCATCGCCCAGGACCAGGCGCATGCCGGCCGCGTTGGCCCGGGGCAGGATCTCGGCCATGGCATCGATGTCCTCCTGCATGCTGTCGGTGAAGCCCAGCTTGGCGCCACCCATCGAGCGGAGGAAGCGGGCGGGGAACATCATCGACGGGACCACCGGGGTTCCGGAGGCCACGATGCGTTCGACGCACTCGTCGTCCATGCCGTCCCCGTGGTCGATCACGTCGATGCCGAGGTCGAGGGCCATGTGGATGGCCTCTCGGTTGGCGATGTGGCCCCGCACCTTGGCGCCCCGCAGGTGGGCCGCCTCGATGCCCGCCGCCATCTCCTCCCGGGTCATCTCCAGCTGTTCCTTGGGGCCGATGGTCCCGTGGCCGCCGGTGACGAACATCTTGATCATCTCGGCGCCCTCTTTGATCTCGGCCCGCACGGCGCGGCGGAAGTCGTCGGGACCGTCGCTCGGTCGGATGGCCCCGAGGGCCCCGATCTGCCAATGGGGCGGATAGCTCCGGTCACCGGCGTGTCCGGTGGTACTGATGTCCCGACTGCACGGAACCAGTCGTGGCCCCGGGATGAGGCCCCGGTCGATGGCCACCTTCATGGAGGCGTCGATGGCGAACGGAGCGCCTGCGGAGACGGCGCTGGTGAACCCACTCTCCACCAGGAGGCCGAGGCTGTTCACGGCGCGGACGACCTGCAGGGCCATCGGCTCCTCCAGTCCGAAGGGAGCCGGGACGGTGCCGAGGTCGTGGTACGTGGCGTGGAAGTGGCAGTTGACCATGCCCGGCATGACTGTCCGGCCCGAGAGGTCGACCACCCGGTCGTCGGCTCGGGGCTCGGGGGGCGGACCCGGGCCCACCGCCGCGATCCGGTCGCCGTCCACCACCACATGGGCGTCGTGTAGCACCGTGCGGTCGCCGTCGACCACGGTGGCGTGAGTCAGGGCTAGGCGGGTCACGGCCACGCGCCGGTCACGGGTCCACCACCACTTTGATGGCCCCGGAGGTCCGGTCGGCCGCCACCCGGAAGGCCTCCGGGGCATCCTCGAGCGGGAAGCGGTGGGTGATGACGGCTCCCGGGAGGTCCGGCGTGTCGATGAGGACCCGGACCGCCTCCTCGAACTCCGAGCCGTGGTGGGTGTGACCGTAGGTGAAGGCGGGGACCAGGTTCGCTTCCTTGACCAGGATGCCCATGCCGATGGTCACCGGGTCCCAGAAGTTGGCCAGGACCCCGATGGTCCCGCCCGGTCGCACCCGTTCGCTGGCCAGGTCCATCGAGCCCTGGGTGCCGGCAGCGTCGAGGACCACGTCGTAGTCGGAGCCGAGGGTGGCGCCCGCCCCGAGTTCCTCGGCGGCGGCCAGTCGCTCTGGCCGGTGACCCTGGACGTCGACGGTGGCACCCAGGGCGCGGACGACGGCAACCGCGCACAGGCCGATGGGCCCGGCCCCGATGACCAGCACGGTGGCGCCCGGGACGACGCCGGACCGGTGAGCGCCGTGGAGGGCCACAGCCACCGGCTCCACCAGGCAGGCCACCGCCAGGGGCAGGGTCGGGGGAAGCGGGATGGCGCAGGACGCATCGACCCAGGCTTCGTCGGCCAGGCCACCATCGAGGCTGGTCCCGTAGAGGGACCCGAAGACCTCGGTGCACTGCTGCACCTCACCGGCCCGGCAGCGGTCGCACCGCCCGCACCGGACCGCGGGGAGGACGGCTACCGGCGTGCCGTCGTCCAGTCGGCCACAGAACTCGTGCCCCAGGGTCACCGGCGAAGGCCCGTAGCTGACCATGTGCAGGTCTGAGCCGCAGATGCCCGAACTGGACACCGATACCCGCACACCGATGGTGGGATCCTCGGACACCTCGACCAGGCGGATCCCCTCCGAGGTGTTCCTCACGCCGCGCACCGAATTAGGTCCCCGTGACCGGTCGGCCCCCGGTGGCCGTCGATACCGGGGCGTGGGCCCGTTCCGCGGGACGGAAGTGCAGATAGCCGGTGAGCGCATGCATGCAGGTCCCCGTTTCCTCGACGCTGCCGGTGGATGACCCCAGGAAGGTCCCACGGCCCAGGCGCCGAAATCTAACAGTCTGGGCTGTGCCGGGGGGCGGCGCCGGTCGCACGGGCAGAGCGCCGGGGACGGTCCCGGCCGGCGGGGTCGACAGGGCCCCAGAGCAGCCGGACCGGACGCGGTTGCTCGACCGACCGATCAGGACCGGCCGGTCAGCGCTGGTGCTCGCGCACCTCGCGGGCGTACCGGGCGGCCAACTGTCGTGAGAACCCCCAGGCCCGACCGATCTGTCCGATGCTCATTCCTTCCTCTAGGGCGGCGGCGGTGAGGGCCAGACGGGTGCGGTGACGATGGCGTTCGAACTCGGCCAGGGCGTCGGTCAGCTCCTGCCGCGCCGAGTGCGCCCCGCTGGCCTCCATCACCTCCTCGAGTGGGGACCCCCTCTCGATGCGACGCGCCGTCTGCCGATAGGCAGTCTCCTTGAGCCGGAGATCGGCGCGGAGCCGCCTGGCCGACTCGAGCAGGTCGTCGATCTCGTCCAACGCCGTGTCGCGCAACTTGCTCACGCGGGAAATCCTAGGCGCGCCAAACCGAAATCGTGTGGCTCTTGGCCCGGCGGAATCCCCGCGTGACGTCCGGGTGTCCGGTGCCGCAACGGCCCGTCGGTGATGTGGAGAACGGACAGTCGACACTCTGGAAGTGCGGGCACCCCTCACCGGGTGCCCGCACTTCCACCGGACCGGGCCCGGTCACTGGAACTCCGGGTCCGGATCGATCCCGAACAAACCGACCTCAGTGCCGATGCTCTCGGGGACCTTGGTGGGCGTGTCCCGATTGAGCACCTCCCCTCGGAAGAAGGGGGGGCGGATGGCGGCGTAGACGAACATCAGGACGACGCCCATGATTAGGGAGAGGAAGTCGATCAGGAACACCCCGCCGATGTCCCAGTGGGGCCAGAAGGTCATCTGCCATCCGGTGTAGCTGTTGACCGGCTGCCAGTAGAACCACAGGTTGTAACCGAGGGCCGCCCACAGCATCACGCCGCCCAGAACGGGCAGGATGCCTCGCATCCACAGGCTGCGGGCACTCTCGAGACAGCGTGGCCCGGTAGTACCAGGCACAGGAGAAGCCGGTCAGGCCGTAGTAGAAGGCGATCATGACGCCGAGGGCCGAGACGGCGTCGGAGATGACCGTCCCGGCGGAGATGGAGTTCATGATCACGTAGAGCACGATGGAGGCCAGGCCCATGACCACGGTGGAGAACGTCGGGGTGAGGAAGCGTCGTGCTGACCTTCGAGAAGGCGCTGGGGATCGCCTTGTAGACGCCCATGGCCAGTGTGGTCCGGGCCGTGGGGAGGATGGTGGTCTGGGTCGACGCGGCCGCCGAGCTCAGGACCATCAGCAACAGCAGGTGGACCAGGAGGTTCCCGAACCCGCTGCGTTCCGAACACCGAGTGCGCCGAGGACCGACAGCACGTCGCCCTGGTTGTTGGGGTTCCCGAGCCCGATGCCCGTTGGTCCCGATGCCGGCATAGCTCTGGGCCGCGAGGATTACGAGCACGTAGGTGAGCGAGCAGGATGACGGTGGACAGCACCGCGGCCCGTCCCGGGTACGGTCTGCGGGTTCGGCGGTCTCCTCGTTGACCGACACCGTGGTGTCCCATCCCCAGTAGATGAACAGCATCAGGAGCACGCCGTTGATGAAGGCCGAGGCCGAGGGGACGTCGAACGGGTTGAACCAGGACCACGCCGGGGTGAGGTGACCGAGCGGTGCCGTGCCGTTCCCCACCTTGACCAAGGCGACCACACGACAGTATGAGCAGCATGGTCAGCTCGATGCCGAGCAGGACCTTTTGAAAGTTGGCCGACACCTCGATGCCGACGTAGCAGATCCCCGTCATGACCACGATCCAGGCGATCCCGACCAGCAGTACCCAGCCGCTGCTCGGATCGATGCCGATGCCGTTGGCATTGAACAGCAGGAAGACGTACTGCCCGGCCACCTGGGCCAGACTGGCCATGACCAGCACGTCGGCAGCCACGATGGCCCATCCACCCAACCAACCGGTCTTGGGTCCGAAGGCTCGGACCCCCCAGGTGAAGGTGGTGCCGCAGTCGGGATCGGCGTTGTTCAGTTCCTTGTACGCGTAGGCGATGAACAGCATGGGGATGAAGGCGACGATCGTGATGACGGGGGCCTGCAACCCGATGGCCGCCACGACGAAACCGAGAGTGGCGGCCAGGCTGTAGGCCGGAGCCGTCGATGCCACGCCCACCACCGTGCTGGAGATGAGGCCCAAAGCCCCGTGCTTCAGTCCCTTCTCCGGTCGCTCGGTCGTCGGCAGGGATTTCACTTCGGTGACCATGGATTCACCTTGCTTCAGGCGGCTGCCGCCAGGCAACCGATCGGATGAATGGACGTGTGTTCGGGTCCCTCTCCCCTCGGTGCCAAAGGTAACGCGGACGGATGCGCCGCGCATCCCCCGGTGGAGGCCGCCCGCCCCCCGAGCTGCCTTCCCCTCTGCTCATCGGGCCGGGGACCGGGCCCGCACCGGTCGGTAGAATCGGTGGCGGCAGTTCCGCCGGCGGAGGAGTGGCCTTGAGGACGTTTGCTCGGCTCCGGGGCTACGGCGCACGGGTGTGGCGGCAGGAGGTGCACATGCTCAAGCGGGTGTTCGTGGCCATCGATCAGCGTGAATCCCGCCAATCCGTGGTGGAGTTCGCCGCTCGTCTGGCCACCGAGACCGTCGCCGCCGTGCAGGTGTTCCATGGGATCGAGTTCGCCGGCCGGGGCTGCAGCGCACCACTCGAGCCCCGGGACGAAGCGGAGCTGATGGTGGAGGAGTCGGTCTTCGACCTGCGTATGTCCGGTGTGGGGGCCGCGGGTCAGGTGCGGGCATGTGTCCGGCAGGATGTCGGGAAGGTGATCGTGGCCGAGGCCACACGGTGGGAAGCCGACGTGATCGTCGTGGGCGGTCGGCGGGGCCGGGGCGCGGTCGGCTGCTGGGGCACGGTGTGCGCGAGCGGGTGATGCGCCGATCCCCGTTGCCGGTCGTGGTGGCACCGTCGCCGCCACCGGTGCGGGATCGAAGGCGGAGGAAGCCCGGGCGAGGACGCATAGCGTCACGGTCCGGCCGGCGCCAGCGAGGAGATCGCTCAGTACCGGCGTTGGTCGCTGAGGACGGCGAACGTGGTGGCGATCATGCCGATGAGCCCCTCGATCTCCTGATTGATGACCTTCAGGTTCGGACTGCTGGGGTGGGCGGCCTCAAGTTCGAACAGCCGGGCCAGGACGCGGGTGGACCGAAGGGTGCGACGGAGTCGATCGTCGATCTGGGCGAGCGGGCACTGGTGCTCGGCCAACCACAGGCGGGCGTCACGGGCCGAGCAGCCCAGCTGATCACTGGCGGCGAGGAGTGCTGTCGGGCCGTTGCCGGCCGCTCGCTCCGCCGCGGACAACGTGGCCAACATCCGCTGGAATATCGGGGAAACGTCCGCTTCCCACTGGTCGATCTCCTCGAATCGGGTCACTTGATCCGCTTCCCTTCGGTCAAGCCCCCAGGAGAAGTTAGGCCGTACGGTTGCTGCCGTCTAGGGGAAATTTGCAACTCAGGGTAGTAAAGGCCCAGCTCAGCCGGGCCCGCCACGCCTGGCTCAAGTTCGCCGAATTTCGGCGCCGAGCCTGCTCATTTGGCCAGGTGGCTACCCTGACCCCATGTTCGTCCTGGTTCACGGCGTGCCGGAGACCGCCGAGCTCTGGAGGAAGGTGCAGGCGCTCCTCGGAGGGGAGTCGGTGGCGTTGGAGCTGCCCGGCTTCGGTGTACCCCGGCCGGCCGGCTTCGGGGCCACCAAGGACGAGTACGTGGACTGGCTGGTCGGCGAGCTCGACCGTCTCGACGGCCCCATCGATCTCATCGGCCACGACTGGGGAGCCGGTCTGACCTACCGGGTGGCGGAGGCCCATGGCGACCGAATCCACGCCTGGTCGGCCGACGTGGCCAATGTCATGCACGCCGACTACGTGTGGCACGACGTCGCCCAGATCTGGCAGACACCCGGCCACGGGGAGGCGTTCTTCCAGGCCCAGCTGGCTTCACCTCCCGAGGACCAGGTCCAGATCTTCGAGGCCTTCGGTGTCCCGCACGACGATGCAGTCGAACTGGCGCAGTGGCCCGACGAGACGATGGGTGCATGCATTCTCGACCTCTACCGGTCGGCCACCCCCAACCCGGCGGCCGACTGGGGTGTCGGGGGGGGCCAACCGCGGCACCGGGGCTCGTGCTCTGCCCGACCGAGGATCCCTTCGGGGACGAGACGCTGTCCGGTCAGGTGGCCGAGGCCCTGGGCGCCCGTCACGAGCGGCTGGACGGCGCCGGCCACTGGTGGCCCCTGCAGGCGCCCGAGGCTGCCGCCGCACTGCTCAACGACTTCTTCTCGTCGATCGACTGACGGGGGACGTCGTCTGCCGCGCCCCGGGTCGCTCCGGGCCACCGTGGTCGTCGCTCGTCAGGATGGCGAGGTGGGTCCGGCTGGTCCCCGGTCCGCTGCGGCTCGCCGGTCGACCAACGGTGTCCAGCGGCTCAGGCGGGGAGTCGGTGGATGCGCAGCTGGACCCGGCGCATCTGCGAGCGCAGGGTGAGCCCGCGGAGCGTGTAGTAGTCGATGCCCAGATAGGCCATCACGGCCTCGTCGTAGAGTGCACCCGGATCGCTACGGTCGAGTGCCCAGTCGATGAACTGCTCCGAGGTGGTGCCGACGGCCGCGGCGGCCTGGGGCACCGAGTGGCCTTGTTCGGTGAGTGACCGGGTCAGCGCTTCGCCGAGGGTCTGGAGCCGCTCGGGAATCGGCCCGGAGGCACGTGGTCGAGGCGGCGCCACATGGGCCTCGGGCTCGAATCCGTCGATGTGGTGCCGGGCCCATTCGTCGTACTGCGGGGCCCGGTTCCGGGACGGACCCCGACGGGCGGCCACGCCCGACTCCCACCAGATGATCCTCTTCCGACGCTTCATCGCTGCCCCCCGTCTTCTGCCCCCCCGAGGCCGTCCTGAGTTTCCGCATCAGCAGTGGCCACAGAGTCGCCCGCTCGGACGTACCGCGAGCAGCCATCTCAGTCAGTGTGGAGGGCCGTGTCAATGTGGCGCCCGCGTTGCGCCCCGGTTTTGCACCGGCTGTGACGGATCCGTCACGCGGCGTGCACGAGTGAGCGCCGACCGCCCCCACTCTCGCTACTGGGAGCTCCGGTAGGGGTACCGACCCAACTGGGAGTGCCAGTCTCTGCAGACGTCCGGGCAGCGTGCGGCGTCGGGCGTCGACCGGGGACCAAGCGGGCGGGACCTTGCCTCCGGCGAGCCTGCTCAGGTAGGAAGTCCCATGGGAGAACGGAGCCGTGCGACCGACGAGCGCTGTCGGTGGGAGTTGTTCGCCTCGGGTGAATGGCACCGATGCAACAAGGCGCGGCGCCACGAGGGTGCCCACCAGCTCGGCGGTGTGACCATCGGCAGGCGCGCCATCGTCCGACTCCGGATGCAACGCAATCCCACCGTCAGACGAACGAGGGCCCGGCTCGAGGGGTGATCAGCGGGCAGGCTCGGAGATCGGCTCGGATCCGTCCCGGCCGCTCGGTTGCTCTGGTGGTTTCGGCAGCGTGTCCGAAGCCAACGGTGGTCCTGGATTCGGAGCGTCCCCTCGCTTGACCGTGAGGCCAGGAGGGATTGCCTCGCCGCCTCGTCGGACGAAGAGGCCGTTCCGATGAGTGGAGGGAGGTGGCTGGCCTCGCCCGGCGGAGTGAGGACCGGAAGCGTCAGGGCGACCGAGGCACCGCCCCATCAGGATCGTTGAGGACGTCCATCCCCGAGCGGGCCGGGTTCTCCGGTCTGGTCACTACGCCGTCCATGATCGGTACGGCAAGTACCTCTTCGATGCACGCTCTGTGCCCGGCCAGGTAGCTCCAGTTGAAATCGGTATCGGTGCACAGGCACCAGGCGCGGTCGTCAGGCCACCAGTAGCTCGGGTCATTGGAGAAGTGGACGTACGAGTCGAGCGGCCCCCGCAGGAGGTAGAAGTCCCGCATCGCGTGGCTGACCTTCGGAACCCTGGGGTTGAACACCTGGTCGTTGAGGTCTCCGAAGCCATCCCAGAGCAAGAACCACCCGTGCTCCGAGGCAGTATGACGGGCGACGATCGGCAGCAGCGCGGCAAACTGCTCCGGACTCAGGTTCCGGGCGCACTGGAGACCATCCAGGCCTGCTCCGGTGGACGACCCGCTGATCGTCTCCTGTTCCATGAGGGCGTGGGGAGTCTTGGCGTTGGCCCGGGCCAGGTCGGTCCAACGTACAGGCCGCTCGTACCACTCACCCTCATCGAGACCTGACTGGATGAACGGAAAGAAGATACGGGCGTACGCTTCATACCCCTGCGGAGCCGTCATCCAGACTTCAAACGATCCAGGGACGAGCAGGGGCTCCAGCCACTGTGCAGGCGTCAGATCGGTCTCCATGGTGAGACCTGCGTATCGAGTCGGGTTCCAGGCGTGTTGGTCGTACCACTCCGAGTACTCGTCATCTGACGTCGTCGTGCCCAGCGGAAGCAGGGGAGCGAAACTCCGGCTGCGTCGAGGCGGGTGGAATCGCACCGCTTGAGGCTATCGCTGCTGCGGACGCCCCCCACGGGATGCCCACTGGTCACAGGCTGTTCAGTCCGAGATCTCCCTGGACGGCGATCGCCTCCATCAGGTCCGGGCCGTCATTGCGCACATTGCCCACGCCCTTCCCGACAGGGTGGTGGACGAGCGTGCCCTCCGTCGTGGGCACCAGGAGCGTCTCGAGTTCACTCGGGTTGGTGACACCGGGGTCTAGCCAGTGATCCCACGCCCCCGGTTCGAGCACCACGGGCTGCCGGTTGTGGATGGGCATGTCCGGTCCCGCCACGGTGGTGATGATCGTGGCGGTGTTCAGCTCGGCGCCGTCATGGCCACGCCACCACTCTCGTAGCCCGGCGAAGACAACGGGTTGGCCGTCGGCTCGTCGGAAGGCATAGGGCTGCTTTTCCTTGGGTCCAAGCGTGGCCCATTCGTAGAAGGCGTCGACGGGCACCAGGATTCGTCCCTTCCTGAACGCCGTTCGGAACGTGGGCTTGGTGGCCACGGTCTCCGCCCGGGCGTTGAAGGTGCCCTTCATGTCGGGTGATCTGGACCAACTCGGGACGAGGCCCCAGCGATAGGACCGGAGGGTGCGCTCCCCATGGCGTTCGGAACCACCCAGGATGCTGTCCGTCGGAGCCACGTTCCACGCCGGCTTCCACTCGGTGAGCAGCTCCGGGTCGACGCCGGCGTCGAGGAGCCGGGCCAGGTGATCCGGGTCGTCGTAGAGGGCGATTCTCCCGCACATGATGGGGAGCCTAGGGTCTGGTGGGTCGCGCCCTGGGCGCCAACCGTGCGTCGGGGGACATGTCGAGGCCATCGTGCTTGCCCGTCTCTCGAACGGCACGGATCCTCCATACCCATCGTCGCAGTTCAGCCGGGCAATGGCGGTGAGCCGGCCTGCAGGCGGGATTCAACCAGGCAACGTCGTTGAGGGGCGTTGCGTGGTATCGAAAGGCGCTGACCAGGGGAAATAGGGGAGCGCTCGCCTCCCAGACGGGACGATTGCGGCGAGTTAGCAGGGACATAGTCGGGATGTTTCGACGGGCTCAGCCCGTCGCGGTTCGGGGAATTCTCGGGCTGCCAGGCGGCCTCCGCCGGACTGTATACGGACTGTATTTTGCGTCCTGCCCTGGTCCGATTGTCCAGCTCGCCCACGATGCCGAGGCCTTGACTGACACAGTCGACGGTGCCGCTCCGACGGGTAGCGATTTCCTCGTTGCACAGGGCCCAGCGGTGACTTCGACAAGCCAGGGATCGCTGGCCCGCCAGTGAGGTTCAGAGTGGTAAACGTCGAGGTCACCACCACGCAGATGCGGGCGATTCTTACCGCCGAGGGCGTGTTCACGGACATTGCGGAAGTCGACCTAGAGGCTCTCCAGATGCTTTGGATGGCCCGTCAATCTCCCGAGTACAAGCGCCGACTGGCACAGCCCCGCCCTACCCTGGCCGGATGGCTCAGCCGCGCGACTATGCCGAGGCCTTCTATCTCCAGTCAGAGTGCTGCTTCCGGCTGATCCACGTCGAGGACGGGACAGGGCATGCCCAGCACTGCCCGTACTTCACCGAGTGGCGGGCGGTTCCAGGACGGGGCCGGCAAGCGGTGGGCGGTCGAGTCCTGCGATGGGCACCGGGCCACCTGGACTCCGACCTGGACTCTGTCGAGCGCCTCACCGGATCGGCGCGACTCCGCTCAGAACTTTCCCTGGAGCCGCTGAAACGGGCGAGGTGGACAGAGGGGATTCAAAACCGATTCCTTCCTCTTCCTTGGACAAAGTACAACTGACGGAACTCCCGATGTGCTCCAGCACCCCTTCCAGTTCCCGCACACGGGCCTTGACCGTGAGCAGCTGTTCGTTCGCCACCTCCAGTTCTGCGACGAGTACGGTCCTTTTTTCGGCAAGACAAGCACACTCAGCGGTCGCGATTTCAAGCGCCTTGGCCAGCTGCGCGGTCACTCCGCTCAGCCGCTCCTCCTTTGGCTCCGCCTCGGGTTCTGGCTCCGGTTCTGCTTCTGCTGGTTCCACCACCAGCCGGGAGGATTGATCCATCCACAATTTTGTTAACCGTTCCCTCTTCCGGCTTCTTCTTGGCTACTGACTTCTTCCGTTTCATTTTCGATCTCCTCCGCCATGCCCGTCGGGCCCAGATCTTCGATTGTGAGGGACTCGGGAGGCGTTGGCCAGAGGAAACCTCGCTCGGTGGTCGCTCGACCACCGTCTCAGGATTGCCCGGGCCGGCAAACGCACACTGTCGTGTCCTGCGATGGTCACCGGGTTCCGATGCACCTCTTGCAGCGATGAGGCCGCCCTACACCTGGAACAAGGATCAGGTCCCGAGCAGGGCGGCCAGGACCGTTTCGGTGTCGGAGAGATCTGGGAGGAGGAAGTCAGGGCTGAGGCCGCTGAGTGAACCCAGCCCTTCCCTGCCCGTGCCGACCAGAAGGCAGCGCACTCCTCCCGCCCTGGCACAGCGCAAGTCGTTGGCGGTTCACCGACGATCCATACCTCTGACGGCGAGTGCTCGTCTCGGAGCCGGGCGACGCGGTCGAGTGCAATAGGAACGAGATTGTCCCGATTCGCATGGTCGTCGCCGTAAGCGCCGACTGCAAAGTCGAAGAAACCGGCCAGGCCGAAAGTTTCAACCTTGACGAAGGCGTTGGCCCGGACGTTGCCGGTCAGGAGGGACTGGCGTACACCCCCAATAGCGTCGAGTCGCTCGAGCACATTGCGTACGCCAGGGTGCACCCGTCCGTCAGCCACCATTCGGCTTCGCCCTTGGGCCAGAAGGCCTTCTGCCGTGGCCAAGGCTTTTGGGACAAGTCCCGTGATGAGTCGGTCCGGTACTCCCGAGGCAGCCAAGATCTCTGCAATGATTTGGGGATCGGTCTTTCCCCCATGGAGACCTCCGGGACGGTGTCGAGCCCAGCCGCTTCGGCAGCTCCACCTTCGAGTGCTCGGCGTCCGATCACACCGGTGGTGATCAGGGTTCCGTCGATATCCCAGAGGATGAGGCAGCGAGCCATGTTGACATACTGCCGCCATTCCTTCCCCGCACTGGACATGCCGATGGCGAGAAGACTCAGACTGTTCCAGATCGGGTCGGGGGCGTTCTCGCCTGCCACCGACCGGCACATGCGGGATACTTCCAGAGCTGCGGTCGGAGCATTAGGGGGCACGGGACCGTATGGCAGAACGGTAGTGCCGCCTTGGTAGTCAGCCACGATGCGGTCAACCGCTTGGTCCTTCCCATGCTCGATGAGCGGCTGGACGGCGTTGGCAGGCTGTGCAGGACACCAGGTGCTTTTAACGTCATAGAACGTCGCGGGAGTGTCTGATCGGTGCTCAGTGTCAACAACGCCCCGGCGGGGCACGATGCTGATTGCGCACGCAGCAATCGAAGGCGGAGTCGAGCCCACCTGGGTGCCCTCAAGGCCCTCGACGAGCTCCCTGGGCGGGCTGACCTGGATGATCCGTTCGCCGAGCTGCTGGGCGAGCTCGGGACGCCCACGCTGGGGTCTGCCACCGAGGGTCGGCTGTAGGGCGGCGTTCCGCCACAAGTTCGCCACAGGCGCCAGCCCTCGACCACCCCCCACCCCAGGTCAGAGGCATAAGTGACGGTGAGCCGGCCTGTAGGCGGGATTCTGTTCCCCCTCGGTTGAGGGTTCGGTGGCCATCCATCTGAGCGGTCTACCTGGGGAACGTGCCCCGGTTGGGGCACCGGACGGGCCGCCCATCCCCCTGTTCGACCTTGCTCCGGGTGGGGTTTGCCGAGCCGACCGGGTCACCCCGGTCGCTGGTGCGCTCTTACCGCACCGTTTCACCCTTACCTGTGCGCAACCCGGAGGCCACGCCATCGGCGGTCTGTTCTCTGTGGCACTTTCCTGCAGGTCGCCCCGACTGGCCGTTAGCCAGCACCCTGCCCTGTGGAGTCCCGACCTTCCTCGACCCGAGCCCGTGGGAGGGGTCTCCTCCGCCGGGACGGACCGCGGCCACCCGGCCGGCTCACCGTCCCCACCATCGTCCCACACCCGGCGAACCCCCCGCCCCCGCCCGGTGCCCTGGGACGGTCGGGGCCAACCGTCACGGCGTGCATCTAACCTGGCGCCGTGCCCCTCGAATCACCCGCTGACGCCCTTCTGGCCGACCACGCCGGTCCCGATGCGCTGTCCATCAGCGAGCTCTACCGACGGGTCGACCGGGCCGTCCGGGCCTCGTTCCCCGGGGAGCTCTGGATCACCGGGGAGATCCGTTCCTTGAAGGTCCTCCCCCGGGGGCACTGCTTCATCGACCTGGTCGACCCCACCAACGCCCGGGACAGTGGGGCGCCCACCCTCAATGTCAAGTGCTGGGCGACCAGGTGGCGGAGCGTCCGCGGCACCCTCGACGGCCTGGGCATCGTCCTCGATGCGGGCATGGTGGTACGGGCCCGCGGCGAGGTTCAGTTCTACAAGGCCCGCGGCACCATCGACTTCATCCTCTCCGAGCTGGACACCGACGCCCTCCTGGGCAAGGTGGCCGCCGAGCGGGCCCGGCTGATCAAGGCCCTGGTCGATGAGGGCCTGTTCGACCGGAACCGGCGCATCCCCGTACCTCGCCTCCCGCTCCGGATCGGACTGGTGGCCAGTCCCGGCACCGAGGGCTACGCCGACTTCATCGGGACAACTCGAGGCCTCGGGCCTGGCCTTCGCCGTCGAGGTCGTTCCCACCCAGGTACAGGGTCGCGGGGCGGCCAGGGCGGTGGCCTCGGCCGTCCGCCGGCTCCAGCCCCGACGGTGTGACGTGCTCGTGGTGGTGCGGGGCGGTGGGTCCAAGGCCGACCTGGCCACGTTCGACTCCGAGCCGGTGGCCCGGGCCATCGCCAACTCCGACACTCCGGTCTGGACCGGAATCGGGCACACCGGCGACCAGTCGGTGGCCGACGAGGTGGCCAACCGCTCGTTCATCACCCCCACCGAGTGCGGTCAGGAGCTGACCCGCCTGGCCGGCGAGTACTGGGAGGGCGTGACCGAGGCCGGCGAGGCGGTCCGCCGTCTGGCCGGCGAGCAGCTGGTTCGATCGGAGCAGTCCCTCGACCGGCACCGGCACCGGATGGTCACCGGTGCCCGGTCCCTGCTCGACCGTCACGCTGAGCGGCTGGTGCACCGGGCCCGCACCCTGCGAGGCTCGGCCCGGGGCCAGGTGGAGGCCCACGTGCGCCTCGTCGGGGCCCAGGGAGGCGTGCTGGCCCGGGCGTCGGTGCGTTCCCTCGATACCGGCCGCGTCGCCCTCGACCGACAGGCCGGCCGGTTGGCCTCCCTGCCCGACCGGCGACTGCATGCAGAGGAGCTCCGGGTGGCCCAGTGGCGGAGGCTGCTCGGGGCCTACGACTACCGCCGCCAGCTCCAACGGGGCTATTCGGTCACCCGGGATCGCCTCGGGCCGGGTGGTCCGCTCGGTCGGCTCAGCTCCCCCCGGGATCGCGGATGCACACCCGCCTGGCCGACGGCGAGGTGGTCTCCGTGGTCAGCCAGGACGGCACCGAGGTCACCGGCACGACACGGCACCACCACACCGACGACGAAGGGACGCAGTGATGGCCACGACACCAGGAAGTGGGGACGGGCCGTCCGGGGGCGAATCGGAGGTCCAGGACCTGAGCTACTCCGAGGCGGGGGCCCAGCTGGACGCCATCATCGAGGAGTTCGAGACCGGCGTGGTCGACGTCGACCGGCTGGTCGAGCAGCTGGAGCGGGCCACCGACATCGTGGACGAGCTCGACCGGCGGCTCCGCCGCACCCGGATGCGGGTGGAGGAGCTGGTTCCCCGGCTCGAGTCCATCGGGCAGTCCGAGGCCCCGATCGAGGAGGACGACCCCGACGAGGGAGCGGCGGCAACGGGGGACCCGGCGCCGTCGCCCGGCCTGTTCTGAGTCGCCTGGCCTCCCGACTTCCCGATCAGTGGATGTTGCGCCCGTCCTCTTTCCAGTAGGGACGGCGCAATTCGCGCTTGAGTACCTTGCCTGACGGGTTGCGGGGCAGGGCATCGATGAACTCGATGGAGGTCGGACACTTGTAGTGGGCCAGGCGGTCCCGCGTGGCGGCGATGATGTCGGCCGCCAGTGCCGCCTCGTCGGTGGACGCTCCGGGGGCCTTGACCACGATCCCCTTGACCGTCTCCCCCCACCGGTCGTCGGGGACACCGATGACGGCGGCGTCGGCCACGTCGCCATGGGCCAGCAGGGCGTTCTCCACCTCGGCCGGGTAGACGTTCTCCCCACCCGACACGATCATGTCCTTGATGCGGTCGTGGAGGAACAGATAGCCGTCGGCGTCCAGCCAGCCGGCATCCCCGGTCCGGAACCAACCGTCGACGGTCAGGGCGGCCGCCGTCTCGCCGGGCTTGTTCCAGTAGCCCAGCATGTTCTGGTCCGAACGGGTCCACACCTCACCCACCGCACCCACCGGCACGTCCCGGCCCGACTCGCTGTCGACGATGCGCAGCTGGACATGGTCGAAGGGTCGCCCCGCCGATCGCAGGAGGTGGGCCCGCGGACCGTCCGGGTCGTGGTCACCGGGCATGAGCGAGGTGATGGCCCCGGTGGTCTCGGTGAGGCCGTAGACCTGGGCGAAGTCACATCCGAGGGCCGACATCGACCGGATCAGGACGTCCTCGCTGATGGGCGAGGCCCCGTAGAAGACGGTTCGGAGCGAGCTCACGTCTGCGGTGGCCAGCGCCGGAGTGGCCAGCAGGACCATCAGCACCGCGGGGACGACGAAGGTCTCGGTGACGCGGTGCTTCTCGATGATCCGGAGCGTCTCGTTGGGCTCGACGTCCCTCAGGATGACCGAGTGGCCGCCCCGCGACATCCCGCACAGGGCCCACCCGGTGCCGCCGATGTGGAAGAGCGGCATGGCCACCAGCGACACCGTGTCGGCCCCGATGTGGAAGACCCGGTCGGCCTCGGTGGAGGATGGTCGAGATGTTGCGCCCCGAGATGACGGCTCCCTTGGGCAGCCCGGTGGTGCCCGAGGTGTACAGCTGCACCACGGCGTCGTCCGGACCCGGGTCGAAGCCGGGGTCGCCCCGCTCCACCGCCCCTCCGGCGTCCCGCCATTCGGGGAAGTGGTCGAGCGCCACCCAGTGGCGAACCCCGTCGACGAGGGCCCCGACCTCCTTGGCCGCCCCGGCGTACTCGGGCCCGAAGAACAGGATGGACGTACCGGCATCCTCGACGACGGCGGCGATCTCCGCCGGGGCCAGCCGCCAGTTGACGGCCACGCTCACCGCGCCGAGCAGGGCGCAGCCGAAGAAGACCTCGAAGTACTCACTGCCGTTGCGATCGAGGAACGCCACCCGGTCACCCGGTCCCACGCCGGCCCGTTCCAGCGCGTAGCTGACCCGCCGGGCCCGGGCGTAGACCTCACCCCAACTGAGGGTGACGGACCCCTGGGTCAGCATCGGCGCGTCGGGGGTCTGGCGGGCCCACCGCCGGATCATGCCCGAGGCGGTCTGCAGCCCGGCGGAATCCGGCCCGCGGCCCGGTTCGGTCTGCTCGGTCGTCACGGCTCCACCCCTTGTGCCCGTCCAGGTTCGGTTGCCCGATGGTACTCCGGCCGACGCCGGCCCACCGGGGCCGGGCGGGGGAGCGGGAGAGGCCGGAACCGGCCCCGTAGAGTGGAGAGGTGACCGACGCCACCGCCCCTGCACCGCCCGCCCCCGCCACCGACCGCCTGTACTTCCGCCAGCTGTTGGCCGGTCGCGACTTCGCCGTCGACGACCAGGTGGCGCGTCAGATGGTCAACTTCGTCTACCTGCTCGGGGACCGGACGGCCGGCGAGGCGGTGATCATCGACCCGGCCTACGGGGTCGATGAGCTGCTGGGCCTCCTCCAAGCCGACGGGATGACCTGCGTCGGGGCCCTGGCCACCCACTTCCACCCCGATCACGTGGGCGGCGACATGATGGGATGGGGCATCGAGGGCGTCACCCGGCTGCTCGAGGTCCAGCCGGTACCGATCCACGTGCAGGCGGACGAGGCCCCCTGGATGGTGCGGGCCACCGGGGTGGGCAGCGGGGACATGACCACCCATCACAGCGGCGACGTGGTCCGGGTGGGCGAGGTCCCCGTCACCCTGGTCCACACCCCGGGCCACACCCCGGGCAGCCAGTGCTTCCTGGTCGACGGCCGGCTCATCGCCGGTGACACCCTGTTCCTCGAGGGGTGCGGGCGGACCGACCTCCCCGGGGGTGATCCCGAGGCCATGTACGAGTCGCTGACCACCCGCCTGGCCCAGGTGCCCGACGACACCGTCCTCTACCCCGGCCACCTCTACTCGCCCGACCCCTCGGCCACCATGGGCGACACCCGGGCCCGCAATTACGTCTTCCGGCTGCGCACACCCGAGCAGTGGATGACCATGTTCGGAGCCTGAGCCGAACCGGTGCCCCCTTCGTCGTGCCCCGTCCGGGGCACCTACGATGACGGGCCATGAGCGACGCCCTTGCCCCTGATGCCACCGTGGTCGTCGTCGGAGCGTCCCTGGCCGGCCTGCGGGCAGCCGAGGAGGTACGGCACGAGGGGCACACCGGGCCGGTCATCATCGTGGGTGACGAGATCCACGCCCCCTACGACCGTCCGCCCCTGTCCAAGCAGCTGCTGGCCGGCACCTGGGACGTTGCCCGGATCCACCATCACGCCCCCGACGCCCTCGACACCCTGGGCCTCGAATTCCGGTTGGGCCGGCGGGCCACCGGGGTCGACCTCGACGCCCGGACGGTCCTGACCGACGACGGGAACGAACTGCCCTTCGACGGCCTGATCGTGGCCACCGGCGCCGTCGCCCGTCCCCTGCCCGGTACCGACGGGCAGTCCGCCGTCCGGACCCTGCGCACCCTCGACGACTGCCGGGCCATCCGGGACTCCCTGCTGGCGGCCGGGGACCGGCCGAGGGTGGTGGTCATCGGGGCCGGTTTCATCGGCTCGGAAGTGGCGGCGACCAGCCGGGGGCTGGGCGCCGAGGTCACCGTGGTCGAGGCCCTGCCCACCCCCCTGGGCCGGGTACTGGGCGACGCCATGGGCGAGGCGTGTGCCGGGCTGCACCGGGCCGAGGGCGTGACCGTCCGGGCCGGGGTGGGGGTGGACCGGGTGACCTCCGACACCGTCGGCGGCCCACCGGCGGTGGTCCACCTGGCCGACGGTTCCGAGCTGGGGGCCGACGTCGTCGTGGTGGGGATCGGTGTGGTGCCCGCAGTCGGGTGGTTGGAAGGCTCCGGGCTGACCCTGGAGGACGGGGTGGTGTGCAGCGAGACCCTGTTCGCCGCCGACCGGGTGGTGGCGGCCGGGGACGTGGCCCGGTGGACCCACCGCGGGCTGGGCGAGCAGCTCCGGGTGGAGCACTGGACCAATGCCGCCGAGGGGGGTGCCGCGGCGGCCCGCAACCTGTTGGCCGGGTCGGCGGCGGCCCAGGCCTACGAGCCCGTCCCGTTCTTCTGGTCCGACCAGTACTCGACCAAGATCCAGGTCGTCGGCCTTCCGGGGCCCGACGACGAGGTGGTGGTGGTCGAGGGCTCGGCGGAGGAGGGCAAGTTGGTGGCCCTGTACCGGCGGGGCGACCGGCTCCGGGCCGCCCTGGCCTTCAGCCGGCCCCGGCACCTGATGGCCTACCGGCCCCTGCTGGCCGCCGGGGCCTCCTTCGACGAGGCGCTGGCCGTCGCCCGCGCCTGAGACGGCACCCCACCGGCCCGGCCCGGCCGGTCGCCCCGGCCCCGCCGCCCCCGGCGGCCGGCGGCGGCGAAGGCCCGGGTGAAGGCCAGGGCCGCGGTGATCTGGTCGGCGGCCGGCTCGATGCCGCCGTAGGTCGACCGTTCCACCAGCGTGGTGACCCCCACCAGCCCGGCGCGGGCCGAGGGGTCGGCGTCGCCCAGCCGCTGGCCGTAGGCCGTGAGTGTCTCGTCGGTCCGGCGCAGCTGCCCTCGTCGTCTCCCGCCCCGCTCCAGGTCGTCGGCCACCTGGTGGGCCCAGGTCGGCGGGCGGAGACGCCGGCGCCGGCGGAGCAGGGCCACCGTCGCCCCCACGACGACCACCAGTGCGATGGGGATCCAGGGGAGGTGGGCCAGGAAGCGGGTGGTGCTGTGGGCCAGCACCGACCCGGGCGACGGGTTGGCCAGGGGGACCACCGCGGTGGGATCGAAGTTCTGCCAGCCGTAGCCGGGGAACCACACCTGCACCCAGGCATGGGCGTCCTTGGCCTGGACGTCGTAGAGGTCGGTGATGGGATTGTACGAGCCGGGCACGTAGCCGACCGTCTCCCGGGCGGTGATGCCCAGTGACCGCAGCATGACCACGGTGGCGGTGGAGATCTGCTCGCAGTAGCCCCGCCGGCTCCCGAACAGGAAGCTGGTCACGGCGTCCGCCCCCGGGGCCAGCGGGGGGATGTCGGTGCTGTACCGGACATGCGTGGACATCCACGACTCGAGGGCGCTCACCTTGTCGTAGGTGTCCGGGTTGTCCGGTGACCCGACCCCGGCGGTGATCTGGCTGGCCAGCGCCGCCACCCTGGGGTAGGCGTGGGGGAGTTGGAGGTAGCGCTCCGTGTCCGAGTGCGACAGGCTGTCGGCCTGGGGCACCGGGCTGCTGGGCTGGACAAGGGTGGACTGCCGGAGCTGCTCGGCCGTGGCGGTGACGTCGTCGGACACCACCGTGTAGACGGTGCCCGCCCCCATGGAGCTGGCTGACGCGATGGTGCCGTCACCGGTCAGGAAGAGCCAGCGGGACTGGATGTAGACCCGCTGGGCGTTGTCGGCGTGGAACACCAGGTTCGGACCCGACTGGGCCAGGTAGAAGGTCTGCACGTCGGGGGTGCCCGAGGACAGGGGCGCCTGCTGGTCGGGCTGGAGGGAGATCTCGAAGGGCGATCCGAAGTCCAGTTTGGTCAGGTGGCCCCCGTTGGCCGGGTTCTGGGCCTGGACCCAGCTCTGGCCGTCCCAGTAGTCGTAGGTCTGCCCCACCCAGAAGCTCGGCCGGCTGGCCCTGACCCGCAGCACCACCTCGTTGCCCAGCGAGGCCCGGGCCCCGGTGTCCAGGGACTTGGCGAAGCCCAGGAAGCCGCCCACCCCGGTGCGGCCGTCGGGACTGGCCGCGTGGGCCGGCAGCGAGGCCGACCCGTCGGTCAGGTTGCTGGGCGAGTCGACCGGCGACGAGTTGGCCGCCGCCGACGGGAAGATCAGGGAGGTGGACACCTTGGGGGCGGGGAGCACCGACACCAGGAGTGCGGCCACCACGGCCACCACCACGCCGGTCACCGCCAGGGTCACCCAGGGGACGCCCCGGGCCCCGGCCATGGACTGCCACATGGCCACCAGGCCCCACAGTCCGCAGGCCACCCACGCCATCACGTAGACGCCCAGGGTCAGGTCGACCGACTGGGCCGCGGCCACCGCCATGAGGGCGGCCGAACCGGCCAGGGAGTAGGCCACGTCGCGGCGGGCCGGGACATCGAAGGCGTGGGTGCACAGCACCCAGGCGAACAGGACGGCCAGCGGGCTCTCCACGGTAGAGATGTCCCCGGGCGTGGCGTTGTGGCTGACCGTGGCGATGAACCACACGAAGCCGCCCACGGCGCACACGGCCAGGATGGGTTTGACCGCCGGCCACGGGTGCTCGCGGCGCCAGTAGGACAGGACGTTGCCCACCGCGGTGGCCGCGATCCCGAACAGGGCCACCGCCGGGCTGACCTCGCCCTGGCTCCAGCACGCGGCGATGGCGATGATCACCGTACCGGCCGAAGCCACGCGGAACGGCACCGAGTGCTCGGGTGGACCGGGACGGTTGGCCTGGACCACCCGCTCCCAGAGGGTCATCGTCGTCCCCCTTCCGGCCGGGGGACGACGCCGGGCGGCGGGACGGGCGCCGGCACGGCCCGGGCCATGCGCCGGCCCAGGTCGACTCGGTCCCGCACCTGGCGGATGCACCGACCCTCGGCCTCGAGGGTCCCGAGCACCACCGGCTGGCCCCGGGCCAGGCACCCGGCCACCACGGCCATCACCCGCTCGGCCTCGGCCTCGGCCTCGGCCGGGTCGGAGGGGAGGGCGACCTCGATGACCACCGGCTCCTCGGCCTGGCGCTCCCGCTCCCGGACCATCAGCGTCCCGACGTGGGAGGTGGCCGGCCAGTGCACCGACCGCCTCGAGTCGCCGGCCTGGAACGGACGCACGCCCCGGGGCTCGCCGGCCCCCGAGGGCACCCGTCGCGGCGACTCGCCGGCCAGGTCGTCGGGCCTGGCGTCCATCGGCCCGGGCGTGCCCAGGCGCGGGGCCACGTGCAGGGGCCGGGTCAGCGGCACCTCGACCTCCCGGGCCCACCACAGCAAGCCGAACGGGGCGCACGAGGCCAGTTCGAGGGCGACGTTCTCGATGACGCCCCGCCGGTCCGGGGTGACGGTCACCACCACCGGCCGGTCACCACGGGACGCTCCCTCGGCCTGGGCGGTGGCCCCCACCGGACCACGAGGCCGGATGCGGATCGGCCCGTTGGCCCTCAGGGTCAGGGCCACCGGAGACCCCGCCACGGTGTCCGCCGGCGAGGCGGTGCAGGTCACGCCGGCCCGGCGGGCCGGGAACCACGGGGCGGCCAGCCCGGTGAACAGGACGGCGGCCAGCAGGGCACCGACGGCCTGGACCCACCCCGACCCGCTGGAGTGGGCCACCCCCGCCCAGGCCAAGACGGCGACCAGGCTGCCGGCCACCGGGGCCAGCCAGGCCACCGGGTGGACCCGGTGCCGGAGCCGGCGCCCTCCGGGCAGGACGGCACCCGGCCCCCGTCGACGCTGGCGGTACCCGGCCGCCCCCCACGAAAGCGCCATGCCGGCGCTCAGGGCGACCACGCCGACCAGGGCGCCGGCCAGGACTTCGTGGGCGCCGAAGAAGGATCGGACCACCACCACACCGCCCACGCCGGCCAGGATGCCGGTGGCGGCGGTGGTGACCCCGCGCCAGCCCACCCCTCGCCGAACGGGGGGCGGTGCGCTCACGTCGGGGGGACGGGCGCTTCGGCCAGGATGCGGCCCACCAAGGCCGGACCGTCCCCACCGCTGCCCTCGGCGACCAGCCGGTGGGCCAGGCAGGCCACGGCCACGGCCTGCACGTCCTGGGGGGTGACGTAGGCCCGTCCGCTGAGGACGGCGTAGGCCTGGGCCGAGCGGATGAGGGAGATGGCGGCGCGGCGGACTGGCGCCCAGGCGGACGGTCCCGGCGGTGCGGGTGGCCCGGACCAGGGAGACGGCGTACTCGGCCACCGCCGTCACCACGTGCACGGAGGCCGTGGCGGCGATGGCCCGCTCCCATCGGGCCGGGTCGGCCACCGGGGCCAGGCCGTCGAGGGCGTACCGGCCCCCGTTGTGCAGGACGAGCCGGGTCTCGACCTCGGCGTCGGGGTAGCCGATGGTGGTGGACAGCCCGAACCGGTCCAGCTGGCTCTCGACCAGAGGGTACGTCCCGAGCTGGCCCATGGGGTTCTGGGTGGCGATGACCAGGTGGGGGCGGGGGAGGGGCCACGACTCGCCGTCCACCGACACCTGCTGCTCCTCCATGGCCTCGAGGAGGGCCGACTGGGTGCGAGGCGGGGTCCGGTTGAGCTCGTCGAGCAGGACCACGTGCCCGAAGACCGGGCCGGGCCGGAAGTCCCACGTCTGGGTGTCCGGGGAGAAGACGGTGACCCCGGTGACGTCGGAGGGCAGCAGGTCGGGATGGCCCTGGACCCGGGACAGCTGCACGCCCAGCGCGGCGGCCACCGCCCGGGCCAGCACCGTCTTGCCCACCCCGGGGACGTCCTCGATCAGCAGGTGGTTGCCGGACATGGCCGCCACCACGGCGATGGTCACCGCCCTCGGCGTCCCGAGCAGGACCTGGGAGAGCGACTGGTGGAGCGAGCGGGCGCAGCCCACGGCCTCGTCGATGGTGGCCTGGGGGTCGAGCGGGGCGGTTCCCAGGACGGACGCCATCGGCTCGGCTCCCACTGCCTCGATGCCCGTGCTCATGCGCTCCCCTGCTTCCCCGGCATTGGACCGTCCTGGTGGTATCACTGCCGAGCGTGGTTGCCTACCCACCCTAGGCGTTGCCAGGGTGACTCTTCAATGCACCGGTCAAGAGGCCGGGGCATTGGCCCCGACGTCCCGGGCGTCAGGGCGGACGCTAGTGGGCTCAGAAGTCAAGGGCGGACAGCTCGGGGATGGTGCCCTCGGACCGGCCCCGGGCCTCCAGCCACCTGGCCCGCTGTTGGCTTCGCTGCTCGTCGGTCACCCGGGGGTCCACCACCTGCCGGGGCTCCCAGGCGGCGGCGACGTCGTCCTCGTCGGCCCACGTGCCGATGGCCATGCCGGCCAGGTAGGCGGCGCCGAGGGTGGTGGCCTCGAGTACCGGCGCGATCTCGATGGGCCGGCCGCAGGCATCGGCCAGGGCCTGGGTGAAGACGGGGTTGTCCGACATGCCGCCATCGACGCGGAGCGGGCCGATGGGCAGGCCCGAGTCGGCCTCCGCCGCCTCGAGCAGGTCGGCCCCCCGTTGGGCCACCCCCTCCAGTACCGCCCGCACCAGCTCGGGGCGCCCGCTGCCCCGGGTCAGCCCGACGAAGGTCCCCCGGGCCCCGAAGTCCCAGACCGGGGTGCCCAGTCCGAGGAGGGCCGGGACGAACCAGACGTCTCCGGTCTCCTGACAACGACCGGCCACCTCGGCCGAGTGGGCGGCGGTGTCGATGATCTCCAGGTCGTCCCGCAGCCACTCCACGCACGTGCCGGCGGACAGCATGATGGCCTCGACGCCCCACGTGATCCGGCCGCCCCGGCGCCAGGCGATGATCGGGATGGTCCCGGCCGGGCCCCGGGCCGCCTGCGGGGGCCGCTGGCCGCCCACGCACTGGTCGAGCATGCCCCCGGTGCCGAAGGTGGCCTTGGCCTGGCCCGGGCGGGTGCACCCCTGCCCGATGAGGGAGGCCTGCTGGTCGCCGGCCAGCCCGGCGATGACCGGTCGGCCGGGGAGGATCTCGGCCGGCCCCACCGCACCCGAGGAGTCCACGACGATGGGGAGGAGGGGCTCGGGGATGCGCAGGGCGGCCAGGATCTCGGGGCTCCAGCCCGAGCCGTCGCCCTGGATCAGGCCGGTCACCCCGGCGTTGGACGCGTCGGTCACGTGGAGCGCACCGGCCGAGAGGACCCACGCCACCCAGGTGTCGACGGTGCCGAAGGCCAGCTCGCCGCGCTCGGAACGCGAGCGGTCCGGGTCGGCCTGGTCGAGGATGGCGGCCAGCTTGGTGGCCGAGGCGTTGGGCGCCACCCGGATGCCCCGGCCCTGGAGCTCGAGGCAGGTCCCGACGGTCCGGAGGTCCTGCCAGCCCAGCCCGGGGGCGACCGGGATCCCGGTGGCCCGGTCCCACACGACGGTGGAGGCCCGTTGGTTGGCGATGCCCACGGCCTCGACCGGCCCGCCCTCGGCCAGGCTGGCCGAGGCCACCTCGACCACGGCGGCGGCCATGGCCGATGGGTCGAACTCCACCAGCCCCGGGAACGGCGTGTCCGGCAGCACCGGGACGTGGTGGACGTGGGTCCACCTCGCCGTCGGGACGGACCACCGCTCCCCGCACCCCGGAGGTGCCCACGTCGACCACCAGGATGCTCATGGCCAGGGCACCGGTCCGAAGGGGCCGGTGAGGCCCAGCTTGCCCGGGTTGAGGATCCCGTGGGGGTCGAGGGCGTCCTTGACCGAGGCCAGTACCTCGAAGCCCGACCCCAGGGCGGCGGGGAGGAAGCGGGCCCGGTTGAGTCCGATGCCGTGGTGGTGGCTGATGGCGCCCCCCGCGTCCATGGTGGCCTGGGTCACCCGGTCCCACGCCTGGCGGTAGTACCGGTCGACCCACTCGAGGTGGGCCTGACCGGTGCCGTCGGACACCAGGTCCTCGGGCGGCCGGCCGGCGAAGGTGAAGTAGAGGCAGGCCCCGTCGGTGTAGGCGTGTGACTGGTGGGACGAGGCCACCAGCGTCCCCTCCACCGCGGCCAGCGCGTCGAGCACCGCCCGGTACAGCCCGGGCAGGGCGGCCCACCGGGCCGACACCTCGACCGTGTCCACCACGATGCCGCCGCGCCACAAGGGGGCGAGGGCCGACACGTCGTTGCGGTGCCCGAGCCACCGGTCGACCAGGCCGGCGTCGAGCCGGTCGGCCCCCGCGCACTCCTGGTCGACCACGGCCAGGGTGGCCTCGACCAGCCCGGCGTCGGCCTCGTCCAGGACGACCAGGACGTTGGTGTCGGGCCGCTCGAAGGACCGGCCCGACTCGGTGGCGTCGTAGAGGCGGAGCACCGCCGGGGTGGCCCCGCGCCGGAGGATGCGGCGGCAAGCGTCGAGGCCCTCGGCGAACGAGGTGAAGCCGAAGGCCCGCCGAGCCTCGCCCTCGGGCACCGGGTGCACCCGGAACCGTCCCTCGGTGATGACCCCGAGGGTGCCCTCGCTGCCCACGAACAGCTGGGTCAGGTCGGGGCCGGTGGCCGATCGGGGGCCGTACCCGCCGGTGCGGATGACCCGCCCGTCGGCCAGGACCACCTCCAGACCGATGACCATGTCCTCGATCTTCCCGTACCGGTTGGAGTACTGTCCGGCGCCCCGGCAGGCCAGCCAGCCACCCACCGTGGACAGGTCCATGGACTGGGGCCAGTGCCCGAGCGTCACACCGTGACCCTCCCGGAGCCCCGACTCCACGTCGGGGCCGAAGGTTCCCGCCCGGAGGTCGGCCACGAGCGAGTCGGCATCCACCGTCCCGATGCCGGCCAGACCGCACAGGTCGAGGGCCACGCCCCCGAACAGAGGGACGGACGCGCCACACACCCCGCTGCGACCCCCGGCCGGGGTCACCGGCACCCGGGCCTGATGGCAGAGGGCCAGCACCGAGGCCACCTGGCCGGTGTCGGTGGGGCGGGCCACCACCGCGGGCCTGGCCGGTACCTGGCCGGCCACCGCCCAGCCGATGGCCAGCGGCCACCAGTCCCGTCCCGCCTCGGCCCGGTCCTCGTCCAGCGCCGAGACCCCGGCGCACACGCCAGCCAGCCGCTCGAACAGGGGCCCGTCCACCGGCACCCGCCGGCCGCCGAGGTGGTCGGTCACCCGGCCCGGATCGGCGTCGATGGCCGTCACCGGCGTGGGCCGGATCACCCGGGCTCCCCGGCGCCGCCGGTGGAGGACCCGGCGTTGGCCGGCCGGCCCGGGCCGGGGTGCAGGTCCAGGCCGGCCCGGGCCAATTCGCGCCGCCGGGCCTCGGCGTAGCCCTCGGCCTCGGCTTCGATGCGTCCCTCGTCCCAGCCGAGTTCGGGGCCGATCAGCTCGGCCACCCGTCGGGCGGCGGCGGCGGCGGCCCGTGCGTCGCGCAGTGCCGCCCGGGTCCGCCGGTCCAGGACGTCGCTCACCGAGCCGGCCATCTCGTGCCGTGCGGCGTAGAGCGCCTCGACCTCGAGATAGTGGAGCCCTCCGACCAACGGCGCCAACAGCTCCGGTCGTCCGTCGGCCAGGGCCAGCACGTCCGGGGTCTCCGAGCCGAAGCGGCCGGCCAGGTGGGTGGCGGTGGCGGTGGCCCCGTCCGGGGCGGCCGCGGGGTCCGAGGCGTTGCCGTTCCGGCGGGCCGACATGCGGGCCGACTGCCCCGCGCCGCGCAGCCGGAGGTCCTTGGTGACGCAGCGGAGCGACCTGCGGCCCAGTGCGGCGGCCACCGTGTCCACGGTGTCCTGAGCCATCTTGCGGTAGGTGGTGAGCTTCCCGCCGGTCACCGTGACCACGCCCGAGGCCGAGGTGTGCACGGTGTGGCGACGGGACAGGTCGGCGGTCCGTTCGCTCGGGGCGTGCTTCCCCTCCACCGGGGCCAGCAGGGGCCGGAGCCCGGTCCACACTCCGGTGATGTCGTCCCGTCCGAGGGGGCGGGTGGTGACGGCGTTGGCCGCCGCCAGGATGTAGTCGACGTCCTCAGGGAGACAGCTGGGGTCGTCGAGGGGTCCCTCGTACTCGGTGTCGGTGGTACCCAGGTACACCTGGTCCCCCCACGACACCACGAAGATGGACCGGTGATCGTCGTGGACCGGGATGACGGCGGCGATGTCGCACGGGAAGGCCTCGTTGGGAACGGTGATGTGGATCCCCTTGGCCGGCCGGATGGAGTGCGGGTCGCGCTGCTCGTCGAGGGCGCGAACCTCGTCAGACCATACGCCCGCCGCATTGACCACCACCGAGGCCCGGATCTCGAAGGGCTCGGTGCCGTCGGGTGCCACGAGGGCTCCGCACACCTGCCCGTCCGAGCCGGTGACCAGGCCGGTCACCCGGGTGTGGTTGGCCGCCACCGCTCCATGGTCGAGTACCGCCGTGCGGACCACGGCCAGGGTCAGGCGGGCATCGTCGGCCCGGGCGTCCCAGTAGAGGAACCCGGCCACCAGGCGTTCGGCCCGGAGCGTGGGCATGTGGGCCAGGGCCTGGTCCCGGGAGACCTTCTCGTGCCGCCGGCCGATCCGCATGCCGCCGGTGAGGTCGTAGAGCCACAGGGCCGTCAGGTAGACCCGGGCCACGCTGCGGTTGACCACCCCGTCCCGCCCGAACAGGGGGATGAGGAAGGGGAGCGGCGAGACCAGGTGGGGGGCGTTCTCCAACAGGCGCTGGCGCTCGGCCAGGTTCTCGTAGACCAAGCGGTACTCGTGCTGCTGCAGGTACCGGAGCCCGCCGTGGATCAGCTTGGACGACTTGGACGACGTGCCCGAGGCGAAGTCGTCCTTCTCGACCAGGGCGGTGCGCAGCCCGCGGCTGGCCGCGTCGAGGGCCACGCCGGCGCCGGTGACGCCCCCGCCGATGACCAGCACGTCGAACCGCTCGGAGGCCAGGCGGCCCAGGGCCTCGCCGCGGTGGAACCGGCCGGAGCCGGACGCGTTTGCGCTGGCTGGCTGGGGCATGGCCAAAGCCTGCCACAGGTCGGCGGGTGGTCGATCGGGCCGACGGCTCGGCCCCGGCCGTCCGGTGGGGCCGGGAGTGGCTCTCCGGTATCTACAACGATTGTTGAGAAACAACTGTTGGTGATACCGTGGCGTCGATGCGCACCCCCGACGAGCTGACCGAGCGCTTCCGGGCCACCGGGCGGAAGGTCACCGCCCAGCGCCAGTGCATCTTCCGGGTGCTCCAGGGCGATGTGACCCACCCCTCGGCCGAGGCGGTGCATGCCTTGGCCAGCCGCGAGATGGAGACCATCTCGCTCAAGACCGTCTACCAGACCCTCTACGACCTCGCCGAGCTGGGCGAGATCGCCACGCTCGACGTGGGTACGGGCATGACCCGGTTCGACCCCAATGTCGACGACCCCCACCACCACCTGGTGTGCCACAACTGCGGCAGCGTGCGGGACCTGGTGGCCACGTTCCCGGCCCTCCGGATCCCCAAGGGTGCGGATCTCGGCTTCGAGGTGGGCTCGGCCGAGATCGTGTTCCGGGGCCTGTGCCCCGAATGCCAGTCGCCGTCCCCGACCCGCCGGGCCCCGTCCCGGACCGGTCTGTGACGGTGGTGGACGGCCCGCCCGATGTCAACATCAGCAACCCACCCGCGGAAGCCTCCGCGGGTTTCACCGCCATGAAAGGAACACCGTGACAGAACTCAAGGACAGCAAGACCGAAGCCAACCTGAAGGAGGCCTTCGCCGGCGAGAGTCAGGCCAACCGCCGGTACCTGTACTTCGCCCAGAAGGCCGACGTGGAGGGCTACCCCGACGTCGCCGCCCTCTTCCGATCGGTCGCTGAAGGGGAGACCGGCCATGCCTTCGGCCACTTCGACTTCCTCCGCCTGGTCGGGGACCCGGTGACCGGGGTCCCGGTCGGCCCCACCGAGGACAACCTCAAGTCGGCCATCGAGGGTGAGACCTACGAGTACTCGGAGATGTACCCGGGGTTTGCCAAGACCGCCCGCGACGAGGGGTTCGACGAGATCGCCGAATGGCTCGAGACGTTGGCGCGCGCCGAGAAGAGCCACGCCGGTCGGTTCAGCGAGGGATTGGCCTCCCTGACCTGAGCCACTCGGGGTGCCCCCGGCACTCCGACCGTCGAGCGATCCGGCCCCAGGTGACCCGCCGGGGCCGGATCGTCCTGGTCCACGCGCCGGCCCACGCCATGGGCCGCGAAGCACGGTCCGCCCCGTGACCCCGGATCCGGGTCCCGAACACCGGGGGGCGCCGACCTCCAGAAGGGAGTGCCGTGACACCAGCCCGACCGCTCACCCTCGCCGACATCGCCGACCAGCGCGCCTATGAGCGGGAGCGGGACGCGTTCCGGGCCCAGGTCATCGCGGCGAAGAAGCTCCGGCGGATCAGCGTGGGGCCGGTGATCACCCTGACCTTCGAGAACCGGCTGACCATGCGGTTCCAGGTGCAGGAGATGGCCCGGGCCGAGAGGATGGTCACCGACGAGCAGATCCAGCACGAACTGGATGTCTACAACCGGCTGCTGCCGGCGCCCGGCGAGCTGTCGGCCACGCTCTTCCTCGAGCTGACCTCCGAAGACGAACTCCGTACCTGGCTGCCGCGCCTGGTCGGGGTCCAGCGGTCGTGCGAGCTCCGCATCGGGCGGGGAGACGCCGTCGAGGTGATCGCCTCCACTCCGGAGGAGGAGCACGAATCGAACCTGAGCCGGCCCCAGACCACCTCGGCCGTCCACTACGTTCGGTTCGGGTTCACGCCGGAGCAGATCGAGGCCTTCGTCACGCAACCGGTGACGTTGGGGGTGAACCATCCCGAGTATCCCGAGGGACTACCCGGCACGCCCCTCGGTGAGGCCACCCGGGCTGAACTGGGCGCCGACCTGGCCGGCCCCTGAGGCGCGGCCCGCGGCCCGGCGCCGCCCGCCCCGCGGTCGCCGCTACCGACCGGTGAAGCGGGGCGGCCGTCGCTCGAGCGACGCCGCCACCCCCTCGCCGAAGTCGAGGGTCTCCATGAGCGCCACCTGCTCGGCCGCCTCGTCCCGCACGGCGGCGGCGAACGCGGCGCGCAGATCCCTCCGTAGGGTGGCCCGAATGGCCCGCACGGCCAATGGTGCCGACTCGGCGATCTCGGCCGCCAGCTCGTGAGCGACGGCCCGCGGGTCACCGCCCAGTCGATCGACCAGCCCGATGCGCAGGGCCTCGGTCCCGTCGATCCGTCGTCCGGTGACCAGGAGCTCGAGGGCCATCTGGGGCCCGACCGCCCGGGGCAGCGTGATCGAGATGCCGAAGCCGTGGTGGAAGCCGAGCCGGGCGAAGTTGGCGGCGAACCGGCTGTCGGGCGCTCCCACCCGGAAGTCGCCGGCCAGGGCCAGCCCCAGCCCGCCTCCGATGGCCGCGCCTTGGATCGCCACCACCACCGGGAGGGGCCCGGCGACCAGGGCCTCCGCCCGCTCGTAGAGGCCGCGGAGGGCCTCGGGTTCCGAGGCACCCGCCCGACCGAAGTCGAGGCCGGCACAGAAGTGACGGCCCTCCGAACACAGCACCGCGGCCCGGGCGCCCTGGGTCTCGGCCCAGGCGATGGCGTCCACCACACCCCCCAGGAGCTGGGCGTCGAAGTAGTTGGCCGGAGGGCGGTGCAGTTCGACCTCGGCCACCCGCCGGTCGTCGATGGCCACGGTCACGTCGGTAAACGCTTCGTTCATCCCTGTTCCTCCTCCTCGTCCTGGCCTTCACCCCCCGCCGGAGGGTCGGACCGGCGGCGGGCCTCGGCCAGCACCTCGTCGGTGTGCTGGCCGCTCAGCGCGGCCGGTCGCCGCACCGTCGGCCCCGACATCCGTGAGAACCGCACCGGTTGGGGGATGACCTTGTAGCGGCCGGCCACCGGGTGGTGGTCCTCGTCGAGGTCGTCGACCAGCTCGTCGAGGGTGGGGATGGGCGAAGCCGCCACATCGGAGGCCTGGCAGAAGGCCAGCCACTCGGCCGTGGTGCGCCGGGCGAGGATCCGGGCCACCTCGCGATAGAGGTCGTCGGCGTGGTCGATCCGGGCCCGGGCGCTGCGGATGCGCTCGTCAGTCGCCAGGTCCTCCCGCTCCCCGGCCCGGAAGATGGCGGCGAAGTTCTGCTCGGTGTACGGGAGCACGCTGATCCATCCGTCGCTGGTCCGTTGGGGCCGTCGCTCGGAGCTCAGGATCCGCTGGTAGCCCGATGGGCCCTGGGGTGGCCGAGCGGTGGCGGCACCGGCGTGCTCCACCAGCATGAAGGCGGTCATCACGTCGACCATCGGAACCTCGAGGTGCTGACCCTCACCGGTCCGCTCCCGGTGGAAGAGGGCAGCCAGCACGGCATAGGCGATGGTCAGCCCGCTGACCTTGTCCGCCATCAGGGTCGGGGCGAACAGTGGCTCGCCGCCGAACCGACGGAAGGCGTCGGGCAGCCCGGTGGCGGCCTGGATGACGTCGTCATAGGCCGGGGCGTCGGCGGCACCGGAGTCGCTCGGATACCCCTGGGCCTGGCAGTAGACGATGTCGGGTCGCACCGGCGCCACATCCTCGTAGCGCAGGCGGAGCCGAGCCAGGCTCCCCGGTCGCAAGTTGGTGACCAGGACGTCAGCGGTCGCCGCCACCTCCAGGAGGGCGTCCCGGCCGGCCTCGGTCTTGAGGTCGAGCACGATGTTGCGCTTGTTGCGGAGGAGGTTGAGGGCGACGCCGGAGAGTCCGGGGTGCGGGCCACCGGTCATGACCCGGCTGAGCGTTCCACGCGGATCCTCCACGGTGATCACGTCGGCACCCAGGTCGCCGAGGATCTGGGTGGCCAGCGGACCCATCACGATCGAGGTGAGGTCGACGACCCGAACACCGTCGAGCGGTCCGCGGGCCTGTGCCGTCATCATGTCCTTCCGACTCGTGAACGCCTTTAGAGGTAGGCCAGGTGCACGGAGGCGTCAGGGGTATTGATGCGGAAGGTCAGACTCTCTTCGAGGTAGAGCTCGACGCTGGTGACGCTGCTCGAGCGATAGCCGACGGAGAAGTCTTCCCCCACCGTCAGCTCGAAGTCGCCGCCTCGCTGGCTGAGCACGACCGCCCCGTCGACTGCCGGGGCCCAGACCACGGGGCCGTCGAGGATCTGCCGGAGGTGCTCGAAGACCGGGTAGCCCCCGTGCTCGGTGGTCTCGGTCACACCCGTGAAGCACCGGGCCCCGAGGGCGATGGCGTACGGGCCGGCCACATCGGCGGCGCGCAGAGCCGCCACGGCCCGGGCCACGTGTTCTGGATACCGGCTGTAGTCGTCGCTGATGGCCACCGGCTGGTGCGGCGAGGCGGCGATCAGCCCGGACACGCCACCGGCCTCGTAGCCGTCGAACACCAGGTGGTCCTCGGCCAGCGCGGCCGCGCGCCCAGCGGCCATCACCGCGCCGAGGTCGAGGTCGGTCGCCCCCCGGTCGGCCGCGGCCAGCTCCGCACGGTCCAGGGTGAACGGGGAGCGCAGTTCGACCAGGGGAAGGACCTTGCGACGGGAGACCTCGACGCCGAGGGCGGACCCATCGACGGCCTCGATCCGTCCGGCGTCCACCGCAGAGAACTCCCAGCCCAGCGGGCCGGAGAAGTCGACCAGTCGCCGTGCCGCCAGGAAGTGCTTCAACGACCGACTGGCCTCCTCGTCGATCTGGGCCCAGGCCCCGTCGGTGATGGGGGCCAGCTCTCGCATCAGATGGTTCATGGGAACGTCCTGCTTTCACTCCGTAGGTTGCCGATGCCCAGGCTGTCGTGACTCGACTGTCCGGGGGACACTCGGGCCAAGGGATTTGGCGTGGGGTCGCCGACGCGGGTCAGGGTGTTGCGGTCGATGTGGGAGAAGGGCTGGTCGCGATCGGGTATGTCCAGCACCCCCTCCTCCTCATAGGACCACGTGCCGTCCGGGTTGACCGTAACGCTCATCCGGTAGCTGAGGGTGCGGAAGGCTCGGTCGAGGAAGGGGTTGGACAGGATGCCGTAGACCTCGGAACCCACCTCGGCCCGGACCTCGAATTCAGTGGCGCCGGGCTCGGCGGCTCCGCCGGCCAGCAGCACCTGCCCCCTGGGGATCCCGAGGGTCAGGGTCACGGTGTGGGTGGCCGGCTCCCACAGCCAGTAGCCGACCTGGTCGTGGAAGGTTTCCGTCTCCCCGGGCTTGACGATGTGGGTGTGGTAGCGGAGCCCGTAGAACAGCTGGGGTCCGTTGGTCTGCCGGTCGATTGGCTGGAGCTCGTAGCGCTCCACGAAGGTGTTGCGCTCGGTCCCCTCCGCGTCGGGATGGGCGTCGGCTCCCGCCGTCCCTTCCCAGACGCCGGCCATGGGGGTCAGCGGTCCGAGGTTGGCCAGGGTGTCCGGCTCGCCGTCGGGTTCGGTGTAGAGATCGTCCCCGTAGGGTTCCACTCCGGTCCAACTCATGGCGGCCGATTCCCTTCGCTCCGTCGGTACCTGCTGGGACGGTTCACTCGTCAGACGGGACCGCCGACGTTGTGGTCGAGAGCCCACGTCGCTGGTCAGTGTAGGTCGGACCCGTCGGGGGCGGACACGGTCCGGGCGGGCCGGCATGCGGTCCGGGCAAGGTGCCCGGCCATGCGGTCGGGCCGTGGGCAAGGTGCCCGGCCATGCGGTCGGGCCGTGGGCAAGGTGCCCGGCCATGCGGTCGGGCCGTGGGCAAGGTGCCCGGCCAGGCCCTCGGGGCGTTGACCGGCCAGGTGGCCCCGGGATCATGAGGTGGTCGCCCGTCCGGGCGGCCCGGACGGACGGGGAACCTCCCGATCCACCGGACACGCACCGCGGTGCACGAACCAAGGGGAACCGACATGACTACGGCGACCACCACGACCATCACCGGCAACCTGACCCGCGACCCGGAGATCCGCTACACCCGCGACGGGCAGGCCACCACGACACTGGGCGTGGCCGTCAACCGCCGCTGGCAGAACCGGGAGACCACCGAATGGGAGGAGTCGACCTCCTTCTTCGACGTCGTCACCTGGCGCGACCTGGCCGAGAACGTGGCCCTCAGCCTGACCCGGGGCATGCGGGTGGTGGTCAGCGGCCGGCTCGAGCAGCGGAGCTGGGAGACGGACGAGGGGGATCGCCGGGTCAAGGTGGAGATCGTGGCCGACGAGGTCGGGGCCAGCCTCCGGTTCGCCACGGTGGACGTGCACAAGATCCTCCGGCCCCACAGTCGCCGACGGGAGCGGGTCCGACGGGTCGGCCCCGGCGGACGATGCCCTCGGAACCCCGGCCTGACTGCCGGACCGTCGACCCATGACCGCGACCGACGCCCCGGCCACCCTCCAGGCAGGAGCCGCGTCCGGGCAGACCGCCGAGATCCGGGCCGGCGTCTGCCTCAGCAAGGCCGAGACGTTCGGCGCCTGCCAGGCCCTCGCTGACGCCGACCGTGTCCTGGTGGCGGCGGGCGCGGTGCGCGAAGCCTGCGCCCTGGGTGACCTCTTCGAGCTGCTCGAGGACCGAATGACCCGCACCCGAGCCGGTCCGTCCCGGGCGGGGTCGGACCGGCCAGGGGGGCGGTCAGGAGCGGACCGGGCCCTACCGACTCCCTATGACTGCTCGGGTTCGTACTCGATGGACAAGGAGTTGACGCAGTAGCGCTGCCCGGTGGGTGCCGGTCCGTCCGGGAACACGTGCCCGAGGTGACCCCCGCATCGTGCGCAGGTGATCTCGGTCCGCGCCATTCCGAGGCTCTTGTCCACGTGCTCCTCGATCACTCCGTCGTCGAGGGCCCGGTAGAAGCTCGGCCAACCGGAGCCGGACTCGAACTTGGTGTCGCTGGGGAACAGGGCGGCCCCGCAGCCGGCACAGGTGAACATGCCGCTGCCCTCGACGTGGAGGAGCTCACCGGACCACGCCGGCTCGGTCCCCTTCTGGCGCAGTACGGCGTACCGCTCGGGGGACAGCTTGTCCCGCCACTCCTCGTCGCTCAGCTCCACCCGCCCGCCGGTATCGGTTCCTGTGTTCTCTGCCATGGCCATCCTCCTTGGGGATTCGGGCACGATCGCCCGTACACTCCGCTGTCCCGGATCGGGTCGTTCGCGTTGCACGGGGCTCTTCCCGGTGTCCCCGGTCGCCGGGAGATCCACCCAACCGTGCAGTGTAGGCAACGTCCGTCCGGGCGGCCCTGTTCCCGCCGGAGGGGTGAAGGGGGTTTGCTAACGTCGCGTCAGATTTCGTCGGATCCGCGCCGGCGACCCGGTCCAACCGGGATCCGACTCCGGCAGCAGCCGTCGGCACCGATCGACGATTCGAGACCCCGCCACCATGGACCTCCGAGACCGACCCGAGGACGAGACCTTTCGCAAGGAGGTCCGTGCCTGGCTCTCCGACCACGTGGTCGGAGAGTTCGCGGCGCTGGCCGGCCGCGGGGGGTCGGGGGACGAGACCTACGGGTTCGAGACCCGGTTGGAGTGGGAACGGGTGCTGGCCGCGGACGGCTGGACGGGGATCGGCTGGCCCGTCGAGCATGGCGGCCGAGGCGCGTCCATCGCCCACCAGGTCATCTTCAACGAGGAGTACGTCCGGGCCAAGGCCCCGGGCCGGGTCAGCGTCCTGGGCGAGGGCCTCCTCGGCCCGACCCTGATCCAGTACGGGACCCCCGAGCAGCAGGCCCGGTTCCTCCCGCCCATCCTGGCCGGTACCGAGCTGTGGTGCCAGGGCTACTCGGAGCCCGACGCCGGCAGCGACCTGGCCAACGTCCAGACCAAGGCCCGGCTCGATGCCGATGGCTGGTCGGTCACCGGCCAGAAGGTCTGGACCTCCCTGGCCCACCAGGCCGACTGGTGCTTCGTGGTGTGCCGGACCGAGCCGGGCTCGGTCCGGCACCACGGGCTCTCCTACCTCCTGGTCCCCATGGACCAGCCCGGCGTGGAGGTCCGACCCATCACCCAGCTGACCCGGACCTCCGAGTTCAACGAGGTCTTCTTCGACGGGGCCCGGACCCGGTCCGACTGTGTGGTGGGTGAGGTGGGCCAGGGATGGAGGGTGGCCCTCGCCACACTGGCCTTCGAGCGCGGCGTCGGGCTCCTCGGGCACCAACTCTCCTTCCGGAGGGAGCTCGACCGTCTCCTGGACGTGGCCAGGGCCAACGGCCGGGCCGACGACCCGGTCCTCCGCCAGCGCCTCGCCCGGTCCTACGCCGAGCTCGAGATCCTCCGGTACAACACGCTGCGCAGCCTCTCGGGCTACGACGGCCCGGTCGCCCCGCCCGAGGCCTCCATCATCAAGCTGTACTGGGCCACCTGGCACCGTCAGCTGGGCGAGCTGGCGCTCGATGTCCGCGGACCGTCCGGCCTGGTGGCCGACGGGTTCCCCTACGAGCTCGACGAGTTCCAGCGCACCTTCCTGTTCAGCCGGTCCGAGACCATCTACGGCGGCTCCAACGAGATCCAGAAGAACATCATCGGTGAGCGGGTCCTCGGCCTGCCGCCCGAGCCCAAGGGGACCAATTGACGACCGAGACCGCCCCGAGCGGGACCAGCCCCATGCCCCGTCCGCTCCCGACGGCTCCTCCCGGGCACGGGCTGCTGTCGGGCAAGATCGTGGTGATCACCGCCGCCGCCGGCACCGGCATCGGCTTCGCCACCGCCAAGCGGTGCGTCGACGAGGGGGCCACCGTGGTCATCTCCGATGCCCACGAGCGACGGCTGGGCGAGGCCGCCGACGCACTGTCCGCCCTGCCGGGGTCGGCCGGTGACCGGCCCCTGGCCGTGCCCTGCGATGTGACCGACGAGGCGCAGGTTCAGCACCTCTACGACGCCGCCGTCGAGCGACACGGCCACTTCGACGTGGCGGTGAACAACGCCGGGTTGGGCGGGCAGGTGGAGGTGGTGGACATGACCGACGAGCAGTGGTCGCTGGTCCTCGACGTCACCTTGACCGGCACCTTCCGTTGCACCCGGGCCGCACTCCGCCACTTCTACGCCCGGGACCAGGGTGGGGTCATCGTGAACAACGCATCGGTGCTCGGGTGGAGGGCCCAGGCCGGCCAGTCCCATTACGCGGCGGCCAAGGCCGGGGTCATGGCCCTGACCCGGTGCACCGCCGTGGAGGCCGCGCCCCACGATGTGCGCATCAACGCCGTGGCTCCCAGCCTGGCCGTCCATCCGTTCCTCAACAAGGTGATGGCCGATGAGGAGTTGGCCGAACTCAGCCGGCGGGAGGTCCTCGGCCGGGGTGCCGAGGTGTGGGAGGTGGCCAACGTCATCGCCTTCCTGGCCAGTGGGTACTCCACGTTCATGACCGGCGAGGTGGTGTCGGTCAGCAGCCAGCATCCCTAGGAGCGGGACGTCCGGACAGGGGCCCGGGGCGACGACCCGCCCCGGCCGGACCGGAGGGGCGATGCACTACCCTGACGACGTGTCAGATGTGACCGATCCCCGGGGCGACCTCCAGTGGGGGACCATCCCCGGCCTGGTGGAGGATGCCGCGGCCCGATTCGGCGAGACCGAGGCGCTGGTGGACGCACACGGTCCCGGCGGGACCACCACCCGACTGACCTTCGACCAGCTGGCCGAGCAGGTCGCCGGGGCCACCCGTGCGGTGGTGGCCAACGGGATCGAGCGGGGAGACCGGGTGGCCATCTGGGCCCCGAACTGCGCTGAATGGGTGATCGCCGCCCTGGGCGCGGTCGGCGCCGGCGCCGTCCTGGTGCCGTTGAACACCCGCTTCAAGGGGGCCGAGGCGGCGTACATCCTGCGCCAGTCGGGCGCCCGGTTGCTCTTCACCGTCGAGGGATTCCTCGGGACCGACTACCCCCGCATGCTGGATGAGGCCGTAGCCGCGGGAGAGCCGGTGCCCGACCTCGAGCGGGTGGTGATCCTGCGGTCCGACGAGGCCGTGCCCCGGCCACCGACGGCCAAGGGCGATCCGGTGGTGGCCTGGGACGTCTTCCTCCAGGAGGGCGACGCCTGCTCGGCCGATGTGGCCGCCGGTCGGACCGCCTCGATCACCGGCGGCGATCTCTCCGACCTGGTCTTCACCTCGGGTACCACCGGCAACCCCAAGGGGGCGATGACCACCCACGGCCAGACCCTGCGGACCTTCGCCGCCTGGTCCGAGGTGGTCGGGCTCCGGGCCGGGGACCGGTACCTCATCGTCAACCCGTTCTTCCACACCTTCGGGTACAAGGCGGGGATCCTGGCCTGCCTCATGGCCGGGGCGACCATGGTCCCCGAGCCGGTGTTCGAGGTGAGCGGGGTGGTGGCGAGGATCGGGGAGGAGCGCATCTCGGTGCTGCCCGGGCCTCCCACCATCTTCCAGTCCATCCTCGACCACCCGGACAGGAAGACCTTCGAACTGGACTCGCTGCGGCTGGTGGTGACCGGGGCCGCACTGGTGCCGGTCGAACTGGTCCGGGGGCTGTGGTCGGAGCTCGGGATCGAGACGGTGCTGACCGCCTACGGCCTGACCGAGGCCTGCGGGACCGTCACCATGTGCCGTCGCGGCGACTCCGCCGAGGTCATCGCCGGGACGTCGGGGCGCGCCATTCCCGACGTCGAGGTGCGCATCGTCGAACCCGGCGGGGCCGAGGTCCCGAGGGGCGAGGCCGGCGAGGTGGTGGTGCGGGGCTACAACGTCATGCGCGGCTACTTCAACGACCCGGAGGCCTCCGAGCAGGCCGTCGACCGCTCCGGTTGGCTGCACACCGGGGACATCGGGACGATGGACCCGGACGGCAATGTCGCCATCACCGACCGCCTCAAGGACATGTACGTGAGCGGGGGGTTCAACGTCTACCCGGCCGAGGTCGAGGCCGTCCTCCGCGGCCACCCGGCCGTGGGCCAGGTGGCGGTGATCGGGATTCCCGACCGGCGGATGGGCGAGGTGGGCCTGGCGCTGGTGGTCCCGGCCGCGGATGCCGGGTCGGTCGGGGAGGACGAGCTGACCGCCTGGGCCCGGGAGCGCCTGGCCAATTACAAGGTGCCCCGGTCGGTGCAGTGGGTGGACGGGCTCCCGATGAATGCCGGGGGCAAGGTGCTCAAGCGCGAGCTCCGACTCCAGCAGGCGGCGTCCGGGGGAGCGGCATGAGCACGCCTCGGCACGGCGGGGCGGCGGGCGGGCGCCCGCCGGCCGGCAACAGTTCGAACCGTTGGAATCGACGAGAGAGGGAGGGATACCGTGCGAGGCATCGTCTATACCGGTGACGAGGCGGAGGTGACCGACGAGCTCGGCGTGCGCGACCCGGGACCCAACGAGGTCCGGGTGGCCATCGGGGCCGCCGGGGTGTGCCACAGCGACTTGTCGGTGATCAACGGAACCATCCCGTGGAAGGCACCGTCCGTGCTGGGCCATGAGGGGGCCGGTGTGGTCGAGTCGGTGGGCTCCGAGGTGACGTCGGTCACACCCGGCGACCACGTGGTCATCGCCACGCTGGCCAGCTGCGGGACCTGCCGGGCCTGCAGCACCGGCCATCCCACCTGGTGCGTCAAGACCCTGGGGAACGTGTCCGAACCCTTCACCTTCCGGGGCGAGCCCGCCTCCAACTTCGCCGGGACCTCGGTGTTCACCGAGCAGACGGTGGTCAAGGAGGTCCAGGCCGTCAAGATCAGCAAGGACGTCCCCATGACTTCGGCCTGCCTCATCGGCTGCGGCGTCCTGACCGGCGTGGGCTCGGTCCTGAACCGGGCCGACGTCCGGGCCGGCGAGACGGCGGCGGTCTTCGGCGTCGGCGGGGTCGGCCTCAACGTGATCCAGGGACTCCGCATCGCCGGGGCCAGCAGGATCGTGGCCGTGGACACGCTGGCCTCGAAGGAGGGACTGGCCCGCCAGTTCGGGGCCACGCACTTCGTCGACGCCTCGGCCACCGACGCCGTCGCCGCCATCCGGGCGTTGATCCCTCCTGGTCCCGACCGGCTGTCGGGTGCCCTGGGCTGGACCGGTGGGGTCAACTGGTCGTTCGACTGCGTTGGCCACCCCGCCGTGCTCCGCAACGCCCTGGACGTCCTCGACTGGGGCGGCAACGCCCTGGCCATCGGGATCCCTCCCCAGGGCACCGAGGTATCGGTGGACGTCAACGCCCTGGCCTATGTGGACCGGGGCCTGCTCGGCTGCCGCTACGGCTCGTCCCGTCCCCACCACGACATCCCGCTCATGGTGGAGCTGTACCTCTCGGGGCAGCTCATGCTGGACGAGCTGGTGACCGAGGAACGACCGCTCGAGGGGTTCCGCGAGATCGTGGAGGACATGGAGGCGGGCAAACTGGCCCGAGGCGTGTTGACGTTCTCGTAGGCGCGGACCGGACCGGTGGTCCCGTCGTGTCCACCGGCGTCGATGACCGCCAAGAGCGGGCAGAACAAGCCGGAGCGGCCCTGTTACAGTCCTGTCCCGGTATGACGGTGCGTCAGATTGAGGGGGAGTTCGAGACGGTCACCGGGGTGCTGCGGGCCGCGGCGACGGTCAACGGCGACGTCGAGGCGTACGTGGAGCCGGCCACCGACGGGTCGCCGCGGCGTTCGCTGACGTTCGCCCAGTGGGACCGGGCCGCCGACGGCGTGGCCGGGCTGCTGGTCGAGCACGGGGTCGTCAAGGGTTCGGTGGTGTGCCTCCTCCTCCCGAGCTCCATCGACTACATGGTCGCTTACGCGGCGGCCGCCCGGCTGGGCGCGGTCACCTCGGGGATCAACCTCCGGCTCGGTGACCGGGAGGTCCGTTCCATCCTCGAGCGCACCCTCCCCGCGGTGACGGTGGTCGAGGACGGCGCCGTAGCGTCCGACCGCGGACCCACCGGGGCCGTCCTCCGGCGGTCCCGGCTGCGGGAGGCCGTCACCGGACCGGCCCCCGGCACCTGGCCCACCCTCGACCGGAGCGACCCGGTGGCGGTGGTGTGGACCAGCGGCACCACCGGGCTGCCCAAGGGGGCCGTGTTCGATCACACCGGCCTGGCCGCGGTGGCTGACGGCACCGACGTGCTGTCCGAGCCGGGTGACCGCCGGCTGTCGCCCCTGCCCTTCGCCCACGTGGGGTCCATGACCCGGCCGTGGGACGAGATCGCCAACGGGATCACCACCGTCATCACCCCCACCCCCTGGCGCGCCGGGGACACCATCAGGATCATGGCCGAGGAGCGGATCACCGTCGCCCAGGGGGTCCCGACCCAGTGGGCGTTGGTCCTGGCCCACCCTGACCTCGACGCTGCCGACCTCTCGTCGTTGCGGATCGCCGGCACCGGGGCGTCCCGGGTGCCCTCGGAGCTGGTGGCCGCCCTGCGTCAGCGCCTCGGCGTCCCCGTGGTGGTCCGCTACACCTCGACCGAGGCCTCGCTGGGAACCGGCACGGTGCCCGGTGACCCGGACGAGACGGTGGCCTCCACGGTGGGTCGGCCGGTCCCGGGAGTGCTCATGGCCATCGCCGACGACACCGGCCGCCTGCGCCGGGTCGGGGAGGTCGGTCGGGTCCGGCTGCGCTCCGGGGCGGTCATGCGCGGGTACTGGGGCGGGCCCACCACCGGACCGGGTGCCGCGGGCGTGGTCTACGACCGCCCGGCCACCGATGCGGTGCTGTCCGAGGACGGGTGGCTCACCACCGGGGATTTCGGCTACACCGACCCGAAGGGCTGCCTCCACCTGGTGGGACGGGCCAACGAGCTGTACATCCGCGGCGGGTACAACGTGTACCCGGCCGAGGTGGAGGGCGCGCTCAGCGGACATCCCGACGTGGCCCAGGTGGCGGTGGTCGGGGCTCCCGACCCCGTCCTGGGCGAGATCGGCGTGGCCTTCGTGGTGCTGGCGGCCGGGACGCAGCCGGATGAGGGCCTCCTGCTGGCCGGGCTCCGCGACCGGGCCCGGGCGTCTCTGGCCGACTACAAGGCCCCCGACCGGGTGGTGGTGGTGGACAGCCTGCCGCTCACCTCCATGATGAAGGTCGACAAGCGGTCCCTGGCTGATCGGGCCGAGGCGGCCGCCCGAGTGCCACCGGCACCCGACCGAGGCAGCTACGACCGCCAACCATCTGACCGACGACGACCTGCGAACGGAGCGCGCGCCTCATGACCGGACGATCGACACCCGCCGTGCGGGGTGACACCGACGACCCCATCCGGATCGGAGCCGGGCCCGGCACCGATCGCGCCGCCGGCCGGCCGGGGCCGGTCCCGGCGTCATGACCGAATTCATCGCCGAGCTGGCGTCCCGCACCGCGGCCCGGGGCTGGGTGGGGGGGCCCAGCCTGTGGGAGCTGATCGTACGGCGGGCCGACGCCACCCCGGACGCCGTGCTGGCCCACGAGGACACAGGGGCCGAGCTGACCTTCGCCCAGTACCGTGACGCCTGCCTCCGGGCCGCCGCCGGGCTCCACGCCGACCACGGGGTCGGCGCCGGCACCGGGGTCAGCTGGGAGCTCCCCACGTGGAACCAGTCCCTGGTGCTGGTGGGGGCGCTGGCTCGCCTGGGGGCTCGGCAGAACCCCCTCATCCCCATCTACCGGGGCCGCGAGGTGGGCTTCATCACCGAGCAGAGCGAGGCGAGACTGCTCATCGTGCCCACCGTCTACCGGGGCTTCGACTTCGAGGCCATGGCCAGGGAGATCGCCGCCGGGCGGATGGGGCTGTCCGTGCTGGTGGTCGACCGCCACCTGCCCGACGGCGACCCGGCCGGCCTGCCCGAGGTGGATCCGCCCCCGTCGACGGCGGCCGAGGCCCCGGTCCGCTGGCTGTTCTACACCTCGGGCACCACCGCCGACCCCAAGGGCGCCCCCCACACCGATCTCACGGTGATGGCCTCGGCCCTGGCCATGGCCGAGTGCCTCGACATCCGCCCCGACGACGTGTCGGCCCTCATCTTCCCGTTCACCCACATCGGGGGCATCGGCTGGCTGATGGCGGCCCTGTTCACCGGGTGCCGCCTCCTCACCACCGAGGCCTTCGACCCGGGCACCACCCCGGAGTTCCTGGCCGCCCACGACGTGACCCTGGCCGGCTCGGGCACACCGTTCCACCTGGCCTACCTGGCCGCCCAGCGGGCCAAGGGGGGGACAGCATCTTCCCGCACATCCGTTCCTATCCCGGAGGGGGCGCGCCCAAACCGCCCCAGCTCCACCACGACCTGAAGCGCGAAGTGGGCGGGGTGGGGATCGTCTCGGGCTACGGACTGACCGAGGCCCCCATCGTGGTCATGGCCACCACCCACGATCCCGACCAGAAGCTGGCCGACACCGAGGGGCGTCCCACTCCCGGGGTCGACCTCATCGTGGTCGGCCTGGACGGCCGCCGGGCCGGGCCGGGGGCGGAGGGGGAGATCCGGCTGAAAGGGCCCCAGGTGATCCGGGGCTACCTCGACCCCTCCCTCGACGCGGACGCCTTCGACGAGGACGGGTATTTCCGGAGCGGCGACCTGGGCATCGTGGACGCCGACGGCTACGTGACCATCACCGGACGACTGAAGGACGTGATCATCCGGCACGGCGAGAACATCTCGGCCAAGGAGGTCGAGGACCTCCTCTACAGCCACCCGGCCGTGGCTGACGTGGCCGTGATCGGCCTGCCCGATCCGAAGACCGGCGAGCGGGCCTGTGCCGTGGTGTCGCTGAACGAAGGCCGGTCCCTGCCGTTCGACGGGATGGTGGCCTACCTGAAGGAGCAGGGACTGCGGGCCCAGGCCATCCCCGAGCAGTTGGAGGTGGTCGAACTGGTGCCCCGCAACCCGGCCGGCAAGATCCTGAAGCACAACCTGCGTGAGCAGTTCGCGCCGGCCCCGCCGACGTGATGCCGTCGACCGAGGCGTCCGAGAACAGGAGACAGCGATGAGCCCCATCAAGCGGGTGACCCTGGGTCAGGGGGGCACTGAGCACGACGCCGCCGACGCCGCCATCAGCTCGTTCACCGGGCACCGGTTCGCCGAGCGGGTGGCCGTGGTCACCGGGGCCGGCTCGGGGATCGGTCGGGCGGTGGCCGTCCGACTGGCCCGGGAGGGGGCCCGTGTGGCGGCGCTCGACGTGGACGAGCAGAACGTGGTCGCCACCGTTGCGGCGATCACCGACGGCGGGGGCACGGCCTCCGCCCACCGGTGCGACGTGACCTCGGAGTCCTCGGTGGCCGAGACGGTGGCTGCGCTGTCCGAACGGCTCGGCCCCCCCCGGGTCGTGTGCAACGTGGCCGGAATCGGAGGCTTCTACCACTCGGCCGACATGCCCCTCGACCGCTGGAACGCCATCCTGGCCGTGAACCTCACCGGGCCCTTCCTGGTGTGCCGGGCCGCCCTTCCCAGCCTGTTGGAACACGGGGGCTCGATCGTCAACGTGGCGTCCAACACCGCCCTCATGGGGCAGGCCTACTCGGCCGCCTACTGCGCCTCCAAGGCCGGCCTGCTCATGTTCTCCAAGGCGCTGGCCGCCGAGTACCTGTCCCGCGGGGTACGGGTCAACGTGGTGGCACCCGGTGGCGTCGACACCCCTCTCATCGGGACCTTCGAGCTCCCCGAGGGGGCAGACGTCAAGGAGCTGACCAAGATCATGACGCCGATGGGGTTCTCCACCCCGGCCGAGATCGCCGCCTCCGTGGCCTTCCTGGCGTCGGACGAGTCCTCGTACACCACCGGGGCGGTGCTGTCGGTCGACGGGGGACTGACCATCTGACCCACCGGATCCCGACGAGCGTCGACCCACCCGACCCCGGCCGAGGAGTCGTCAGTCGACGTGACACACTATCGAAACGGTGGGAGTCCACACCCGCACGGCCCGGACGAGGAGCTCGATGACCGAGACACCGGTGGAAGACTGGGGCACCGACTTCGACGTACTCGACCCCGGCTACGTGGCCGACCCCTACGGCATCTGGGACCGGCTGCGCGAGATCTGTCCGGTGGCCCACACCCAACGGCGGGGGAGCACCTGGCTGCCCACCCGGTACCAGGATGTGGTGGACCTGGCGCACGACGTCGAGCACTTCAGCTCCACCGAGATCGCCGTCATCCCCTTTCCGGGCGAACGGCCCGACGAGCCGGTCCTGCTCTACGGGCTGCCGCCCATCTCGGCCGACCCGCCCCTCCACACCTGGACCCGCCGCCTGCTGCTCCCGTGGTTCTCCCACAAGCGGGTCGACGGCTACGAACCCATGACCCGTGCCCTGTGCGCCGAGCTGGTGGACGGGTTGGTGGCCCACGGGTCGGCCGACGCCGCCCGCGACTACGCCCAGCAGATCCCGGTCCGGGTCATCGCCCGGATCCTCGGGGTGCCCGACTCCCTGTCGGACTCCTTCACCGGGTGGGTACGTGACGTCCTCGAGTTCGCCGACGACCCGGTCCGGCGGGCACGCGGCGTCAACGGTCTCATCGAATTCTTCGTCGAGGAGGTGGGCCGCCGCCAGACCGAGCCGGGCGACGACCTGCTCAGCGACCTGCTGCACTCCGAGTTCGACGGCCAGCCGGTGGACCAGCGACTGGTGCTGGGCGTGGCGGCGTTGGTGCTCATCGCCGGGGTGGACACCACCTGGAGCGCCATCGGGTCCTCCCTGTGGCACCTGGCCACCCACCCCGAGGACCGTGAACGGCTGGCCGCCGGCCCCGAGGCCGTGCCCCTGGCCGTCGAGGAGCTGCTGCGGGCCTACTCCCCGGTGACGATGGCCCGGGTGGTGACCGAGGACATTCAGTTCGGCGGCTGCCCCATGCGGGCCGGGGACAAGGTACTCATGAACTTCCCGGCCGCCAACCGAGACCCCGAGGCCTTCGAGGACGCCGACCGGGTGGTGCTCGACCGTGAGCTCAACCGCCACGTGGCCTTCGGATCGGGGATCCACCGGTGCGCCGGCTCCAATCTGGCCCGCATGGAGCTGCGCGTGGCCCTGGAGGAGTGGCTGTCCCGTATCCCGAGCTTCCGCCTGGCCGAGGGAGCGGAGGTGACCTGGGCCGGCGGGCAGGTCCGGGGTCCGCGGCAGCTTCCGGTGGTGTTCCCGTGAGGATCCGGGTCGACCCCGACAAGTGCCAGGGCCACGCCCGCTGCTACGGACTGGCCCCCCAACTCTTCGAGGTGGACGACTACGGCCTCTCGTCGGTGGTGGGGGACGGGACGGTTCCCCCCGAACTGGAGGACAGGGCCCGCCTGGCCATCGCCAACTGCCCCGAGTACGCCGTCGAGGAGATCGACCCCTGACCGGGTCCGGTCAGGACGCCGGGTCCCGGGATCAGGACAGCCGCTCGACGATCATGGCCATGCCCTGGCCGCCGCCCACGCACATCGACTCGAGCCCGAAGGTCTTGTCGGTGTCGTCGAGGGCGTTGAGCAGCGTGGTCATGATGCGGGCGCCGGTCTGACCGAACGGGTGGCCGAGGGCGATGGCCCCGCCCTTCACGTTCAGCTTGTCGTAGCTGATCCCGAGCTCCCGGGCCGAGGGCACCACCTGGGCGGCGAAGGCCTCGTTGATCTCGACCAGGTCGATGTCGTCGATGGTCATGTCGGCCCGGCCCAGCACCTGGCGGATGGCCTCGACCGGACCGAGGCCCATGATCTCGGGGTTGAGTCCGGTGACCCCGCTGGCCACGATGCGGGCGAGCGGGGTGATGCCCAGCTGGCGGGCCTTGGTGTCGCTCATCACGATGACGGCGGCGGCCCCGTCGTTGAGGGGGCAGGCGTTGCCGGCGGTGATGGTGCCGCCCTCGCGGAAGACCGGCTTGAGGCCGGCCAGTCCCTCGAGGGTGGTGCCGGGCCGGGGGCCGTCGTCCTGGGTCACGACGTCGCCGTTCGGCGTGGTGACCGGGATGATCTCCCGCTCGAAGAAGCCGGCCTCCTGGGCGGCCACCGCCCGCGTCTGCGACTGGACGGCGAACTCGTCCTGGTCCTGTCGGGTCACTCCCTTGAACTCGGCCACGTTCTCCGCCGTCTGGCCCATGGCGATGTACACGTCGGGGAAGGCGCCCTCGAGCGGGGTCCACGGGTCGCCGGCCGCCGGGGTCCGGGCCGCCGTCCGGGCCTCGGCATCGCCGAAGAGGGGATTGTGGGGCCCGGTGTCGGCGGCTCCGTTGCGGTAGCGGCTCACCGTCTCGACACCGGCGGCGACAAAGACGTCACCCTCGCCGGCCCGGATGGCGTGGGCGGCCATGCGGATGGTCTGCAGCGAGGAGGAGCAGTAGCGGTTGACGGTGACGCCGGGCACATCGGGCAGTCCGGCCAGGAGGGCAGCCACCCGGCCGACGTTGTAGCCGGCTTCGCCGCCCGGCTGTCCGGAACCCATGATCACGTCCTCGACGGACCGGGGGTCGAGCTCGGGCACCTTGGCCAGCACTTCGCGGATGACCAGGGCGGCCAGGTCGTCGGGTCGGCAGTCCACGAGCGATCCCTTGTTGGCCCGTCCGATCGGGGTCCGGCCGGTGGCGACGATGACAGCTTCGGGCATGTGGTGCTCCTCGGGACTCGGCGGCGGTGCCGCTCGGTGGTGGATTTGACGGTGACGGATGCCGACGGGGACGACGGTGACGGCGGGCGGTCCGGGCCACCCCAGAACTTACCGGACGGTAACTCTAGTGGCATCCGAGTCCGGTCCTGCCGACACCGCCCGCGGGCAGGATAGTGGTCCGGACGATCCACCGTGCCCCCGGCCGGTGGCGCCGGACGCCCGGTCGAATGTAACGTGTTCTAGTCGTCGGGATCCATCGTCATCGAGGCCCGACGGTGCACGGTCGCACCCGGGACGGTGGGGCACCGGCCACCGGAGGATGCCGGTGCGTCGACGTGCTGTGGCAAGTCCTACAGTGCAACAGCCGGTCTCCGTGACGCCCGTCGCGGTCGCTACCGGACCGGCGCGATCGGGAGGGACCTCATGGAGATCGGCTACACCGAGGAGCACCAGGCGCTGCGGAACCGCCTCCGCGAGTACTACGCCAATCTGCTCACCCCCGAGGTCGAGGCCCAGCTGGCCGACAGCCACGGGATCGGCCCCCACATGCGTCGCGTGGTCAAGCAGATGGCCGCCGACGGCTGGCTGGGCATCGGGTGGCCCCAGGAGTACGGCGGCCAGGGCCTGGGGCCCATCGAGCAGTACATCTTCTTCGACGAGTCCATGCGGGCCGGGGCACCGGTGCCCATGCTGACCATCAACACGGTCGGACCGACCATCATGGACTTCGGGACCCCGGAGCAGAAGCGTTTCTTCCTCCCCAAGATCCTGGCCGGTGACATCCACTTCTGCATCGGCTACACCGAGCCGGAGTCGGGGACCGACCTGGCCTCGCTGCAGACCCGGGCGGTGCGGGACGGCGACGAGTACGTCATCAACGGGCAGAAGATCTACACCTCGCTGGCCGGGGGCGCCGACTACATCTGGCTGGCCACCCGCACCGATCCCGAGGCGCCCAAGCACAAGGGCATCTCCATGTTCATCGTGCCCATGGACACGCCGGGCATCAAGGTCGTCCCCATGCACCTGCTGGGCGACCACAACATCAACTACACCTTCTACGAGGATGTGCGGGTGCCGGCGGCCAACCTGGTCGGCGCCGAGAACCAGGGCTGGACCCTCATCACCAACCAGCTCAACCACGAGCGGGTCACCCTGTGCTCGTCGGGCATCGTGGAGCGGGCCCTTGACGACGTTCGGTCCTGGGCCCAGAACACCAAGCTGGCCGACGGACGGCGGGTCATCGACCAGGAGTGGGTGCAGGTCCACCTGGCCCGGGTCTACGCCCGGCTGGAGTTCCTCAAGCTCATCAACTGGAAGGTGGCGTGGACCGCCACCCAGGGCCATCTCGACGTGGCCGATGCCTCCACCATCAAGGTCTTCGGCACCGAGTTCTACATGGAGGCCTTCAAGCTGCTGCTGGAGGTGGTGGGCCAGGCCGGCTACCTCACCCGGGGCACCCCCGACGTCGTGCTGGCCGGACGGCTGGAGATGTACGCCCGCAGCCTGGTCATCCTGACCTTCGGCGGTGGGACCAACGAGATCCAGCGGGACCTCATCGCCATCTTCGGGATGGGTCTTCCCCGGTCCCTGCGCTAGCCGCACCCACCGCACCGTCGGCCCGGACGCCGACCTTCCCCAACGACCACCGCACCGAGACAGAAGACAGAACAGGACACGCAATCATGGACTTCTCGTTTAGCGAAGAGCAAGAGGCGGTACGCGAGCTGGCCGATCGGATCTTCACCGATCTGTCCACCCCGGAACGGCTACGCGAGTTCGAGTCCGAGCCCGACGGGGACCGGTTCGACCGCAAACTCTGGGGCGAGCTGGCCGCCGCCGGACTGCTGGGCATCGCCCTCCCCGAGGACGTGGGCGGGGCCGGACTGGGCTTCCTGGAGACCGGCCTGCTGGCCGAGGCCACCGGCCGGTGCGCGGCCTACGTGCCCACCGTCGAGACCCTGGCCTCGGCGGCCGCCGCGGTGGCCCACTTCGGCACCGAGGACCAACGCCAGCGGTGGCTCCCCGGGGTGGTGTCCGGGGAGACCGTCCTGACCACGGCCCTGGTCGAGTTGGGTGGTGTCCCGGCCCTGCCGTCCGTGGTGGCCGAGCGCGACGGGGACGGGTGGATCCTGTCCGGCTCCAAGGCCTGCGTCCCCTCGGGGATGATCGCCGACGCCGTGCTGGTCACCGCCCGGGTGGAACCGGCGTCGGTGGCCGTGTTCATCGTGGACACCTCGGCCCCCGGCGTCGGCCGGGAGCGGCAGGTCGCCAACACCGGCCAGTCCGAGGCCGTCCTCACCCTCTCGGCTGTCCGGCTGGGTGCCGGGGCGCTGTTGGGCTCGGTGGAGGACGGCTCCGCCGTCATCGAGTGGTTGGTGCTGCGCAGCACGGCGGCCCTGGCCCTGGTCCAGGCCGGCGCGGCGGCGGCCTCGCTGGCCCTGGTGGCCGAGTACACCAAGACGCGTGAGCAGTTCGGCAAGCCCATCGCCACCTTCCAGGCCGTGGGCCAGCGGGCGGCCGACGCCTACGTCGACACCGAGGCCATCCGGCTCACCGCCTGGCAGGCCGCCTGGCGGATCGACCAGGGCCTGCCGGCCGACAAGGAGGTCGCCATCGCCAAGTTCTGGGCGGCCGACGGCGGGCAGCGGGTCGTCCACGCCGCCGTCCACCTCCATGGCGGGGTCGGCGTCGACCGCGAGTATCCCCTGCACCGCTACTTCCTCATGACGAAGCACATCGAGTTGACCCTGGGCGGGGCCACCGAGCAACTGCTCCAGCTCGGTGCCACGCTGGCCGCCGAGCCCGTCTGACGACAGCCGGACCCACCGCGGCCGCCGACCGGCCCTGGGTAGGATCGGACCGCGGCAGGGGCCGAGGCAGAGGTGGTCCGATGACGGGATCCAGGTGCAGGCCGACGGCGGCGTGCGAGGCGATGCGCCCATGGTGATGGGCCGCCGTGACGGCGTGGCGCACTCCTCCTGGCCCATCGGCATCACCGACCTGGCCGGCCTGGCCGGCCAACTCGGGCTCTCGCTGGGGCGGGTGCCGTTCCGCCGGCCCTGGTCGGGCGCGGGGCACGTTCCGCACAACCTGGCCGTGGCCGTCACCCGCGAGACCATGCGTTCGTTCATGGGCTATCTGACCGCCCTGCCCATCGAGGAGTTCCGCTTCGTCGAGCTGGTCCTGGACGACCTGTCCGGGGCGGTCCTCGCCCCGGTGGTCCGCTCCCTCGACGTCGACCAGGAGGTGGCGACGGTCTCCGGTGTCCCGGGCATCTGGTACCGCCGGTCCGGGTCCGAGCCGGTCGGCACCGTGCTCTACCTGCACGGAGGAGGGTACGTCGGTACCTCGCCGCGCATGTATGCGGCATTCGTGGCCGGGCTGTGCCGTCGGACGGGTTGCCAGGTCTTCGTGGCCGACCTCCGGTTGGCCCCCGAGTTCCCCTTCCCGGCCGGGCTCGAGGACGCCGTGCTGGTCCTGGAGGGGCTGCTGGCCGACGGGACCGACCCGACCCGGCTCTTCGTGGCCGGCGACTCCAGCGGCGGCGGCCTGGCGGCGTCGCTCATGTACTCCATGCACGCCACCCGTCACCGGCCCATCGCCGGGGTCATGCTGTTCTCGCCCGAGCTGGACCTCCTGCTCGACCAGCCGTCGGTGACGGCCAACGCCGACCGGGACATCCTGCCCTGGAACATGCCCACCACGGCCTACCTCCAGGGGCGGGACGCCGGCTCGGCACCGGTGTCCGGGGTCAACCAGGACGTGTCCGGCTGGCCCCCGACCTTCGTCTGCTTCGGGAGCGACGAGATGTTCAGGGACGCCATCCGGCTCTTCGTGACCCACCTGGAGGGTGCCGGAGTGGACACCACGTCCCTGGAGGAGCCGGGCATGTTCCACGTCTTCCCCATCCTGATGCCCTGGGCCGAGGGGAGCCGGCGGGCCTACCGGGCCGTCGGAGAGTTCGTCCGCGGCCGTCTGCCCGACGCCGGGGAGTCGGGTGCACCCGACGTGAGGTCGGCCGCCGGCGGGGCGGCCCGGCCCGCGGTGACGTAGGCCACCACGGCGGAGGCGGCGAGCAGGGTGCCGGCGGCCAGGAGGGAGAGGTCGAGCCCGTGCCCGAAGGCGCCGTAGGCCGCCGTGACCACCTTGTTGATGATCGCCTGGATGGAGGCGTTGCCCTGG
>CAWEVL010000014.1:0-52497 GCA_963812525.1 uncultured Acidimicrobiaceae bacterium
CCGGCCTTGGTGGCTGCGGCCTGGGAGCCGAGCGATCCGGTGGTCACCGCGGCGATCACCTGGGATCGGAACGACTCGGGAATGCCGAGGGCCACCAGCCGGGCCGTGAGGTTCACGGTGAGCTGTCCGTTGACGATCGATCCGAGGATGGCCACTCCGGCCACCGCACCCAGCTCACGAGCAGTGTTGTTGGTGGAGGCGGCCATGCCCGAGTGTTCGGCCGGGACGCTGGTCAGGGCCGACGAGGTCACCGGCACGATCACGATGCCGAAGCCGATTCCGGCCAGGGCCAGTGTCCAGCCCACCGACGACAGGTCGGAGTGGGGGGTGATGAGGGCGTCGGTGAGGAAGATGCCCAGGGCGGCCAGCAGGCAGCCGACGGTCATGGGGATCCTGGGCCCCGAACGCGACACCCAGCGACCGGTGAACACCGAGGCCAACACCATGCCCACGGTCATGGGGATGAAGTCGAGGGCCAGGTGGAACGGGGAGGTGGCGCCCACCACCTCGAGGTAGAGGGCGACGAAGAAGAAGATGGAGAAGATGCCGAAGTAGCTGGTGAAGGCCAGGATCGTCGATCCGGCGAACGGCGGCTTCCGGAAGAAGCGCACGTTGAGGACGGGGTTCTCGGCCCGCAGCTCCACCACCACGAAGGCGACCACGCCGACCACGGCCACCCCGTAGAGCGAGAGGACCCACCAGGTGATGTAGCCCGACGTCTCGCCGGCGATGGTGGCGAAGGTGGCGCACCCGAGCGCCAGGGCGCCGAGCACGAACCCCGGGAGGTCCAGGCGGGCCCGAACCGGATCTGCGTTCTCGGGCAGGACGACGGCCGCCGCCACCAACGCCACGACGCCGAAGATCAGGTTGAACCAGAAGACGGCGCGCCACGACCACAGCCCGACCAGCACCCCGCCGACCACCGGTCCCATGGCCAGGGCCAGCCCGGAGACGGCGGCCCAGATACCGAGGGCCCGGGCCCGTCGCCGGCGCTCGGGGTAGAGGTGCCGGACCATGGAGAGGGTGCCCGGTTCCGAGCAGGCCGCCCCCGCCCCCATCACCACCCGCCCGGCGATCAACAGGTTGGTGGTGTCGGCCAGGGCACACAGGACCGAGCCGGCGCAGAAGATGACCACGCCGATGAGCATCAGCTTCTTCCGGCCGTGGAGGTCGCCCAGGGTGCCGGCGGTGAGCATCAGGCTGGCGAAGGTCAGCGCGTACCCGCTGACCACCCACTGCAGCTGGGCCACCCCGGCGTGGAGGTCGGACTGGACATTCGACAGGGTGGCGCCGATCACGGTGTTGTCGAGGAAGGTCAGGAACAGGATGAAGCAGATGACGGCCATGCCGAAGTGGGGCATCTTGAGTTGAGGCGCCGGTGCTCCGCCGCCGTCCCGGGCCGCGACGCCGTCGGGGCCGCCGGGGCCGCCGGCCGGACGTTCCGGGGCGCGTCGGTTCCCGTGCTCGGAGCTCTCCACAGGGCCCAGTGTGCACGCGGCGACGCCGGAAGCCGCGGACCGGGACCCAGCCCATCGGACCGGGCGACGGTCCTGACTCCACCCCGTGCGGCTCCGATGTGCCATCCTCGTCCCATACCCAGGAGGAGCCACGTGACACCCACCGCCGGGAGATCGGCGCCATGACCCGCACGGTCCGGAGGCGGCGACCATGACCCACTCGTTCTCACACCTCGGGATCTGCGTGTCGGACCTCGAGCGGTCGCTGCGCTTCTACTGCGAGGGGCTGGGCTTCGAGCCGGTGGCATCCCACCAGGTCGGAGGCGAGTTCGCCGCCCTCATGGAGGTGGAGGGTGTCCGGCTGGACTCCCGCATGCTGTCCCGTGACGGGGTGACCATCGAGCTCCTGGGCTACCAGGCCCCGGCCACCACCGGGGACGGGACCCGTCGACCCATGAACCAGCTCGGCCTCACCCACCTCTCGCTGCGGGTGGACGACGTCGACGGCCTGGCCTCCACCATCGAGGCACTGGGGGGCACGGTCCTCCCCGCCACCCGGACCACGTTCGATCTGCCCGGGGCCCGACTGGACTTCCTCTACTGCACCGATCCCGACGGCGTCCGCATCGAGCTGATGGACCTGCCCGGCTGACGGGGAACGGGCCTGGTCGGCGTGAACCGGGACCGGGGCGGGTCCGGTACCGTGAGGCGGTGACTTCCGACCCCGGTCCCGTCGAAGACATCGATCCGGGCGCGGCCCGTCGCCTCGTCGAGGCCGGGGCCGTCCTCCTCGACGTGCGTGAGGAGGACGAGTGGGAGGCCGGGCACGCTCCTGAAGCGACGCACCTGGCCATGGGCCTGGTCTCCGACCGCCTCGCCGACATCCCTGCTGATCGGACCGTGGTCTGCATCTGTCGGGTGGGGGGACGGTCGGGAGCAGTGGCCACCGCCCTGGCCGGGGCGGGCTACGACGTCCGCAACGTGGACGGCGGCATGCTGGCCTGGGAAGCAGCCGGCTATCCGGTAGTCGGGGGATCCGGTGACCACGGACGGATCGTCTGATCCGCGGTACGCACGCCGAGCTCCGATGACCGTCTACCTCGACGACTGGCGCCAGCCGGCCCGTCTGGGCCCGGTCGACGATCGGTGGTCGCACCTGGTGGCCGACAGCGATGACGAGCTCCACGCCTTCGCCGCCCGGCTGGGCATGCGGCGGGAGTGGTTCCAGCACAAGGCGGGCCGACCCCACCAGGCCCACTACGACGTCCCCGAGCGCGCCCGCCGGGAGGCCATCGATCTGGGCGCCGTCCCGGTGACCTGGCGTCAGGTGGGCCGCATGATGCGGGAGCGACGCACCGGCACGGTGGTCCAGGGAACCGGGGCCGACCCCGGCCGGTCGGTATGAGGATCCGCCCGTGACGGTCGGGGCGCCCCGACCTGGAGCGCTCGACCCACGGACCCCGGTACTGGTCGGAGTCGGAGCGGCCGACGCCGATGCCGAAGCCACCGACACCATGGCCCTGGCCCTGGAGGCGGCCGTCGCCGATGCCGGTGCGGCCGGGATCCTCCAGCTGGTGGACCGGATCGCCGTGGCCCAGGGGAGTTGGGGCTATCCGGACCCGGCCCGGTTGGTGGCCGATCGGGTGGGCGCCGCCGGTGCCCGCACCCACCTGGTGGAGCTGGGCATCCCCCAGCAGAGTCTGATCAACGAGGCACTGGCCGCGGTGGCCTCGGGGTCCTCAGCGGTGGCCGCGGTGGTCGGCGGCGAGGCCAAAGGCTGGGCCCGCCGGCTCGAGCGCGGCGGCCGGACGGCGACCGAGACGGCGCAGCCCGACGCGGTGCCCGACGTGACCCGGCGCCGGGAGGGACCGTTGCTGGAACCGGTGGAGGCGGCCCACCGACTGTGGGACCCCGTGCAGCAGTACGCCATGATCGAGAACGCCCTCCGGGCGGCCGAGGACCGCACCCTGGCCCAGCACCGGTCGGAGGTGGCCGATCTGTGGGGCCGCTTCAACCGGGTGGCCCGCACCAATCCCGACGCCGCCTTCCCCGCCCCCTTGGACGCCGACCAGATCGCCACGGCGTCGCCGTCCAACCGGCCCCTGGCCTTCCCGTACAACAAGTGGCATTCGACCCAGTGGACCGTGGACCAGGCGGCGGCGCTCCTGTTCTGCTCCGTGGGGACGGCCCTCGAGCTCGGGGTGCCCACCGACCGGTGGGCCTTTCCCCTGGTCGGGCTGGAGTCGAGCCACGCCGTCTCGTTGCTGCGCCGCTCGTCCCCCCACACCTGGCCAGCCATGCAGGTGCTCGGGACGGCCGCCGCCGAGCGGATCGGGCGTCCGGTAGCCGAGGCCGAGACCATCGAGCTCTACAGCTGCTTTCCCGCCGCCGTCCGCGTGCAGCAGCGGATGCTGGGGCTGGACCCACAGACGACGCCCACGGTCACCGGGGGGATGGCCTTCGCCGGAGGACCGTTCAACAACTTCGTGTTCCAGTCCATGGTCAGGGTGATCCGGGCCCTCCGGGCCGAGCCCGCCGGGCTGGCGGTGGTCACCACCGTGAGTGGGCTGCTGACCAAACCGGGCATCGGGGTCTGGTCGGGCACCCCCGACGGCCGGTCCCCGCGGCTGGAGGATCTGGGTGGTGCCGCCTCGGCGGTCACCGGGGTACTCGACGTAGTCGAGACACTCGACGGGTACGACGGGGAGGCGACGGTGGCCACCTACACCGTCACCTACGAGGGGATGGTTCCGACCCGGACCGTGGCCGTGTGCGACACCACCGACGGTCGTCGCTGCGTGGCGGTGGTCGACGACGCCGAACTGGCTGCTCACGCGGTGACGACCGAGCTCATCGGCACCCGCGTGCGACTGGCGCAGGGCAGCCTGGCCCTGGCCTGAGCAGGACCGCCGACGGTAGGGGGTGTCGTAACCGACGGGGCCCGGAGTACGGTGGGTCGGGGCAGGTGACGTGAGTCGATCGACGAAGACACGGGTGACGGCGGCGGTAGTGCTGGCCATGGTCGGCAGCAGCCTGTCCCTGCTCGCTGCGGGAGGCGCGGCCTCCGCCGGCACCCCGCTGCCCGGTGCGCCCGACTGCCCGGTCTTCCCGGCCGACAACGTGTGGAACACCGACATCTCCGGGTTGCCCGTGGATGCCCACAGCGCGGCCTGGATGGCCAGCATGCACAGCGCCACCACCAACCTCCACCCCGATTTCGGACCGTCCGGGGACCCGGCCAATCCCTACGGCATGCCCTACACGGTGGTCTCGCCGTCCCACCCCCTGGTGACCCCGTCCTTCCTCTACGGATCGGAGAGCGACCCGGGCCCCTATCCGTTCGGGACCGACACCCCCATCGAGGGCGGGTCCCTGGCCACCGGTGACCGCCACGCCCTCATGGTCAACCCGGCCACCTGCACGCTCTACGAGCTCGACAACGCCCGGGCGTCCGGCTCGACGGCCACCGCCGACTCCGGGGCGGTCTGGAACCTCGAGTCGAACGCCCTCCGACCCGCCGGCTGGACCTCGGCCGACGCCGCCGGACTGCCCATACTCCCCGGACTCCTGCGCTACGACGAGGTGCTGTCCGGCTCGATCACCCACGCCATCCGCGTCACGGCCCAGACCACCGACACGTCGTTCCTGTGGCCGGCCCGGCACGAGGCGGGGAGCGCCAGTAACGCCAACCTGCCACCCATGGGGGCCCGGTTCAGGCTCAAGGCCGGCTTCGACATCTCCACCTACTCCCCCCAGGCCCAGGTGATCCTGCGGGCCATGCAGCACTACGGGCTGATCGTGGCCGACAACGGATCGAACTGGTACTTCGGGGGAACCGCGGATGCCGGGTGGCCCCTCGCGCTGGTCGACGAGCTGAAGCAGGTACCGGCGAGCGCCTTCGAAGCAGTGGACGAGTCGTCGCTGATGATCGATCCCAACTCGGCTCAGGCCCGCCAGGGTGGGGGACCGGTGCCTTGCCCGCCCGGCGTGGGCTACCGGACGATGGCCACCGACGGTGGCGTCTTCTCGTTCTGTCGACCGTTCTTCGGTTCGATGGGCGGCACCCACCTCAACCGGCCCATCGTGGGAACGGCGGCCACCCCCGACGGCGGCGGCTACTGGCTGGTGGCGTCCGACGGCGGGGTGTTCTCCTTCGGCGACGCCCGGTTCTACGGCTCCACCGGCACCGTCCACCTCAACGCCCCCATCGTGGGCATGGCCCCCACCCGAGACGGGGGCGGCTACTGGCTGGTGGCGTCCGACGGCGGCATCTTCGCCTTCGGGGACGCCCGCTTCGTCGGCTCCACCGGCAACATCCACCTCAACCGGCCGGTGGTGGGCATGGCGGCCACCCCCGACGGCGGCGGCTACTGGTTGGTGGCCTCCGACGGGGGCATCTTCGCCTTCGGCGACGCCCGGTTCTACGGCTCCACCGGCACCGTCCACCTCAACGCCCCCATCGTGGGCATGGCCCCCACCCCCGACGGGGGCGGCTACTGGCTGGTGGCCTCCGACGGGGGCATCTTCGCCTTCGGGGACGCCCGCTTCGTCGGCTCCACCGGCAACATCCACCTCAACCGGCCGGTGGTGGGCATGGCGGCCACCCCCGACGGCGGCGGCTACTGGTTGGTGGCCTCCGACGGCGGCATCTTCGCCTTCGGCGACGCCCCCTTCGAGGGCTCGATGGGTGGGGTCCCGTTGGCCGCCGCCATGGTGGCCATGGCCGGGTGAGCGGCTTCGGTCACCGCCGGCCCCGGCGAACCGAAATACCCGGTGCAGGGAGGGCGGGGCAGTAGCGTCTGGCCCAGCCCCTGGTCCCGGGTGGTTCGGACCGGGACGGGACGACAGCGGCCCCGCGCCGATGATCGGAGGGTGGGATGACGGCTGGACGGTGGATGGCAACGGGCGCCCTGGTGGTGGGGTCGCTCGCCTTGGCCGCGTGCTCGAGTTCGTCGACCACGACGAGCACCACGGCCGCCGGCGGCACCACGGCCACGACGGGCGGTTCGAGCTCGACCACCGCGGCGGCCTCGGCCACCGCCACTAACCTGGTGGTCACCGACCAGATCCGGACCCAGCTCGTGGCCGCGGCCAGCGCACTCCAGGGCATCCCGGTGGCTCAGTTCAGCGGTCTGGCTCCCGGCCTCACCTTCTACGCGTTCGGACAAGACCACGGGTATCCGCTGGGCCGGTGCCCGCCTGGTGGCCGCGCCCGTCCCCGATGGGGCCAACCCTTCCCAGGCGCAGGTCTCCACCCAGGACGAGGGCTCGTACTACGTGTTCCAACAGCCCGCCGGCGGTCCCTGGACGGCCTACGCGGCGGGCAACACCGGGCCCGGCACCGCCTGTCCGGTGACCATCCCGCCGGGGGTCCTCCAGGTGTGGGAATGGCCGGCCGGGGGCTGTCGACCCCACGGGGTCTGAGCCGGCCAGGACCCACGACACCGCTCAGTCGGTGCCCGGCACCTCGGGGGGAGCGGGCGGCGCATCGGTGCCCGGGACTCCGTCGTCCAGAACGTGGTCGGTCCACTCGGTGCCCGACCAGAACCGCTGCTCGTGTCGGACGAACGGATCCCGGAACCAGCCGGCCGGCATGCCCCCCGGCCGGGCCCCGTCCTCGGGTGGAGTGCCGGGGGCCGTCGGCCCGGCCCGGCCCCGGGCCTCGGTGCCGGTGAACGGACTGCGGGGACCGGGACCGGCGGACGGCCCACGGCGCCGCCGCTGCGAGGTCAGGTAGCGAATCAGGAACATGCCGCCGAAGACCACGATCGGGATCCACGAGCCATGGCCGTACCGCATGGTACGCAGTGTACGACCGGAGACGGCGGGAGGGAGGTCGACCCCGACGCCCTTCGGGGGCGATGGGGCGGGCACCAGCGAGCTGGGAAAGGTCAGCCGGTCGGGCCGGCCGGTGCACCGTTCAGGTGCCGGACGATCCGGGCCGGGCTGCCCACCGCCACCACGCCGGCCGGGAGGTCCCGGGTGACGACGGCTCCCGCCCCCACCACGGTGCCGTCCCCGATGGTGACGCCGGCCAGCACGATGGCCCCGCCGCCCAGCCACACATCCTGCCCCACCGTGATCGCCCCGGCCCCCTCCCACCCGGCCCGCCGGAGATCGGGGTCGAGGGGATGCGTGGCCGTGAGCAGCTGGACGTTCGGGCCGATCTGGACGTGGTCGCCGATGGTGATGGGTGCGGGGTCGAGGGCCACCAGCCCGAAGTTGACGAAGGCGTGCGACCCGACGTGGATGTGCGAGCCGAAGTCACAGGCCAGAGGGGGGCGGATCACGCTCCCGGTACCGAAGGAGCCCAACAGTTCGGTGAGAATGCGCCGCCGCCCACTGGCGTCGTCGACCGCCGAGCGGTTGTAGCGGTCGACGAGGCGAACGGCCCGGTGGTGGGCGGCCACGATCTCGGGATCGTCGGCGTGGTAGGGGTCGCCGGCCACCATGCGCTCGAACGGGGACCGGTGATCGTCGGCCGGTGGGGTGGTCGTCACGCCGACAGCGTGCCACCTCTGCCGGTCCCCTGCCGGCCTCCGCCGGTCCGTCGCCCCCGGCTGCGGCCGGGTCGGGGGGCGACAGCTCAGCCCATGGTCTTGGCGCCGTCGATGCTCTCGCGGATGATGTCGGCATGTCCGGCGTGCTGGGCCGTCTCGGCCACGATGTGCACCAGCACCCGCCGGGCCGACCAGCGCGCCCCGGCTCGAACCATGGCGCCTCGGGCAGGGGGTGGTCGGCGTCCAGCGACGGCAGGGTCAAGAGCAGCTCGTCGGTGTGCCGGGCCACCTCCTCGTACCTGGACAGCAACGCGGGAAGGGACTCGCCGTCCGCCATGCGGAAGCCGGCCGCATGGGCCTCGTAGGCCGCCTGGTCGGCGGCTCCGATGGCGTCGGGTCCCTCCTCGATGAAACGGACCCAACCCTCCTCCATCAGGGCCACGTGCTTGATGATCCCGCCGAGGCACAGTTGGCTGGCCGTCGGGGTCAACCGGGCCTGGGCGTCGGTCAGACCGTCGACCGTCGTCCGCAGGAAGGTCCGGTGCTTGTCCAGACTGTCCAGCAGGTCGGCTCGCTCGAGGCTGGTCTGGGTGGGGAAGTCGGTGGGCATGGGCTGGCCTTTCTTCGGTGGCTGCGGTGACGGCTCCCACGGTACCGTTCCTAGCGGCCATATTCTGTCCTAAATAGGGCCATACTGGAGTGAATGGCCAACCCTGCTGCACGGACCCTCCGACTGCTGGCCCTCCTGCAGTCCCGCCGGTACTGGGCGGGGTCGGCGCTGGCCGAGCGCCTCGAGGTCTCGGCCCGCACCCTCCGCCGCGACGTCGACCGTCTGCGGGAGCTCGGCTACCCCATCGAGGCCCGTCGCGGGGTGGACGGCGGCTATGCGCTGGCCGCCGGCGCCGTGCTCCCTCCACTGCTCCTCGACGACGAGGAGGCGGTGGCCATCGGCGTGGGGCTGCACTCCGCCCTCCAGGCCGGCACGGTGACCGGCATCGAGGAGTCCTCGGTCCGGGCGCTGAGCAAGGTGGTGCAGGTCATGCCGTCCCGGCTCCGCCGGCGCATCGACGCCCTGGCCGCCATGACCGTGCCCTCGCCCTGGCAGGACACCTCGGCCAGCGTCGACGCCGCGGTGCTGGTGACCGTGGCCCAGGCCTGTCGCGACGGGGAGCGGCTGGAGTTCGCCTACACGGCCCACGGGGGGGAGGAGACCATCCGCCAGGTCGACCCCCATCGGCTGGTGCTGCTCGGGAGGCGCTGGTACCTCGTCGCCTATGACCTCTCCCGATTCGATTGGCGGACCTTCCGGCTCGACCGTCTGGCCGGGCCGCGGGCCACCGGCGGCCACGCCGTTCCCCGGGAGCTGCCGGTCGACGATGCCGCCGAATTCGTGCGGTCCGGCATCGAGAACCTTCCACAGCGGTATCAGGTGGAGGTGCACATCGACGCCCCGGCCGGGGTCGTCCGCCACCGCATCGGGCGCTGGGTGCCGGGCACCGTCGAGGCGTCGGGGAATGGCCGCTGCGTCTTGCGGATGTCGTCCGACTCGCTGGACTGGCCGACGTCGGTCCTGGGCCGCACCGCCGCCGAGTTCGAGGTGGTGTCCCCGCCGGAGCTGGTCGACCACCTCCGAGCTTGGGCCGACCGGTTCGGTCGTGCGGTCGGGCCGGGGCGCGGTCCTGAGCGGGCCGCCCCGGTCGGGCCGAGCCGCGGGCCGGAGTCGCACGGCGACCGTAACCTGGCTCCATGACCGTGACCACCCGGGTCGGACGACCCGACGACATCGATTCCGTGCTCAGGCTGTGGGTCCGGGCCGGCGCCGAACCCACCCACACCGACAACGCCGACAGCCTGCGGGCCCTGGTCGATCACGACGGATCGGCCCTGCTGGTGGCCGAGGACCGACGCGAGGTGGTGGGATCGGTCATCGCCGGGTGGGACGGCTGGCGGGGATCGATCTACCGGCTGGTGGTGGCCCCGACCCATCGGCGCCAGGGACTGGGAGGTCGGCTGCTGGCCGCCGCCGAGTCCCATTTGGACGCCGTGGGTGTCATCCGCCGACAGGCCGTGGTCGTCGAGACCGATCCCCTGGCCGTCGGCTTCTGGCAGGCCAGCGGGTGGGAACAGCAACACCACCGGCTCCGATTCGTCCGCGGCTGACCGGGTCCATCCATCCAGGCGACCCCCTCTGCGGTGGGGTCGACACGTCGGGGACGGGAAGGCCGGGAGGGGTGATCGACCGGGCCGCCGACCGGGCAGGCTGAACCGGCACCTGGGAAGCTGTCCCGGTGGATGTGGTCGAGGCGCTGCTCATCGCCCTGGAGGCGCAGTGGGGCCTCGGGGCCAGGGCCACCGTGCCCGATCTGTCCCGGCCGTCCCGGTGTCCGGGCTGGTCGGTGTCCGACGTGATGAACCACTCGATGGGCGTGACCCGCAAGTTCGCCGAGTTCGCGTCGGGGGCCACCGATCGTCCACGCGCACCGACCGGCGACCTCATCGGGGACCGCCTCGACCTGGCCCTCCGAACCACCACCGACATGGCTCGGGCGGCGTGGTCGTCGACCGACCGGTCACGGCACTGCCACCTCCCGTTCGGTACGTTCTCGGCCGGAGCGGCCGCCGGGATCAATCTGGTCGACGTCCTGGCCCATGGCTGGGACGTCGGGTGCCTCGGGGGCTCGGTGTTCACCTGCCCCGACGACGTCTGGTCCCTCGGTCTCGGGATGGCCCGGGAGTACCAGGGCAGGGAGCGAGCGGGCCACCACTTCGACGCCGAGATCGACGTCGCCCCCGACGCGTCCCCCGAGTGGTGTTTTCTCGCCTACGTCGGACGCGCGTAGCCGCTTGGTTCCCGTGGTCCTGGTCGGGGGACCACCCGCCGGGTTGCCGCCGCCTCACCCCGCCGGCACCGGTTGCGGGCGGCCCGGCCCGGGCCGGAGCGAGCTCAGGACCGGAGCGCGGCACACACCCCGAGGCCATCGACCACACGCAACTGGGTGAACACCGGCGTGACCGGGTTGTCGTTGAGCTGCTCGTTGACGATCACCGCCACCGATCGGGAGCCGTCGGCGGTGGCGGCGGCGAAGATGGTGTAGCCCGGAAAGTTGCCGGTGTGGCCGTAGACCGTCCCGCACGGGGTCCGGTACCGGAAGATGGCCAGCCCGGCGGAGTTGGTCCCCGGTCCGGGCGGGCCGGAGGCCCCCGGCACGAACTGGAACTGGCGGCTCCGGGTGACGGGGTCGGTCAGGGTCCCGCGCACGTACGCCCTCATGAATTCGTTGAGCTCGGCGGGGGTGGACAGCATCCCGCCCGAGGCCCACGCCAGTCCGGGGTTGAGGTAGGTGCTGATGTCGCTGGGCGGCATACCCGGCTCGATGTCGTAGCCGTGCAGGTACGGCTCGGTCAGGTCGGGGGTGTCGGGCAGCGTGGTCTCGGTGAGATGGAGAGGAGCCGCCACGTCCTGGGCCAGCGCCTGCTCGTAGGAGCCCCGGGTCACCGCCTCGACCATCAGTCCCACGACGATGTTGTCGGTGTCGGAGTAGTGATAGCGGGTACCCGGCGTGAACTCGGGATCGTCGTCGGTCACATAACTCAGCAGCTGCATGGGTGTGAGGACGGCGTGGGGGTCGGCCTTGAGGACGTCGATGAAGTCGTCGCTGTGGATGTAGTCCGGCAGACCGCTGGTGTGCTGCAGGAGCTCGGCCAGCGTCACCGTTCCCCAAGACTCCGGGAGGGCGGGGAGTCGCTCGCCGATCGTGTCGCCCAGCCGCAGCTTCCGGTGCGTCACGAGCGAGAGGGCCACGGCTCCGCTGAACGCCTTGGAGACGCTGGCGATGCGCACGGTGTCGTTGCTGGAGGGAGGAGCCTTGGTCACCACGTTCCCCACGCCGGCCGTCGTCACCCGCACCGCCCGGTCCACCTGGACCAGGGCGATGGCCCCGGGAGGCCCACCGGGCATGGTCACCAGCCGGTGGAGGCCGGAGGAGAGCGACGTGGGCGGCTCGCCCCGGTGGGAGGCCCCGGCCGGAGCGACCAGCGAGACCACGAGGCAGCAGGCGGCGGACAGCCCGATCACGACGTGCCGTCCCGTGTGCCGAGCCTGCGTCATCACCCGACCACCGTAGTGGCCCGGTCGCCATGCCGTCGGTGGCGCGGCCCGTCGGAGCCCCGGCCTCTACAGTCGAAGGATGGACCGAATCCGCCGCGCCGCTCCACTCCTGCTGGCCGGTGCCTTCACGGCCAGCGGCATCGTGCACTTCGTCCGCCCCCAGGCGTTCGAGCCGATCATGCCCCGGGTCCTGCCCCGGCGAACCCACCGGGCCCTGATCCATGCCAGCGGCGCGGCCGAGCTGGTGTGCGCGTGGGGGCTGGTCCGACGGATGCCGTGGGCGTCATCGGCCAGCACGGTCGTGTTGGCGGCGGTCTTCCCGGCGAACCTGCAGATGGCCCTCGATGCCGGGTCGGGTCGGCACGCCGGGGCCGCGGATCGGGCCGACCTGGCTTGGGGGAGGCTTCCCGTCCAGCTCCTGATGGTCTGGGCCGCCCGCCAGGCCCGGCCCCGAACCGACTGACCGCCGGACGGTGCCCTCGTCCACCGGCCCCTCGGTCCCGTGGCCGGGAGGGGGAGTGGCGCACGGGACGTCCGATGACCACCGAGCACTCCAGGAGCTGCCGGACCGGAGCTTCGCATCGGCCGGCGGGCCCGTCGTGGAGGTCATCACGCCGAAGGTCGGACGACTGCATCTTCTCCAGGGATTCCGTTCCATTTCGGCTCGTCCCCGGCGCAGTACGGCCCGTCAACGTCGACGGCAGCCTCCCGGGGCCGGGCGGGAGGATCAGGACGACCCGGCGGGTCAGCTGTAGTCGACGGTTCCGGCGCCCGGGGTGCCGATGGCGAAGGCCAGACCCCGGAGAGGAGCGTGTTCACTGACGGGCCAGATGCTGTGGGTGGTGTCCGGGGGGGTGTAGACCAGGTCTCCGGTCTGCACCGGGCGCTCCTCGTCGCCGATCTTCATGATGCCCCGGCCGGAGAGGATGTAGTAGAACTCGTGCGTCGGGTGGGAGTGGGCGTCCACCGCCCCACCGCCGGCGACCTCCCACTCGCTGACCAGTTCGAGGAAGCCGCCTTCGGTGGCCTGGCGGAGCTCCTGGGGCGGCACCAACCACCACACCGGGGTGGTCCCGTTGTGTTCGATCACCGGAGCCACGTCCTCGACTGACCGGACGTCCATGGTCGTCACCTCCCTTGTCGGTTGTGCGGGCCATCGTACCGGCGGCCCGCACCCCGAGACGGACGGGAGGCGGTCGGCTGGTCCCGTGGGCTACGCCACCGCCTTGGCCGGGAGCTGGGCCAGGCTCTGGATCGTCCGGGCACAGGCGCGGGCCGCTTCGACTCCCTTCACCGTGAAGTGTTCGGAGAAGAACGACGCGTGCTCGTCGTGGCTGTGGAAGTGGTGGGGGGTCAGCACCGCGGAGATGACCGGTACGTCCTGGTCCAACTGGACCCGCATCAGGCCGTTGATCACAGCCTCGGCCACGAAGTCGTGACGGTAGATGCCTCCGTCGATGACCAGGCCGGCGCCGACGATGGCCGCGTACCGCCCGCTGGCCGCCAGGCGTTGGGCGTGCAGTGGAATCTCGAAGGCCCCGGGGACCCGAAAGAGGTCGATGTCGTCCCGGCGGACCCCCAGGGTCCCGATCTCGGCCAAGAACGAGTCTCGGCAGCGGTCGACGATCTCCTCGTGCCAGGTGGACTGGACGAAGGCCAGCCGGCCGGCCCGGCCTCCCTCGTTCTGCTGTGCTGCGCCCATGGGGCCTCCCTTCGTCCGGTGGCCGTGAGGCCGGTGGCCGTGGGCCACCACCGAAGCCTAGGACCGCCGACCCGGCGGCGTCGGCTGGGCTGCGGACGGCGGGACCGAGGGAGTGGAGTCGGGCGACGGCTCGTGATGCACCGACCTCGGCTGCCCGAGGGCCGCTCCCGGTACGGTGGGGGCATGGCCCTCGCCCTGGATGATGCCTTCTCGTTCGTGACCCGGCACCGGAAGGGGGTGTTGGTCACGCTACGGGCCAACGGCCGGCCCCAGCTGTCCAACATCATGTTTCTGCCCGGACCGGGTCACACGGCCCGGATCTCCGTGACCGCCGACCGGGCCAAGACCGCCAACCTTCGTCGGGACCCCCGGGGCACACTGCATGTGACCAGTGAGGACTTCTGGTCCTATGTGGTGCTGGACGGCACGGTGGACCTGTCCCCGGTGGCCGCCCGGCCCGATGATCCGGTCGTGGAGGAGCTCGTCGAGATGTACCGGCTGGCCCAGGGCGAGCACCCGGACTGGGCCGAGTTCCGCCAGGCCATGGTGGGCGAGAAGCGCCTGGTGGCCACCCTCACCGTCGCTCATGCCTACGGCCAGGTGCCGGGCTGAGTTCCGGGGCCGGACATCCGGCGGTGGGTCCGCCGGATCCCTCGGTCAGATGCTGCAGGCTCCCGCCGCGCAGGCACCCCCGTCAGCGCCCGGGTCCGGGGCGTCGAGGGGCGTCACCGGGTGGGACTCCGACCACGCCCGCTCGAGCGCGCCGAGCAGGACGTCCGCACCCTGGGCCCCGGCCACCCCGTAGGCCCGGTCGATGACGAAGAACGGCACGCCGGTGGCACCGAGCGCCACCGCCCGGGCCTCGTCGGCGCGCACGGCCGCGGCGAACGCCTCGCCGGCCAACGTCTCGTCCACCTCGGTGCGGTCCAGGCCCACCTCGGTGGCCAGCCAGGCCAGGGTGGCACGGTCCCCGACCGCACGACCCTCGGTGAAGTAGGCGGCCAGCAGGCGCTCCTTCAGCGCGCCGCCCAGCCCGCGGGTGGCGGCGAGGTGGAGGAGCCGGTGGGCGTCGAAGGTGTTGCCGGCCTGCACGCGGTCGAGGTGGTACTCGAGCCCGACGCCGGCGGCCAGGGAGCTCATCTGCCGGTTGGCCGCCCGGGCCTGCTCCGCCGACAGGCCGTACTTGCGCTCGAGGATCCGGTCCATGCTCATCCCCACGTCCCGGGGGGAGGTCGGGTCGAGCTCGAAGCTCCGCCACGACACCGTCACCTGGTCGGCGTGGGCGAACCGGCCCAGGGCCGTCTCGAACTGCCGCTTGCCCACGTAGCACCAGGGACAGACCACGTCCGACCAGATCTCCACATCCACGTTCCACACCTCCGGCTCGGCCGCCCGACCACGCCCCAGTCCAACCGGTCCGGCCACCCTGGTATTCCGGCCGCACTCCCCGGTAGCGTCGGGTCCATGGTCCTCGAGCACGCCCTGATCGACATCCGACCCGGGACGGCCGAGGCGTTCGAGGCCGCGCTGGACGAGGCCCGCCTGGTCATCGCGGCCTCCCCGGGCTTCGTCTCCCTCCGGCTGCACCGCGGCATCGAGACCCCGGACCGGTACCTGCTGCTGGTGGAGTGGGAGACGCTCGACGACCATCTGTCCGGATTCCGCGAGTCGGATGCCTTCCCGGCATGGAGGGCGCTGATCGGGCCGTTCTTCGAGTCGCCCCCCGACGTCGTCCACTTCGACCTGCCCCCGGCCGCCGTCCAGGCCGAGCCGGTGGACCGGTCCTGATGGGCCTGCTCGACGGCCACCGGGCCGTGGTCACCGGGGCCGGCTCGGGGATCGGTCGGTCCACGTGCCTCCGCCTGCGGGCCGAGGGGGCCCGGGTGGCCGTCCTCGATCTCGATGCCGAGTCGGCCGCCCAGGTGGCCAAGGAGGTCAACGGGCCCGCGCTGGTGGCCGACATGGCCGACGGGGACGCCGTGGCCGCGGCGGTGGACCGGGCGGTGGAGGAGCTCGGTGGCCTCAGCATCCTGGTCAACAACGCCGGAGTCGGCCTCGCCCGGCCGTTCCATGGGCACAGCGACCGGGCCTACGACCGGGTGGTCGACGCCAACATGCGCGGGACCTTCCACGGGATCCGTGCCGCGGCACCGGTCATCGTGGATGGGGGCGGCGGCGTCATCGTGAACGTGTCGTCGATCAGCGGCATGCGGCCCACCCGGGGGGAGGCGGCGTACTCGGCGGCCAAGGCCGCCGTGATCGCCCTGACCCAGTCGGCGGCGCTGGAGTACGGGCCGTCGCTGCGGGTCAACTGTGTGTCACCGGGCCTGATCGACACGCCGTTCACCGCGCCGTTCCTCGACGACGATGCGGTCCGGTCGGGCATCGAGCGCCGGACCCCACTGGGCCGGGTGGGCACGGCCTCCGAGGTGGCCTCGGTGATCGTCTTCCTCTGCTCGCCGTGGTCGTCCTACGTCACGGGTGTCAACATCCCGGTCGACGGCGGGAGCCTGCTGCCCAGTGCCCAGGTGGAGGAGCCGCTCGGGGACGTGGTGGACCGTCACCGGGCCCCGCGGTGAGCGTGGCCCTGAGCGAGGAGGTCCGGACGGTGGTGACCTCGGGGCGCCTGGCCCACCTGGTCACCCTGGACCCCGACGGCAGTCCCCAGGTCTCGCTGGTGTGGGTGGGGCTGGACGGCGACAATGGCGTCCTAAGTGATACGATGGGGGTATGACCGCTGACGACCTCCCCGAACACATCCGCAAGGGCGGGCACCTGGCTGCTGTCCTCGACTACGCCCTCCGAAGGGTCCTGTACGCAGGGCTCGAGGGTGACGAGCGCCAGCAGGCCCTGGAGCTGCTGAGGGATGCCTGTCCCGACCCACCCGAGGATTGGGACCCACGGCCCTACATCGCCTCGCAGGAGTGGGTGTTCGCCAAGACGATGCCCGAGCGCCCGCACGAGTACGTCCACCTGAGCAAGTCGACCGACTGGCGTGGTCACCTGCTGATGAACCGATGGCTCCGGGTCACTGGCGAGCTGGAGAAGTTCGGCGGCCAGAAGTGGCCGTGCCGGGAGGTGGAGGGCTGGCGCTACTGGGCCGGTGCCGATCCCAACTGGACCATCGTGAATCGGAGGGTCGCCCCGGTCGCCCTGGTGCCACCGATGTACCCCTGCCCCTCGGACTGGTCTGGGAGGCGTCATGACGGAGAGCTTCGACGAGATGGAAGGGGTGTCACTGATCCCGATCGACGGGCACCCACCGAGTAAGGCGTGCCGGCGATACATGGCAACTCATGGCTACGGCTACTTCCCTCGGGAGCTGGTGGTTCGGGCGATCGTCACCGAGGAGCTGATGTTGAAGATCAAGACCGATCACCCCGAGGTGCCCAACTCCCTCCATATGCTGGTCGGCCCGTTCGGTGTTGTCGATGCCGGGGATGGCAGGGTTCTTCGGGTGGCCGAGGTACAGGTGGGGGACGTGGTACTGGACGTCGAAGCCGAGTACGAGTACGACGAACCATGACGCCCAAGAAGCCGAAGCCGACCAGGGCCGTGGGCTACGTCCGCATCAGCGTCGACCGGGACGACGAGACCTCCACCACCACCCAGGAGGAGCGCATCCGGGGCTACTGCACCGCCCACAACCTGACCGTCGTCGACGTGGTGGTCGAGCCGGGGCGGACGGCCTACGGGGCCAGCGGGACAGCCGGCCCGGCTTCCAGCGGGCCATGGAGCTGATCCGTACCGGGGCTGCCGACGTGCTGGTGGTCTGGAAGATCGACCGGGCCTGCCCGCAACACCGAGGACACCCTGCAGCTCTGGTCGAAGGAGCTGGAAGATCACGGGGCGCAGTTCGCTCAGCGTCACCGAGAGCTTCGACACGATCGACGGCCAGCGGTCGGCTGATGCTCACCAGGTGCTTGGCGCCATGGCTGAGATGGAGTCGGCCACCAAGTCCGAGCGGACGAGCGGAGTGGCAGGACCATCGGCGGGCGAACGGGGCGGTGCCCACCGGGCCGAGGCCCTTCGGGTACGAGCGGCCGGAGGACGAGAACGAACAACCTGGCTGATCGTCGACTCGAGAGAGGCCGACGTGATCCGTTAGCGGCTGCTCAGCGGCTGCTCGCCGGGGAGACGCTGGGCACCATCGCCACCGACCTGGCCGCCGAGGGCGTGAGGGCACCACCGGGTCGCCCATGAGGCGTCGGACCCTGCGCCAGATCCTGCTCAACCCCACTATCGTCGCCGCCAGGGAGATGGGGCCGGCGCCTTCGTGCAGTAGCGACGCCTGGGAGCCGATCCTCGACTTCGAGACCTGGCAGGACGTCCGGGTGATCCTGAGCGACCCGGACCAGGCGCATGGGCCCAGGCAACAAGCGACGGTGGCTGCTTGTCCGGCATCGCTATCTGTGGCCAACGGCTGCGTGGAACGACCGGGGCGAGGTGGTCAAGATGAGCGTCAAGTACGGGGGCACCAAGACGCCCCGCGTACTTCTGCCCGAAGTGCCACCTGTCGCATCGAGCAGCAGCGCACCGACGAGCTGATCGAGGCCGACCTGTTCGCCTGCTCGACCGCAAGGCGTGGAAGCGTCTGCGCCAGGGCCGGCCGGCGAACACCGACGACACCGCGCCTTCGAGGAGGCGATGACCGACCTGACGGCCCGGTTCATCGGTGGGGACATCGACGCCGACGAGCTGGCGACGGTGGCTGAGTCCTTGCGTCGACAGCAGGTGGAGCTCGCCTCGGTGCCGGTCGTGAAGCTGCCCGAGTGGACGACCTGGCAGGTGGCGTGGCCGAGCTTCACCTCGACCAGAAGCGCATCGTGTTGATGACTCGCCACCGAGTCGTTGGTGATCGGGCCGTGGACAACACACCAAGGGCTTCGACGAGCGTCGAGTGCGGTGGACACCGGTCCCTTGATCTAGGAACCCAACTTGTATGCCTCGCTGCCCACCGGACATAGCGGACGGTACGAAAGGGCGAGTAGCGACAGAGGTGCAGAAGGTCCGAGGTGATTCTACGAGGCACGGGAATCCGTACCTGACAGCCGAGCGGGGCAACAGAAGTTCGGCGTCGAGTCAGGTTACCTCGCTTTGGATCTAGGGAGGGCGCCATGCCCGCTGAGCAAGCGATCCATTTCCTCGGCCCACTTCGGCTGCCCGTGAACGGGCCGGCCCTGAGCCGAGCAGGCCGTCGCCGACCGCCATTGACCGGTCCTTCTGGACGGTCCACGGGTACGAGCGTGGGCGGCGGCAGTTACCCTCGGGCCCGATGCTGACGCTTCGAGAACGCTGAGCGGCAGCTCTACGGCTGACCGGTCGAGGATCTGCGGGCTGCAGAGCGCACGTGGAGGCGAGCGTCATGACCGTCGACCCGCTCACGCACGCTGGCCGCATCGACAGGATTCGCAAGGAGCGAGAGCAGGCCGGGCGAGAGCCATGATCCAGACACCGACGGTGTACGCGTCCTGGATACACTGCTGACCGCCAACCAGTCCGAAGACACGAAGTAGGCCCGGCTCCAGTGGCAGGAGAGCCGGGCCCACATGAACCAACAACCTGGACGGGCAGGGCCACGTTATCCCGCCATTGAGTGCCGGTCCCTCCATGAGAGGAGACCGACATGAACAAAGAGATTCCCCGGGAGTACCTCGACGCCGGGTGGCACCCGTTCGAGTTGCTGGCTGGCAAGAAGCACCCACCGCCCAAGGGCCGCACCGGGGGCCTCACCGGCCCACCGGGCGTGGACATGACCACCGAGGAGATCGACGCCGCCGACTGGTCGGGCAACATCGCTCTGCGGATGCCTGACGAGGTGCATGGGGCTCGATGTCGACGTTACGGCATGGCGGGCGACGACACCTCAACGAGCTGCTGGGTCGCCTGGGCCCGCTGCCGCAAGACGTGGATCAGCGCACAGCGACCGGGGCGATGGAGTCGGGCATCCGGTTCTTCCGGGTGCCGGTGGGGCTGTCGTGGGTGGCGAGCCTGCCGGGAATCGAGACTATCCATCGGGGCTACCGTTACGCCATGGTGTGGCCGTCGAAGCATCCCGAGGGTCGGCAATATCAGCTGGTTCGACGAGACCGATGCGTTCGAGACCGTCGACAGCGACGCCCCGTTGGTCGAGGATCTGCCCGAGCTGCCCTGGCAGTGGATCGCCGAACTGAGCAGGGTTCAGGGACGAGGATGCTGATCACACGCAGCGTGGCCGTCGACGCCGGACGAGCTCGATGGAGTTCGTCGACGCCCACACCCAGGCCGATGCTCCCGGGCTACCTCAGCAACGTGATCCTGGCAAGCACTTCGAGGAGCAAGCACGCGAGGCGGGCCATTCACGACACGACACCATGCAGCACTGCCTCATCTGGTCGATGGAGCATGCGGCGAGCGGATCTGTTCGCTCGCTCAGGTGGCGGTGGAGCGCCTGGGGGAGCTGTGGAGTGCCGCGGTAGCCGAGGACGAGCGGCGGGTTCAGCTGAGCGAGCACAGGCCGAACCACCGAGTTCCAGGCCATGCTCGCGCCATGCGGTCGGCAAGGTCAACGCCAAGTCGGAGGACGAGCTCAACAAGATCCGCTGACGCGATCGCCGGGATGCCGGTTCAGAGTGGGGTCCATCGTCGAGGACGACAGCACGCCGCTCCTCGAGTTCGTGGTTGTGTCTCTGTCCCAGTTCGCCGCTACACCCGAGGACGGTGCCGACCCGCTGCTGGGCGACAGGGACCAGATCCTCATTCCGGCCAACGGTGACGTGATGGTCTACGGCGACGGCGGAGCGGGCAAGACGACGCTCTGCCTCGACCTGGCCTGCCACCTGGCCGGAGGGAACAGTTGGCTGGGTATCGACGTGGCTGCCCCGCTCACCGTGCTGCTCGTCGAGAACGAAGGGCCCACGGCCCTGTTCAGGGGCAAGGCCAAGCGCAAGCTCAAGGGCTGGACCGGCAGCGCACCTCGGCGACCGCATCAGCGTGCTGGAGGAGCCGTGGGCGAAGTTCACGTTCGCTGAGCGATCGCACCGGGAGGCGCTGGCCGAGATGATCGCCGACAACGAGGTCGGCATCGTGATCGTCGGCCCGCTCGCCACGTCGGGGATGAACGAGGCGGGCACCTTGCAGGAGGTCCGGGCGTTCCTGGCCCTGTGCGACGAGGTGCGCCAGCTGGCTGGTCGGAGCGTGACCTTCATGCTCATCCACCACGAGAACAGGGCCGGGAGGGTGTCGGGGGCATGGGAGGGAGCCGTGGACACGCTGCTGCATGTCTCAGGGGAAGGGACCGGGGCGTACCCGTCTGCATGTCCAGAAGGCCCGCTGGGCGTCGATCTGGCATGCACAGACATGGAGCTCGCTGGAGCGATGGCGAGGGCTTCGAGGTCGAGGACAAGCCCGAGCTGTCCGACGACGGACATCGAGGACGCCATCCTCGACGCCATCGACCAGAACCCCGGTGGTGGCTGGAAGAAGATTGAGCGAGGCGGTCAGTGGCATCGGGAACGATCGCAAGCGAGACCGTCCGAGACCGGATGCTGAGCGATGGCCGGATCGTGAACGTGGTGAAGGAGAACGGCATCGAGAACGTTCTCGACCACTGTCGCCGGAGCGTCGTGCAGCCCGGCTGTTCGGGCCGACGACCCACCATCAAGCATCTGTGCCCGGCTCCGGCACAGCTCCGGCACAGCCTGTGGCCGAGGGCCGCCGACTAGACGCTCTGTGCCCTGTGCCCCGTAGGTATAGGGGCACAGGGGCAGGGAGCGCCCTGACCATTTCGAGCAGGTTGACTGACCAACTGAGGAGGCAGCGACATGAGCGAAGAGGCTCGTACCCGGTATCGGGCGTTCAAGGGAATCGAGGCGCTGTTCGAGGAGGATGCGGAGCGCAACGTGCGTCGGATGATGGCCGGCGAAGTGACTGACGGCGTGCGGTGGAACGTGCATACCTACGACCAGGCCGTTGCTGGCTACGAGGACTGGGTGGTGGCCCGGGTGAGACATGCCGTTCGTCGAGGATTAGACCGGGCTGGAGACCTGAACGGGGCTACTGCGAACTGTGTGACAGCCGACCCCGTGCGACTACAGCAGGTGACCACGCCGGTGGCGGAGAGGCAGGGCATGACCATCGACGACGACGCCATGGAGAATCAAGCGGGAGGAGTCGAGGCGGAGGCGGAGTCGAGTCATGGCTGCCGAGCCCGAGAAGGTGGGGGAACGGGTTCAGACGTCTGAAGTCTCGCAGAAGAGGATGCTCGTTTAGGCTTTCGTCAATGCCAAGTATTTGCAGTTCAACCGGGCCAAACGCAGCCGGGTCAGACTGGAGCGGTGGACACAGCCGGTGCTGTGCGGCGATGAGCTACCCCCTCCGGCCCGTACCGGTCGTCCGAGGAAGTGGTGTGGCCCACGTTGCCGCCGAGAAGCTGCCCGGCGTCCCCACGGCATCGAGGATCTGACCGACGACGAGCTGGGTGTGCTGTTGGAGCGCGAGTGGGACACGCTCGGACTGCCGAGTGGGCCCGAGGAGGCTCGCACAGGCCCGCTGTAGGCCCTCCAGCGACCTGGCCGGGTAGGCGGGAGGTTGGGCACGGTCCAGGCGCTCCTACGAGACCGATCACGGAGGCCTTGAGCACGCCCGAGTAGCCGCCCGCCGACGTGAGGACGCACTGGCAGGTTGAGGCGGGCGACTACTCGAGGACGACAGCGACGGCCAGGCCCGCTAACCAACAACCGACCGCCGCTGCGATCTACTTGCTGCCTGCTAGTCCCAGTCGTCCCGGTGATGGTGAACTGGCGCAGCGACTTCGCCGGGGTCGGGCAGTTGACGTTGACCCGAACCTTGCAGCGGAGCTGCTGGGCGTCGTTGGCAAAGCCGACGCCGAGGCCCTGGTCGCTCTCGATCATGAAGCCGTCCCGCTGCACGAGGAAGCAAGATGCGACATCCGCCACGAGCACCGACGCCGGTGATTCACCGAGCTGAGGCACCCCGATCACTGGCACGCCGGGTCCGATCGTGAGCATCCCGTTGGGGGAATCATCGTGCATCGGGACCCCCGAGCCGGTGGCGATCCTGGCCCACTCGGTTGCCAGCACGGTGGGGTGGGCGAAGGCCACGATCGAGCTGGGTACAGCTCCTGCCCCGGCCAGCTCGCCGTAGGCGGTGATGATCCCGACCCGGAGGTCGGCGGCAGCGGTGGCCGTGCCGGCCTTGGCCAAGATGCCGTTGGGGTTGGGAGGCGTGCCGTTTCCGTGAATCAAGCCCGTTGTCGAGCTGGCGGGCCCATGCTGTCCCTGATCGCCTGGCCCACGAGGTCACCGATGGGCAGAGCCGCATCGTCGAGGCTCTCGTTGGACAACTGGATCAGGCCGGCGAGCTTGCACGCTGCGATCACGTCGGCGTCGTCGTTGAGGGTGACGGCGGGGATCGGGTCGAGCTCCTTCACCCAGCCGGCCCCGGTGGGGCCTGCCTTCGGGAACGCAACCGAGCCTCGGTCGGTGGGCAGCGGCGTCAGGGCCTGGGCGAACGGTGCCCCGGTCAAGACCGTCACGAAAATGGCCTCGTAGAAGCTCGGGAGGCCAAGCGACCCCCTTGAAGCTGGTGGTTTCTACTGCCATGGAAATCTCCTGTGTGCGATGAGCGAATGTGAGTGAAGCCCTCGCCTACGACCCCGGACGAGTTGGGGCTGTCCAGCTCCTTGGATCGCACGCCAAGTCGTGGGTCTTCGGTCGGTGCCCAACCCCTAGATATGCCCGTCCAGTAGCGGTGGCCCTACGCACCTACGCCGGAGGCTTTCCGATCGCTCACTGCCCACCAGGGACTACCTGGTCCGACCTCCAGGCTAGACCCAGCCGACCCGCATGACGACTGGTGTGCCGTCCGGCCAGGTGTCGTCGGTGTCGACCGGGTGGTCGTCGATGCACACATGGGCCGGGACGAGCCGGAAGGTGATGTGCTCGTCGGTCACCTCTCGCTGGAGTCGGAGGGTGGCTCGGACGGCGGGGTCGAGCAAGGCCCATCGGCCGGCCTCCTCGACCCGCTGGCCCATGTCGTCTTCCCAGTAGTCGTCCCAGTTGTCGTCGGACATGGGTGGTCCTCCTGGTGCGCTCGTAGGTACGCCTCTCGGGTGATGGTGCCTTCTGTGATCGGGTCGACGCCCACGTCGTCAGCCTGACAGCGTGCAGGTGGCATGGCCAGGGGTGAGCGGTCTGAGGCGACTAGACCGGTCTACGCACGTAGAGAGGGGTTCTAGACGTCTAGAACTGTCCGCAGCGACGCTATATTGATCGGATCGTCTCGGGCCACATGGCGTCGTGGCGCAAGGTGCAGAACATCCGTCGGGACCCGAGGGTGTCGATCACCATCGAGGCCCAGGGCCGGAGCGAGCAGGGTCTCGACCACTATCTGGCGGTGCGGGGCCACGCCGAGGTGGTGGAGGGAGGGGCGGCACCGCTCCTCCAGCGCCTGGCCCACGTCTACCTGGGACCCGATGTGGTCTTCCCCGGGGTGAGCGACCCCACCCTGGGCTACGTGGTGCGGATCACCGCCGACCGGATCGGCGGCGTCGGACCCTGGGCCTCCTGACCCCGTCCGGGGTCGGCCGGCTCAGTCGCCGGCTCCGAGGCGCCACGCCTCCCGCAGGTGGTCGGCCAGCTCGGCCAGGGACGTCCGGGCATTGAGCCCGCTGGTCGACGGCATCACGTAGGCCGGACGGCCGGCGATGCCCTCGGCCTGGGCGCCGGCCACCGCCTTCGGATCGACCACGTTGCGCCAGCCTGACAGCCCGGTGAAGCACACCGCCCCGGGGCGCAGCCATGCCACCAGGCGCTCGACCCGGACGAACCCGGCCCGGTACTCCTGGCGGGTCACCTCGGCCGCCGTCCGGCTGGGGCGTTTGACGAAGTCGGTCATCCCCACCCCGTGGTCCACCAGGGCCGACCGGGAGTCGCGATCGACGGTCACGATGCCCGCGGCCGCGGCCGCGGCCCAGAACCGGTTGCCCGGACGGGCGTAACCCACCCCGGCATCGGCCGAGTGCCACGAGGGATTCACGCCGCACACCAGCAGGCGCATCCCGGGTCCCACCGTGTCGGCCAGGGTCCGTGCCCGTACCGCCCGCAGCCGGACCTCGTCGCCGGACACGGTGAGGGAGCCGTCCTCGACGTCGAATCCGGCCCCGACGACCACGTCGACCAGCCGGTCCGGATCCCAGCTGGCGAAGAAGCGCCCGCCCACCTCGTCGCCCGGCAGCTGGTCGCCCTCGTAGGCGCCCAGAAGGACCTGCAGCTCGAACGGGCTGTCCACGGCCAGGGTCCGGTGCAGGTCCCACAGCGCCATGGGCAGCCGGTGGCGGGGGACGTGCAGGTGGGTCATCCACGACCAGGCACCACCCAAGGACCCACGGCGGAAGGGCAGGGCCTCCACGTCCCCCTGCACGTAGAGGGCGTCGGGGACCGCCTCCCGGCAGGCGCCGAGCATGGCCGTCGAGGCGTCGAGGGCCACCGCCGGGGTGCCCAGGTGGGGCAGGTAGCGGCCGGCCCCGCACCCCACGTCGAGACGGGGGAGGCCGTCCCCCACCCGGCCGGCGAAGGCCTCGGCCTCGGCCCGGCGGCCGGCGGCCGCATGGGTGGCGGCCCAGTGCAGCCCTCGCACGTCGTAGATGTCGACGGTGGCCCGTTCCATGACGGGCATCCTAGGGAGCGAGCGGCCTCAGGGCTCGAAGCGGTAGCCCATGCCCGCCTCGGTGCGGAAGTGCCGGGGCCGGGCGTGGTCGACCTCGAGCTTCCGACGGACCCGGCCCATCAGCACCCGCAGGTACTCCGTCTCGGTCTCGTACTCGGGGCCCCAGACGTCGTGCAGGAGCTGTCGCTGCGAGACCAGACGACCGGGGTTGCGGACCAGGACCTCGACGATGTCCCACTCCTTCGGGGTCAGATGCACGTCTTCGCCCTCGCGGGTGACCCGCTTGTCGGCCAGGTCGATGGTGAATCCCTCGGCCTCCACCCGGGGGTCGTCGAGGCCGGGGGCCATCCGCCGGAGCACCGCCCGGAGCCGGGCCAGCAGCTCGTCCATCCCGAACGGCTTGGTCACGTAATCGTCGGCCCCGGCATCGAGGGCCTCCACCTTGCTCACGCTCTGGTGGCGGGCGGAGAGGACGATGATGGGCACTGTGCTCCAACCGCGGATGCCCTGGACCACCTCGACGCCGTCGATGCCGGGGAGGCCGAGATCGAGGACGACCACGTCGGGGTGCCGGTGGGCCGCGAGGTCCAGTCCCTCCTCGCCCGTCCGGGCCACCACCACCTCGTAGCCGCGAGCGGTGAGGCTGATGGTCAGGGCGCGCAGCAACGAGGCGTCGTCGTCGCACACCAGCACCTTGATGCCGCGCTCGGCCCCCGCGGTCGGGGTCGGTCCGGGAGTGGTCACGGCGCCGGCATGGTCCGGGTCTCGGGGTCGGCCGGGCTGCGGTCGGTGTCGACGGTCTCGGTGCCCGGTTCGCCGACGCCGGGGGTCCGGTCCGATCCGTCCGCCGCGGTGTCGGCTCGGTGCAGCCGTACCACCATGGTGCAACCCCCACCCGGCGTGTCCTCGACGTCCAACTCCCCACCGACGGCCTCGACGAATCCCCGGGCCACGGCCAGGCCCAGGCCCACCCCGACCCGGTTCTCCGAGTCGCCCAGCCGCTGGAAAGGCCGGAACACCAAGTCCCGGTCCTCGCGTCGGATCCCCGGTCCCCGGTCGATGACCCGGATGTCCACCCGGCCGGCTACCGCTCCCGCCTCGATGCGCAGCCCGGAACCGCCCGCGTGGACCAAGGCGTTGTCGACCAGGTTGGCCACCGCCCGCTCCAGCAGCACTGGGTCGGTCCGGATCCTCGGGAGGCCGGCGGCGACCTCCACCGTGACCGCATCGCCCCTCGGCCCCAGGCTGCCCACGGCGGCCTCGATGAGTTCGTGGACGTCGGTGCTGCGGTCCAGGACGTCCATCGAGCCGGTCTGAAGTCGACTCATGTCCAACAGGTTCTCGACCAGGCTGTTGAGCCGATCGGACTCGTCGTCGATGGTGCGGAGGAGGATACGGGTCTCCTCGGGGCCGAACTCCAACTGGTCGGAGAGGAGGCTGGACGACGCGGCCTTGATCGAGGCCAGCGGTGTGCGCAGGTCGTGGCTGACCGCGGCCAGCAGCGCCGACCGCAGCTGGTTGGCCCGGGCCAGCGAGTCGGCCTCGGCCGCCTCGACCTGGAGACGGTCGCTCTCCAGGGCCGTGGCCAGCTGGGCGGCGAAGGCGGACAGGATGTCACGGTCCTCGGCGGTGAGCCCCGGTCCCCGGAGGGCCAGAAGCTCCCGACCGGTGAGGGGGAGGACCAGGGTGGCTTCGTCCGGTACCGCCGGGGGCCGGCTGCCGGCGGCGGCCACGACGGACCACGTCCCGCTCCGGTCCCCGGAGGCGACGGTCGCTGCGGCCGGTCCGCCGTCGGGGTCGGAACGCAGCACCGCGACCGACTGGAGGCGGAAGGCCACCAGCAGCTCCTCGAGCACGGCCGGTAGGGGATTGCCCTCGGGGGCCACCATCCGACCGGCCACCCGGGCCAGCATCCGGGCGTCGGCGCGCGCCTGGAGGGCCGCGGCCGTCCGCCGGGCCGAGAGGTCGACCAGCACGCTCACCACGCCCGCGGTGACCAGGAACATCACCAGGGCCAGGATGTCCCGGGCGTCGGCGATGGTGAAGGTGTGGACCGGTGGGGCGAAGTAGTAGTTGGACAACAGGAAGCCGGCCCCGGCGGCCAGCCCCGCCGGCCACACCCCACCGGTGGCGGCCACGATGACCACCAGTACCAGGTAGGAGCTCAGGGCGGTGGACAGGTCGGCGTTGCTCCGTCCCGCCGTCAGCACCAGGGTCAGGAGGGGGAAGCCGATCACCCCGAGGATCAGTGCGGCCGTCCGCCGGCGGACCGAGAGGGGAGCGAGCAGTCGGCGATTGTGGCGAGCCAGGGCCCGCCGACGGGCCGCATCACCGCCCTCGGCCGCCGCCGTCCTGCCGGCGTCGGGCTCGTCGGCTGCGGCACCGGGGGCCGCACCGGTGGCGATCACGTGGACGTCGAGTGAGCCGCTGGCCGCCCGGATCACCGAGTTGATCACCGAGCCCCGCACAAACTCGGTCAGCCGGCTCCGGTGGGTGGCCCCCAGGACCAGCTGGGTGGCGTTCTCGGCCCGGGCCACCTGCACCAGGGCCGGGGCCACGTCGGCCCCCACCACTTCCACGTACCGTCCGCCCAGGTCGTCGAGGAGCGCCCGGTTCTGACGCAGTCCCTGGGACCCGGGACCGGTCAGTCCGTCGTCGGTGCGGACGTGGACCCCGACCAGCTCGGCCTTGGTCCGCATGGCCATGCGGGCGGCCCGTCGGATGAGGACGGCGCTGCCCGGGGAGCCGGTAAGGGACACCACCACCCGTTCCTTGGTCTCCCACGGTCCCGCGATGTTGTGACGCTCGCGGTAGTCGTGCAGCTCCTCGTCGACCCGGTCGGCCACCCACAGGAGGGCCAGCTCCCGCAGGGCGGTGAGGTTCCCGGTGCGGAAGTAGTTCCCGAGGGCGGCGTCGATGCGCTCGGGTGGGTAGACGTTCCCGTGGGCCAGGCGCCGACGGAGCGCCTCGGGGGCCATGTCCACCAACTCCAGCTGATCGGCGGCCCGCACCACCCGGTCGGGGACCGTCTCCTGCTGGGTCACGCCGGTGATGCGCTCCACCACGTCGTTGAGGGACTCCAGGTGCTGGAGGTTGACGGTCGAGATGACGTTGATGCCCGCCTCGAGCAGGTCGTCCACGTCCTGCCACCGTTTGGAGTGGGTCGACCCGGGCACGTTCGAGTGGGCCAGTTCGTCGACCAGCACCAGCTGTGGCCGGCGCTCGATCAGGCCGTCGAGGTCCATCTCCTCGAAGGTCTGGCCGCGATAGTCGATGCGGCGCCGGGGGAACACCTCGAGGTCCCGGAGCTGGGCGTTGGTCTGGGGCCGTCCGTGCTCCTCGACCCATCCGACGACCACGTCGGTGCCGCGCTCCTTGCGCCGCCACCCCTCGTTGAGCATGGCGTAGGTCTTGCCGACGCCGGGAGCGGCTCCGAGATACAGCCGCAGCTTCCCTCGTGCCACCTGTCCTCGCCTTCCACTCGTGCCGGGCAGTTCGCCTACTTGGTCGTCAGCTGGTCCAGAGCCAGGTTCAACATGAGAACGTTCACCCCGGGATCGCCGAGTACTCCCAGGCTACGCCCCGTGGTGTTGGCCCTGACCAGACCCATCACGGTGGACACGGCCAGTCCCCGCGCCTTGGCCACCGTGGGGGCCTGGATGGCGGCATTGGCGATCGAGATGTCGGGGTCGAGTCCCGACCCCGAAGCGGTTACCGCGTCGACGGGAACCTCGGCCTTGGCCGGCAGGCCGAACTCGGCCCGGTAGGCGATGGCCCGTTGCGGGACGGTGCTCGGGTCGCAGACGAAGGTCCCGTCACTGTTCCTGGCGTACTTCTGCGCGGGGGTCGGAGCGACCACCGGAGCCGAGTCTGAGCCGGCCGACATGGGCACGCAGAACGGGTCGGTCGGCGTGGCAAAGGGGTTCCGAGCCGACTGCTTGCCGCTCAAGTCCACCGTGTTGGCCCCGGGGACGAAGCCAATCAGCAGTGGGTTGGAGGGTCCGTAGTTCGAGGCGCCGCTGACGGTGATGTTGTCGGTGGCCAACGACGTCACCGCGTCGGACGGGCGGGCCTGGAAGTACTTCGGGATCGGAGTGCCCTTGGCGTTAGTGAAGCTCTGGCCGATCAGCGAGGAGCCGACGGCCCTGCCGTTCTTCTCGACCACCGAGCCGTTGGCCTGATGACCGAAGGCCGCCTCGCCGATGCCGGTGAGGGCAAACCCGTAGGCCAGCCCGCAGAGGAGGGTCATCACGATGATCATGCCGATGGCGGTCATGAGTTGTCGGCGCATTACTTGACCCCCAACGCAGTGATGATCATGTCGATGAGCTTGATCCCGATGAACGGGATGATGAATCCGCCCAACCCGTAGACGAGAAGGTTGCGGCGAAGCACCGAGGCCGCCCCTGCCGCCCTGAACCTGACGCCCCGGAGGGCCAGGGGAATCAACGCCACGATGATCAGGGCGTTGAAGATCACCGCCGACAGGATGGCGCTGTGCGGCGAGCTCAGGCGCATGATGTTGATCGTATGAAGGGCGGGGAACACGCCGACGAACATGGCCGGGATGATGGCGAAGAACTTGGCGATGTCGTTGGTGATGGAGAACGTGGTGAGCGATCCCCGGGTGATCAGCAGTTGCTTGCCGATCTCCACGATGTCGATGAGTTTGGTCGGATTGGAGTCGAGGTCCACCATGTTCCCCGCCTCCTTGGCCGCCTGCGTCCCGCTGTTCATGGCCACCCCGACATCGGCCTGGGCCAGAGCAGGGGCGTCGTTGGTTCCGTCACCGGTCATAGCCACCAGGCGACCACCCGACTGCTCCTTTTTGATGAAGGCCATTTTGTCCTCGGGAGTGGCCTCGGCCAGGAAGTCGTCCACGCCGGCCTCGTCGGCGATGGCCGCGGCGGTGAGCGGGTTGTCGCCGGTGATCATCACCGTGCGGATGCCCATGGTCCGCATCTCGACGAACTTCTCGGCGATGCCCGGCTTGACCACGTCCTTCAGATGGATGACACCCAGGATGCGAGTACCCTCGGCCACCACCAGAGGCGTGCCACCGCCCGTGGAGATGGTCTCCACGATCGGGGCGAGCTCGTGCGGGGCCGTCCCGCCCTGTTCCTCCACCCACCGCCGCACCGAATCGGCGGCTCCCTTGCGGATCGACCGCCCGTCCACGTCGAGGCCGCTCATGCGGGTCTGGGCGGTGAACGGCACCAATTCAGCGCCGGCCACCCCGTGGGCCTCCTGGCCGTAGGTCGACTCGGCCAGCTCCACGATGGAGCGGCCCTCGGGCGTCTCATCGGCCAGGCTGGACAGCATCGCCGCGGCGGCCAGCTCGTGCTGTTCGACGTCGGGCAGAGGCACGAAGACGTCGGCCCGCCGGTTGCCGAAGGTGATGGTGCCGGTCTTGTCCAACAACAGCGTGGACACGTCACCTGCGGCTTCGACGGCCCGGCCCGACATGGCCAGGACGTTCCGTTGGACCAGCCGGTCCATCCCGGCGATACCGATGGCCGAGAGCAACGCGCCGATGGTGGTGGGGATCAGACAGACCAGTAGCGCCACCAGCACGATGATGGACTGGGGGGCACCCGAGTAGATGGAGAACGGCTGAAGCGAGACCACGGTGAACATGAAGATGACGGTCAGTCCGGCCAGCAGGATGTCCAACGCGATCTCATTGGGGGTCTTCTGCCGGCTGGCCCCCTCGACCAGGGCGATCATCCGGTCGAGGAAGGTCTCGCCCGGCTTGGAGGTGATCCGCACCACGATGCGGTCGGAGAGCACCCGGGTGCCGCCGGTGACCGACGAGCGGTCACCGCCGGACTCGCGGATCACCGGCGCCGACTCCCCGGTGATGGCCGACTCGTCGACGGTGGCGATTCCTTCGACGATGTCGCCGTCCCCGGGGATGAGCTGGCCGGCCACCACCACGCAGAGGTCGCCGAGCTGGAGCTGGCTGGAGGCCACCTCCACCACCTCGTCGCCTCGCCGGACGTAAGCGATCGTCTCGGCCCTGGTCTTACGCAGGGTGTCGGCCTGGGCCTTGCCCCGACCCTCGGCCACGGCTTCGGCGAAGTTGGCGAAGAGCACCGTGAACCAGAGCCAGATGACCACCCCGAGGGCGAAGACATTCTCTGAGCTTGACGAGCTCCCGAAGTCCCGGACCAGGTAGAAGGTGGTGAGCACGCTGCCGAGCTCGACGACGAACATGACCGGATTCCTGGCCATGTGGCGCGGGCTGAGCTTGATCACCGAGTCGACCAGGGCCCGGCGAACCATGGCGCCGTTGAAGGTGGCCGAGCGCTTCTTGACCGCCACCGGACCGGTTTCCTGGTGGGGTGCCTCCGGCACCTCGAGCGTGGATGAGGGACTCATCACGGACTCCTTCTCAGAACTTTCCGACGAAATGCTCGACGACGGGTCCGAGCGAAAGTACGGGCAGGTAGGTGAGACCGACGATGAGGACGGCGATGCCCGCCAGCAACAACCCGAACAGCGGGGTGCCCGTGGGCAGGGTCCCTCCGGAGACCGGGATCCGCTGTTTGCGGCCCAGAGAACCGGCGATGGCCAGGACCGGGACCATCAGGGCAAACCGGCCGACCAGCATGCAGAAACCCTGCGTGGTGTTGTACCAGTCGGTGTTGCCATTGAGGCCGGCGAACGCCGAACCATTATTGTTGGCGGGAGAGGTAAAGGCGTAGGTGACCTCACTGAGGCCGTGGGGTCCCGGGTTGAGAATTGACGCTTTCGACGAGGGCATGACCACCGAGATGGCGGTGAACAACAGGATCACGAACGGCACCATCAGCAGGTAGAGGACCACCAACTTCATCTCTGCGGCCTGGACCTTTTTGCCCAGGTACTCGGGCGTCCGCCCGACCATCAGCCCGGCGATGAACACCGCCAGCATGGCCATGATCAACATCCCGTACAGCCCTGAACCCGCCCCACCGGGGCTGATCTCCCCAAGCATCATGTTGAACAGCAAGACCCCTCCGCCCAGCGCCGTGTAGCTGTCGTTGGCCGAATTGATCGATCCGGTCGACGTGCTGGTCGACGAGGAGTTGAACAGGGCGGACAGGATCGGTCCGTTGCGTACCTCTTTGCCTTCCAAGTTGCCCCCCGGCGAGTTGGCGGTCACCGCCTGGGAGACGTGGGCCTGGGTGATGTGAGCATTCCCGTGGGCCTCGAGAGGCATGATCAAAAGGGCGGCGATGGCCCACAGGCCGACCATGGCCCCGAGCACGGCGTAGCCCTGCTTGCGGTCCTTGGCCATCTTGCCGTAGGTCCACGCCAGTGCGAACGGGATGGCGAGGAGGAGCCAGTTCGACAGGATATTGGTCAACCCGGTCGGGTTCTCGAAGGGATGTCCGGCATTGGCGTTGTTGTAGCCGCCCCCGTTGTTCCCGAGCTGCTTGATGGCCTCCTGGGAGGCCACCGGCCCGCCGGGGATCCCCTGGGACTGTCCGGCGAGCGTGGTGACCATGTGGGTGGCGTGGAGGTTCTGCTCCGCCCCTTGAGCAATGAAGATCAACGCGCCGATGACCGCGATGGGGATCAGCACGCGGACGATGCTCCGGGTGAGATCGACCCAGAAGTTACCCAACGTGTTCGACCGCCTACGGGTCAGCCCGCGGACCAGGGCGACCGCCACGGCCATTCCGGCGGCCGCCGAGGTAAACATCTCGACCACCAGCCCGACCATCTGCGTGAACTGGGACATGGTGTCCTCACCGGCGAAGTTCTGCCAGTTGGTGTTGGTGAGGAAGCTGACCGACGTGTTGAACGAGAGCGGTGCGCTGACGTTGCCGAGGTGGTCGGGGTTCATGGGGAGGTGGACCTGGATCCGCTGCATGCCGTAGAGGAGCAGGGCGGAGACCATGGAGAAGGCCAGGAGCGAGATGGCGTAGACCGTCCACCGTTGCTCTCCTTCGGGGTTTACCCCCGTAGCTCGGTACACCAGCCTCTCGACGGGGAGGAAGACCTTGTCGCCGGGGGCCTTCTTGTTGGTGAACACCTTGGCCATGTACGACCCCAGCAGGGGAGTGGAGACGGCCAGCAATCCGACGAGGACGATGACAGCAATGACGTTCTGGGACATCAGAGCTTCTCTGGTGCGATCAGCGCGTAGATCAAGTATCCGGTGACGAGTACCGACACGATCAATCCGACCAGGTTGTCGTAGTTCTTCATACGGGAACCTCCTCATGAAGGACACTGGCCGTAGGCGAATACACAGGGTCGTCGTCCTCGACGCCGCCGTAGGGCAGGTCGAGGGCATCGTCCTTCCCGATGATGTGTTCGCACCATTTGACGAAGAGGACCATCAAGGCAAAGAAGGCAATGATGGTCAGGACGTAGAGCAGGTCAACCATGGGTTCCTCGCTTGTTGTCGGGGGAGCACGGGGACGGCTTTTCCTGCGCCGGTCACGCCCGGGGGGAGGTGCGGTCGGCGGCCAGGGCCGCCCCCACCTGGTCGGCGATGGTCACGGCCACGAGGAGCTGCTGGTGGGGGACCGGTGCTCCCGGGGTCGGCGTCAGGACGAAGTGGCCCAGCAGCCACCCGCCACTCCGCACGGGCAGGTCGATGGCCGAGGTGGGCAGACCCAGGTCTTCCGTGGCCCAGGTCTCGCGGCCCACGACCACGTCGCCCCGGGGGGTGATCCGAGCGGTGACGTGGTCGCAGGGCTGGGATGTGAATCGGCAGTCTCGCAGGTGGAGCAGGTGGCGGAGCTCGTCGGCCGCCGCACCGATGACCGTGACGGCGTCCTGGCCGGAGGCGGCCAGCTCGGTCACCGAGTGGACCAGTGCCACCTGTTGGCTGCCCTGACGGGCGTGGTCGCGGTGGCGGCGGCTGCGGGCCGCCAGCTCGCCAACGGTGAGTCCCACCACCAACAGGAGGACGCCGGTGACCACGTCGGCGTGACCGGTGATGCGGAACGATCCGTAGGGACGAGTCAGGAAGTAGTCATAGGAGAGGGTGGCCGACAGAGCAGCCACGACCGCGGCCAGCCTCCGCCCGGTGGTGGCCACGGCCACGATGGCCACCACCAGGACCAGAGCGTTGTCAGCGGTGTCGAGGTGTCCGCGGCCGGGGATGAGGGCCACGGCCACGCCCACCGGTACGAGCACGGCCAACGCCATGATCCTCCAGTCGCCACCGGAGGCTCCGGCGGTCGGTGCCCTCGATCCCTGATGGGTTCGGCTCGCCCATGTCACAGGATCACTGTCACACGGGTGGAACCGTGCGACTAGGGCCCTTCCCGGTTCCTTTACGCCCTCACCTCGGATTTTCACGCCCTTGTTACGCCGATCCGGCATTCGGTGGTACGAAGTCTCTTGATGAGCGCACCCAGGGCCGCCCCCATCGAGGGTGAGCATCCGATTGCCATGGTCTCGGTGACCAGCACGGCCGGCTACCGCGGCGAGATCCGGGCCGGACGGCACAAGATCGTGGCCGACGAGGGGCCCGAGGTGGGGGGCGACGACGAGGGCCCCAACCCCTACCAGTTGATCCTGGCCGGCCTGGTCCAGTGCACGGCGGCCACTCTGCGGATGTACGCCAACCGGAAAGGGTGGGCGCTGGGCGAGGTGAGGGTGCGGGCCCGGTTGTTGCGCACCGGCGACGGCGCCACCAAGGTGGAGCGGGTGGAGCGCACCATCACCGTGTCCGGCGACCTGTCGGTGGAGCAGAAGCAGCGCCTGGCCGAGATCGCCGGCCGGACCCCGGTGACCCGCACCTTGCTCGGCTCCCTGGTCGTGGACACCACCCTCACATGACCGCCTGCCCCACCCTGCTCACCGAGCGCCTGATCCTCCGGCCCTTCGAGGAGTCCGACGTCGATGCCTACACCGAGCTGCTCACCACCGCCGAGGTGCGGCGCTCCCTCCGCCTGCCCGCAACGGTCTCGCGCCGGGAGGCCTGGCTGGGCATGGCCCAGTGGCGGGGCCAGTGGGAGCTGCGGGCCACCGGGCAGTTCGCCGTCGAGGAGCGGGCCTCCGGCCGCTTCGTGGGCCGGGCCGGCCTCCACCGGCCGGAACAGGACGACTGGCCGGGGGTCGAGGTGGGGTGGGCTCTGCATCCCGGCGCCTGGGGCCGGGGCTACGCCACCGAGGCCGGAGCGGCTTCCCTCGCCTACGCCTTCGACGTGATGGGACTGGACGAGGTGTTCAGCGTCATCCTCCCTGACAACGTGCGCTCGCAGGCGGTGGCCGCCCGGCTGGGCCTCACCCTGGTGGAGGAGCGGGTGCTCTCCAACTACCCGACCGAGCGCCACGGCGTCTGGAGGATCGGGCGTCGGGAGTGGGGAGCGTCCCCGTTGAGCCGGGGCCGGGACGCGACCGGCCCGCTGCTCTGAGCGGGCCGGTCGGTCCTACCGGTCAGCGCAGGGCCAGCCCCCCGTCGACCAGGACCACCTCGCCGGTGACGTAGCTCGCCCGGGCCAGGCCCACGATGAGTTCGGCCACATCGTCGGGGGTGGCGGTGCGCTGGAGGGGCGCCTGGGCGTTGACGAACTCGCGGACGGCGCCCCACTCGGCGGTCCAGGGGGTGTCGACCAGACCCGGGGCCACCGCGTTGACCCGGACGGTCGGGGCCAGGGTGTTGGCCAGCAGGCGGGTCATGTGGCTCAGCGCCGCCTTGGAGCAGGCGTAGGGGATCGAGCTGCCGGTGGGCCGTTCGCCGGCCAGCGAGGAGACGTTGACCACCTGCCCCCGGCCCGAGGCGCGGAGGTGCTCCACGGCGGCCACCGTCACCTGCCAGGTGCCCAGGACGTTGACCTCGAAGATGCGGCGCCACACGTCGGGGGAGGCCGCCTCGAGGTCGTGGTGGGGGATGACCTCGGTGGTCCCGGCGTTGTTGACCAGTACGTCGAGCCGCCCGTGGCGCTCGATCACCTCGTCGACCAGTCGCCGGGCCTGGACCTGGTCCGAGACGTCGGCCCGGACGTAGCTGGCGGCGGGTAGCTCCCCGGCCAGGGCTTGGCCCGCCGCCACCGACGTCGAGGAGTTGATGGCCACGGTGGCCCCGAGCGAGGCGAACCGGGTGGCGGTGGCCGCCCCGATCCCCGACGATGAGCCGGTGACCAGTACCACCTGGCCCCGGAAGGCGGCGGCGTCGGATGGGGGAGGGGAGGTCGGGGGCTCGGCCATGGGCCGAGTGTACGACCCGGCTGACCTACGGTTCTCGGTGTGCGACCACCGGTGAGCCCGTCCGACCAGAGCACCGTCGGGGACGGACCGTGAGCCCGCCCGCCCGGCCCGACGGAGTGGTGAGGGTGAGCCCGTCGCTGGCCATCCCGGTGGCCGAGCTCCAGGTGCGGTTCGGCCCGAGCGGCGGTCCCGGGGGCCAGCATGCCAACAAGGTGAACACGCGTGTGGAGCTGCGGTTCGACATCAGCCGCTCCCCCTCGCTGGGGCCGCGGCAGCGGGCCCGCCTGATCGAGCGCCTTGGCCCCGAGCTCCGGGTGGTGGTGGACGACGAGCGTTCACAGATCCGCAACCGCCAGCTGGCCGTGGAGCGCTTTCGGGAGCGGATGGCCGCCGCCCTGCACGTGGAGAAGGCCCGGCGACCCACCCGCCCGTCCCGGGGGGCCAAAGAGCGCCGCCTGGCCGCCAAGCGGCAGTTGTCGGAACGGAAGCGGAGCCGCCGACCCGATCTCGACGAGTAGACCAGTGGGCGGCGCCGACCGCCCGGCGACGAGCGTCGGAGCGGTTCAGCCCACCTTGCGGTCCTCCCGGGTGGGGTCGTCCCAGGCGGCACCGAGGAAGGCGCTGATCTCCTCGGTGAGGCGTTCGGGACGGACCCGGAGCTCGAGCACCGAGTTGGCTTGGACCAGCTGGCCTTGGGGCAGGCGACGGGCCAGCTGCTCGGCGTCGTGGAACGGGTGGATGCGGTCGACCTGGTGGCCGATGACCATGGCCGGTATGTCCATGGCCGCCCGCTGGCTCACCGTGGGGGCGATGGGACCGGCCAGGATGCCGTGCAGCACGGCAGCCGTCTCGGTGGGGTCGTTGGACAGCGTGTTCATCACGCTGTCCAACGGGCCGTTGCCGGTGCGGGGGAGCCGCCGGAACAGCGACGCCGTCCGGCGTACGAGGGGCCGGGCGAAGTGCACGGCCAGCAGCATGGGGATGAAGGTGATGGCGGCCGCCGGGACGGCCCACTCCAGGACCGGCATCTCGATGACCAGGGCCTGGACCCGCTCGGGAGCGATGGCCGCCACCAGGAGGCTCACGTTCCCGCCCAGGGAGACCCCGCCGATCGCCGCCTTGTCCACGCCCAGGTGGTCCAGCAGGTCCACCACATGCTCGGCGTAGGTGTCCATCCGGTGGAACGAGGCCCGCTGGGGCTTCTCGGACAGCCCGTGGCCGGGCAGGTCCAGCAGCACCACCCGGTACCCCTGGGCGGCCAGGTCGTTGGCCAGCCGCCGGTTCATATTGGAATCCATGAGGATCCCGTGCATGAACACCAGGACCCGGGGGCCGTGCCCGTGGATCTCGTAGTAGAGCTGCACCCCACGGGAGTCGAACATCCCCACCTCGAAGGGTGGGGCGGCCGCGCCGGGAGGACTCGGCGTGGTGGGCGCGGAGCCCGGGAACGAGCCCCTACCCCCCTGGTCCGACGGTGCCCCTCCGGTTGTCATCCGGCCAACGGTACGCCCCGGGGCGACGATGCGCCAGGACCGGCAGCTCGGATCGGACCCTCGCCACCTGGGCCATCGCCAGATCGGCCACCACGATCCCCGGGCTCGGCTCGGTCCGTTGGGCCACCACCGTGCCCCAGGGGTCCACGACCATGGAGTGGCCGTGGCAGTCCGGCATGCCCGGCGGGAGCACCCCGACCTGGCCGCTTCCGACCACGTAGGCCTCGTTCTCCACCGCCCGCGCCCGGAGCAGGAGCTCCCAGTGGGCGGGCCCGGTGGCGGCGGTGAAGGCCGCCACCACCACCAGCACGGTGGCCCCTTCGAGGGCCATGATCCGGTACGGCTCGGGGAACCGGAGGTCGTAGCAGACCGAGAGCCCCACCACCACCGGCGGGAGCCCGACCGTGGCGACCGGCAGCGGCGGGGCCACGGTCAGCTCGGTCCCCGGGGCCATGGTGGCGGACTCGCAGAAGGAGGTGCCGTCGAGGTCCACGTCGAACAGGTGGATCTTGCGGTAGACGGCGGCGACCGACCCGTCGGGGCCGAGGAGGCAGCTGGTGTTGTACAGGCGGTCGCCGGTCTTCTCGGACCCACCCGGCCGCTCGGGGAAGCTGCCGGCCACGAGGTGGATGCCGTGGCGTCGGGCCACCGCTGATCCCCAGGCCAGCGTGGGCCCGTCCAGGGGCTCGGCGTGCCGGCGCAGGAAGGAGGGACTCCCCGCCACCGAGAAGTACTCGGGCAGGACCACCAACCCGGCCCCGGCGGCGACCGCCTCGTCCACCAGGGCCTCGGCGGCCTCCAGGTTGGACTGTCGGTCCGGTCCCGCCGTGGTCTGGACGGCTGCCACGCGCATGTCACAGGGTAGGCCCCGCATCGGGCACAATGACCAACGTCCGGTGCCGGACCCACCGTCCGACCGCACCGGCCCGAAACGAGATGAGCGTCGTGTCCTTCGCAGACTCCGACGTCGTCCGCAGCGCCATCCGGGTGGAGGGCTTCCGCGACGACGAGTTCAACTACCAGCTGATCCGGGCCTTGGGTGTGGCCGACTACGGGGGGTCGACGGTGGGCGAGTGCCTCTCGGTGGCCACCGAGATCGCCGATGGGAGCCCCTCGAGCTGGGCCGCGGCCTTCGAGCGCCTGGGCCAACGGACCGAGGATCGGGGTCGGGCGTGCCTCGAGGCCGGCCACCGGGTCAGTGGGCGGGACCACTTCCTGCGGGCGTCCACTTACTACCGGACGGCCGAGTACTACGCCGACGGGGTGCGCGGCCGGTCCCACGAGACCGGCGAGCGGAGCCGGGCGTGCTTCGCCGTGGCCGCCGGACTGGTGGACCCGCCGGTGGAGCTGGTCGACGTGCCCTTCGAGGACGGGTCCCTCCCCGGGTACCTGGTGCGACCGGCCGGTGACGGTGCGGAGGGTCCCCGCCCGACGCTGGTCGGGGTGGGCGGCTTCGACTCCAGCGCCGAGGAGCTGTACTTCCACCTGGGCGCGCCCGGGGCCGAGCGGGGATGGAACATCTTCGTCTTCGACGGGCCCGGTCAGCCCGGGTGCATGCGCCGAAACCCGAGCCTGACCTTCCGGCCGGACTACGAGGTCCCGATCGCCGCCGTCCTCGACGCCCTCGAACGGGTCGACGACGTCGACGGGGACCGCCTGGTCTTGGCCGGCCAGAGCTTCGGCTCGTACTTCGCCGCCCGCAGTGCGGCCACCGACCGCCGGGTGCAGGCCCTGGTCGCCAATCCCCCGGTGGTGGACATGGGGCGGTACATGGAGGCCTGGGTGGGGACCGACACCTTCCGAATGACCCGGGACATCCGGCCCGAGGATGTCATCGGGGTGCCCGAGGACCTGATGCCCCGCCAGATGCAGTGGGGGATCGCGGCCATCTGCGAGCGGTTCGGGGTGCCCTCGTTCCACGCCTGGCGGGACGCCATCGGCGGGTACCGCCTGGGTCCGCTGGCCTCGGCCATCAGCTGTCCGGTACTGGCCCTGGTGGGCGACCGGGAGGGAGCCGAACCGCTGGCCCAATTCGACGCCCTGGTGGCCGAGGCCGAGGGTGCGGTCACCGCCGTGCGCTTCACCGCCGAGGACGGCGCATCCACCCACTGCCAGTCGGACAACATCCGCCTCTCGGCCCAGGTCACCTTCGACTGGCTGGACTCCCAGGTGGGCAGGTAGCCGGCCCGGCCCTCACGGCCGTGCACGCCCGCCGCCCCCGGAGGTCGGCCGAAAGGCGGCTAGAGCAGCCCGAGGCGGCGGGAGCAGACCGGCCACTGACCCCACCCGCTGCGGGCCTGGAGGGCCACGGCGGCCTGGTCCTGGACCGAAGGGGGGGCCTGGCTGGGCAGGCCGGTGAGGCCCAGTCCGTGCCAGGTGCCGGCCGAGAACTGGTAGGCCCCGTAGTACCCGTTGCCGGTGTCGGTGGTGTAGTTGCCCCCCGATTCGCACTGGCGGAGCGCGGCCCAGACGCCGCTCAGGGGGCTGGTGGACGGCACCGGGGGCGGGGGCGGGGGAGGGGGTGTGGTCACCACCGGGGTCGGGGGGACGGGGGGCACCTCGGGCGGGCCGGGTAGGTCCAGGGAGGCCAGGGAGACCACGGTGGCACCGATCACGACGGACCGGTAGCCCGCCTGGGCCAGGATCCGGGACGGGATGGTGGACTCACCGGCCTGGGCCGGGGTCACACCCCAGGACACCAGGGCACCGGTGGCCAAGGTGACGAGCAGCAGAACCGAGAAGGTGGAGCGGTGCGTGCGCATAGCGTGCGTTCCTCAAAGTCGCGGAAGCCCGGAGGGCTTGGAGGTTGGCTTCGGAATGCGGGCGACCGTCGGAGGCGCATTCGTCTCGCGAGCCGGTGCCGGGAAGGGCAGTGCGCTCTGGACTGGCGATGAGTCCGTACGAGGTGCAGACGGGGAACCCTGGTCAGGTCAGTGTCTGGCGGCTCCCGGGGGGCGGCGTGTCGTCGGGTGGGTGCGGGTCATGGGTGATCGATTCAGGCGCTGGGCACCGGCGGCCTCGGACCGCCCGTGACCCGCCTGCCGACCGCTGAAGACTGATCGAGTTGCAGCAGGGTAATGATCGGCACCTTGGGGGCGCAACTTGACTCGTCCACCGTCCACGGGCCGCCGACCAGGGACGACACCTGCCCCAGCCGGTACCCGTCGGTCAGTCGAAGGCGTCCTGGGCCGCACGGTGGGTGGCCAGCGCGGCGGCCAGGGCCGCGGCGCCCCCCTCGGAGACGTCCTCGTGGACCCCGCTCAGCGGGGTCACCGTGGCCCAACCCTCGGCCAGCAGGGCGGCATCCGAGTCGGGCTCCAGTTCCGCGTGCTCGGCGATGCGGTCGGCGCCCACGCCCATCCCCCGCAGGGTCAGCGTGATGGCCCCCGTGGTGGTATCGATGGGGTTGCCGGCCACCGGCTCGGCGGAGGACTCGGGGCGCACGCGACGGATGAGGCCCACCGTGCCCAGTGTCCCGTGGCGGACGCCCCGCAGGCGTTCCGGCGTCACCGCCGGCACGTTGAGGTTGAGCACGGTCGACGGAGGCGCCGAGGCCAGGGCGGGCACCATGGCGGCGGCCAGCCCGACCGGGCTCTCCCAGGGCACCGGGTCGTCGCCCCAGGCGATGCTCACGGCCAGCCCCCGGATCCCGAACTGGGCCGCGGTCAGCGCGGCCCCCACCGTGCCCGAGTGGAGCGCCGAGCGGCCGGCGTTCACCCCGTGGTTGACGCCGGAGACCACCAGATCGGGACGGGGCCCGAAGCCCTCGATGCAGGCCACGATGACGGCCAGCGCCGGCGGCCCGTCGATTCCGTAAGTGGGCACATGGGCCAGGCCGGGGATGTCGACGCGCTCGTAGGGGATCGACTCCCGCTCGTACACCCGTCCGACGGCGGCACCCGCCCCACTGTGGTCGACCAGGGGGGCCACCACCACCAGGTCGTGGCCGCCCCCCAGCTCGGCGTAGAGGCCGCGGGCCAGGGCGGCGATGCCCGGCGCGAAGACGCCGTCGTCGTTGGTGATCAGGATGTGCATGACGGGGGTTCCCCTCGGCGGTCTTCGGGGCCGGCCAGGCACCCTGACGGGCACCGGGGACCCCGGATCGGCCGTCCGTCGGGTCGGGGCGGCCTCATGGCCTACCATACCGGTCGACGTCGGCCGACCTCCGGTCGCTGGACCTCCCGACACCCACGGAACCCCACGCCACCATGACGCCCCGATCATCGACCGACGACCAACGTCCGGCGGAGACCACTGCCGCCACCGGGGACCAGTGGGTCATCGGCCACGGGCACCAGCGTGCGGTGCTCACCGAGGTCGGGGCCACCTTGCGCTCCTTCACCGTGGAGGACCGACCGGTGATCGACGGCTTCGGGTCGACCGAGTGGAGCCACGGGGGACGGGGCCAGGTGCTCGCCCCCTGGCCGAATCGCCTGAGTGGCGGGAGGTACTCCTTCCAGGGAGTCGAGGCCCAGGCCCCGCTCAACGAGCCCGAGCGGGGGAACGCCATCCACGGACTGGTCCGGTGGATGCCCTGGCGGATGGTGGGCCGGGCCCAGAACCGGGTCAGTTTGGCCTGCGAGCTGCGGCCCTCGCCGGCCTACCCCTTCGCCCTCCGGCTGACCGTCGAGTACCGCTTGGGGCGCGACGGACTCACCGTGGCCACCGAAGCGGAGAACCTCGGGGACGCCGACCTACCCTTCGGGTTGGGATTCCACCCGTACCTGACCGTGGGCACCCCCACGGTGGACCAGGTGCGTCTGACCGTGCCGGCCGAGCGGCGACTCATCACCGACGACCGGGGCATCCCCACCGGCAGCGCCGCGGTGGCCGGTACCGAGTTCGACTTCACCCAAGGCCGGCTCGTCGGGGTGACCAGGCTGGATACCGGCTTCACCGCCCTCCGGCGGGACGCCGACGGTCGGGCCCGGGTCGAACTCGACCATCCGGACGGGGCCGGCGGCGCCACCCTGTGGGTGGACGACCGGTTCAGGTACGTCATGGCCTACACCGGGGACACCCTGGACCCGGCGTCCCGGCGCACGGCGCTGGCCGTGGAGCCGATGAGCTGTCCGCCCGACGCCCTGGCTTCGGGGACCGACCTCACCGTGCTCCACCCCGGGTCGCGGTGGACGGCCTCGTGGGGCATCACCCCCCGCTGACCCGGGCCCGTCAGAACACCTCGGCGAAGAGGGCCAGCATGGCCTGCCAGGACCGGGCGTCGGCCCCGCGGTCGTACTTGATGGCCGGCATGCTCCCGTCGGCGTCGGGATTGGTGAAACTGTGGACGACGCCGCCGTAGAGATGCATCTGCCAGTCGACTCCGGCGGCCCGCATCTCGGCCTCGAAGGCGGCGCGCTGATCGGGCGGGATGACGGGGTCGTCGGCACCGATGCACACCAGCACCTTCCCGGTGATCCGGGAGGCGTCCTCGGGACGGGTGGTGGCCAGTCCCGAGTGGAGCCCGACCACGGCCGCCAGCGCAGCTCCGCTGCGGGCGAGCTCCAGGGAGAGGGTGCCCCCGAAGCAGTAGCCCATGGCGGCCACCCGGTCGGGGTCGGTGTACTCGTTGTCCAGGAGGACCTCGAGTCCGGCCCGGGCGAGGGCCCGGACCCGGTCGGGGTCGCCGGCCAGGGCACCCAGCCGCTCGCCCACCTGGTCGGGCGGGAGCGGCCGCCCGTCACCGTGGTAGTCGAGGGCGAAGGCCACGTAGCCCAGCTCGGCCAGCCGGCGGGCCGTGTCCTTGGGATGATCACCCAGTCCGGAGGCGTCGTGGGCGATGAGCACGGCCGGGCGCGTCCCGGATCGCTCGTCGTCGACGGCCAGCCGGCCGACCAGACGCACGCCGTCGTGGGCGTACTCGATGTCTCGGATCTCCACGGTTCCTCCTCGTTCGACGTCTGGTCGGGCGCGGTCCCGACGCAGCGTCGACGGCATGGTACCGGGGCGGTGGGGCCGGGGGCTCGGTCGGGCCCACACGAGGATCGGCCAGGATGGGCGGATGGAGGGCGCCAGCGACCGGGTCGGCATCGTCAACAGCCTGGCCGGCGCCGGCTGCGTGGCGGCCGAGGAGGAGGCCGACGAGCTCCTGGCCGCGGCGGGCGACGGCCGTGACCTCGAGCGCATGGTGGCGCGCCGCATGACCGGGGAGCCGCTGGCCTGGATCACCGGCCGGACCGTGTTCTGCGGCCTCGAGGTCGTGGTGGACCCCGGGGTCTACGTGCCCCGATGGCAGTCCGAGCCGCTGGCCCGTCTGGCCGCCCGCCTCCTGCCGCCGTCCGGCGTGGGGGTGGACCTGGCCACCGGGTCGGGGGCGCTGGCCATGGTCATGCAGGCGGCCCGTCCCGGTGCCCGGGTGGTGGGCACGGAGATCGATCCGGTGGCCGTCCGGTGCGCCCGGCGGAACGGTGTCACCGTCCACCGGGGGCACCTGGACCGGCCGCTCCCCGCCGCCCTGGCCTCAGCGGTCGACGTGCTGTGCGGGGTGCTGCCCTACGTTCCGAGCGACGCCCTCCACCTCCTGCCTCGCGACGTGCTGGCCTTCGAGCCGCGTGTGGCACTCGACGGCGGGGAGCAGGGTCTCGACTCGGTGGCCGTGGTGGCCCGGGACAGCCGGCGTTGGGTCCGACCGGGCGGATGGCTGGCGCTCGAGGTCGGCGGCGGTCAGGTGCCCGCGGTCAGCGACCTGTTCGAGGAGGCGGGCTACGGTGCCGTCGACGTGTTGGAGGACGAGGACGGCGACCCGCGGGCGGTGGTCGGTCGGCGGACGCGGTAGGCGGCCCGGTGACCCGAGGCCCCACGGCGCCGGTCACAGTTGGGACCGCGACCAGTCCACGGCTTGCGGGGGTGGCGCGGGAGTGCCCACGTCGATCTGGATGTCCCGATGTGAGCCGAGGGGGATGGTCCGGGGATCGCCACCGACCCGCCGCCCGTCGACGAACACGGTCATCGCCCCGGTGGCCGGTCCGACCCGGCCGGTCCCGAGCGGCTGGCCCCACAGGTCGAAGAACTGACCGAGCGTGTAGGTGGCCGTGGTGGGGGATTCGACGTGGATGACCCCGTCCTGGGCGTGGACGTGGAGCCAGTAGTAGCACCGGCTGGCGCCGTCGAAGGCGCCCGCCGACGTCTGCTCGGCTTCGGGCTCGACGATGCCCACGCCGGCGGGGAGGGGACGCAGCTGTCCGTCCACGTACACGCTCAGGTGGGTATGGACGTGGTAGACCACCTGCTCCGAGGCGTCGCACTGGATGCCATCGACGGTCTGACCGGTGGCCGAACTCGATGCCGGCGCCAGCAGGGGGCCGGTCTCCAGTGGGATCCCCTCCGGCCCCATCCGCGTGGTGGCGCGTCCGGTCGTGGGTGGGAGGGTGGGTCGGGCCGGGTGGCCGGTGAGGGCCACCAGGAGCACCGCGGCCGCGGCCGCCATCCCCACCGACGTCCCGACGACCAGGAGACGACGCCGGCCGGCGGCGCGGCGCCCGGCCTCACGGCCCCGTGCGCCCCGAGGGGGCCCGGCCCGGCCGACGGGCGGGGCTGACGATCCCGTCCTCGTTCGGGATGGTGGACTGGTGGGTGGGCCGGCGCCTGGAGCGCGTTTGGGTGTGGTCGTCGTGCGTGGGGTCGTCTTGCGTGTTGTCGTCTTGCGTGTGGTCACGGGGTCTCCTCGAGAGAACGGTGCGACGGGCCCGAGGTCGGGCCGCGGTCGGCGGTACTGGCGGCAGCGGTCGTCGACGGAGTCGACGGGCGGGCGTCCGGCGGCACCCGTTCCCGTTGGGGGAGGGTGCCGGGACGTCGGTCAGACGGTGCCGAGGTCGGCCTGAGGAGGGTGCAGCAGGGGGGTGACGAAGCCGGGGGCCAGGGATCCGGCGTGCGGGCGCCGGCGGACTCGGGCCCGGGTCAGCGTGAGCAGGGCCACCGCCACCAGGAGCCCCACCACCACGACGGCCGTCGGTGCTGCGGCGGCGCCGCCCTGGGGCGTGACCGGGGCGCACTGCTGGGTGGCGGGCAGGCAGACGCCCGAGGGCGCTGCCGGGTGGACCTGCACGGGTGTCCCGGTTCCGTGGGGGGCGGGGCCGGCCCGGCCGGCCACGGCGAGGGAGGACAGGGCCGCGGCCAGGACGATGATCGCCCCGACCATGCCCATCAGCAGTCGCTGCCGCACCCGGCCACCGTACCGCTCGGCACCAACCGGGCGGAGGTCACCCTCGGACGGCTCAGGGGCGATCGAGTACCGGGCCCCGGGGCCACCAGCGCCCGATGCCGTGGTGAAGCCGCCCGGGGCCCGCGTCCCCGAGGTCACCTCCGGCCGGGTCGGGGGCCCGGGCGCAGACGGGAGCCATGTCAGCCCAGCTGGGTCCGGCCCCAGACGGCGATCCGCTCGAACACCTCGGGATCGCTGGCGAAGACCGAGTCGGGGACCGGCCAGTGGATCACCACTTCGGTGATCCCGAGCTCCCGGTACGAACCGGCCCACTCCACGAAGGCGTCCAGCGAGTCGAGGGGTCGTTCGGACGTCAGCCCCTGGAGCAGCACCCTGTCCATCGTCTCGTACGGTCGGCCGGCGCGGGCGCAGGCTGACTCGAGCCGCTCCATCTGGGTGACGACCACCTGGCGTGCTTCGGCCGGCGTCCTGGCCGCCGGCCCGGAGGGGTCGCCGTAGGTCACCCAGCCCTGCCCGAGCTCCGCGGCCAGCGCCATGCCCCGTGGCCCGGTGGCGGCGATCAGGAAGGGCACCCGGGGCTGTTGTACGCACGCCGGGACGGTCCGCGCCTCGACCGCCGAGTAGTGGTGACCCTCCGATGTGGTCGACCGGTGGGTCAACAGGCGATCCAGGAGCCCGACGAACTCGTCCAGGCGGTCGGCCCGTTGGCTCGGGCTCCACCGATCCTGCCCGAGGGCGGTGGCGTCGAACCCGGTGCCTCCGGCGCCGATGCCCGCAGTCAGTCGCCCCCCGGAGAGATGGTCCAGGGTCATGAGCTCCTTGGCCAGGGTCACCGGGTGTCGGAAGTTCGGCGACGTGACCAGCGTGCCGATCCGCAGACGCTCGGTGGCGGTGGCCACCGCGGCCAGGGTGGGGACCGCGGCGAACCACGGTCGGTCCCGGAAGCTCTGCCAGGTCAGGTGGTCGTAGGTGTAGCCGGCATGAAAGCCGAGCGCCTCGGCTCGGCGCCACACCGTCAGGAGCTGGTCGCCCGCGTAGATGGGGAGGACCACGGTGCTCACTCGCATGGAGGTGAAGTTAGCGGAGGGCTGACCACGCCATCGGCTTGGCGTCGGCCTCTCGGGCGTCGGACCATGCGCCCGCGGCGCCGGTCAAGATCGACCGCCAGGGCGGGTCGACGGAGGCGACGAGCCGGGAAGGCGGGGGGCGTCCGCCCCCCGGGTCGGTCACCGGGCGCGGCTTCGAGCCACGCCCCAGCGCGGAAGGAACGGTCTGGTCCCGGGACCCCTCAGGCTCGGCACCGTCGTCCCGGCCCCGACGGGTGACGGCCCTAATCTGACGGCATGGCCGGACCCTCTGGGCGCACGTGGCTCGCCCCTCCCCGATGGTGGGACGAGCTCGTCAACTGGATGGAGCGGCGAAGGGAGCGGCGGGCCGGGACGCCCACCGAGCGACTCGAGCTGGCCGACCATCGTCTGGCCGTCACCCTCGAGAAGCGAGGGCCGGACTCCTGGAGGACCCTCAACGCCATGGAGGCCGTCGCCAAGTACCGGGAGGCCCTCGACCGCCATGCCGATGCGCTCCCGCTCCGGAAGCAGGTGGTCAGGCGCCGGCGCCAGGAGCTCGGCGCGGAGCACCAGCTGACCCTGGCCGCCGAGGCCCGCCTGGCCGTGACCCTCATCGAGCTCCGGCGACCCGCAGAGGCGAAGCCACTCCTCGTCCACGTCCGTGACGGGCTCGGGTCGGCATTGGGACCGGACGATGCGACGGTCCTCGTCGTGACCGAGCGGCTGGCCGACGCCGAACTGGCCCTTGGGGAGTCGGCGGACGCACGCGCCCTGCTCGAACAGGTCAAGGCTCGCTACCAGGCGAACGGAGACGAGGTCCTGGGCTCGGGCATCGCCATCAAGCTGGCCAAGTCGCTCATCGGGGACGGTCACTACGACGAAGCGTCCGACCTGCTGCGGGGAGCCGTCGAGACCCGGGGCCGGTTGCTCGGGCCCGACGATCCCGAGACGTTGACCGCACTGCGGAACTTGGCGTCGGCCCTGGTGTGGTCGAAGGAGTTCGCCGAGGCGAGCATCGTGGCTCGCAACTTCCTGGCCGCCACCGTCCGGACCAACGGACCCGAGGATGGCAAGACCGTGGATGCCGAGCGCCTGGTCCGCGACATCGACAATCGGCTCGGCGAATGGTGACCCCGGGGCCTCTGATCGCCGCGGTGATCGGCTCCCCGACCGGCGGCCTCCGCCCATAGCCACCGGAGCGCAGCCGGTCGTGGGGTCCGGGCTAGCCGGCGATGGCGTCGCGCCGACGGGGCAGCACCCAGCCCGGGCGTGGGAAGTGGCAGGTGTATCCGTTCGGGTAGTGCTCGAGGTAGTCCTGGTGCTCGGGCTCCGCCTCCCAGAACGGCCCGGCCGGCGTGACCTCGGTGACGACCTTGCCGGGCCACAGCCCGGAGGCTTCCACGTCGGCAATGGTGTCCTCGGCCACCCGACGCTGTTCGTCATCCAGGGTGAAGATCGCCGAACGGTAGCTCGCACCGACGTCGTTGCCCTGGCGGTCCAGCGTCGTGGGATCGTGGACCTGGAAGAAGAACTCCAGCAGCTCCCGGTAGGAGGTCAGCTCCGGATCGAAGATGATCTCGATGGCCTCGGCGTGGTTCCCGTGGTTCCGGTAGGTGGCGTTGACGACCTCACCGCCGGTGTAGCCCACCCGGGTCGAGAGGACTCCCGGACGCTTCCGGATGAGGTCCTGCATCCCCCAGAAGCACCCGCCGGCCAGAATGGCCTTCTCTGTCGTGTCGCTCATGGGACCCCTTCCTGTGGTGTCGTCGGGCCGTCACGGGTGGCCGGTACCCCACCTCCGGCGCCCGGGGTCCATCGTAGGGGTCGGACCGGGTGGAGCGGCCGGCGGCGCGCTCCCCGGGGTTCCGGCTCGGGCCCGCGTGGTGCCGGGGTGATGATGACCCCGTCGACCTCTCGAGCGAGGTCGGCGCCCACCGGCGGGCGTCGTGGGGTTCACCCGGTCCCCGCGTCTCGACGGCACCGGTCGCCCGGCCGCAGGCCCAGGCCCAGGTCGGATGTGTCGGTGGACCGGAGTGTGGTTCCGCCGAGCCGGGATCTCTAACCTGGACCGACGGTCGATGACACGGGAAGGAGCAATGGTGGATCCCTCAGCGTTCGGGGAGCGGCCTGATTACCGGGTGGACATCCTCGCCCGGCGAAATCAGGTCACGGCGGCGTTCGGCGACGAAGTCCTGGCCAACAGTCAACGCTGCCTCCTGGTCGACGAACAGGACCACGGCTTGGTGTTCTACTTTCCGCCCGCCGATGTGAGACTGGAACGATTCGCCCATGATCCTCGTACCACTCGGTGTCCCTACAAGGGGACGGCCACCTACCGGAGGCTGATCGGCGTCAGCACGGAGGTGCTGATGTGGAGCTACGAGGACCCCTACCCGGAGGTGGCCAGACTGGCCGGGTACATGGCCTTCTACCAGGATGTGGTCGATGTGCGCATCGGAACCGCCAAGCCCGCGGTCTCCGGGCGATGAGCGACGGGGGCCCCGCTGATCGTCCCGATCCGAGCCTCACCCGGATGCTGGAGGTCTTCGACGTGCGGTCGGTGGGCGAGCGCCGATTCGCGGGTGAGGCCGATACCGGAGGCCGACTGGTCGTCGACGGCAGCCAACTGCTCGGGCAGGCCATCGTGGCCGCGGCCAAGACGCTCCCTGACTTTGCCGTTCGTTCTGCGCATGCCCTGTTCTTCAGACCCGTTGATGTTCGACAGGAGGTCTGGTTCGATGTGGACGTCACGCACCGGGGTCGGACGTTCGCCGCCGCCCAAGTGGCTGTCGGGCAGGGCGACCGACGTTGCGCCTCGGTCACCCTGCTGCTCGATGTCGAGCATCCTGACGTCATCCGCCACGGTGCAGCACCACCCGAGGGGGCGGCGCCCGAGCGAGCAATCCCCGTGTCGATGCCCATGAGCGGACGGGAGCTCCGTCTGGTCGATCTGGAGGATCCCAACGATCCGGCGGAGATCGGGCCGCCGGAACTCGACGCATGGGTCCGCTACGACCTGGTCCCGACCCGGCCCGACCTGGCCAGAGCGCTGATCGCCCACTTCACCGGTCACCTCTCGATCTCGACGACCATGCGGCCTCACGGGGGATTCGGGACCGCCATGGCTCATCGAGGCGTCTCCACGGCGGTCATGGGAATCTCCCTAACCTTCCACGAGCCGGTGGAGTGGAGCGGATGGCTGCTCTACCACCATCACAGCGTGCACGCCGGAGCCGGTATGTCGTTCGTCCGGGCTCAGGTGTTCACCGAGGAAGGGTCGTTGATCGCATCGTTCACCCAGGACGGAATGATCCGGCCCTTCACCAACGAGGCCGTCGACCTGTCCAGGCCGGCCGGTGAACGACTGTGACGTCGGCCGACCCTGGCAGGTGACGAGCAGTTCGGTACCTTCGGGGGCGATCGACGGGGACCTCAAGGCGTGGCGGCCCGGACACTCGGGGCGGTGCCACGCACGGTGTTGAGAAGCGTTGCCTTTGCCACCGATGGGCTTACAATCCAAGATGTGGGCGTCGGCGGGCACCTCGAGGGGGAGGCGCAGAATTGAACGCAGTGGACCAGCTGGAATACGGGCGATGCCCGACCTGTGGTGCTGGTGCGCTGATCGGTACCAGCTGGACCAATTCGGGCCCGCACGCAACGCCCCGAGTGCGAATCGAATACATCGAGTGCACCTCGGCTGACTGCCTTCACTTCCGTTCGTTCTTGCCTGCGAGTTAGCGGCACGGTCGCGGTCGGGCAGCCGCGAGTGCTGGGCGTGACTGGATCCACCGCCGGCCTCGGGCCGTCAGTCCCCGCTGTTCACTTCCTTGGCGTAGCGGGCAGCCAGCTGCCGGGAGAAGCCCCAGGCCCTGCCTAGTTCGCCGATGCTCATTCCCTGTTCGAGGCCCAGGGCGAACGTCGCCCGTCGAGCCTCATGCCTGGCCCGCTCGACTTCGTCGAGGGCCTCATTGACGGTCGTTCGCGCCACTGACGGCTGAATGGCTTCGAGGGCCTCGCGGAATGTCTGTCGACTTCTGGTAGGCCCGTAGCGCTCGCCTGGTCGAGGTCTCGGCCTCCCGAATGGCGTTCCTGAGTTCGGCCAAACTGGTCAGGACCTGCCCGACGCTTTGCATGGCGGCACGTTCAAGTGACGGCATCGGCGCATGGTAGGCGCAGGTGCCCTCCCCGGCCATCTCAGAGAGTGGCCATCTGAACGCAACCGGCGGTTGCAACAGTGCTCGTTCTCTGGGTACGTTCAATTGTATGGCCATTCAGCCTGCAGGGGCGCCGGAGATCGACTTGGCCTATGACAAGCCGCCCTGCCACTACGACCTCCGTCTCTACGGTGTGGATGCATTCGAAGTGTCGGGCTGGTGGCTCGAGATCACCGATTCGAACGGACAACTGCAGCGAACGGCTTTCCTGGCCTCCGACGGGCAGAGTCCCTGCGAGTTGCTCGAATGGATGGTGCCGATGACCGGTCGCCGGGCCGCGGCCGACCTGGTCCTGCTGTCCAGGGAGGCGGTTGTCCAACGTGGTCGGCCACCGACGATCGCGTGACGCCCCCGAGCATGGACCACGAGCGGGGCGAGCGGGAGGCGGCGACCGCTCCCAGGCCGCACCTCGCCGTGCATATGCGAAATCTCCTGGAGTTGCATCGACACGGCCTGCTCAGCGACGAGGAATTTGAATCTCGGCGAGCGGCTGCCTTCGACGACATCTGAAATTGGCTGCCGGGAAGGATGGTGCGACCGCGTCGCCCAGGCCGAGCCCGGCATCGCAACCACGACGGAAAAATGTCCGGCATGGCCACGGCCCGCTCCGGCCCGTGGCGGAGGCTCCGTGTGAAGTAGCGCACGGCGACCTCAGTGTGTGGGGCCTGCCCGGCCGGATGGTTCGCCACCACGACGGCCCCGGAGACGGCGCGACGAGCGATGAGGTCGACGACGAGCGCGTCCGCGGCCAGACGGGCCTTCTCATTCTGTCGCGGTCAATTGAGGCGATCCCGGTCCGCAGGCTGCAGCAGCCGGTGGACACCGATCGCCGGCAATCTCGACGTAGTTGGCACCCAGGACCTCTCACCTGATCGTTCGAGGTTCGACCAAGGACACCAAACAAGCGAGGACGGCCCACGGCGCACCTCAGGGCAACCTCACGCCCCTGGAGAGGCAACCTCTCGCTGCTC
>CAWEVL010000015.1:0-39716 GCA_963812525.1 uncultured Acidimicrobiaceae bacterium
TTGCACGCCAGTCGCACGGCCGACCAAGGACAGCCCTGTCAGGCCCCTGGGCTCAGGCGGCGATGGCCCCGACCACGTAGTTGATGCAGGCGCACAGGGAGGCCACGTCCTCGGGGTCGATGGCCGGGAACATGGCGATCCGGAGCTGGTTGCGTCCGAGCTTGCGGTAGGGCTCGGTGTCCACGATGCCGTTCTTCCGCAGCACCGCGGCCACGGTGGCGGCGTCGATGGCGTCGTCGAAGTCGATGGTCCCGACCACGTGGCTCCGGTCCTGCTCCCGCGGGACGAACGGTGTGGCGAAGTCGGAGTTGTCGGCCCAGGTGTAGAGGGTCTCGGCCGACCGGTCGCAGCGCCCGGCCGAGAACTCGATCCCGCCGTTCTCGTTGAACCACCGGACCTGGTGGTCGAAGAGGAAGAGGGTGGCCAGGGCCGGCGTGTTGTAGGTCTGGTCCAGCTTGGAGTTGTCGAGGGCGACGGTCAGGTCCATCGAGGCCGGCACCCACCGCTTGGTGGCGGCGATGGCGGCGATCCGGTTCTGGGCGGCCGGGGAGAGGAGGGCCACCCACAGGCCGCCGTCGGACCCGAAGCACTTCTGCGGGGCGAAGTAGTAGGCGTCGAACTGGTCCGGGTCGACCCGGAGGCCGCCGGCCCCCGAGGTGGCGTCCACCGCCACCAGGCCGCCGCCCTCGGACGGGGAGGCCACGCCGTCGGGCCGGGCGATGGGCATCATGACCCCGGTCGAGGTCTCGTTGTGGGTGAGGGCATAGAGGTCGATGCCGTCGCGGGCCACCGGGACCGGGTGGGTCCCCACCTCGGAGGCGATGATCTCGGGATCGTCGAGGTGGGGGGCGTCGGCGGCCGCGGTGGCGAACTTGGAGGAGAACTCGCCGAAGGTGAGGTGCTGGCTCTTGCGGTCGATGAGACCGAAGGTGGCGGCGTCCCAGAAGCAGGTGGTGCCTCCGTTGCCCAGGACCACCTCGTACCCGTCCGGCAGCGAGAACAGCTGGGCCAGGCCTTCCCGGAGGCTCCCCACCACCGACTTGACCGTCTTCTGGCGGTGGCTGGTCCCGAGGAATCGGCCGGCCGAGGCGGCCAGGTCGGCCACGGCCTCGGGGCGCACCTTGGAGGGCCCGGATCCGAACCTCCCGTCGCCGGGCAGGAGGTCGGAGGGAATGGTGATGTCAGGGGTGTCGGTCACGTATGGAATCATGGCACCATGGCCAGCCACACAGAAACCGGCTCCCTCGGGAGCACCCGCCCGGAGGCGTCGGCACGATGACCGGGCAGCGGATCTCCAAGCGGATCGCCGCCGTCTCGCCGTCGGCCACCCTGGCCGTCGACGCCAAGGCCAAGGCCCTCCAGGCCCAGGGGGAGAGCGTGATCGGCTTCGGGGCCGGAGAGCCCGACTTCCCCACCCCCGAGCACATCGTGGCCGCCGCCGAGGCCGCCTGCCGGGACCCCAAGACCCACAAGTACACCCCCACCGCCGGCCTGCCCGAGCTGCGGGAGGCCCTGGCCGTGAAGACCAAGCGGGACTCGGGTCTCGAGGTCACCGCCTCGCAGATCCTGGTGACCAACGGGGGGAAGCAGGCCATCGCCAACTCGTTCGCCGCCCTGTGCGACCCCGGCGACGAGGTGCTGGTGCTGGCCCCCTACTGGACCACCTATCCCGAGGCCATCGCCCTGGCCGGCGGGGTGCCGGTGGTGATCACCACCGACGCGGCCGGCGGGTTCCGGGTCACCCTCGAGCAGCTCGAGGCGGCCTACACGCCCCGCACCAAGGTCCTGCTCTTCGTCTCCCCGTCCAACCCCACCGGGGCGGTCTACCCCAAAGCGGAGATCGAGGCCATCGGCCAGTGGGCGGTGGAGCGCGGCCTGTGGGTCCTGACCGACGAGATCTACGAGCACCTGGTCTACGGCGGGGCCGAGCACCACTCCATGCCGGTGCTGGTTCCCGAGCTGGCCGACCGGTGCATCGTGGTCAACGGCGTGGCCAAGACCTACGCCATGACCGGCTGGCGGGTCGGGTGGATGATCGGTCCGACCGACGTGGTCACGGCGGCCACCAACCTCCAGTCCCACGAGACCTCCAACGTGGCCAACGTGTCCCAGCGGGCCGCCCTGGCCGCGGTGACCGGGGACCTCGAGGCCGTGGCCATGATGCGGGCCGCCTTCGACCGGCGGCGGCTGACCATCCACACCATGCTCAACGAGATCGACGGGGTGACCTGCCTCCTGCCCGAGGGTGCCTTCTACGCCTTCCCCTCGGTGGAGGGCCTGTACGGTCGCCGGTTCGGGGGCGGGTCCGCCCACTCGAGCGCCGAACTGGCTGAAAGGGCCATCGACGAGGCCAAGGTGGCGGTGGTGCCCGGTGAGGCCTTCGGGGCCCCGGGCTACTTCCGGATGTCCTACGCCTTGGGCGACGACGATCTGGTCGAAGGCGTCACCCGCCTGGCCAAGCTGTTCGGCGACGCCTCGTGAGGGCCGAAGGCCTTCGACGTCGACTGGACATGCTCATCCACGGAAAGGATCCCCATGGGTAGGGTGCTCGTCACCGAGAAGCTGGCGCAACCCGGCCTCGACCTGATGGCCGAGGCCGGCCACGAGGTCGACGTGCAGCTCGGGCTGTCCCCCGAGGAGTTGGTGGCCGCCATCGTCGGGGCCCAGGCCCTGATCATCCGCTCGGCCACCACCGTGACCGCCGAGGTGCTGGCGGCCGGGACCGACCTGGTGGTGGTGGGCCGGGCCGGCATCGGGCTGGACAATGTGGACGTGACGGCGGCCACCGAGCGCGGGGTCATGGTGGTCAACGCCCCCCAGTCGAACATCCTCTCGGCCGCCGAGCAGGCCATGGCCCTGTTGTTGGCGCAGGCGAGGAATATCCCCCAGGCCCACGCCGCCCTGGTGGCGGGGAAGTGGGAGCGCTCCAAGTGGGAGGGGGTCGAGCTGCACGGCAAGATCCTCGGCGTGGTCGGTCTGGGCCGGGTCGGGGCCTTGGTGGCCCAGCGGGCCCTGGCCTTCGGCATGCGGCTGGTGGCCTACGACCCGTTCGTCTCGGCCGACCGGGCCAAGCACATGGGTGTGGAGCTGATGGGTCTGGACGAGCTGATGGCCCACTCCGACTTCGTCACCGTCCACCTGCCCAAGAACGCCGAGACCCTGGGCCTCATCGGGAAGGACCTGCTGGCCAGGGCCAAGCCGGGCCTCCGGATCATCAACACGGCCCGGGGCGGCATCGTGGACGAGGAGGCCCTGGCCGAGGCCATCCGCTCCGGTCAGATCCAGGGAGCCGGCCTCGACGTGTTCGCCAAGGAACCGACCACGGAGTCGCCCCTGTTCGAGCTGTCCTCGGTGGTGGTGTCCCCCCACCTCGGGGCCTCGACAGCCGAGGCCCAGGACAAGGCAGGCGTGACCATCGCCGAGCAGGTCATCCTGGCCCTCAACGGTGACTTCGTGCCCTTCGCCGTCAACGTGGCGGCCACCGACGTGTCCGAGACGGTCCGGCCGTTCATGGGCCTGGCCGAACAGCTGGGCAAGATCCTCTCGTGTCTCAACGACGGGCTGCCCGACACGCTGGAGATCGAGTACCAGGGTGGCCTGGCCGGGGCCGGCACCGGCATCCTGACCCTCTCGGTCCTGAAGGGGATGTTCGCCGCGGCCACCGAGGAGCCGGTGAGCTACGTGAACGCGCCGCAGCTGGCCGCCGAGCGGGGCCTCGAGGTGCGGGAGACCTCGACGGTCACGGCCCACGACTTCGTCAACCTCATCACCCTGCGCAGCGGCGACCACGCCGTGGCCGGGACGCTGTCCGGGCACCGGTCGGAGCCCCGGTTGGTGATGGTGGACGACCACACAGTGGAGGTGCCACCGGCCCCACACATGGTGGTGGTGCGGAACGACGACCGGGCCGGGATGATCGGCGTGGTCGGTACCATCCTGGGCGAGGCGCAGGTGTCCATCTCCTCGATGGCGGTCGGTCCGTCGGCCACCGGCAACACCGCGCTGATGGTGCTCTCGACCGATCAGCAGGTCCCTGACGAGGCCCTGGCCCAGCTACGGGGGGCGGCGGGCATCAGCGACGTCCACACGGTCGAGTCGTAGAGGAAGGCCGACGACAGAACGGCACACAACGGGGCCAAAGGGAGGAGCACCAGGGTGGCGGTCGTTCGGACGGGCAAGCCCTTCAATGAGGGCCAGGTGGTGACCGTGTTCCGGTCACGTCGACGGGGGGAGGCCGAGACGGCCTACCGGAAGCTTTCGGACGAGATGCAGGCTGCCGCCCGGTCGGTGCCCGGCTTCGTCGATTTCAAGACGTTCACGGCGGACGACGGGGAGCGGGTGTCCCTGGTCACCTTCGCCTCCGTCGAGGCCCACCAGGTGTGGCGGAACGACCCGCGGCACCGGAGGGCTCAGAAGGTCGGGCGGGAGGACTTCTACGAGGAGTACTCCATCCAGGTTGGGTTGTGCACCCACGTGTCGCAGTGGAGCCGGAAGGAAGACTGACTGAAACGACCCTCCGAGTTTGGAGGGTTCAGCCTTTCCCCACGGGATTGACCGGGACCGGAGGCCAGGTGTCACCGCCGATGGTCGGGGCCACGCCACTCCTGGCCCGGCTGTGGCGGTACCTCGAGTTGAGGAGCCAGCGGATGGCCGCGGCCACCAGAGCCAGCACGACGAGGCGCTCCAACCATCGGACCATGGAATCGAGCCTACTTCCGCCGGGATCATCGCCTGAGGCGAGATGTGGGACGGCCCTCAGGTGGCGGAGGATCGACGGCGGCGAACGAGCACCCAGCCGCCCAGGATGACGGCGGCGATGACCGGCAGCGCCAACGCCGCCGGTACTTCCGGGGTACCGGTACCCGGGTTGGGATCGCTGCCGGGCGGGCCGACCAGGAACGGCGCCGAGTAGACCCGGTGGCCGGCGTCGTCGAGGTCCCAGCCCACCATCAGCACGCAAGGATGAGTGAGATCGCACACGGGGCGGTCGTCTTCATCGTGTTCCCGGTGTGGTGATCGGGTGGCCAGAGCGACTATCGGGTAGCTGGTATACCCGGCAATGCCCTTGCCCTCGGCGGTCAAGTAGCCGGACTGCTTGGTGTGGGGATCACACCGCAAGTGGTGCCGGTGGAAGGGAGTCGGTGCAGCGCATTCCTCGATGGAAAGGGACCGTCCGGACCTGAGGATCGAGTTGAGCAGCACGTTCACGGCAACCATCTGGCCACTGACGTAGGGTCCGGGTGGCGAGACGGTGACCTGCGCTGGGCGGATCGAGCTGGCGGAGGCGATGGCTCCGCCGGGCAGGAACAGGCAAGCAGAGAGGGTCAGCGCACAGCCGATTCGGACGACCCTCATACCTCTGCCCCTTGTTCCGCACCGTTGGCGCGCCACTCCGCTCAACCCGTCTCGCACTCTATTCCTCTCGCCCGGCTCGAATGAGATGTGGGTTGAGGCCCGCCCAATCCGTTCCTGACATCGTCATGAAGTGGCGATGTTGTCGTGCAGTATCGACGAACAAGGTGATCGCTGTGTCACGGTCTGGTGAACGCTGGGTGATCTTCTTGACGATTTCGGTCTGCCCACCTACAGCCTTGGGGCGTGCGTGCGTCGTCGAGGGCGGCCAACCGAACCGGGGCCCGACCCGCGAGAGACCACGGACTCTCACACTGACTCTCGCCGGTTCGTGCGGCGACCGCCTGATAGGGAGTCGGGCCAATCGCAGGCGGCTCCAGGCCAGGGCCGATTTCCGTGAAGGCTCAACGGATGTGAATAGAAACGACGGTCATTCGCTCCGCATACCGAGCAAATGAGCCTTGATATCTCGAGCTCATTGCGCCCTGTCGTGGCCTCCCGTGTTTGTCATGAGATGCACAGCTGGCCTCGTCTGTCGACGGCACGCCCTTCGGCTCTCGGTGGGCTGCTCTGGACCTACGAGCCGCCGGTGTCGGAGTGGCCAGATCACATGGAGTATCGATATCACTACTCCCCGCCGTAACTCTGGCGTCCGGCTGCGATGGCTCTTCAGTCCGACCGTCGGCAGGTGTGAACGGCACGACTCAACCGCGAGGGACACCGAAAATCGCAAATGGTGGCCGCTTGTGGCGGCGCAGTGTCGCCACTGTGACGGTTGGGTTATCCCAAAATGATTTCTGCGTGTCACCAGGGCTTTTACATTGACTCGCCCGTCTCTCCATGGGAGAACCGCTACTGACAGCTACGCGATCCGCTGTCGACTACGCCCAGACACATTGCAGCGACCCCCTGAAGGAGTCCAAATCGATGATCATCCGCCGAGTCGCCAAAGCGGTAGCAACCACAGCCGCTCTTGGTGCCATCTCCGCTGTCACCGTGCTCGCCCTCTCGGGCACCGCCGGAGCGAACCTGGTCACCAACCAACAGATCAACGCGGCCATCCCACAGGCGCCGGACACCCCTGGCACCCCGTTCTCCAGCGGTCAGACGATCACGGTGTCGGTGCCGCCCAACACGCTCCTGCCGCAACTGACCGGCATGCACATCGTGGAGTGCGAGGCGGGACCCGGCGGAGCGCCGCCGACCGGAACACCCGTGTGCGATCCCCTCACCCAGTACTTCGCCAACCCCACGGTCGCGGCCGACGGATCGCTCTCGTTCAGCGACTACCAGATCTACGCCCTGCCCTCGCCGGCCTTGGGTGAGACCTCCTCCAACGCAACGGTCTGCGGCGGGGCGGGCGATCCGTGCATCCTCTACATCGGACCGGACCAGACCGACACCAGCAAGCCCCACGTCTGGTCGCAGGCCTTCCAGATCCAGTTCCAGAACTCCGACCCGCTGGAGACAGGGGCCAATCCAGGAGACGGCACTCCCGAGGTGCCTCTGGCCGTGGGCCTACCACTGGCCGCCGCAGGCATCGTCAGTGGGACCGTGTTGTTCCGTCGCCGGAAGGCCTCCCGGACTGCGGCCTGACCGCCCCTCTGATCCTCGACACGACCGACCAACCCATCTAAGGAGAACTGAACGATCATGAGAAAGCTCAGTATGAGGCACCGCCTGGCAGTGGCGGGATCAACGGGGGCGGCGATGCTGATCGCCACCCTGGGGCTAGGGATAGGCCCAGCCGGCGCCGCTCCCGCCGATCCGGCATCCGGCGTGGCTCCGCACTTCTACAACGGCAAGGTGAGCGCCATCCGCAACGCCGGGTCGGACACCACCTTCTTTATGATGCAGAAGATCGACGACCTCTACTCGTCGGCCGGTCTCTACGGGTGCACGCTCAACGCCGGCGGCGAGGCGACGCTCTTCAACAACACCTTCCTGCCGTCGACGACAGCCAACGCCAACTTCTACTGCCAGTCCGGTGGGAACGTCGACACCACGGACACCGCCGACAACTGGGACCGGACCGAGGTCTCGACCGGTGTCGACGCCGTCGGTTCCGGTGCGGGTCAGAACCAGCTGTGCGCCGCCGCCGCCACCCCCTACACCGTGGACTTTTCCCGCTCGTCCTCGCCTCCCGGTAGCGCGTGCTCGGGCCTCGTCGGCACGGGCTACGCCAAGGATGGCGTCGACCCGGTCGACTTCCCGGTGGTGAACCCGTCAACGTTCGGTACCGTCGCCACGGGGCCCTACGCTTCGATCAACGGTGGCTCAGTCGGACCGGTGGCCGCCGGATGGCTGCCCGGTGATCCGGTCGGTGGTCCCTACACCGGTACGCCCTTCACCACGGTGTCCAACGCGGACAACGGTGGCGGCGCGAATTCGACGGCCTACCGGCTGTGGTGCCAAAAGGGTGGCACCCAGATCACCGACTGGGGTCAGCTCACCAACCTGTCGGCCAGCGGAGTCGGTAACGGTGGTGTGGCGAAGACGGTCGGTAACGGTGCACCGGTGGGGATTCCGGTCCGGATCATGGGCGTGAACCCCGCGTCCGGTACCAACAAGACCTTCACCGGGTTCGTCAACGGAAGTGCGGCGACCACGTGCGCCGACACCAACACCAACGCCGCCAACGATCCCAACCCGGCGACCGCTCCGACCCCGAACAGTGCGCACGTCTCACTGGAGAACAACACCTCCCAGACGGGTGACTTCGCGGCCGTTGACTTCCCCGGTGATACCCCCAGTCAGGCTGTCGAGGTGGCTACGACGCTGTACTACGGCTCGAACGGGGTGCTCAACACGGTTCCCTACTCGGGCTCGGTGACCGTCGGTGGAAGCACCATCACGGCATCCAAGATGACCCTGAACAGCACGCCGCCCACGACCACCAACATCTTGCGGAACGTCTTCCCCACGGCCCGGACCCTGTGGAACATCTACCGGACGAGCACCATCAAGGCCTCGACCGGCGGATTCCTCAACTGGGTGTGCGACAGCAACAACAATTTCCAGAAGGGGAAGGACAACTCGACCGGTGTGAACTTCGACACCGAACTGGGCACCATCATCGGTTCGTTCGGGTTCATCCGACTGAGCGACACTTCGGCGGTGCCGCCGGTGTCGACGCCGGCCGACGGGATCAGCGCTCCCGACACGGCCTGCGCGTCGGGTCTGAACGGAGGTGGGACAGCGGGCAACGGCATTCCGGCCGTGACCGCGGTGGCCGATCCCAACAACTAGCAGTGACGGAGGGGTCTCGGCCTGCGCCGGGACCTACGGGCAGCACCCTCGACCCGGGGGCCAGGCGAGCGATCGTCAGGCCCCCGGGTCACTGGGTGTCAGGGGGGCAGACGCAAAAGTGAACAAAAGATGAACGCAGTAACGAAACGTTCCCTTGAGATGGCGACTCAAGACCACCAGGATTGGCCCGTCGCTCATCGGCGACCTCTGACTACCAGCGTGATGAGTTCGACCACGGAGGGACACGAGCAGTGAGTAGTCCACCACTCCGCTGGGTCGGGGCAGGGAGGTCGTTCCGCCGACTCGCGGCTCTGGGCGGAGCCGTTCTCCTGTTGGCGTCGGTGGCCCTCGCGGCCACCGGTGTGGCCAGCGCCGACCTCATCACCAACCAGCAGATCAACGCGGCGATCCCGCAGGCGCCGTTCATTGCCGGGACCCCCTTCTCCAGTGGCCAGACCATCACCGTGTCGGTGCCCGCCAACACGCTCCTGCCCCAGCTGACCGCCATGCACATCGTCGAGTGCGAGGCCGGACCCGGCGGAGCACCGCCGACGGGAGCTCCGGTGTGCGACAACCTGACCCAGTACTTCGCCAACCCCACGGTCAATCCCGACGGATCGCTCTCCTTCAGCGACTACCAGATCTACGCCCTGCCCTCGCCGGCCCTGGGCGAGACGGCCTCCAACCTCACGGTCTGTGGGGGGGCCACCGACCCCTGCCTCCTGTACATCGGCCCCGACCAGACCGACATGAGCAAACCCCATATCTGGTCTCAGGCCTTCTCGATCATCTTCCAGGCGAGTGACCCGTTGGAGACCGGCGCCCACCCGGGGGACGGGACGATTCCGTCGACCGCCGCGACCCCGGATGCCGCCCTGTCCTCGGTGGTGGCCGGCCCCACCACGGCGGTGGCCGACGGCGCCGATTCCTCCACCGTCACGGTGACCATGCTGGGCAAGAACAGCAGCAACGTGACCGCCCCCATCCCCCAGGGGACCGCGGTCTCACTGGCCGCCACCTCGGGATCTCCCACCATCACTCCGCTCTCGCCGACCACCGATGCCAGTGGGGTGGCCACCTTCAAGGTCACCGACACCGGGGCGGAGGCGGTGAAGGTCCAGGCCAGCGCACTCGGGGTGACCGTCACCCAGCAGCCCACGATCACCTTCACGACCCCCACGGTGTCGCCGTCGGCGTCGAAGGTGAGTGCCTCGCCGGCTTCCGTCCCGTCTGACGGCACCACGTCCACCGTCACGGTGACCCTCCGGGACCAGGGTACGACCTCGGCTGCCCTGGCCAACAAGACGGTGATCCTCGTCGCCAACAGCGGGACCCACTCGACCATCACCCCGGTCTCGCCCACCACCGATCCGTCGGGGACGGCCACCTTCAGCGTGTCCGACCTCACCCCCGAGGTGGTCACCTACACGGCCAGCTCCGGAGGGGTCACGGTGGCCCAGACCGCCCAGGTCACGTTCGGCACCCTCACCGCCTCGGCCACCGACTCGACCGTGGTGGCCGGGCAGTCCACGGCCTCGGTCGGACCGACGCAGGGCACGACCGTCACGGTGACCCTCCTGACCACCGGTGGCGCCAACCCGGTGGCCGGAAAGACGGTGACGCTGACCTCGCCGAGCGTCACTGCGGCCGCCACCCCGGTCTCGGCCGGCGGCGCCGTGACCGACGCCAACGGCCGGGCGGTGTTCCAGGTCACGGACACCGCAGCCGAGACCGTGACCTTCACCGCGGCCGACAGCACCGACAGTGTCACCATCTCTCACACTGCCCAGGTCACGTTCCAGGTGGGAGCGACGGTGTCGGCCACCAAGTCCTCCGTGACCATCCAGCCCGCATCGGTGGTGGCCGACGGAACAACGGTCTCGTCGATCTTCGTGACCATCCGCGACGACAACAACGTCCCCCTCCCCGGAAAGACCGTCGCCGCGGCACCAGCGACCACTGATCCCAAGGTCACGGTGACCCCGCTGTCGCCGGCCAGTGGCTCACCCGGGGAAACCGACGTGAACGGCCAGGCCAGCTTTCAGATCCGGGACACCAAGGCGGAAAGCGTGTCGTTCGTCGTCACCGACACCTCGGACAACAATCTGATTATCGATCCCTCGGGCAGCCACACCATCGCGTTCGTTGCCGGCCCGGTGGACGGAACCCAGTCAGGGATGACGGCATCACCGACGGCCGTCAATGCCGACGGGTCGGTCTCCACCGTTACCGTGACCCTCAACGACCACTTCGGGAATCCCGTGAGCGGTAACACAGTGGGGTTGATCCAAGGGACCGGGAGTCATGCCACCATCCAAGCAGTGTCGGCGGTCACCGACGCCACCGGGGCGGCAACCTTCAAGATCAGCGACACCACCCCCGAGTACGTGGATCTCACCGGCGAAGACCAGAGCGACGGCAACCTGCTGGTGACTCAGACAGTGGAGTTGACCTTCGGCACCCCGCCCCCGATCCTCCCCGACCCCAACGACAGCACCATCGTCGTCAACAACTCGAGCGTTCCCGCCGACGGCCACACGGCCGCCACGGTCACCGTCCTCCTGTACGATGCCAATGGGTTGCCCCTGTCCGGGCGGAACGTCGCGGTACACGCTTCCGGCGGCGCATCGCAGGTGGCCGGGGTGTCGGCCAGCACCAATTCGGGCGGGGCAGCAACGTTCTCGGTCTCGGACACCACCGCGGAGTCAGTTGGGTATACGGCGACGGACACTACCGACTCGATTGCCGTGAACGGAAGCGTGACCGTCACCTACACACCCGCCACCCCGGTCTCGAGCGCCCGGTTGAGCCACCCGGTGGTGTCACTGGCTGGGACCCAAGACGGCGGCGGTTACCAGTTGGCCGCCGCTGACGGCGGCATCTTCACCTTCGGCGACGCAGTGTTCCACGGCGGTCTCGGCGGGACGCACCTAAACCAGCCCATCGTGGGGATGGCCACCACCCCGGGCAGCCGAGGGTACTGGCTGGTGGCCTCCGACGGCGGCACCTTCACCTTCGGTGACGCCACGTTCCTCGGGGGCATGGGCGGAACGCACCTCAACCAGCCCATCGTGGGCATGGCCGCCACCCCGGACGGCCAGGGGTACTGGTTGGTGGCCTCGGACGGCGGCATCTTCACCTTCGGCGACGCCACGTTCCTCGGGGGCATGGGCGGAACGCACCTCAACCAGCCCATCGTGGGCATGGCCGCCACCCCCGACGGCCTGGGGTACTGGCTGGTGGCTTCCGACGGCGGCATCTTTGCTTTCGGCGACGCCGGGTTCCACGGCTCGACCGGGAACATCCACCTCAACCAGCCCATCGTGGGCATGGCCGCCACCCCGGACGGCCAGGGGTACTGGCTGGTGGCTTCGGACGGCGGCATCTTTGCTTTCGGCGACGCCGGGTTCCACGGCTCGACCGGGAACATCCACCTCAACCAGCCCATCGTGGGCATGGCCGCCACCCCGGACGGCCAGGGGTACTGGCTGGTGGCCTCGGACGGCGGCATCTTCACCTTCGGAGTCGCCGGCTTCCACGGGTCGGCCGCATGATGCACCGATTCCCACCGTCGTTCCCTCCTGCAGCACGTGGCCACGTCAGGTTTGCCCTGGTCTTCGCGGTCGCTGCCTTCACCCTGGCCGGGTGCGGAGGCGGATCGTCTGATCCGGCGTCCGCGGTAACCATGAGCGGTGCATCGGGCTCGTGGGTCCTCCACGATGGACAGACCGTTGCTGTCTCGATGGGCGCCAACCACGTGTTCGCCCCGCTGAGCCACGTAAACATCATCGAGTGCGCCGATCCCGGCGGAACCCAAGCCAACCTCCCCACCAGGTTTTTGGAGTGCGACGAGAACACCATCCAAGGGGATACCGTCGTGGTGTCGTCCGACGGCTCGTTCAAAGAGAAGTCGTACACGATCTACGCCCTTCCGAACGGGTCCGCCCTGGGCGAGCAGAAGGACGGGATCCCGGTCTGTAACGCCACCCACCAGTGCGTACTTCTGATCAGCGAGTTCCAGACCGACCTGTCCAAGCCCAAGGTGTTTTCCCATTCGTTCACCGTGGATTCGCAGGGCACGAGCTCATGATCGTATCGATGCTCCGCAGTGGGCTCTCCAGATCCCGTTGGACCCGCGCCTGTACGCCGGTCATGTTGGTCGTGCTCGTGACGACGGGGGTCTTGTTCGAGGGGGGGACGGCACAGGCGGTCGGCGGTCCCGATGTAACGGTCAGTCCGGAAGCGGCCAACGGAAGCTATCGGGATCAGCAGGTCGTGCGGGTGTCAGTTGGAGCCAATCGGACGTTCACCCCCAACTCCCGGGTGGTCATCATCGAGTGCGCCGATCCCGGAGGATCGGTGGCCAATCTTCCCACCGGCTTCAGCGCCTGTGACGAGAACACGATCCAACCGGACACCACCGTCGTCCACGCGGACGGCAGCTTCAGCGAAAACGCCTACACCATCTACGCACTGCCCAACGCGCAGCTGGGCGAGCAGGCGAACTGGCAGCCGGTGTGCGGCGCCAACCACCCGTGTGTCCTCTTCGTCGGCGAGGACCAGAACGACTTCTCCCAGGCCAAGGCGTTTTCGGCTGCATTCGAGATCAACGGGAGCGCGGCGGCGCCCGCCGCTCCCGTCAGCGGGCCGTCCGAGGCGCCACCAGCGCCGGCCACCGCTTCGGCCAAGGCGCCTGCCTCTGCCGCGGTGTCGCTCGCACCCACCCAACTGGCCTTCACCGGGTTGTCGGACTGGGCAGCGGGGCTCGTTGCCATAGGACTGCTACTCGTCGGTCTGGCGGTTGCAGCGGCCTCCCTACTCAGGAAGTCGGCGCGATGACCACCGTTCTCGAGGCATCACGTCAGGACCTGTCGCCGGTCGACGACGTACCGATCGTCATCAATCGCTCCGTGTCGCGGGCCGACCGAATCTTCCGGATCGTAATGGTCAGCAGCAGCGCCACGGTGTTACTCGTCCTCCTGGCGGTGGTCCTGTTCCTGACAACCAACGGCTGGCAGGCCATGTCCAAGGGGGGAATCCACTTCCTCACCGACAGCACATGGTCGCCGGATAGCGGTCACTACGGAGCTATGTCGTTGCTGGTCGGTTCCATCGCCATTGCTGTGGTCGCCGTCCTGATCGCCGGTCCCATCTCCCTGGCAGCCGCGTTGATGATCAACGAGTACGCGCCAATTCGCCTCCGAGGATTCTTGACGTCCACGGTGGACATGTTGGCCACCGTCCCCAGTATCGTCTACGGCTTCTGGGGTCTGGAACTGGTTTCCAACGTGCAGGCCGCACCGGCGAGGTGGATGGTCGACCACTTCGCGTTCATCCCCTTCATCAGGACCCCAACTCCCGGTGAGTTCGTCCAGTCAATCTTCGCCTGTGGGCTCGTGTCGGCCGCCACCATCGTTCCCATCATCACCTCGGTCAGCCGAGAGGTCATGGCCCAGACGCCGCGGGAGGCATGCGAAGCGGCACTCGGCCTCGGCGGGACCCGTTGGGGGATGGTCACCGACGTCATCCTGCCGTTCTCGAGAAACGGGATCGTGGGTGCCTTCCTGCTCGGATTCGGCCGCGGCCTGGGGGAGACCATGATCGTGGTCCTGGTCTTGTCCAAGGCGAACCACCTGACCCTCGCCATCATGGGTCCCAACGGGCTCGGTTCGATCGCCAAGCAGATCACCGAGGACTTCCCAACCGGTTCACCATTGGCCAAGAGCTCCCTGATCTTTCTCGGCCTGGTGCTGTTCGCCACGACGTTGCTGGTCAACGTGATCGCCCGAGTCATCGTCAACCGGGGTGCCAAATGACCGTCGCCTCCCCCCAGAGTGAGGTGCCGTTCGGGCCGTCGGATCAGCCGGCGTCCGGTCCAGCAGACCGTCCCAATCGGAGCCGCCGCATCGAGGGCTCGGTCCTGACCGAGAGCCTGGGCAGTGCGGCGGCCTCCCTTGCCCTGATCTGGGTCATCTTCACCCTGGCCGGGATCGATGCGCCGTTCGGTATGGCCGTGAGCTGGCTGTTGGCCTTCCTTACGATTTACGGTGTTCTGGTCCGGATACGGCACGGGGTCCTGATCGCCAAGGATCGATTGGCCACCATGGGTATCTGGGCGGGTGCGGCCATTGCCTTCTTCATCCTGGCTGCCGTCATCAGCTATGTGCTCATCAAAGGGTTCACCGCGGTGTTCGGGGGCTTCCCCCACTTCTTCGTCGCCGACATGTCGCGGTTGGGCGGGAACGCCCACATCCGGGACCTCGGTGTCGGCGCTGCCATCGTCGGAACAATCGAGCAAGTGCTGATCGCCACCGTCCTCACTGTGCCGCTCGGTGTCCTCACCGCGACCTATCTGGCCAGCAACGACGGCCCATTTGCCCGCACCGTCTCCGCGGTGGTGGACGCCATGACTGGTGCCCCAGCCATCATCGCCGGGCTGTTCGTGTACCTCCTCTGGGTGGTTCCTCATGGCGTATCCGGCAAGACGGGCTTTGCCGCCGCGCTGGCCCTCGCCGTCATGATGCTTCCAGTCGTCACCCGGGCCGCCCAGGAGGTGGTGGCCATCGTTCCTGGCTCCTACCAGGAGGCCGCGTTGGCCCTCGGGGCTCCCGAATGGCGTGTATTGCTCAGGGTGGTTCTGCCCACGGCCAGGGCTGGACTGATGACTGCGGTCATCCTCGGCATCGCCCGGATCGCCGGGGAAACCGCCCCGGTCCTGTTCAATGCTGGTGGGTTCGCCAGCTACAACTGGAACCCGTTCTCGGGTCAGCAGGACGACCTCCCGCTCCGGATCTACGAGCTCATCTTCCAGCCCGGCACGGTGCCCATCCAGGCCGCCTGGGGAACATCCCTGGTCCTCATCTTCGTCGTTCTCTTTCTGTTCGTTCTGGCCCGTCGGTTGGGCTCGGCCGGTGCCGGTCGCCGTGCCTTCATCCCGTGGTCGACTCGCAAGAGCGGGAGCCCTGGGTCATGAGAGTCATCGACGGGCCAACCTCCTGGCTCGGGGGAGCCGGAACAGATCACCGACGTCATCCAACCCTGTCCAGATCGACGGACACCGACGAGAAGGAATCCACCATGCGCCATGCCACCCCGACCGACGGTCCCTCTTGGGACCGTCGCCCTCTGCGGCGATGGGCTGCGGTCGGACTGCTCGGCCTTGCCGGGCTCGGTCTGGTGTCGGTTGCTCCGGCGGGAGCCGACACTGTGACCTCCGTCACCGATGTTCCGCCGGGTAGCACCACGACGTCACCTCCGCCGTCATCGACCACGACCACGTCCACCCCGATGGCGCGTGGGGGATCGATCTTTATCACGCCGAAGGTGACCACCCAACTTAACGGAGCTGGATCGTCGTTCGCGGCGCCGGCCATTGAGGCATTCACCACGGCGGTGAAGCAGGCCCCCTATTCGCTCAGCGTCAATTACACGAGCACCAGCTCAGGCGACGGCCGGTACGAGTTCGCCAACAACACAACCAACTTTGCGGTCAGCGACATCGCCTACGGTCTGGGCAGCACCGATACGGCACCGCCCACCTCGCCCTTCATCTACGTGCCCGTCACCGCGGGCGGCATCGCCTTCATGTACAACATCCCGGGCCTGTCCAAGACGCTTCAGTTGTCGAGCTACACCGCATGTGCCCTGCTGACCGGAGGTATCACCAACTGGAACGACCCGTTGCTGGCGGCAGACAATCCGGGCGTCGCCCTGCCTAATCTGACCGTGCGCCCGGTTACCGAGAGCGACTCGGCCGGGACCAACTTCGTTCTCGAGGAGTGGTGCATCAGTCAGCAGCCCGCCCTGTGGGCAGCCTTCGCCAATCAGCAGAACCACCAGTCGGGTGGCCCTGGTGACGGTGTCGTGATCCAGGCCACCCAGCCCGAGTCCAACTGGCCCGGGCTGCCTGGCGGTCTCGATCAGCAGAGCACGAGCGGGGTGGCCGGGAGCATCGCCACCAACGCCGGCGCCATCGGTGCCGTCCAGGTCAAGTACGCCACCGACCTCGGTTTCGGCCCCAGTACCCCACCGAAGGGCGTTGCCTCGGTGAAAAACGCCTCGGGCGGATACACCCAGCCCACTCCGGTGGACGTGGCCTCGGCCTTGGCCTACGCCACCCAGCAGGCCAACGGCACTCACCAGCTCAACTTCGGCGGCGTCGGGCCGAACGTCTACAACCCGTCGACCTACAGTTACCTGCTGGCCCGGACCGCCGGGTCGGATCCAGGCCTCGGAGGGGTGCTCAGCGGATTCGTCAATTATTCTCTCACCCTCGGTCAGAAGTCGTCGCCGACCTTCGGCTACGCCTCGCTCGGCCTGTCGTTGGAGAAGTACGGAATCGACGAGGTCAGCAAGCAGGTCCCAGGTGCCGTGGCCCCCACGGCGGCGGAACAGGCGGCCTACGCCTGTGGCGACCTGACTCCCGATGAGGTGGCCAAGGGGCAGACGACGCCGACCTGTGGCGTGCTCAACACGGCGGCCAACAACGCCGCCGCCAATGCGGCCGCTGGTGCCCATACGACCGGTACCAGCGGCGCATCCGGTACGTCTGGCTCCGGGTCGGGTGGCTCGGGGTCGGGTGGCTCGGGGTCGGGCGGCTCCGGGTCGGGCGTCAACGCGGGTGTCTCCCTCTCAGGGGGAACCGGTTTGGCGTTCACCGGCTCCAATCCTGTGCCCCTGGCCGGGTTGGGTGTCATCCTGGTCGCCGTGGCCTGGCTGGTGCGCCGGCGTCTCGTCCGCCGTCGAGTCCCGATGGAGGTCAACGAGTGAGACGCTCCCGAAACTCGGGCTGGCAGTCGGCCATGGTCGCGGCGGCCCTCACGGCCTTCCTGGCTGTCGTCGGATTCGGCACCCCGACGGCCGGAGCTGACACCGATCCTTCGACCCTCTCCGGCCAGGGCGGTTCGTTCCTCGAGCCGGTCGTCTCCAAACTGCTCATCGATGACGCCAGCAATATGAGCCCACTTTTTGGTGCGTATACGTCGACGGGCATCGATGCAGGAATCGCCGCCTTTGTCGGGTCCGGGCCGGGTCAGTTCGCGGGCGACTATGCCGTCTCTGAGCGGCCGCTTACTTCCGTCGAACAAGCCACGGCCAAGACGAACGGCCGCTCGTTCGCCTACGTGCCGTTCGCCGAGACGCCCGTGGCCGTGGCCACGCTGGTCCCGACCGAAGGGTGGGCGGCATCGGGGTCGACGACCATCACCTCGAATGACTTTTGCGTGCACATGCCTCTCACCACCGATCTCCTCGGGGAGATCTTCGGCTTCGACGCATCGAGTCCCCTCGACCACTGGAACGATTCTCGTATCACCTGCCCACCGGGAGCGGCTGGCGGAGCACCGCAGCTGCCCATCGCCAAGTGGGCCAATCTGGATCCGTCCAGCGCCAACAGCGCACTCATGGCCCTCCTCGACAGCACGCCGACCTCGAAGGCATTCTTCGATGCCGGCCTCAACGAGCCCGGCTTCGGTTCTCTCACCACCGACGACACGCCAAGCGAGAACTGGCCCTACGGTCAGAACACCATCCCAGGGGGTGACAACCCACTGATCGGCAAGCTCCTGGCCATCAGTAGCCAGACCAATGCGCCCAGCCAGACAGCAGCGACCTGGCAGCTCGGGGCCATCGCTCCCATCTCGTCGGTGTGGACGGGTGCGCCGCTCGGGGTCCCGTGGAACCTAATGACCGCGGCCATTCAGAATGCCGACGGTCAGTTCGTGGTCCCGTCCACGACGGCAGCCCAAGCGGCCGCCTCCCACGTCACCCTGGCGGCCACGTCGGATCCGACGACCAACAACCTCGTCAGCTTCAATGCCGACACCTCTGACGCGTCCGCCTACAACAGCTACCTCATGGAGGAGAGCTACCTCATCGTGCCGACCAACGGGCTCTCGGCCGACAAGGCCAGGGCACTGGCTCAGTTCGTCCGATACGTGCTGGGTCCAAAGGGCCAGACGGACATCGGCCTGTTCGGGGCGGCTCCGGCCACCGCTGCCATGGTCACAGCGGGTTTGAAGGTCGCCAGCCAGCTCGACACCGAGTCGGTAACCGTCTCCGCACAGGCGAGCGTGGCCACCTCGGCCACTGCATCCACCACCACGACGGTCGCGGCGGCAGCCGCCGCGACCTCGCCGGCCGCGACCGCATCGTCGGGTGGCAGCCCCGGATCCGACTCGTCGGGAAGCACCGATCCGGGGCTGGCCTTCACCGGTGCCCCGGACATCGGGGTGCTACTAGCTACCGGAGCGGTACTGATCCTGGTTGGAACGGTGGTCCGGAGGCGCGTGAGACAGCGAGAGGTGAGATGACTTCTACCCAGCAGCAGGCAGGAGCCTGGTATCCGACGCCGGGTGTGGCCCCGGGGTCCTCCGTCGGTGGCTTTGGGCCGCCGCCCAGTCTCCCCGCCGCCCCGGGCAGCTCGGGACTGGTGGCGGCCAATGTGAGTGCGTGGTTCGGCAGCAACAAGGTGCTCGAGCGCATCTCGCTTTCCATGGAACCAGGGAAGGTGACTGCGCTGATCGGCCCGTCCGGCTGCGGGAAGTCGACCTTCCTCAGAATTCTCAATCGCATGCACGAGCTCATCCCGTCGGCGGCACTGGCCGGATCGGTTGCTTTGGACGGGATGGACATCTATGGCCCGGCCGTCCGGGTGACGGAGACCAGGCTGCGCATCGGGATGGTCTTCCAGCGTCCCAACCCCTTCCCCTCGATGACGATCGCCCAGAACGTCCTGGCCGGCCTCCGGCTGTCGGGAACCAAGGTCGCCAATCCGGACGCCCTCGTGAAGGAGTGCCTCCAGCGGGCCGGTCTGTGGAACGAGGCGAGAAACCGCCTCAACGAGGCTGGTGCCGCGCTGTCCGGCGGGCAGCAGCAGCGACTGTGCATCGCCAGGGCGTTGGCCGTGCGACCCAAGGTGCTCCTGATGGACGAGCCCTGCTCCGCGCTCGACCCCATTTCGACCGGGGTCATCGAGAAGACCATCCGAGAACTGAGCCATGAGGTGACGATCGTCATCGTGACCCACAACATGCAACAGGCTCAGCGGGTTTCCGACAACTGTGCTCTCTTCCTGGTCGACGGGGAGGGCATGCCTGGCCACATCGTGGAGGCCGGCCCGACCCTGGAGATGTTCGAGCGGCCACGCGACCCGCGGACAAGCGACTACGTTCATGGGAGGTTCGGGTGATGCTCCGGCGTGCACCTGCTTCCTGTGCGCTCGGCCCCCCAGGGGGGTCAGGATGAGTGGCGCCACGGCCGTATCGCCGCTGACCTCGGGCCGCGCTGCGGTCGCCGACCGGTGGAACCGCTGGCGACAGCGGTGGACCAATGCCTCGCAGCGGACCCGCACCCGCATCCAGGTTGTCATCCTGCTGGGCGCCGTGATGGTCGCCTACAACTACTCGCTGAGCACTCTGTTACAGACCGCCGATCAGCAGACACCTCTGGCCTACATCAGCCTGGTCCCCGCGATTGCCCTGGCCCTGGCGGCCATCCGGGCACGGCCGATCAAGCCGGAGCCACCCATCTACGACCGGCACGTCGACTACACGATCGGCATACCGCTCATCGTGGCTGCCATCGCCGTCAACGAAATGCTCCCGTCGCGCATGTCGACCATGTTCTGGGTGTACCGCATCGACCTGTTGACCCTTCCGGTTTTCGTGGCCGGCGCAGTGGCAATCATCTTCGGCGCCCGGGTGCTCTGGCGGCAACGTCTTGCCGTCCTGTTCCTGTTCCTGGCCTGGCCCTATCCCTACCAGAGGGTCCTACTCGGCGTGCTCAACGCCTTCACCGCGGTGACGCTACTGGCCATGCAGAAGATCGCGGGGGTCACGCACCTGGCCAAGCCGGCCGGCTCACTCGACAACACCCTTTTCGTGATCAGTCACCACGGGTCGACCTTCGCGTTGAGCGTCGTGTCGGCCTGCTCGGGAGTGAACGGCGTTGTGGGATTCCTGCTCGTGGGCTCGGCATTCGCGGCCACAGTGCGCGGTCCCCTGGTCAGGAAGGTGCTGTGGCTCATCGGAGGGATGGCCCTCCTCTGGATCATCAACCTGGGTCGGATCACGTTCATCTTCTACGCCGGAAAGCAGTGGGGCGAGAACGTTGCCATCAACGTGTTCCACCCCTTCGTCGGCCTGGTGACCTTCAGTCTCGGCGTTCTGGCCATGATCCTGCTGATAAAGCCACTGGGCATGCACGTCGCCATAGGGGAGGGGACGCCGAAGGCCGTGCCGCGGCCGCCCGGACCTGTCCCCGTCCCGTCGCTGTATCCTGAGGAGTCGCAGTCGCCAGCCCCGCGATCAACGCTGGCGGTGCCGAGGATCACCATGGCCGTGGTCGTGGCCATCGTTGCCGCTCTGGTCATCGGTGTGAGCAACCTCGGCCTCCGCTCCTACAACCTGGTAGCCGACGTGGGGGGCCAGGCCAAGCTGGACTCCTTCGTGCAGAACCCGACTGCCCCAGAAGGGTGGGCCGTCCACTTCGGTACCACCTACGACTGGGCCAAGCCACTGTTCGGGGACACGTCGGTGTGGAACCGCTACTACCTGCACACCGACGGCCCCGGCCCCCTCGATGCAACGGTGCCAGTGGTGGCCGATGTGATCAATACTCCGGATCTCTCGAGCTTCTCGGCGTACGGCGTGGAGAACTGCTACACCTTCCACGGGTACGCACTCGCCGATGTCGCCCAGGTTTCGCTGGTCGGTGGCGTCACCGGTCAGGCGATGTCGTATACGTCGCGGCAGTATGGCAGCTGGTCCATCGTCTACTGGATCCTTCCGGTCAAGCTGGGGGCGACCACCACGTACGAACGGGTGGTCCTCTACGTGCAGAATGCCGGCCGAGGTGCAGTGGTCAAGGGGTTGAGTACCGGCAGCTCAGTCCACAACCTGGCCGGCACCCTCAATCCATCTGAGGGTTCTGCGCGTGCCCTGATCAACAACCGGACCTTTCTAGTGGCATTTGCCAAGCAACTGATTGACAAAGAGTCGGTACAGGCCAGCCGCGATGCTTCCGGGGCCAAGGGGATCAACACGTGAGTGGGCAACCGGGGTGCCCAGATCTCCGTCATTCACCCGAAATTCACTTGACCCACCTCAGCCGGTATCGGACGCTGTGACCGTGACGCCCTCATGGGATCCGAAGACCGCGACCTACCGCGACGGTGCCGGATCTGAGGTACCGCCGCCTTCGTGGGAGGCACTACCTCCGCCCGTCGAAGGAATCACTCCTCGAGGCGGGCCGTCGGCTGGCACCGCTCCTCCTGGGGAGCTTCCCTCGCCGGAGGCGGCGGCCGCCGAGGGGTGGGTCTACGTGGATCCCAAGAGCTACTCAGACCCGTACGCAGAGGCACCTGTGTATACCAGCGGACAACAGCAGGCACCCCCGGCTCCCGGTGCGCCCGTTCCGGCCTACCCTCCGTCGCTACTCGGGCCGCCGGAGATTCCCGCCGGGTTCGCCTATCCGCCGGTCCCGGATCTGGAGCCGGGAGTGCCCGGGCACATCCCGACCGTCGACAACGGACAATCGCCTGAGTGGCCACCTGGCCAGGCCGTCGGGGGGTTCGGCGCGAAGGTCGGGCACTCCAATGGCGCGCACGTTCTCCAGGCGCCTGATCCCACGTCGGCGTACCCAGAACCGATCCCGCCAACTGTGTACGGCACTCCACCACCCCAGCATCCGTACGTGATGGCAGCGCCAGGATCGGCGGCGCTCCGAGAAGGCTGGGTAGCCGACCCCGCCTACGGGAACCCGGGGGGCCCCCCTGCATACTCGCCTGTACCGCAGCAACCCTACGCTCCTCCGGCAAACTACGCGCGGGGGCAGGCCGGAGGGACAGAGGTCGCACCCGCCTCCGGATTGATTCCCATCCCGGCGGTGACCGAAGGCTGGTCACCCTCGGCACCTGGCATTCCGCAACCGCCCGATACGGGCCTGTACCAAGGCGTGGTCCCGCCGGTTGCTTCTCCCCCCGGACCGGTCGGCGCGGACCCGGATGTCGTACCGGAGAAGGGCGATCTCAAGTTCAAGGAACGTCGGTCCTGGAAGACCTGGCAGCTGGTGGTGGCGGTCATTGTCGCCGCCGTTGTAGGCATGTGGTTCAACGGCAACACCGGCTCGTCGTCGGGATCGGCAAGCACCAGCGGTAGTAGCGGATACAAAGTGCCACCCCCCGCAGGCTCGACGGCGACCACCGCGGCCGGAGGTTCAGCGACGGCAACGACCGCTCCAGCCACTGCAACCTCAACGACTGCCGCCGGGTCGAGCTCCACATCCGCTCCGGCCGCCGTCGGTCCGGCGACCGTCCTGGTTCCGCAGACCACCATGAGCGGGGACTGGACCAGCCCCTCGTTCACCATCGCCGGAGGGACCTGGAACATCGGTTGGGCCTTCCAGTGCGCACCGGCCCCGACCGGCGGGCCGTCATTTCAGATCTTCGTGGTCAACACCGGGGCGCCCCCCGGTTCGGCGCCGGCAGTCACGTCCACCGCCGCAACGGGCAACGCCATCACTCCCCAGACCTCCACGGGGAGCCAGCAAGTGGTCGTCCAGACCACTGCCGCCTGCCGTTGGGCGGTCAAGGTGACCGGATCGAGTTCGTAGATCGACGGTCTGGGCCGACAGAACGCCGGGGCCCACTCCCGGAGGCATGGCGGAGTTGAGCCGAGCCAGCCACTTGTTTGTCGCTTACTCGTTCTGCTCCGACCTGGAGCGAGCTGCCCGTTCGGCGAGCAACGCGTCGAGCTCCACGAAATAGTTGTAGTCGCGCTTGGTGGGCCGGTGGGGCTTTGGCACCTGGGCGACGCGGACCCTGAAACGGTCCGGCGGTGGGAGCGGTCGGTCGGGTGCCTTCAAGGCGCGGCATAGGTCGCCCAGAAGGTCGTCGAAGGGACCGGAGGCGCTCGGGCGTTGGTGAGAGGTGGCCTCCACCGACGAGGGTTCGTTTACCCGCACCCAGGTCGGCTGCGTCGGAGCTCGGGAACTCGAGAGCAGGGAAAAGGGCGGCAGAGTGGGAAGCTCGTCGCCTTCGAAGGTCGCCGACGGGCCTTCAGGAGCGACAGGTACACCGTCCAACGAGACATCACGTTCCAATGTCGGTGTGTTCGGCCGAACCGACGCCGATGCGGTTATCTTCGTATTGGGATGCACGGACCGACCGACACCGTCACTCGGAACGTGTGAAAGCCGCAGGCCGGCCAAGGTTTCTGCCAACCCACGCTGCCGATAGGACCACGCCTGGATGCCAACCGCGACGCGCCCCATACCCGACTCGGCGGGTCGCGTCGGGTAGGGAGCACCTGGAGCTGTACCGGCGACTCCGGCCTTCGGGTGACTGGGCCCTGCCACCACCTCATCACACCACGCCAAGGTGAACGCCGGGTGAACGCCAGATTGACGATGGGCGCTCGATGGCTGAACACTCGGTGACATGACCTCTGACCGGGTCTTTTCGCTGTAAACCCCGAAGGTGCCGGTGTTAGCGTTCTGCCGTGAGAACGTCCATCATGTCCGTCGAGGAGTCCGATCTCCGGCTCCAGGCCAGCATCGCCGGCCTCTCCAACCGGGTCCCGGGCGTGTCGGCCAAGCGGATTCTCTCTCGGCGCCAACGTCAGGTCGGCATCGCTGCCGCGGTGGTGCTCGTGCTCTGGGGTGTCGTCGACCTCTCGCTCGCGGCGACCTTCGTGGTGAGCGTCATCACCATCCTCTACGTGGGTGCCATCATCTACCGGTTGGCGCTGTTCCGGGCCTCGAACAAGCCTTCGACCACCGAGGTGATCAGTGACGAGGAGGCTCGGGCCGTTCCCGATCACGAACTCCCCATCTACACCGTGATGATCCCCGCCTACCGCGAGCCGGAGGTGATCAACGAGTTGATCCAACGGGTGTCCCAATTCGAGTACCCACCGGACCGTCTCGACGTGAAGCTGCTGATCGAGGCCGATGACGACGCCACGATCGACGCCATCCGGGAGGCGAGACCCGGCGACCAGTTCGAACTGGTCCTGATTCCTCCGGCGGAGCCCCGGACCAAGCCCAAAGCGCTCAACTTCGGCCTCACGCTGGCCCGTGGCGAGCTGGTGGCCATCTACGATGCCGAGGACGAACCCGAGCCGTTGCAGCTGCGTCGGGCGGCGGTGGCCATGAGCCGACTGGCCCTGGATGTTGCATGCGTCCAGGCCAAGCTGACATACCACAACCCGATGCAGAACATGATCACCAAGTGGTTCACCATCGAGTACTCCCTGTGGTTCTCGTTCTTCCTTCCCGGACTGGCCGCGATGCATGCGCCGATCCCCCTGGGGGGAACGTCCAACCACTTCCGCCGGTCGGCCCTACAGGCCCTCGGCGCCTGGGACCCGTACAACGTCACCGAGGACGCCGATCTGGGCATCCGCATGTTCCGGGAGGGTTACACGGTCCGGGTGCTCGAGTCCAACACCTACGAGGAGGCCAACAGCGACTTCGTGAATTGGATGAAGCAGCGATCCCGGTGGTTGAAGGGTTACCTGCAGACCTATGCGGTCCATCTCCGCGAGCCCCGGGAGCTGCGCAGGGAGCTCGGCTGGAAAGGCCTCATGCACTTCACCATGTTCGTAGGGGGAACGCCGATCCTGGCCATCATCAATCCGATCTTCTGGCTCATGACCATTCTGTGGTTCGTGGCCCATCCGGCGTTCATCCAGGAGATCTTCCCGGCTCCCATCTACTACCTCGGCCTGGTCTCCTGGGCGTTCGGGAACTTCCTGCTGGTCTACGTCACGGTGATGAGCGTCCGCGTGGCCAAGAAGGGTGAGCTACTCATACCGGCCCTGCTGGTACCGCTCTACTGGGTCATGATGTCCATGGCCGCGGTGAAGGCGTTGAGTCAACTGGTGGGCGCGCCGAACTTCTGGGAAAAGACGGTGCACGGACTGCACCACGACCAGCAAGCCGAACCGGTCGATGCCGACATCGCCGCGTGATCGGTGACAGGTAGCTGAGCGCGTGGCCACGACGACCTGGGAGTTCAGCGAGAGTCCGGTCAGAGGCCTCCGCCCCGGCCCGGCGGGCTCGGGCAACACCGAGATGGTGGGCCGGCTCCAGGACATGGGCATGGTCCGGCGGTTCGTCTCCGAGGTGTTGCGGGGAGAGGGCGCCGCGGAACTCACCGACGACGAATGGACGTCCTTGTGCGAGGGCGAGCCGGGAGTAGCCGGTGACCGGGTGGCCATCGCCCACCTGGTGCTGCGGGCCTATGCAGAGCGCGCCTCATCCGGTCACGATCTCCAAGCGCCGGCCCCGACCGTGGCGCCGACATCGCTTGCGGCTCCGGCCGCCGAGGTTCAGTCTGATGACGGCGAGTGGCTCCCGTCGGCTGGCCCCGAGTCCGCGGTCAGCGAAACCACCACATTGCCCATCCCGGCCGACTTCGCATTGGCGGCGACCGCGACAGAGACGTCGGACCAGTGGGTGCTCCTCCCCGAGTCCCGACGTGAACCGGCCGTCGGCACCGTCGTTGACGGCCCTGTCGTCCCGGAGGTGTCCGTGACGGCATGGCCAATGGAGGTTGAGCCGGTACCTGCTGTCGACCGACCAGCTCCGCTGACGCCGGTCGAGCGACCTCGACGGAGCAGGAGGAGGCGGGGCGAGCGCCGCCGCACAGCAACGTCAGCAGGGCCCCTCGTCACCCGCCCCAGTCGAGGGGCGCCGGTCGACGGCCGGCACGAGCGGCGACGGGAACGGCTGCTCGTTGCCACATCCTGGGTGCGGAACATCGGCATCATCATCCTGCTCTTCGTCTCCTGGCAGTTGTGGGGTACGGCCATCACCCAGCATCAGACCCAGGATGCGCTCAAGAACCAGTTCGAAGCGGGCGTCCACCACGCGGTGGTCAAGCCCAAGCCGGGGTTCACCCTTGTGCCGGCGACCACCCGGATCCCCGATCCACCCCAGGGCACGGTGATGGCTCACCTGCAGGTTCCCAAGATCGGGTTGGACGAGTTCGTGGTCTCCGGGACCAACGAGGCGGACCTGGCCAAGGGGCCCGGTCACTACCTCGGCACGGCCATGCCCGGTCAAGCCGGCAATGTCGCCATCGCCGGCCACCGGACCACCCACGGAGCTCCATTCAACCGGTTGGCCGAGCTGGCCATCGGAGATCCCATCTACCTGACCACATTGTCCGGGCAGCAGCTGACCTACATCGTCTCGGCGGTGCCCGTGCCCGTGTCGCCCAGGGACGTTTCGGTTCTCAACAACTTCGGCGACAACCGGGTGACGCTGACCACCTGCAACCCCGAGTACTCGGCCGTCCAGCGTCTCATCGTGGTAGCGGCCTATCTGCCCCCGGGCGCCGCACACCCCTCCCCGATCGGAAAGGGATCAGGCAAGCCGTACGCCCTGGCGCCGGCGGCACTCAGCGGGTGGTACACCAGGCTGCTCCCACTGGTGGCCGTCGAACTCGGCGCGCTAATCGGCTTGGGTCTGGCCTTCGGGAAGCTGTCCAGGGCCTATGGAAGAGGTGCGAGGTGGCTCATCCTCGGGCCGATCTGGCTGGCTCTCCTGCTGGCGCTGTTCGAGACCCTGGTCAACTTCCTGCCGGCCGCCGTCTGACTTCGCACCGGCTGGGCTGTTCGTCCGTCCGCAGCGGATGAACGCAATCGGATGAGAACTAGCCTGGTGAGGGCGGGAGGGCTGAAAGGCGACCGGCCCGCGAAACGGGCGTATCCGAGTAAGACCCCGTCAGCTCTCGGCGGAGGAGGTCAAGCTCCTCGACAAGCACCCGGTTGCTGTCCGCGAACTCCTCGATGGCCGAGCAGAGCTTCGCTACCGTCTCAGGAGCGATCTGCGGTGGCGCCTGTTCAGCTATCTCCTCAGCCTCCCGTCGAGCCCGGGCCACGATGGAGGCTGCTTCGACCTGGGCGTCGGCGATCACCGAGCGGGCCTGCGCCCTGGCGTCCTCCGCCGCTTCATCAGCGAACTGCTGGACCTTCAGCATGATGTCGCCGATCTCGACTTCGGGAGACTCGACCGGCTCCGGCTGAAGGTGGAGCGCCAACGGAGGGGGACCCGGCCGTTGCTCGGCATCCTGGGGTTCCACGATGACCGGCAACCCGGTCACCTCGTCAAACGCGAATCCCATGACTTCAGCACCCTCCGGGGCCATATGGAGCGAGCAAATCCGGGCCCTGTACCCCGACCCCTCCACTGCCTGACACGAACACTGTATCGGTTCGGCGCTGTCCGGGACAGGGTTGATTCGGTGTAATCCCTGCGTACGGGAGGTAAACGTTAGGTGAACGGGCAGTGGGGCGATCTCGTGCCGACCGGCTTTTTGGTCCCAGGCGGTTGTCGCAAATCGCCAAATTGCGGGCAAATCTCGCGATTGTCGTCTCGCGTCACTCAAGTTGGACGATCAGCCCTCCGAGAAACTAAGGATGGTGACGCCTCGTCCGATCGGAAAGATCGGTCGAAGATCCGTTGGTCCAGTTCCTGTCCCGGAAGTGCGAGTGTCACGGAGGAGCGAGAGGACTCTTCTTCCTTTCGCCCTCGGTCTTCGAACGGGGGTGGTTGCCCTGGTCGTCATGATTGGGGTGGCCTCGTCTGGAATTACTGGGTCGAGATCGCTTCGGCCGACCGATGGAAACTTGGCAAAAGCCGGATCAATACATTCGGCGTCAGTGGTACTTCCGCAGACTTCCACGTCGTCGTCCGCAACATCTACAGTGCCGACGACCGCAACCAGTCCCACGACCGATGCCTCGAACCCTGCCGCCCGTCCCAATATCACCAGGACGTCCGATGGGTCTACGGCGTCCACAACTTTAGGGACGCCGTCGAGTCCCATCATCCAGGCGTCCGGCACCCAGCTCTACCTTTACGGTTCCCCGTATCACTTTGTCGGCGTCAACGCCTACGAAGCAGCCACTGATTGGGGTACCAATGCCGGATGCGGCGCCGATCTCAGTGATGTGCAGCTCGATCAGCTCTTCGCTTCACTTCCTCCTAACTCGCTGATCCGGTTCTGGGCCTTTCAAGGGACCATGGCGACCAACGTGAACACCCACCAGCTCGATTGGGGGCCGCTGGACCGAGTGTTCGCGGCCGCGGCGGCCCATGGCCAGCGATTGATCGTGACGGTCACCGATCAAGGGGGAACCTGTGACGGTGGCCATTGGCAGGATCCCGCCTGGTATGAGGGGGGATTCAGGGCCGTCTTCAATGATCCGACGACGACGGATGGACGAGGGTTGACCCCGCTCTCCTATTGGTCGTACTTACAGGACATCGTGAGCCGCTATGCGGATTCTCCGGCCCTGGGAATGTGGGAGCCGATCTCTGAGGCGGAGGCCTCCACCTGCCCGCAGCAGTTCCAACCGACCAACTGCAGCGGTCACCAAACCTGTCCGGATGAGACCGTTGCCGCTTCGGCCCTCCGCTATTTTTTTGACAACGTCGGTGCCGAAATCCACAGTCTCGATCCAAGGCATCTCGTCGAAAGCGGCCTGCTCGGTGGCGGGCAATGCGGCACGGAGGGGTCGGACTACCAGTACGTGTCGGCCAGCCCCGGTATCGACGTACTCTCATATCACGACTACTGGGGAACCGCACCGATCGGTGGTGACCAGTGGAACGGAATGGCAGTGCGGTTCCATCAGTCGCTGGCAGTGGGAAAGCCGATTATCGCCGGCGAGCTGGGACTCCAGGCTGGAACAGCACCCGGCTGCATGACTGTCGCCACCCGAAACGCTGACTTTGTCACGAAGGTACAGGCCCAAGTACAAGCCGGAAGCAGCGGACTACTCCTCTGGAACTGGGTTCCATCTGTCACTGACCCGTGCGGCTACGACATCGCACCGTCAGATCCCGTTCTGCAGGCCGGCGGAGCAGTCGGATGATGGTCCTGAGATGCCCTCGGACGTTCGAGTTCCGAACGTGTTTCGTTGATCTGACCTGATCCCGACGTTCATTGTCTGCCGGCGCCGCCGCCAAACGTGAACAGTTGGTGACACCGAGTGAGTCACATTGACGAGAACGTGACCAAGCAACGACACTCTGTGGAGGCCGGTACCTCTTTGCGGGATAGTGCATCCTGGAGGTAGGAGTGGGATGAGATGGGCTGTCACGATCACTAAATGTCGGTTTTCGGGGCGCAGCTCGTCTACCGGGTCCGGATGACGGAGGTAAGGGGAGAATCCACCAGGGTCTTGCGCCAGCGTCCGACCGGAGGTTCCCGATCCTGCCGAGGGATCTCACTTATGGCCAAGTTCACCTTCGTGCTCATCGGCACTTCGGTCCTGTCTTGGTCTGCAACGCAGAAGGTCGCCACTTCGTTGTCGGTAGCCAACAGTCCCATCATCCAGGCGTCCGGCACCCAGCTCTACCTTTACGGTTCCCCGTATCACTTTGTCGGCGTCAACGCCTACGAAGCAGCCACTGATTGGGGTACCAATGCCGGATGCGGCGCCGATCTCAGTGATGTGCAGCTCGATCAGCTCTTCGCTTCACTTCCTCCTAACTCGCTGATCCGGTTCTGGGCCTTTCAAGGGACCATGGCGACCAACGTGAACACCCACCAGCTCGATTGGGGGCCGCTGGACCGAGTGTTCGCGGCCGCGGCGGCCCATGGCCAGCGATTGATCGTGACGGTCACCGATCAAGGGGGAACCTGTGACGGTGGCCATTGGCAGGATCCCGCCTGGTATGAGGGGGGATTCAGGGCCGTCTTCAATGATCCGACGACGACGGATGGACGAGGGTTGACCCCGCTCTCCTATTGGTCGTACTTACAGGACATCGTGAGCCGCTATGCGGATTCTCCGGCCCTGGGAATGTGGGAGCCGATCTCTGAGGCGGAGGCCTCCACCTGCCCGCAGCAGTTCCAACCGACCAACTGCAGCGGTCACCAAACCTGTCCGGATGAGACCGTTGCCGCTTCGGCCCTCCGCTATTTTTTTGACAACGTCGGTGCCGAAATCCACAGTCTCGATCCAAGGCATCTCGTCGAAAGCGGCCTGCTCGGTGGCGGGCAATGCGGCACGGAGGGGTCGGACTACCAGTACGTGTCGGCCAGCCCCGGTATCGACGTACTCTCATATCACGACTACTGGGGAACCGCACCGATCGGTGGTGACCAGTGGAACGGAATGGCAGTGCGGTTCCATCAGTCGCTGGCAGTGGGAAAGCCGATTATCGCCGGCGAGCTGGGACTTGTGGCCGGTCAGGGCCGGGGGTGCGCACAGGACACCAAAAGAAACGCTGAGTTTCGCGCCAAGTTTCGAGGGCAGGCGAAGGCCGGCAGCAGCGGCCAACTCGTGTGGAATTGGGTCCCCCGGCCTTCGGTCTCATGCAGTTACGACATTGGTTTGACCGACCCGATCATGAAACGGGGCGGCGTGGTGGGGTAGCCGTCCACACCGAGCGCGCCGGAGTGAACGAAACGTGAATGCAAAGTTGCCTGCCGGTGAACTGGCCTGAACTCGCGGTGAAAGCCTCGTGTTCATGGCGCGTTCGACCAAAAACTGCAGGTCAGAGGTGTTAACGTGCCCGGGTGAGTCGTCACCATTCACTGACGGCGAATGCTGGGTGTCGGGTGGCCTCATGATCAGAACAAGTGGGGAGGGTTCCGGTGCCAGGCGGAGTCCACAATCCTGGCCAGTCAACTGCCGACGCTGTCAGAGGCAGCGGTTCGGCCTTTAGGGGATGCGACTGTTGTTGATGCAGGGTTGCCCAATGGATTCCAAGACATGACACTTCAGCTCGGAGAAGTGCACCAGTCTTGGCAGGCCGGTGCTGCGGCTTCGCCGTATCAAGACAAGACGCCAGAGCGGACCTCTCGGCCGAAACGCCTACGCCGGATGAGTCGCCATCTCCTCAGCGAGGGTTCACTTGTCTTCTTTGGCGCATTCGCGGCCTACCTGCTTGTGGCCATACTTCTGGATTTTAGATACCACGCGTTCGATGGTGACGCTATATCTCGCATGGCCAACGGATTCTATATTTTCCATTCCCGGGATCCACACCTGGCCGCAGTCGGATTTGTCTGGAATCCTCTGTCGTCGTTTGCCGACCTTCCGCTTCTGGCGTTCAATAGTTTCTGGCCTGTTCTGGCGTCGCACAACGTGGCCGGAACCACCATGTCGGCAATCTCGATGGGTGGGGCGGCCTATCAGCTGAATTCGATCCTTCGAGACTGGAAGGTGGCCGGTGCCCTTCGGATTCTGCTGACGGCCTTTTTTGTGCTGAATCCCATGATCCTCCTCTTTGGAGGCAACGGGATGAGCGAAGCGATCTATCTGTTCACGATGCTGTCGGCGACGAGGTATCTACTCCGCTGGCTGAGGGATGGTGACCTACCCTCGCTGGTCTACTCGGCAATTGCCTTGGCCTTCGCCTATCTCGAACGAAGCGAGCCGGTAGCCGCGGCCGCCATCGCCACTCCCTTGGTATTTTGGGTCACATTCGTGAGGTCCGACGGCCTGCGGAAGGCCCGCATGTGGGCGGCCCTAACGGACGTGACGATTCTGGTTGTCCCGATCTTGACGGCATTTGTGGGCTGGGCGGTGGTGAGCTACGTGATAACCGGACAGCCATTCGAGCAGTTCACCTCTAAAAACGGAAACTCCGCACTCATCAAGAGTTCGCACGAAATCGTGGGGTCGTTGTCCAGCCGCGCCGTCCATGAGATGACGGCGATCACCTACATAGGACCATTGCTCTCGATAGTTGGTGTGATTGCAATCGTCGTCGCAATCTATCGACGGAACATGCAGATCCTTGGCGTATTGGCGATCATCGGCGGCGGATTGGCTTTCACGCTTGCGTCGTATCTTACAAATGCAATATTCCCGTGGTACCGGTACTACATCATGGTCGTGCCCTTGGATGTGCTCTTGCTGGCCAGTATCTTCGGCGAGCCAAGTACGTTGCGCCCGGCAGATTCGCTCCATTCCAAAAATCGAATGAGAGGCGGAAGCGTCAGAAGCATCGGTGGAGTGCTCGCCGCCGCAGTCCTGACGATCGTGGTTCTGGTTCCTTCCATTCCCGGAACCGCCAAGGGCATGGACACGGTCAAGCTCGCTCCCGACATCCTTCTCTACTACGGGTTCATCTGGCACAAGCAGCTAGATGTACAGGACCGTGACGCGAAGATCACGTACTCAGCAGTGGAGACGATGGCCAACTACCTTGACGCGCAACATCTTCCCAACGGCGACGTCGTGGTCGACACCGCTGACAACTGCATTCCGAATGTGGTGACGAATGTTGACAACCCCCGTCTGTTCGTAATTCACAACGACCGAGACTTTCAACGTGTGCTCGATGACCCGCTGACATTCCACGCGCACTATCTGATGGTCCAAGGCGCAGGATCGGCACAGACCGATGCGGTCGGTGAGCAGTATCCCCAACTTGGCAAGGGAGTGAGTTGGGCAAAGTTGTCGCATGCATTTCCTGCGAGAGGGCTCTGCGTGAGTTTTAGCCTGTACCGGGTCATCGGTCACCCGAACGGCACGTTTTAGTACCCGTAGCGCAGCTCTGGCCGATGGCCCGATCTAACCACCTGATCCAAGATTCTCCCGATCCGGCGCAGGCACTTCGATCCAGGCATTACTTACCGATGCTTGGGTGGCCTGAAAGTTAATCAGAGAGAGCAAGGATGGTAGGGCCGCGATCTTTAGCGGTCAGCTGTAGGTGGCTACTACAAAGAGAACGACCCAGCAGAGCCCGAAGATCTGCAGGCGATGATCGTGGATGGCGAGGTCCTCGGGAGCCGCACCGGCGCCGGAGTTGAGCAGGCGCACGATGTAGAGGAGCGCCACGACGAAGGGGACGATCGTGAGTTGGAACCAGATGGGGTGGTGACCGTCATGGACCGTCGAGGCCCGTTCGAATGCCCAGAGGCAGTACGCCGTCACGGTGACCGCGGCCGACATTGTCAGCACCCCTCGTAGGAACTCCGGCGTGTAGAGGCCGAGTATCTGTCGGGTGGCCCCTTGGTCGATCTTGACGGTGCTAAGTAGCTTCTTCTCGCCCGAACGCTTGCCGGTGACGATGAGCAGCGCTCCGAAGCACGCAACGATGATGAACCAGTTGGACAGTGGAACGCCCGTAGCCACCCCTCCTGCGATGGCCCGGAGGACAAATCCGGCACTGACCAGGGCCAGGTCCAGAATCGGCTCGTTCTTGAGGCCCATCGAGTAGCCGATGTTCACGACGGCATAGATGATCATCACGACGGCAAGGTTTACTCCGGCCAGGGCCAAGCTCAGCCCGATCGACGAAGACAGGGCCACTACGGCGATGACCATGGCCAGCGGCGCAGGGACCACGCCGGATGCAACGGGCCTGAACCGCTTCGTCGGATGGATCCGGTCCTCGCCTACGTCCTTGACGTCGTTGAGGTAGTAGGTCCCGGATGCTGCTAGGCAGAAGATGCCGAATGCGCCGGCAGCGTGCCACAACACACTCCAGTGAAAGAGAACGCCCCCAGCCGCCGGCGCCACGAACACCAACAGGTTCTTGATCCACTGGTTCGGTCGTGCGAGCTTCACCAGTCCTTTCCCGAGCGACATGCCTGGGACTGGCCCGGCGAATGGCGCCCGGAACTGTGCCGCGGAGTCGGGCGATGTTGTGGATGGGTCGGCGTACTCGATGGTGGCGGCGGCGGTGGAGGTCAGAAGGTGGACGCCGGATTGGTTTGCAAGGGCGCTCGTCGAGGCGATGCGACCAGAATGCAGGAACGACCCGGGATCATCCTGGTCGACGAAGGCGCGCGCGTGGCACTTGATCTCCTCGTGCTGGCGGCTCTCGTTCGGATCCACATCCGCCTCCTGGCTCTCGACTGGAAGCGAATGTACTGATGCGGCCTAACCGGAGGGTTACCCCAGTGTCATGGGCGGGTGAACCTTTTGCCAACAGCGTGTGAGGTCATCGGAAGGGCCTCAGCCCCGCTCCACCAACCTCAGTGCCAGCCTCGGGCAGCTGCTGACCGCCCGCTCGGCATGGGGCAACAGGTCCGAGGGCACTGGCCCGGCCTCGATGATGGGAAAGCCCCACGGGTCGAGGCTGATCCGCTCGGGGAGCAGCTCGGCGCAGACCCCGTGGCCGTCGCAGGCGATGGGGTCGACGACCAGCGTGAAACGGGAGGCCCGGGTCGCCGCCGTCATCGACCGGCCACCGATCGGGCCAACCGGCGCGCCTCGGCCGGCACGGGCAGGAACGGATGGCCGGCCCCGTGGCAGGGGCCCCGCTGCAGGTGGAGTCGGGCGTGGCCCTCGAACACGGACAGGGCGGTGCGCACGAACCGGGCCACGCCGTCGGGATGGCCGCACGCCCCCCGTCCCTCCATCAGGTCGCAGACGGTGAGGATGGGCGACAGGCCGCCCGCCAGGGAACGGGGCTGGTAGGCCAGGAGCTCCAGGCCCCGGGCCACGCCGTCGAGGCCGTTGATGCAGGGTCCGCACTGTCCCGCCTTCTGTCCGTCCATGTACCGGGCCACCCGGCTGACCTCGGCCAGCGGGCAGACGTCGGCCGGCAGCAGAGCCAGCACCCCTGCCCCCAGCGAGGATCCGTGCCGTCGGGCCTCCTCCTCGGTCATGGGCATGGCCAGGGCCTGGGCCGTGGGCAGCCAGCCGCCGCCATACCCGCCGAGCAGCACCCCCTGGACTCCCTGGGCGTCCCCGGTCCCCAACCCGAGGACGTGTCCCATGGGCACCCCGAGCGGCACCTCCACGATCCGCGGCTCGCCCCACCGCCCGGTCACCGTGAACAGGGAGGTCCCCGGCGAGTCCGGTGTGCCGATCGACCGGAACCACCGGGCCCCGAACCGGGCGATGAGGGCCACGTGGGCCAGGGACTCCACGTTCTGGACCAGCGTCGGGCGCCCGCCCACCCCCTGGTCCCGCACCGTCCGGATCTTGGTGAAGTAGGGCGTGGCCGGCTTCTGGCCGGCGATGGTGTTGACCACCGCCGACTCCTGTCCGGCCACGTACCGTCCCGGAGCCACCACCACCTCGACGTCCACCGGGTCCATTCCATGGTGCCGCCGCTCGGCGATGGCCTGGTGCATGGTGTCCACGGCGCCGGCGGGAACGTGGACGAAGACCTGCGAGGCCCCGAGGGTCCTGGCTGCCACCGCCGCCCCGTCGAGCACCAGGTGGGGGAGCTGGCACACCAGCAGCCGGTCCTTCCCGCTGGCCGGCTCCCCCTCGGCGCCGTTGGCCACGATCACCGGCCCCTTGAGCCGGGTCGGCCGCAATGATCGCCACTTGTCGGCCAGGGGGAACCATGCCCCGCCCTGGCCTCGCAGCCCGCTGCGCTCCAACTCGTCGAGGAACCGTGGCCCCGCCCACACCGGCAGGGCACCCCACTGGGCCACGTGGTCCCGAAGCGTGACGGTCCGCGCGTCGGATCCCACCTCCGACAGCAGCCGCTCGGTGCCCAGAGGAGGGGCGACCGTCGGCTCACGCGCCCCCGAGGACCGAGTCAACTCCGGGGCCATCAGTGGGAGTCTCCGCCGCCGGAGCGCGCCGTGCCCGTGGCCGTGCCGGACAGCGCCCCCGAGTTCTGGTCCACCTGGAGGGAGAGCGTGAGGTCCATCGGGGTCGGCGACGAGATGCGGGCCGACACCGTCCCCCCGTCGAGCGAGGTCACCACCCCGTGGGAGCTGCCCAGCGTCACCGTCCCCGACGACATGGTCACGCCGCCACCCTGGACCGCCTCGCCGACCAGCGTGACGGTCAACGGGGTGGAGCCGGCGTTCTGCAGGTGCATGGACAGGACGACCTGCACCTGGCCGGTGCTGTTGGCGGTGGAGGTCGACTGGGTACCGGTCACGCCCACGGTGAAGGGGGGTGAGGGTGCCGGTTCGGCCGCCGCTCCTGTCGTCGACGTCGTCGGGACCGTGCCCGCGGTGCCACCTGCCGCCGTACTGGCGGCGCCGTTCTTCTGGGCCAGCTGGGCCAGCAGCGCGGTCGACGTGCCGGCCCGGTGGGACCATCCGGGCCGGAGGGGGCCGAGGGCGGCGAATACCAGCACGGCCAGACCGACCACCACCGTCCCCACCGCGGCGGCGGTCCGCTGGCCGGCGGTGAACGTCCGACCCGTGACCAGTCGCCAGCCCACGGCGAGGCCGACCGCCCCGGCACACGCCGCGTCGAGCATCAGGACCAGGGGCAGCGGGGCGTCGGTGCCGCTGCCCAACGAGTGGAACAGGGCGATGGGGAAGCACAGGTAGGCCAGCCAGTGGACGAACCGCCAGGAGGCGAAGCCGATGCGGTGCCGGAGGGCGCTGGTCACCAGCACGGCCAGCAGCAGGTCGAAGGTCAGTGCCCCGAGGCCCACGTACAGCGGGCGGTACGGGGTCCGGAACGGGAGGAAGGCGTCGGCGAACCCGATGGGTACGTAGCCGTCGCTCACCGTGGTGACGACGTGGATGGCCACGAAGCCCACGCAGAACAGCGACAGGTTGCGGTGGACGTTCTGGGACAGGAACCGGGGCCACCGCTCGGTGGTCCAGCCCACCGAGGCCACCACGCCGACGACCACCGAGGCGGTCAGCAGCACCAGGGCCACCAGGCCGGTGGAGCGGGTCAGGTACCAGAGGGCCCTGCTGTTGGAGGCGGCGCCGACCAGCGCGGCGGCGGTCATCGGGCGCTCGACGGTGGGCTGTTCCCACCCCCGTGGTCGGCGGGCCACCGGGCGGTGGTGGTGCACAGCCCGTCGGTGCGCACCAGGCGGGACGGCAGGGCCCGATCCTCCAGCCAGGTCACCGCTCCCGACCCCTTGACCATGGCCGCGGTGGACGCGGTGTTGGCGTCGACACAGGAGCCGGCGGCCACCGACACGGTCCTCCAGTAGGTGTCCACCGGCAGCCCGGTCTCCGGGTCGATCAGATGGTGGACCGGGTGGCGGCCCAGCCTCCAGTGCCGGCGGCCGATGCCCGACGTGGCCAGGCCCCCGGAGGCCACGCTGACCTGCACGGTGGTGGTCCGGTCACCGCAGACATCGGCGATGCCCACCGTGAATCCCTGGTCGGGGACGTTCCGGACGGCCAGGTCACCGCCCAGCGAGACCAGGGTGCCGCACCCCAGCTCGTCGGCGATGGCGGCACAGGCCCGGTCGGCGGCCCAGGCCTTGGCCGTGGCCCCGAGGTCCAGCACCGTACCGGGAAGAAAGCCGACGGCCCGGCGTTCGGCGTCGACGGTGATCGTCTGCCAACCGGGTACCGGTTCGGCCAGTGGCAGCGGGCCGTCCACGCCGTCGGCCACCGACAAGAAGTCGCGGTCGTAGCCCAGGGCGCCCAGGGCCGAACCCACCGTGGGGTCGACGGCGCCGTCGCTCAGAGCCGCGGCCCGCACGGCGATGGCCACCGCCTCGTACAGGTCGTCGGAGACGGGATGGGCCCAGCTCGGCGCCATGGCCACCGCTTCGTGCAGACGGGCGATCTCCGAATCGGGACGGAACCGGCTGGCCACCTGCTCGACCCGGTCCAGCTGCCGTTGGAGGATGGCCGTGGCCCGGGCCATGGCCCGCGGGTCGGTCACGATCAACTCCACGTTGGTGGACCAGCGGGTGGTGCGGTAGAGCGCCAGCTCACTGGTACCGCCGGCCGTTGCCGTGCCCACGGTCAGCTCGAGCCGCTGACCACCGGGGCGCTGGTGCGGCGACGGCTGCGGCGGCGACTCCGGAGGAGCGAGATTGCCCGATGACTGGCTGGGCGGGCTGCCCCCGGTGGAGACACTCCCGGCGGAGGGACTGACCGTCGAACCGGATGACACCGAGCTGGTGGCGGCGTGTCCGGGCAGGGCGCGGCTGATGTAGATCCCGAAGGCGGCCACGGCGGCCACCGACGTGACGGCGATGGTCTTGGTGATGGACCGGGTCCGCTCGATGGCGGCGTCTCGCCGCCGCCCGACGGCATGGGGAGGACTGGCGTGGCGCCCGGTCGACCGTGGACTGCTCATACAAAGAGGCTACGGCGGCCGGCTGACGTTTCGATGACGCCAGGGTAAGATTTTCCGAAGAAAGTCCCTGGTCAGATGTCGTTACTGGACCAAAGGTGCCTCAGGTGACGGGCAGGGGCTCGGTCCGGGCGGCCCCGACCGGCGCCGGGCGCCACGACACCTCCATCCGGGCGCCCCCCGAGCGGCGAGGTCCCGACCGACCACGTGCCCCCGCTGTTCCTGACCACGGCGTCGGCGATGGCCAGGCCCAGTCCGGTCCCACCCGGTGAGTCGTCGGCCCGGTGGAAGCGGTCGAAGATCAGGTCACGATGGGCTTCGGGGATGCCCGGACCCGAGTCGTCGACCGTCAGCACCACCCGGCCGCCCTGGACGGTGACCCCGAGCTCCACGCTGCCCCCGGTACCGGCGTAGCGGCAGGCGTTGTCGAGCAGGACACTGATCAACCGGTCGACCGAGTCGGGCATCGGCCCGGATGGAGGTGGGGGTGGCCGGCGTCGATCCGGCCGGTCAGGGTGACCGAACCGGCGTCGGCCACCGCCCGGAACCGTGACAGGCACGACGCCCCCACCTGGCCGACGTCGACCAGCTGATCGGCTGGCCTTCGAACGGGTCGGCGTCGGCGCGGGCCAGCCAGAGCAGGTCCTCCACGATGGAGCGGAGCCGGCCGCTCTCCGAGGACACCCGTTGCAAGGTGTCCTGGTAGCTGGCGGCGTCCCGTTCGCGGCTCAGGGCCAGGTCGACTTCGGCCTCGATGACGCTCAACGGGGTGCGCAGCTCGTGGGAGGCGTCGGCGGTGAACTCCGCCTGTCGCCGGCGGATCTGCTCGATGGGGGCCGAGGCCCGCAACCCGACCAGGAACGAACCCACGAAGGTCACCGCCAGCAGGAGGGTGCCGAGCACCGCTTCGGCGATGAGCAGCTGGTCCCGCAACTCGCCGATCCTCACGATGCTCTCGCCGGCCACCAACCAGCCGGCCTCGGTTCGGACGGCGTCGAACCGAAAGGTGCGGTCTTCGGCGTCCAGGGTGACCGGTCCCGCCGTCCAGTGGTGGACGGGGAGGCGGGGGGCTCCGGCGGACAGCGCCCGGGTGGTGCCGTCGGGTCGCACCGTCCACAGGAAGGTGGGGGCGTCGTCCAGGTCGTTGCTGCGGCTCGAAGCGGT